>JAYRWE010000026.1:0-38878 GCA_041918175.1 bacterium
ATCAGGCTAAAAGGTGAAAGCGATCTAAAGATCGCTAAACACCCATTGGGTGGCAGCCCCGTTCACGGGGCTTGCATCTCCTAGCCTGATGCTTACAGCATCAGGCGATGGCCGGCGAAATTATTAGTGCAAGATTCAGGTGGAAACCATCGAAAGCAGTTTGTGATGCAAACGTATTCCTTGTGACGCATCATCTCGCAAAAGTGAAATCTTCTCTAACTATGAGCAAGAAAAGAAAAAAAATCACCCTCATTGGCGCGGGCCCGACCGGTGCTTTGCTCGCGATTTATTTGGCGCGCCGCGGCTTTGCGGTTGAATTGTTCGAGCGCCGACCCGATATGCGCAAAGTTGCGATCAGCGCCGGGCGCTCGATCAATCTCGCACTCTCCGTGCGTGGGTTGCATGCATTGAGCGAAGCGGGACTGTTCGAACGCATCATGCAAATTGCGGTGCCGATGAAAGGCCGCATGATGCACGCCCTTGACGGCGAGCTGACGTTTCAACGTTACGGCAAAGACGATTCGGAAGTGATTTATGCCGTGCTCCGTTCGGAGTTGAATCAAATGTTGCTCACGGCCGCGGAGCAACATGCGGAGGTGCGCATTCATTTCAATCAGCGTTGCACGGGGATGGATTTCAAAACCGGCGAGCTCGAATTGCGCGATGAAGTCACGGGCGAGACCCGCGTGCGGTCGACCGAGGTCGTGATTGGCACGGACGGCTCGGCTTCGGCGATTCGTTTGGAGATGTTGAAAGTCGGGCGTTTTAATTTTTCGCAGCAGTATTTGGCGCACGGCTATAAAGAGTTGATCATCCCCGCGGGGCCGGACGGCGCGTACCAAATGGAGAAGCACGCGCTGCACATCTGGCCGCGACAAACCTACATGCTCATCGCGCTGCCCAACCTCGATGGCAGTTTTGCGGGCATTTTCTTTTTTCAACATGAGGGTGAGCCGAGCTTTGCGAGCCTGGCGGACGAAGAGAAGATGATGCGATTTTTCGCGCAGCAGTTCGGCGATGTGGTGCCGCTCATGCCGGGCTTGCGCGAAATGTACTTTTCGAATCCCACGGGCGCGATGGTGACGGTCAAATGTGAGCCGTGGCATTTCGAAGATAAAGTTTTGCTCATGGGCGATGCGGCGCACGCCATCGTGCCTTTTTTCGGGCAAGGCGTGAATTGTTGTTTTGAGGATTGCACATACTTCGAGCAATGTTTGGAGCAGCACGGCGATGATTGGAGTGCGGTGTTCGATGAATTCGAACGTCTGCGCAAGCCCAACACGGATGCGATTGCCGAGCTTGCGCTGGAAAATTTTATCGAGATGCGGGATCGCGTGGCGGATCCGAGATTTTTATTGCAGAAAAAAGTCGAGCGTGTGCTGGAAGAGAGATTCCCCGAATTGTTTACGCCCAAGTATTCGCTGGTTACGTTTCGTCGTGGGCCATATGCGGAAGCGCTGGCCAAAGGCAAAGCGCAGGATCGCATGCTCGAAAGCTTGTGCGCTAAAATCACGCGCGTGGAGGATTTGAATTGGGAAGAAGCAGAGAGAGCGTTGCAGGCGTTGCAGCGTGGGGCATGAGCAAAACAATTCAATAGTGAAGTCCTCAACCGCGAATTGGCGCGAATGAACGCGAATGAAAAAGAATGTGCGTTCATTCGTGTTGATTAGCGGTTCAAAAAATGGGCAGGTAATTTAAGCGCCGATGCTTGGTTGGGATGAGTTGCACTCGTGCGCCTTTCCAGCGCCGCTGCGATAGAAACGAATCTGCGCATTTTCCATCGTTGCCAAGCCCTCTTTGATTTGGTCGTCAATCACTTCGAGAAAACTTTCCAGCTTCTCTTTCGTGTCCACCAGCTCAATGATGAGCGGCAAATCTTCAGAGAGCCGTTCGATTTTGAAGGTGTGAATACGGCTGTGGGCGCCGAAGCCCATCATGCCGCGCAATACGGTCGCGCCGGCAAGGCCGTGCGTGCGCGCTTGTTGCACGAGCCATTCGTGAAGGGGCTTGCCTTCGTGTTTATCACTCTCGCCGATGAAAATTCGCAGCAAATAGCCTTCTTGTGGGAGCGTCATTTTTATCTCCAAATAAAGTATGCGAGCGCGCGGCCGAGCCAAACCGCGAGCAATCCGAGGACAACATGTGCTGCGAGATTAAGCAGCGCTGTGAGCGTTGCACTCGCGCGCAACAGGTTCATGGTTTCATTGCCGAACGTGGAAAAAGTGGTGAAGCCGCCGAGTATGCCGACGAAGACGAAGGCGCGTGTTTCGGAAGTAAACATGCTGCGCGTTTCGGCGAGTTGTGCGCAAAAGCCGATGACGAAGCAGCCGAGCAGATTGACGGCGAGTGTGCCGTAAGGAAACGATGAGCTTTTGCTCCAGGTTTGAATGGCGCCGCTAAGGAGATAACGCAAGACCGAACCCAGCCCGCCGCCGAGAGCGATGAGGAAGAGGTTGTGCAAGTTTGAAACTCCGCTTTTGCTTTTTCCAATCCGCGAAGCGCTTTACGTCAGCGCGCGCGAAGAGGCCACCTCGGTAAACAAGCGGAGATGAACCCTCGGTGAAGCAGCGACAAGACAAAAAAAAGCGCTAGGGGGAGGAGAGGTTTGCGAGGCGCGTTAAATGCGCGCGGCCTTATCCAACGCTTGTCGAAGATCGGCAATCAAATCGCTCGCCTCTTCGCAGCCGACGCTCATGCGAATAAAGCCTTGGGCGACTTGATCGCCGCCCCAACGCGCGCGGCGCTCCGCGGTGCTATGAATGCTGCCGAAACTCGTGGCTTCAAAAATAAGCTCGCAACTGCGTAGGAAATTTTCAGCGAAGGCGCGCGAGGGAAGAGTGAAACTCACGATGGGGCCAAAGTATTTCATTTGCCGCGCGGCAATGGCGTGGCCGGCATCATTGGGCAAACCGGGATAACGCAAGCCGGTAACTTCGGCGCGCTGCGCTAAAAATTTTGCGAGCATGAGCGCGTTGGCGCATTGCCGTTCCAAACGCATATGCAGCGTGGCAAGCGAACGATGCGCGAGCCAAACTTCCATGGGGCCGGGCACGGCGCCGATTTGGGTTCGCCAGTTGCGCAGCTTTTCCGCCCATGAAGCATCGCGCACTGTGACATGGCCGAGAAGCAAATCGCTGTGGCCGGTGGTGGCTTTGGTGTCGGAGGAGAGTGAGAAATCCGCGCCGAGCGCGAGCGGCTTTTGGCCGAGACAAGTGGCAGTGGTGTTATCAACAACGACGAGCGCGCCGGCTTCGTGCGCGGCTTGGACGAGCAATGCGATGTCGCACACCTCGAGGCCGGGATTGCTCGGCGTTTCAAGCCAGAGCAGTTTTGCGCCGCGCACAAGTTCGAGCTGCGCGTTGTTTGCGGTGGGCGCGAGTCGCACTTGCACGCCGAGGTTGGCGAAAAAATTTTGCGCGAGCACGCGACTGGCGTAGTACGCATCGGAGGGCATGACGAGCACCTCGCCGGCTTTGAGCGCGACGCCAAAGATGGCGACGACCGCGGCAATGCCGGAGGCGAACACGACGCTCGCGACTCCTTGCTCCAGTTCGGTGAGCGCTTGCTCGTATGCGGTCCATGTTGGATTGTGATAACGACCGTAGGTGTAAGCGGAGGTCGCGGGATCGCCGCTGAGATGATACGGTGCGGCGAAGGTTGGGCCGTGATGAAACGGTTGGCCTTGCTCAGGTCGCGGCAAACCGGCGTGCAGAAGGAGGGTGGCGTCGTGCATGGTTGTGCTGAGGTTGATTGGGTTGTGAGGAGGTTCTGTCAATAAATCTTTGTGACTGCGTTATGGTACGTAATTCCGGCAAAACCCGCTATTGCTGTTTTTGCTGATATGAATTTTCTGCAAACCGGTTTGGCAATGGAATCGTATTTGATGCGGTCAATGCCAAGAGCGAACTTTGCTTCGGGCAGGTTTTCCGAATGAGGTGCAATTTGGGGGGAGAAAAAAGACTTGATTCTCAAATGGAAAACCGTATCTTTTCCGCGGTTTGAAAACCTATAGAGGCTTGTTATGAAACGTCTGCTTGGATTCACAGCGCTTTTTTTGAGCATCGGCTTGGCGTGGGCCGGCGCCGTCGTCTCGGAGTTTCGCGGCGAGCCGAGCCGCAATAAAGTCACGTTGAAGTGGACTTCCGAGGCGGAGATCAATCTCAAAGGATTTGAAATCGAGCGCGGCATGAGCAAAACCGAAATGGAGAAGCTCGAATTTGTGGAGGCCAAAGGCGCGACCGTCGGCAAAACGGAATATACTTTCGAAGACAATAGCGTATTCAAAAACGAAGGCCGGGTTTATTATTATCGTTTGAAGATTTTGGATCAGGACGGCACTTCGACCCACACGGCTACTATCGAGGTGAACCCCATCATCTCCAGCGCACGCGCCACTTGGGGCAGCATCAAGGCGATGTTTCGTTAAGCTGACAATACGGTTTTGAATTTCAATAGAGAAGGCAAACCACGGCGGTTTGCCTTTTTTTGTTAGCAGAGGGACAAACTATGGCTCTGCTCTTATCACCTGAAACTTATCGTTCGCTGGAAAAGAAACTCGGCGAAAAAGAAGCGCAGGAATTGGTGGGCGCGGTTGACGCCACTTTGCAGGAAGTGCGTCGTCAAACGGATGAAAAACTCGCCAAGATAACGGAAAAGGCGGATTACCTGATTAGCCAAAAGAAGTTTGAGCTAAAAGACGAATTAGCCAAAGAACTTGCAACTAAAGTTGATATAGCGGAACTCAAAGCTGAGATCGCTCGCATCGAGTTCAAGCTCGACCGCAAATTCACGTTGATGTTCTACACGTTGCTGTTCGTCATCATCTTTTTAAATCAAAACGCATTGGAGTTTATTGCCAAACTGCTCCGCTTGATGTAGCCTCTCACTCTCCCGCTATCCCTCCGGTATTATCTTCCTTCCCCAACAGGTCACGGGCCTTCATTCCTCACTGGTATGGACTTTGTATTTTTCATATGCGCGCTATGCTTGAAGCGCAAGCTGCACACACGAGCGGCTTAAGATTGTTGCGCGAAGTTTCCAAACTTTGTCTGCGCGCAACAACTCGCGTGCTCTTGGGTTCCTCAAACACGCGCGCGTCAACGTTTTCGTGCGCCCGAGCTTACAATGCGCCTGAACGAAGCGCGTTCGCGATTTCGCAGTTCCAAAAGGCCGGTTGTACTACTCTGAAGCAGGCCGTGTCCGTGTGGTAATTGTCTTGCGAATTTGAAGCGACCGCAATCTCATACGAAGTGCCCATGCAGTGTGACACCTAACGCAACGAGTCAGAATCATGTTGAAATCAAATTTTCTTTCCTGCCAACGCGCTCTGCGCTGCGGAGCATTCGCGCTGTTGCTCGCCAACGCGGCCTTGGCGCAAGAGTTTAGTATGAAAGCGCTCTCCGCGGAACCGAGCAAGCCTTCGGTGTATGAGATCACATTCACCACGAGCGCTAGTTTAAGCCCCGCAGCCGAGTTCGTGTTTGATTTTCCCGCGGAGTTTGATTTGTCGCAATTACAAATCGCCGGCTCGCCGGAGATCAATGGCGGCTTCACGCTCTCACGCGATAAACAGAAGGTGCTCGTAAAACGTTCCGGCTTGGGGCGCGCTATTGCTTCCGGCACGGTCGTTCGCCTGCGCCTCGGGGCGATTATCAATCCGAAGAATTTTTCAAGCAGCCGCGAAGTGGCATTGCAAATTCGCCCGGCCGCGGAGAGCGCAGCCACGGCGTTTACAAAGCAACGCGTGACATTTGAAAGCAAAAAACAAGTCGATTAAAAAATAGTTGTCAGCATCGACGCAGTTCGAAGAAAAATTCCACGACACCTTTGCACGACACCATTAGACGGATCTGAAGTAGCGATGCCTTTCAAACTTGGATTCAATCAGCCGGCCGGCGAGCGCACACTCGCAAAGAGAGGGAGAGCAGAAACATTTTCTTGGCAGAAGTATGTTCAGCGAATCATTGTCGGATTCTGTTTGGGATTCATGCTGCCCGCCTCCGCATGGGCGCAATTGACGAATATCTCCGTGCAAGCTTCCTCGGATACTGCCGGCGCCCTGGCAAATTATACCATCTCGTTTATCACCAGCGCCTCGAATACAATACCCGCCAACGGCAAAATCAAACTCACTTTTCCTTCGGGTTTCGATCTTTCGCTGGTTGCAGTAGCTGGTGGCGCGGTGCCTAATATGGATGGTGCCCTCACGCCTTCAATCCCCGCGTCCTCAGATTCTGTGTTGATATTGACGCGCGATGGTTCTGGCAAGGCCGTGCCCGTGAGTACGCCGACGGGCGTGATTGTTTCAATCATCAAAAACCGCAAGACTGCCGGAGCCAACCTTAAAGTTCAAGTCGAAACACAAAACTTCAATGGCTCAACCATCGATGCCGGCACTTCCCCGGCCTTCACTCTTCTTCCCGGCGCATTGGACCATTTTACGGTCACCAACAATGCGGGACAAAATCTGGCCGCACAAGTTGCCGGTAAAGATTTCATTATTCGGGTCACCGCCAAAGACAGTTATAACAACACCATTACAAATTTCTCTGGGACATTAACGCTAGACGATAGCACGCGAACCGTTTCTCCGAAAAGTCCCCCCAATCCGTGGTTAAGTGGCGTCGTTAGTCAAACTATTCAAGTCACCAAAGCGCCGAGCAACACGCGCATTATTGCCACAAGCAACGGCAAGACGGGTTCATCGAACCTCTTCTCCGTCACCCATGATGTCCTCGCAAAATTTGGATTCTCTTCTATCAGCAATCAAGTCGCGGGGATTCCTTTTGCTGTTACAATTACCGCGCAGGATGCGAAAGGCAATACCGTCACGGATTACACTCGTACGGTGAAAATTGAAGCTTCCGAGGGGAATGTTTTGCCGGTCAATAGTCAAGCTTTTGTTAATGGCGTAAGAACGGAATCCGTGCGTTTTACCTCGATTGGGAATAAAGATGTTTTGCGCAGTTTGAAAGTGACGGATAATGGGTCTCCGATATTCAGCTTTTCGAGCCCAGCTCAGCCGCTATTTTTAGCAAGCCCGGGCGAAGCAAGTGGGGAACTCAAGTTTGTGCTCGTGCCGAATACGAATGTTCTGCCCGCAGATGGCAAAACGAAAGTAACGATCCAAACTCCAAACGGGGCTGCTAATGCCATAAAGGATGCCGAAGGTAACGCTGTGGGCAGCGGCAGATTGTTCACAGTCACAGTAAGTGATACCAGTGCCGGAAAAATTATGACAGCCGATGCCTCCCCAACCATGCCTGGGTTGCAGGTTGCGACAACGGCTACAAGTCGGCTCAGTTTTGAGTTTCAAACTGGAAAAAAAGGCGGCGCAGTCGCGGTTGTCGTGACTGGCGGTGCGGCTTCGGGAACCGTCAAGTTGAGCGTGAATGAGTTGCGCATTCTCAGTGTCACCGCCGAGCGCGATACGGTTTCGGATCAGAGTGATGCGAAAGTCAGCATGATCGTGCAGAACTTTGGTAAAGACGATATTACTTTAACCAAAGCAAGTTTGCTCTTTGATGACAAAACGGATTTGTTTGAAATTCGAAGTGTCTCGCCTGCTTTGCCTGACACGATTTTCGGCAATTTTCAAACGCTCACACTGCAATTCACCGTGCGGCCTGATGTGAAAAACAGCGCGGGTTCGTTCAAGGTTGACGGCAAAGCCGAGGCTACCGTGGGCACGCCTGGCGTGGCGAGCGATTCGTTGGCAGACGTGGGGGACCAATGGCTCGTGCAAACCCAACCGACATTGAGCTACATTTCCAACAGCCGCATTCCTTCGACGGTGAGTGTGGGCAGTTCGCATCAATTTAGCGTGCGCGTGCGCAACACAGGCCAAGCCACGCTCGTGCTCAATCCCGATCTCACAAAGTTTCAGTTGCAGAAAGACGGCAATACGCTCACTGCGCTGCTGGATGCGAACCGCGTGCGCGCGATTGCAACCGGCGACACGACACTCACGTTTCGCGTCGCGCAAATTTCCGAAAGCTTTCCGCGCGGCAAGGCCGCTGCTTTCGTTGATATTGTGGGCACGCATAATGGCACTGCTTTCACTTTAGAAAATCCATTTGAAGTGGACAGCGTGAACGTGACTGACTCCGCGGAGTTGGAGATTGTGAACATCCGGCCGAGCCAGACCACAGTCACGCTCGGTATGGGCACGAAACTTTGGAGCATCAAGCTTGAGGTGCGCAATAACACCGGTTCTTTTTTGGAGTATGATCAAGCTATTGACAGTTTGAGTTTGCGGATTCTTACTGCCGGCCAGTTCGATACAAGCTATGAAATGGACAAGCCCACGGCTTTTGCCTCCGGCCTTATTCTGCTTGAGCCGAACTCGACTGACTCGTTAGAATTTAGAATTAAAAAGACCGGAACGATTGCGGGCTCGGCCTTAGTGTTTGCTTATCTTCGCATGCGCGACGAACAAGAAAACGAATATGTCGCGTTATCAGAAGGCACCCAGGGCGGCTTCGTCGTGCAAACGCCCGCGGCATTGAGCCTTAAACTTCTGCCCTCGCAAGCTCGCATTACGCAGGGGCAAACCGCGGATTGGTTCGTGGCGATGCGCGTCACCAACTCCGGTCAAAGCGATGTGGGCGTGCAATTCGGCAATGCGGCGACGGCGTTGACATTAGAAAAGAACGCGGGCTACAAAATCGTTAAGCCGACAGCTTTGGAGGGGAGCCCGACCGGCACGATCAAAGGTTTGACCACGCGCGATCTCATTTTCACGGTTGACACTTCTGGCACGGCTTTAGGGAAAAATAGAATCGGCGGCTCCATCTCCGTTAAAGAGATTAACAGCAATCGCACTTTCGCCAAGAGCATCGTGCCCGCGGCGAGCGACACCAGCGTCACCGTTGAAACGCCGGCGCGCATTCGCATTGAAGCAACCGTGCTCGCAAACGTGTTCAACGGCGAGCGCGTCAATGCCGGACAGCAGTTTCAAGTGCGCGCGAAGATCAAAAATTTGGGCGAAGAAAAGCTCGATAACGTGTGGGTGAAACTAAGGACGAACGGCAATTCGAAGATCGCGAACAATATTGTCACCACACAAGGCGACTCTGCCGTGTTCAGTGTAACGGCGGCGAATGATTTACGTCAAGGCGAAGTTTTCACCGCAACGATTGACTCCTCTGTGGCGGCGAACACGAAACAAAAAGCGCAGGTTGCTGCTGCGATTGATGACAAGGCGCAAATTTCAATCGACAACCCGGCGAATTTGTATTTAGTGGAAGTAACCACGGATTTGGCGAAAGACACGGTTGCGATTAACCAAGAAGCAGACTGGCGCGTGTTCGTGATTGTGCGTGCAGCTTCTGATTCCGGCAATGTGATCTTCGATCCGCCGCAAGCATTGAGCTTGGAGTTGAATAGTGTGCCGCAAACGGATTATACTATTAAAACGCCGACAGGCTTGCGCCGTAGCGGTTTAGAGCTGCAAGGCGGTGAGCGCGATACGTTGATTTACGTGGTGCAGCAAACCGGCCGTCGCAGCGGAGATTTGACCATCACAGCAAGACTTTCGGCGAAGGACAAAAACGACATTGCCCGCGTCTTCACGCCTTCGGCCAGCAAGCAAGTTTTTGTGGAAGGCAAGACCGTTGCGCAAATTTTAAAAACCCGTTTTGCTACCACAGTGAATCAAAACGGGAGCGTCGGCTTTGTGAACCTTGCACAAAAATTTCCGGTGGAAGTTGATGTGCAAAACCTCGGGCCGGAGCAAATTGAATGGGCCGTCGTCTCCATCAAAAAAGCAAGTGGCAACGGCGAAGCTTTCGCTACCGAAGAGACCGACACATTGCGCGCGATTCCCAACACCGGAATTGCCACGGCGACTTTTCTGCTCGATGCCGGCAGCTTGCCGAGTGTTGCAGGCGACTTCGAAGTGTTTGAAGCGCGCCTAGATACCGCGCGCACGTTGGCAAGTTCGGTAAAGATCACACGCACTTTGCCTGACACTACTGTGCGCGTGAAGATTGAAACGCCCGCGTTGTTGCAAATGAACGCGGCCACCGATCCTCCCGGCAATGATTTGAGCAAGGGCCAAACTTTTAAAATTCGCACGACCATCAAAAATCTCGGACAAGCGAAGTTTGATAATTCCGGCCGCTTGCAAATCGTTGCGCCCTTTCCCAGCGGCTTCACGATTTTTAACAATGACCCGCAGCCGTTCACGGAAAGCGGCGCAGTCGAATGGACCGTGACGGCGCCAAACAGCATCGTTGAGAAAGATACTTTTTTCATTAAGATGATTACGCGGCCGCAGGATAGCAATTCGCGCACGCCCGCGCTGGCGGAAAAAGATACCGTAGCGTTGATCGTGAATGTGTTTGAATCCGAACTCGCCGTCACTCAAGTCGTAATTCAATCGCCCGCGGGCGCAACGGATAGTTTGGTTTCAACCGAGCAGCGGTTCTTGCTGAAAGCAAAGCTGCGCAAAAGCCCGAATTTGAGCAGCGTGAACGCGCGCTTCAAGCCCACGAATGGCTATGTGTTGGCGGATAATGAAACCGCGAGTAAGAATGTTGCGAGCGACGTCGACTCGGTGTTGTGGCGATTGGTTGCGCCGAGCAATGAAGACCTCACGCCAACCGAGCTCGAAGTGCGTGTGGCAGGCACGAACACCAGCGGCGAAACGGTTTTGCCGGATAGCATGAGCATTCCCGTGCGCGTGCAAGCGCGCGCGAATTTGCGCCTCACGGCGAGCATCAGCGCTCCGGCGGGTGCAGCCAAGGGACAGTTGTCATTTGGGCAAGCGCTCACGCTGTTGGCGGAATTGAACAACAATGGCAGCGCGGAAGTTTACGGCGACGCGAAAGTGAAGATCGATCTTGGCAACAGTGGCTTGACGCTCGATGAAAATGAAACCGAGGAGAAGACGCTCGTTTTCACCAATGATCGTGCGCAAGCATTGTGGCAAGCACATGCGCCTGACACGCTTTCGCTGAAAAAGCCGCTCACGTTTACGGTGACGCAATTTCCGAAAGATCGCAATACGGATGTTGCCGCGAGCATTGAAAAGAAGACGGTGTTGTTCGAAGTGAGCACGGATGATCGCGGCATGCTGACTTTGCAGAACGTGCGCATTCATGAGCCGGAAGGCGCGAAAGACAGCACGTTGAGCACGGAGCAGCTTTTCACGATTACCGCGGATATGAATTGGAAGCGCGCGGATTCCGTGGTTGCGCGGCTCATTTTGCCCGAAGGCGGATTTTTGCCCGAGGCTTTGAATGATGATTTGAAACGTACTTTCGAAGATACGCAAGGCAATACCACACCGTTTTGGCGCATTAAAGCGCCGACGCAGGCCATTGCGCGCGCGCTGTTTAAAATTGAAGTGACCGGCGTGGATGCCAGCGATCCTGATTTTAAATTTGCGCTGCAGCAAGACTCCATTGCTTTGGAGTTTGTGCGCCGCGCGGATTTGACTTTCAATGTGGAAGTCACAAATCCTGAAGCAGCGCGCGATCGTGTTGTGAGTGTAGGGCAACCGTTCGAAATCACGGCTATATTAGCGAATGCCGGTGAAGCGCAAGTGGTGGGCGTGGACAGCGTTCGACTCTCGCCTTTGCCGGAAGGTTATCGTTTAGACGATCGCGAGACGCAGTGGGTGAAGAGCAGTATCGCGGTGGGGAATCAACGCCGCGCCTCGTGGTGGGTGATTGCGCCTAAGGAAAAATCGAAGAATCCTCCGGGTGAAACGATTACGATGCGCTTGCAGAATTTCGTGCTCGATGAAAACACCGGGCAAGTGGCGCGCGTGGATGTTACGCAAAAGCAGACCACGGTGCTCACGGAAGAGAAACGTTTGCAAGTGCGCAAACTCGAAGGCGAAAACACTTCCCCCGCCGCGCGCGGCCAAGACAGCCTCGCTGTCATGTGCTTAGAGTTGAAGAATACCGGCTCGGGTGAAAATTCCAGCAACATTTTGCTGCGCCGTATGCAGTTCTATGTAAGCAAGTCCGACGGCACTCCACTCGCGCCGAGCACGATTCTGCGCAGCCTGCGTTTGGTAAATGCGAATGATCACAGCCAATTGTTCGGCAAACTTGATGTGACTGCAACAATGCGTAGTAATCCGCTCGTTTTGGATTTCGCTACGCCCGTCGCGGTTAGCTTCGAAGCGCCGCGGGCCGTGAAACTGCTCGTGAGCCTCACGAGCACGGATTCGATTGCCGCGTTTAGTCTTGGCTTTCAAAACAGCGCCGACTTGCTGGCGAAAGATCAAGACTCGGATTCGCTCGTGACTGTGGAAGATGCACAAGGGCGCACGGGCGTGGCATTCAAACTCAATTCCGGGCCTGCGGTTTTGTTCGAGGCGAAGTTTGAAAACTTTTATAACTACCCCAATCCTTTTGGGGCCGATGAAAGCACGGGCTTCATTTACACATTGCCGAACGATTCTGACATTTCACTGGAGATTTATACGCTGCTCGGCGAGTTGGTGTGGAAGAAGAATTTTAGCGCAAGCGAAGCGCAAGGCAAGTCCGGCCCGCACAAAGGCGACATCACGTGGAATGGTTTGAACGGTAAGGGCAAGCAAGTGTTGAACGGCGTTTATCTTGCCGTCTTGAAAACCAACAGCGGGACGGTAATGACAAAGGTCGCGGTAATAAAGTAGGGGGGGAGGAAAACTACAAGCGCTAGAGGAGTCGCGTTTATAGTTGTTCCTTCATAATTCTGGAGAGGCGGGGAGCAAGAAAGCGGGCAACACTCAACGCTTGTCAAGCGCGAGGATCTGTTCAAAAGACAAGCCCGTGATTTCGGCAATTATTTCAACGTCAAAATTTTTCTTTAACATATTTAAAGCGATCCCACGCTTTTCCTGTTGTGCAATGCGTGGCGTCAACTCTTGCGTGAGTTTGGGCGTCAACTCTTGCGTGAGTTTTGGGGTCAACTCTTGCGTGAGTTTGGGGGTCAACTCTTGCCGAAGCTTGGGTTGCAATTCCATCAATAATTCCTGCCTTATTTCTTCAGCTACTTCTTGAAACGCTCGAGATTGTCGAACATCGGAAAGCAGAGGCTCTATCATTTTTTCAATCTCCTTTCTCGCCACTTGTGGCAGTTTGCTCATGAGCAGATTTATAAGCAGGTCGAGAAACTCGCCTCTTTCGTTTTCATTCGTCGTCTGATGCGACAATTCACGGACGAGAACCTGCGCCGTTGTCAAAACCGACTGCTTTGAATCTAGGATGATTCGAAACAAATTCAAAGGGAATTTTTGCAACAATAGTTGTGGCAACTCAGCGAGATAGATTCGACGTAAACGCCCACTGGCAAAAAATTCCTCGTAATGCGGATGCACTCCCGGATCAAATTCTTGGCTCGGAAAAATCGCGACGGCGCGCCATGGGTTGATGGGTTTTTGCTGCTTGATATAAAGCGCGACTTCCCCCCTCGCAACGAAATGTGGCGCATGCAAAGGCAGGCAAATGAGTGATTCTCTACGCCGTGTATTTGCCGAAGAAACCGGCGAAAGTCAAGCGTAAATTTTTAAGCTATTGGTTCAAACTACTTGGCCCTAAAAGGAGCGTATTCAAAAAAACACGCGCCAAGCCTTGCCATGCGAGGCGAAACGTTGGATCATCCGCGAATAACACCACCTGCCCGCGTCCGACTTTTTCCACCAGCACATATGGGGTGCCTTTGCTGCGTTGCTCATCTTGCAAGGAAGATACGCCGCTGAGTTTGTGTGCAAATGCGAAAACTGTTTCAGAGTGTGCAGCAGGAGAGAAGAGCAAACTGTTTCGCGCAAGCACGGATAGAGGCGCATCCAATCCAATTGTTAGGAAATGTTTGCCTGGTGCGTGTATTTGAAAAATAGTGCCGGGTGTATTATCCATCCTGCCGAGCAACCGTGTTGCACAAAGCCGAATGCTGCGCAAGGATACTGAATCATTCAACGCGAGCAGTGCGCCGCCCTTGATGCCAACGAATGCTCCTCCCTCCTCAATCCATCTTCGCAGTTTTAGCGCACCGGTTTCGCGCAAGTTCTCGCGATAAAAGCCGCGCGGTTGCGCCCAGCGTTCTTCATCATCCGGAAATACGATCACGTTGTAGCGGCGCAAATCCGCATCGCGCAGCTCTTGCATTTGCAAAGCAGTAAAAGTGATTTCATACTCGCGCTCGAGCATATGCCAAATCGCGCCATATTCCGGCGTATTCACCGGAGGGCCGGTCATCACCGCGATCTGCGGCGTGCGCAACGCTTTGAGTTTCGGCGAACCCAAACGCAGTTCGTTCTCTGTCACCGCAGAATTGAGGGCGAGCACCTCCACTCCGAACTGCGTGCTCCATTGCCCTATATCATCATGCAGTGCTGCGCGATTGCGCTCCACACGTACGAGCACCGCACCACGTCCGAACTCTCTCCCCGCAACTTGCAGCGGCGTTTGCGTTATCATTGCGACATAGCCTGTTTGCAACAATCTCGCGAGTAGTTTGGCCGCGGAGTTCGATTCGTACGCGAAGAGATAGCCATATTGCGCACGGCTTACGAGCACTTTGTTGGCTAGCTGTTTTTTCAAGAAGGCTTCACGCACGAGCAATTGCATTGGCACGGTGCGCGCGTCGGCGGTGTAATAGGTTTCGACATTGAATGAATAAGGCAATGCCCAAGCTGTGAGGTCATAATACGGTTCGGCCCATTGATCCGCATCGCTAGCGAGGGTATCTGCCGCGAGCAGATACGGTTCCGGTTCGAGGATCGCCGTGAGGAGATGCTTTTGCGGTTGCGCTGCTTCCACGAGGTATGTGCCCGCCGGAAAATTTTTCATCGAAGTTTTGCGCTGAAAATAGTCGTGCACTTGCGTTAATTGAAACGCAGCCGTGGCCTCATGCACTTCGATGCCTTGTCGCAAAAGCGCATGCACGAATTGTGCGCTGCGTTGCGGATCGCTTCCGGGCACGAACACAAAGCGGCGCATACTGGTCGTGTGCCCTTCTGCAATCGCGCTCTGCTTGAATTGATAAAAGTCGCGCAAGCGCGCTTCGCGTTGTTGTGCTGCGGTTGCGAGTGTCGTGAGTGAAGCGGTAAAGTGATGATGAATTCCATCGCGCAAAGTCACGATCGTGCCATCGTCCCAGCGCTCCACTTGCAATCCGCGATCACCGCCGCCGTCTGTTTCATACGTCATGCCCACCGCACCGTTGAGGCATGCCCACGCGCTGGAATAACCGGGGTAAAATTCATCGAACTCCTCGCGGCCATAATAACTCCAGCCGTATTGATCAAACGCACGCGCATTCTCCTCCGCGAAAATTTTGAACCAGCGTCGCACCGGCTCCTTGATATTCGCATTGATGGGATCTGCCTGCGGCCCGAAGAAATAATTGTGCGTCTCACCGTGGTGATCAACGAGCACTTGCGGTTGCCAGTGCAGATATTGTTCGAGCACAGCTTGCGTTTCCACTTGCGAGGCAATAAACCAATCGCGATTCAAATCGATTTGATAATGATTGCCCGTGGTGTTCATGCCCCATGGGTCATGATGCTCCGCCGCGTTTGGATCAGCCGTGCCGTTCGTACCAACTTGCACCGAGTTGTACCACGTCACAAAACGCTCATGGCTGTCGGGATTATGGCACATGTTGATGAGCACGACAACGTTTTTGAGAATGGCAAGCGTGAGCGAATCCGTGCCCGCAGCGAGTTGATAAGCAATCTGCATCGCCGTTTCGAATGCAGCCGACTCATCACCGTGAATGCCATAATTTAGCCAAACGGTTGTCGGCAGATTTTTAACAAGCATGCGCGCCTGATTTTCGGTGAGCAGTCGCGGATCAGCGAGCTTGCGATTGTTTGCGCGAATGTCCTCCAGCCGTGCGAGGTTTTCCGGCGAGGAGATTTGCAGCAAATACAGTTTACGGCGTTCGTTTGAAGTTCCGATATGCGTGAGGCGCACGCGATCCGAATTTTCCGCGAGACGATGCACGTATTCACGCATGTCCTCATAACGGGAAAAGGTCGAGCCCAGCGGATACCCCAGAACTTTTTCAGGCGAAGGTATATGCGCTAGATAAGTGCCGTTCGGATAGAACTCGAACGGCTGGCTAAAGCAAGCGGCAAAGGCGAAGTGTATCAGCGTGCTCATGACAAAGCAAAAATTTCTAGGGTAGAAAACAAAACTCCCACGAAAAGTGCGATTGCCTTCGTGGGAGTTTGTTTTTTGCGGAAGCAGCATGAAGTTTTGGTTCATTGACACGCCTCGATTTTTTTCATTAAAAAGAGTCGCTCCGGCTCCGTGCCGGTGAGCGCGAGCGCCTGCTGATAGCACAAAAGTGCTTGCTCGCGATTGCCGAGACGGAGATGAAATTCGGCGAGTGTCGCCGGCATGAGGTAATAAGATTTCATGGGAGGGAGGTTGCGAATTTTTTCAAGGGCGGCGATGCCTGCTTGCGGCCCTTCAATTTTTGATAAGGCCACCGCGCGATTGAGCGCGATGACGGGCGAGTGGTTCATCGTCAGGAGCATATCGTAGAAGCGTAAAATACTCTCCCAATTTGTCGCTTCATAATTTGATGCTGTGGCATGACACGAAGCGATGCCTGCGAGCACATGATACTCACTCAACTCTTCGCTTTGCGCGGCGCGCTGCATATGGAGCAGGCCGCGCTGAATCAGAGTTTGATCCCAAAGCTTGCGATCTTGTTGCGCGAGCACAAGCACGTGGCCGTCATCATTCGTGCGTGCGGGTAAGCGCGAAGCTTGCAAAAGCATGAGCGCAAGCAGCGCATGCACGCGCGGTTTGTTGCCCCAGGCATGTTCCGCGAGTATGCGGCACAAACGTATGGCCTCGGCGCACAATTCCGTGCGTATCAAATCTTCGCCGAGATGCGCAGTATAGCCTTCGTTGAAAAGCAAATAAAGCGCAGCCAATACCGAATCCAAGCGCGCATGCAACGCCGCGGCTTCGGGCAATTCGCTCGTCACGCCTATTTCACGCAGCTTGCGTTTGGCGCGCACGAGCCGTTGCGCCAGCGTGGTTTCGGTGGTGAGAAATGCGCGCGCGATTTCTTCGACGCTAAAGCCGCACAAGGTTTTGAGAATGAGCGCAATCTGCGCCTCTTGCGATAATTCGGAATGGCAGCACACGAACATCATGCGCAGTTGATCGCTTTGAATCGTTTCGGCTTCCTGCTCGTCTTGTGCACTCAATTCGTGCTCGAGTTGCCGGGCAATCTCCTCTGTTTTGCCGCGAAACGAAGCCTCGCGGCGCAGCGCGTCAATCGCGAGATTGCGTGCGCATTGCAAAATCCAACCGCCAGGATTTTGCGGCACGCCACGATAGGGCCAATGACGCAACGCGCGCAGCAAGGCCTCCTGCGTGACGTCTTCCACCAGATCGAGATGCTCGATTCCGAAAATGCGCGTGAGTGTGGCAATCACTTGTCCGGCTTTGTGGCGGAACAGGTGATCGACGAGCTGATGAACGTTATGCGCGGAAGTTGACATTGAGCTTGCCAAATAGATTACTGCGTCACTTGCACTTGCACGGTTGTCTCTTCCATGTCGACAACAGGCACCTTTGCAACCAATTCGCCCAAATTCAAATCGCGCAGAAAGTACGGCGGCAAGCTGCGAAAGCGCAACTTCACGTCGAGCGTGATCGGCCCATTGATTGTGGCGGGAGTTGCAATCTTGTAGTTTCCGGTTTTAGAAGAGAAGAGGGGAATGAGATTATTCTCCACCGTCTTTGCTTGAAAAAAGTAAAGCACTTCTTTGCCATTGGCATCAAATAATTTTTGACGATAAACAACAAGGTCGCGATCGGCATTCGGATTGAGCACGCTGTGCTGATCCATCAAATCGCCGTTCGCATCAAGCTGGCCGGTTTGATAGAGCAGAGTGCCGTTCGCGTCGCGCGCTTGCATCGCAATCCACATTTGGCGCTCCGCCACCGTGCCCGAAGGAAGATTGTGTCCCGTGCGCGTATTCGAAACTTGCACGGCGACGCGCAATGTATCGCCGGCTTTGATCGTGGCTGGTGCATTCACACTAATCTCCGCCGAATTCTTGAGCAGCTCTTCGCTCATTTGGCGCTGCAAATCCGCGCCGGGGAAATCCACGAGCGGCACGTCCACGCCGACGAAATAATGGCGATGCACCTTATCGCGCATCGGCCCGCCCACCGCAGCTTCGCCCGCGTAAGTCGGCATGTGGCAATCTTGGCAATCCGCGGACATGCCCGCGACCGAGGCCTGCACCCACTCCGTATAAGTTTCCTCCACGCGCGTGTTGAAAGTATTCTCCACTTCATGACACGTGCCGCAAAATTCCGAGCGATCAAACAGCGCGTTGAATTGCGACTGATGATAGGCGTTGGGCATGGGATTGTTCAATGAGCCGAACTTCGTGTTGCCGGGCGACAGGTCGAACTGCGCGTTGAAAATTTTATTTACCTTCGTGATCGAATGGCAAACATCGCACGAAACGCCGCGCGTGGAAATCGGCGAGAGTTTGTTGCGATCAAAAAACGCCGGCGTTTCACCGCTGCGGCTGGCAATGGGGCTATGGCATTTCGTGCAGAATTGATCGAGTTGCCCGCTCGTGAGTTGCTGGCCGCGATCATGCATCGCGAAGAACACGGGATCGACGAAAGCATACGCGTGCATCGAACTTTGCCATTCTTGATAATGATTCGGATGGCAAGAAGCGCATTGCTCCGGCGCGGCGAAGTCCGTTACTTTGAACTCCGGCGTCGGTTCGGGCGGTTTGGGATCGACCGGGTCTTTCTTGCACGCAGCGAAAAATAAAACTCCAACCAAAAGAAAGCGGCAGCGTCTAACACGGGAGCAATAAGCTGGCATTGGTCACCATAGTTTTGTTGTTCGAAAAAAGATAGTGATTTCATTCCGTGGAAGCAATGATTGCGTGCGCCACTGGCCTTGCTTTTACGGATAAATTTTGATACCATGCTTCAATCAAATTGTGCAGGTTGAAGATGGAAAGCATTGTTGCCCTACAAAACCCGTGGAAGCGCGGCCAGCCGGCGCTAGCACGGCCGATACTCGCGCGGAAAATTCTTCCAAAGGTCAAGAGCTGGCTGAACGCGGAAGAAATCATACTCATAAAAGGCGCGCGCCAAACCGGTAAGACGACGATTATTTATGCGCTTGTCGAGCACTTGCTCGCTTCGGGCATTAAGCCGCAAAATGTCTTTTATTTTTTGCTCGATAATTTAAAACTGCAGGAAGAGTTTGGCCGACATCCCTATGCTTTAAAAAATACTCTTGAAATCTTCCTCGGGCAAACGCTCGAAAGTTACCCGGAGAAGGTTTATGTGATTTTGGATGAAGTGCAGAAACTTTCCGGTTTCGCCGACCTTGTCAAAGAATATCACGATCTGCTTAAAAACGTCAAGTTCATTCTCTCCGGCTCTTCGATCTTGCAGCTTTCGGATCGCATTGCGGAAAGTTTGCGTGGGCGCACCGTGAGTTTTATTGTGGAGCCTTTTTCTCTCACCGAAGTTGTAGCGCAAGCACCGGAAATTTCGTTTGACGACCTTTTGAGTTTTGAAAGCGTGCGCGCCCATTTCGCCGCGGTTGCGCCTTATCAAAACGAGATCACTTTGGCTTTGCAAAAGCTCTTTGTATTTGGTGGTCTGCCCCGTATCTATCTTTCTGAAACGGACGAGCAACGGCAGCTTCGTCTGGAAGAGTATGTTCAAACTTTGATTCAGCGCGACCTTGTCGAAACGTTGCGCACGGCGAAGTATCTAGATTTTGAAAAGCTCTTGCGCTTGTTGAGCTTTCAGACCGGACAGCTTTTGAATATTTCGAGTCTGGCGACGCAGTTACAATTGAAGGCCGCGACGTTGAAAAAATATTTCGTGGCTGCAGAGGAAGCGTTTGTCATCGACCGGCTTCCTCCGTTTTTTTCGAATCGCGGCAAAGGCTTAATCAAAGAGCCTAAAATTTATTTTCGGGACATGGGATTGTGCAATTATTTGAGCCGAAGAGCGGGAATGGATTTGCTTGATCAACCCAATCTCGGCCACGAAGCAGAAAATTTTGTTCATACCATCATCAACAAAGCCGGCGCGCTCGCGCACACGACGATTGCGCAATACTTTTTTCGCACCAAAGAGGGCAGCGAAATCGATTTTGTGCTCCAACAAAATGCGCACGCCCCCTTGCCTATCGAAGTGAAATATCAGGAGCACGTGACGCCGAGCGATTATAAAAACATGTTACGCTTCATGGAAGAAGAAGGCTTGGATTTTGGCCTGGTGATTTCAAAGAACCGCCTCGAGCACGTGCAAGTCGATGGAAAGCGAATCCTGATTTTGCCGCTTTGGTTCTTCGCTTTAACCGCATAGTTTGGATTTCGCTGCATGCAAAGCACAATGTTGCTGCAACGTCTTCATGAGGATGATCGTTATTTAGCAATAAAGTCAGGGACCGTCGTGGCTGAACAAACACGGTTTCGGTTTGCTATTCACATTGAGGAGAGCAACAAATGAAATTCCTGCGCATCATAATCGGCGTGCTCGTGTCCGTTCTAGCGGCAACGAGCTTTGCCCAAAAACAAACGCGCACGCCCAAGCAATACTCCATCGCGCAGTTCATGAACACCGTGTCGATTTCGGGCAATTCGATTTCGCACGACGACGGCAGCGTGCTCATTTCGAGCAACAAAACCGGCATCTTTAACGCCTATCTTATTCCCACCGCGGGCGGCGAAGCGAAGCCGCTCACGCAATCGCAAGACAACTCCGTGTTCGTGATTTCATTCTTCCCCCAAGACCAACGCGTTCTCTATTCGAGCGACAAAGGCGGCAACGAGATTTTTCATCTCTATATGCGCGACCTCGAAGGCAACGTGCGCGATCTCACGCCGAACGACACGGCGCGCGCCACCTTCGAAGCTTGGGCTTATGATGATCAAAGCCTGTTCTATAGCTCCAACGCGCGCAATCTCCGCTTCATGGATTTGTATGAAATGGAGCTCGCGACGTTCACGCCGAAAATGATTTTCCAAAACGACGCCGGATATGATCTCGGCGCAATCTCGCCGGATGAACGCTACCTCGCGCTGTCGAAGTCGATCACCACGAACAACTCTGAGTTGTATTTGTATGATCGCCAAACAAAGGAGCTGAAACACCTCAGCAAGCATGAGGGCGACGCGCAATTTGCGGCGCAATCGTTCAGCGTTGATTCGAAGAGTTTGTATTTCACCACAGACGAAGGCAGCGAGTTTGCGTATTTGAAGCGCTATGATCTGTCCACCGGAAAATTCGAAACAGTCGAAACCGCGCAATGGGACATCATGTACGCGTACTTCTCGCGCACGGGCCGCTATCGCGTGCTTGCGATCAACAACGACGCGAACACGGAAATCAAAATTCTCGACACGAAGAGCAACAAGCTGGTGAAGTTGCCCAAATTGCCGAACGGCGAGATTACGTCCGTCGGCATCTCGCGCAGCGAAAAGTTGATGGCGTTCTATGTGAACGGCTCCAAAGCGCCGAACAATCTTTTTGTGTACGACTTCGCCACGCAGCGTTACGCGAAGCTCACGGACACGATGAATCCCGAAATCGATCAAAACGATTTGGTGGAAGCCGAGGTCGTGCGCTACAAATCATTCGACGGTTTGGAAATTCCCGCGATCTATTATAAGCCGCATCAAGCGAGCAGCACGAATAAAGCGCCGGCGCTCGTGTGGGTGCATGGCGGCCCTGGAGGACAATCGCGCCTCGGCTATTCGGCATTGATGCAATATCTGGTGAATCACGGCTATGCGGTGATTGCCGTGAACAATCGCGGCAGCTCGGGCTATGGCAAAACATTTTTTAAGATGGATGATTTGAAGCACGGCGAGGGCGATCTCGCGGATTGCGTGGAGGCAAAAAAGTTTCTCGCGGCCACGGGCTATATCGATGCGAACAAGATCGGCATCATCGGCGGCAGTTATGGCGGCTACATGGTCGCTGCGGCGCTCGCGTTTCGCCCCGAAGAATTTGCCGTGGGTGTAAATATCTTCGGCGTGACGAATTGGCTCCGCACGCTCAAGAGCATTCCACCGTGGTGGGAAGCGTTTCGCGAAGCGCTCTATAAAGAGATGGGCAATCCTGAAACCGATGAAGAGTATTTGCGCCGCATCTCGCCGCTGTTTCATGCGAAGAACATCAAACGTCCGCTCATCGTGTTGCAAGGCGCGAACGATCCGCGCGTGTTGCAAGTGGAGTCCGACGAACTCGTCGCCGCGGTGAAGGCGAACAATGTTCCGGTGGAGTATGTCGTGTTTCCGGACGAAGGCCACGGCTTTGTGAAAAAAGAAAATCAGATTCGCGGCTATCAAGCCATCAAGGATTTTTGCGATAAGTACCTCAAGGCCGCGGCGGGGTTGTGATTGTTTTGCTGTCATTCAGAAGGAATCTTTTTAAGCACTCGGCAGTATGTCCAGCGAGTAAAAAGATTCCTGCTGAATGACAAATGAAGTTGAACACAAACTCAGGAACTCAACACATGCGTAAAGTTATTTTTCTCCCTCTCATTGTCGTGTTGCTCGGTGCGGGCGCGTACTTTTTATGGATGAAGAAAGGCTCATCCTCGGAATCGCCGGCAATGATGCCGCCCGGCGCACAGCAGCAGCGCACCTATACCGTGGCGCGCGGCGATTTAAGCGCAACGGTTTCTGCGACCGGAAAAATTCAACCCATCGATCAGGTTGAAGTGAAGAGCAAAGCTTCGGGGCAGATTATGGCCATGCCCGTGGAAGAAGGCGATATCGTGACGAAGGGTGCGCTCATCGCACGCATTGATGAAACCGACGCGCGCAACACGTATGAGCAAGCGCTCGCAGATCTCGACGTTGCCAAAGCCGCGCTCGCGCAAACCCAGGGCAATGTGAAGCGCCAAGAAGAAATGTTCAAACGCGGTTTGCTCTCGCAGGCGGAGATGGATCAGTTTCGCTTGGAAGAAGTGCGCGCGAAGGCGCAGCTTGTCAAAGCTGAAACCGAGTTGGCGACCATGGAAATACGTTTGAAAGACTCGGTGGTGCGCTCGACGATTACGGGCATCATTCTGCAAAAGAATGTGGAAGAAGGCCAAATCATTTCCTCGGGCATCAACTCCGTGAGTGGCGGAACGCTCATCGCCACGGTGGCGCGGATGGACAGCATGTATGTGTATGCCGAAGTCGATGAAGTTGATATCGGACAAGTCCGCATCGGCCAGCAAGCGAAGGTCACGCCTGATGCGTTTCCCGACGAAGTGTTTTGGGGCACGGTGCTGCGCATTGCGCCGCTGGCGAAAGTCGAGCAGAATGTGACGACATTCAATGTGACCGTGATTGTTGCGAACAAGAATAGTAGATTGAAAGCCGGTATGAATGCGACCGTTGATTTGACCGTGGCGGACAAGCGTGATGTATTGCTCGTGACCAAAGAGGCCGTGAAAGATCTAAAAGAAATTCGCGCGCAAATGATGGCGATGAACGCAGCCGACTCCAGCGCGGGGCGGCGACGTGAAGGACGCGAAGGCGGGCCTGGCGATTCGGCGCGTGCAACGTGGCGTGCGC
Organism: bacterium; assembly: GCA_041918175.1. Classification (GTDB taxonomy): domain Bacteria; phylum Zhuqueibacterota; class Zhuqueibacteria; order Zhuqueibacterales; family Zhuqueibacteraceae; genus JABWAN01. Next base: position 23,543 of record JAYRWE010000026.1, read on the forward strand.
GCATGGCACAAGGCGGCGGTGAAGGCGGCCCGCGTTTTGGCGATGGTATGGGCATGGCGAACGGCGGCGCGCCGCGCAAATTTGTTTTGGTGAAAACGGAAAACGGCTATCGTCCGCGGCCGGTGGAGATTGGCGTGAGCAACTTGGACTATGCCGAGGTCACAAGTGGTTTGGAAGAAGGCGAAGCCGTGCTCGTGTTTTCGACGAGCCGTGCAGCGGCCGCGCGCCAAGAGTTTATGAATCGCATGCGTGGCATGAACAGCTTCGGCGGCTTCAGCGGCGGCGGGCAGAGGCCGGCCGGGCGTTAAACCAATCATGGCAGAATGAGGTTGTGAATTATTCAGGCTAAAACTTATTCGCCAGTGAGAGAGCAGCCATGACAGAAAGATGAAGGGCAAAAAGATAGAGCAAGACAACAAACATTTTTCTGTCCTCCATCTTTCTGTCTTCGTAGTTGTTTTTTTCATAAAAAGCGAGCGCATGAAACCCGTCCTCCAAGTTTCCAACCTCAGAAAAAAATACGGCGCTCTCGTTGCGGTTGACGGCGTCAGTTTTGAAGTTGAACGCGGCGAAGTCTTCGGCATTCTCGGCCCGAACGGCGCGGGTAAAACCACCACGCTGGAAATGATCGAAACCCTGCGTCCGATCGACGAGGGCGAAGTCATGCTCGATGGCCTCGACGTGCGCCGTGCGCCGCAAGAAGTAAAGCAACGCATCGGCGTGCAATTGCAATCCTCTTCTTTCTTCGATAAACTTTCGCTCACCGAGTTGTTGCTGCTCTTCGGTGAAATGTACAACCGCCAAGTCGACGCGCTCGCCTTGCTCGATGAAGTGGAATTGCGCGACAAAGCCAAGTCATATGTCGCGCAACTTTCCGGCGGACAAAAGCAGCGCTTCTCCATCGCCGCCGCACTCGTCAATGATCCCGCCATTCTTTTTCTCGACGAACCCACCACCGGCCTCGATCCGCAAGCGCGCCGCCATTTGTGGGGCGTGATCAAACGCATTCGCTCCGAAGGCACGACCATCGTCCTCACCACGCATTACATGGAAGAAGCCGAAGAGTTGTGCGACCGCGTGGCCATCATGGACGCCGGCAAAATCATCGCCAACGCCCCGCCGCAAGAACTCGTTCAGCAACTGCTCGCGCGCGGCTTCAAAAAAGAACGCGTCGAACGATTGGCGAACTTGGAAGACGTGTTTCTCAATCTCACCGGCCACTCACTGCGGGACGAATAGATGCGCCTCAAACTCAAGCTGATCTTAGCCTCGCTCAAAATGTTTATGCGTCAGCGCGAAGCCATTCTCTGGTCCATCGTGCTGCCGCTGTTCATGGTCTTCCTCTTCAGTTTCGTCAAGTTCGACGGCGTCGGCAGCGTCGCGCTCGGCATTGCGAATCACTCGCCAGACACGACCCTCGTTCAACAATTGCATGCGATACGCATGCTTAAAGTCTCGCACGGCAGCGTCGAGCAGGAATTAACCGCCTTGCAACGCGGCGAGCGCGCACTCGTGCTCGAAGTTCCCGCGACGTTTCAAGCCTATGGCAACGACTCGCTCACGCTTTATCTCAACGCCGAAAAAGTGCAAGACGCCCAAGCCGGAAAAATGATCATTCAACGCACGCTCGACGAAATCATTTTTCGGCAAAATCATTTGCCGCGCCACGCGCTGCGCGAGCAAACCGTGAACAGTCGCAACCTTTCGTACATCGACTTCTTGCTGCCCGGCATTCTCGCCATGTCCATCATGCAAGGCGGCGTGTTCGGCGTCGCGTTTAGCTTCGTCATTCTCAAAAAGCGCGGCATACTCCGCCGCTTGCTCGCCACGCCCATGCCCACCAGCGACTTCATCATCGCGCAAGTGCTTTCGCGGTTGCTCATTCTCCTGCTGCAAGTGCTCGTCATGGTCGGTGCAGGCGTGTTGTTCTTCAAGCTGCATTTCATTGGAAATATTTTCAACATGCTCGTGGTCGGCGTGCTCGGCGGCGTGATTTTTTTGTCCATCGGCTTCGCGCTCTCCGGCGTTTCGAAATCCGAAGATCAAGTAGCGCCGCTCGCGAACATTATCACACTGCCCATGATGATGCTTTCCGGCGTATTCTTCAGCCGCGCCAACCTGCCCGGCTTCGCGCACGTGATCACGGATTTTTTTCCGCTCACGTATCTTGCCGACGGCCTGCGCGCCATTGCCATCGAAGGCGCCACCTTGCTCGACCTCGTGCCGCAACTCATTGGCCTCACCGTATGGGCGGTGATCACGCTATTCATCGCGGTCAAAGCCTTTCGCTGGGAATAGAAAAGCGTGTGCCGCCGCGACTGAACCGCAGCTGTTTTCATGCCCCATCAATTTTTTTTTTTGTCTTGTCGCTGCGCGTTATTGCTTGTCATCTCCGCTTGTTTACCGCGGTGGCCTCTGCGAGCAGGCTGACATAAAGCGCTTCGCGGACTGGTAAAAGCAAAGCCAAAGCCGAGCACGCAAACTCGTCCTCATAAAACGAGCGAGCGTTACCTCGCCAAGCAAACCAAACTATGGCTGTACGGCAGTCATCAAAGAGAGAGCATATGCTTCGTCAATTGAAAGTTTTCTTAATCGCGTTCGCAGCCTGGTATTTCGCGGTTGAAAACGCCTCGAGCCAAGAGCTGCAATCCGGCCCGCAAGTGCTCACGTTCTTCTCCGACGTGGATGACACGGAGCAACCATTCGGTTTATATCTGCCCCCGAGCTTTGATCAAAACAAAAAATATCCGCTCGTCATCATGCTCCACGGCGCCGGCTCCAATCATCGCTTAGCCTTGCGCCGCGTCTTCGGCAAGAGCAATCAAAACGGCGAGACCGACGTCGAAGCCACGCGCTATTTTCCCGCATGGCAAGACGTGGAGTATATCGTTGCCACGCCATACGCGCGCGGCACCATGGGCTATCAAGGCATTGCGGAGAAAGATGTATACGACATGCTCGCCGAAGTGCAGCGCCGCTTTCCGATTGATGAAGAGCGCGTGTATCTCACCGGCCTTTCCATGGGCGGCGGCGGCACGCTGTGGCTCGGCCTCAGCCGACCGGATATTTGGGCAGCGCTCGCGCCCGTTTGTCCCGCCCCGCCGGACGGCACCGCAGAGTTGATTGCGAATGCGCTAAATGTGCCCATGCACATCTTCCACGGCGGTGCCGATCCCGTGGTGAAAGCAGACAGCGTGCGCGCATGGGTGAAGCGTTTTGAAACGTTGGAGACGAAGATTGAATACACGGAATATCCCGGCGTGGGCCACAACAGTTGGGAGAATGCGTATCAAGACGGCGCCATCTTCAAATGGTTTGACCGGTTTCGCCGCGAGCGTTTTCCGAATCGCGTGCGCTTTACCGCGAATCGTTATCAATACCGCAGCGCATATTGGGTTCGCTTCGATGAGCTTACGCCCGGCGCACATGCGAGCATTGACGCAAAGTTTATGGCCACGAATCGCCTTGAGATCAAAACCGCGGCGCTCAATGCTTTTACTTTGACATTGCACGGGCACACGCAATTTGACGCGAGCCACCGCCTCGACGTGATGATTGACGGCGCGAAGATATCCGCAGCAATCAAGAACGAAGTCTCATTTGCGAAAGTAAAAGGCAAGTGGCAAGTGCGCACGCATGCCGCCAATGCGAGCGCGAAACACGCCGGCGCGGAAGGCCCAATTGCCGAGGCGATTTCCGGGCGCCACATTTATGTTTACGGCACCGCGGACAATCCTGCGCCCGAAGTTCTGCAAACACGACGCGAGCAGGCGTTGCATGCGGCGAATTGGTCCGCGGATCGCGGCGAGTTTTTAGGGCGGGTGAAAATTTTCCCGCGCGTGTTGGCAGATAAAGAGATTCGCCCAAGCGATGAAGCGAGTTCTAATCTGATTTTGTTCGGCACGAAAGAGAGCAACAGCATCATCGCGAAATATAATGCGCAACTCCCGTTGCAACTCAACTCCGGAATGAGTGAGTACGGTTTGATTTATATTTTCCCGGTGGGGCAACGCTGTGTCGTTGTCAACTCCGGGCTGCCGTGGTGGAGCACGAACGCGACTGGAGCAACACGCCCGCGTCGCGGCTTTCGGCCGCTCTATGGCCCCGCCGGCCTGTTCATGGATTTGCCGGATTATGTTCTCTTTCAAGGCTCGTTGGATAATGTGATCGTCGAGGGATTTTTTGACCATAATTGGCAAGTGCCAAATGCGGACGCAGGAAAGTTGAACGCTGCCGGCGTGTTGATGATGACGCACTCGGCCAAAACAAATCCTTGAATTTTACGACCAGAACTTCTATCCTGTTCGGCGTATGGAAGCGAAACAACCCGGAAAAAAGCAATTCGAAGCGCGGATGATTCAACTGCTCCGATTGAGATTGCGGATCTGGTGAAATTGCAGGCCTAAACCGATCTTTATGAAAAGGAGGTCGCCGATCTTATGACGAGCCTGAATGTCTGAGAAGAATCGATGCCTATGTTTATTGACGCACTGGGCCGTAAGAAAGTTATCGCCGCGTTCAGCGAGGACGATTTACTCGCTGCATTGTAAATGAAAGAACAACTCTTGAAATCGCTGTTGGCGAAGATGGAGCCCGAACGATTTCAAAAATTGATTGCAGAAACAGGGAGAGGTTAAATGGAATTTCGCGAAGGTATCCAAGTCGCGTTCACCGCGGTTATTGCGAATAAGATGCGCTCTGCCTTGACCATGCTCGGCATTATCATCGGTGTGGGCGCGGTCGTCACTGTCGTCGCACTGGGCAAAGGCTCGGAGCAAGCAGTGAAGGAACGCATTCAAGCGCTCGGCTCGAATTTGCTTTTCGTCGGCCCCGGTTCGAGTCGCTCGGGCATGGTGTTTATGGGCGCAGGCAGCAGCGTCAAGCTCACGCGCAAAGATGTTGAAGTGTTGGAAGACCAATGTCCGGAAATCGTCGCCGTCGTGCCGGAGTTTAGCCGCAGCACGCAAGTAAAGTATGGCAACAAAAACACGAATACGCGCATCACCGGCACGACCGCGAATTACGGCGACGTGCGCAACGTGGCCGCAGTTCAGGGAAGGTATTTCACAGAACAAGAAGAGATGACGCGCGCGCGGGTGTGTTTGATCGGCTCCACGGTGCGCGATAATCTCTTCGACCCCGGAGAAGATCCGATCGGCAAAACGCTGCGCATCAGTCGCATGAATTTCCAAGTGCTCGGCGTGCTCGAAACCAAAGGCCAATCCGGCGGATGGATGAATCCCGACGATCAAATTTTGATCCCGCTCGCCACGGCGCAAATGCGTTTGTTTGGCGTGGATTTTATTTCCAACTCCGCGGTGCAAGTCGCCGATGCTGCGGTGATGGACAAAGTGTTTTATGATATCGAGCGCATCATGCGCCGCCAACATCGTTTGCGCGATACGCAGGACAACGATTTCAGCATCCGCAATCAGGCCGACATCATCGCGACGTTTCAAGAGACTTCGCAAACATTGTCCACCTTGCTCGTCGGTATTGCCATCATCTCGCTGCTTGTGGGCGGCATTGGCATCATGAACATCATGCTCGTCTCCGTGACGGAGCGCACACGCGAGATCGGTGTGCGCAAAGCCGTGGGCGCACGCCGCCGCGATATTACCGTGCAATTCCTTTTGGAAGCTTTAACGCTCTCGGTGCTCGGCGGAACGATAGGCGTGTTGGCGGGTTTGCTCGCTTCGTTTCTGCTCGGGCGTTATGCCGGTTGGAATATGTTGGTCGCCCCGGAATCTATCGCAGTGAGTTTTCTTTTCTCGGCTGCGGTCGGCGTGATCTTCGGGCTTTATCCCGCGCGCAAAGCCGCATTGCAGAATACGATTGTCGCGTTGCGGTATGAATAGCACCGCGGTTTTTCTTGGAATGCACACGGATCAAAAACACACGCTGAAAGACATAGCCCGAACGAGTCGGAGCTAAACAAGAAAAGCTTGCCCGCCGAAGAGAAAGAGAAGCTTTTTTTCGGCGAAGCTCGGTGACTTCGGTGTCGCTCGGCGGCAAAGCTTTTCCTCCGAAATACTCCGAACAGCGTGCGCTTTTGCTCCGTGTGTTGCCCAATAAGTTTCTCTATCCTTCCCTCGCAACAAATCCTCAATCAGCACGGGCGTGCCTCGTTCGATGCTTTGCACCGCGGCAATGCCGGTGAGAATCGACAATGCGCCCGCGCGTGAACCGGCGCGTTGCGTTATGGGTCCCGCGCAGATTGGAATCAAAGATCATTCTCTGCATGTGGCTATCGCTGCCGCCATGTCCTTCCTCCATTTCCTTCACTTCAAGAATTTGGAATACTGCTGCCCAGGTAGCGTTGGCAAAGCTGCGCGCGTTTACGATCGTGATCGCACAAGGCAACCCTTTCTACACGCTCGCCGTGGTTGCCAACTGATCGTGCGCCCACATGCTCGCGTTCACGAAGGCTTTTTCTAACGACCGGCAAAAATAAAAACGGCATCTCTCGTTGCCAAGTACCAGCGTCGTCCTCTAATACCTCATTTCGACTCTGGCTCTGTTCCAAGTTCATGTTGCATTCCGTAAGCGACACGCTTGGTACTCACTTGGGCAAACGAAAAGATGCCGTCAAACAATCTTAATTGGAGTGATGGAGTTGTGGAGTGTTGGAGTGTTGCTTTTTCCAAAACTCCATCAATCCAGCACTCCATCACTCCAAGAAGATTTTATCCGTGCTCCACTTCCATCACCGGGCTGGTTTCCGAGCCGATGCCGTGCGGTTTCCATTTCTCGTTGCTCGCACTGCGCAAGCGATGTTCAGCGCCGCCGCGTGCGTGCGTTACGTCAAAGCCTTCCGGCTCAATCGCGAGCTTGGAACCTTCCAACAATCCGAGCACACCTTCTTGCCCCGGCTCCGGACGTTTCGTGATTTGATCTTCCAAGGGCTTCACCATCTTTGCATCATACGTATCCGGCTCGGTGTAGGCCGTGATGTAGCCTTCGAAGTTGCGCAACACCACTTTGCCCGGCGCTTGCGAGACGAGATAATTCGGCCCCACGGGAATTTTGCCGCCGCCGCCCGGCGCATCGACCACGAACGTCGGCACGGCATAGCCGGAAGTATGTCCGCGCAAGCCTTCGATGATTTCGACGCCCTTTGAAACCGGCGTGCGAAAATGGCCCGCGCCTTCGACGAGATCGCATTGATACAGATAATACGGCCGCACGCGAATCTTCACGAGTTCATGCACGAGCTTGCGTTGAATATGCACCGAATCATTCACGCCCGCGAGCAGCACGCTTTGATTGCCCAGCGGAATGCCGGCGCGTGAAAGCTTGTCGCATGCGCGCGCAATCTCCGGCGTAATCTCTTTGGGGTGATTGAAATGAATGTTCATCCACAACGGATGATACTTCGCGAGAATTTCGCAGAACTCGTCGTCGATGCGTTGCGGCAAAAAGATGGGCACGCGCGAGCCGATGCGAATGATTTCAATGTGCGGAATCGCGCGCAAGCGGCCGAGTAGATAATCGAGGATCTTCGGCGGCACGATGAGCGGATCGCCGCCGGAGAGCAACACGTCGCGTACTTGCGGCGTGCGTTCGAGATATTCAATCTGCATGTCAAACTCTTTGCGATTGAATTGCGCGCTCGCGTCGCCCACAATGCGGCTGCGCGTGCAATAGCGGCAATACGTCGCGCACTGCGTGGTGACGAGCATGAGCACGCGATCGGGATAGCGATGCACCAAGCCCGGCACCGGCGAGTGCTTGTCTTCCGCGAGTGAATCTTCCATCATCGAAGTGAACGGCACCATCTCTTCTTCCGTGGGAATCACTTGGCGACGCACCGGGCAATCGCGCGAATCAGGGTCGATCAAGCTCGCAAAGAACGGAGTGACATCTACGCGAAAGAGATTCTTGGCCGAAAGCGCACGCTTTTCACTTTCCGTGAGATTGACGACTTTCTCCAACTCGGCCACGGAGTTCAAGCGATTGCTGAGTTGCCAACGCCAATCATCCCATTTCTCGTCGGGGACGTTGGCATAATGAGCCGGACGAGGCGTGCGCGCGAGCGCGCCGTTGTGGTTCATGTTGTATGACATGTTTTGCTCCCTGTGAAGTGCCGTGAGGTTGAGACTGTTCAGCCACGGCTTGGCCGTGGCTTTGCTTTTTGAAATTTGTGCCTGCACCAACTATGGCTTGGCCATAGTTTCAAATACATGTTTACGTCGTACACGCGAGGCGTGCTGCTACGGCCAAGCCATAGCAGCGTTAATTTGAAAAGAGAAATAATGCAAGCCACGGCCTAGCCGTGGCTGAACAGTTACCTTTGCTTTTCATTAAAAAAGTGCGGCCAATGTAAGCCGCGTCGGGTAAAAATGCAAAACCTTTTGCAAGAGTGCATGAGTTTGCGCATATTGCTCGCGGTTGTGCTGCGCGTGCGCGCAGATAAATGTTCGTGCAAAAATATTCGTTCGAGGAATGTCAGACTTCATAGGATCGTTGCCGCCGCAATCTGTGTTGCCCAGCAATACCGCGTTCTTTCGCAATGTGTTGCAGCAAAATATTTTTAAAGATGTGCCGGCGGAACTGCTGGCGCAGCTCAAACCCGAAATGCTGCGTGTTTATGCGAAGGGTGATGTCGTGCTGCGCGAAGGCGAGCCGGCCTCTGCGCTCGTCGTGATTCTCGCCGGCCAGGTCGATATTGTGCGCGAGCAGGTTGTGCTCGTGCGCCGCGGGCCAAGCGAATTGCTCGGCGAGCAGGGCGTGGTTGATGATGCGCCGTACAGCGCCACTGCAATCGCGCGTGAAGACGTGCATGCACTCGCGATCCCCGCGCAACTCGCGCGCGAATTTTTGCGCGAGCAGCATTTTACTTTTAATCTCATCAAAAGCCTTTCGGCCAAGCTGCGCGCCGCGACGCACGAGCAAACCGCGCGCATCGCAACGGAAGAGAATATGTTTGCAGCGTTTCGCAGCCACGTGCATCCGCGCGTGCTCGATGATCTGTTGGTGAAAGGCTTGAGCGCGTATGGCGCGCCGCGTTATATCGACTGCGCGATTTTGTTCACGGACATGCGCTCATACACTTCGCTCTCGCTCGAAGCCGAGCCGGAAGAAATCGTGAACGAGTTGGGCCGTTATCTCGACGCGATGATCGAGATCATTCACGCGCATGGCGGCATGATCGACAAATTCATCGGCGATAACGTGATGGCCGTGTGGGGCTTTGATCACACCGGCGATGATCTCGCCGCGAAAGCTTTGGAATGCGCGCTGGCTATGCACGCTGCGGCTGCGCATTTTTCTTTTCGCGGGCAACCCATTGAAATCGGCACGGGCTTGAACTACGGCATGGTGTTCTGCGGCAATGTCGGCAACGCGCGCAAGCGGCAATTCACGGTGCTCGGGCAGCCGGTGAATCTCGCTTCGCGCTTTGAAGCGTTGACGAAAAGCTTAAACTCGCCGATTGTCATTGGCGAAGATTTTTATCAACGCTTGCCGTGGGAGCGACGCGGCTTGTTTCGCGCGCATGAAAATGTGGAGGTGCGCGGCGTCGGGCCGATGACGTGTTATGCGCTGCGGCGCGAAGTGAGCATGCACAAGACCGTGCGTTGGGGCCTCATCGGCTGCGGGGACGTGACCGAAAAGAAGAGCGGGCCGGGCTTTCAAAAAGCCGCGAACAGCACGCTTGCAATGGTGATGCGCCGCGATGCGGGCAAATGCGAAGACTATGCGCGACGGCATAACGTGCCGCAGTGGACGACGAGTGCGCACGAGTTGATTCATCATCCCGGCGTTTCAGCGCTCGCGATTGCGACACCGCCGGATACGCATTGTCATTATGCGTTGCTCGCCGCGGAAGCGCGCAAGCCCACGATTGTCGAAAAGCCGATGGCGCGCAACTACGCCGAGTGTTTGGAGATGATACGCGCGTTTGAAAAAGTCGGCGTGCCGTTGTTTGTTGCATACTATCGCCGCTGCTTCGCGAAGTTTCAACATCTGCGCAGCATCATTGTGAGCGGCACGATTGGCGCGCCGCAAGAAGTGCAGTTGCGTTATTGCCGCAAAGCTTTTCCGATCGATCCCCGGAATGTGCCGTGGCGTTTCGTGCCGGAGATTGCCGGCGGCGGACTGCTCATGGATTTGGGCAGCCACGGCATCAACATTATTCAATTCCTGCTTGGCGAGGTGCCGTGGGAAGTTGAGTTCAAAGAAATCGATTGGGGCATGGGCCCGTATCAGGTTGAGCAGCGCGTGCAAGCGCTCGTCAAGATTGGCGAGAATGTTCGTGGCGAATTGGTTTGGAATTTCGATGCGGAGCACACCGAGGACATCGTGAGTATTCGCGGCGAGCGCGGCGAAATCACGTTTAGCGTGTTTGAAGAAAAGCCCTACACGATCACCACACGCGCGGCAGGAAGAGAAGTGCATCCGTTTCGGCCGCCGGAACACGTGCAGATGCCGTTCATTCAATTGGTCGTGAATCATCTCTGCTATGGCGCAGCCGTGCCCTGCGATGCCGCCAGCGCAGCGATGACGAATTTGATTTTGGATAAGATTTTAGGCAAACTCTAACCGACGCCTCTTTTTTTATTTTACCGCGAATGAACGCTAATGAACGCGAATCGCTTTCATTAGCGAAAATTCGCGCTGATTAGCGGTGAAGCGAACGAGTCCTTGATGGAGATCATCATGCAAACCATTCCCGAAGAAATCGTCGAACGCACTTGGAAGAAAATGTCCGACCTGCCGTTTGAGAAGATGCCCAAGCTCATCGACGCCATGCAGAAGGAGCAGCCCGTGCTCGTGGCGTTTTTGATGGGCATGAGCCACGACGACCTCAATCAAGCCGAGCGCGAGCTGCAGTTCTATCTCGGCATGGTGGTGTGGCAAATCATGCGGCAAGGCAAGCCCGCACCCAAACTTGTGCCGGAGCAACGCGTCGACGAGCTGATCGAGCGCACGGAGAAGATGGCGGAGTATCTCATGGGCGAAAACGACGTTGATCTCGTGAACTCTTCGCTCAATATTTATGAGAATCACAATCAGCGCAACGTGCTGCGCTATGTGGTTGAAGCTTTGTTCGAAGGCGATGAAGAGATGCACGATCAGTTGGCGGAGGATGAAGAAGACGACGGCGAAGCCCCGGATTTGATGGACAAACTCTATCAGATCACGCGCTATGAGCGCGGGCAAGCCGCGATCGCCGCGGAATATGGCGAGCAAGAGGATGATGAAGTCGATGAAGACGTGATCCGCTCCCGCATGAAAGGCATGATCTTTTTCAATCTTAAAATCGTGATCGAGGCGCTGGATCAGTAAGCGCGGATACTCGCAGAAGTGTTTTGCAGAAATCACGCAAGCCCGATGCTGCGTTTTGAAGCGCACCGCCCTGGCCGGGTTTGGCTTTTTGCTCGTAAAGCAGTTTGTTTTTCCAAAGGAGAATACGCGCTTAACACTCGAGGCCTCGTGTCCCCTTTTCTCGCCACTTTTCGCGCTTTGCGACATCGCAATTATCGACTCTTCTTCTCCGGCCAAATTGTTTCGTTTATCGGGACCTGGATGCACAACACCGCGCAAGGTTGGCTCGCTTATGATTTGACCGGTTCCTCTGCATGGCTCGGCCTCATCGGCTTTCTTAGTTTTTTGCCGTATTCTATTTTCGCCTTGTGGGGCGGCAGTATTGCCGATCGCTACGACAAACGCCGGCTCATTCTTCTCATGCAAATCCTCGCTCTCGTGCTCGCCCTCACTTACACGCTATTGGTTTGGAAGGAAGTCATCACGATTTATTTGATCGCATTGCTTGCTTTCCTGCTTGGCGTGGTGAATGCTTTCGACACGCCGGCACGGCAGGCATTCGTCATTGAGTTGGTGGGAAAAGAAGATTTATCCAATGGCATCGCGCTCAATTCCGCGATGTTCAATACCGCGCGTTTGCTCGGACCGGCATGTGCAGGTGTCGTGATTGCCCGCTTCGGCGTAGCATGGTGCCTTTTTGCGAACGCCCTTTCCTTCGTGCCTGCGGTTGTAACGTTGTTGCTGATGCGTACGACAAGAACCGTTGTTCTAGGCGGTTCCGCACCGCAATTGTGGCGCGCGATTCGAGAAATTGTGCTTTACATTCGTATGCACAAAACCATTGCGGGATTGCTTGTATTGGTCGGAGTCACCACAATTTTCGGATGGTCATTTGTCGTGGTGCTTCCCGTGTTCGCAAAGGACATTCTCGGTGGAAGCGCGGTACAACTTGGCAAGCTGCTTTCTGCAAGCGGCTTGGGGGCATTGGTCAGCGCGATAGTTGTCGCAAGCCTTGCGCATCGTTTCTTGCCGCGCCAACTTATGTTTGGCGGATTGGCGATATTCATTGTTGCCCTCGTAACGTTTGCATTGTCGCGCGTATTGTGGCTTTCGATGCTCGCCCTTGGCGGGGTTGGCTTTGGCTTGATCATGTTCTATGTGAACTGCAATAATGCGTTGCAACAGCGTGCGCCGGATCATTTGCGCGGGCGTCTCATGGGGATTTACGTAATGTGTTTCGGAGGGTTGATGCCGGTGGGAAGTTTACAAACGGGAGTAGTTGCCGAGCACTTCAGTGCTCCGTCCGCATTGCTCTTCAACGCGGCGGTTTGCGCGACTGTCACGCTCACGGCAATGCGCTTGGTGGCGCAGAAGAGATAGAGATATTTTTAGTGTTAAATGAAAATGCGATTTCGTCTGTGCGGGAGCTTCACTGCGCGGCAGCGCTCCAATCTTTTTCGCCGGCCGCGAGGCGAACGGCGAGAGCGTTCGCACGCGGAGGGATGGGGCAACTAAAGTCTTTGCGGCCATAGGCACAGGAGGGATTATAAGCGAGGTTGAAATCGACAATGTAGCGATTGTTCTCTTGCTCGACGAGATCGAGATAGCGTCCGCCGGAATATGCTTCTTCGCCGCTCGTCAAATCCGTGAAGGGAATGAATAGATAATTGGCATAGTGCGCGGGCAAAGTAAGCAGCCGATACACTTCCACGCTGTGGTGTTGTCGTTCGAGCATAAATGAAAAACGGCCATAACGCAGCGCTTGCTTCACCCGGCCATCGCTGGTGGCCAGCGCGAGCGTTTCCGGCGCCGTAAATTTTTCAATAGCCCCTTCGAAACGATAGTTGAAATCAACGGGAAAATAGTTCAAGCCGGTGAAGCCGGCTTTGGCAGTTTCGGGGAGAGGAGAAGAAACATCGTGTTTGAAATGCTGATCTTTCGCTCGGCGTTGGGATTCGATCTCAGCGCGGTGCACGAGCACAGTTTCGTTCGGCTTTGCGCAACTAATCACCAGCGAGCAAAGCAAGAGAAGCTGAAGCATCAAGACTTTGAGCATAGAGAAGGAGTTATTGTTCGCGGCTGAATTCTGCTTCGACTAAACCGTGTAGCGCGTAGCTTCTCACCGCACGCGGTGCAGCTCAATGCGGCGGTTCTGTGCACGGCCTTCAGGCGTGTCGTTTGAAGCAATCGGATTCTCTTCGCCATAGCCGATCGCGAGCAAGCGTTCCGGCCCGATACCGCGCGTGACCAAATAGTTGAACACCGACTCCGCGCGGCGGGTGGAAAGTAGCAAGTTCTTCCGCTCGTCGCCGGCGCCATCTGCATAGCCGCGAATTTCAAAAGCCACATTGGGATTGTCCGTCAGTGTTGCATACAATTTTTCCAACACACTGATCGACTCGGGCGTGGGGTCGGCCTGGCCTGCGACGAAATTAACTCCAGTCAAAATGATAACATTATCCACTTCCACTACGATCTGCGCGCGCACTTCAGGGCAACCTGCGGCAGAGTTATAACCGCTTGCCGCTTCAGTCGGGCAATTATCCACATTATCATTCACGCTGTCGCCGTCCGTATCGGCCGTCAATGGATTCGACACATAAGAATTGACTTCAATGCCGTCCGACACGCCGTCTTGATCCGTATCTGCTCGCAACGGATTGGTTCGCGTTTGTTGCAACTCTTCGCCATCAAGCAAGCCGTCTAAATCGCTGTCAGCTTTCAGCGGATCCGTCTTGTGCGTGCGTACCTCTTCGCCATCAAGCAAGCCGTCTTGATCGCTGTCAACGGCATCAGGCCGCGTGCGATAGCTACGAATTTCCTCACTGTCCGAAAGCCCGTCGCCGTCTGTATCTGCAACCAACGGGTTGGTGCGAAAGAGAACCAGCTCGTCGCTATCAACCAAGCCGTCTTTGTCGCTATCCGGCGCGTTGGGATTGGTGCCAAATTCTTTTTCGATCTTGTCGCTGAGGCCGTCGCCGTCGCGATCCTTTCCGCTGTTGGCCAAAATGAGTTCCGGCGACTTCAGCATCGCTTGAGCTTTGCTCGCTCTCAAACTGTCGGGCACTTGTTGCGCGCAAACATTTCCGGCAAAGAAGCCGATGAGCAAAAGAGCAATTTGAGGTGTTTTCATTCTCATGATAAAATCTCTCCGAACACAGGCTTGAGATTTGATTGTCGAAAAATATCCGTCAATTTTTTGACAAATGATATGCCATGAAAATTCTCTCAAGAAACAGATGCTTAACAAGGATTGTAGCGTTGAGAATTGTCTCAATTTGATAAAAAAGTTACCAGTTGATTGCATCAAAGCGTGAAATTCATACACCTTTTTATACACGTGGTCGGAATTTACTCTCATGAGGCTGACCATGTGCATAGACGCCGAGCCACAGAAAAAATGCTCAGAAGTCTTCCGGTCTGCAGCTTCGCAATGCTGAACTGAATTACGATGACAGTATTGATTGGATGAAGAAGTTAAATGAATGAAAGGAGGTAACGAAAGGGAGAAGAGAGAATGGAAAAAAGAAGAAGCCGGTTTTTCATGAAGGATATGGGAAATATCAAGCGGGGTCTCTCGGAATTTTGAAAAAAGATTTCTCCATCTCGCCCGCAAGCGAATGAGAAACCCTGCGTTGCGCTTGAGCACCCTATGTCGTTTTGCGATAGGCAAGTGGCTCCTTGGGGTAAGGGTGGTGCATTTTAGTTTGAACTGTAGACATGTGCCGACGAAGCTGCATGAGCGTGGGGCAAATAAACGGCATTGCGTGAAATGGAAAATTCAGCAAGGAGGTTTTTCTCCAAACCGGCGCACAAGATATAAAAATAGCTTCAAATGTCAACCCGAAACTTGCGACAGCTTTTTTTGTGGGCGAAAAACTCGAGAGGGTGTGTCGAGCGAACCCTCCTTCGCCGCAGAATAGCGCACCCCGTTGCCTCAAAATAAAATGTTACCCAAGCAGGGATAAAAAGTCTTTCCGTCTTCCGCAGGAAGACAGGGGGCTTCTGGGCTTTTAAGCTTTAGCTTTTTCATCGGACACCACCTCGTTGTTCGCCAAAGCTAGGATG
>JAYRWE010000027.1:0-164092 GCA_041918175.1 bacterium
ATATAAAGCTCTACGTTATCTAAAAACGTTCAAACGAAACGTCATCAGCTAAAATTTTTCTGCCCTACATTTTTCTGTCTTTGCTTTTAAAT
This sequence comes from bacterium, assembly GCA_041918175.1. Classification (GTDB taxonomy): domain Bacteria; phylum Zhuqueibacterota; class Zhuqueibacteria; order Zhuqueibacterales; family Zhuqueibacteraceae; genus JABWAN01. The sequence goes on from JAYRWE010000027.1 coordinate 93, forward strand.
GGTTTTGCCGAAAATCGTTTTGCGTTTCTGAAAAAGTTAGCGGCATTGGGCAGGATGCCTGCGTTACTCCACACACAACTGAGGCATTACATTTAATCGGCGTTCCTTAGCGCTTATTCACAGTCTCGTTTCAAAAATAAGAAGCCGCGGCACTTACTTCCCTCGACCACGCGCTCATTCCCAATCCTAAGAATCGCACTTATGGGCTTTTCACAAATGAGAAGGACTTGTCTCTTTTAAGATTCGAGGCGTGGCGCTCATCTTCTTATCGAGCTACAGCTTAGCTAAGAAGACGGCGTCACAGGTGGAGCGGCATGTGGTTTGACAACGATCAGCACAAAGTTGGCTTCGTGTTCTCATTCGGAGGCGGTCATGTATAAGCGAAATTTTAGAATTTACGTCGTCATTGTTGCGGTGCTCGCCACGTTCATCGTGCTCGTGGGCAGCGGCATGGAAGAGGCGATGGTGTATACGATCACGGTGAAGGAGTTAAAAGCGGAGCCGGCGAAGTATGAAGGTCGCGGGCTGCGTCTCACCGGCACAGTGGTCGAAGGCAGCTTGCTCTCGCATGCGGCGACTTCGTATGAGTTCGACATGCTCGCGGACAATGAAACGATGCGCGTGCAATACCAAGGCATCCTGCCTGACACGTTTCGTGAAAATCATGAAGTGATTGTCGAAGGCAAATACCTCGGCGCGGGCGTGTTTGCGGCGCAGCATATTTTTACGAAATGCGCTTCGAAGTATGAAGCCGTGCCGGAGCATGAAGGCAATGAAGCAAATTAAGAATGCAAAACAATTACCGGCAAAACGATTTAAAATCAAAAGCGATGACAGAAAGATGAAAGACGGAAAAATGTTTGTCCGCAGGCATAAGGCAATCACCGTGAGCAAAAACAGGCCGTCTTTATTTTTCTGTCTTACATTTTTCTGTCATAACTCTTTCGTTTAAATTTTGGAGCAGATCATGCCCGAATTAGGCCCATGGCTATTGTGGCTCGCGAGTTTCGCGACGCTGTATAGCATCATCATTTTAAGCCTCGGCATTCAACGCGAGCGCCACGGCGCGGCGATGATTGCGAGCGGATATAATGCCACGCTCGCCGCGGGCGGATTGCTCTCACTAGCCGCGTTGTTGCTCTTCTACAATCTCGCGACCTCAAACTTTCGCGTGGAATATGTGGCAAGCTATACGAGCCGCGAGTTGCCGACTCTCTACAAGTTCAGCGCGTTTTGGGGCGGGCAAGCCGGCTCGTTGTTGCTCTGGGCATGGTTGCTCGTGCTGTTCACGGTTGCGGTGCTGCTCATTTACCGTCGCCGCAATTTGGCAACGCTGCCGTATGTGATCGCGATTCTCATGGGCATTGTGCTCTTCTTTAATGTGCTCTTGTTGGTTCTCGCGCCGCCCTTTGCATTGCTCGCGCAAGTGCCGGCCAACGGTCATGGCTTGAATCCGTTGTTGCAACATCCCGCGATGGCCGCGCATCCGCCGCTGCTTTATCTCGGCTATGTCGGCATGGCCGTGCCGCTCGCGTTCGGTCTCGCCGCGTTGCTCTCCGGCAAGCTTGATGACAGTTGGGTTTCGAACGTGCGCTATTGGACATTGATTCCGTGGTTCTTTCTCACCATGGGCATCATGCTCGGCGCGCGCTGGGCGTATGTCGAACTCGGTTGGGGCGGCTATTGGGCGTGGGATCCGGTGGAGAATGCCTCGCTCATGCCGTGGCTCACGGGCACCGCGTTTCTGCACAGCATCATGATTCAAGAAAAAAAAGGCATGCTCAAAATTTGGAACATGGTGTTGATCATCCTCACGTTCGAGTTGTGCATCTTCGGCACGTTCATCACACGCAGCGGCATTATCTCTTCCGTGCATGCGTTCGCGCAATCGGGCATCGGCCCGATGTTCGGCATCTTCCTCGTGACGAGCACGGCGTTTTGCATTTGGGCCTTGGTGCGGCGCGTTCATCTCTTGCGCGCGCGCAATCGCATGGAGTCGCTCGTCTCGCGCGAGTCCACATTTTTGTTGAACAATCTCGTGCTGCTCGGCGCGACGTTCGCGGTGTTTTGGGGCACGATCTTCCCGCTCATTTCGGAAGCGGTGCGCGGCGTGAAGATTACGGTGGGTGCGCCGTTCTTCAATCAAGTGAATATCCCGATTGCGCTCGCGCTGCTGGCGTTGACAGGCATCGGCCCGGTGCTCGCCTGGCGCAAAAGCTCGCCGGAGAATTTGCGCAAACAGTTCACGTGGCCGGCAATCGTCACGTTGCTCGCCGCGGTTTTGTTTTGGTTATTAGAAGCGCGGCAGCTTTATGCTCTGCTCGCACTCTCGCTCGGCGTGTTTGTGACCGCGACGATTGTACAGGAGTTTTATCGCGGCGTGCTCGCGCGGCGACAAGCGCATGAAGAAAATTGGCTCGCGGCGTTGTGGCATTTGTTCGCGCGCAATCAAAGACGCTACGGCGGCTATATCGTGCACTTAGGCATGGTGCTCATCTTTGTCGGCGTTAGCGGCGCGGCGTTTACGAAGCATGACGAGATTACGGTGAAACCGGGCGAGAAATTTATGATTGGCCGCTACACGTTGCAATTCGAGCGCATGGAATTTGGCAGCGACGCAGCGAAGCAATGGATGGCAAGCGAGTTGACGGTGTTCCTCAATAATAAATTTGAGCAAAAGCTTCGCCCCGAAAAACGCGCGTATTTCACCCACGAGCAGCCGAGCACCGAGGTGGCGCTATACTCGACGTGGCGCGATGATCTATATGCAGTGCTCGCGGGTTATGATCAAGAAAAAGAATTGGCGACGTTCTCGCTGTATGTGAATCCCCTCGTGCGTTGGCTGTGGATCGGCGGATGGGTGATGGCATTGGGCACGATGCTGGCGATGGTGCCGCTCACGCGGCGTGCGGTTCAGGCTAAGATAGAGCCGCGCCCTCTCGTGCAAAAAAACGGACGGCCTCATCACGCACCGCAACGCAAATTCAACGCAGAGCGAGAAGCAAGTTTGGTTGGATAAAAGCCTCTGGTTCCCGCGCTCCGCATGGGAATGCCGCGGCTAACGCTTTGCGTCCGCGAGGAAGAGGCGGGATGACAGCACCCGTCGCGCGAAGCGCGTGTACTACCCTCTCACTTCAAACGTGGGAGCGAGAGAAATGAGAAAAAAATAAAAAATAGAATTGCACTTGTTGCGTTAGATTATATCTTGAGCCTAGCCCCAAGGGCGATTAAAAAGAATTTTCAACTTTATGACCAAAAGGAGCGCTTCATGAAAAGATCTCGCGTGTTCATGCTCGTTGCTGCGGCGCTGTTGTTGCCCGCTATGCTTTTCGCGCAGAGCAAATTCAAATACGTTGGCGCGAACGCATGCAAAGCTTGTCACATGCTGCCCAAGAGCGGCGCGGCGTTTAAAATTTGGCAAGACAGTCAGCATTCCAAAGCAATGGCGACCTTGGCTTCTCCCGCGGCGAAAGAGATTGCGCAGAAAAAAGGCATTGCCGATCCGCAAAAAGATGCGTCGTGCTTGAAATGTCACGACACCGCGCACGGCGTTGCTGCTGCGCAATTGGCGCCGACCTTCAAAGCCGGCGAAGGCGTGGGCTGCGAGTCGTGCCACGGCCCCGGCTCGGATTATAAAAGCATGGCGGTAATGAAAGACATTGATGCCGGCAAGGTGAAAGGCGAAACCGTGGGCTTGATGAAACCGACTGAAAAAGACTGTGTGAAATGTCATAACGCCGAAAGCCCCACGTTCAAAGCCTTCAACTTCGCCGAGATGAGCAAGAAGATTGCGCATCCCACCCCGAAGCAATAGCAGCGTGGGTTCATGGAGCGGTGGATTTTTGGAGCAATGGAGTCGAGCAATGAAACTGCGGCGTGAGCGGTGGTCCAGGCTCGCATACTTTTTTTTCATAGTTGCGCTCATGCCGGCGATGGCATGGGCGCAAATCACCAACAGTGATTGTTATACGTGTCACGGCGATACCAGCTTGGTCGTTACCGACAGCGCCGGTGTTGCGCGCTCTTTGTTTGTGGAAGAAAAGAGCACAGAGCATTCAGTGCATGCCGGCTTTGATTGCATTACGTGTCATGCCGACGTAAAAGAAATTCCGCATGCGGAGCAGCTTGCCGCGGCAGCGTGCGCCACTTGCCATGAAGACGCCATGCTGGAAGTGGCGGCGAGCATTCACGCGCCAAACGGTTCGGCTGATACGCCCACATGCGGCGATTGTCACGGCAGCCATGAAATTCGCGCAACCGCGGATTCGCTCTCATGGGTGAATCCGCGGCAGCTTGCATTCACCTGCGCACGCTGCCACGCGAATCCGACCCTCGTGCAAAAATATCACATCCCGATTAAAGATCCCTTCAAAGCTTATAGCCATAGCGTGCACGGTCGTTTGACCGTTGCGGGCGTGGACAGCGCCGCGACCTGCAGCAGTTGCCATGGCAATCACAAAATTTTTGCAGCAAACAATCCCGTTTCGAAAGTAAATCATTTTAATGTGCCGCAAACGTGCGGACAGTGCCATGCCGCGATCACGCAAGAGTATGAACAAAGCGTGCACGGCGTTGCGGCAGCGCGCGGCTCGAAAGATTCGCCGGTCTGCACCGATTGCCATAGCGAGCACGGCATCGAATCGCCGCAAATTGCGAGCGCGCCCACTGCGGCGCAGAATGTTGCCGTGGAAACATGCGGCCGCTGTCATGCTTCGAGCCGCATCGTGGAAAAATACGGCATGCGGGCGGAGCGCCTCACCTCTTTCAAAGACAGCTATCACGGGTTGGCTTTGCGTTCCGGCCGTTTGGCAGTGGCCAATTGCGGCAGTTGCCACGGCGTGCACAACATCCTGCCTTCGAGCGATCCACAGTCGATGATCAATCCCACGAACTTGACAAAAACCTGCGGCCAATGCCATCCCAACGCCGGTGAAAATTTTGCGCGCGGTGCGGTGCATCTCAGCGACGAAGAAGGCGAAGGGCAGGCCATTGCCGTGGTGCGGGTGATCTATGTGACGCTCATTGTGATCGTCATTGGCGGCATGGTGCTGCACAATGGCCTGGATTTCGTGCGCAAGAGCAAACACGCGCTGCGGCGCGAATAAAGTTGTGAAAATTTATGGCGGAGTAATTTGCGGGCAGAGCGTTTTGAAATCACTCTGCCAAATTTTAATTCAAATGAGTTATAACTCAATCAGGTTATAACTCATTTGAGTTAAAATCGTCACGATAGAAAATCGGTAGTGTTCAGTCACGGTTTTGCCCTGGCTTGCTCTGCTGCGCTGATGAACAGTTCATGACACGGCCATGCCGTGGCAAATCAAAACTTGATTGCCGAGTTTAAAAATCAAAACACATGGGGCGCGGAGGCCTTAACCAAAGCTTGAGCCTTATGAACAACAATCATCCATACTTCGAACGCTGGACGCGCGGCGAGCGCTATCAGCATTGGATACTCGCGATCTCGTTCATCATTCTCGTCATCACCGGCTTTGCGCTGAAATATCCCGAGGCCGCGTGGGTGCAACCGCTTTTGCTGTTGGAAGGCGAATTTGCGCTGCGCGGCTGGATGCATCGCATCGCCGCGGTGGTGATGGTGGTTCTCTCTTTTTATCATCTCGGCTACATGGTCTTCACGCCGCGCGGCAGATTTTTACTCAAGGCCTTTGTCCCGAGCCGTGTGGATTGGACCGATTTCAAAGCCAATCTGAATTTCATGCTCGGCAAACGCAGCACCGCGCCGGAGTTCGATCATTTTTCGTACATGGAAAAAGCGGAGTATTGGGCTTTGGTGTGGGGCACGCTTGTGATGGCAATTACGGGTTTCCTGCTCTGGTTCGAAAACACCGCGCTGCAAATTTTTCCGCTGTGGATGATGGATGTGTTCACGGTTATCCATCTCTACGAAGCTTGGCTTGCGACGCTGGCGATCATTGTTTGGCATTTTTATTACGTCATCTTCAATCCCGAAGTGTATCCGCTCAATCAAAGCATGGTCGACGGCATGATGTCCGAGCATGAGATGGAAAGGGAGCACGGACGCGAGCTGGCGCGGCTGAAAGCAGAAAGCGCTGCCGCGGATACGGAAGCCGAAACCATTTATACCACGGAAAAGCGTTAATCCTGATTGTGGTTACTGAGCAAGTCGCGCGAGTATTGATCGACGTGTAGCCTCATTTTATTGTGTGATAGATTTGTATGCGAGAAATTCTTGAGGCAACTGCATGAAACCTGCAACGATTCTTTCGACCTTCTTGTTGTTGGGCAGCTTCGTGGTGGTATCCGCGCAGGACAAAGAAGCCTGCCTCGAATGCCACTCCGATCCGAGCTTGACCACGGAGCGCGCCGGCAAACAGATTTCATTGTTTGTCGATATGCGCACGCTCGGCAAGTCCATTCACAAAGAGGTCGAGTGCGCGAGTTGCCACCTCGAGGCCGCGGTCGAAGAATTTCCTCACCCCGAAAAGCTGGCTCCGGTCAACTGCGCGAATTGCCATGATGACGTGCAGCTCGATTATGATGCGAGCATTCACGGGCAAGCCGCGAAACGCAATGCGCCATATGCGCCCACCTGCACGGAATGCCACGGCAAACACGACGTGCTCGCGAAGAGCGCGCCCGAGTCGCCGATATTCAAAATGAACATTCCGTATTTGTGCGGCAAATGCCATCGCGAAGGCGCGCCGGTGGCAAACGTATACAACATCTCCGAGCACAATATTCTCGAAAATTATAGCGAGAGCATTCATGGCGAGGGCCTGTTCAAAAAAGGTCTGATGGTTTCCGCCACTTGCACGGATTGCCACGGCGGCCACATGATTTTGCCGCACACGCTGCCCAAGTCTTCGATCTCTTTGCACAATGTTGCGGGCACTTGCATGCAATGCCACGCGCGCATTGAGCAGGTGCATCAAAAAGTCATTCGCGGCGAATTATGGGAAAAACGTCCGGGCGCCATTCCCGCATGCACCGATTGCCATCAGCCGCACAAGCTGCGCCGCGGCTCGCTCGTGCTCAACATTGCCGATCGCGACTGCATGCGCTGCCATGAAAAGGAAGGCACGCACAAAGTGGTTGAAGGCAAAACCGTTTCTTTGGTGGTGAATGCGCGGGATTTGGGCAACTCCGTGCATCAAACGATTCCTTGCGTGAAATGCCACGCGGATATCGATCCCAAACTTGCGCGCCCGTGTGAAACCGTGCGCCAAGTGGATTGCTCCAATTGCCACGCGAAAATGGCGGAAGAATATGCGCAAAGCGGTCATGGCCAGGCGCATTTTGAGAAGAAGGAAGACGCGCCCTATTGCACCACCTGCCACGGCAACGGCCACGCTACCAAATCGCGCATGGACGAAGCTTCGCCGACGTATCGCGCGGCGATTCCAACGCTGTGCGGCGAGTGTCATCGCAAAGACGGCAAGGCGGAGAAAACGCCGGGTCTCGCGGAAGTCAACGTGCTTTACGATTACTCCTCGAGCGTGCACGGCAAAGGCCTCACGGAGAAAGGTTTGTTGCCGGTGGCGATTTGCACTGACTGCCACAATTCGCATTATGTGTTGAAGCACACCGACGAGCGCTCCTCGGTCAACCCCAAGAACATTCCCGCCACGTGCGCGACGTGCCATCGCGGCATTTACAAAGATTTCGTGAAAAGTGTGCATTGGGCGAGTGAAGGCACGAGCAAGAACGAAAAGAAATTGCCGACGTGCATGGATTGCCATTCCGCGCACGGCATTACGCGCGTGGAGCGCGATGCGTTCGTCACCGAAGTCACGCACCAATGCGGCTCGTGCCACAAAGAATTGGCGGAAACATATTTCGATACGATGCACGGCAAAGCGTATCGCCTGGGCTATTTGAAAGCGGCAAAGTGTTCTGATTGTCACGGCGCGCACGGCATTTTGAGTGTGAACAATCCCAACTCGTCGGTGGGCATGAGCAATGTGGTGAGCACGTGCCAAAAATGCCACGCGGATGCCACGCGCCGCTTCACCGGCTATCTCACGCACGCGACGCATCATGACAAAGTGAAGTATCCGATTCTGTTTTATACTTACTGGGCCATGACGGGCCTGCTCATTTCCGTGTTCGGATTTTTCGGCGTGCATACGCTGCTGTGGCTGCCGCGCTCATTTGCAATCATCCGAGAAAAACGCAAGCAGGCGCAAGCGCAGCACGAAGGCCGGTATTATATCCAGCGCTTCTCGCTGGCGCAGCGCATCACGCATTTGTTTGTCATCACCAGTTTCATGTCGCTCGCGCTCACCGGCATGATGCTCAAGTTTTCAAACATGCCGTGGGCGGGTTTCTTGGCAAACCTGCTCGGCGGCGTGGCGGTGGCGGGCAAAATTCATCGTTTGGCTGCCATTATCACTTTCGGCTATTTCTCCTATCATGTCTATACCCTCCTGCGCAATAAGAGCCGGCAACGCAAAACTTGGCGCGAGTTTATCTTCGATGCCAAGTCGCTGTGGTTCAATAAGCAAGATGTGCGCGACTTTATTGGCACGATCAAATGGTTCTTCGGCAAAGGCGAACGCCCGGCCTATGGCCGCTGGACCTATTGGGAAAAGTTCGATTACCTCGCCGTGTTTTGGGGCGTGGCCATCATCGGCGCCTCGGGCCTGATGCTCTGGTTCCCGGAGTTCTTTACCAAACTTTTTCCCGGCTGGTTGATCAATGTCGCCACCATCATTCACAGCGACGAAGCTTTGCTTGCGGTCGGCTTTATTTTCACCGTGCATTTCTTCAATACCCACCTGCGACCCGAAGCCTTTCCGCTCGATCCGGTCATCTTCACCGGCGTGACGCCGTTGGAAGAATACAAAGCCACGCGCCCGCGCGAATATGAAGAGCTAAAAGAGAGCGGACAACTTCGCAAGGTGCTTGTCACCAAAACTTTCTCGCCGAAATATAAAAAAGCCGTTCATGTGTTTGGTTTCTTCTTCTTGGGCCTCGGCGTGATCTTGATCGGCTTGATTATTTATTCCGTGTTGTTCGGCTACAAGTAGCTTGAAGTTCGCATTCGCAGTTTAGGGGAATTGAACGGGAGCGCCTTGCGTTCGAAGTGCGCGAGGCGCGTTTATTCACCCCGCGCATTGCTGCTTTGCGCTCGGCCATGTGCTTTCTTATTCATCCTAACCGCTGTCTGAACCATTTCAACCGTGAGGAGAAGCATGGGAAAAAAAATCCCCGAAGTGACACGGCGTTCGTTTCTGGATTACTTCCTCGGTGGCGGTGTTTTAGCGATGTTGGGGTCGGTCTTCTTCCCTGTGTTGAAGTACATCATGCCGCCGGCCATTCCGCAAGCCGTGCAGAACGACGTCGTCGCCGCGAAGGTCGGCGAAGTGAAACCGAATGCAGCGAAGATTTTCCGCTTCGGCAACAAACCGGGAATTCTCGTCTGCACGCCGGAGGGCGAATATCGCGCCTTCTCCGCGGTTTGCACCCACCTGCAATGCACCGTGCAGTATCGTGATGATTTCAAGCACATTTGGTGCGCCTGCCACAACGCGCATTTCGATTTGGCCGGACGTAACATCGCCGGTCCGCCGCCGCGTCCGCTGGAGGAATATCGCGTCGAAGTGCGCGGCGAGGAAATCGTGGTGATTCGACAAGCATAGTGGCAAGGAGCCAAGGGCTCTCCTGCTTTCCCGTTTTAGCGTCGTTCCATGCGTTGTGCCTTTCATCGGCGCTGTGTCTTCCACAAAAATCATAACCTCTTCGCGGTTATTTCTATGAACCCTTCGACAGAGAAATCCAGTTTCTGGAAAGACCGCTTCCCGCTCGACGCGGTCGCGTATTTTTTCAAGAAGAAAACCGTGCCCATGCACCGCCACTCGATTTGGTATTATCTCGGCGGCATGACGCTGTTTTTCTTTCTCGTGCAAGTGGGCACCGGCATTTTGCTTTTGCTCTATTATCGCCCCACTGCCGAGGCCGCGTTTGAGAGCGTGCAGTTCATCATGACCAAAGTGCAATTCGGCTGGCTCATTCGTTCGATTCACAGTTGGTCCGCGAACTTGATGGTCGCCGCGGCGATGATTCACATGTTCAGCGTGTTCTTCATGAAGGCTTATCGCAAGCCGCGCGAGGTCACGTGGATTTCCGGCGTGCTGCTCTTCTTTCTCGCGCTCGGCTTCGGCTTCAGCGGCTATCTCTTGCCGTGGAATACGCTCGCTTATTTCGCCACCAAAGTCGGCACCGAGATCGCTTCCATCATTCCGTTCATCGGCCACGATATTCTCATCTTCCTGCGCGGCGGCGAAGAGGTGACCGGCGCAACGCTCACGCGCTTTTTCGGCATTCATGTCGCGGTGTTGCCCATGCTCACCGCCGGGCTGTTGTTCATTCATCTGCTGCTTGTGCAAGTGCAAGGCATGAGCGTGCCGCCCGCGCAAAGCGAAGCCGCAGCGAAACGGAAACCCATGCCCTTCTTTCCCTATTTTCTCTTGCGTGATCTTTTGGGCTGGCTCATAGCGCTCGGGCTATTGGCTGCGCTCGCGGCGATTTTTCCGTGGGAGTTGGGCGAGAAGGCGGATCCCTTCGCGCCCGCGCCGCCGGGCATCCGGCCGGAATGGTATTTCCTTTTCATGTTTCAAACGCTGAAATACATCCCGGCGCAAGTTTTTTTTATGGATGGAGAAGTGCTCGGCATTTTCGCCTTTGGCTTGCTTGGCATGGCGTGGTTGTTCATGCCGTTTATTGACCGCCGCCCCGAAGCCTCGCGCACCTCGCGTTGGTTCACGGCTTTCGGCTGGGCCGCAATTGCATTCATCATCATCATGAGCCTGATCGCCTATGTCATACCGCAAACGTTTTGAAGCGCGGAGAGCGGAGGGCGAAGGGCAGAAAGCGAAGAGCCTAGTGCCTAGCGCGCTGCGCTTTGCCCTCTGCTCTTTGCTCCTTGCCCTCTGCTCTATGCCCTCTGCCCTCGCCCAAACAGCGCAGGAGAGCAGTTGCATCACGTGTCATAAACAACTCGACGCCGAGTTGCTCGCGCCGGTGACGATGATGGAAAATGACGTGCATGCGCACAACGGCTTCGGCTGCGAAAGTTGCCACGGCGGCAATCCGAGTCCGGCGGTCGCGGAAGATCCCGAAGCCGCGATGAGCCGTGCCGCGGGCTATGTCGGAAAACCGAATCGCAAAACCATACCGCAGCTTTGCGGCAAATGCCATAGCGATCCGGCTTTAATTAAAAAGTATAATCCCGCAGTGCCCACGGATCAACTCGCCACGTATCGCACGAGTCATCATGGCAAGCGTTTGTTTGAACAGGGCGATGAAAAAGTCGCGGTGTGCAACGATTGCCACGGCAACCACGGCATTCTCGCGGCGAATGATTCGCGCTCTTCCGTCTATGCGTTGAATGTGCCGGCCACGTGCGGGCGTTGTCATGGCAATGCCGAATACATGGCAAGCTATCCCATCGGCGCGCAGCAAGTCGCGGATTACGATTCGAGCGTGCACGGACAAGCGCTCTTGCGCAAACGCGATCTCGCCGCGCCCGCGTGCAATGATTGCCACGGCAATCACGGCGCGATTCCGCCGGACGTGGCTTCCATCTCGCACGTGTGCGGCCGCTGCCATATCAACAACGCGGAGTTGTTTGAGAAAAGCCCACATGCGCCCATCTATGCCGAAATGGGATTGGCGCAATGCGAAGCGTGTCACGGCAATCATAAAATCACGAAGCCGACGGACGAGCGCCTCAACCCCGCGAGCGCGGAGTTCGCGTGCGCGCAATGCCATGAATCCGGCAGCGAAGGGTGGAAGAACGGCGCGGAGATGTTTACGATTCTCACGGATTTGAAGGACGGCATTCACACCGCGGACAGTTTGGTGACGCGCGCCGAACGCGCGGGCATGGAAGTAAGCGAAGCCAAGTTTATCATCGCCTCTGCGGATGATGAGTTGATCAAAGCGCGTACGCAGATTCATAACTATCGCGCCGCGATCCTGCGCGAGCGCTCGCAAACCGGTGCCACACTCGCGACGCAAGCGGTCGAACTGGGGCGCGCCGCGCTCGCTGAATTGCAATTCCGCCGCAAAGGCCTCGCGGTATCGATGGTGATTATCTTCGCTGTGGCCGCGGCGTTGTATGTGAAGATTCGCAGAAGAGATGAAGAGTGGCAAGGGCGGGCATAAATTGCTTCACGCAAGAAAGATGATTCATCCTCTGTTTAATCTCTGGCAGCGTGAGAGGTCCATATGAGCACAGCAGAAGAGGCTTCTGTTCTCCTCATTGAACAAGAGCGAGAACGTTTGCAACGTTTAGAGGCGCGTATTGCGCGCATTGAAGGCTACCTGCAGCTCGGCCCATTGCCTGGTGTGGCAACGGGAACCGCGCCTGCGGAAGCCGACCTCGAGCCTACGGCCGAGGCGAAAGAGGCCGCGCTCGAATCAAAGATCGGCGAGTATTGGCTCGCGCGTGTCGGCCTCGTGGCTTTGATTCTCGGCACCGCGTTTTTCATTGCGTATCCCTTCGCGTTTCTGCCGCCGTTGTTGCATCGCGCCCTCGGCTTTCTCGCCGTGGCCGGCTTGTTCGCGGTCTCGCGCATGTGGCGCGAGAATTATCCCTATCTTTCGCGCATGCTCTTCGGCGGCGGATTGGTGCTGCTCTATTATGCCGTTCTGCGTTTGCACTTCTATAGCGAGAATCCCGTCATCGCGAGCACCGCGGCGGCGCTTGCGGGACTGCTCGCAGTGAATGTTCTGCTTTTTTATTTGGCGGCGCGGCGCAAAAGTGAATTGCTCACGGTCGTCGCGATCTTTCTCGGCTACACCACCGCATTGGTCGGCGATAAAACGCACTTTACGCTCGCGCTCGCCGTGTTGCTGGCCGCGATTGCAGTCTATTTCATGCTGCAATTTCGTTTTGAGAACGCCGGCCTACTTGCGCTCGTGCTCACTTACGCCACGCATTTGTTGTGGCTGGTGGGCAATCCCATTGCCGGCCATGCGCTCAATGCTGTGGCGGAGCATGAAAACAATTTGGTTTACTTATTTCTCTACGCGCTGATTTTTGCGCAACCCAACTTTTGGCGCGGAGAAGACGAGCTTGGGGATATCAAAAAAGTTCTGTTGCCTTTGTCGAATGGGTTGGGTTTCTTTGGTATGGTCACGTTGGTGGGCGTAACGTTTTTCGAAAAACAACTGGCCGCCAGCAACTTTGCCGCGGCGGCGCTGTTTCTTGCTTTCGCTCTGGCCGCGTGGAGGCTGCGCGCCAGCCGTTTCGCGACTTCGTTCTATGCTTGTTTCGGCTATCTCGCGTTGAGCGTCGCCATTTTCGCGCGCTTCGATTCGCCGCAATACTTTATCTGGCTCGGCTGGCAAAGCTTGCTCGTCATTTCCACTGCGATTTGGTTCCGTTCACAAATACTCGTGGTCGCGAACACCGCGATCTATTTGTTGATCTTCCTGGTTTATCTGAAGCTCGCGCCTTCCACGGTCGCGGTGAATCTCAGCTATGCGATTGTCGCGTTATTGAGCGCGCGCTTGTTGAATTGGAAAACCGAGCGCCTCGCGCTGAAGACCGAGCTGATGCGCAATGCCTATCTCGCCTCGGCGTTCATCATTGTGCCCTATGGTTTGTATCACGCCGTGCCCGCGCCTTATGTGAGCCTTTCGTGGCTCGGCGCGGCGCTGTTTTATTTCTTCATGAGCCTTTTGTTGCACAACAAAAAGTATCGTTGGATGGCGATGCTCACGCTCTTTCTTACGATCATCTATGTATTCTTTGTCGACATGGCGCGCCTCGAGGCGGGCTTTCGTGTGCTTTCGTTTTTGGCGCTCGGCGTGATCTTGTTGTTGACTTCGTGGCTTTATGCCCGCGCGCGGCAAAAGTCCTCGCGCGCCGAAGTCAAATGAGCCGGTGCTCAATGCGGTAGTTTTGCAACTCTTCGATATTGTCATTCTGGAAGCACCTATCCTCACGCAGGGAAGAGAGCCGAGTACGAGGGCAGGTCCTTCCCGGATGACATCACAAAAAAAGGCCTACAACTTAACTCATCACTCTCATCGGAGGCAGGAACGCATGGATTTGTCCAGTGCAAGCAGTCGTAAACTTCCAGGGTCGTTTTATAACTTCATCAGCATGGTCGGCGCCGGCATTGCCGCAATCAGCTTTGGCGCGATTTTATTTCTCTTTTTCGTTGATGTCTTTGCGGAAACTTCGACGCCGTATTTGGGCATCATCAATTTTATCGTCTTCCCCATTATCCTGATCTTCGGCTTGTTGCTCGTGCCGCTCGGCATGTGGCGCGAGCATCGCCGCCGGGCGAAATCGGACGCGTTGCCGAGCCTGCCGCGCGTGGATCTCAATCTCCCGCATCATCGCCGGATGACCATGATCACGATCACGGTGCTTACGGTTTTCCTGCTCTTCACCGGCGTGGGCAGTTATCATGCGTACGAGTTTACCGAATCCACCGCGTTCTGCGGGAAAACTTGCCACTCCGTGATGGAGCCGGAGTTTGTGGCCTATCAAAACTCGCCGCATGCGCGCGTGACGTGCGCGGGCTGCCACGTTGGGCCCGGCGCGGGGTGGTATGTGCAATCCAAACTCTCCGGCGCGTATCAAGTGTACTCCGTCATGTTCAACAAATATCCGCGACCGATTCCCACGCCGATTGAAAACCTCCGGCCTGCGCGCGAAACCTGCGAGCAATGCCATTGGCCGCAAGCTTTTTTTGGCAATAAACAAGACACGCGGGTGCATTTCATGAAAGACGAAGAGAACACGCGCTGGGCTTATAATCTGCTCATTAAAATCGGCGGCGGCTCGCCGGAGCACGGGCATACTTCCGGCATTCATTGGCACATGAACATCGCGAACAAGATCGAGTATGTGTCGAGTGACGAGTCGCGCGAGGTCATTCCCTGGGTGCGTTCGACGAACGCCAAAGGCGAAGTGACGGTTTACGCCACGGACGCGACCTATGCCGATAGCGCGGCGCAGCAACCCGAGCGCGTGCGCACCATGGATTGCATCGATTGCCACAACCGGCCCGCGCACATTTTTGAGCCGCCGAATCTCGCTTTGAACAAAGCGCTGGAGCACGGCTTGATCGACAAGACGCTGCCTGCGATCAAGACCGCCGCGGCCGAGGCGCTCGCGCCGGAATATGCGAGCAAAGAAATCGCGCTCGCGCAGATTGATTCGAGCCTGCGCGCGTTTTATGCGAACGGCTATCCCGAAGCCGCGGCGCAAAAGGGCGCGGCGCTCAACATTGCCGTTCAACGTGTGCAAGAGATTTATCAACGCAACAATTTTCCTCATATGAAAGCCAACTGGCGGGCTTATCCCAACCATATTGGCCACTTTCTCAGTGCCGGTTGTTATCGTTGCCACGATGGGCAGCATCAAAGCCCGGAAGGCAAAGTCATTTCGAACGACTGCAACGTCTGCCACACCATTATTGAGCAAGGCAACGGCAAAGACGTGCAGCAAGCAAGTCTGCAAGGCTTGGAGTTTATCCATCCGCTTGACATCGGTGACGCATGGAAAGAGACGAGCTGCCACGAATGCCACGGCATGGCCGCGGGCGGATGAGACTGCGGCCGTATGGTGTGCTTTGGAAAAGCAATCGCGACCGCGAAGATTTTTTGAATTGGCAATGGGCCATTTACTATTCGCCAGCGACAATTATTGAGAGCCAGATTATGCCATGCCTCGCAGCTTTGCAAAAATCGCGTTGCGGTTTTCCCATCTCTGATAATGCGCCGTTTCATTTTGAAATAGTCGCATTGTAATTCCAACAGTTGAACTCTGCGCTCTGCGTGTTTTTTTAGGCGCGGGTGTTGCCTTGTTGTCCTTCAAATCATCGCTCCCCAATTTCATGAAAGTGAGGTGAGGAGGCAAAAAGAACGATGTGATGCTGCACCGAACATATGATGTGAAGAACTGTTTAGGAGGTGCTTTATGAAACGAATGTTATTGTGGTGCATGCTGGCGCTGTTGGTCACGGCATTTCTCGTTACGCCGGCCTTCGCGCAAGCGCCGACTGCGGTGATTAAAATCGAAGGCTACAGCTTACAGGAGATTACGAATCTGGGCTGGACTTCGCCGCGGTCAACGGGTTTGTCGGTCGTAGGCACGGGGCAGTTGGTTTATCTCAAAGGCAGCGCGAACACGGGCACAGTGACAACTTATGCGTGGAGTCTCACGCCCCCCGCAGGTTCGACCGCGACTTTAGATAGCACCAACAAGCTCCAAACGACTTTCAAGCCGGACATCGTCGGCAAATATACGGTGCAGTTGACGGTCACCACTTCGGCGGGAACGAGTGCTCCGGCCTCGGTGACGATCACGGCAGCGAAGTTTGTCGGCGTGGGTTTGATGGACGGCTTGCCGGTCGATGTAGCGGCCGGGCAATGCGCGTTGTGTCATAACGCGAATTTTACGGCGTGGACCAAGACCGGGCATGCCAAGTCTTTGAAAGCCGGTTTAGACGGGCAATACGGCACGCATTTCAGTCAAAGCTGCTTGGAATGCCATAGCACCGGCTATGACGCCACGGCCTCTGCCGTGAATGACGGTTTTGACGACATACAAAAAGAAGTGGGTTGGGTTTTTCCAACCACATTGCAAGCGGGCAATTACGATGCGCTCAAGGCGAATCACCCCAAACTGGCGGCGCGCGCGAACACGCAATGCGAAAGCTGCCACGGTCCGGGTAGTTTGCATAAGGGCGACAAAACCAGCATTGCGATGAATCTCGAAGAGCAAACTTGCGGCTATTGCCATGAAGAAGAGCCGTTCAACCGCATCAGCATTCAGTGGAAAAATTCGCTACATGCCGTGGGTGTGGCTTCGGCTTCGAACAATATCAACTCCGGCTGCGCGAAATGCCATTCGGGCTGGGGCTTTATTCGTCGCATTGATCCCAAATCGCCGGACACGCGTCCGACCAGCGGCTCTGCGCCGACAAGCTGTGCCGTGTGTCACGATCCGCATCGCTCCGAAGTTTTGCCGAACATGGTGCGCAGCTTGGATAACGTGACGCTGGGCGACAGCGTGACTGTGGTGAATTACGGTGGCATGGGCAAAGTCTGTATGCAATGCCATATCAGCCGTCGTGACGCGGAAGATTACACCAGCAACGTTGCAAATTTGAGCGTGAACTTCGGCCCGCATCATAGCAATCAAGCCGACATGCTCGACGGTTCGAATGCAGTAGAGTACGGTATTCCCATCGGCAGTTCGGGTCATAAAGTTGCCGTGGCGGATGCGTGCGTGACGTGTCACATGAGCGCCACGCCGGCCGCGGGCCAACCGGGCCATGACAAGATTGGTGAGCATACCTACTCGATGAAGTATGACAACGGCACGCCGACCGATCCTTTGGATGACGTGGAGAATATCAAAGTCTGTCAAACCTGCCACGGCCCGATTAAGTCGTTTGATGACATCCAAGCTAAAGCAGACTTTGACGAAGACGGCACGATTGAAGGCACGCGCGAAGAAATCGAAGGCATGGTCGCCGTGCTCGACAAGCTGTTGCCGCCGCGCACTTCGACGACGGTCATCAAACAAAACTATGATTGGACGTTGCCGGGCCTTACGCCGGCGCAAGTTGAAAAGCGCAAGCTCTATACGAAAGCCTGGTACAACTGGCGCTTCGTGGCCGAAGACGGCAGCGACGGCGTGCACAATGCCGGATACTCGTTGGCATTGTTGCGCCGTTCGATTGGTTCACTCACCACGGGCGACATCGGTGCGGGCGATATTATCTCCATCACTGACGTGCCGAATGATCAAGGCAAGCAAGTGCGTGTCGCGTGGTCGAAAGCGCCGGGCGACGGCATTTCCACCAATCCGGTTACGGGCTATGCGTTGTGGCGCCGTGTGGATGCCACTGCGGGTGCGAATGTCGTGCGCGTCGGCTCTAAAGAAGAGTTGATTGCGCAAGGCGTCGAAAGCAATCTCGGCAAACGTTTCGTCGTGGCCGATGCCGCAAGCAGCACATGGGATTTCGTCGCGTTTATTCCGGCCGCGGGCTATGAAACCTATAGCATTGTTGCGCCGACGTTGTATGATAGCTCCGCTACGGGCAAAAATTGGTCGGTGTTCTATGTCTCCGGCCTTGCGCGCGGCGCGAACTATGAATCCGAACCGGACAGCGGCTACTCGGTGGATAACCTCGCGCCATTTGCGCCGGGTAATGTTTCCGCCAATGTGGTTTCGCGCACCGTGAACTTGAAGTGGGACGAAGCGATCGACGCGGATTTCCAATACTACGCGATCTATCGCGGCACCACCTCTGGCTTCACGCCCAACGAAACGAATCGCATTGCGCAACTCACGGCAACAGAATATGCCGACGGCGGTTTGGATGTGGGCACCACGTATTACTATCGTCTCTCCACGTTTGACTTTGCCGGCAATCAAAGCTCGTTTACCGCGGAGTTGCCGATTTCAGTCACCAACGTGAATCAAAGCGTGGCTGTGCCGACCGTGTATGCGTTGGAGCAAAATTATCCGAACCCGTTCAACCCTGAAACCGCGATCAAATATCAATTGGCAAAATCCGGCCATGTGCGTTTGAGCGTGTATACCTCGCTCGGTCAGGAAGTTCGCCGCTTGGTGGATCGCAATCAGAGCGCAGCCTACTACGTGCAATCGTGGGACGGCCGCGATGAAGCGGGCAATGTGATGCCTTCGGGCGTGTATTTCTATCGCCTCGAAAGCGGCAGCTTCGTTGCGATCAAAAAGATGATCATGATGAAGTGACGGCAAGCAGCCAAAAAAGATAATGAGCCAAGTAGCCAAAGCAAAAGGCTCTAAGTTGTAATGAGCACGGCGCAAAGCGAAGTTGGCTTTGCGCCGTGCTATATTTGAATGGTTGAGTTTGTGTCGCGACGTTCATGTCGCGAGTGTGATTTGTTCTTTAACATGTTTGATGTCTAGGTGTTGCCATACGATGAGGAGTTCTTATGCAAAATGTTACAACGAGAATCTGTACGCTATTGATCTTGGCAATTTTTGCCTCGGCCAATGCGCAAACCGCGACTTACATCGGCTCGGAAGCTTGCCAATCGTGCCACGCGGGCGCGTTCGGGAATCAGTACACGACGTGGAATCAATCGTTGCATTCGAAAATTCATTTGCCCGCAATTGCGGCAAACATCAAGGGCGACTTCACCAAGACCGTGAGCATGGGCGCGAGCTACGGCAATGCGCAAGTGATCTTACGCGTTGACGGCGACAAATTCTTTGGGCGCGTCGGCGCGAGCGGACAAGAGTACGAAATCAAATTCACCTATGGCGGCGGCTGGAAACAACGCTATTTGGTGAAGATCAGCAACAGCTATTACATGCTGCCGATCCAATGGAATTCCAAAGGCTATCTCGACAACTCCACCGGCGACTGGGTTGCGTATAACCCGCAAAACTGGTTTGACGCTGCGGGCAATCCCAAACCCACGAGCAACAATACGTTTCGCAGCAAGTCGTGGGACAAGAATTGCTCGGGCTGCCACATCACCGGCAACAACGTGCAGCGCGTGGTTGCGGGCAACGACACTTCGTATGTTTCCACGTGGGCGAACAACAGCAGCGTCGCGAACATCGTGGTCGGTTGCGAAGCGTGTCACGGCCCGGCGAGCCTGCATCCCGCGAATGCC
Organism: bacterium; assembly: GCA_041918175.1. Taxonomy (GTDB): domain Bacteria; phylum Zhuqueibacterota; class Zhuqueibacteria; order Zhuqueibacterales; family Zhuqueibacteraceae; genus JABWAN01. Next base: position 19,722 of record JAYRWE010000027.1, read on the forward strand.
TTTGGCACGGATAAGAAGATCATCAACCCCGGGAAGTTCACGAGCAACGAGCGCAAGCTCGAAGCCTGCGGCCAATGCCACTTCCGCGGCTTCAGCAATCACGACACGTTTGAATTTCCCTGGGATGAAAACACCAACACGAGCTATATCCCCGGCGACGAGTTGGCAAAGTTCATTATCAACAAACCCGGCGTGTGGCCCGACGGCGTGACCGCGCGGCAGCACCATCAACAGTACCAAGAGTTCCTCACCTCGAAGCATTCCACCAATCCGTTCGTGCCGGTGAATTGCTTCACGTGTCACGATCCGCATCAGCCTCCGGGCAAGCATCAAATCGTCGATAACCTGCAAGTGGACGCGGATAATTTCAAAGTGTCCGACGCGGACAATACGCTATGTCTTGCCTGCCATGCGACGCACGGGCCGTTCGCGAATATCACCAAAGACATGGTGAAAGATCCCGTTGCGAATCGCAGCGCGATTGCCGCGGTGGTGAGCCAACATACGCGTCACAGCTACGATCCGGAGAACGCGAACAACACCAAAGGCGCGAGCCGTTGCAGCAGTTGCCATTTGGTGAAGACTGCGGTGACCGCGAAATCTTATGACATTCGCACGCACACGTTCGACGTGATTCCGCCGGAGAAAACGATTTTCTATAAAGACGTGACCACGCCGACGGTGGGCATGCTCAATGCGTGCGCGACCGCGTGCCATCGCAACGCTAGCGGCGCCGTGTCCGCGTTAGGCGTCGGCACGGATGCGAATCTCACGCGTTGGAATGAAGCCACAGACCTCGCGCTCGCGGATACGCTCATGCATTACTACGGCCCGGACGGCATTTGGTGGAAACGCACGCTCACCGGCGTTGCGGATCGCGAAGTCGCCTCGGTGCCGGAAGTCTACACATTGCAGCAAAACTATCCGAACCCGTTTAACCCGGTCACGGTCATTCCGTTTACGTTGCCCAAGAGCGGCAAAGTCGAGTTGAAAGTGTTCAACATGTTGGGCAAAGAAGTGGTCACCGTGTTGGAGCAAAACGTGCCGCCGGGAAAGCATGCGGTCATGTTTAACGGCAGCACGCTTGCGTCCGGTGTTTATTTTTATCGCTTGACGGTGAATGATTTTGTGGGCACCAAGAAAATGGTGTTGATGAAATAGCAATGAGCCAAAAAAGAAAAAGAGCCAAGTAGCCAATGGTGAAAGGCTCTGAGTTGCAATGAGCACGGCGCAAAGCGAAGTTGGCTTTGCGCCGTGCTTGTATGATGATCCGTTTTATGGCTTTGGTTGAGCCACGGTTTTGTGCCGTGGCTTGACTTTTATAAAAAAGCTTGGCAACTTGACCCAAGCAAAATGAAAGGCCTCGTTTCTCCGTGGAGAAATTTAGTGAGGCACTCTTAACGTACCCGAGGGATCACACCCAAAAGGCAGGCGGCATGATACAAAAGCGATGGTTCAAACTTATTCTGTGGAGCGCGCTCGCGCCTCTGGCGCTGCACGCGCAAACGCTCTCCGGGCGCTTCACCAGCGCGTTCTATGCGTATGAGCGCAGCGACTCCACGAATCTCAGTCACAGTTTGGCGCGCGGCTATCAAACGTTTCAAATCGATTGGGCCGCGAAGAATTTTCTCGTGCGCAGTTATGGCCAGCTTGACCGCGATTTCAGCACGCCACTCGCGGGCGACGGCAAAGCGCGGCTCTACAATTTTTATTTAGAGTGGAAGAACATTGCGCAACATGCCGACGTGCAACTTGGCCGTCAGCCCATCTTTGCCGGTGCGGGCGTGGGCACAATTGACGGCGCGCAAATTAAAATTCGCGGCAAAGAATGGCGCATGAAACTTTATGGCGGCGGCCTGCTCCCGCGCGATCAACGCGTCCAAGTTATTGACGAGCTTGATAAAAATTATATGGCTGGCGGCCAAGTGGTGTGGACGCCCAACGCCGATCTCAATCTCGGCGTGAGCTTCTATGACAAAAAGCAACTGCGCCCTGGTTATGATGCCCTGCGCGCGGATTCGATTGGCAACGTCTTCACGCAATACATCGAGCCGAGCGATCGCGCGTTTCGCGTCGGCGCGTTCGATGCTTCGTGGTATGTGAGCCGCAAGACTTCGCTCTATGCGCGCAGCGATTATGATTTTCATGCCGAACAACTCACGCGCGCCGAGCTTTCCTCCCGCGCGGAAGTTTCTTCGCGCCTCGTGCTCACCGGCAATTATGTTTTCCGCTCCCCGCATTTGCCGCAAAACTCGCTCTTCTCTTTGTTTGATGTGGAAGACAATCACGAAATCGAAGCCGGCTTTTTTTATCAACAAGAAAAGGCTTTGCGTTTTTACGGCAATGCCGCGGGCATCTTTTATGAAGGCGATGAGTCCTTCCGCTTCACCGTGGGCACGGATTTGAAATATGGCGGGGTGAGTTTCGTGCAACGCAGCGGCTATGCTGGAGACTTGCGCGGCGTGAATGCTTCGTTTTATTATCCCACGCGCACCGGCCTCTTGTTGCCGAGCTTGCAGCTTTCATGGGCATCGTATAAACTCGACGCTGACCAAACCGAGCGCGAGTCGCTCTACTCCGGCGCCGCGGGTCTGCTCGTGCGGCCGTGGAAGAAATTGACGTTCGATAGTCAATTGCAGCTTCTCAACAATCGCTACTACTCGCACGACGTGCGTTTCCTGTTTCGCATGCAGTATTGGTTTTTCAATAAAATGGGGGCGAGCTTATGAAAAAGCATACTCACAACAGCAATTCCCCCCTTGAGGGGGGCCAGGGGGGTGTCGATGATGCGAGCACAATCTCAAAGCAACGATCACGATTGAGGAATACGATGAATCAGCAAGTATGCAGCAACACCCCCCGAACCCCCCTCAAGGGGGGAATACTCACGGCGCTGAGTGTATTATTGCTGCTCGTCAATCTTACCAACGCGCAGAGCACACGCTCTTCCTCGTGGAATGATCCGACCGCGCAATGGGCGAAGATAAAGTTTTCGCATCAAAAGCATGTGGCCGAACTCGGCGCGGAGTGCGGCGCGTGTCACGCCGCGGCGCAAACCAGCGAAAGCGCGAACGACTTTCTCTTTCCCAAACATGCCGAATGCGCGGCATGTCATGAGCAAGTCGAAAGCGAAAACACGGAAGATTGCAAGTATTGCCACGTGGATGGCGACAACCCCGAAGCGTTTGCGCAACCCGCGCGTGAGGATATCGTCTTCAGCCACAAGCAGCATATTGAAAAGCAAAACGCCGAGTGCGCAACGTGCCACAACGGCATTGAAAAATCCGAAAAGCCGAGCCTCGCGTTTTTGCCCGACATGGCTTCGTGCAACTCGTGTCATAATGATGTGAAAGCCACGAATGCCTGCGAGTCGTGCCATCCGCGTGTCGAAACCATGCTGCCGAGTTCGCATCGCGCCGCGGATTGGTCGGAGCAACACAAGCGCCTCGTGCGCTCCGAGCACGGCTCAAATGATTGCGCGGTTTGTCACTCTGAAAATTTTTGCCAAACCTGCCATGCCGAAGCGACCTCGCAATTTACGCGCGGCGATCTTCCGCGCTCTGTGCCGGAGGGACGGCCTGCGCCTGCGGGAAAGAATCCCGGCGTGCAGCAAAACGTGCATGCGTTGAACTATCTGTTCGTACATAGCCTCGATCTGCGCGCGAAACAATCGGATTGCTTCTCTTGCCACAATCAACAAACCTTCTGCGCAGAATGCCACGCGCGCAATCAAGACGCGGGCTTTTCTTCACCCTTGCCACTTTCACATCGCGCGCCGGATTTCGTGCGCGTAAGCGGCGACGGCGGACAACATGCCGTGCTCGCGCGCCGCGATATGGAATCGTGCGCCGCGTGTCACGATGCCGAAGGCCGCGATCCTTCGTGCGTGTTGTGCCATACGGATTTGACGCCGCAGCGATAAAAGAGCAAAAGCCATGACAGAAAAATGAGTGGCAGAAAAATAAAGCAAAGCTTTAGGATGCCGGACAATCACAACTAGGCAAATTGCGATGAGAAGACTTTCAACTAAACTGCTTTCGACCTTGTTTGGCGCAGCGCTCCTGCTGCAAGCGTGCAGCGAGCCGGAGAACGCGCCCACTGCGCCGCAAAACGAAGTCAGCGTTCACGGCGAAGGCTGGCTGATGGGCACGTCGGAAAATTTTCACGGCAAAGTGCTCGCGAAGCAAAACTATGACGCCGAAGATTGCCGGCGCTGCCACGGCACGCAATTCGACGGCGGCCTCACGGGCGTTTCATGCCGCTCGTGCCACGCGAGTTATCCGCATCCGGCCTCGGGCTGGGTGAATGGCGCGAACTCGCATCAATCTTATTTGCAAAATCATAGTTATGATTTGCGCTCTTGCCAAGTGTGCCACGGGCAGGATTACAGCATTGCCAAGCAAGGCACCTCTTGCTTGACGTGTCACACGCAAGCCGACGGTCCGGAGAGTTGCAATCTTTGTCACGGCAACAGCAACGGCAACGCGCGCGAGTTGATCAACGCCGCGCCGCCGGAAGGTTTGGACGGAGAGACCGCAACGACTTCGCCCGCGGTGGGCGCGCACCAAAAGCACTTTGCTTATTTTAAAAATCTATCCACGCAGAGTGTTTGCCAAGAGTGCCACAATGTTCCGAGCAACTTTTTTGTCGCGTCGCACATCGGCGAGAACGATCGTCGTGCTGAAGCAGTGTTTGCCGGGCCGTTGGGCAGCTTGATTACGGAAGGCGGCAATCGCAAACCGAACGGCGTTTATGATTTGAATGCGAACACGTGTGGCAATACGTATTGTCACGGCAATTGGGGCTTGCGCAAAACCCAATCACGTTATGATTTCATTTACGCCGCAGCAGTGATCAGCGGCAACTCGGCGGCACCCAAGTGGACAGATGCCGGCACCGCGGCATGCGGCTCATGTCACGGCTTGCCGCCCACGGGCCACAATCCTTTTCCGCTCACGGCATGTTCGACCTGCCATCAAACCGTGGTCGACGGCTTCGGTGCGATTATCGACAGCACAAAGCACATCAACGGCAAAGTGAATGTCTTTCAAGAAGAATATCCGATGTTTTGAGCCGCACCGAGTTGGGCCTCTGTGTTGTGATGGGTAATCCCAAAATAAAACTCCCGTGAAAATGCTTGGCATTCTCATGGGAGTTTTGCTTTTTATGGGCGGCTCAAGACGCAACTCAACCCTTACTACCTGAATTTTGTACCGTGCTCGCGCCAACCATCACCCGATGCTGAAGGCATCGGGCTAGGAGATGTAAGCGCCGTGAACGACGCTCTCACCCAATTGGTGGCTAGTCCCGTTCACGGGACTTTCATCTCCTAGCCTACGGTTTCAACCGTAGGCAGTGGTTGGCGACATTATCAGTGCAAATTTCACGGTCGTGATAGTATTTGCCGGAGTAATGCGATAAAACGCCCATGCGCCGTTTTCCCTCACAAACTCTCACCTACCTCGCGCTCGCGCTCCTTGCGCTTTCGATGCTGCTGCCTTTTCTGTGGATGCTCGCAACTTCGCTGATGACGGATCTCGAAGTCTATCAATATCCGCCCAAACTATTGCCGTCCTCGCCGCGTTGGGAGAATTACAACGAGGCCATGCAGTATCAACCGTTTGGTCGTTACTTTCTAAACTCCTTCATCATCACGCTCGGCGCGGTGTTGGGGCAATTGCTGTTTTGCTCGCTCGCGGCTTACGCGTTTAGTCGTTTGCGCTTCAAGTGGCGCGAGCAAATCTTCGCGCTCTATCTCGCGACCATGATGGTGCCGGCGATTGTGACGTTGATTCCAACTTTTCTATTGGTCAATGCTTTTGGCGGGATGAACACATTTGCCGCGTTGGTCGCGCCCTCGCTTTCGAGTGTGTGGGGAATTTTTTTGCTGCGGCAATTCTTTTTGACGATTCCACGCGAGTTGGAGGAGGCCGCGCGCATCGACGGCGCGGGCGAGTGGACGATCTATTCGCGCGTGATTTTGCCGCTCTCGAAACCGGCATTAGCCACGCTCGCGATCTTCGCGTTCATGGCAACGTGGCGCGATTTCTTGTGGCCCATGCTCGTCACCTCGCGCACTGAGATGCGCACCGTCGAAATCGGATTGGCCGCGTTCAGCAGCCAATACAGCGTAGATTGGACGCATCAAATGGCCGCGGCCGTGATTGCGATGCTGCCCATCGCGCTCGTCTTCTTTTTTGCGCAGAGATATTTTATTCGCGGGATTACGATGACGGGAGTGAAGGGGTGAGCTTTTATAATTTGAAATCGTGAATCAACGCGATCACCGTGGCTAATTCTGCTTGGCAGATTCTATTTTGCGGCCCGCGAAACACACAAAATACACTAAAAGGGTTTTTCGCGTTTTTCGGGTATTTCGCGAGCAAGATTTTAATGTGCCTTCCTGAATTTTACAGGCCTGATGCCGTCGGTCTCCGTCTGATGCTGTAAGCATCAGGCTAAAAGGTGAAAGCGATCTGAAGATCGCTAAACACCCATTGGGTGGCAACCCCGTTCACGGGGTTTGCATCTCCTAGCCTGATGCTTGCAGCATCAGGCTTCGCGACAGAGCAACTCGATTTCCTCACGCAGCGTATCGCGCACCTCCCACTTGGCTGCGAGCGCAACTTTATCCAGCGCGGGCTTCCCGTTTTGCGTCAACGGAATGCGCAACAACGTTTGCGCGAAAGAAGAAATGTTGCCGTCTTCATAAGTCAGCACCCCTACCGGACGCGAGCCGTTCTCGCTCGCAACCACAGTCGCGCCCAGCATCAAAGCTTCGAGCACACTTGAAGAAACGCCATCCACCACGGGCGTGCGCACATAAGCCGCGCTCGCTTCCAACACCGCCAGAAAATCCCCATGATCAAGATCGCCCGCAATGTAAGAGCATTGCTCCAAACCATGCTCACGCAGCTTTTGTTGTAGAACTTGCGATTCGCGATCGGCGCCCATCCACACAATGCCGAGTTGCGGCCACTGTTGCAGCACGCGCTGCATCGCGGCGAACACGAAATTTAAATTGAAATCGTGGCGGACGTAGATGTAGCTGCATAGCGCAGGTTGGTGCTTGCGCATGAAGTGTGCGAGCGCCTCGGGCAGTTGCGCCTTGTCTTCCAAATATTCCAAACAGAACGCGGGAATGGGAACGATCTTCTCCGGCGCAATGCCATACGCCGCGATGAGGGCCTTCACTTCTTCGTTGTTGCAGACGATTTTTTTCGCGAGCAGAAAGATCAAGCGAAAGGTGTTATCCAACCAAAACTTGTTCTGCTTGGGAAAATAATCCTGCTTCACGCCCGCATGAAACGTGAGCACCGCGCGCCGGCCAAAGAGCAAGCTCACGAACTCTGCGATGAGCGCAAGGATCGGGCTTTTGGTGGATTTGCCGTTGATGTGCATATGCACGAGATAGCCTTGCGCGCAGTAATGCACGACCTTTTTAAAGTAATCCCACGCGCCCAGCACCGGCACGAACTCGTCGCTCGCTGCTTTGCGATTTTTGTTCGTGTTCATCACGACACACGCATGCCCGGCGCGCTCGATATACTTCTTCAACATCTTGATGCGAATCGACCAGCCCGTGCCCGGCGGCGGATAAGGCCCGATTTGGAGAATCTTTGCTTTTTTGCTCATTAAGCCAACTCGCGCGAATGGAGACGCGCGTCGCTCCGCTTTTCGAATTTAAAAATTTGCTTGGCGTTGAGATGCAGTTGCGTGCCGCGCACCATTGCAATCGTGGTGAAGCCCGAGAGCAAATCGCGCCGCAAGTAGGCGACTTTGGCATCGGTGGTCAATGCGCCGAGGGTTTGTACGTCGCCGGAAAAATTGAACACGATGAGGTCATTGCCTTGAGCCGATGCCAAACGCACCACGCACGGCTTGTTCTGCTCCGCTCCGAATACCCCTTCGACTTCGTGTTGCAATGCCGGCGCTTTGCCGCGATAGGGCACGAGCAACGTGCAGAATTGCTGCGGCAATTGCGCGCGTGTGCGCAATCGCGCGACCGGCGCAGGCAGCTTCACGCCATAGCCCGGCGCGCACCAACCCAGTTCCGGCTGTGCGCCGCCTTTGTATAATCCCACTTCAGTTTGATGCGGACGCAATTCGCGCAAGAGCAAGCTGCCGAAGCGCGGCAATGTTGCTGATACGCCTTCGCTCGTTTGATGCACTTGGCACTCGGGCGCAAAATGAAACCAGCGATCCAATGTGTGCTCGCCTGCTCCCGCCATGCTGTCGAACAGCAGCCAATATTCTTCGTTGCGATAAAAGATGCCGCGCCGATGCCGCACGCCCAATTCAAAACCTTCATACATCGCTTCCACCACGGCAAAGTCGGGCTGAAACGTCGAGAACGTTTGCTGCACCTCGGGCACATGCGAATAGCCCAATCTTCCTACGAGCCGGCTCGCGCTGCGCTCATCCACGGTGAGCGTGTTGTGCGCGCGGCCGCTGCGAAAATAATTTTGCCACGTGAGCTCGCCATTGTACGTGAGCATGCCGCTATCAATCAACATGGGCTGGCCGTGCGCGCTCACGAGTATGCTCAACGGATCGGCGTGACCGTGCGCCGTCGAAACGTTTTCATCGGCGAACAGGCCGTGACTTTGCGGGCCGCAATCAAAAATCAAATAATGCTCGCCGTTCTTCCAGCCGTCGCGCAGAATGGCGTATCCGCTTTCCGCCAAAAGACAACTCGTTTTTGCCGGGGCAGCCGCTTCCAACTTTTCAAACTGCGCAAAACTCTCCGGGCCTAACAGCCACAAGCACGCTTCGTGATAATGCTCTGCGACGTGCTTAAAATCACCACGACGATAGAGCACGGCGCCGAGCGCAAGATAGTCGCGATAATCCCACGCCGGTTTTTCGCCGAAATAAAACGCGCACGCATTATCGTTGTCGCCGATGATGGGATGACGACCGTCGGGCTGAATACTGTACATGGAAAATTCCAAAGCCTTTTCCAGTTGTGCGCGCATCTCCGCGGGCACTTCGATGCCGTTCGTCTGCGCGAGCAACATGGCTTGCAAATACAGCCCGAGCGTGAAGTGATGATACGACATCGCTTGCTCGACCGAAATGCCGTCGCCGTGAAATTGCTTCGTCACTTCTGCGCAGAGAATGCTCCAGCCTTTCTTTTGCCAAACCTCCGCGTCGCGAAATTCCGGGAAGAGCGTGCCGAGGAAGAACAGCGCCGTGGCCTCGCCGATGAGATGGTTGTACGGGCTGGTGAAGAACGACAAATGTCGATGCACATAATGGCCGTGCAGATGCAGCGTGCGCAACATGCGCGCGTGCAGTGCAGGCTGCATGGCCTCGGCCTTCAAACAAAACGCATAGGCCCAAATCCACGACAGCGCACGCATCGCAACTTCCAGCGCGCTCGTCCAATTGATGCCCGAGAGAAACGGATTCTGCGCGATCCAACTTTCGCACTGCGCCAACAACTCGGTCGCAAATCTCTCTTCGCCGGTGAGCCAGTACGTTTTGCCGAGCACGGTGAAGTGATGCTGGCGATTCAATTCCCACACGTTCTTCACATCGCCCGGCAATTCGTGCGCGCCGTCGCGTTGCCCGTAAAACTTCATCTCCGTATAAAACCGCTTCGGCCATTCGCGCTGCGAGAGCGGATCGCGATGCCAATTCACTTCCGCTTCGAATTGCGCTTCCAGCCCGAGATATTGAAACGTGTGCGCTAATAATCGCTCCGCATGCGCATAGTCTTCGCGCTGGCTCTCATTAAAAACTTGGCCGGAAATTTTTTGCAGCGCGTCGTGCTGCGGATAAGAAAGAAAAAAGCGCGGCTTGGCGGCATGATTCTCCGTGAACCGCGCACGCATGTGTTGCAAGAGAATGCCTTGCGCTTTCGGCCAATCTTTATTGTCCAGCGCTTGCACATAAGGATCAGCATGCTGCGAAGACAGCGCGAAGTTTGAAAGAAATTGCTCCGGCTTTAAGCGGTCGCGATAACGGTTTTGCGCCAGCTTGCGAAGTTTCTTGGTGCTCTCTGCCTTGAGACGAAAGCTCACTTCGTCCAAAGACATGGTGCGAAGTTTTTTGAGGTTCATAAGTGTTTGCTTGCTACGTCCTGCGTTCGTAGTAACGCCCTATCGTATTGCTCCGCCAAAACTATCACGACCACGCAAGTTCTAAAATTGACAATTCACCATTCGCAATTGGCAATTCCATTCGCTTCGGTTGCGCGCGGACAGAACTTTACTACCTGAATTTTGCATTGCTGCTCGCCTCACCTTGCGCCCGATGCTGAAGGCATCGGGCTAGGAGATGCAAGCGCCGTGAACGGCGCTCTTACCTAATTGGTGGTTAGTCCCGTTCACGGGACTTTCATCTCCTAGCCTACGGTTTTAACCGTAGGCGGTGGTTGGCGGCATTGTCAGTGCAAAATTCAGGTACTAAACTTGAAAAGTTTAGTGAAGTTTTTGGTTGCGACTCCTTCGCCAAGAACAGGCCGCTTTTGTTTTGTCGCTGCTTCACCCAGGGTTCTTCTGCGTTTGTTTCTCTAGGTGATCTTTTCAAAGCAGAGTGACTTCAAAGCGACGGCATCCCATCGCCACTCGATTTACTCCCGCCGTGCTTGCAGAAAACGAAATCGCCTCGCGCAAGAGCCGCTCAGACACGGCTCATGTGCTGCAGCCACGCATTATAGCGCCGAAATACATGTTGATGAAACATGCGCACCGGCAGCGCTTCCCTTCTCCCGCCGCCTACACGATTGCGCATGAGCGCGCTATAATTGTTGATGACGTGTTTCATCCACATCACGCGAAACATCAAATCCTTTTCAATGGGATCGCGCTCGCGTCCAAGCGCTTGATTATAACCTTCCAAAAAGGCGCTTTGCACGGTGCGAATCGCCGCGGGGTTGAAGATCGGCTTGTGGAGATAACTTTGGAGACGATGATGGAAATAGGTCACGTCGTTATAGCATGAGCCGACTTTGTACATGGAAAAGTCGAGCACCGTCACGCGCGCGTTATCCGCCAAGAGATTGAACGGCGCATAATCGCAATGGCAACCGCACTGCGCGAGTTGTGCGCGCGGCACGCGCTGTAACGTCTGTTCGAGAAAATGTCGGACGCGTTTATAATCCGCTTCGGAAAAGGGCACGGCCTCGCTCGCGCGCAACCGTTGCAAACGCACGTCGATGTATTCCAAAATTTCGCTTGCCTCGCCGCGCTCCGTTTGTTCCGTCGCAACCTGCATCGCCGCGAGCGCCGTGCCCGCGCGATGGCAATGTAGTACCGCTTGATGCAAAGTATTGCGGAGCGCCCAACGCTTGCAGGCCGCGCTCACAATGTCGGCGAGGTTTTCGCCCGGCGCTTCTTCCGTCACCAACGCGAGCAGATCGGGATAATATGCGAGCGGGCGCACGATGCCGATGCCCGGTTCGGCATGCAGCCGCTCATGCAAATGCGCCGCAACCTCAAACTCGATTTGCAGGCGATCCAAATATTTTTGCTGCTGTTGAAGATTTTTTTGCGAAGGGCGGAAGATTTTGGCGTACAACGCGCGTGGCCGCGCCGGCGCGATTGGCCCCGGCGGATAGTTCAGCAGCAGGCGATACACCGTGGAATAGGGGCGCGAAAATTTTTGCGCGCACGTGATCGTGGCAGGTGGAGTCTCAGGCCAGAGTTGTGTGGCTTCCGCCCTCAAGCGTGCAATTACTGCGTCACCGGCGTCCGCCATGTTCGAGACTCAAAAGAAATTCATGATGCAATTGGCGCGTCAATTCCACGCCGTCATACTTTTTGAATGCGCCATTCACCGAAGGCGCTTGAATACCGCCGTGGCGATATTCCTGCACAAGCTGCCGCAACGCCGCCTCGATACCAGCGAGATCTTCGGGAGCGACGACCGGCCCGAGGTTGTTCTCTTTCACCACGTCCGCGGTCGCGCCCGCGGGCGTCAACGCGAGAATGCGTTTGCGCATGCCGATGTATTCGAAAATTTTTCCCGGCACCGAGACGCTCGTGCCCGGCTGCAAAATGAACAACACGTCGCTTTGCATTTGATAGCCGAGCGCTTCGCGATGCGACACTTGCGGAATGACTTGTATGGTTTGGCGCAAAGCTTCGCTGCACTCAAACGTGCGATACAACTCCGGCGCGATGCCGCCGACAAAGCGCAGTTCCAATTCGTGCGGCGCGATGTAACCGGAGGCGAGCATACGTTCGCACGCGGCAAAAAATTGTTCCGGGCTGCGCTTGCGATAGAGCGCGCCGGTGTGCGTGATCACGAGCTTATTGCCGCGCTCCGCGGGCATTACGGGGTCGACGAAATCCTGGGGATCAAAGCCGTTGGTGATCACGGAAAACTTCCGCGCGAGCTGCGCGCCGTAATATTCCGTGAACTCGCGCAGAATCCAATCCGTGTTTAGAATGATGCGATCGGCATGCGCAACAAATTGCCGCTCGAGTTTTGTCGCGGCTTTGCCGCGCACACTGCTGCCGAGGATTTCCGCCTTCCACGGCGCGCGCGCCCACGGATCGCGAAAGTCAGCGACCCACGGCAAGCCGGTGCGTTGCTTGATGAGTTGCGCAATGAGATGATCCGTAAACGGCGGCGCAGTGGAATAGATCAAATCAAACTTTTCGCGGCGATGCAAAGCAAGCGCGTGTTTGACGGCATGCGGCAGCCAGTTCACGTCTTTATCCGGAATCGAAGTCAAGTCCGTGATCAAATCTTTGCTGCGTTGAAAGAGTCCGCGTGTTTTGGGATTCGCCGTTTTTGCCGGCTCGCTTGCGCCTTCAGCGTTTGAAGCTTTCGCCGCAGTCGCTTGCGCTGTGCGCAGTGTCGAAGTTGATTTCTTGCCGCGCAACGCGCTTTTCATCCGAAAGAGGTTATCTACGCCACGAAACACCGGCGTTGATTCAATCTTTACGCGCGCGGGAATTTTTTGCAGCAGCTCGCGATCAATCGGCGAATTGGGCGGATAATACGGCTCTGCCACGGTGAGCACCGTAAGGTCCCAACCCAGCTCCGGCAAATAACGCACAAAACGAACAGTGCGATGCACGCCCGCGCGCGCAAGCGGCGGGAAGATATAGGCAATGACGAGAACTTTTTTGCGGGAAGTCAGCACAATTTTACCTAAGTCGGACGGCCGGTAAAAAACTTTACTAAGTGCGCCTCTGAAAATTACTTCCCGAAGTCGCCGTAGTCCCGCCCCCTTGTGGGGCGTTGATGGAACACAGAAATTTCATTGTTCCACCATCCGCCACAAGGGGCGGGGGGCTACAATGGCGCGAGAAGTTATTTTTAGATGAACCCTAAACTTGAAAAGTTTAGTAAAGCTCGTTGCTAAATTTCATTTCACAGAAGCTCTGGGCAAAAAATAACCACGGAGAGCGCGGAAACATGAAACAGTCCTCCGTGCTGTCAGTGGTTCTTAAAACAACTGAATCGAGGGAGCGTTGGATTTTGGGATTGTTGGATTGATGGTCTTAGCATCACTCCATCACTCCACAAATCCATCAATCCCCAACTTCCCAACTCCAATCCCTCTACCAACACACGCCGTGATAATTCGGCTGCGATTTGCCGCTGTCGGGAAGCATGCGCACGAGGTCGATGATCACCTGCTCCGAGCGGCGCAGCGCAAAGGCTTCGTTGAATTCTTTATTGCCATTGCCGATGACGATCACCTCCGCGAAATCGACCACCTCTTCCAAGGTGCGCGCCAGCAAACACGACAAGTGTGGAATCTCTTTTTCAATGTACTCTTTGTTGCCGCCCATCAAACGCGCCATGGAAACGTCGCGATCATAAATCTGGATATCGTATCCTTTGCCGAGCAGCGTTTCCGTCAAACGCACGAGCGGGCTTTCGCGCAAATCATCCGTGCCCGCTTTGAAGCTCAGGCCGAGGATGCCGACTTTGCGTTTGCCTTGCGCAAGAATCATATCAACCGCGCGTTTAACATGCAGCTCGTTGCTCGGCAGGATCGCATCCAACAACGGCAATTCGAGATCATTCGCGCGCGCGTGATAAAGCAACGCCCGCAAATCTTTCGGCAAACACGAGCCGCCAAAAGCAAAACCGGGGCGCAGATAGGCCTTCGACAAATTCAGCTTCGCATCTTGGAAGAAAATTTCCATCACTTCATGACTGTCGATGCCGAGCGCTTTGCAATAGCTGCCCATTTCATTCGCGAACGCGATTTTCAACGCATGGAAAATATTGCTGCCATACTTCACCGTCTCCGCGACTTCGATGCCGGAAGTGAGAAACGGCGCCGTAATGCCCGCATACAACTCGCGCACTTTCTCCGCGGTGTTGTCGTCGCGCACGCCGACGAGCGTGAACGGCGGAGAATCAAAATCGCGCACGGAACTGCCTTCGCGCAAAAATTCCGGATTGAAGCAAATGCCGAAACCCACGCCGAGTTTCTTGCCCGACTCACGCTCCAGCAACGGAACGAGTTGGCGATTCACCGTGCCGGGCACAACCGTGCTGCGCACCACAATGACATGATAGGCCGCTTTATTGCGCAGCGCCAATGCAATCGACTTCGTCACATTCAGCACGCTGCTCAAGCTCAACGAGCCGTTGCCGTTGCTCGGCGTGCCGACACAAATCAAGCTGAGATCGGTCTCTGCAATCGCGCGCTCGAGATCGGTCGTCGCGCGCAACCGGCCGGCCTGCACTTGTTGCAAAACAATATCGCCAATTTCATCTTCGACGATTGGGCTTTTGCCGTCATTGAGCAGGGCGACTTTGAGGGGATTGACATCCACGCCTAAAACGTCATGACCGTTTCGTGCAAAACAGGCGCTCGTGACTGTGCCAACGTATCCCAGCCCAAAAATACTGATCTTCATAGCATCCTCTATTGACTGATCGGGTTTCCTTACCGCGGCTTCACTCCTGCGAGTTCAGCTTTTTTGCGAGACCCAAGTCCTTGGTTGCTCCAACGAGTTGAAGCGGAGTTAATAACAATATAAGAATCTACCGACAATTCACGTTTCCGCGCAATTTCACTAACAGCTTTTTTCGCGCGCATCACAATGCCGCAATATCTTACTCGCCCACGAAGCTTGTGCCGGAGGCGCGTTGCGCGCTAAATTTCCCCAGCTCAATCGTTGCGATCACTTCGTGCAATTCCGGCACGGTGCGCACGCGGCGCAGTTCGAGCAGGTCGCTCGCAGCCTCGGCAAAGCCGGGCGCGGACACAACGGAAGAAACGTAGCCGCTCTGTTGCACCATTCGCTTGACCGCGGCATTGTAGTAGGCATATGGCCCGCTATTGGGAACGGAGAAATGGCGAATCGGTATTCCCAATCGTTCTTCTAAAACTTTGCGGCTGCCGGCGATTTCGTGTAACGCATCTTCGGGATCGGCATTCGGTAGATTCAAATGACTCAACGTATGCGCGCCGATGACCATGCCGTCCGCGAGCATGTGGCGCACTTGCTCCCAGGTCAACATGATGTCGCCCATGATTGCACGCGCACTCGGCTCTGCAAGTTGCTCGCGCAGTTGTTGGCGCACGGTCTCGCGCACTGCGCGATTGTTGCTCTTGATGATTTTAATCACCGTGCGCGCGGCCGCTTGCTTTGCTGTTGTGCTCGTCAGCGACAGATCGTGCGTTTGCCCGAGCGCTGCAATACGCAGCGACTTTTTCTGTGCGCGTTGAATGAGATAGTTCACCTCCACCAACCACAACGGCTCTTTGCGATCAATGCAATTCGTCGTGAGATAGAACGTGCCGCTGCCGCGGTATTTTTTTAAAATGCGCGCAGCACTAAAGTTGTCGGCATAGCCATCGTCAAACGTGAATACTACTGCATTACGTGGCAACGGTCGGCGCGCGACAAACGCGTCGACTACTTCATCGAGCGAAAGAATACGATACCGTTTGGCAAAGTAGCGCACATGGCGCTCAAACTCTTCTTCGGAAACGCTGATGCCGAGGCTCGTATAAAAATTTTTTTCCGGCGCAATCACGGCATGATAGCGCAAAATGGCCACACGCCGGTGCGGAAAGAACACGCGCAAGAGATGAAAGAAGCCGAGATGAAAGAGCACGCGCTTGAGCACGCTCGTAAGTTTTTGCTTCATGCCCCTGCTCTCGCACAATGTATTCCCCCCCTGACGGACATACGTATCAAGCTAAGAAGAGCACCGACACAATTCCCCCCTTGAGGGGGGTTAGGGGGGTGTCGCTCGATATCGTGAGCCATGTGAAGGGAAGTTTGAAGAGCATTAAAGCGGAGCAAGATAAATTCGAATAGCATCACAGTCTCCAAAACACCCCCCGAACCCCCCTCAAGGGGGGAATTACTTCGTGCATGTTATTTCAACCACTCGTCTCGCGCACGGTTTGCCATGTAGTGAAATTTTGCCCGCGATAATAGCTCAGAATGCCGAGCAGCGAAGCGTAATTCACCAAGCAAAAATAGTAGGGCACATAAAAGATGCGCGCGACAGCTTCGCGTTGCGATTGCAGCCAACCGATACCTGCCAAGAGATAAAACAGCGCTTGCACCATTCCCGTGAAAAGATAAAACGGTTGCGCCAACAAGAACGCATTCGCGAACAGCGCGCCGAGCATAAACACCGGCACGAGCCAACGCAGCAATTTATGCGAGAGCACTTGCAGCGTGAAGAAACCGTAGCGAAAAGGATTCATGACCGCACGCACACGTAGGAAGCCGCGCCACGCGCGCGCGACAATGCGCACCTTGCGGCGAAACTCTTGGTCAAAAGTATCCGCGCCGTTTTCAAACGAGATCGCTTCGCTTTCGTAAACGTTGCGATAATGCTGCAACGAAATCTGCATCGGATTCACGAAATCGCTCAAATCCGCGGGCTGCAAGGGGCGATACAATGCTTTGCGAATGGCGTAGATCGCGCCGTCGCCGCCGACGAGCGAGCCGACGCGGCTTTCCATTTTTTTAATGGCAAGCTCATACCGCCAATACATGTTCTCGCTCTCGGTCGAATCCGTTGCGCCTTCGAGATTGTAGCGCGATTCGCCGGTGACGCAACCGACTTGGGGATCGGCGAAGTTTCGCACGATATTGCGCACCGTCTGCGGATGATACATCGCATTGGCGTCGGAAAAGATAATAATCTCGCCTTTGGCCGCGGGCACGCCCGCGTTTAAGCCCACGGTTTTGCCGCCGCGCTCTTTCATGCGCAAAAGACGCACGCCGCGATTTTCATATTCGCGCACGATGTTATCCGTATCGTCCGCGGAGCAATCCGAAATCACGAGCACTTCGAGCAACGCACGCGGATAATCCAATGCGAGGCTGTTTTCGATTTTCGCGCGAATGACTTCGGCTTCATTGTAAGCGCTGACAATGAGCGTGACTTTCGGCGTGATGCCTTCCAAGCGCGACGAACGCGGCGGAAGCAAACGGTTCAAAAGCCAAAGCAAGAGCGGGTAACCGGCATAGACCCAAAGAATCAAACCGGCGCAAACCCAAAACAGGATGATCATATTCGCGAAGTGTGCTCAGGGAATATTTTTAACGATCGGCGGGCCGATGAGCCGCGTGAGTCCAAGCGGCATTTTTTGCCACAGCTCAATAGCGCGTTGATACTTGGGATTGTGTGGGCTAATGTCCGGCAGCGGGCGACCATTGGGCAGCCAATATTGCCAGTAAAGCGCGGACGGTTGCGCGCCCCATTGCTCTTTGAATTTGAACGTGCCTTCATTCGGCGAGCAGCGCCCGAAATCGAAATGACGATAACCTTGCTTCACGGCAAACTCCAACACCGACCAATAGAGCAGCATGTTCGGCGCGAGCGCATTGTGTTTGCGCAGCGAGGAAGCCCATGGAATTTCCAACGTATCGCGAAAACCAAAAACCAGACCCGAAGCCATAATCTCTGCGCCGCGATAGACCGTGCAAAGATGCGCTTGCTGGGGAAACGTTGCCAGAATGTGCGCGAAAAATTTTTTTGAATAAACCGGCGTGCCCAAGTCGCGCATGTTTTCCGCAAACACGTTGTAGAAATTTTCCAGCTCCTCTTGTTGCCCCATGCGCGCCGTGAGTCCCTCTTTCTGCGGCTTACGAATTTGGCTGCGCAGCTTGGCTTTGAAACTGTTGAACAACGCCTCAGTATCTTGCGGCAGTTCCAGCACCATCGCGACTTTGTGCTGCTTGGTGGGAACTTCCGGCACTTGCGGCGAGAGATGGCGCAACTCCACATGCTGCACGTGAAGTTTTTTCCCCAACTCGCTCGCCGCCGCAAAGAGCGCGTCGCGCGCAGCTTCGTTGTCGGCCAGAATGCCACCGTAATTCAGATAGGGAACGGAGATGAGAAACGTGCCGAAGATGCGGCTACGCATATGCGTAAGCGGCAGCACGCCGGAGATGGTATTGCCTTCACGCGCGGCCAGGTAATAACATTTGTGCCCGAAAGTTTTTTCGATCACACTTTTCCAGCCGCTCAGATGCGGCCCGCGGCTAGCAGGATGACGCAACACGTATTCATCCCATGCTGCAAAATCAGAGGTAACAGGCTCAACGCGCATGATGAATTTGGTTAGTAATATTTGCCGTTTGTATGCGAGGTTTCTTCGGTGCGGGGCCAATCTTTTTGCACTGGCGTGGTCGCCAACACTTCGTGCATCGTGCCGAATGCAAACTCATCTAGTAAGCGGCTAAGCCGTTCGGTGGTGAGTGCCAAATTGCCGTAATGCCGCAGTGTTTTGAACGTGCCGAGCTTGAGGCGCGGCAATTCCGGATCAACTTCCCAGGGGTGCAAATAAATAATCGCGGGCCGGCCTTCGGCATTGATGCGCCGCACGCTGTTGCGAATAAACCAATAAGGATAAAGTCTCAAATAGCCGCCGCCCGCCATCGGAACATTTTTGCCCATCATCTTCACGGTTGAAAGCGGAAACTCAATCAGCCGCGGGCCGCTCGCCAAACGAATTTCAAACGGAAAACGCGGCGCATCCGGAATGCCGTAGAGATCATGCTTCACCGGGAAAATGCTGGAGTCCATCGTGATGCCGAGTTGCGCCAGCGCTTCCCACGCCCACATCGAAGAGCGCGTGATGGAATAGCTCGGCGCACGATAGCCGCGCACCGGTTCGCCGGTGATGCTTTCCAACAAGCGCAAAGACTTTTGCACGTCAAGAAAAAATTCCTCGCGCGAAAGCTCATAGATGATCTGATGCCCATAGCCGTGGCTGGCGATCTCGTGTCCGCTTTCTTGAATGGCGAGCACGATTTCCGGATAGCGCTCCGCCACCCATCCGAGAATGAAAAACGTCGCTTTCACGTTTTTCTTCGCAAACAAATCGAGAATGCGGCAAGTGTTTTTCACCACCGTGCTCGGCATTTGGTCCCAATCTTCGCGGCGCACATGATTGCGAAAGAGCGAGACTTGAAACCAATCTTCCACGTCGATGGTGATGGCGTTCTTGATGCCCATACAATAAGAAGACGAAAGGAATCTTTGCGCGCAGCGTGTGGACGGCTCCGACGCGCTGCGTGACGGTCAAAATGAATTCCTTCCATGGCATCAACAACACATTCTTCCATGAACGTGTGCAGATAACAATTCGGGCGAGGTCTCGTTGCGATGGCACTCATGCCGCAACGAGACTCAGAAAATGCTGTTCGTGTGCAAAACACCAAACGATAACAAAAATGGCCGCGAGTGGGCCATTTGAATGCGATAAATTACAGAGGAATTTACCGCCGAAGAAGTTGAGTTGCGTTTCGTTCGCGCGAAAATATCTGTGCGGCGAAGCAAGCGAGCCCACGAAAAACAATCGCGTGCTTCGCGGGTATCGTGGGCGGAAAAACAACTCAGCCGTTTCTTTTGTCTTGTCGCTGCTTCACCGAGGAGTCTTCTGCGCTTGTTTACCGCGGTGGCCTCTTCGACCAAGCTGACTTCAAAGCGATGGCATCCCGCCGCCACTCGATCTGCAGCACCCGATTTTTTAAAAATTGAATCGCCAATTGAGATTTACGATCGGAGAAGAGTCTTACTTCTGCGCGCTGAGATACCACGCCACGGTCTTCTGCAAGCCTTCTTGAAATTTTACCGCAGGCGCAAACCCGAGCAAACGGCTCGCGCGCTCAATGGCCGCCATCGAATGCTTCACATCACCGGAGCGCTCCGGCTCATAAACCACCGGAATGTGCTTGCCCATGATTTCATACAAACCCTTCGCGAGCAAGTTGAGGCTATAGCGTTCGCCGCACGCCACGTTCATCACGTTGCCCGGCGCTTCCGGCGCAACGCAAGCGCGCAGGTTGGCTTGCACCACATTCTCCACAAACGTGAAATCGCGCGATTGTTCGCCGTCGCCATAAATCACCGGCGCGTTGCCGTTTGCCAGCGCCATGATGAAGCGCGGAATC
Source organism: bacterium (assembly GCA_041918175.1). GTDB lineage: Bacteria > Zhuqueibacterota > Zhuqueibacteria > Zhuqueibacterales > Zhuqueibacteraceae > JABWAN01. The sequence continues at coordinate 40,076 of JAYRWE010000027.1, forward strand.
ACCGCGGCATATTGCGAATCGGGATCCTGCTTCGGCCCAAAGACATTGAAATAGCGCAGCGCAACGGTTTCCATGCCATAAATAAAATTGAACGAGAGCACATAGCGCTCCGCCGCAAGCTTGGAAACCGCATAGGGCGAGATCGGATGCGAAGGCATCGTCTCTTCTTTCGGCAGCGTCGGCGTATTGCCATAAACCGAAGAAGAAGAAGCGAACACCAAGCGCTTCACTTTCGCAGCGCGCGCGGCCAAGAGCATATTCAGTGTGCCCGTCACATTCACTTCATGCGACGTCATCGGGTCTTGCACCGAACGCGGCACCGAGCCGAGCGCGGCTTGATGCAGCACATAATCCACGGATTCCACCGCGCGCGCGCATGCTGCCGCGTCGCGCAAATCGCCTTCATGCACTTCGACGTTGTTGCCGAACTCGGCCAAGTTCTCCCGCTTACCCGTGGCGAAATTATCAAACACACGCACGCGTTCGCCGCGCTCCAACAAAGCTTTGACCAAGTTGGAGCCGATGAAGCCCGCCCCGCCGGTCACCAAATAAAACGCCATTGCTACGCTCCTATTTCACTTTCTCTTCGTTTGCGTAATACTTGTAGCCGTAATATTTGTGATCATAGTAATACGGCAATACGCCTTTTTGATTGTTGACGATCACACCGAGAATATTCAAACCCGCATTGCGCATGAGGTCAACCGCGCGCCGCACCACTTCTTTGTGCGTTTCGCCGGCTTTCACCACCATGAGCGCGCCGTCCATTTCCGAGCTGAGAATCAACGCATCGGTCACTGGAATCACCGGCGGCGAATCCACAATCACGGTGTCAAAATAGAATTTTATTTCAGAAAACAAATCACGCAATCGCGGCGAGTTCATCAACTCCGTCGGATTGTTGATGATGCCGCCGGACGTGAGCAAACGCAGATTCTCAATCGGCGTGGGCTTGAAACAAGTATCGAGTTTGCGCGTGCCCATCAGCACATCGGCCACGCCCTCTTCTTTGGGAATGCCGAACAAATGATGCACGCGCGGACGGCGCAAATCGCAATCGACCAAAATCGTTTTCGTGTTGCGATAGCGCGCAATCGTGCACGCCAACATTGCCGCGGTCGTGCTCTTGCCCTCATTCATTTTAGCGCTGGTGATGAGAAAGTTTTTCATCTCCTCTGCGCCGTAGAGGTTTTTCAATTTAGAATACAGGCGACGAAACTCATTGCCTTCCGGCGATTCGTCGCGAAACGAGGACATGATCGAATGAATAGGTGTTCTTTGCATAAACCCTCTGGTCTAGTTCCGAGGTGCGCTGTGCCGAGCCGCGAGGTGATGAAAATCTGGAAACGCTTTTTAAGCGATACTCTTTTAACTGTATTGAGCCATCAAAAACCGCGTAGCGGTGATATGTTTATAGCAAGCATGCCCCTTATCAGCGTCTTCGAACCCCGTTAGGGGTGACATGTGGATGCCGCCTCCTGTGTTCGGTAACGAAGTTATGGGACATGGTCAGCTTGGGAAGAGCAAGGGAATGAGTTGCTGTTTGCGAACTACTTCAAGATCGCATCGAACAGAAGCTGCATGCCTTTGTGATCGTATTCCGCCAAACGCTTGTTGCGCTTCGCGCGCTCAAACGTGGGGTTGACTTTGAGCGCCTTGTCAAAATGTTGAATGGCTTTGTTGTTGACGTGTTTGCTCATGATCACATACGCCACGCCGAGATGATTGTACAAGTCGGCGTAGTTGGGATATTTCTCGATGTATTCCTGCAATTGGCGAATGTGCCGCCAAATGTCTTTGCTGCTGATCTTCGTGCCGTTGTGCATCACGTGCAGATAAAAATCCATGATGAACGACATGTCCGTCGGCTTGCTGATTTTCGCCAAGCCTTCTTCCAATGCTTTATAGGCGGCTTCATACTTCTTTTGCTTGATCAGCTCTTCCGCGCGCGCTACGGCTTCGTTGTGATAAGCCGGATTGATCTTCGCCGCTTTGTCGAGATTGTCTTTCACTTTCTGGTTGCAATTCACCGAGAGCGCGAAATCTTCTTTGGTGAAAGCATTGAGCACGTAGGCCATGGCGAGATGATAAAACGCTTCGGCATAGTATTGATTGCTGTCCGCGGCGCGCAAAAATTGTTCGACGGCCTTTTTGCAATACTCTTTTTTCAGATAGGCTGTGCCGAGGTTGTTATGGAAGTCCGCAAAACCCGGAGACATCGCAATGGCCTGCTCCAAAGTCGAGATGGCTTCATCATAGCGATGCACCGCGGTATAGGAACGGCCGAGGTTGTTATAGATCACCGAGATTTTCGGATTGAGCACGACCGCTTCTTCAAATTCGACCACGGCTTCTTCATACATGCCGCGGCGCATAAAAGCTTGCCCGAGCAAATTTTTCAACTCGGCTTGATCCGATTCGCGCAAGCGCTCGGAGAGCCGCAAGAGCATTTCGATCTCGCGTTTTTTCTCTTCATGAAAACGGCGCGTGCGCAAGCGCAGCACTTCGCCGGTCCATTCGGGATTGATATCACGCGTGCGCGTTTCCAGCAATGCGCCGTTGCGAAAAAACGAAGAGATAATCAGCTTTTGATAATCGCTCGTCGTGGTCTTGAGCAAGAATTCGCTTTTCGCGGTACGAATAACGTCGTTAAATAAAAAATCGGCCATAAAAAGTTCTCACGCGGAGTTTGAGGTTTTCAAAAAGTTCTTTTACAAATCGGCTTTGCCGGCAAACGCGAGCCGCTGCTCGCGCGTATTTAATCCCGCAAGGCGCAACCAACGATAAACCGTCGAACGGCTCACCGGCACGGGCGGATCGAGACGTGTTTCAAAAAAACTTTGAATCATTGCCGGACCATAGTGCGGATGTTCGCTCACAATTTGGCGCACCAGGTTCACGTGCTCTTCTTCCGAGAGTTCCCGGTTGACGCTAAGCGTGCGCACGGGAGCTTGCGTCTTGCTCGCCGCCTTCATGCGATCGGCCAGCGAGGGCGCCGTCGTTGCCGTCGGCTCCGCGGCACGAGGCGCGTTCTCCGTTGCCGGAGCAGATTGTTTTTCATTTCGCGTTACACGCGCAGGCGCTGCGCTCTTTGTGGAAGCCGGCGACGCAATTGGCGCTGCAGCATTGTTGCTAGGTTTCGCTTTCGGCGGCGGCGGTTCTTCGTCGAAGTCTTCACTCCAACTTGAGGCTTCCAACTCATCCTCTTCCGGCAATGTGTCGATCTCTTCCAAAATCCACGGGTCGTGAATGTCTTGCAGCTCAAAATCTTCCGAGGCGACATTTTCTTCCGCATGCGCTTCGGGCCAGTCCTCGGCGGAGGGGCGCGAAGCACGCTTGCTCGGCGCTGCGGGCAACGCTGCTGCTTTTGCGCGCGCAGGAGCGGCAGGCTTTTTTTCTACAACTGGCGCTTCTTCTTCAATCTCTTCCACTTCCGCGTCGAGCGCTATTTCCGCATCAAACGCAGCAAAAGCTTCTTCCGCGGAGTACGGCACAAGCTCATTGCTTTCCGAGGAGGCTTCCGCAACCTCCCAATCTTCTTCTTCATCAAGTGTGGGCGTGAGGTGCTCATAATCCGACGCCGGGGGGTGCCCTTTGCCGGAGCCTAATGCCAAAGGCGAATGCCTCTCCGGCGTGTACACATCGGTCACTTCAAACGCGACCGGTTCGGCTTCGAGCATTTCTTCCGCTTCATCGTGCTGCGGCGGCTTTACAAACTCGACGAGCGCCGGCGCTTCTTCCGCGGCGGACTCGGTTGGCGCAGGAGCGCTTTCCGCGGGCGGCAAAGCCTGCATCGCGCGCATTTCGATTTCAAAGGATTCGATGGCTTCATCGACCGTTTCATAGGCATTGATGAAACTGTCCAATTCCAACAAGAAGAAGACGTCTTGCACGTCCGGATTCATGCCGGCGAGGCGAATATCGCCGCCGGCTTTGCGCACATTGCGAAACTCCGCCGTGAACGCGCCCCAACCAGCGGAAGCGACAAACTCCACTTGCGAGAGATCCACCACGATGCGATAATGCTGCCGCGAAATCAGGTACGCGAGCACCTTTTCAAATTCATTCACGCTCGTCGCATCAAAGATGCGTTTCAAGCGCGCCACATGAATGCCGGTGTCCGTGACTTCCACCGCATCGATTAATTGCCGCCGGTTCGTCACGTGTTATGCCTTTCGATTATCATCACACATCTTGCGTGCGTTTGAATAATGGGACAACATTGCATCACTCCATCAATCCACGAATCCACCACTCCCCGAATACTTCCCTCAACCGCGATTCATTCTGCCGCCCTCAGCAGCTTGAATTCTGGGAATCGTGCCGAGCACATTCAAGCCGAGAAATGTTTCGATTTCATCGACCGACTTGAATGAGTGATCAAAAAATTCCAACAAATAGACCGCCCCGATGCCGCAGCCCAAGCCGCCGAACACGGCGATCAACATAATTTTGTTTTGGTCATCCGTAATCGGCGTGACCGGGCGACTGGCCGGGTCGATCACGCGAAAGCGCACTTCGGCATCCGCGCGCCGAAATTCTTCTTTCAAAATGGTGCCGCGCGTTTGATCTTCAAATGTGCCGACAATCGCGGCCAGTTCGTTGACCTGCTCTTGCAGCTTTTGCAGTTGCGCTTCTTGCGCAGGCTTCACGGTGACGCGGCGCTCATAATCCGTGCGATAGCCGCGCAGCGTATTGCGCTCGCGATTGAGCAAGTCGAGATCGAGTTTGGCGACGTGATATTGCGCCATCGGCTCTGCTTGCCGGCCGCTGCCGGCCTTGAGGATTTCCCCGCGATATTGCTCGCGCATATCGGCGATGTCCTGCTTGATGCCAATTACGTCCGGGCTTTTCCAATCTTGCTGCATGGCCACGCTCGAGAGTTTGCCGGCTTTTTCCAGCATTTGATTGTAGAGGGTGGCGCCGCGCCCAAACTCCAGCGCATTGGGGAGCGCGGCGTTTCCGCCCAGCTTGGCTGCCAGCTCTTGCACTAGCAGTTGTTGCCTCGTTATATCTACCTCCAGTGATTGCAAACGCGCATCCGCGGTTGACAAATTGCCGGCGGTAACTACCAAGCTGCGACCTTCTTCGCGCGCGAGTTGCGTTCTAAAATTTTCCAAACGTGCGCGCGCACCGTCATATTGCTGCCGAAACTCGCGCTCTTTCGCTTCGCTGAATTTGCGCGTGCCCTGCATTTCCAGGCTTTCCGTTTTCAACGCCTGCTCGATGAACACGTCGGCAATCGTCTTGACGATATTGTACGCCAGGTCGGGGTCTTTATGCTCAAAAGAGATTTCAACATAATTGCCGCGTTTGGGGAAGATGATCTTCTCGGTCAAACGCGAAATCAGCCAATCAACTTGCAGGTTGCGAATCAATTCGGCTTCGTCCGCGCCGGGATGCGCTTTGAGCGTTTGCGCTACTTGTTCGCGCATGCCCGCGCTGGCTTTGAGCTGCACGCGATCCACGACTTCGCCCAATATCTCGACGGAGAGCAATTGCTTTTGAATGTCTTCCACCATGTCGCGCATGCGCGCGGTTTTGCCGCCGTCCGCATTGGGCAACACGTTCGACATTTCTTTCAGCATGTCGCGTCCTTGATCGATGAGAATCGTCGTGCGCGAGAGATAGGTCGGTTCCATCGTGGAGATGCGATACATCGCGCCGATAAACGCGACGAGCGGAGGGATAATCAAAATCCATTTTCTCCGGCGCGCAAGCTGAAGAATGCTGCGCAGATCGATCTTTCCGCCTTGTGCCATGGGAAAATTGCCTCGTTGCTAAAATTGGTTTCGAAAGTTTTTACGCGAGGAGCTTTTCAAGAAAGTAGTCCCCGCCCTTTGTGGGCGGCTGGTGGTACAATGAATTTCAGTGTTCCAGCAATGCCCCACAAGGGGGCAGGGCTACGACTCCGGAAGTAATTTTTAGACGCTCTCTTAGCATGCGTCGTTTACACGTCGCGCACGCTTACGGATTGTTATTCCCTTGCCCAAAGAGTTTGTTGAGCAACAGATAAGAAGTGATGATCGCAATCGAGCCTTTCAACGCTTCCGTAAATGTCGTGCCTAAAATGAAACGTTGATAATCGTCACGGCCGGGAACGAAAACCGTATCGCCGGGCCGCAAAATGAGCGGCACCGGATTGGCTTGCTTGGTGTAGTTTTCGATGTTTACAGAATACACCACGGGCGCTTCTGGGCCGCGCGTGATGATCTTCACATTTTTGAGATCGGGTTCGCGCACGGGACGACCACCACCGCCGCCGCCCAATTGAATCAACGGACCGCCCGCAAGCACGAGCGCTTGCAACACATCGATATTTTTTTCGAGCGGATAAATGCCGGGCGTTACGACATAACCGAAAACGTAGATCGAGTTTTTATTGCCGATCAAGTTGGCATTCATCGCGCCCGCGCCGGCCTGGCCCGCGGGAATGCCGGGCACGTCGATGTTGTCGCCGGGTTGCAGCTTCGGCAAGTTGCTCATGTCGCCGCCGGTGAAAGCGGAGGTGAGATCGACTTCGAGAATTTGACCTTTCTCCGCGCCGCCGCGAATGATCTTCACGCCTTCGAGGCGCGCGGTGGGCAACGGGCCGCCGGCTTCGAGAATCGCTTCCCAAATGGTCGGCACTTTGTTGAAAGTATATTTGCCCGGCGCGGTCACGGCTCCGGTGATGAAATATTTGCGGCTGCCGTATTCGTTGACTTCAATGGCGACTTGCGTGATCTTGCTGTTGTAGACCGACATCTTATCAACAATGCTGCGGCGCAATTGGTCAATCGACAAGCCCGCGGCTGTGATGCGGCCAATGACGGGCAAATCGATCTTGCCTTCATTGTCGAGGCGTGTTTGTGTTTTCAAATCCGGCTGTTGCCAGAAATTGACGGTGATGAGATCGCCCTTGTCGAGTTTATATTCTTGCGCGAGCGCCCAACGGGCAGATCCCAAGATGAGCGCTGCGCAAGCCATGAAAAAAGTGAAGCGCAATTTCAACATGAGGTTTTTTACTCCATAAAAGCCCGGTGCGTCATGCCCGGGATGAACGACCAAGTCATTTGGTTTTCGCCTGCACTTCGTTGCTGCCGGCGGCGAGGCCGCCGCGATCATACACGAACACGCGATAGTAATACGTCGTGTTGCGATCCAAGCCGAGGTCCGTAAACGTCGTCGAGGCGTTCACATTGATGATGTGAATCGGCGCTTGATTTTCGACGATGCCGGGCGTGCGCGAGCGATAGATGCGATACGAGGCAAAATCGCTGTCCGTGTTTTGCGACCATGACAGCCGCAGCGTGGAAGTGTCCAACACCGCGGGCGTCGCTAACGTTACAGGCTGCGGCGGCTGATTCTTCGCGGTCGTCACGCTCGCCACGTTGCTGCCGGTGCTTTTGCCGCCTTGATCAAAAACATAAACCTGATAAAAATACGCGGTATTCGCGCTCACGGTATTGTCGAGATAGAGCGTGGTGTTGGGATCGGTGAGAAACGCAATCGGCGGCGAGAGCGGATCAATCGGCTGCTTCGTGCCGCGCAAGATGCGATAGCCCGCGAAATCATCGTCGATGCTGCGCGACCAATTCAATTGCACCAGGCTCGTGCCGTCGCCCAAAAGCTGCGGCAAATTCAACGTGACCGCACTGGGCGGTTGATTCGCGCTCACACGGCCGCTCACTTCGTTGCTCGATTTGCTGGACAAGCCACTCGTATCAAACACGCGCACTTGATAGTAGTAATCAATGCCCGCGGTCACGGTATTGTCGTTATAGGTTGTGGTCGATTGCACACTCACGCGATCTAACAACAGCGCTTGCGTGGGCGTGAAATTCGGCGAGGTGCTGCGATAGATCGAATAGTTCGCAAAATCCGCTTCATTGGAAGTCGTCCACGAAAAGCGCAGAATACTTTGCTGCGAACCGACGGGCGTGGGTTGGAACAAATTTACCGCCTCGGGCGCTTTGAGAATCGTCACTTTTGTGGCCGCGGTCGCGCTCACTGCGATGTTGCCGACGCGATCGGTGAATTGGCCGCGCACGCGCGCTTGCGTGACCTCAATATCGTCGGGCACGACATAATCCAATTCATAAATGCCGTCGTCGCGCACTTTGTCGCCGTTGGTGCCGTTGTCATAAAGCTGAATGCCTTGGGGGCCGCCGTCGATGTTGATGCGCGCTTCGCCCTGGGCCTCGCCCGTCTCCAGCAAAAAATGGATGGTCGAATCGCTTCGCGTCGATTTGCCGCCGGTGCTTTCGGTGATGCGCTTGATGAGCGCGATGGTATCAAGAATAATCGTGGCGCTGATGCGGCCTTTGGTTTCGTTGCCGTCGCGATCACGAAATTTCGCATACACGGTTTTCTTGCCGTCGCCGCTCGTCAAGGTCCACGGAATCGAGCTTTCAAACGGCTGCCATGCGCTGCCGGTAAAAAGCGAGTCGTTGGCAAGCAACATCAGCTCGGTGGTGAGCGGCGCTTTGATGACCAGCGTCACCAACGCGCTGTCCGTGTATCCCAAGCCGGCATTGATGCGCAGCGCATAAACATTCGGCGTCGCCGCGGCCGCGGCGGAACGCAAACCTTCTGCGCCGTTTCTAGAAACCGCGCTGACCTGATAGGAATAGGTTTGCCCGTTGCGCACCAAACGATCGGCATATTTCGCCACGGTGGTGGAATCGATCAACAAATAAGCAGCTTCGCTCGCTTCGCGGCGATAGACGCGATAGTTTTTCACTTTCGCAGGATTGTCAATCGCCCAAGTCAATTCCACTTGTTGATCGCTAATCGCGAGAATCAAGCCGAACGGCTGGCCGGGAAAATCCTTCGGGTTGGTGTTGGGCGCAGTGGGTTTCTTGCTGCAGCCGAACCAAACGACATTCAACAGCACTAGCGCGGCGCACAGATAACGCATACTTGTTTTCACATTCATGTGGTAAACACTCCGGATTCCGAACATGATTTTATCCTTCATCCCGTGACTAAAACTGTGCTTGCACACCGACCTTGAAGCTCTCCATTGTCGGATCCACAGGAGGTGTCACAGTCAAGTTTATGTCCACGTTATCGTGATGGTATGAAGGGAAAAACAGGACAATGTCAAGAAGGTTATAGAGGTAAACACTGGCGGCGAACAAAGCCCAGCGCCGGCGCGCTTCATAGCGATCATCCAAGTCGGCCTGCGCGGCGTTGAGTTGCGCGAGCAAGAGCGGGCGCTGCAGGGCGTCGCTTTGGCCTTGTTGAAAGTTGGCGGAAGCGAAGTTGAAAGCATCCAAGGCTTCGTTGTATTGCGCGTTTTGATAGAGCAATGCGCCCAGGGTGACGCTTTGCGCCGCGAGGATAATGCCGCCTTTCACGCGTTGATCGGAGTAAGCTTGGCCCCAGCCCGGGAGCAGCATGGAACGATAAAAACCTTTCAGGCGGGTTTTCGGAGAGAGCTTGATCGAAATCTTCTCGTTGCCTTTGCCGGTGAAGAAAAAATCTTTGGACCAATCTTCATAGCCGTATTTCTCGGCTTTGATGTGATAACGGCCTTTGAGATAATGCACCACGGTATAAGGCGCACGACCGGCGAGGCCATACTCGCCTTGCAGCGAAACAATGGCGCCCGTGGGCCGCGAAAGGATTTGCGTTTTGGCAACGTTTTCCGTTTCCGGCGCTCTGGACGGGGAGAGTTGCGCCGCGGCAAATTGCGGCAAGCCGCAAAACACCGCGATGAGAATTAAATTGAGCGCCAGCTTCTTGCTTCGCGCGTTCACGCAACGACGCAAGCAGCGCATGCTTCGCACCATAAGAGGAACCTCCATGATCGCTTGTTCCAAATTCATCAGCCTCGTGCCGCGGGCGCGGAGTTCATGTATTTAGCCCTCAGTCAGCCGTTTCCCGGCCGCGAATAATCATCCAAAGCGTTTTAAACAGAATCATCACATCGTATTTCAACGAATGATTTTTGACGTACATCAAATCGTAACGCAATTTCTCGCGCACGTCGTCGATGGTGGCATCATAGCCGCAATAAATCTGCGCGATGCCGCTCATGCCGGGCTTCACTTCCAAGCGCCGGGCATAATCGGGAATTTGCTCGACGAGCGAAGGAATGATCTGCGGGCGCTCCGGCCGCGGGCCGACCATGCTCATCTCTCCCAACAAAACATTGAGAAACTGCGGAATCTCATCCACATGGGTGAAGCGCAGAATATTTCCCGAGCGCGTAATGCGCGGATCGTTCTTTTGCGCCCACACCGCGCCGGATTTCTTCTCCGCGTCCGCGCGCATCGTGCGGAATTTATAAACCGTAAACGGGCGGCCGTAAACCTCGGCCTGGCGCCGGTCGCCGCGGCGACGATCATGCGTAACGGCCAAATTCACGCAGCGCCGATTGCGCTTGCGATGATTTAAACCGACACGCTGTTGGCCATAAAACACCGGCCCGGGCGAGTCCATTTTAATGAAGAACGGCACGCAGAGAAACATGACCGACGTCATCATGAAGCCGAGCAGCGCCATCACAAAATCAAAAGCACGCTTGCCGAATTGCTCCCACCAATTGATGCCCGAAAACGGCGCAGTGATTTTTTTGACCAGCTTTTCCGGCACAAACAAAATCACGAGCAGCGAGCTAAACAAGAAAAAGGGCGCTAACAATCCGCCTCCGAGGAGGCGTTGCGCCCAAGTCGGCTGCGGCGTGGTTGAGCCGAACGAAGGCGCGTGCCGCGCAGGCATTTCAACGCCGAGGGCATGGCCGTTGGGTCGAATCATTTTATGGTAACGCCGATAAACTTGATCGCGGTCAAAAAAAACACTGGCGTCGTTTATCGTTTCCTCCTCCAAAGACATCCGGGTCACATTTTGCCCAAGCACTTCAGATCCTTCCATCTCTAACATGCTCCGAATTCAACTGCTCCTGAAATATTATTGCTTCCTTCAGACGGAGATGATCAAGCCATTGTGTTGATTGCCAAATGGCGCGTGCGCGCGCGTAACGACCGAACTGAGATCTAAGCCTCACAGAAGATACTCACACGTCCCAAGCTTGGGTTGCGAGCAAACCAAGAGCTGACGTGCGAAGGCCAGGCGACGGGGTGGTAAGCAACGCTTACGCAAGTGGCGCCAAGAGATCTCGCAGAACTTCCTGCTCTTCCGATTTTTTCCTGCCGTTTTGCGACGCGTTGCGCCCGAGGGAGGATTTCTGCGGTTTCATGCGCTTGAAGGACTGCGCCGTGAATTGAAACTTGTTCAACAGCGCGTATAAAGTATACCGGCTGATTCGTGCAGCGCGTGCGGCCTTGGAAATGTTACCAAAGAATTTTATCATCTGTTGCCGCAGATATTCATGCTCAAAAGCGTCGATCCAAATCTTTTTGGCTTCCAAAAAAGGCATAGCGAAAATATCGCCTTGCAATTTTTTCGCGACCTGCTCTGCTGCCATGGTTGGCGTCGTGGCCAAACGCGCAAACAGCAACAGGGTGCGCGCGATTTCGGTCATCAACAAGAGCGCGCTCACTTCGGTTGCGGAAAAGGAGCGGGGCGCGCTGAAGTTGACTTCCAGGCAGCCATGGTCGTGGTGCGCTTCTTGGCCGCGCCAATAGAAGCTCAAACGCGGGTGCGAACGATGCCCCGCGGAATTTATGCGCGCAATCAGCTCCGCCCCCGGAGTAAACGGTTCCGTGATCTTCGGCTCGCGCGTGCCGGAGACGCCGTTCATGCCGAGTGCGTTGTTGGCGACGCGCGTGGGCGTAAGCGGAAACGTCAGGACTTCTATGGCTGCGCCGTTATCGGCGTGAGCGTTTGCGCCCCAGTGATTGCGCGCGCCGGAGCAGAGCGCAATGCGGCAATACGAGGCGCCGAAGGCGTTACTGATGTGCTGGCTGAGGTGAATCGCCAACTCTTGCATTTGAGCGCTGTTCTGAGACATAGAGCGAATCAAATCCCGGATGTAGTTCGTGAGAGTAAATTATCGTTAGATATATACAACCATGTGTGGAAAGTGCGTATTCAAATGGACAATGGCGCGCAACGATGATGCGGCAAACACGTTCTGCCTGCACACGAGCAGGAAATTTCTTTTGAAGTGTTAGCAGCAACAAACAAAAACTTTGAAAAACGTCCTTCGCTGCGATGAAGGCAAAATTTAATTCTTGCTTTCCTCGGCAAAATTTGTCATGCTTGGCGCGTTTTTGCGCGAATCCTTTCCCACCTTAAAAAGCTTTTTGATCTTCAACCATCTTCGAGGAGCATGAGCCATGAGCGATTCCCCAATTCTCCACGGCACCATCTCGCGCCGGCAATTTTTAGGTAGCACCGCGGGCGCATTGACGGCATTTACGATTGTGCCGCGTCACGTGCTCGGCGGGCCGGGCTATGTTGCGCCGAGCGACAAACTGAACGTCGCGTGCGTCGGCGTCGGCGGTCGTGGTCGCGCCGATTTGTTTTCCGTGCGCTCGGAAAATATCGTGGCCGTCTGTGACGTGGATGACGAGCAAATGGCAGGCACCCTGAATTACAAATTATCCAACGAAGGCTCGGCGCAAGAATCCGCGGAAATTACGGAACTACTCGGCCGCTTACAGAACGCGAAGAAGTATCGCGACTTTCGCAAAATGCTCGATGAAAATAACAAGAGCATCGACGCCGTGGTCGTGGCCACGCCCGATCACACGCACGCCGCGATCGCCATGGCCGCGATCAAATTGGGCAAACATGTTTATTGCGAAAAACCTCTCACCCACTCTATTGGCGAAGCGCGCGCATTGGCAAAGGCCGCGCGTGAAGCGAAAGTCGTCACGCAAATGGGCAATCAAGGCCACGCGAGTGAAGAGATTCGTTTGATTAAAGAATGGATTGCGGATGGCGCGATCGGCGCAGTGCGTGAGGCGCATTGCTGGACGAATCGTCCGATTTGGCCGCAAGGTATCGACCGCCCCGAAGCGATTCCTTCACTGCCCTCAACGCTCGATTGGGATTTGTGGATCGGCCCGGCGCAGTTTCGTCCGTATCATCCGGCATATGCGCCGTTTGCGTGGCGCGGTTGGTGGGATTTCGGCACGGGTGCCCTCGGCGATATGGGTGCGCATATTTTCGACGTGCCGTTTTGGACGCTCGATCTCGGCTTGCCGACCAGTGTGCTGGCTTCATGCACGCGCTTTAACGATGAAACCTATCCCCTCGCAGAGGTCGTGCATTACGAATTTGCGGCGCGTGGCAAAATGCCCGCGGTCAAACTCACGTGGTGGGACGGCGGTTTGATGCCGATGCGTCCGCTTGAGTTGGAAGAAGGCCGGCGCATGGGCGACGTTGACGGCGGCGTGTTGCTCGTCGGCGAGAAAGGCACGATTATGTGCGGCACGTATGCGAAGAACGCGCGCATTATTCCGGAAACGAAGATGCAAGCGTACAAACGTCCGTCGAAAACGATTCCGCGCGTGGCCGGTATTCATGAAGATTGGATCGCATGCTGCAAAAGCGGCAAGCAAGCGTGCTCCAATTTCGATCTTGCAGCGCCGCTCACCGAAACCATGCTGCTCGCCAATCTCGCCGTGCGCGCGAGTGATAAGCAAACGCCGCTCATGTGGGACGGCGCCAACGCGAAAGTAACGAACATGCCCGAGTTGGATGAGTTCGTAAGTCCGGCGTATCGCACGGGCTGGTCGCTCTGATTCATTGATGACTACACACGGATCAAAAACGCACACGGAGTAAAAGCTCTCTTTGGTTTTTTGATTCGTGAAAAATCTTTTGGAATTGTACACGGAGCAAAAGTAAAAACTTTCCAGTGTGCGCTTTTGATCCGTGTGTAATCCCGTTGATGCGGGAGCGTTCGATTGATGGAGGTGGAACATGAAACTGCAGCACGAAGAATTGACTTATAAAATCCGTCAGTGCATCTTCGAAGTGCGCAAGGAAATCGGGGCCGGCTATGATGAAGAGACATATCATCAAGGCCTGTTGTTATCATTTCAGCGGCACGGCCTGCCTTTTGTGTCAAAAGAAAAACGCGCGCTCACGCACCGCAGCGCGTTGATTCGAAACTTTGTCAATGATTTCCTGCTCGATGATAAAGTGATTCTGTCGGTGAAATGTGTTCCATGCAATTTCTTGCGGGCGCATTACATTCAGCTCTTCTCCGAGCTTAAGCTTTGGAAGAAAGACCTCGGCCTCATCGTCAACTTTGGTTTGCCGGATCTTAAAATCGAGCGTTACGTTTTTCATGAAAAAGCGCCGCGCTTGGTTGAGAATTACAACTACCTAGAAGGACAAATCGACAAAGCCGAACAAGAAGCGCTGACAAAGATACAAACGACAATTCGGGAAGTCGCGACTCTGCACAAGCTCGGTTATGGCAAAGTGGTTTGGCGAAGGGTTGTGGCCGCTGAAATGAACTATGCGAAAATTTCTTTCGTGCGGAACACCCTTGTGCCCATCCACTTTGCCGGCAAACTTATTCGGACCTATCGGCTGCGTCATTTTATTGTTGAGAACAAAATCCTGCTCATGGTCGTCGCGCTACAAAAGGCTGTCGATCAATCCGAGATAGCAAGCGTGCAAAGTTACTTGAAGGCTTTAAATCTCCGCGCCGGCGTTGTCGTTAATTTCGGCAAATCTGAGGTACAGACCGTTGGCGTCCGCGCGGCACATGGCGCATCTACCCAGCTACCTTAACGAAAACCTTTTGGGTCACACACAGATCAAAAACACAACGGAAAAAGCTTTTCAGTGTGCGCTTTTGATCCGTGTGTATTCCAAGCTTTATCCGTGTGCGTTTTTGATCCGTGTGTATTCAGAAAGAGAACCCCGAAATGCAAAACAACCTCCGCGTTCTCGTCCTCGGCTGCGGCAACATGGGCGCTTCGCATGCGCGTGCTTATCACATGCTCGAAGGCTTCGAACTCTGCGGTTTGATTGCGCGCACGCCGGAGCGACGCAACAAACTCGCAGCGGAATTGGGCAACGTCGCGCAATTCGAAACGCTCGACCAAGCCATTGCCGCCACGCAGCCGCATGCCGTCGCGATTTGCACCTATCCCGACACGCATTATCAATTCACCAAACAAAGCCTCGCAGCAGGCTTGCATGTTTTTCTCGAAAAGCCTCTCGCGGAAACGGTTGCGCAAGCGCAAGAGCTTGTCGCACTCGCTTCATCTAAAAAGAAAAAAATTGTCGTGGGCTATATTCTGCGCCAGCACCCCGCGTGGATGAAGTTCATTGAGGTTGCGCGCACGCTTGGCAAGCCGCTCGTCATGCGCATGAATCTCAATCAACAGAGCAAAGGCAAGGAGTGGGAGACGCACAAAAGTTTGATGCAATCCATGTCGCCCATTGTTGATTGCGGCGTGCATTACGTCGACGTCATGTGCCAAATGACGCGCAGCAAGCCCGTACAGGTGCAAGCCATTGGCGCGCGCTTGAGTGATGAGATCGGCGCGGAGATGTATAACTACGGCCAACTCCAAGTTGTGTTCGAAGACAAATCCGTGGGTTGGTACGAGGCCGGCTGGGGCCCGATGATGAGTGAGACTGCGTTCTTCGTCAAAGACGTCGTCGGCCCGAATGGCTGCGTGAGCATCGTTGATCCGCAAGCCGTGCGTAAAACGGCATCGGATAATGTTGATTCACACACGAAGACCAATTGCCTTCTGCATCATCACGCAGCAATGGATGCGAGCGGCAAATTTGCGCAAGCCGACGAGCGCATCGACACCACCGATGAGCCGGATCATCAAGAGTTGTGCAATCGCGAGCAACGATATTTTCTCCAAGCCGTGCGCGAAGATTTGGATTTGACCGAGCATTTGCAGGACGCGATCAACAGCCTGCGCATCGTGCTGGCCGCGGATGAGTCCGTGCGCACCGGGCGCGTGGTGAAGTTGTGATTTGTGCGTCGGTTCTCAATGCTCCAACCACGGCTTGGCCGTGGTTTGCTGTTTATCTCCTCTTGTGTGTAAGCAGCAAAGGATTTTTCCGTTGATTTTCAGCGGAGCTTTGTTTATGTATGACGCGTGATCAAGTCTTGTGCAAGCAAGAAACTCAATTCGTAATCTGATACTGCCATGAGAAACGAAATCGCTCTGCCCGCTGATATTTTAGATGCGGCGCAACAGTTGGCGCAAAACTTGGGACTTTCCGCGAGCGAGCTTTTCGCCGCCGCTCTTTCTGATTTCATTCAAAGACATAATACGAACGACGTCACCTCAGCGCTCGACAAGATTTATTCCGAAACGGACTCTCGCCTCGATCCGATATTGAACACGATTCAACTCAAATCTTTGCCTCGGGGAAATTGGTGATGCAGCGCCATCGTCTCACACATTCTTGCCATCGACTGAACTTCTCTTTTGAAAGAACCTTTTCGCCTCTTTTTCCGGGCGAGCCGGAACTAAAACTTGACTAGACTTGAAAAGTTTAGTCAAGGTCCTCGCTCTTTTTATCAAAACAAAGAACAATGAACCAAACGCTCTCACGTCGTCGTTTCCTCCAAACCGCGCTTGCAGCGAGCGCATTCACCATCGTGCCACGTCGTGTGCTTGGCGGGCCGGGCTACACGCCGCCGAGCGATGAACTCACCAAAGCCGTGATCGGCGTCGGTGGCATGGGCCAATGGCATCTCGGCAACACCGGCACGCGCTTGCTCGCGGTGTGTGATGTCGATAGCAATCATTTGAACGACACACTCACTCGCGTCAACTCCAAAGACGTGCGCGGCTATCGCGACTTTCGCGAAGTGCTCGAGCGCAAAGATATTGACATCATTCACATTGCCACGCCGCCGCATTGGCACGCGCTGATGAGCATTGCCGCGGCCAACGCAGGCAAAGACGTGTGGTGTGAAAAGCCGATGACGCGCACGATTGCTGAGGGGCAAAAGGTCGTCGCGGCCATGGCGCGCAACGCGACGATGTTTCGCATCAACACCTGGTTTCGTTTTCACGGTGATTTTTATGGCTTCGATACGACCGTGCATCCCATCAAGAAGCTCGTGCAGAGCGGCTTGCTCGGTTGGCCGCTCAAAGTCACGGTCGGCGCGCAAACCGGTTTCGAATGGAAATTTTTTTGGAGCGGTCGCACCGATCTCACACCCGAGTGGATTCCTGAGCAGCTTGATTACGACATGTGGCTTGGGCCTGCGCCGTACAAGCCGTATCATACGCATCGTGTGCATCAAACGTTTCGCGGCTATTGGGACTATGACGGGGGCGGCCTCGGCGATATGGGCCAGCACTATCTCGATCCCGTGCAATACTTGCTCGATAAAGACGACACGAGTCCGATTGAAATCGAAGCCGATGCGCCGCAGCAAGATCCCGAGGCCGCGAGCACGTGGCGCTCGATTCGCATGAAGTACGCGGACGGTTGTGAGATTGTTTTAGATGGTGAAGCGCAAGAGCCGAACACGCCGTTCCTCGAAGGCCCGCACGGCAAACTCTTTCGCGGCTTTAAATCCGACATTCCAAACTTGATGAAGAAGCTCGCCGAGTTTCCCGAACCGGAGCCGCAGCTCATCGACTTCAACGAGGCCGTGAAGACGCGCAAGAAGTTCGCGCTGAATGAAATGAATGGTCATCGCTCTTGCACGCTCATCAATCTCGGCAAAATCGCCGTGCGCTTAGGCCGCAAGCTCCGCTTCGATCCCGTGGCACAACGTTTTGTCGGCGACGACGCAGCCAATCGTTTCATCGAAGAGCCGATGCGCGCGCCGTGGAGAGTGTGAAGACGAAACCAATTCTCGCGCAGCGGAAATATCTTTTCTCAAGAGGGGAGATGGCGTCGAATTCGCATTGGAATTTAGATAATGTTTTATTGTAGATACTTGATGACGCGCTGCGTCCCAATTCTAATTATCATTTCCTGGAGTGAAGGATGGAAACTGAGAAGGGGATGTCAAGAATTTCTTATAATAATAAAGAATGGATTCTCCTTTTCGCCAATAGTGCGGTAGCATTAGTATTGATTGCATTAGGAATTCGTGGAGAGATGAGTACCATTATTGCAGGTGTTATCGTAGGTGCTATTTTACCAATATATGCGATTTTAAAATTCCTTTTTGCAAGCCGTACAGATGGATTAGTGGCTAAATTTGCGAATCTTCATGAGGCGAAGGAAGATATGAAACAAGAGTTCATTAAGGCAAAGCTTTCAAAGTTTTTTCTTCAAATTGGGCGAGCTGAATTCAGCGGTAAGCCCTCTTTTTTCTATGAACTCGCCAATGAAAAAAGTGGAACTGATGACGAGATTCTTATTCTTCACGCTTCTGCCAATTCACCCGAACTATCCGAAACGAAGGCTAAAAAGTTAAAAAAAAATCACCGGGTTTGGATGACTAATCTCCATCAAATTAAGGCGCATTTAGCTTTGTTGATGGAACAAGGAGCTAAAATAACGGTTCGTGATCATCAGGAGCCTTTTCATTTTCGAGTTTTCATTATGGACGATATTGCATACGTGAGTAATTACCAATATCTCACCCAAAACGACAGAAAATCGGTCGTTTATAAATTTAAAAATGGTAGCAACTCTTTGTACAAAGTGTTTAATAATTACTTCGACCAGCTTTGGGAGAAATATAACAAACCTGTTTAATTTAAGAATTTCACCTGAGCAGTCTCTAACTTCCGTCGCCGCATGAAATCAACCTACAAAAGGATTGTACCTAAATCTTGCTCACGAAAATCACTAATCCACATTTTAGGCTCGAACTATTGATTAAAACCTCTGGGTAATATTTTCGAAATTTTGATAGATCCCGGGCAAATTGGCGATCAACACATATGGTACAAAATTAAAAAATAACTGAAGTAGAAAGTCAGGTTCACCGACGATCTAAACCACATCAAGAATAGATCGATCTGAAGTCTCATTTTAAGGTTTTGGATATTAAGTCATGGGATTGATCTCCGAAAAAATCCTCCAGCAGACTTTAATAAGTTTAAAGTCTTCTTATGGAAAGGATGATTTTGACCGATTGGAAAAAGTTGTAAGAATACACGACGAGATGTTGAAGAAGCAGCGTCTCAATAGTGAAGCCGAAGCATTCCATCGGGACCTAGCTGTTTACACATTGTATGTTCTGGCCTATCTGGAGTTGCCGATTGACACTATGATTAGTGGCTTTTTACTGGATGCATACCTTCGGTCTCCTCAAAAGAGTTTTCTTGAGGCCATTGAAAGGAATTCCAAAGTACTTTTCTTGTTGAACAACGTCACTGAACTATATGCCTTTGAAATGCAAATGCCATGGCGAACAGCTCAATCTGCTTCGAAATTTAAAAACACCGTCTTAGAGAAGTTACGGGAAAGAGCAATCCGAAATGATCAAAAACAGAAGGGGAGCATTCTAAGTTCAAGTTTGCAACATGACAATCATAGAAAACTGATCGTCGCTTCGTCGAAAACAGCAGATGCATTAGTTATCAAGTTAGCAGATCGGATTTCAATCCTAAAACTGTCGAAGCCCGCAGCTCAACCACCTTACGAAAATTTAGAGTTGGATGCTTTTTTTAAAAAACTTGCTATGGAAACGCTAAACATCCACGCACCTATCGCGGAAAGATTGGGAATTTGGAGACTCAAATGGCCTTTGCAGGATTTCGCCTTTAGAATTCAAAACCATGAAGAATATCAAAAGATTAAAGAGAAATTAGCGGCAACACGGGAAAGACGTGAAATTTTGTTAAAAGAAATAGTTTATGGTATAAAAACAATCCTACAAAAAAGCAACATCGCCGCATCAGTTTATGGCAGACAAAAAAACATCTACAGTATTTATCGCAAAAAGACCTCGATTGAAAAAATTAATGATTTGACCGGAGTGAGGGTTATCGTTAATAAAGACAAAATAAATGATTGTTATCGTGTTCTAAAAATTTTGCTTTCTACTTGGCAACCGGCGATGAATGCTCATAATGAAGGAATTTATGATAACGGTGAAGTCTATCGTGACTGGATTGCGACCCCTAAGACTAATCGATACCAATCGATTCATACTACGATTAAGTATCCATCGGTCGATAATCAAGAACACCTGGTCGAAGTACAAATCAGAACAGAAAAAATGCACAAACGAGCTGAATACGGAATTGCAGCACATTGGAATTATAAAGAAAAAAAAGAAAACGGTGCTGAAAAGTTTAGCAAGGGTGAAAGACATTGGAGCCAAAAGCAGGAAATTTTTCATAACAAGATTTCCTTCACTAAGTCTCTCCCTGAAATTGCTTTTATCGAACTATTCACGGGTCAAATATTTTGTTTGACTCCATCTGGCGAAATCTTACGCCTACCTGCAGGGGCAACTCCCATAGATTTTGCTTATCATATACATGGAGAACTAGGACATCGCATAATATTTGCTAGAGTTAACAACAAACCAAGGCCAATAAATTGTAAACTAAAAGATGGAGATATTGTTGAAATTATTTTTTCTAAAGAGACAGAGGGGGGTGGGCCTGAACTAAGATGGTTATCCAAAATGAACGGCTTCGCTAAATCCGGTCACGCTTTCTATATGATGAAAAAGTGGTTTCGACAAAAAAAGTAACTTGTTATTTTTTACGGTGGTTTTCTGCTACATTTCATTGACGAGTACCGGTAGTAGCAGTCGAATACAAAACCAGAAAAAATCTTGATCATCCGTTCCATGGTTTTTGCGGTATAGGACGAAATTGACAGGACACTATGAAGAAGAATTAAACAACTTATTCGTGCAAGACAATGATTGTCTCTCCACCTCGTGCGAAGTTGGTTTTTCTCATTAGCTCTCTCCTTACGCTGTCGCTTGCCAGCCGTAGTCTCGCCGCGCCACAGAGCGCGACGCTCTCCTCTTTGCTCACGCAGCTGCCCGCGCCCAATCCCGAGGAGGCGCGACAACTCCATGCCGCGTTCGTCAAACTTGGTGCGCCAGCATATCAAGAACTTTGCAATATGCTCGTGCCCATAGGCCAAGGCGATGACGTGAAAGCGCGTTTGGCCTTGAGCGGACTCGCGCTGCATGTCTCTCGCGCGGGCGCGGAGAAGGAGCGCAAGCAATTTGCCGAGGCAATCATTCTCGCGTTGCGCGCGAACTCTCATCCGCAAGTCAAAACTTTTCTCATTAAACAATTACAACTCGCCGGCGGCAAAGAATGCGTTGCTCCGCTTAAAAGCTTTTTGTTGGATGAAAAACTCAGCGAGCCGGCAACGCAAGCTTTGCTTGCGATTCGCACGCCCGAAGTTGAAGCGGCATTCGCACAGGCGCTCGCAAACTCGAACGGCGCGCCGCGTTTGACCATTATCAAAGCGCTCGGCGAACTGCGCGGCAAAACCGCTGTGCCGGAATTGCTCAAACTCGCGGCGGATGAAAATCGCGAGGTGCAACTCGCGGCGCGCGCGGCATTGGCAAACAGCGGCGAGCTTGCGGCAATGGCTCTGCTCGCAGAGGCCGTGCAATCCGAAAACTCGATGCAAGCGCGCGCCGATTATTTGCTCTTTGCGCAACGCCGCGCCGAGGCGGATGATAAACAGACGAGCGCGACGATCTGCCGCGAAGTGCTCGCCAATCGTGAAGGGCGTTTTGTTAGCCATGAGCAAGCGAACGCTTTGCGCACGCTCGTGTCGGCATTGAGCGCGGAAGCCTTGCCGGACTTGCTCGCAATGATGGAGCGCGAGGATGTGCGCGTGCAAGACGCCGCATTGCAATGCGCAGCGCAAATCTCCGGTGAAGCGGCGACGGCGCAATGGTTGAACCAGATGAAGCAAGTCGCTCCAGCTACGCGCGTGCGAATCATTGCCATGCTCGGCGAGCGCGGCGACCAATCTGCCCTGCCGGCTTTGCGTGAAGCATTGCGCGACACCAATGAAGTCGTGGCGCTCGCCGCGATTCCCGCGCTCGTTTTCTTGCAAGGCAAGGATGCCGTTCCCACACTGCTGCAAATCTTGTCCTCGACTCAAAGCACGTCGTCAATCGCGGCAATCAAAACTGCGCTGCTCTCCCTGCCACTCGACAATAATCTCGCGCAGATGATCGCGCTGCTGCCGCAAGCCGGAACTGCGGCGCGCGTGGCTTTGCTTGAAGTGCTCGGTTCACGCGGCGCACTCTCCGCCTTTGAAGCCGTTGCTGCGCGCACAAGTGATGAAGCGCGCAGCGTGCGTTTGGCCGCGATTAAGGCGCTCGAAACGATTGCCACACCGAATGAATTGCCGCGACTCCTCGACCTCATGTTCGCGGCGCCGAGCGAGTCGGAAACTTCCGCGTTGCAAAAGGCCATCGTGCTGGTCGCCGCACAAATTTCCGAGCCGGAAAAACGCGCGGACGCGGTTTTAATTAAACAAAAAAACGGCAACGCCGAGCAACAAGCAAAGCTCTTGCAAACGCTCGCACGCTTCGGCGGCGCGTCGGCGTTTGAAACCGCGCGCGCGGAAACGAAAAACACGCACGCCGATATTCGCGACGCGGCGATTCGCGCGTTGGCAGATTGGCCGGAGCCGATTGCGCTGCCGGAACTGCTCAAGCTCGCGCGTGAAGAGAAAGAGTTGTCGTATCACGTGCTCGCCATGCGCGGCGCGATGCGCTTGCTCAACAATGCCGTGCTTTCTTCCGCAGAAAAATTGCGTCTCTATCGCGAAGCCATGAGTCTCGCGCGGCGCGGGGAAGAAAAGAAACTCGTGCTCGCAGGTTTGGCAAATGTGAAGTCAATTGCGGCGTTGGATTTCGTTTCTGCTTTTTTTGATAAAGACACACTGAGCTTGGAAGCCGCGCTGGCTGCGCTCAAAATCGCAGAGAGTGAGGAAGACGAGCGACCGCAACTCAACGGCGCGGAGATTGTGAAAACGCTACTCGGCAAAGCAACGGAACCGAGCTTGCGCAAAAAGTTGGAGCAACACTTCGCGGCGCAGGCCGAGAGCAATCAACCGCCCGCGGGTTTCGTTGCGCTCTTTAATGGCAAAGATTTGTCCGGCTGGAAAGGTCTCGTCGAAAGTCCCGTGAAGCGTGCGCAAATGAACGCGGAAGAAATGCAACGCGCGCAAGCAAAAGCCGACTCGATCATGAACGCGCACTGGCGCGTGCTCGATAACGGCGTGCTCTATTTCGAAGGCAAGGGCTATCAAAACCTTTGCACCGCGAGTGACTATGGCGATTTCGAATTGCTCTGCGATTGGAAGATCGAGCCGAACGGCGACAGCGGGCTGTATTTGCGCGGCGTGCCGCAAGTGCAGATTTGGGATCCGGTGCAATGGAAGATCGGGTCCGGCGGTTTATACAACAATCAAAAGTATGCGAGCAAGCCGGTGCAGATTGCGGATCGGCCCACGGGCGAGTGGAACACGTTCCGCATTATCATGATTGCCGAACATGTGACCGTGTATCTCAACGATGTGCTCGTGGTTGATAATGTGCCGCTCGAGAATTATTGGCAGCGCGAGTCGCCGCTTGATGCGACCGGCCAAATCGAATTGCAAGCGCACAACTCGCCGCTCTATTTTAAAAATATTTTTATCCGCGAGATTCCACGCCCGAAAAAATTGTTCAGTGGCGTGTTGTTCAACGGCAAAGATTTGAGCGGCTGGCAAATTATCGGTGGCAAAGCCGGCACGTGGAAAGTTGAAAACGAAATTCTCTACACCGAAGGTGAAGGCGGCGGCTGGCTTTCAACGACGCGTGAGTTTGAGAATTTCAAACTCGAGTTGGATTTTCGTTTGCCGCCCGCGGGCAACAGCGGCGTGTTCTTGCGCGCGCCGCATGAGGGCGATCCCGCGTATACCGGCATGGAAGTGCAAGTGCTCGATGACTATGCGGCGAAGTATGCGCAACTCAAACCGTGGCAATATTGCGGCAGCGTGTACGCGGTGCAAGCACCTTCCGAGCGCGCGAGCAAGCCTGCAAATGAATGGCAGCACTATGAAATCATCTGCAATGGCCCGCGCGTGCAAGTGACTTTGAATGGCAAGAAGATCGTCGATACAAATTTGATCGAGCACATGGACAAAGAAAGCTCGCATCCTGGCTTGAAGCGCCGCAAAGGTTTTATCGGCTTGCAAAATCACAGCACGCGGGTGGAGTATCGGAATATCGTGCTTGAAGAATTGGATTGATGGATTTTTGGATTGATGGATTGGTGGATTTGGGGAGTCGTGGATTACCGCTTCCAGCAATCCATGACTCCAACAATCCAACTGGAGGGCACGCGAGAAAAAGATTTTTTGTGTGATACAAACTTTTCTATATTTGTAAGCGTGACAGTAAGCCAGACGCTTTGAATAACCCCATGGAGGTTATAATGAACTACGGAGTCAGAACGATTGAGGCGGTTTTTGAGAAGGGTTATTTGCGCCCTTTGGAGCCGTTGGAAAGCCGAGCCGGTCTTGTTTATCTCGTGACGGTTTTAGATGTCGAAGTTTTCAAACAAAAGCCACGCAACGGAGGGACGAGCCTGCGCGGAAAATATCGCGGGGTTTTGAGTTCGAGTGCCGAGTTTTCTAGAAATAAACAAGCCGAGAAAGCGCTAGAGATATGAGCGCGAATCAAACGCAAAACCTCCCTTCCGAAGAAACGGCTCCGCTACCTGCACATTTCGTGTTTGACGCATGTGCTTTCATTGCTTATTTCAACAACGAGCTTGGCGCGGATAAGGCGGAGCAATTGCTCGAATCAGCGCGACGAGGTGAAATTCAACTTTATGCCATGTCAGTCAATCTCTATGAAGTCTATTATGACGCGCTTCGCAGCGGATCGCCGGAGAAGGCTGAAGAGGTCTTGCTGGACTTCTATACGATGCCGCTTAACATTGTCGAGCTTATAGATCGTCCCCTCATGCGACTCGCCGGTTACTTCAAAACGCATTTTAAAATGTCGTTTGCCGATTCTTTCGCTTTGGCATTGGCGAAAAAAATGGATGCCAAAGTCGTCACCTCCGATCATCACGAATTTGACAACGTTGAAAAGGCCGGCGCCTTACAGTTCTTTTGGCTGAGATAATACTTCGCATTTGCTCGACGAGCAAACATTCCTTCCGATATGTTCTATAGCTTCTTGGCTGCTCTCGTCGTTGTGTTGCACTTCGCGTTCATCGTGTTTGTGATCTTCGGCGCGGTGTTGGTTTATTTTAAACGAAAACTGCTTTGGCTCCACGTGCCGTGCGCTTTGTGGGGCGCGTGGATTGAGTTCAGCGGGTGGATCTGTCCGTTGACACCGCTGGAAAATTGGCTCCGGCATCGCGCGAATGAGGTGGGCTACTCCGAAAGCTTCGTCGCGCATTATCTCTTGCCCGTGATTTATCCGAGCGGCTTGACGAGCGAAGTGCAGATCACGTTCGGCTTGATTGTCGTGTGCGTGAATGTGGTTATGTATGCGTGGCTCGCGCGGCGTTGGCGAAAATAGATGACGGCCATTAGTCCGAGTGAAATATGGGCTGTACTTTTTTCTCCTCGCATGTCATTCTGAAAGAATCTTTTTAAGCGCTAGAGATACTGCCGAGTGCTTAAAAAGATTCCTTCTGAATGACATGAAAAAAGAAGGAGGTTCATTCAAACAAACAGGTTGACTAAAACAAGGAGCACCTTCATGAATCCCAACGAAGCCAAGCAAAGCTCGAGCAGCGTGATGGACCGTCGCGGCTTTTTGCGCTCATCCACCGCGGCGATGGCGGGCGCGATGCTTTCGCCGTTTATCGTAAAAAACGCACAGAGCCAGAGCAACGATCTCAACGTCGCCCTCATCGGCGCGGGCGCGCAGGGGCAGGTGTTGCTCAATGCGTGTTTGAAAATTCCGAATCTTCGCTTCAAAGCGGTGTGCGACATTTGGAAGGATTATCATCTCAAACGCGCGCATAATCTGCTGAAGAAGTATGGGCATGAGTTGAACGCGTATGAAGACTTCCGCGAGATGTTGAGCGTCGAGCGCGGCAATCTCGATGCGGTGCTCATTGCCACGCCGGACTTCTGGCATGCGGAGCACGCGGTTGCGTGTTTGAACGCGGGCCTCAATGTTTATCTTGAAAAAGAAATGTCCAATACGCTCGAAGGCGCGCGCCGCATTTTGAACGCGGCCCGTGCGAGCAAAAAAGTTTTGCAAGTCGGCCATCAACGCCGCAGCAATCCGTGGTACTTGCACGCATACAATAAAATTTTGCAAGAGGCCAAAGCGCTCGGACGCATCACCACGGTTTATGGCCAATGGAATCGCTCGGTGCAGCCGGACTTTGGCTGGCCGGAGAAATATGCCGTGCCCGCGGCCACGCTCGCGAAGTATGGTTTCAACTCGATGCACCAATTCCGCAATTGGCGCTGGTACAAAGGCCTCGGCGGCGGCCCGATTGTGGACCTCGGCTCGCATCAAATCGACATCTATAATTGGTTCCTCAACGGCCCGCCCAAATCCGTGATTGCGAGCGGCGGCACGGATTACTACGATCCGAAAACGCATGAGTGGTACGACGGCGTGCTCGCCACTTTCGAATACAACAATGGCAACGGCACGACGCGCGCGTTTTATCAAACCATCACCACCAACAGCAATCAAGGCTACTATGAAAATTTCATGGGCGACGAAGGCGCGCTGGTGATTTCGGAATCGAGCGGACGCAACGGCATCTATCGCGAGCCGAACGCGCCCGATTGGGAGAAGTGGGTGAAGCTCGGCTACGTGAAAGCGCCGATGGAAGAGAAACCTGCGGCCGCCGCGGCTGTGCTCGACGTGCGCGAAACCGTTGCGCCGCCGAAATTCGAATTGCCCGTGAAGTTCAACGATCCCTATCATAAGCCGCACCTCGAAAATTTCTTTGACGCAATTCGCGGCAAAGCAACGTTGAACTGTCCGGTCGAGATCGGTTATGAAACCGCGGTCACAGTGTTGAAGGTGAATGAAGCCGTGCGCACGGGACAAAAGATTGCTTATCGGAGAGAAGAGTTTTTGGTGTGAGTGCGAAAGTCCCCCTTTGAAGGGGGATTTAGGGGGATGTAAAGCTGCATCGTGCACTACTGTTTGGAGTTCTAAAGCACACCCCCCTAACCCCCCTCAAGGGGGGAATTGGTGAGGGGATATTTCTAAGTTGATGTGCATGAGACCCATCGTGATGACAACGAGAGAGAAGATGACAACTTCCACACGAGCTTCAATCAAACTGACTCTGCTTGCGATGCTGCTCGCGCTCAATCTTCACGCGCAGGAGCAGCAAGCCTCTCCCGATTCGCAAACGACGACAACCGACTCCACCATCGCCGCGCCACCAACGCCGCCGGAGCCTCCGCCGAAACTTGGCGATGTCAGCGACGGCAGTCGTTCCGTGCCGGTGCATTTGATTCGCTTGTATGACGAGCAAAATCTTTTAATCCGTCCGCAAGAAGAATTGCTCATGCCTTTTTCCACGCGGCAAACCTGCGGGCCTTGCCATAATTACGAAAAGATTAGTACGGGTTGGCATTTCAACGCGGGCAATACAAGTGTTGACGCAGGCCGCGTTGGGCAGCCGTGGATTCTCGCTGATCCCGTGGCCGCAACGCAGATTCCGATTTCGCTGCGGCCGTGGCAAGGCACGTATCGTCCAGAGCAAGTGGGCATGAGCACGCTTGAGTATGTGCAAAAATTCGGGCGACATCTTCCCGGCGGCGGCATTGCGGAAGATGAGAATGCGCAATCCGCCGAGGATTACATGCGTTGGCAAGTTGCGGGCAATCTCGAAATCAATTGCCTCGGTTGTCACGATGCCGAAGCGGGACAAGATCAAGCTGAGTTTGCGACGCAGATTGGGCGGCAAAATTTTCGTTGGGCCACGACTGCAAGCAGCGGCTTCGCTTCCGTGCGCGGCACCGCGAAAGAGATGCCCGATCAGTACGACGTGTATCTCAACTCCGCGCTCGATTATATCGGCAACATCGCGCCGCCCACGGTTTCATATGACGCGAGCCGCTTCAATGAAAAAGGCGAAGTGCTCTTCGACATTCGCCGGCGCATGCCCAACGCGAAGTGCTATTATTGCCATTCGAATCGCAACACCGAGCACGAGCGCTTCACTTCCGATGAAGACGTGCACATGTCCGCGGGCATGTTGTGTGTGGATTGCCATCGCAACGGTTTGAACCACATGATGACGCGCGGTTACGAAGGTGAAGCGCAGACGTTAAACAAGCCGGAGCTTGCTTCGCTCACGTGCAAAGGTTGCCACATGCCCGAGGAAAATTCGCACGCGCCAATGGCAGGAAGATTGGCCGCGCCCATGCCGGAGCATCGCGGTTTGCCGCCGGTGCATTTTGAAAAGTTGAGCTGCACGGCATGTCATTCCGGCCCGTGGCCGAATGAGCAAACCGCGCGCGTGCAGACTTCGTTGGCGCACGCGCTCGGCACGCATCAATCGAAGAAAGCGCCGGCCTCGTTGCCGCATCTCGTTGCGCCCGTGTTCGTGAAAGAGAGCGACGGAAAATTTGCGCCACACAAAATGCTCTGGCCCGCGTTCTGGGCTTATGAAAAAGAGGGCGCGCTCACGCCGATTCTGCCGGAGGTTGTGCGTCCGCTGCTCACGGATTTTTATATAAGCGACACGCTCAAACAAATCGGCGGTTGGGCCACGCTGCAAGACTCCGCGATGATCGCGGTGCTCGACACGTTGGCGAAGATGAATACGACGGCAAGCGCCGCGGTTTATATCGGCGGCGGCAAGTTGCATCGCCTCGACAAATCACGCAAGCTGGTGAGCAAGGAGCACGAGGCCGCGCAAGCATACTCGTGGCCGATTGCGCACGATGTGCGGCCCGCGCAGCAATCACTCGGCGTGCGCGGCTGCAATGATTGCCATGCGAGTGATGCGCCGTTTTATTTCGGCAAAATTGAAACCGCCTCCGCGGTTACGAGCACATTTTTGAGCATGACGGACTTTCAAGGCACCGCCAAAATTTTTCCATGGTCCTTTGCGATGTCGTTTTTATTCCGACCGTGGTTGAAGTTCATCATCATTGCGGCGAGCGTTGTGCTTGCGGCCACGTTGCTCGTGTATGGCTTGCAAGGCCTGTCGCGCGTGACGAAAGTTGGGGCGGAGAGGTGAAAAAAGCGAGGATAGAAGCTTCAAATTTCATTGGGAGCGAAATGCGAGCTTGATCTTGAAGCGGCTCGGGGTGAGGAGTATGAAAGATCAAGTCATCAGGGGGCCAAAAAAATCTTTCACGCGGCTATTGAAAAGAAGATCGCGCTGATAGCCAAGTTTGCCCAAGCTCAGGAATTTTGCACAAAACGCGCGCACGCCTCGCGCAACGCATCTTCCGCATTCAGTTCGAAGCCGCGGCCCCAAGCGACGAGCGCAAAGAGCATTGCGCCAAACGCGCGTTGCAAGTGTTCGTGAGGTGCGGCTTGTTCCTGCAACTGCTGCACCGCTTGCCAATGCGACTCCGCTTGCGCAAAAGTTGCCGTCGGCGCATTGGCCTTTTGCTGCAAGCGCGCGGCGCGCTGAAGCGCGGGCAAAGCGGCTGGCACGCCGTCAATAACCGACTTTCTTCCTTCCTGTTGCTTTAACTCTTCCCAGCGCAATTTTTGTTCAGCCACGGAGTTGACTTTCTCCTCGCCAAACACGTGCGGATGCCGGCGAATCATTTTTTCGGAGATGTTGTCGAGCACCTGCGCGATGTCGAAGCGGTCGTGCTCTTGCGCGATCTGCGCGTGAAAGACGACTTGCAAAAGCAAGTCACCCAACTCTTTGCCCAACTCGCCGTGGTCTTCGTGATCAATCGCCTCCAACACTTCATAAGCTTCTTCCAAAAGATATTGCCGCAAAGAAGCATGCGTTTGCTGCCGATCCCATATGCAGCCGGTTTCGGAACGCAACCGCGCCATGATGGCAACAAGGTGTTCAAATTTTTCGCCGAGGGTCATTCATACTCCAATCAAGATTTGCTTTCGCCTAAAAGCGTTTAAAAGGCAGAAACATGGCTGTCAGAAAAATAAAACTTTGGTTTAGACGAGTGAAGTCGAGGTTGGCACACTAAAAAAACAACTTACATTTTTCTGTCCTCCATCTTTCTGTCTTACGCTTTTGCTTTTATGCAATCTTATGAAAAGTCGGCCGCAGCGCCTGCAGGTTTTTCTCAAAAGGCGGACGAATCACGCCGGCTTCGGTGATGATGGCGGCGATCAATTCATGCGGGGTGACATCAAACGCGGGGCTGTAAACGCGCGCGCCTTCGGGTGCGGTGCGGCGACCGAAACCGTTGGTCACTTCTTCGGCGCTGCGCTCTTCGATGGGAATCTCCCTGCCGGATGCAATGTTAAAGTCAATCGTTGAAATCGGCGCAGCGATATAAAACGGCACGCCGTGCTTTTGCGCATTCACGGCGAGCGAGTAGGTGCCGATCTTGTTCGCCGTATCGCCGTTCGCGGCAATGCGATCCGCGCCGACGATGCAGAAATCTATTTTGCGGCGTTGCATGACGAACGCGGCCGTGTTGTCGCAAATGAGTGTGCAGTCGATGCCTTCGTTCATGAGTTCCCACATGTTCAAGCGCGCGCCTTGCAAGAGCGGCCGGGTTTCATCGACAAACACATGCATCTTCTTCCCGTGCGCATGCGCGGCGAAGAGCACGCCGAGCGCGGTGCCGAAATCTGCCGTAGCGAGCGCGCCGGTGTTGCAATGCGTGATGACGGTCGCGTTTTGCGGCACAAGCGTCGCGCCGTGCTCTGCGAGCGCGCGGCACGTGCGACGGTCTTCTTCAAATATCGTATCAGCTT
Organism: bacterium; assembly: GCA_041918175.1. Lineage (GTDB taxonomy): Bacteria > Zhuqueibacterota > Zhuqueibacteria > Zhuqueibacterales > Zhuqueibacteraceae > JABWAN01. The sequence goes on from JAYRWE010000027.1 coordinate 70,734, forward strand.
CCACACGCAACGCGGCTTTGATCGAAGAAATGTTTGCGGCGCGCTCTTTGTGCAATACGGCATTCATGCGATCCAATGCCCAGCCTAAATTCACCGCAGTGGGGCGAGTCGCGCGCAAGTACGCAATGTCGCGTTCCAATTGCGCGAAGAACGCGGCTTTATCTTCACCTGCAAAGAACTGCGCGCTCAATAACACGCCGAACGCGCCGGCCACGCCGAGCGCGGGAGCGCCGCGCACGCGCAAGCTCTTAATGGCCTCGCCTAAAACCTCGAGCGCAACAATGTCGAGATAAACGAGCTCCGCAGGCAAGCGCGTTTGGTCAATCATTCGGATTTTGTCGTTCTGCCAAGCGATGGTGGAGACGGGCATGGTGGCCTCAGGGGATTGGGTTATTTGGGTATTGGGAAAGTTGGCATTGGGGTGGAGGGTAAATTCAAAACTTCATGCGAGCCGTTTTTCGGATTGAAGTTTAGGAGACAATGCGCGCAATTTCGGCGAGTAAAATCTCGGTGGAGAAAACAAGGATTCCCGGTATGTTCTCGAAGTCATGATCGTTTGACCAAAGCGGGTAACCGAGCTTTAACGTGAGGGCAAGCAAGTCGGCGTCGGTGGGATCGCGCTTGCCGATCAATTCCTACGAAAACGCTCAAAATCCTCGAGCACGTCTTCTTCCGTTAGACCCGCTTGGTTGAGGCCCTCGCGAACGCGATCGGTAATTTCATAGAAGCGTTGCTTGTTTCTCTCAAACTGTAGATTCTGTTTCATCAAGGCAACCACATAGCTCTCCATATCTGCGGCGCCGGCTGCTCGCGCCAAACGTTGCAGTTCCTCCGCAAGCTCGGAGGGAAGCTGCAAACGCCTGCCATTGCCGTTGTGCTCGGCACTTTCGCCAAGCTCCGGCTCTTCCAAAAATGTGATGAGCACGCGCTGCTTTTTATCCGTGGCAATAGCTTCGAGCGGCTGAATGGTTTTGCCGTCATAGATTCCGGCGACGGTCAATAAGCGATTAGACATGTTTTACTCTCCGAAAAAAATCCAGCAAGATTGCGATGTGTTGCGCACGCGAGCGAATATATCATCCTACCCAACAATAGCAAGGCTGAAATTAACCTCCGCCCCGACGATGAAAATTTCCCCATGCAAAAGCGCGAACGCACCGCCAAATTTCCCGTTGACAAACGGTGCTCGAATGCTTACTTTCGCGCCGTCATTTTGGGAATCGGTGACGGAAGCGAGCTGCAAAAGTTCGGCACCATTCCCATTTTCTGTTTTTAGAACCGGAGAGAGCGCTTTGCACAGCAGTTATTGGTTTGCCTATGGCCGCGCTAAGGGTTTTCCGCGAGGCCGCAGGTGAAGCTCAAAGATATAATCGCACCGATCAAAGAAGACCTCGCGGCATTCGAACGTGAATTCAAAAACATGCTGCGTTCGGATATTTTTTTAGTCGATCAAGTTGTGCGGTATCTCGTTTCGCGGCGCGGCAAACGGCTGCGCCCGATCCTGGTATTGCTCGTGAGTCGTTTGAACGACAAGCCACCGACGGAAAAACGCCTCAAGGCTGCAGCCATTCTAGAGCTTTTGCACACCGCGACATTGGTGCATGACGACGTAGTCGATGACTCCTATCATCGTCGCGGCATTCCTTCAATTAATTCCATTTGGAAAAATAAAGTTTCTGTGCTCATGGGCGATTATTTGTTTTCCAAATCGCTACTCGCCATGCTGCACATCGGCGACACCAAAGCGTTCGAAATTATTTCGCGCACCGCCGAACGCATGAGCCAGGGGGAGTTGCTACAATTGGAGCGCCAGCGCGATTATTGGATGGAAGAAGAGATTTATTTTCGCTTGATTGCCGACAAGACCGGCGCATTGATTTCCGCAGCGTGCCAACTCGGAAGCTTGACCGGCGAACATTCCGAGGCCGAGGTTGCGATGATGGGCGTCTTCGGCGAAAAGGCCGGCATTGCGTTTCAAATTCGCGACGACTTGCTCGATTTGCTTGGGCAAGAAAGCCAAACCGGCAAACCCAGCGGCAACGACTTGCGCGAAAACAAAATCACGCTGCCGCTCTTGCATGCTTTGAAACAAGCGGAAAAAAGCGAGGCCAAAAGCATGATTCGCCTCGTGCGCAACGGCTCGAATTGGCGCTCGCGCGGCAATGAGTATCGCCGCATTCTCGAGTTCATCGAACGCCACGACGGCGTGAGCTACGCCAACAAGACGGCGCAGCGCATGGCCGATGAAGCGCTCGCCATGCTCGGCGCGTATCGCAACTCGCCGTACAAAGACGCACTGACGAATTTAGTGCAATTCGTCACCTCGCGGGAATTTTGAGGAAAGTCGAGATTCATTTTAGGATGAAATTGGTTCAGACAAGTGTGTTTCGGTCTTGCGCTTTTGCACTGCTCCTCTCCTTGAGCGCATGCCGCGCCCCGGCGCTGCACACGGTGGAGCGCACGCAAGTGCTCATGGACACGGCGATCACACTTAAAATATTTTTGCCCGAACGCAGCAACGCGACACATGCCGCGGCCGAGATCGACGCCGTATTTGCGGAGCTAACGCGCCTAGACTCTCTTTTCTCTTCTTATCGCGCCACGAGTGAAGTGAGCACGATTAATCGCCTTGGGTCCGAGCAGGAAACCCAAATCTCTTCAGAGCTTGACTCGCTCATCGCCGCGGCGCAAGCGATCAGTGCGGCGACCGCAGGCGCGTTTGACATCACCATTGCACCGCTTTTGCGCGCATGGGGCTTTGGGACTGATACTCTCGATGTTCCTTCGGCAGATGAGATCACCTCGCGATTACCTCTTGTGAATTTTCGCAACCTCAAGCTGCGGCAGAACACAACGCCGCAAACGCTCACCTCGACCACAGCGAACACTACGTTCATGAGCTTTGCGCAACCAGGTATGGCGATCGACCTCGGCGGCATCGCCAAAGGATACGCTGCGGATATTGCCGCGCGCCGGCTCGCACGCGCCGGCTTTCGCGATATGTTGGTTGCAGTCGGCGGCGATCTGCATCTGCAAGCGACAACACTGACCGCAGGCCAAAGATATATCTGGATCAAACATCCGCGACGGCCCGAAGTTTTTTTCGCGCGCTTCCGTGGTGAGCGCGGCGGCGTTTCCACCAGCGGCGATTACGAACGCTACTTCGAACGCGACGGCAAACGGTACCATCACATCATCAATCCGGCGACCGGTTTTCCCGCGGGCGAAAATGCCGGCGGCGCGCAAACCGTGAGCGTCACCGTGCTCGCCGAAAATACGATTTCTTCCGACGCGTTTGCCACGGCGTTTTTTGTGATTGGCCTCGAACCCGGGCTGGCGCTCGCCGAACGCTTGCCCGAAATCGAAGCCGTTTTTGTTTTCATTGCTGACGGCAAATTGCAATGGCGCGCGACCAGCGGTCTCGCGCAGAAATTAGAAATCATCAACACCGAGCTTTAGTTTTTTTGATCGCCCCCATGTCATTCCTAAGGAGCCTTTTCGAACACAGGAGGTTGCTTCGTGAGTAAAGGTTATGGCCGAGTGATATTTTAGCGGGCGTCTTCCGCCAACTTGCAAACGCAACACGAACCTATCTGGAGACGCAACGATGCCTAGGACACTGGTCACCGGCGGTGCGGGATTTCTTGGCTCGCACCTATGTGAATACCTCTTGCAAAAGGGTCATGAAGTCATCGCGATGGACAATCTGCTCACCGGCTCCATCAACAACATCGAGCAGCTTTACGGCGCGCAGTTTCAGTTCATCAAACACGACGTCAGCGAGTACATCTACATTTCCGGCAAACTCGATTACGTTTTGCATTTCGCTTCGCCCGCCAGCCCCGCGGATTATTTGCAATACCCGATTCAAACCATGAAAGTCGGCGCCATGGGCACGCACAAAGCGCTCGGCCTTTCAAAAGACAAAGGCGCCACGTTTCTCATCGCCTCCACTTCGGAAGTCTACGGCGATCCGCTCGAGCATCCACAGCGGGAAGATTATTGGGGCCACGTCAATCCCGTCGGCCCGCGCGGCGTATATGACGAAGCTAAACGTTTCGCCGAAGCTTTGACCATGGCCTATCATCGCACGCACGGCGTCAACACCAAAATCGTGCGCATCTTCAACACCTATGGCCCGCGCATGCGGCCCAACGACGGTCGCGCCATTCCGACCTTCATTCCGCAGGCGCTGCGCCACGAACCCATCACCGTGTTTGGCGACGGCTCGCAAACGCGCAGCTTTTGTTATGTCGATGATCTCGTCGAAGGCCTCTATCGTTTGCTCATCTCAGACATTCACGATCCCGTCAACATCGGCAATCCGCATGAGATGACCATTCGCCAAATGGCCGAAGCCGTCATTCGCGCCACCGACAGCAAAAGCAAAATCGTCGAGAAGCCTTTGCCGGTTGACGATCCGAAAATTCGTCAACCCGACATCACCCGCGCGCGCACGCTGCTCGGTTGGACGCCGCAAGTGAGTCTTGAGCAAGGCCTCATCAAAACCGTCGCGTGGTTTCGCAAAGTGGTGGGCTATTGACACGACGATGTGCGCTCTGCCACGACTCGGCCGTGGCAGCCGTGCAATCGTCATGGCAGAGCGTGGGCAGAAGAGCAGCAAGGATCGGCGATTAAATAACTTTCCCATTTCTAAACCGCGAATAGACGCGAATGAAAAAGAATGAGCGCACATTCGCGTTGATTCGCGGTTCAAAAAACGGTTAGGTAATTTAATCGGCATTCCTAAATGACTTCCTCTCGTTCCCAAACTCCGTTTGGGAGCGCACTTGCTTAGGAACTCCGTTTCCTCTCGTTCCCAAACTCCGTTTGGGAACGCACTTGTTCAGGAAACTTTGTTTCCCAATTTATGTTTTGTCGTTGCTCGTATTCGCGTTCCTCTTCGTTTGTTTACCGAGGTGGCTAACCGACCTAGCTGACTTAAAGCGCTTCGCAGACTTCAAAAAGCAAAGCCTTGCTCGAGCCGAAAAAAATCCTTCTGCTCCGCCTAAGCGCCATCGGCGATATCGTGCTCACCACGCCGCTCATACGCGCGCTGCGGCAACATTTTCCCAACGCCCGGATCGATTTTGTCATAAAGAGAAACTTCGCCGAGCTGGTCGCGCACAATCCACACCTCAACACCGTGCATTGTGTTGAGCCGGAGCAAGGCTTTCATGGCCTCGTGCAACTCGGCAAGCAACTGCGGCATGCGCGCTACGACGTTGTGCTCGACCTGCATCGCAACTTTCGCACGCGATTTCTAACCCGTGTTTGCAACGCACCGCGCGTTGGGCATTATCAAAAATACATTCTGCGCCGCTGGCTTTTTGTAAAATTCAAAGCCGCGACCATGCAACACATTCCGCCGGTCCCGCAGCGTTACTTGCAAGCCGCTTCATTTTTAAATTTGCAAAATGACGGCGCGGACACAGAGTTGTTTTGGAGCGCCGCGCACGAAGAAGAGGCGCAGCAGGTTTTAATGCAAGCCGGTTGGAAAGCAGAGCGCCCGCTGCTCTGCCTCGCGCCCGGCGCGGGCTTCTTCACCAAACGCTGGCCCATTGAATACTTTGCCGAAGTCGCGCGCCGCTTTCACGCAACGCACCGCGAGTATGCGATTGCAATCTTGGGCGGAGCGCAAGATTGCGAGCTTGGAAAATTCATGCGCAAAAACAGTCGCGCGGAAATTTTTGATCTCACCGGCAAATGCTCGCTGCTCGCCTCTGCCGCGATTATCAAGCGCAGTCGGCTCCTGCTCGCGAATGACTCCGGCTTGATGCACATTGCCGAAGCCGTGAACACGCCGGTGCTCGCTTTGTTTGGTTCGACCTCGCGGGAGCTTGGTTTCTTTCCGCAACGCGCCACGTCACGCGTGCTCGAACAGCAGAGTTTGGATTGCCGCCCGTGCAGCCACCTCGGGCATCGCGCCTGCCCGCGCGGGCATTTTCGCTGCATGAAAGAGATCACGCCGCAGCAGGTGTTTGAAGAAATAAAACGAGTCTTGTATCAATTCGAGCATAGAACGGGTAACATCGTGCCCTCCTAAGCGTGTCATTCTGGAAGAGCCTTCCCTCACGCTAGGAAGAGAGCCGAGCACGAGGGAAGTGCCTTACAGGATGACATTTTAAAAATTATACTAAAAACAAAACGTGGAGCCTTCCATCACAACCGCTACCTCTTCTCCAATGCCGCCCGACCCAAGCACGCGCGTGGCACAAACGCAAGAAGCGCACAAAGCCGCGCTGCAAGCCGCCCAATTCGCGCTCGAAAAGAAAGCCGAAGACGTGAAAGTCTTCGATCTGCGCAAACTCACGAGCATCACGGATTACTTCGTGATCTGCACCGGCTCCACCGACACGCAAGTGCGCGCGATTGCCGATCACATCGCCGAGCAATTTGCCGAAGAAGGCATGAAGCCGTGGCACATTGAAGGCCGCGAACGCTCGCACTGGGTCTTGCTCGACTTCGTGAATTTCGTCGTGCATGTGTTTGATCCGCAAACGCGCGAATACTACGGCCTCGAACGCCTCTGGGGCGACGCCGAATTTCAAGAAGTGCGCGATGAAGCTACGTCGCTGCAACAGTGAAATCATTCTTATCCCCATAACATGTCATTCTGGAAGAACCTTCCCTAGTGCTTGAGACAATCTCCATTTTGAGTTGTGCCAAGCGAGAGGGAAGGTCCTTTCAGGATGACATGATAGAAAAATGATCAAGGTCACCTGCACATGAGCACCCACGCTGAACAATACCTGCGCGACGTGATCACCTCCGGCTTGCGCAAACTCAATTGGCCCGCGGAGAACGTCATCCTCAATCGCCCGCGGCAAGAAGGCTTCGGCGATTTCGCCACGACCGTTGCAATGCCGCTCGCAAAAATTTTAAAGAAAGCGCCGCGCGCTATTGCTGAACAACTCGTCGCTGCGATGGAATATGACCGCAGCTTCCTCACCGAAATTTCCATCGACGGCCCAGGCTTTATCAACTTTCGCCTCGGCGCGGGTTATTGGCATCATGTGCTCGCGGAAATTTTGCGCGACCGCGAAAAATTTGGCCGCAGCGATTGGGGCCGCGGCCGCAAAATCAATTTTGAATTTGTCAGCGCGAATCCTACTGGCCCGCTCAACATCGTGAGCGCGCGCGCCGCGGCGATTGGCGACGTGATGGCGAGCCTCATGCAAGCCTGCGGCGCGGAAGTCGCACGGGAATTTTATATCAACGACGCGGGACAACGCGTCAAAGCGCTCGGCTATTCCGTGAGCGCGCGCTACATGGCTTTGTTTGATAAAGAAGAGCCGTTTCCCGAAGACGGCTATCACGGCGAGTATGTGAAAGTGCTCGCGCAAAACTTGCGGGAAGAGTTTGGCGAGCGCTTCGTGAACATGAGCGTAGAGGAGCGCAGCGAGAAATTCACCGAGCTTGCGCTCTCGCGCATGATTGCCAGCCAAAAACAGGCGCTCGCGGAGTATCGCGTGCAGTATGATATTTGGTTCAGCGAGCAAAGTTTGTTGAGCAGCAAACGCGACGAGGAAGTTTTGCGCCTCTTGGCCGAGAAAAATCTTTCTTACACCAAAGACGGCGCGCTCTGGTTTGCGGCCACGCAGTTCGGTGACACCGAAGACCGCGTGCTCGTCAAACGCGATGGCGAGCCGACGTATTTCCTCGGCGACATTGCGTATCACATGGATAAGTATCGTCGCGGCTTTACGTATTTGCACGATCTGTGGGGCCCGGATCATCACGCGCACATTACGCGCATGAAGGCCGCGCTCGAAGCGCTCGGTTATGCGAAAGGCACATTCGACGTCGCGATCATTCAGCAAGTCAATCTCCTGCGCGGCGGCGAAGTGGTGAAGATGTCGAAACGCAGCGGCAACATCATCGAGATGCGCGAGCTGCTCGACGAAGTGGGCGTGGACGCGGCGCGCTATTTCTTTCTCATGCGCAAGCTTGATACGCCGATGGATTTCGATATTGATCTCGCGAAGAAGCAGACCGACGAGAACCCGGTGTTCTATGTGCAATACGCGCATGCGCGCGTGTGCAATGTGCTCTCGTATGCCGCGGACCAAGGCGCAGCGCTCGCAAACGAATATGACGCGAGCCAATTGCAAAACCCCGAAGAGTTGGCGCTGCTCAAAAAACTTTCGGAGTTTCCCGAGGTCGTTTCGAAGGCCGCGGAAACATTGGAGCCGCATCGCCTCACGATTTTTCTGCAAGAGCTGGCGAGCACGTTTCATCAATTCTATCATCACCATCGTGTGGTGACCGATGACAAAATTTTGACGCAAGCGCGACTGCATTTGGTGGAGGCCGTGCGTATAATACTCCGCAATGCCCTGCGGCTCTTAAACGTCAGCGCGCCGGAGAAGATGTAGTTTGTAGTAGCTCCTTTAGGAGCCTTCTGTTTGGAATAGTTGAGAGCGCCTGAAGGCGCTACTACGAACGTACGAACTTATGAAAGGATAGGCAGTATGAGCTTGTTGGTCGTTGGTTCAATGGGGTTGGACACGATTGAAACGCCGTGGGGTCGCGTGGAAGATGTGATCGGCGGGACTGCGATTTATTGCGGCGTGACCGCGAGTTACTTTGCTGAGGTGCGCCTCGTCGGCGTGGTGGGTGAAGATTTCCCCAGTGCGGAAATTGATTTCATGAAGAGCCGCAACATCGATCTCGCGGGTTTGGAGATTAAGCCCGGCAAAAGCTTTCGTTGGGGCGGAAAATATCATCTCGATTTGAACAGCCGCGACACGCTGTTCACGCACTTGAACGTGTTCGAAACTTTTCAGCCGGTGATTCCCGAAAAGTATCGCGACACGCCGTTTGTCTTTCTCGGCAACATCGGCCCGGAGCTGCAGCTCGATGTGCTCAAGCAAGTGCGCAATCCGCAATTCGTCGCGCTCGACACGATGAACTACTGGATCGAAGGCACGCCTGAGGCTTTGCGTCGCGTGCTCGCGCGCATCGACGTGTTGCTCGTGAATGATTCCGAAGCGCGACAACTTGCGGGCGAACCGAATCTTGTAAAGGCCGCGCGCCTCATTCGCAAGATGGGGCCGAAGATTATCATCATTAAAAAAGGCGAGCACGGCGCGATCATGATCAGCGATGGCACATTCTTTTGGGCCCCGGCGTTTCCGCTCGAAAACGCGTTCGACCCCACGGGTGCTGGCGATACGTTTGCCGGTGGCTTCATGGGCTATATCACCAAAGCCGGAAAGATTGACGACGCAACCTTGCGCCAAGCCGTAATCTATGGCAGCACCTTCGCGAGTTTTGCCGTGGAGAAATTCAGCCTGGATCGTATTCGCGATTTGAAGGAAGAGGAAGTGCGCGCGCGTTTCGGCGAGTTTCAAGCGATGACGAGATTCACAAGGCCGTGGGAATAGAAGAAGCGCGATCAGCTTTTCAAACCCCGCATGAAATTCTGAAATATTCCGGCAGAATAATTTTATGGCAGAATAATTCAAAATGATTCTGCCGGCAAATCATTCTGCCGGATTTTTTATTCTACCCGCAAGCAAAGCCCGCCGATTGCAATTTTCACCGATACTTTCTCAACAATTTTTCTAAGCTCTCGATAATGTCGCTGCGTTCGACTTCGATGAACTCGCGCGCACGAGCGCGGAGGTATTTGAGATCGAGTTGCTTGCGATTCGCAGGAATGAGCGTGTTGAGGTCGGAAAGGTCTTTCGGCCTGGCGGCAACAAGCTTCATTATGATGAGGTCTTCCACCGTGCAAGTATTCACCTCGGTTTTGCCATAAAGACCTCGCTGGCTTCTTTTAATCGCCGCACGTTCAAAACCGCTTAAAGCCGCGGCAATATCCACTTTCATCTTTGTGGTATTATGCTGCAATGGAACAAAAAGGCATCGCTGAAAAAAACGCAAAGGATCGGGGCGCAGAGAAACATAATCATCTGCAAAGGCCGCAAGCACATGTTCGAGCGCGTCGATTTCAGCGAGGACCGTGATATCGATATCAGCCGTCACGCGCAAGGAACCATGGACAATCGCCGCAATCCCGCCGATGACTGTATAGGGGATATTGTATTTGCGACATCGTTTGTCAATATCGCGCAATGTTCGTTCAAAGCGTGTTGCCATAAATTTTCCGCCACTTCTTAAAGACTTTTTGGACGGCAATATGATGCGCAATGTCAGCTTCAAATTGCGTCGCGGTATTGCCGTTTTGGAGCCAAGTGTTATAGGCCGATTCGGCAAAATCGAAAAACCATTCACGCGGTATCGCCTCGTCTGGAAGATCGTTGGCGGCTTCGTATTTCAACCACCAATGCTCGATGTACTTTGGATGGTTTACGCGTGTTTGTTTTGTTTTTTTGTCTGAGGTTTTTGTTTTGCTCTTCATGATGGCGCTCCTGGGGCGGAAAGCATAACGACGTTTTTAGCGAAAATTTCCGTTGCCCAAATAGTGTTGCACTCTTTGAAAGGCAACGCCGTTTTATTGCGTGCAGCCCGGCCAAACAATTTCACGCCAAGATCCCGTCGATCGTGCTCAACTCCTCGCGCGAGAACTCCAAATTGTTTAATGCAGCCACGAGCTCTTCGATTTGACTCACGCGGCTCGCGCCGATCAATGCCGTGGTCATCGCGTTGTGGCGCAGCACCCACGCAATCGCCATTTGCGCGAGCGATTGTCCGCGGCGTTCTGCGATGTGATTGAGTTGCCGCACTTTCTCGACTTTATCATCCGTCACGTCATCGCGCTTGAGATAGCCCCACGATTTCGCCGCACGCGAATCTTTCGGAATGCCTTTGAGATACCGATCCGTGAGCAAGCCCTGCGCGAGCGGCGAAAACGCGATGCAGCCCACGCCTTCTCTTTCCAAGGTGCTTAACAAATCGTTTTCAATCCAACGCACGAACATGCTGTACATGGGTTGATGAATCAACAGCGGCGTGCCGAGATCGCGCAAAATTTTTACCGCTTGTTGTGTTTGCTCGGCGTTGTATTGCGAGATGCCGACATAAAGCGCTTTGCCTGAGCGCACGATATGATCGAGCGCGCCCATGGTTTCTTCCAGCGGTGTTTCGGGATCGGGGCGATGATGATAAAAGATATCGACGTACTCCAAACCCATGCGCTTGAGGCTTTGATCGAGACTTGCGATGAGATACTTGCGCGAGCCGAAGTTGCCATACGGCCCGGGCCACATGTCCCAACCTGCTTTCGAAGAGATGATCAGCTCGTCGCGATAGCGCTTCAAATCCTGCGCAAAAATTTTTCCGAAATTTTCTTCCGCGGAGCCATACGGAGGGCCATAGTTGTTCGCGAGATCGAAATGCGTGATGCCGAGATCGAACGCGCGATGAACCATCGCGCGGCCGTTTTCGAAAGCATCCACGCCGCCGAAGTTATGCCACAGGCCGAGCGCCACCGCAGGCAGCTTGAGGCCGCTGCGACCGCAACGGTTGTAACGCATTTTATCGTAACGCGAAGCCGCGGGCAAATATGCCGTGTTCATCTGTAAGTCTCCTCGTTTTGAAAGTGAATGCTTCAGGCAGGTGCAGCGCGTTTCGCTGAAGATAATTCACCTCAAGCAGAGAGTCAAAACCAAACTCAAAAGTTTTTTACGGGCGCATGGCGGAGGTGGGTGAAAACGCGAGTCGCGGAATAGCTGCGAGCAAACTTTGCGTATAGGGATGTTGCGGTTGCGTGAAAAGCGCCGCGGTAGGAGCAGTTTCCACGATTTTTCCGGCGTGCATCACAGCCACGCGATCGGCGATTTGGGCGACCACCGCGAGATCGTGTGTGATCCACAACAGGGCGAGGTGCAATTCTGTTTTGAGTTCTTGCAACAGCGCGAGAATCTGGCTTTGCACGGAAACGTCAAGTGCGCTCGTAGGCTCATCAGCCACGACCAATGCCGGCCGGCACGCAAGCGCAATCGCGATCAATACGCGCTGGCGTTGTCCGCCGCTGAGTTGGTGCGGATAATGATCATAAATTTTTGCGACGTTCGGCAGCCGCACTTTTTCCATCCACGCGAGGGCTTCACGCTTCGCGGCTTTTTTATCCAACCGCAGATGCCGGCGCAACACTTCCGCGATTTGTTCGCCGACACGCATGACGGGATTCAAAGCCGAGAGCGCATCTTGCAAGATCAGCCCCATCTCTTTGCCGCGAATTTCATTGAGCTGCTTTTCCGGCAAAGCGAGAAGATTTTTTTCGCGCAAGGCAATTGCGCCCGCAACGATGCGGCCGGGCGCAGGCAGCAAGCGAAAGAGCGCGTGCGCCGTGGTGGTTTTGCCGCAGCCGGATTCACCCACGAGCGCGAGCGTTTCTCCAGGAAAAATTTCGAAAGAGATCCCATTTACGGCGCAAGGCTGCTCTTCTTTTTTAAAAAAGCAAACCTGCAAGTTTTCGACTTTGAGCAATGGCGTCATGATTTTTTTTCTAACGCAGGCAAAGCCTCGGCGATGAGGTGCAGGCTAACAGTGGTGAGCGCGAGGGCCAAGCCCGGGAATAACGTGAGCCACCACGCGGTCGCGAGCACGGGCCGCCCGTCGTTGAGAATCGCGCCCCAGCTTGCTGTGGGCGGTTGCACGCCCATGCCCAAAAAACTCAATGTGGATTCCAACAAGATGACGTCCGCGACGCGCAACACCGCAACCGCGACAATTGTGGCAAATGTGTTTGGCATGAGGTGGCGCAAGATAATGCGGCTTGGTTGCAAACCTGCAGCACGCGCCTTTACGATGAATGCTCTTTCTTTGAGTGATAAAACCTCCGCGCGTGCGAGCCGGGCAACGTCCATCCAACCCGTGAGGCCGAGAATGAGAATAAGCCCGGTTAAACTCGAACCGAACAACGCGAGAGCGGTGACGCTCAAAAAGATAAGTGGAAACGCCAATAATACATCGACGAAACGCATGAGCACGGCCTCCACCACGCCGCCGAGATAGCCGGCAATGGCGCCATAGAGTGCGCCGATAGTAATCGCCAGAGCGACGGCAAGCAGGCCGATGGCGAGGGAAATTCTTCCGCCAAACAAGACGCGCGTAAACACGTCGCGGCCGAATTGATCGGTGCCAAAAAGATGTTGCAGCGAAGGCGAAAGATGGCGCGTTGCAGCCGGCGCCTCTTGCGCATTGGGCGCGTACGAGGTCACAAGCGGCGCGGCAACGGCGAGCAGAACGATTAGAGCGAGCAGCGTTGCGCCGGTTAGGAATTGCGCATTGCGTGAGTACATGTTCAGAGCGGATTCTTTTCTCCACGGATGCTTGCGCTTCACCTGCGCCGCACACGCGGATCAATGAAATGATACATTACGTCCGCGAGCATATTGCCGGCGATGGTCATGCTCGCGGCAAGGAGATTCACCGCGAAAAGCACAGGATAATCTTTGCTGAACAGCGCTTCGTATGCGATGCGCCCCATGCCCGGCAAAGCAAACATCACTTCGATCACCAACGCGCCGCCGAGCAAGAAGGGAAAGTAAAGCCCGAACAGAGTGATGACGGGCAGCAGCGCATTTTGCAACGCATGTTTGAGCAGCACCTCGCGCGCGGAAAGGCCTTTGGCTTGCGCGAGGCGAATGAAATCCTGGCGCAGCACGTTGCGCATGTTAGCGCGCACGATGCGGGAGATTGCTGCGCCGCCGGTCAAACCCAAGATTGTGACGGGCAAAATCAAATGCCGCATGCGATCCCACCATTGCTCGGCTCGGCTCGCTTCTTCGAGGAACAACGCATTCATGCCGGAGGCCGGCAGCCATTGCAACTTAACACTGAGAAACAGAATCGCGAGTGCGGCGAGCCAGAACGAAGGCAGCGCATAAATGATCAAGCCGGAAAAATTCAGCGCATGGCCTGCGACACGCCCTTCATATTTTGCCGCAAGCACGCCCCACAACGCGCCGAAGCTGAAGCTGAACGCGAGCGCGAGTGAGGTGAGTTGCAGCGTAGCGGGAATGGCTTCTTGCAGCATGTCGGCGACCGGACGATGGCGCAGCCAGGAATATCCCCAATCACCGCGAACAAAACGCAGAGTCCACATTTGCAATTGTTGGCCAAAGGGGAGCGTGAGGCCGCGTTGCGCGCGCAGGGTTTCAATGCTCGTGCGATCAGTTTCGGGACCCCAATAAATATTCGTCGCGTCGCCGGGACTGAAACGAATCAAGCAAAAATTCAGCAGCCAAATGCCGGCGAGCAAGAGCGCAAAACGGAGGAGAGCTTTCAAAATGAGCATTGCAGCATGAAGGGCAGTTGACATGACGACAGCATCTAATTTTGTAGCATGAATGTAAAGTCGAGCTGCGACGTTACGGGCAAGTAACTCGCGTTTGCCGTCACAATTTTCCGGCCTGCTTGCGGCTTGAGTAATGTACTGACAATACCGCCAATCACGGCCAAATGCTGCACGCACCAGATTAAAAAATAAAAATAGCGTGGAGCCGATTCTGCCTCGTTGGGTTGGTAGTGTCATTCATCGGGCCTAGCTCTTCTGGCCTGATTCAGACGAAACCCAATTTACACGCGCCATGTTAGATTTTGGGTAAGAGTCAACGCGGCTTGGCCCCGTCGCAAGCGAGTCCCAACTTTTTCGTGCCTGAGTTGCGACTTGACTTGAAGGCTTGGCAAAAGTATATTGCACACGCATGAATGTTTTGGTCGAAAGTTTTCTCGCTACCTTTTGCAAACGCACGCCGGAGAATTTTGCCAGGCTGCAGCAAGCACTCAGGTCAGGGTTTGTAGACGAGGCCATCAATGAGATCACGCATGAGGGATTGCAGCAGTATCCATTGTTGTGTCACGTGCATCTCGAAATAATTTTTCGCGAAGCAACAAGTCGATTCGATTTATACTAAGGATGGAAAATGAAACGCTACTTTCGTTGGCCGCTGCTGGCGCTGGCGTGCGCGGCAATGCTCCTATCGTGTGCGCGCGATTACGTGACCGGCAAGTCTACCTTTAGCTTGATGAGCGAGTCGCAAGAGGTTGCGCTGGGCAAAGAAGCGGACCCGCAAATCTTGGCGGAGTACGGCGCTTATGAAGACCCTGCGCTCACCGCTTATGTGGCGGGCATTGGGCAGGCGATTGCCAAAGTGAGTCATCGGCCGAATTTGGAGTATAACTTTCGCGTGGTCGATAGCCCGATTGTCAATGCGTTCGCATTGCCTGGCGGCTATGTTTATTTTACGCGCGGAATCTTGGCGCATTTCAATTCCGAAGACGAACTTGCGGGCGTGATGGGGCATGAGATTGGTCATGTCGTGGCGCGACACGGCGCGGAGCAGCAAACACGCGCGCAGCTTGCGACGTTGGGCTTGGGGCTCGGCTCTGTGCTCTCGGAAGATTTTCGCAAAGTCAGTGGCGCAGTGCAAATGGGCGTAGGCCTGCTCTTTTTGAAATACGGTCGCGGGCAGGAATCCGAATCGGACAAACTCGGGGCGGAGTATTCCACTCGTTTGGGATATGATGCGCATCACATGGCAGGCTTCTTTCGCACGATTGCGCGCTTGAGCGAAGGCAGTGGCCAGCAAATTCCAACGTTCATGTCCACGCATCCTGATCCCGGCCAGCGCGAAGTTCGGGTGGGACAATTGGCGGATCAATTTCAAGCCGCGGGGCCATTCACGCCGCGCAAAACCGAGCGCAGTGAATATTTGCGCCGCATTGATGGCATCGTCTTTGGCGATGACCCGCGCAAAGGCTTTGTCGAAAATAATATGTTCTATCATCCAGAGCTGCGCTTTCAGTTTCCGATTCCGCCCAAATGGGGCGTGATCAATTCCGCGCAACAAGTGCAAATCATCAACCCGGAAAAAAATGCCGGCGTGCAAATGAGCCTCGGCGAAGGCGCAACTCCGGCTGTGGTGGCGGATAAATTTATTAGCGGCGCACAAGCCACCGTGCTGCGCCGGGAGAATCGCCGGGTGAATGGCATGCCTGCGGTGCTTGTGGAGTCAACCGTGCCGAATCAGACTAGCGTGCTGCAAGTGCTGTCTTATTTCATTCAAAAAGAAAAATACGTTTACGTTTTTCATGGCTACACCACGGCGGCTTTGTTTAAGAACCATGCCGGTGCTTTCGAGCAGGTGATGACTGGGTTCGATCAATTGCGCAATCAAGCGGCGTTGAACAAACAACCGGCTCGGTTGCGTATCGAGCGCGTGCGCCAAACTGGCGATCTCGCTGCGGTCTTGCGCAGCTTCAAGATGAAGGAAGAAATGCTCAATGAGCTTTCCATCGTCAACGGCACGAAGCTCGAAGAGCGTTTGCAAGCCGGCAGCTTGGTGAAGATCGTGCGGGAGTGAACGATTCAACTTGGAGGGAGAGCCATGCACGAGATTCATGACCGAGGCTATGAGAAGCTTTTTTCGAATCTCGAAATTTTTCAGCAACTCGTCACGACTTTTGTAACCGAGCCTTGGGTCAAAGAGTTGGATTTCACCGCGTGCGAGCTGGTGAAAGATGCGTTCGTGTCGAAGGAGTATAAAGCCTCGTTCAGCGATTTGATCTACAAAATAAAATGGCGCGGCGAGGATCTTTATCTCATCGTGCTATTGGAATTTAAGTCTGCGCCTTATCCGTTTGTGGCGTTGCAAATCCTCGGATATGTCGTAGATTTTTATCGCCAACTCGTTGACGCAGACAAAAGCGCGCGCAAGCTGCCGCCCGTGTTTGCGATCTTGTTGTACAACGGTGAGCCAGAGTGGAATGCGCCCAAGGACATTGCCGAACTCATTCAAGGCCACGAGACGCTCGGCGAATATGCGCTACGCTTCAAGTATTTTCCGATCATCGAAAACGCTTTTGAGCAGGAGCAATTGCTGCGCATCGGCAACATCGTTTCGACGTTATTTTTGGCCGAGGCACACTATGATATCGATCTACTCAAGCAAGAGTTGTTAAAACTGTTTGAACGGTCACCGAACAAGCATGCAATTTCTCTTTTTCTCAATTGGCTCAAACAATTGGCCATGCATGGCAGAATCGAACGGACTGATTACGAAGCTTTGGATCGCGTTTATCAAGACACGCAGGAGGTTGGTATGTTGATCAATAACATTGAACGAGACCGGAAGCAGCTTTATGAAACGGGGGTGGAGCAGGGAATGGTCGAAGGAGTGGCTAAGGGCATAAAAAAAGGAATAGAACAAGGAATAGAACAGGGGATAGAACAAGGGATAGAACAAGGGCGACGTCAGAACAGTTTTGAAGTTGCCCGCATGATGCTGGCGAACGGAGAACCAATCGAAAAAATTCTACAGTATACTTTTCTAACGAATGAAGAGCTCATAAAACTGCGCGGCGAGGCGTTTCGTGTCGTTGGCTAAAAGGAGTTTCGATGCTGATCAATCAGATTGAGAGAGACAGAAGACGGGTTTATCTCGACGGCTTTTTAGAGGGGCTGGCCGATGCGATGTTGGAGACCATGAAGAACGGGGTGGAAACAGGTCGCCTCGAAATTGAAATCGCACGTAGAATGCTGGCGAACGATGAACCTTTCGAAAAGATCAAGCGGTACACTTCGTTGACGGATGCAGAAATTCTGAAGCTGCGCGCGGAAACGGCGCAGAGTTGATGATGACACCCGAACGCTTCAACTTGCCGAAATCGAGCGACATGAATCCAGAATCTCTCTTTCAAGGCCTCGGCGGAAAACTGTTGAGCGAATCTCCCGCCATGCATGCGCCGGTATTCAAATCGCAAGCCGGCACGCCCTACCTGACACAAGCAGGCGTTGCTTTAATTGCGCGGCCGCAAGTGCATCTGGAAAGCTTGCAGCCTTTTCTCTCCGGCTTCGACGACACGCTGGAATTTTCAAACTACCTCGCAGACCCCACACCGCTTGCTTCCGGTGCGCAGCTTTGCAAGCTCGCAGGGCAAACTTGCTACGCCAGCTTTTCGCCCAAACGCACGATGAACGCAAACGCCGCGCGCTATTTCGACAATATCATGAGCAGCGGTCATGGCTCGGTTTTGGAGCATGCGAATTACTCGTTCTTCCTGTATGGCATCTCGCGTAGCTTGACGCATGAAATGATCCGCCATCGTGCAGGCTTTGGCTATTCGCAGCTTTCGCAACGCTATGTTTCGGGCCGTGTGCTCCGCTTTGTGGAGCGGCCGGAATTTCAAGACCATGGCGAGATGCATCAGAAATTCTTAGAGCGCATTGATTGGGCCTACGCGGAGTATCATCGGCTCGCGGACAAATTGTTGCACGAGCAAGAAGCCGGCTCGTCGATTCTTAGCGCGGAGGCCAAAACCGATTTGCGCAAAAAGGTCAATCAAGCGGCGCGTGCGCTCTTGCCGAATGAGACTGAGACGATCATGGTTGTGACCGGCAATGTGCGCGCATGGCGCCATTTTATTGAGATGCGCGCGAGCAATCATTCCGAAGTGGAAATTCGAGCGCTGGCCGTGCGCATTTTTCTCTGTCTGCGTTTCGCCGAGCCGCTGTTGTTTGGCGATTATAAAATCGAAGAACTCGCGGACGGCACCTTTAGTGTGTCAACCTCGAGATCGAAAGTTTAAGCTTTAGGAAGTCTGTCGCGAAATTCGACTGCAATCGTTTCTTTTTCTGCCACGAAACACGCGAAGCACACGAAAGCTTGTTCCGTGTGTGAGCCACAATAAATTTTGACATTGAAAGGCTAATCCCCAAATGCAGATTGGTATCGTCGGCTTGCCCTATGCGGGCAAAACCACAATTTTTTCCACCCTGTTGCGACACAAGAGCAGCGAAGGCAGCCATCATAAAACCGAGGCCGAGCGCGGCATTGTGAAAGTCCCGGATGCACGTTTGGATCGGCTCACGGCGATGTTCAATCCCAAACGCAAAGTCAACACGACGATTGAATATCTCAAAGTGCAGGGCTTTGACAGCGGCGCGGAAAAGCCGCAGGGGTTGCCCGCGCAGTTCATCGCCAACGTCAAAAATGTTGATGCGATTCTGCTCGTGGTGCGTGCATTTGAAAACGATATGGCGCCGCATCCCATGGGCCGCGTGGACCCCGTGAAAGATATCGATTTCATCAACGCCGAATTTTGGCTCAGTGACATGGCCATCGTGGAAACACGTGTGGAGCGTTTGGAGAAGTCGATCAAAAAGACGCATCTCGACGCGGAGCAGCGCGAATTGGAGTTGATGAATCGCTGCAAAGCGCATTTGGAGCAAGAGCGGCCGCTGCGCGAGATGGCGTTGAGCACCGAAGAAGAAAAGCTGCTGCGCACGTATCAATTTTTAACTGCGAAACCGTTGCTGTATGTGCTCAACATTGCCGAGAACAAAATCGCGCAAGCTGCGGAAGAAGAAAAGAAGGCTGCAAAATTTCTCACCCCCAAGTGCGCGCTCACTTCGTTGAGCGCGGAGATCGAAAAAGAGATTTCCGAATTGAGCGCAGAGGATGCGCAGGTCTTCATGCAAGACCTCGGCATCACCGAGCCGGCCTTGAACAAACTCATTCGCGTTTCTTATGAATTGCTCGGCTTGATTTCATTTTTCACCGTCGGCGAAGACGAGTGCCGCTCGTGGACGATTCGTTCCAACACGAAAGCGCCGCAAGCCGCGGGCGCGATTCATTCGGATTTAGAGCGCGGTTTCATTCGCGCAGAGACGGTGCACTATAACGATCTCCTCACGCTCGGCAGCATGCATGCGTGCAAAGAAAAAGGCGTGTTGCGTTTGGAAGGCAAAGAGTACGTGGTGAAGGACGGGGATATTTTGAACATTCGCCACAGCGCCTGAGACGTTGTGCTTTTCTCCGCGGCGATGATTTTTATTGCGTCAATTCAACGATGTCCTTTAGGAAGAATTTTCAAAGGCCAGGAGCGACTGCAAATGGTTAGGAGATTCGCGCCTGAATGCGATAATCGAACTACTGTATTTTATTTTTAGAGAAAGTCAGATTTAAACTGAAACACACCGAAGAACATCTCATCGAAAGCGTGCTCGAAGCGTTCGCACGCGAGCCGCAACGGCATTTCAAAGCGAAAGAATTGGCGCGCAAGCTGCACGTGCCGCCGGCGAAGTACACGAGCTTTCGCAATATGCTCAAAGAGCTTGCCCAAGCCGGCAAACTCGCACGCTTGCCCAACAATCAATTTCGCCATGCCCAGTCTGCTTCGATCGTGGCGGGCACATTGCACGTGAAGAGCCAGGGGTATGCGTTTCTCCTCGTCGGCGAGAATCAAGCCGACGTTTTTATTTCGCAGCGCAACATGGCCACGGCGCTCAACGGCGATTTTGTAAAAGTGCAACTCTTCGCGCGGCCCACGGGCAAAAAGCCGGAAGGCCGCGTGATCGAGATCGTCAAACGCGGGCGCAAGAATCTCGTAGGCGTGCTGCAAAAGGCCGGGCATTTTTATTACGTGCGGCCCGACGATGTGAAAATGCTCCACGATATTTATATCGCCGAAGAGAATCTACACGGCGCGAAGCACGGGCAGAAAGTTGTGGCGGTGATTGAGAGTTGGGAAGACGAGCAGCAAAACCCCGAAGGCCGCGTGATCAAAGTGCTCGGCTTTCCCGGCGAAGTGGGCGTGGATGTGATGTCGGTTGCGTTCTCGTTCGATCTGCCCGTGGCCTTTCCCGAGGAAGTGGAGCGCGACGCAGCCACGCTTGAGTTTCAAATTACACCCGAGCTTATCGCGCAGCGCGAGGATTTGCGCGCGTGGATGACGTTCACGATTGATCCCGAAGACGCAAAAGATTTCGATGATGCGGTGAGTCTCACCAAACTCGAAAACGGCAACTACGAACTGGGCGTGCATATTGCCGACGTGAGCCATTTCGTGCGCGCAGGCACGGCGCTGGATCGCGAAGCACTCAGCCGCAGCACGTCCATCTACCTCGTTGATCGCGTCGTGCCGATGTTGCCCGAACGTTTGAGCAATGATTTGTGCAGCTTGAAGCCGTATGTGGATCGCCTCACGTATTCGTGCATCATGGAAGTCACGCCGCGCGGCAAAGTGGTGAATCACCGCATCGGCGAGACGATCATCAATAGCAAGCGGCGCTTCAATTACGAAGAGGCGCAAGAAATTCTCGACGGCACACGCAGCGCGACTCCCGAACTTGATACGACGTTGCGCGAGATGAATCAGCTTGCGCACATTCTCACCAGACGCCGTTTGCGCAACGGCAGCATGGACTTCGACACGCCGGAGATTAAAGTAATTTTGGATGAAACCGGCGCGCCGATAGAACTGCGCAAAAAAATGCGGCAAGACACCAACCGTCTCATCGAAGAGTTCATGCTGCTCGCGAACCAAACCGTGGCCGAGCATATTGAGCATATCAAAATGAAGCGCGAGTTGCCGCCGTTTATCTATCGCATTCACGAGCCGCCCGATCAAAACAAGATGAAAGACTTTGCGCTCTTCGTGAAGGCGCTCGGCTTCAAGTTCGACCATCAACAAACGGTCACAGGCAAAATGCTCGGCGCTTTTTTAAAAGAGATCAAAGGCCAGCCCGAGGCGGGCATGGTGGAAAAAGTGTTGCTGCGTTCGATGATGAAGGCGAAGTACATGACCGAGAATCGCGGCCACTTCGGGCTTGCATTCAAGCATTATTCGCATTTCACTTCGCCGATTCGTCGCTATCCCGATTTAATAGGCCATCGCATTCTCAAAGAGTATGCGCAAGGCGTGCGGCCGGAACTGTTCGATCTCTTCGAACGTAAGCTCGGGCGCGCGGCGCAACAAGCTTCGGAGCGTGAGATTGCGGCGCTCGAAGCGGAACGCGCTTCGATGAAAATGAAGCAAGTCGAGTTTATGAGCAAACACCTCGGCGAAGAATTTGACGGTTTGATTTCCGGCGTGGTCGCGTTCGGCATCTTCGTGGAAATTCCACAATTGCTCGTTGAAGGCTTGGTGCATATCAGCGATCTCGCGGATGATTATTATATTTTCGAAGAGAAACTGCATCGTTTGAAAGGACAAAACAGCGGACGGGTGTATCGTTTGGGCGATCCGGTGCGCATTCGCGTGGCGAAGGTGAATCCCAATGAGCGCTTGCTCGATTTTCTTTTGGTCGAACGTCCGCGACAACACCAGGCAAAGCCGCACGCCGAGCGCGAACCCAATCCCGCGCGCGAGCACAAAACCGAAAAAGAGTCTAAAACAAAATCTTCGCGTAAGAAACGGAGGAAAAAATAATGTCCCAAACTACGATATTTCGCCGCCCGAGTTTGCTGCGCAAAAAAACAAAAGCACAAGAAACCAACGGCAACGGCGAGAGCCGGCAAAGGCAACAACCACTGTCCGACGGCAGTGAAGAATTCTTCGAAGAGTTCACGCCGGAAAGCCGCGGGCAACAGGATCATCACACGCGCGATATTCTCGTCGGCCTCGGCGTGACCGCGGGCGTGTTGATCGGCATCGGCGCCACACTGTGGCTGCGCAAGAAAAAAGGCGGCCGCAAAAAGTGGCAACGCTGGTTCTCATGAAAGCATTCAAAGCGAAACGATTACCGGCAAAACTATTTTAGAAATTATTTTGCCGGTAATCGTTTTGCTTTGTGATGATGACCTCAAGTAAAAATAGCAAAGCATTTGGCTGTGATGGAAAGCTCCGATTATCAGATTGAAGCCCTCGGGGAATGCCAATTCGATTCGCCGTTGGGATTGCCGGTTTCCACCGGCGCCGGCATTGCCGGATATGTTTCCGACGACGTGCGCATTTTCCTCAACATCGAACAACACGGGGAGAGGCAAGCCTCCCCGGCCACTCTCGAAAAAGCCGGCGCGCGCGCGAAGATTTATTTTCGCCCCGGTTATACCAAAGCCGCCATCGTCACCTGCGGCGGACTCTCCCCCGGATTGAACAACGTCATTCGCTCTCTGTTCATGCAGCTCTATCATCGCTACGGCGTGAAGAACGTCATGGGCTTGCGCAACGGCTATCGCGGCCTCAATCCGCAATACGGTTTTGCGCCGCTGTTGCTCACGCCCGACGTGGTGGAGCGCATTCATCGCATCCCTGGCACGATTCTCGGCACTTCGCGCGGAGAAGAAGATCCTCGCGTCGCCGTGGACACGCTCGAACGCGAAGGTATCGACATTCTTATCGTCATTGGCGGCGACGGCACGCTCAAAGGCGCGCATCGCATTTGGGAAGAGACGGCGCGCCGCGGCTTGAAGATCGCCATCGTCGGCGTGCCGAAAACCATCGATAACGACATCAATTTTGTTTATAAAACTTTCGGCTTTGATACTGCGGTGGAGCAAGCGAAGGAAGCGCTCGATTGCGCGCACACCGAAGCGCGCAGCCATCAGAACGGCATTGGCTTGGTGAAGATTATGGGGCGCGACTCCGGCTTCATTGCGGCATATGCCGCGCTCGCGAGCCGCGACGTGAACTTCGCTTTGATTCCGGAGATTGCGTTTGAGCTGGAAGGAGAGAACGGTTTGCTCGCGCATTTAGAGAAACGCTTGCAAGCACGCGGGCATGCGCTGATTGTCGTGGCCGAAGGCGCGGGCCAGGATTTGATCGGCGCGCGCAAACAAGAGCAGGATGCTTCGGGCAACGCGCGCTATCACGACGTCGGCGCGTTTTTGCAGGAGCAAGTACGGCAACACTTCGCGCGCAGGAAGATCGAAATCAATTTGAAATACGTCGATCCGAGTTACACCATTCGCAGCGTGTTGCCAAACGCGAACGACAGCATCTATTGCGACAACCTGAGCCGCTACGCCGTGCATGCGGCGATGGCGGGCAAAACCGATCTCGTGATCGGCCAATGGTACAACGTCTTCACGCATGTGCCCATTCCGCTCGCCACCGCGCAGCGCAAAACCATTCGCCCCGAGAGTACGTTGTGGTTGAGCGTGCTCGAAGCAACGGGACAACCGGCAGCGATGCACTATAATCAGAAACCCTCGCTCTCATGATCAGCCTCAGCTCGGGCTTCTTTTGAGCAAGAAAAGACGCGCTCGGGGCTGCAACCTTCCATCTACCTTCTGCTCTCAATTTCTCCCTCCTTGCGGTAGTGTCTCACCTTTGCGGAATTAAACTTTGCCGAAATTCCACTTGAGGCCGATGGTGAGACCATAATGATCCGAGTTGAGCCGGCTGCGATACTGGCGCCGTGCATAAGTTGTGCGCTCCGCTTCATTGGCGTACTTGGTTTTATTAAAACGCAGATCGAAAAAACCTTGTCGGGAATATTCAAACGTTAAGACGGCTTTGGATATGAAGCGAAAGTCAACGGTCGCCAAAATGAACTGCGACAAACCATACATCTCGCTATCCGGTAAGTTTAAATCTCGGCGAAAATCGGTGGCCGGGCTTGGCGGATTGGAGTGTTGCTCCCACCAGCCGCTGGTTTTGAAACGAAAAGAATAAAATCCGACGCCGGCGCCGGCATGCAAGCTGAGCCGTCGCTGCGCGTCCTGCGGAAACCGAATCGGCAACTGCCACAGCAGCGCGCTCTCAACCAATATGCCCGACGCACGAATCTGCGTTTCAGCGGAAATCCGTTTTGGCTGTTGCCCGGCGATGGCCATTTCGAATTCCAGGAAGTTCTCTACATAGCGCGGTTGCGTCGTGCCATATCCCGCGGCCAAGCGCAGACGCGTCTTGGACTTGATGGCCAATTCGACAAGCCCACGAAAGTTTTTGGGCGTTGCCGGAGTCGCATAAGAAATGAAATTCGCCTCGTCTAGATGCGCATAAAGCGGCTGATATTGGAGCCGCATATACCCATAATCCACACCGAGTGCAAATTTACCGTCTTGCGCCACAGCCAAGTTGCCGCCAAAGAACAAAGCCAAACTCAGGCCAACGATTGAAACATGCTTTTTAAATTTCATCGGTTCTCTCTGATGAACTGTTAAACAAGAAATGAATGGCTGCTGTCATTTGATCATTTTCGACGCCGGAATTTTCTCAATTCAGGCGCAACGTCACACCTCGAAATGTAAAACTTGCGCATTGCCGCAGGGGCATCTTGCAAAAGCATTACAGGATTGCCGGCCCCCGCCTCGATCTCAGTGAGCATTGCCGGCAACCCTGCAATTCATTCACGCTGCTTTAGCGCACCAAAGCCATGCGCCGCGTCTGCGCAAAGGTGCCGGCGCGGAGTTGATAAATGTACACGCCGCTTGCAATCGATTGGCCCGACTCGTTGCGGCCGTCCCACGTGATGGCGTAACGTCCAGCTTGCTGGGATTGCTGCACCAAGGTCCGCACGTGGTGGCCCATCAAGTCAAAAATTTTGAGTTCGACGTCGACTTGCTGCGCCAATTCATACTTGATCGTCGTTGAGGGATTAAACGGATTCGGCGAGTTGGCGAGCAACGCGAAGCGCGCCGGTGCATTGTCGTTGTGTGTGAATTCCTCAACCGCAGTGGTTGCGCATGCTCCTGTGGGGGTGACTGCGAGCGCTGCACCATTGGCATCGTTGGCAGTGGTATTTTGCAGCGTGATTGCCACTGTTTGCTGAGCCGGCGCATTTGCCGCCATTCTCATCTTAATGCGCGCAATCACGCCGCTGCCATTGGCGCCTTGCAACGGCGGTTTTTGTGAGACGCCGACACTGATCACGCCCGTCGTCTTATCCACGTTTGGAAAGAAGACAAGATCATTGCCCATAAAATTTCCCACCGCAGGATTTTGGGGTTCGATGAAAGCAACGGGCGAATAACTCAAATCAAAGGCGAGACCGAACAAATTCGTCGCGTCTATTGCATACACTTCAACTTCAAATTCGCTGCCCGGCGTCGTGGCGCCGATAATTTTATAACACAGGCCCGCGGCGTTCGTTTTGGCAAACGCGCGTGGCGCATGATTATTGATCACGAGATTGGGTGCGCCGTGCGTCTTGTTCCAATTGAGGCCGATGGGCAACACATCGCGCGAGTCAATTGTGCCATCACCGCTTGCGTCCGCATACGTCGCGCCTTCCGGCGACCACGGCACTGCAGATTGTGCTTGCCAAGCTGTTGTTGCATTCGCACGCGCCGGGCCGGTTTTGCTCCAATGCAATCCTAACGGCAATACGTCTTTCGCATCCACGAGGCGATCATTGTTCGTGTCGCCCGGCCACACCGTCACGCCGATGATGCGAGTCGTATCGCTCTGCGCGGTCAAGTTGAGAGGAGCGCCACTGGGATCGTTCGCGGTGACATTGAGCAATGAAAAAATAATCGTGGTGCCCGAGGGCGTGGTAGCGAGCGATTTGAACTTCACACGCACCGCCGCGCCGGAGCCGCTTACGCCGCTTTGACCTGCCTTGCGGCTGAGACCGATGCTAACTCTGCCGTTGGCGTCATCCGGCGTCGGCAGGAAGACAACATCATTGCCCACAAATTCTCCCGCAGATGCGGAAACATAATCAACCTGCGCGGTGTTGGTGAAATTCAAATCGAAACTCAAGCCGAAGAGGTTTTGCACGTCGTTGACTTTTATGTCTACCGAAAATTCCGCGCCGATCTCGTGCGTGGCAGCAACCTCGGGCTGGATGGTGGGAGTGGCGGAGAGCGGGCCGCTTTGACCTTGAAACACGCCGCCGCCATTCGTTCCGGCAAAAATCATGTTCTTGTTGTTGATTGCCAAAGCGCGAATGGAAGAAACCGTAAGCCCGGAATTGAGCGCGGCCCAACTAACGCCGTCATCAAGCGTACGATAGCAACCCTGTTCGGTGCCGGCAAAAAAGTTTCCAACCGTATTGCTGGCCAACGCGTTCACGGTGACGTTCGTAACCGAAGTTGCTTGCCAGCTATTGCCATTGTTGACGGAGCGGAAGATGCCGCGCAGAGCGGTTCCGGCCAGAAGTGTTCCACTGGCATCATTGACCGCAAGCGCGAGCACGGTGGTGTTGCTCGGCATGCCGGTGTAAGTGAGCACCCACGAATCACCGTTGTCCGTCGAGCGAAAGATGCCACTGTTGGTTCCCGCGAAAATCGTCCCGTTCGCGGTGGCGGCCACGGTAAAAACGTTCATGCCGCTCAAAGTTGTTGCCGTCCAATTATAGCCATTGTCTATTGAACGAAAAACGCCGTTAAGCGCAGAATAGCCGGCGGCGGCGAAAATATAACCGTTCGTGCGATTGATAGCGAAAGCATTGATCTGTTGTTGAAAGCCTGTTTCCGCCCAATTGTCGCCGTTGTCGGTGGAGCGAAACACGCGGTCGTAAGTTGCGCTCGCGAGAACGTGGCCGTTTGGCGAGACCACGATGGCACTGATTGCGGGAGCCGTTAGTCCGTTATTGACCGCCTTCCAATTCGCGCCGTTGTCTGTTGAGCGAAACAGCCCGAGGTTCGTGCGGTCGGTTCCGGCGAAGACGTAGCCGTTGGTGTTGTTAAGGGCCAGCGCTGCGACTGCGGCAATTCCCAACCCCTTCTTGATCTCTTGCCAATTGTTGCCGGCGTTCGTCGAGCGAAAAATGCTGATGTCTGTGCCCGCAAAGAGTTGGTCGCTCGCAGTGGCAGTGATGGAATAAACTCGCGAGCTGGTCAACCCGGTGTTGCTTGAGGCCCAACTCGTGCCGTCATCACTCGAGCGCATGATGCCGCTCGCGGTTGCCACATAGAAGTGCCGTTTGGAATCAACTGCAATCGAATAGCAGGTGACGTTCGTCACGGTGGTCGCAACCCAGTTGACGCCGTTGTTCGAAGAGCGGAAGATACCGCGAGAGGTTCCCACCAACAGAGTTCCACTCGAATCGTTTATGGCAAAAGCGCGAATAGATGTGCTCGTGGGAAAGCCGGTATTGAGGAGCGTCCACGTCAAGCCGTCATCTGCGGAGCGATAGACGCCGTTGTTTGTTCCGGCAAAGATAATTCCCGCGGAGGTGCTCGCCACGGAGTAGACAAAAGGCCCGTTTAAACCGGTTAGGACCCACGACGCGCCGTTATTGGTGGAGCGATACAAACCGCCGTTCAAACCAAATCCCACCGCAGCGTACAGATCGCCGTTTTTAAGGTTGCGCGCGAAACTATTGACCTCGGTCGCCGGAGATGCGGTCTGCGACCAATTGTCGCCCTCGTTCGTGGACAAATAAACGCCGAAGAAAGTGCTCGCCAAAATATTTCCGTTGGGAAGAATAAAAAGAGAATTGACCTCTGTGCTCCCCAATAGCGAGACTCCGCTACTGACGTCTTTCCACGTCTCGCCGTTATCTTTGGAGCGAAACACCCCGCGCTCCGTGCCCGCAAAAACCACCCCGTTGTTCTTGGTGGCAACGGTATAAACCGTGGCACCAAAGAAAGCCCCGTTTGTTTGCTGCCAGAAATCGGTTTGTGCCGTCGCGCGATCGCTGCCCAGCAACAGGCTCAAACCAATTGCACCGCACAACAATGATCTTATACGATTCATTTTGCTTCTCCTCTTTTAGATGGCTGGTTGGAATTGGGGAGTTGAGAAAAACGTGGCTTAAAGTTGAATTCCAAGATTAAGCCCGAGAACAGAATCAAGAAACGCCTTCAAATCATGATCCAGCGGCAAGCGAATGTGAACGCCCGGCCGCAGCTTGCCGAGGCCCGCGCTGGCTTGGAAGCCGAGTTGATGAATGAAACAACATGATTTCACCTCGGACCAGAGCCGCGGCGAACAGACTCTTGCAACCGTTTACTTTGTGAATACAAACACTTCGTTCTCTGCTCGCACCTCTTACCGCTTGCGGCCGGGCTGCTCGGCAAATGCCTGCAAGAGGGAGAAAGGACGCTCGGCGGAGAATTCGATTTCTTTTTCTCGCGTTGAGGTTGTGGCTCCCGCAATGCCTCCCACGATAAGTCCCGCGCCGCCCAAAAGGGTTCCGAGTAGCGCAGCTTTAGCTTCAGCGGAGAAACTGAGAAAACCCGGTTCATCATCGCCGCTCGCCAAGCCAATGAGTATTCCGCTCCCTCCACCAACGAGCAACCCTTTGCCCATGCCCGGTAAGATCTTTGATTTTGCTTTGATCTTGGCGCGCTGAATTTGCTGGAGTGCGACTGTCGTTCTAAACTCGTGATACGCGGCCGTTTGCATTAATACAAGCAAGCTATCTTCGACCGTATCCAATTTGCCGGTCATTTGTTGCCCATTCTTCCGCACGACAAGAAGCTCCGGGCTATTCTTGAAAACGACTTTCTGGATTTCGTGCAAGCCAACGTGAATAACGGTTTCGGTGCCGGGTTCCCAGCGATAAATGATCAGCGCGCTATCGCCAACCGTT
This sequence comes from bacterium, assembly GCA_041918175.1. GTDB lineage: Bacteria > Zhuqueibacterota > Zhuqueibacteria > Zhuqueibacterales > Zhuqueibacteraceae > JABWAN01. The sequence goes on from JAYRWE010000027.1 coordinate 99,859, forward strand.
TGCAGCACGCCCTGCACTTGCGCGCCATTTTTTAATTGCACAACGACTTGGGTTTGGGTTTTGGCGAAGAGCGCGTGCAGCGGAATAACCAGCACGAGCGCCGTCAACAGAGCACATCGTTTTGTGCGCGACATGGTTTTCTCCTCATTCATGTTAGCAACGATTGGAAATCCTAAGTGGACTTCTCTTGGTGCAAATGCAGAAGACAAGCTTTGTACCAACGCCGTCGCTATGAAGAGCGCTTAATCGCGGGTTGTATTTTCTATTTCAAACATGGAAAAGGCGCGCGCCAGGAGCGCAAAAGAGTGGCAAACGAACTCTCGCGGTGGTTCAAAAGTAACGGTGGGAAAAGCGGGGAGTCAGATGGGCGGGCATTGACGGCACGATCGGCGTTATGAACCGGTCGTGAAATCTTCGCGCTTCATTTCATACTGCTTCATCTTTTCAATAAAATTTTTCTTGTGCATGCCGCTGCGGCGCGCGGCTTCGGAAATATTGCCTTGCGTTTCGCGCAGGCGCGCGCGCAAAAATTCTTGCTCAAAATCTTCAATGACTTTCTGCTTCGCGAGCATAAAATTGCTTTCGCCGGCTGACGTCGCGGCCGCGGCTGGCGCGGCTTGCAGCATAATGGGCAAATCCTCCGCTTGAATCGTTTCGCCGTCCGCCAAAATCACGGCGCGATTAACGGCGTTGCGCAACTCGCGCACGTTGCCCGGCCAGTGATATGCCGCGAGCAGCTCGCGCGCTTCGGCACTAAACGCTTGCACGCGGCGTTGGTGCTCGTGCGCAAAATTTTTCAGAAAGTAATCCGCGAGCTCCTCCAAATCTTCCCGGCGTTCGCGCAATACCGGCAAGCTCATCACAAAGCTCTCGAGACGAAAATACAAATCAGAGAGAAACGCGCCGCTTTGCCGCAATTCCGTGAGATTGGGACTGGCTGCGGAAAGAATACGAACATCCGCGTGGCGCACGCTCGTTTCGCCGAGGCGCTGAAATTCGCCGGTCTCCAACACGCGCAGCAAAAGCGCTTGAAATTTGGGACTCGACTTGGCGATTTCATCGAGAAAGATGGTGCCACCGTCCGCCGTTTCAAAATGCCCCGCACGATCCTTCTCCGCGCCGGTGAAAGCGCCTTTCACGTGGCCGAACAATTCGGAGATGAGCAATTCTTCATTTAAAAAAGCGGCGCAGTTCAACGTGACGAACATCTGCTCCGCGCGTTTGCTCTTGCGATGCAGCACGCGCGCCACCAACTCCTTGCCGGTGCCGGTCTCGCCCATGATGAGCACCGAAGAATTGGTGCCGGCCACTTTCTCGATTTGATGAAAGACTTCCAGCATTACCAAACTTTTCAGCCCCTTGATTTCGTCATAGCCCTCGGTGTGCGCCAGTTGCTCTTCGAGTTGCTGACGTCGCACGTTTTGATAGTGGAGTTTGAGATTCTTTTGCGAAGCTTCAAACTCCAAACGGCGGCGTTCGAGCGCATTCTTGACTGCGACGGAAATCAATTCGGCAAATTCGCCGAGCAGGGCGCCGGTTTCTTCATCGAAGAGGGCCGTGAGATCGCGATTGTCGATGTAGATCGCGCCAAAAATTTCGCCTTCGTGGTGCAACGGCGCGCACGCCACGGAGAGCAGACGCAAACGCGGAATGCTCGTGCTGCCCTTGAAGTTGGGATCTTCCAAAGCATTCTTGAGCACAACGGTTTGGCCCTCTTGCCGCACGCGTTGAATAATCGTGCTGCTCGTTTCCGCTTCCGGCTGCGGAATGTCTTGCCGGCGGTGATCGCGCGCCGTTTGAAACAGCAAGTCGCCGCGCTCGCCATAAATGATGATCATGCCGCGCTGGGCCTTGGCATATTCAATCACCTTGTCCATCGCAAGCGGCAGTAGTTTGCTGATATCCGTTTCCGCGAACAGCGCCTTGCCGGCCTCAAAAAGAAATTCACCAACTTTGATGATGGTACGATAGGAGGACATGCAATCAATCGGGAGTGAAGTTCAGAATACGTCGGGTTGCTTCAGCCATTTCGCCAGCGAAAATCCCAAAGTCACACCGGCCTTGATGCGCCAATCATTTTGCGAATTGAGATCCGGAGCGATGGGATTGCTGAAATTGATTTGATTGAAAAGCAGATTGGCTTTCACATCAAAAGCCACGGTTCGTGCAAAGAAAATACGCGCGCCAAAATCGAGCGTTCCATAGGTGCTTTTGGACGCAATGTTCTCAAACCGATAAACGGGAATGGTGTGATAGCTCACAGCAAATAATGTCCAAGAGCCCACGGCCCACTGCGCGGCAAAGTATGGCGACCAAGCATTATCTTTGTTATAGCCCTCCCGGCCTTCCGCGCAATAGGGCTTTGCAGAATTGGCCGTGACCGGATAGATGCAATTCTCCAGAGAAAAATTCGCATCCCAACCGGCGTAAAGACGCATGGCTCCCAGTTGTTTTCCCAACACCACACGCAAGCGATCCAACTTCCGGCTATATCTTTGCTCTTGCAGCGTAAACGTATTCCACCGGAAAAAATCCGACATCGTCGTTTGAAAGTTGAAATGCACGGCGGGCGTATTGCGATGCCATGCGCCTTCGTCGATAAGTCGTACTTTGAACGACAAGAGCAGCAATTGATCATTGAGCGCCTCGAGATCGTTCTTGATATCAATGCTCCGAAACTCGGTTTCGACTCTGCCCAATCCAATACGAAGATGAGCAAGCACTGGAAAGTACTCTTCTTCACGATTGTTGTTCTGCGTCACATTATCCCCTAGAATTACTTCGTAGCCCACATTCCAATGCATCCAATCAAGAACTTCAAGCTCAGACGCAAGCAGCATTGGCGCTTTGGGTTTCGGAGGCGCGGCCGGGAGCGAGCGACATGCTTGCCTTTGCGCTTGGAGCAACTCTGCAAAGCGCTCCGGCGGAGGCGCGTGCGTGGGGACATAGTTCGCGTCCTGACGCAGCAGACGGCACACGAGCGTTTTTGCCTCTTCCCAGTGTTCGAGCTTGCATGCGATGTAGGCCCGCAGTTCCAATGCGCTCGCAGACTCGCACGCCGGAATGAGGGCAAGTGCGCGATCGAAGTTCGGAGTTTCATAATAATATTGCCAAGCTCGCTGCAAAGAATCGCATGGCAGATCCGCTTGTGCAAGCACTAGAGCCGGCGCCCAACCAACAAGCACCATAAGCATGAAAAGCAGGCGTTGGCGCACAAGCCGGAATGCCTTTGCACTAAGGCAAGCGTTTGAGCAAAAACTTAAGCTGTATATCTTTGCTTTCGACATTAAGCTCTCTTTTTTGTGATTCATACTGAACCAGCCGCACCTCGATTTCATGAAATCCAAACGGTACGGTTATGACGTTCGGAGTGGTTTTCTTCGAGATTCCATCAACATAAATTTGAGCGTCGAGCGCCTTGTTCGTTGCACTGTCGACCGCGGCAATTCCGATTTTGAACTCTTGGTGGAAATCAAGAGTTTTAACATACTCTGCATCAGGTCTTATCGTAACCGCACTCTTCCAATATGTTGCAGCGCCAAGAGGGCCAACTTTCAGCATGTAATCGCCGGGAGCAAGCTTGCTTTCGAACTCTTGTATGCGTTCTGCCACTAGTTGCTCATTTAGATAGACGGCGCTCCTCGGGTTTATCGAGAGGCGCAGCACACCGGGACGTTGCTTCATGATGATATGAAACGAGGATGCAAGCCCACTGTCCACGGCCGCCACCCATGCTGTGTCTGAGTACATGTCGTGGCGTAATCTGATCTCATACAACCCAGAAGCCAACTTCAGATTGCGAAGCGGTGTGCGTCGCTTCAAGCCCTTCTCACCCCGTATTTCTACGTCTGCGCCAGACGGTTCTGACGTGATGGTCAGCCGGCCTTGGGTGGGGCGCACCGTGCTTTGTTTAAGTTCCAGCACGACCGGGTTTACTCCCTGGGCCAGAACGATGGTTGTATCAATTGTTGTATGGCCTTCCGATGACACGACCATTCGATACGGGCCAGGAGTGAGTTGCAGTTGTGCCAAGTCTTTCGTCGCGATGGTATTGCCCGCAAAGAAAACGCGAGCCTCCGGCGGTTGCACTGCAAGCGCCAATCGCGCCTGTGGGTGCAACGAAAAAATCAAAGTTGAATCTTGACCTTGGAACAGCACAATGGTGGTATCGATCGCTGCAAAGTCCGGCATTTGAATCTGAACATAGTTCGTATCCGCTTGCGCGCGCATCTTGCGTATTGGTGTCGCGGTTTTGCTCTCCTTTCCGTTTAGAATGACGCGCGCGCCTGCGGGAACCGTCTTGATCGTCACGGTCGTGGGAGTGCGCAGGCCAAGCGTTTCCAAAAAGCGCACTTCCCAATCTGTGACTAGAATCAAGAGCGGTACGAGCGCGACGAGGGCAATTTTCCAGAGCGCTGCGACGGTGCGGCGCAAGACCGGCTTTTTTTCCTGAGTTGAGAGTTCTCGCAGCGCGCGCAACATTTCCGTTGCGCTTTGAAAACGTTTGTCGGCCTTCAGTGCAATTGCTTTGCGAATGAATTCGCTTAGAGCTTTTGGAATCGCGGGATTGAGTTTTTCCGGCGGAGGAAAGTTATCGCGCAAAATGGCGTTGAGGATCGCAACCGTGGATTTCTTTTCTTTCAAAGGCGTGCTGCCCGCCAAAAGTTCGTAGCAAGTCATGCCGAACGAGTATATATCACTCCGTTGATCAACAGGCTTCTCTTCGACTTGTTCCGGCGATAGATAATAAAGCGTACCGCCGGTGTGCTCGCTTTTGCTGGAACGGGAACGTTCTCCACTTAATTCTATCTTGGCTAGCCCAAAATCCATCACCTTCAATTGGCCGGAACTAGTCAGCATGACGTTGCCGGGCTTGAAGTCGCGATGTATCACCCCGGCGCGATGCGCATGCTCCAACGCCAGTAACATTTGCTCCAAAAGACCGATTGCCGTTTCCGCCGGCAACGCGCCTTCTTGCGCAATTTTGCTATCCAATGTCACGCCCTCGACGTATTCCATGACGAGAAACCAGGTATTGTCATGGGTGATCAAATCATGAACCGTGACGATGTTCGGATGTTGCAGCATGGCAAGCGTCTTCGCTTCTTTGCGCAAACGGTCGATATACTTTTCGTAATTCGGGAGCGCGGAGTGGATTTCTTTGATCGCCACGAAACGTTCGAGCACAAGATCGCGACCGAGATAAACAATGCCCATACCGCCTTCGCCCAGCAAACTTTCGATGCGATACCGGTCATTCAGAGTTGCCTTAATCTTGAGCATGTAGTTTTATCTCGAAATTGGCCTACGCGTTTCGGCGCGCTGAGGGAAGGAGTGCGAAGATGAAGGATGCACGAGCACCTAACTTTGCAGCGTTGGAATATGGTCTTTTATAATGCTAGAGATGTTTGGCAGGAAAGGCTTGTAACATGGTTGAATACGCAAGTAATATAAGTGATTCTCTTCGAGAAGCAAGTTCATTCTTCCCGTGCGCGGACAGCGCATTGCCGGCAGGGCCATTGCACTTGGCGCAGAGAACATGTGCGCTCGTCATGATGGCAAAAAGAATATTTGAAAATCCGCTTGCATCTTGCCGCAGCACGCATAAATTGACACACGCAATACGATACTCGTTGCAAGCTAGAATTTCTCTCCACTTTTGCGTTTCTTCACTCTCGTTGTTCTTCCTAACGCAGCTTTCGCTATTCACTTCAAAAATGGCTAACCACTTTGAGTAGCCTTCTTTTTGTTCCCATCGAGCTAAACGCGCTCTCTCTTCCACATGATCAAACTGTGGTGGAGGCGCGTGCGGATTTTTCTCGCCTGCCTTTTTTCGACGGCGCACGCGATTATAACGCGGACATTGCCAACCTCAGCGAGTCGATCGTTTCCACCCCTTTTCAAAACGAAAATCTCGTTTTAAAAACGGGCTTGCACTTGCATTGGCGCATGCCGCAGCCGCTTACGAAAAGCCTCGGCACAAACTTTCCCGCAGTGCCAAATCGTTGGCTCGTGAGCCGCAGCCGTCTCGCGGGCGCGCAGCAACGGCTCGTGGAGAAACAGTGGATCATCGAAAGCGACTATCTTTATCCCGACGGCAAAGGAGAGGAGGCGGGCAGTGTGTGCGTGCCGTATGTCTCGGATCATAAAAACGGCAAGCCGCGTCCCTTTCGCTATCTCGGGCGCAAGTTGCCGCTCGCAACGTGGCGCGCGCTTACGCCAGAGAGCAACGCCGCGGCGGAATATTTTTCTCCGCTCACCGCCATCGGTTACGGCGATCCCACCTTTGCCGCATTCTATCCCAACTGCCACAGCGTGTTCGGTTTTCATGATGGAGACTATCGCACCGCGCCGCCGAGCGATTTGCAGTATGACGTGCTCGGTTGGTATGCCGAGCCGCAGCAAGATTTTCTAAAAATTTTTCTCGCTCATTTTGAAGCGGAGTTTTTGCGCGCGAACGCGAATCGCGCGGCCAACGATGCGGATCGGATTGCTGCATTGCAGAACAATTTGCAATGGCAACTCACGCTCGCGGCCGGGCAAGAGTTTCCGCGACAAATGGTGTGTTGCGCGCGTTTGTATTTCAATCCACAAGCGGATTATTTGAACAACCCGGCGAAGCTAGCCGCGCATCTTACCGTCACCGTGGGCAACACCGGCACGGAAGCGCTCTCCGCCTATCTTGCGGCGCAAATCGATAGCGCACGCAAAGACGTGCTCGAAGATCAATTGGAAGCGTTGCACCTCGCGGCGCGGCTTGAAAGCCGACAATTGGACACGGGCGCGAAGTTTCAAGAGGCGCGACATGAAAAGAGTTTTACGCCCGTGCCTTCCGGCTCGTTGTGGACAATTCGCGCAGAGAATGAATCCGCACAACCCGCGGACGCAATGGCCGCACACCAACACGCGCAACTCGAATTGCCGACCGCGTGCGCGCAACTGCTGCACGAGTTGAACCACTGGCAGCGCCAATATGATCGCAACCGGCACGAAATCACCACACAGCGCAAGCAGCTTTTTTCCGATTGGTACAAATACATGCTCTGCGTTTATCCGCCGGAAGACACGCGCGACGACTATCCCGACATTGACGAGGTGAAATTTTTTATTACCGAAAAATGTTTGGAGCCGCTGCGCATGTTCATGGCGATGACCGGCGAAGCGCAATTCACACGCGACGCGAACGGTCGCATCACCGGCGCTGCTGCAACGAAAGCGGCGCAAAATGCAGTCGCGTACAAGTTGGTCGCCGCGTTGAATGCTTTATTGAGCGCGATCAAAACTTTCAACGACAACGACGGGCAAAGCGGCTGCGGCTTTGTGCTCCGTCAAATTTCCGGGCCGCGTTATTGGCAGCCGAACGAGCCGGTCGTGTTGCTCGCGCGCGCCAATAGTCCCACGCCGTCTTCGGCTTTGACGCAGAGTCAAACTCTCACCACCGGCATCGCGCTCGATAATCTCGCGCCGCTCGACCTTGTGCAACCGGCCAACGCGCGCGTGCTCGATCGCGTGAGCGTTGCGGCGCAGCCGTGGTTGCGCCAGCCGTGGCAGCCGTTTTTGTTGGAATGGGAAGTCGAAGTTTTCAATGTGAAGCATCATAGCAACGCGCATACGACCACGCGCAGCTATACGCCGGAGTTCATCACGAGCAACTATGAGTTGCCGCAAAACGCGCCCGAGCTTGCGCTCAAGCCCAACGCGTTCGCGCTATCTAAAGCAGCGAATGTTTATAGCGGCACGAGCCTGCTCACGCCGCACGCACCGTTGCGCCTGCGCGAGCAAATTCTCGCGTTCATCGCAAAGCAGCGGTTTGATGATAAAAAGCTTTTGCTCGAAGCTTATGCCGCTACGCGCCAACTCAATCCGCCGACGCATGAGCAGCTTGAAAATTTTCTGCTGGATGAAGCAAACAATCTGACCGCGTGGTACGTTGCGCAAAAGTTGAGCGCGGCCACGGATGAGCAAAAGGCGCGTGATGCGACCTTCACGGCATTGCGCGCATATCAAAAACTCTTCGACCTCGAAGCGCTCTCGCAAGCGCTCAGCGGTTTCAACGAAGCGCTGCTCATGCACAAGCAGACCATGCAATTGCCCATCGACGATCCGCTCGGGTTCGATGATTATAAAAATTTCTCCAATTCGGTAAAGTTCGTGGTTGATAAACAAACGAAGAGCGCGCCGCAACCGCTGAACGACTTCAACCCCATTCGCAGCGGCGCGATGAAAATTTTGCGGCTGCGTTTGGTGGATACGTTCGGCCAAACGCTCGAGCTAAATTTGCAAAACCTCGCGACCACGGACACGCTGCGTTTGCCGCAACGCTCGGACATGATTGCATTGCCGCCGCGCGTGGTGCAGCCTGCGCGCTTGCATTTTCGCTGGCTCGCGGCGCAGGCGCAAGCGCAAGAGGCGAACGCGCATCCGCACACTTCGCCGATTTGCGGTTGGGTGTTGCCGAACAACTTGGATAATAGTTTGATGATTTACGATCGCGCCGGCAAAGCATTGGGCGCACTTACCATGAATCCCGAAGCGCCGTGGCAGGCCGCGCCCGGCGCTGCGACGGCCACGCCGCTCACGAGCCTGGAGCCGCACCTGCAAAGGATGGTGCAATATCTTTTGACACGGCAACAAGCGAGCATTGTGCAACGCCGGACGCAAACTTTTTTGCAAAATTTTATTTCGACCGTGGACGCGGCGCTGGAAAACATCGCGCCGGAAACCTTTGCGCAACACCAAGCGCTCGCGCTGCTCCTGGGCCGGCCGCTCGCGTTGGTGCGCGCGTCTCTTGGCGTGGAATTGCTTGGCACGCCCGCAGTCGATCAAAGCTGGGAAAAGTTTCGCCAGGATTTGCTGCGCAACGAACGCGAAACGGATAATTTCACCGCGGTGCAATTTCCCATTCGCCTCGGCGAATACCAGCAACTCAACGACGGCGTGGTTGGTTATTGGAAAGAGAACGCGAGTGGATATGAAGGCGATACTTTCTACGCGCCGCAAAGCGATCTCGCGTTGAACGATAATTTCATCGTGGCCCATAGCGCCGCGCCTCATAATTTGGTTCAAGCGCTCGCTGCGCCGCCACAAGTTGTGAGCATGCTCATTGATCCCACCGCGAAAGTGCATGCCACATGCGGCGTGTTGCCGGCGAAGGCGCTCGATATTCCATCCGAGCAATACGCCGCTGCGTTGCAAGCGATTGAAGTCACGTTTCTCGCCGCGCCGCTGTTGACGGATCAAACTCAAATCAAGCGCGATTTGCCGAGCGCGCCGGGCTATGTTTGGTCGTGGTTGGAAAAAAGCAACGGCGTTTGGTTAGAAGTGCAAGCCGCGGCGAGAATCACCAAAGCGGTTTTGCTCACGCAGTTGGCGCAAGCCGTGTGGGATTATTTGCGCGATCGCAGCGTGGCGTGGCTCACGCCCGTTGCGGAAGACACGACCACGGCGAAGGTCGTGCTTGCGGCGCAACGCAAAGCGCAAACGTTTGGCGCAGACTTCGCCGGTTTGGAAAATCAAATCGCCGCTCTTTTAGAAGAAAACAAAACCTCGGCGCAGACGATTACGCAGAATGTGTTTCAAGAAAAATTTAGCGCGCAAATCGGCGCGGAGGTGTGGAGCCAATTGCTCGCGAGCAATGTCGCATGGCTCAAAGCCGGCACTGCGAACACGGCCGAGGCGGAAGTGATTTCCAAAGATCGTCGCGGCGCGCAGCAATTGCCCGGCGCATATGCGAGCTTGACCCGCACGTTGGATCGGCTCATTGATGTTTATCAAACCGGCCTTCTTCCTACCAGCACCAAAGCCACATTTGCCGCGCCGCAAACGATTCGCGAAGGTTGGTTGAAGCTGAAGCAAAGCGAGGCGTAAAAGAACAAAGCGATAAAAGTTCGTAGTAATGCCTTTAGGCCTTTTGCGTTAATAGACATGAAGCGCTGAAGGCGTTTCTACGAGCGCTTGCAGAGCATGGCTTCGTTGCGCATAATTTTAAAACGAATCAATCAAAATTTTCAAAGGTGAAGTATGAGCGTCCCACGTGAAGGTTTGCTGCTTTATTTCAAACTCGATGAGATCACCGCGGACAACAAAGTGCGCGATCTCTCGGGCAATGGCAACGACGGCGTCTTGAGCGGCGGGCCGCAAATCGTGTTCGATGAAACGCTGGGCAGTTGCATGAGCTGCGACGGCGTGGATGATTTTATCGAAGTCGCGGACACGCGTTTGAACACGCCGAACCGGAGCCACACGCTCTCCGCATGGGTCAAAGTCGAGGCATATCCTGCGGGCCGAAGTTGGATTGCGCTTTTGGGCCAAGAGGGCGCGAGCGCGCATCATTGGCTGTTGCACTCCAGCGGCGTGACGCAATGCGGCGTATGGGAAGGCACGCAAATCAATCTCGCGATTAAGCAGCCGAATTTTCTCGTGCCCAAAAGTGAATGGCGGCATTTTGCGATCACGTTTGACGGCGCCACGATGACCGGCTATTGCAACGGCATGGCCGTGGGCAGTGGCGTGGCCGCGGTTTTTAATTTCGCGAGCAAAAGATTGACGCTGGGTAAAAAAATCGGCGGCGAGCAAAATTTTGCGGGCAAGCTCGCGCACGTTCGGCTTTATAATCGCGCGCTCGCGCCCGCGGAGGTGCAACAAGATTATCGCGAAGACCTCGTCGCGCTGGCGGCGCAGCGCAAGTTGTTTCCACTCGATTTTAATGTGCACGACGAGCGCGCGCAGAATGTTTTGTATATCGACGATCACCCCAACGGCAGCGAGGTGCAGCTCGAAATCACCAATACTTCGCGCCAAGGGTTGGCGCTCTCGCCGTGGAGCAATGATCCGGTTTCCGCGAATAATCATAATTTCGAGTTGCGCTTCCGGCCGGGCGTGCTTGCGAACTCCACGCTCGCGCAAATGACCGTGGCCGATCGCGGCTGGAGCCTGCAGCCCGAAGTGCGCAACGACGGCACGCTCTCGCTCTATCTGCTGGCGAATTGGAATTTCCCGATTGATCCGAGCGCGACCAATCCACATCGGCCGTGCGCCGTGACGCTGTTTGGCAACGCAACGTTGCTCGGCACGGAGATTCATTTGACCAACGCCGCGGGCAGCCAAAGAGGTACCGCGATTATCAGCACGCCGCAAGCCGGACTCGCGCTCACGGATTTCGTGTTTCGTTTCAAAGTCTTTTTGCAAGGCGGCACGGGCGCCGACGGCATGAGCTGGAATTATGGCGAGATGCCCGATAACATTTTCACACAAGTCGAGGAAATGGGCGCGGGCAGCGGCTTGGCGGTGTGCTTGCGCACCTATGGCCGACAAGATTTGGAAGTGCGCTACAACAATGAAGTGATTGCCACGAAAGCCACGCCGACGCGGCCGCTCAATTGGGCGCCGGTGGAAATTCGCATGCGCGCTGGCCGGCTCACGGTCACGATCAACAGTCTCGTTGTGCTCTCCGATTGGCCCGTGCCGAATTGGAATCCGAAACCGAGTTGGCGCTTTGGCTTTGGCGCGCGTACCGGTGGCGCGTTTGATAATCATTGGATCCGAGACCTCGCACTGGAGTGCACGCCCAAGCTCGAGCCGGGGCAAAGAATCAATCTCACGTTGCAAAAGGTGAAAGCCGAAGGCAGCGGCGGCTCGCGCGGCACGAAAGTGGAGTTGTGCGTCAAGCAGATCGCGTATATTGGAGAGAACGCGCCGCTGTATGGCACGCGCCTCAAGCATCTCACACTCATCAATCATCGCGGGCAAAAATATTGGCCGGTGCATGTGGGTTTTGCTGCATCGAATCGCGTTTTGAACGACGGCTCGCGCAACGATGATTTGAAACTGCGCCTCACGAATATCTTGAAGCTCGATCCTCTTCACCCCGAAACGTCGTTGATGTACTTCAACGGCAAAGACAGCGCGACGCCTTCGAAAATTATTTTGTCGTTTGACGCGCGGCCCGATAATCAAACCAGCGGCATGGAATGGGCGTTAGGCTCGAAGAGCCAAGTGCTCGCCATTGATGCGGCGCTCGCGGATTGGGAGGTAACGAAGAGCACGCAAGGCGAAACGCCGGAATGGATTTTAACGCCGAAAAACAAAACGGTTTTAGGCCCGAGCCAACACTTGCAAATCGCGCTGACGAATATCATATCCACGCTGCCGACCGGCGCGACGAATTTGTACGTGCGCTATGAAAACATTCCGGGCTATTGGGACGGCCACTTCGTGTGCGTGCTGGAAAAAACGCCGCTGGTTTATAAGGGCACGAACGTCGGCATCGGCGTGGCCAATGCGAAGAACAAACTCGATATTCAAAGCGTGGGGCGCAGCTTCAACCATGCGGAGAATCGTCCGCTTTATGTCACGTGCGACAACGGCGAAGCGAGCAACGGCGCGGAGTTTCGCCATAGCAACGGCACGCAAGGTATCGGCTTCGGCTATAATTCGATTTATGCCACGGGCACGAATGCGGATCAACATTTGAATCTCATGCCGCGCGGCAACGGCAACGTGGGCGTGGGCACGATGAGTCCCGAAGCCAAGGTGCACGTCATTCATCAAAATGAAGGCCCCGGCGGCGGCGCGTTGATTCTTGGTCCCACGGGTCAAGCCAATTTGCGGATGGGATATGATAAGGAATATAGTTGGATTCAGTCACACGGCCTCAAGCCTTTGGCGATCAATCTGCTCGGCAACAACATTGGCGTCGGAACGGCGAGTGCGAAAAATCGGCTCGATATTCAAGCCGCGGCGCGAAGCGGGAGCCATGCGGAGAATCGCCCGTTTTATGTGACGGGCGACCTCGGCGCATCGGACAACGGCGTTGAAATCCGTCACAGCAATGGCACGCAAGGAATCGGCTTCGGCTATAATTCGATTTATGCCACGGGCACGAATGCCGATCAACATTTGAATATAATTCCCAAAGGCAATGGCAGCGTCGGTGTGGGCACCACGAATCCGCAGCGGCGCATGCACGTGATGGGGCAAGGTCAGCCTGTGATGCGTTTGCAAACCATTGGTAGCCGCGGCCAACTCAGTCAAACGTGGGATGTCTTGATCGACGTGGATGATGACAATGATCAGGATTTGATGTTTCTGTTCAATGAAGGCCGCAACACGGGCAATTGGGCCTCGGCTTGGGTGGAGCCCAACGGCGGCGTGCGCTCCAACAGCGATGCGCGTTTGAAAGAAGACGTCAAGCCGCTGGAAAACGTGTTGGAAAAAGTGCTTGCCTTACAGCCCAGTTCGTTTCGTTGGAAAGGAAGGGTGACCGAGCATCGCGACGTGGGCTTGATCGCGCAACAAGTCGAAAAAGTTTTTCCGGAATTGGTGCGCGAGAAGCATGATTGTCGCGCGTTGAACTACGACAACTTCGCCGTGCTCGCCCTCGCCGCAATTCAGGAGCAGCAAAAGCTCATCGCGAAACTCGAAGAAAAAATCAACCGGCTCGAAGGCAAGCGCGCGGAGCAGAAAAAGACGAACGCGGCTCCGGTGAAAAAGAAAACGGCAAAGAAGAAAGAAACGAAGAAAGCCGCGAAGTCGAAGCGGTGAGTGCGTGAAAGCTTTGGAAGTAAAAACGAATCCCTATGAAAAAATCGTTATTCGATCTTTGTGTCTCGACTCTGCGCGAAGGTAGAGAGGCGGCAGATTACCAACAGCGCTTACAACAGGCGCTGACTGACGTGCGCGCCATGCTCGCCGCTATTTCCGATCGCAATGAGGAAATTCGCCTCTTTGTCGGGGGCAGCATCAATTATGGCCATCAATCGACTTCCATCGTCATCATGAACCGGCTGATTGATTTGGGCGTGCGGCGTATTCGCATCATCTATCAAAAGTCGACGAACACCAACCCCGACCTCAGAGACGAAGAGACCACAACCAAGCTCACCAAGCTTATCGCGAACTTGACCGAAGCCGATATTGCCGGCGCCGCGGCTTTTCTCTATCGCGGAGCGGAAATCTTCTTTAGCGAATATACGGTCTTTGCCGCGGCCGCCGGTGCGCAAGTCACCCTCGGCATTTCGGGCGGTTTCGATGCCACAACCAATATCTGCAGATCCATGAAGGTGAAATGCCTCTTGGTCTTGCAGCCCTTTCGCTATCAAAAAGCTTTTGCTCGGAACATGCTGTACTTCCATCCGGATTTGTTTCGCGAGCAAAATGCCATCACGCTGCCCGCAGAATTTCTGCAAAAGGGATTTTATATCGAAGACCCACCCAAGCCGGTAACTTATCTCGGCACGCCGCAAGCGGATCTCGCTGCGCTGGAGCAACAAATCCGGCAGGATTATCGCACCGAGCAAGTCGCAGGCATACTCAAAAGATTTCAGAAGAAACGTTTGCTGTGGACGGACGAAGCCACGTTTAGCGCGACCCTGTTGCAGTGGTTTAGCGGTGTTGCGATAGACCCAGTTTTTGCAGGCAAGCTGTGGGAACAGTTTCAGGCGCTTGAGGTAGAAGCGAACAACTTACAGGAGTTGCAAGCAAGCAATAAGGAAGATGAAGATCGCGAAGTTGCCGGCGCTTTTACACAACGAATGCAGCCCGGCGAAGCCCTGTCGGATGAATGGAAACGCAAAACCGTGCAAACCGTGTTGAACTTGCTGCAGCAACCCGTGCCCGCGGTTCATCTTTGTCCGGTGTATTTTTCCATCGGCCGTACACGGTTTCGCGCCACGACCATTCTTTTTAATTTACTCACCGGCTTTTTAGCGCGCCGCAATGCTGCCAATGAAAACCCGATCGTGATCTTGACCATGTCGAAGTTCGAGGAAGGCATCTATCGCATGCTCGAATGGATCATGTCGGGTGAAGAAAGATATTGGGATGAAACTTCCACCGATGAGCGGGTTATCGGTCTGCGCAAATGGTCGCCGTTTTTGTGCAAGGCGGCGCGGGCGGCCATGCTAGCGAAAGATTATTTTACGCGCTTTCAAAAAGTGCGCGTCATTCACGCGGGCGATGACGTCGCGAGCGCAATTACCCAAGTGGGTAAAGGCGGCATTGTGTTGGTCAATCTACAGCGCGTGCCCAAACCGGTGTTCGAATACCTTTATTCCGTGAGCACGCTCCCCGGCATTTTCGAAGGCGAAGCCACGGCCAGCTTGATACTCAATCTCGGCCGCCCCTTCTTTCATATCGAATCTTCGGACGAACAGACGTACTCGCTGTATCCGTTTCCAATTATTCCTTCCGGACTATTGGGACAGCAGGCCGTGAGCGAATACTGCGTGCGCTTCTCGAATTACTTTGGCGATGCGGCCTGGCAAGAAGCCAACACCCCCGATCTTGCCATTGCGCGTTATATCGAAGACGCTTATACCTTGCCCGCAAGGCCGCAAGACGCTGCGCCCTTACAGCTCTATTTCAAAAGCATGCGCTCTTTTTTTCACGATGCGCTGGAAGACAAGCTGCTCCAAGCGTTGCTATTGGCGATGCTTGAAATGAAAAGAAAAGGCCTGTAGTTGAAGTCGGTGCACGCGCGCGATGCGCGATTTCTGTATTGAGAAAGATGCCTCATGACGCTCAGTGAATTTTCCGGAAAAATTTCCGCTCCTGCCACGGTCGATCTGCTTACGCTGTTGCCGCAAGGGAATATCAAAGACTATTATACCGGGCTATTGGCCGGCGCGCCCATGACACTGCGTCTCGCGCAAGTGCAAACCGAGAAAGATCCCGGCGGCAACTTGACGAGCTTGACTTTAGCGGGCACGACTTCGGCGTTTGGTTTGGACGATTTGAATTTCGAGATGCGTTTTGAAGAGTTGTACGGCGCGCTGAAATCCAACCTGCTTTTGCGCCTGCTACAAAACAAACTGTCCTTCCTCAACTTTACGCGCTTTACTCTCGGCAACGTTGAAATCAACTATGAAATCGCGGATGCGATGCTTCCGGCAAAGGGGCGCATCAGCGGCGTCGTTGACCTGCTCACGGAGTTGCGCCTCGCGCTCGAGTATCCCGTGTTCCAAGACGAATGGCTCTTGCAGGGCAGCTTTGTCAATCCCAAGGGCTTGATCGATCTCGTCGATTTGGCCGGCGGCGCGGCGCTCGTTTCTAATCTCCCTCCGTTTATAAAAAACGCGCTCGACTTCAAAGTGCAAGACGTCAATCTTTGGTTCAACGCGCAGGAAGGTAAAGTCAAAAGCCTCGGCTTGCGCGCCTTCAACAATGCGATCAATATCGAAGTCTTGCCGAAAATTTTTCTAAACAATATCACATTGGAAGCCGCGGTAGCATTCGCGAGTGTGCAGAGTGGGCCGCCGCCCGTGGCCTATTCCGTGTCCGGGCATTTTCAAATCGGCGACACGAGCAAGTTTCCTCCCAATGGCAGCATCGTCGTCACGGCCTCCGGCCCGGATTATAGATTCTCGGGCGGCCTGTCCGAGGGCACGCGCTTCAGCGTCTCGGATTTTGTTCATTACTTTCTCGGCACGCGCGACGATTTGCCGGAAGTCGATATTAACGTTTTCAGCTTTTCGGCGCATCTGAGCAGCGGCGCTTATTCCTTACATGCGGCGATGGAAGACGATTGGAAATTTTATATCGACCGCGCCGCAAACAAGTATCTCGCTTTGAGCGAGGCTTCATTCATCATCGAAAAGGCCGGCGGCGATTACACCGGCACGGCGAGCGCAACGTTCAACGTTTCGGGCATCGGCTTCACCATTGTTGCCGCGTACGGCGGCGCAAATCTCGGCTGGTCCTTTTCCGGCAGCACGGGCCAAGGCCAGGCCATTGCAATCGGCGCGTTGATGCAAGAGTTGGCGCAAACCTTTGGCGCGATCAATTTGCCGCCTTCGCTCGCGCAACTCACCGTGGAAAACCTCGGCGTCTCCTTCAACACCAAGAGCAAAGATTTCACTTTCACTTGTGAAGCGAAGTTTCCCGTCGACGATAAAGAAGCCGACCTCCTCTTGTTTCTTGATCTCAAAAACAACAACAGCGTTTATGCGAAAAAATTCAGCGGGCATTTGCAAATCGGCGCGCTGCAATTTGATGTGCGTTTTAGCCAAGACCCCGCGGCGACGATCTTTCTCGCGGCGTATAGCCATCCCGCGAATCAGCCGCAGAAGATTAAAGTGAAAGAGTTGGTTGCGAATCTTTCCACTGCGATTGCCGACGATATTCCGAGCAGCCTCGAAATCGATTTGAAAGACGTGCTCTTCGCCTTCGACAAAGCTGCGAATACAACCAAGTTTATTTTCGGATTGGATATCGGCGCGAGCGTGAATCTCTCCAACCTTCCGCTCGTGGGCAAAGAGTTTCCGCCGGACCAAACCGTGGGCGTGGAGGATTTGCAAGTCTTGTTTGCCACACAAAATTTTTCCGAGAAAGAAGTCACAGACTTCAATCTCCTCTTGCCGCAAGACGTCACGCCGCTGCCCATTGTGCCGCCGCAAGCCACGGGCAACACGCCGGCGCCCAATGATCCGCAGCGCATCGTGCTCACTGCCGGCTTGAATATCGCCGCGAAATTAAAGCTCGGCACAACGCCGATGCCGCTGTCGTTGCCCATGAGTGCTGCGCCGCCCGCAAACCTCGGCGCGAACTCCTCGCCGACAACTGCCGCGCCGCCGGACAATGCGAAGTGGTTCAACATTCAAAAAGCATTTGGCCCGGTGCATTTCGAAAGAGTCGGCGTACAATATCAAAGCGAGAAATTGTGGTTCTTGCTTGATGCCGCGCTCTCCGCGGCCGGCCTCACGCTCTCGCTCGACGGCCTCGCGGTCGGCTCCGCGCTCAAAAACTTTTCGCCGGAGTTCACGCTGCGCGGCCTCGGTTTGGATTTTAAAAGCGGCCCGCTTGAAATCGGCGGCGCGTTTTTGCGCCAAACCGTGACCACGGCCACGCCGCCTTATGAGCAATACAGCGGCGCGGCGCTCATCAAAACCGAAGTGCTCACGCTTTCGGCCATCGGCTCCTATGCGAAGCTGAATAACTATTACTCGCTCTTTCTCTATGCCGTGTTGGATTATCCGCTCGGCGGCCCGGCGTTCTTTTTCGTCACTGGGCTTTCCGCGGGCTTTGGTTACAATCGCGGCTTGCAAATTCCAAAGCTTGAAAACGTCGCGCAGTTTCCGCTGGTGTCCGAAGCCGTGAACGGCACGAGCGGTCCGAAGAATCTCGAAGCGGAATTGCGCGGCTTGCAAACGTACATTCCGCCCGCGCCTGGCGCGAATTTTCTCGCGGTCGGACTCAAGTTTACTTCGTTCAAAATGATCGACTCGTTTGCGCTGCTCACGGTGTTGTTCGGCGATCATTTTGAAATTGATGTGCTCGGGCTGTCCACGTTGATCGTGCCCACGCCCGAGGCCGCGCAAGTGATCACGCCGCTCGCCGAAGTGCAGATGGCTGTGAAAGCGAGCTTCATTCCCGCGCAGGGCTTTCTCGGCATCAGCGCGCAGTTGACTTCGGCTTCGTATCTCTTGTCGCGCGCGTGTCATCTCACCGGCGGGTTTGCGTTTTATAGTTGGTTTGCGGGCGAGCACGCCGGCGATTTCGCGCTCACGCTCGGCGGCTATCATCCGCTTTACAAAGTTCCGGCGCATTATCCGCAAGTGCCGCGCGTGGGTTTCAATTGGAAGATCGACGACAACCTCAGCTTGAAAGGCGAGGCCTATTATGCGCTCACGGCCTCGGCGCTCATGGCCGGCGGCTTGTTGCAAGCGCTGTGGCAGAGCGACAACATTCAAGCCGCGTTCAACGCGAACGCGAATTTCATCATCGCGTGGAAGCCGTATTTTTACGACGCGAATGTTTCGGTGGATATTGCGGTGGCCGTCACGATTCATTTCCTCGGCACGCATCATATCACCGCGGACGTGGGCGCGGACTTGCATTTGTGGGGGCCGGATTTCGCGGGCGAGGCGCGCATTCATTTGTGGATTGTGTCGTTCACGATCAACTTCGGCGCTTCTTCTGCGCAGCTCAAAGCCATTGATTGGCCCACGTTTCAAAATTCTTTTTTGCCAAAAGAAGAATCCGTTTGCGGCATTACCGTGCAAAGCGGGCTCGTGCGCAAAGTGGGCGAAGACAAAACCGATCTCGGCGTGCTCAATGCTAAAACGCTTTCGCTCGTTACCAGCTCGGCAATTCCGGCAAAAGAGGCTTATCGCGCAAGCAATAAGATTGGCGGGCAATACGCCGCGTTCGGCGTTGCACCGATGAACGTCAAAGCGAACGATGTCACGACTGCGAAGCATACGATTACGATCAAGCGCGGCGCAGATTCAGTGGAAGACAAATTTGATTTTGAGCCGGTGAAGAAGAATATGCCCGTGGGCATGTGGGGCGAAAATCTCAAACCGGATATTAACGGGCCGCAGCTTGTGACCGACGCGCTCGCGGGCTTTAAAATTACGCCGAAGAATCAACCCGCCGCGGGCGTGACGCATCCTATTGCGCGCAAAGTTTTGGAAGCGGAGTTGGAGCCGGTAGATAATGTTTATGGCTGGGAAAATTTCCCCGCGTTCAATGCGCGCGTGTTCGATGCGGATGAGGTTACCGACGAGCGCAAACGTCGCGAGGCATTGCGCGCGAGTCTCGCCAATGCAGCAACAGTGCGCGCGCAGTTGCTCACCGCACTCGGTGTGAGCAGCAGCGTGAATATATCACAAGCCGCGGCCGAGGTGTTTGTCATTGCGCCGCAGATTGAGAAATAGGATGAGCCTCCGAAGCCCTTGCTGGCTGCACTTGAAAAAGCTTTTTCCGCGCGTATTCTTGATTTGGATACCGTCCACAAAAAACTTTTAGCGCGTGTTTGAAAAATCCATCTCTAAATGGGCATAGGTGTCAAGCTAGGAGAGCATTCACCGAACAATTCCCCCCTTGAGGGGGGTGTCGCTCCGTGTCATCAACAAACGAAGAACACTTTTGAAAAGCGTTGCAACGTCGCACAACGATTTCAAGATTCTCTTTGCTCTCAAAAACACCCCCCGAACCCCCTCAAGGGGGGAATAGCCGGGGGTTCCACTTTTCAAAGACGCTCATAGGAATTCATTCCGCATATGGCCGAGATCACCAACAACCTCGCAACCAAGATCGCGTTCTCACAATATCATCTGCCAGGCCTACTCGAAGGCAAATACGAAATCAGCGTGACGCAAGAGCTTGCCATTCGCAACCAGAGGATCACGAAAACGGTCAATGGCAAAGAAGTCTCGCCTTTCACTGTGACGCGCACATTTACGATTGCGGGCGAGCGTTTCGTGTTGCAACCGACACTGATGCACGCGGCGTTTCCGCCGGAGGGCAGCTTGGGAGATCACGCGCACGTGTTGCCGCATGTTATTTTCAATCGCAGCACCTTGCCGTGGGAGCGCGCCACCGGGAGCAACGCGCCCAACGCACCGTGGCTCGCGCTGTTGCTTTTTTCCGAAGAAGAAAAACCGAGCGCGGAGAAACAAACGCTCGCGCAAATTTCTTTGAAGGCACTGAAAGACCCGACGCGGTATGCGGCAAAATTTCCCGCGCTCACATTGGAGAGCGGACAGAGCGAAGATGATCAAGTCACGGTCATTGACGTGAAGCAAAGCTTGTTGCAGAGCCTGTTGCCCGCGCCCGCGGAGCTTGCTCTCACGGCGCATGTGCGCCAGGGCACCGATGACGCGGGCAAACTCGTTGGGGAAGAAGTTGCCGTGCTCATCGGGAAGCGCTTGCCGCTTAGCAACGGCATGAGCACCGTGCATTTGGTTTCGCTCGAAGGCCGTTACACGAGCGCGGGTTTCAATTATCAAAACGCGGGTGCGAATGATTTGATTCGCCTCGTGAGTTTGTTTAGTTGGCGTTTCGCGTGTGTGGATGAACAGCAAAGCTTTGCCGCGCTGCTGCAAAATCTTGATCATGCGCCGGGCACGCTGCGCTTGCCGGCGAACGCCAACGCGAGCGCGGAAAAATATTTGAGCATGGGTTGCGTCGCAGCGCCACATTTTTTGCGGCACGGCGAGC
Source organism: bacterium (assembly GCA_041918175.1). Taxonomy (GTDB): domain Bacteria; phylum Zhuqueibacterota; class Zhuqueibacteria; order Zhuqueibacterales; family Zhuqueibacteraceae; genus JABWAN01. The sequence goes on from JAYRWE010000027.1 coordinate 120,799, forward strand.
GCACTGTGTCGTGGTATCACGGTCCGCTTGTGCCCGGCAACAATGCCACGGAGCTGGCGCTGCCGGCACGCGCCGCGGATGAGTTGGTGCGTTATCATCCCAGCACCGGCATGTTCGACGTTTCCTATGCTGCGGTGTGGGAATTGGGCCGCGCGCTCGTGCTCAAGAGCAACCAGATCAGCACGCGACTCTATCAGTGGAAGCGCGGCCACGCGCAGCAAGTACTGCAAGCCGAGCAGCGTTTGCTGCATCCCCATTTGCCGCATGCGGGACAAACCGCGAACAACGCCGCGTTACCGCAATTGCCCAAGGAAGTTGAAAAATGGTTTCAACGTTTGCGGCTCTTGCACGGCGTGCCGTTTAATTATCTCGTGCCCGACGAGCGTATGTTGCCGAAAGAGTCGCTGCGGTTTTTCTGGCTCGATGCTGCGTGGCTCGATTGTTTGGAAGACGGAGCGTTTAGCGTGGGCCGCGTGAGTGACGCCGAGCAAGAGCGCGACCGCACGCGTGCAGAAGCGCTGCCCGAAGCGCATCCCGCGATCACAGGATTTCTCATGCGCTCCGATGTGGTTGCGGGTTGGCCGGGATTGCTGATGGAGGGTTATGACTTCATTGCCGACGCCGCGACTTTTGCGCCCACGCCAGACAAGCTCGAGCCGTTGCGAATTGCGCGCTTGTCGGAGAATGTGTTGCTCGGCTTGTTTGCGGGCGAACTCAAGACTTTAGACTTTCATCTCAAACCGGAAACGTTGCATTTCGGTTTGGAGAGCACGCGCGTCAACAATACGGCCACTTTCAGCAAGAATCTACGCGGCCTCGACGGGAAAGCGCTCATGGATCGGAATGGCAATCTGATTCGCGTCGCGGCCTCATTCAATGGAACGCCGGCGGATTCTTTCCGCGTGCTCGATCTTGCAGCGTTTGCCGCGAGCATGAAAACCGCATTGACGCAAGCCGGCGTGGCGCTCGCGGACTTCAACTCTGCAACGCTCGCTTTGGAAATGATTGCCGGCATGGAAAAGATCCGCTTCAGAAAAATTTCCCAATAGTCGATTGCGCCGAATGCGATTTGCGGGCTAACGCTTTGCCCACGGAAGGTTCATCGTGCTCAAGAAGCTTCCACGTGCAATCGCTTGCTGCAAGTCGTCCTCAAGTCCTGCCACGCGATGAAAGTGTTCCGTCTTTTGGGGGAAAAGTATGTTCCGCACCCGCACCCGCTTAATTTGGTGCTCGGCTAGCGTCATAATGTTGGGGCAACTCTCGTGCATGGCCTGAATCGTTTGCGTGTGGCTGGCCGCTATTTCAAGCGAGCATAACGGCGCGTAGTCGTTGAGAATCGCATACACCAAATCGCGAAAACCACTATAGTGCCAATCGCCAAGCCGGCCGTTGTCAAATCGTTCGCTCCCGCCGTTTTCATATTCAATCACGGTCTCGCCTTTTTCTCCCTGCCAAACTGCTTTGCCTTTTTCTCCGCTAATTTTCATAACGGGCCCAAGCTCGTGGCTATTCGCGTGCGTGAGCAGCACGTGGCAAGCAACGCCCGCGCTTGTTTGAAATTGCATCTGCACGAGGTCGCAGCTTGCCCCGGGGTTGACGCGGTAAAGCTCGGCGTGAAGTTCTTGCGGCGTTGCCGCGGAATGTTCGAAGCGCGAGGCGAGGTAGAGCACATTTAAAAAATAATGCGCATGCGCATTGTTCGCCGGGCTATCGCGCACCCAATGTTCGCCCACGCGCAGTTTGCCTGCCCATTCATTGCGGCGATAGTATTCGATGCTGCGCGGCCAGCCGCAGAGCAGTGAAAGCGAGCGCACGCGCCCCAACTTGCCTGCGGCGATACGCGCTTTGAGTTGTTGAATTGAATTGCTGTAAAGATGCTGGAAGCCTACAGCAATCTTGCGTTGCGTTGCCTCGCGCGCGGCAATGAGCGCATTGGCTTCTGCCACGGTCGCGGCGAGCGGCTTCTCGCAGTACACATGCAATCCCGCCTGCATCGCCGCGAGGCTCACGGGCGTGTGTTGATGAATGCCGATGGGCACTGTGAGCACCTCCGCACCTGCGACGCCGTGTTTGAAAAAATCTTCGACATTTTCGAAGAGCGTCACGCCCTGCGCTTGCAATGAGCGCACACGCTGCGGATACTTCTTGCGATCACGGGCTAATGCAACCACGCCGGTGAGTTGCGCCAAACCTTGTTGGGTGAGCCACGCGATAGCTCGCAAATGCGCAACGGCATAACCGCCGAGGCCGATAACGACAAAACGCAGTGGCGGATTCATTTGCACGCATTTCTGTCTACAAGGCCATTTTTGTTGAACACCTTCGGTGTTCATTGGGTTGGGCGTTGTTGAACCCAGGGTGCCCAGAAGCTGGGCACTCTGGGCTGAGGTCTGTAACGCCTTCGGCGTATGGTTGCCACACAGTGTCATTGTCTTGCAATGCCCCGCACCAAACAACCTAGAACCAAGTTCTTTGATGATGCTTTTCCTTGCCCACACAAAGCAACATTGAATCAAGATATTGGGCGCCGCTCGTTTTGAAAAGATCGGCTCAGCAGTGGGATGCAATCGCTTTGAAGTCACCTCGCTTGCAAAGGCCACCGCGGTAAACAAGCGGAGATGACACCTCGGTGAAGCAGCGACAAGCCATAAAAAAAGTCGAGCGGAGCAAATCGATAAACGCACGCACGCTGACTGTGCTCTAAAAACAAAAACGCACGGTTTGTGACCGTGCGTTTTTGTTTTATGCGAAACACTTCCTGCAATGACGTTCAATTCGTAACCGCGGGTTATGTGCATGATACGATACCCCAAAAGGGGCATGACTACGAAAATAACGTAACCGTGTGCTCGCACCGAAACGGCAAAGGATTAAGGCGGATCTCGTAGAATCTGCTTTAATCCTTTCTGTTTGCTTGTCAGCCGCGTTTTTTGTCGCGCGGATCAATAGCCAAACGTATACACTTGCCGGATCGTGGTCTTGCCTTTGTCTGGTGCGACGGCGCCGAAATCGTCCCAGCGGAGAATACGGCTGATGACGCATTTTTCCACGCGCGGGTTGTTCAAGGTGGAGGAGACAATGGTCGCGCTTTCAATCGTGCCTTGCGGCGTGATGATAAAGCGCACGACGATCTTGCCTTTTAAATCGGGCGTGCGGCGAATTTCACTTTGATAGCAGGATTGAATCGCCGCAGTGTGGCGTGCGACTATGGCCGCGACCGCATCTTGCGAACGACCGCCGCCGCCGCCGCCTTCTTCCACTTCGATGAGGGGCGCGCTTTCTTGATATTCAATGTTGCCCGAGCGCGCAACGCCTTTGGATTTGCCTTCGCCCAAGCCTTCGACCATTGCATCAATGTTGCCGCCGCCGGTTTCACGACCGCCGCGCAAACCGCCACTGCCCGTTCCGGTTCCGCCGCCGATTTTTTCATCCAACTGTCCACGCCCGCTGCCGCTGCCTGCGCGTGCGAGTCCTGCGGACAATGCTTTGTCCATATCCGAAGCAACGTTCCCGCCTAAAATATCTTCCACGCCTTCGCCGCTGGCCATGTCGCTGCTGCTGGAAAGCAATCCCAAAATTCCGGCGCGGCCGGCTTCGGCGCGATCGCGCGCCACCGAGCCGCCCAAACGTCCGCCTCCGGAGGAAGGTTGCGCACTATTCGCTTGTGTGTTGCCGGTTCTCCGGCCGCCGCCGCTCACGCTCCCTTCACTCTTTCCGCCGGGTGCGCCTTCGCGTGTCGACGTTTTTTCTCGCGCGCCGCTGGCGGCAACGGCAACCGGTTCTTCCACAGCGGGCGGCTCTGCGGTTTCTGTTTTTTCCAAAACCAAACGCGCAAAACGCTCTTGTACCGCTTCGCTGTGATGCTCCGGCTCTGCGGTTGCCGCATGGTTCATCGCGTACAAGACGAGCAAGAGATTGATCAACAAAGTGCTGGAGAGAATGCTGGCAAAACGCCGGTCAAGCGTTTCCCAAAAATTGCTTTCGAATTGTTTGGGAAAACGTGTGATCCGAAGCGGCGCTTGATCGGCTTTGAAGCTTTCGATCCAGGGTAAATTGTCCGTCGAGGTCTGGTTATGCGGCATGGTTGGCATCATTTCATTCTGCCGTTCTGGTTTCGTCCGTAAACAATGATCAAAGAAGCAAACGTGGCGCGGCTGCGCGCAACGCAAAACCGCGGGAGGTGTGCGTTGCGAAAAAGGTGCAGCGCCCGCGCGTTACTCGGGTTTATAAACGGCCAAACGCATGTTGGGATAGCCGCCCACACCACACGTGCGCATGACCTTTACCAATTCATAATAGGTGAGGTCTTTGTCGCCTTGAATGACGACGCGGCCGGAAAACTTCACGCCATAGTCGGCTTCCATCTTCTTTGCCTGGGAACTGAAAAAAAGCAAGCGTTCTTTCAGCGGTTTGATGATGCCGTTTTCCATGACCGTGGGCGAATTCGCGGTAATATCATCCATCGCCGCGACTTTTTCATGATTGACGAGAATCATGTTTTTGGAAACCACGACGTCCAAACCCACTTCCGGCGGCTGCTGCACGGTGGAATTGGGCAGGGTCAAGTATTCCGAAGGCGAAATCAGTTGGCCGTCGGTGGAATACATTTGCAGCAGGAAGATGAGCAACACCGTGAACGTATCGAGCATCGAAGTCAGGTTCAGCGTGGCTTCGGGCATCGCGGTTTTGTGCTTCTTGATACGAGAAGGTATAAAAGCCATATGTGCTCAGTAAAATAATTGCAGCGGTTCGCCTTCAGGTGACATTGCGCAGGTCGAATGCCTGATCGCATACGACGCCGATCTGGCGTACAGCTCGCGGACTTAGACGAATTGCCGCCGCGCGCTGGGACGGTTGCAATGCACACGCTTCAGGTTTGAAATTGGGGGCGCAACACACGTTACATCACGCCGGCGCTCAAAGCCACATTGGGAAAGAGCGTCACGTTTTTGCCGTCCACGCGAATGTTGCGGGCCGCATCCATCGTACTCACCAAAACTTGGTAGTTGATTTTAGGCTCGGCTTGAATCACAACGGCGTCGGGATCGGCGAAGCTTTTGCCCGCGCGTTGTTTCACTTCCAAGAGCTTGCGTGACAGCCCCGGCAAATCATATTCGCCGTTGGTGTTGACGGGCAAGGCCGGACCGGTCATGGCCGCCTCTTCGGGCGTGGAAACGGCGCTGGCAATGTAAAAGCCCTTGTCCGTAATGGTCACCACGAGATCGAGATGACGCTCGTTCTCTTTCGGCAAGCCCGTGGGGCTTTGCGCCACGCCCGCGGCGCCCGCGGCCGGCGGCAAGTTCAGCTCGATTACGCCGATCTTCGCAAATTGCGCATTCGCGAGCAGCAGCGGAATCAACACCGTCACCACGTCGAGCAGCGGATTGAGATTCAACTCCGTGTTCGGCTCCGATTTGTGCCGGCGCAGAGAAGGTCGAAAAGCCATGCTTATTTATTCCTGGTTAAAAGATTGATCAACTTCACAGTGTGTTCGTCGATCTCATCGATGATCTTCGCGGTTTTGTTGTACAAGAAAGTGTAGAGCAAAACCGAAGGAATCGCCACGACCAAACCGCAGAACGTCGCCGTCATCGAGGCGCTGATACCCGCGGCGAGCATGCGCGCTTTTTCCGCAGCATCGATACCCGCGGCGGACACGGCTTTGAACGAGATGATGAAGCCATACACCGTACCCATCAGTCCGAGCAACGTCGCAACGTTGGCAAACGAGGACAGATAGTTGGTGCGTTGATGCAACCCCGGAATGATTTCGAGCGTGCATTCATCCACGCTGTTTTGAATCGCGCGGAAATCGACTTGCTCGTTCTCCGCCACTTTGCGCAAGCTCGCGCCGACCACGCGCGGCAACGCTTTTTGCGGCGCGGCATCGCACAACGCCAAGGCTTGTTTGATTTCGCCCGCATTCACCAGCTTGCGAATCTCCGCCATGAACTTGGGCGCGTTGACATTGGAGCGCACCATCAGATAATAAAAACGTTCGACCGCAATCGAGACGGCAAACGCACCGACGATGAGGATCGAATACATGAACGTCACGCCATCGTCTTCCCAGCGAAACGAGTTGATCAGTTCCTGCCAAAAAGCTTCCATGAAAAAATCTCCAGTGATGAACGGTTATGAGGGTTGAAAACTTGAAATCAGAACTACGAAAATCTATTTCTTCGGCGGCGGATCGGTTTTCTTCAACGCGTCTAGCTTCTGCGTGCGATCCAACTCGTCGTCGACGAGCATCAAATCTTTGGGCGCTTGTTTCAACTCCGCGTCAAAGCTGCGGTCGATGAAGCGCGTCTCTTCCCACTCCGGCTTGGAGCGTTTGGAGATGATATCGACATTCGGCTTTTCGACCACGGCTTGAATCTCGATCGCTTCCAAATCAATTTCGCCGTCGCCTTCCGCCGGAGCTACGTTTGCGCCGGCTTTATTCACCGCGGGCTGAGGCGCGCGCACGGTATCGGCTTGCGCAACCGGTGTTTGCGCCGAAGCTGTTGCCGCCCAGCACATGCCCACGAGACTCGCCAAAAGAATTTTACGCATAGAATTTCTCGCTACGGTTTGGGTAAAACACCACGCTTGAAAATATCGGTTTCGCTTTCCGTTGGTTTGCTTTGAGGTGTTTCACTTTGCGATTGCCAACCGGGCAAGGTTTTCAAAAAGAGCACGGCTTCGAGCGTGCCGCCGCTGCGGTTGGTGTCGCGCACTTCGAGGGCAACCACATTCGCGCCGGTGCGCATGAAATTGCCGAGGTCATGCACGCGCATGGCCAGGCTGTCTTGCTGCGTCGCCAGCTCTTGCGCGATGAACTCGCCGTTGACGAAGAGGTTGTAGGAGTCATCGGCTTGAATTTGAATTTGCGCCGCGACCGGCAAACCGCGCAGCTCAAAGCTCTTGCTGAAATATGCCACCTCGCTCGGCTTGGCATTGCTCGGCACACTCTTCTGGGCAGAGTCCGCGGTTGCTGCATGCAACGAATCCGCGACTTCCGGCGCCCACAAACGTTGCGCATTGTAACCGGAGAATTGTATACCCGCACTGATAAATTTTGCGGGTTGCCAACCAGCAAGAATGTTTGTGGGTTCGGTCCAACCGGCAACGTACTTCGTGCTGCTCAACCACGTGGGATCCGTCGCAATCACCGTGTCCGCAATCGCGAGGCCCAACTCGCCCGCATATTTGACGGGATCGCTGCGCACCAAAGCCAGCGTGATTTTTTCCGACCACGTGTTGCGAATGGTGAAGCTGCGCATCGCTTCGAACCCGGCAGCGAGCAATTCTTTTTTGCCGTCGGCCAGAGCATAGGCTTGATCTTCAAACGCAAACACCGCGTCTTGCGCTTCTTGCTGGCCTTCTTGTTTGACTTTTTCTTCAAAGGCGCGGCGCTCGCTATTCGCCACGGTGGCGAGCGAGTCGCTCGTGCGCGAAGTAAGGAAAGCGAAAGACAACATTTGGTCGTGGGTTTCTTGTAACGCTGCCGTCGCGATGCCGCCTTTTTGCGCTTCCTGCAAAGTGCCGGTGTAGGCCTGCATTGCCGCTTTGGCAAAATTGCGGCTGAAGTCCACCGCATTCGACATTTCATCTTGCCAATCCAGGGCCTGCACGTCGTTGGCATTCACCGCGCGTTTGTAGTTTGCAATGTCGCTCGCATAAAGCGCCAACGCCTGCCGCGAAAGCTTCGCATACTCTTGCGCGAGCGCGTTGTTCGTCGCCACGATTTTGCTGCGCGATTGCTCCATCCACAAGCTTTGAATTTGGAGCGAGTCGCACTCTTGGAGGTTGCGTTGATGCGCGCGTGAAATCTGCATTACCACCGGTTGCACGAACTTGCCCAACAACTGGCTGCGAAACTCGAACAAAGCAATGCGTGACAAATTCTCCGGCGCGGGTGCGCTCAACAAGTTTTGCATGGACTCATGATTCAACTCGGCAATATCATAAAGCACTTCCGAAACTTTGTCTTTGCTCTTGTTGATCCAACGCCACGCCACTTGCAGCGTCGTGTCTTGGCGCGCCACTTTTTCATCGCGCGCTAGTGCGGTCGAATCCGAAGTGTCGGGCACGGCATAACTCTCCGCCAAACGCGCGAGCGCGAGTGCGCCTTGCTTGTAGGAATTGAGAGAACGCTCATAAAGCTGCGTTGCGGTTTGATTGATTTCTTTTTTAGCCACAATGCGGCGCGTATCATCGACTTCGGGAATTTCCTGGTCGGCCCAAGTGTGCGCGAACTCTTCGTACGATTGGCCGATTTTATAGGTGGCTTCATACAACCGCAGCGTGCCGTAGCTCGTCACCTTCGCATAGCCGTCCACGATTTCTAACAGAGCGCTTTTCTTGCGTTCTTTGCTTTCATCCAGCGCGGACTTGGGCAAACGAAAACGAATGTCGGCATAGTTGCGATACTTCAACTCCGTTAAACGAAAGAGCGCTTCCGCGGAGAAGAACGGATTATAATCACGCTCGCGCTGCTTGAAATCTGTGCTCTTTGCCATCGCCTTTTCATATTCGGCGCGCGCTTGGGTGAGATTGTTGCGGCCCTCATAGTATTCGCCGCGACGATAAAAGGTCTCCACGGTGCGCGGGGACTCCGGAAATTTTTGCGCGTACTCGCCGTAAATTTCGTTGGCGTTGTCCCACTCGTTGAGTTTGAGATGATAGTTCGCGATGTCATAGAACAAATCATCCGCGTCTTTCGATTCGGGATACGTTTCCACAAATTTGCGATTGACCCGAATCGCGCGCTCCCAATCCGTGGCGCGCACGGAGAAGACGCTGGCATTGAACAAGCTGGTTTCCGCGCGCGCCGCGGAGGTGTCTTTATCCGCGGCCAACTCAAATGTGATTGCCGCGTTGAGATGATCCTGCAATTCGCCGTAGTCATACGCCATATTGTTGAGCGCGCTCAAATAATGCGGCGAAGCTTCAAATTTTTCTTTGATGATGGTGTAAGTTTCGACGGCGCGGCGAAACTCGCGGGCTTTGTCAAATTCCAAACCCGCGTTGAAGAGCGCGAGATCGGCGAACTCAGCCTTGGGCACTTCTTCATACACGCGACGATATTCCTCGCCCGCGCGCATGTGTTGTTCGGCATTGGCCAAGCCCTCGGCTTGCAAAAAGATCGACTCTGCCAAACGCTGCTCGGCCTTTTCCACAAACTCGCGATTGCCGCCGAGCAAACGAATGCGCTTCGCTACGATTTCGCAGCTCTTATAATCCAACTTGCCGAAATAGCTCTCCATCGTGAGATAGTGCGCATATTCGTAGTCCGGGCTTTCGGCAAAATGCTTCAGCAGCGTTTTGAAATATTTCAGCGCTTGCGTGAAATCGTTTTTGTTGTAATACAGCGCACCGGCTTGCGCCAAACGCTCCGAGGTCGGCAACTCGTGCGGGAAGAGCTTGATGTAATTATCCAAAGCCTGCGCGAGTTTCTGCTCGCCCGGCGTCAGCGGAATGATTTCGAGATTCAACGCTTTGCGCGCTTTGCCCTCATCTTCTTCCACCACTTCTTTCATTTGCCCGAGATTGAGCGGCAAAAATTCCGGCTTCGCTTGCGCCGTGTCCACTTGCGCCAATTCCTGCGCGAGCGCCACGGCATTCTCCGCGGCGAGCCGTTGAAAGCGACTGCCCCAATATTGATTGCTGATTTTGAAATACTCGTCATACGCTTCTTCGCCCGCGTGCAAACGCGCGTCAAGCGTGAGCGCCATGTTCCAATGAATCTGCGCCGTGGTCGAATCGTTTGGAAACGCCGCGAGGTATTTGCGGCTGTCCTTCACCGACTTCTCATAATACGAGATGTCGTTCTCCTGCTCGGCCAAGCGCAGCAAGAGATTGATGTTCTCGCGCAACGCGCGTTCGGCGAGGCTGCGACCGTTCGCGCGCACTTCCTCGTTCGTATTTTTTTCCCACCACACCGAGCCGGCGCGATAATCCGTAAACAGCGTGTCGCGATTCAAATACGCCAACTCTTCTTCTTCCAACGCGCGATACGATTCCGCGATCTTCGCGCGCGCCACCGGCGCTTCGGAGGAGTTGGGATACAATTTCAACAGCAAACGAAACGCTTGAATCGCATTGTCGTGCTCTTCTTTCACGGTCATGTAGACGTGGCCCACGTGCTTCAAAATGTCGAGACCGTATTCCCGCCCGCCCAATTTCGCGAGATAATCCGCCACGCCCTCCACGCCTTTATATTCCAAGAACGAGATGCCGATGTATTCAATCGACTCATTCACCAACGCGGGGTTGGTGATTTTATTTTCGGGATCGAGTTTTTCGGAGCGCCTGACGTCATCCGCGAGCAGCGTGAAGAATGAAATCGCTTCGGGATACTGGCTCATTTTATAATAGCACCAGCCCAAGCGATAGAGCGCCTCGCCATACTTGGGGCTTTCGGTGAATTGCAGCACGCGTTTGTAAATCGGGATCGCGCTTTCGAGATCATTCAACGGCGGATTGAAATAATACTCGCCGATGCGAAAGAGCGCATCGGGCAAATAACGGCTGTCCGGAAACTGCTCGAGAAATTTTTCATAAAGCCCGACCGCTTCCTCGCGCTGCCCCATGTCTTCTTTTAAATAAGCGATGTTGTAATGGGCATCGTCTTGAAAACCGCTTTGCGGATACTCTTCGATGACGCGCTGATACAACTTCAAGCTGCGGCCATAGTCTTTGCGCGGCTCGGGCGGCGCTTGCGCGAGTTGGCCCGCGTCCAACAATTCGAGCTGCTTGGAGTATTGATCTTGGCTGAGCGTGTAAAACTCCAACTCGGTTTCATAATACAACTCGGCCAAACGCACGATGACTTTATCGAGAATTTTGCTTTCGGGATGATTGGAGAGAAAGGCCTCCATGTCGCGAATGCCTTTTTCCCGCAATGCAATGCGTTCGCTTTCCACGCGAATGCGTTGGCGCTCATAGAGGTCTTTATACTCGAGCAGATCGTCGATGGTATAAGTGCGCAGCGCGGAATCGCGTTTTGCGCTGGTCAACGGTTTCGGTTTGGCGCGCTCCGTGGGGGCAGGCGTCCGCGCGTTTTTATCCGGCCGCGATTGCGCGAGACCGAGTTGCGCCGGCAACAACACGGCGCATGTCAACAGCCCCAATCCCAGCTTGGCCCATGAACGCGGCCGCAAAGGGAAGAGACGTTTTCGCTGTGGCTCAGAAAAAGTTGATGTCATTCTGTGTATGAGGCTCAAGGTCAATCGAAGAGATAATCAGTCGAAGCGCGGCATGAGGCGCGCGGCTCAAGCTGGGATTGTGCGATGTTATTCCGGCGGCAGCAACTCGTCCGAAAAATCTTGGGGCTGCGTGCTCTTGGGGTTCGGAACTTCCGATTCGGATTTATCGAAGTAGACGTTCTCAAAATATTTTTCGTGTTCGCGTTTGTCCAACTCGACCTGCTCGGCAATCAACTCCGCTTCGATGCGTTTCATTTCGTCGTCAAAACGTTTGATGCGGCGCTCGAGATCGGTGCGGCGGTCGCGCAAGACTTTGTCGATCGAAACCAAGTGGCGCGAGTCCGAATTGATTTTGTGCTCGCGGCGATCCAACTCTTGCAGCGTCAAATCGCTCATGCCGAAGCCGGAGAAATCCGCCCAACGCTCGAAATCGCTTTGCACCTCTTCCACTTCATACGTGGCCAGCCAGGTTTGAAAGCGCTCCATGCGTTGCCGCAATTGCGTGAGATTGTCCTGCAAAATTTTGAGATCGACGCTGAGGCTTGTCGGCTTCTTGCCCGGCGCCGCGGCGATTGCGCGCAAACTGTCGATATCGGCTTGCAGGCTTTCTTGTTCGCTTTCCAAATGCGCCATCAAACTTTGCACGACTTCTCTGCGATGCTCCGCGCCGCTTTCTTTGATCGCGAGCGGATATTCGACGAGGTAATTTACTTTCTCAATCGCCGCGTCGGCGCGATATTGCTCCAAGGTTTTGATCAAACGATTGCGGCGCACCAATGCGTCTTGCTCCACTTCGACCATGCCGATCTTCTGCGCGTCTTCGATGATCTCGTCCAAGCCTTGCAGTTGGTCTAAAATCTTGCGGCGCTCTTCCGCGAATTCTTCGCCTTGCATGTCGCCCTTGGGGCCGCGATAGTTGATGTTGAGCAGCGTGGCTTGCAGGTTTTGGCGCGCTTTGGCCACGATTTCATACATGGCCGCGTCTTGCTTTTCCAAAACCTCGCGCTCCATGCGCTCCAGCTCGTTCATCTGCGCGACGATTTGCGTGCGCTCTTCGTTATAGTCGCGCGAAGTTTCGAGCACGCCGTGCGCGTTGCTCACGTAGCGCAAATCGCGCATCGCCGCCTCGGGTTGATCGAGCAAACGTTTGCAATGCGCGCTGAGCACTTTCGCTTCATAGGTATAATCGGAAACCAAATAGCCCTGCGTCAGCGTTTGAATCTGCGCCATGGATTGATCCACGTTGCCCATCCGCAACTCGGCCCAGGCCTTGCCCATCAACGTTTGATCATAGTTCTCCGTGCCGCGCGAAACTTGCTCGAAGTATTTCAGCGCCTCTTCCAATTCCCCGCGCTCGTAGTAAATGAATCCGAGCTTGAGCAGCGCATTGTTGCGCACCATCGCAATGGCCGGCCCGGACCAGGGCAGTGATTCTTGGGCAACGATTTCTTTAAACAAAACCAGCGCCGTGGCGCTGTTGCCGCGATTGACCTGTGCAATGCCTCGCAAATAGCGCGCAGCCAAACCGTATTTCGAATCGTCCGCAATCAAACCGAGCGTGGAATCCGCGGCGCCGAATTTTTCCAAACTCAAAAAGTAGTAGCCTGCCAAGTAACGCGCGCGCGCCAATATCTTCGGCTCCATCGTGCCCGCGACGTTTTCAATCTGACGATAGGTCGCGAAAAATTGCTCGGACCGTTTCAGCACGTGCGAAATCGTGAGCACGCGCAGCAACATCATGTCGCGAAACTTGCTTTCGGGATAATCGCGCAGCACGCTCGCGTGCGCCTGCAATGCTTCCTGCAACACGCCGCGACCGTAAATACACTCGGCTTGATAGAAGCGCACCACGTCCCAATTCGCGAAGTGCTTACCGTAGTCCTCCAAAATCGCGGCGAGTTGTTGCTCGGCCACGAGGTAACGCTCCGCGGCATAGTTCAACAGCGCATCGGCCAAATCGCGATTGAGCATGCGGCTGCGCTCTTTCACACCGCCGCTTTGAATCAAATTCTTTTTGAGAATCGCATACTGCGTGCGCCGCACTTCAAACTTGGCAACGCGATCCGCACGCCAGGTTTGCAACGACTGCTCGATGCTGATTTTGTTTTGCGGATCAAGGCTGGGATAGCCGAAGAGTTGCAATAAATTTTTATCCAAGCTGGCAATGATCTCGCGCCGCAGCGTTTCCACTTCGAGGCTGCGATCCAGCGTGGCATTCGCAGGCTTCTCGACCTTTTCAAGCTGATTGAGCAAAGCGACGAAACCATCGACCTCTTGCAAATAGGCCGTCGCTGCTGCGTTGGCGTTGCCGGGCGTCGTGCGCAAACCTGCGAGCACGGTTTGCAGCTTGTCTTTTTGCTTTTTGGTCAAGCGCACCGCGGCCGTGTCGTTGCGCACCATGGCCGTGCGCTCGAATTTTTCAAGGCGTTTGTAAATGCGCAGCAGCGAGTCGATTTCGACATTGTATTCGCGCAGCAGCACGGTTTTATGGTTACCGGTCTTGGGCGCTTCGCTTTGCAGCTTGCGGCTTTCGAGCATCGTGGTCAAGCTGTCGCGCAGCGTGGTGAATTGCTCGGCCAAGTCTTGACGCTGCTCGGTTTCCATGGTGCGGGAAAGCGATTTGATTTCATCAAGAATGGCGAGCACCGCGTCAAGTTCCACCGCGTAATTATCCACGAGGCGCTGCATGTCCCCATAAATTTGCCCGAAGCCGGCCTCGTCTTTCACATTCCCCTTGAGGCCGCGCTGCTTGATTTCAATCGTGAGATTTTTGATGTTCTCATAAAGCAACCGCTCTTGCGCCGCGGTGTTCACGAGATAATCTTTGGTCTGTTGATCGAGATAAAATTGCAGCCGCTCGTCGTACTTGACGATCTTGTCTTTGTCGAACACGCGGCTCTCTTGCGCGTGCAACGCCGCGGCCGCGAACAAGACCGGCGCGATCCACGCGGAGAAAATTGTATTGCGATATTTTTTGTATCCATGAAAACTCATGGTCGTCCTTCGTCTGCTTGCCGAACCAAACATTTTCCAGCGCTTCCGCCTAGCATGCTGTTATGTACTCCCCATACTAGGCGATCACGGAAGGAAATTTTCGCGGTGACTCATTGTGGGCCGCGTTGCCCTCCCGCTGCGCGGCGATTTTCTCGTCTAGAATACCTACCAAAAACGCGAATGCCGAAACCCGCGGAAATTTTGTCCGTGAGTTTCGGCATTCATGAAGGAAATTTAATCGTTCGCCCTCCGTGCGAGCCGGAAGCACAGCTTTGCGAAACTTGAAAAGTTGAGTAAAGCTTAAATGCTACTGCAGCAACATCAGCTTGCGCGTCGTGATCTGCTCACCGGCTTTGAGCCTATAAAAATAAATGCCCGAGGGAACGGATTCACCGCGCGCATTCATGCCATTCCAAGCGACGGAATATTTCCCGCGCGCTTGCGTTTGTCGCACCAATGTCGCGACTTGCTGTCCTTGTATGTTGTAGATCGCAAGCTCGATCGGGAGTGCGCTAGTTTCTGATGTCACGATTTCATAATCAATGATGGTTGCACGGGATGATGAGGTAACAGAGAACGGATTGGGATAATTTTGCGCCAATGTCAAAGTGCGAGGAGGCGCAACTCCAAGTGCGTTGTTCTCATTTACCCGACTGGTGACGCGGCGCCCGGTGGCGAAGGTCATCACGCCCAATTGATCTGTGAAGTATAAGAATGCTCCGTCCGGCGAAAGCGCCATATCGGTGAGGGGGCTGTCATAGCCATACACGCCGCCTTTTGTGACGGCAAAAAAGGCGCGCTGCGAGAGCTTGCCGCTTTCGAGGTCGCGCGTCAACATGGCCAGCCCGAAATTGCTGTCGCCGTCGAAATCTAAAACCGCGTAGAGATCTTTGCCGTCCGCAGAGAGCACAAGGTCGATCACTTTATTCCAGTTTCCCCATTCGCGTTGCGCAACTGCTTCCACAAAAGTTAAAACGCCGCTTAGCGGATTGCGCTCAAAGAACATGATTTTGATATGCTCAAAGTAACTGTCATCGTCAAAGTATTTATAAGCCGTCACGCCGACATAAACGTGCCTGCCCTCGGGAGAGATTTGCAAGGAGTGCTGCCCCCCTACGAAATCATAGCCGGGCAGGCTCATGAGCAAGGAATCACCGAAAGCCAACTTGCCGTTGGAAAGGTCTCGTTTGAGTATGAAAATTTTATGTTCGTTTTGCCAATAGGCGTGCTTGCCCTCGGATGCGACTTCTAATGTAGTGGCGTGATTATGCCAAAGCCCGGATCGGGTAAAACTTTGAACGCCGGTCAACAAGCCGGAGGCGGGATCGCGCGCGAAAACTTTAATGCGGTTGAAGTCCGCGAGATAAAGTTGGCGGCCATCCGGAGCAAAGGCCAAAGTATGATATTGCCGCACCGTGTCCGTGAGCATTTGCACGAGTTGGAGCGCGCCGCTCTTGTGATCAAGCGCAAAAATTTTGATTTCGTTGTTTTGCGTGGTCGCATACAAATGCTCGCCCTGCGGCGAGAGTTTCATGGCGCTGATCCGGCCCTCGGAGTCGGCCTGGTGCAAAGCGAGGCGGCCTTGCGCTTCATCGCGCGCGAACACGCTGATGGCCGCGTCGTGATCCGTGCCTACGAACAAGTGCTTGCCGTTGGGTGAAACCTCAATCGCACGCCCGCCGGAGAGGCGATCCGTGCCGCCGAGGTCGTTAATCTGTTGAACAACCTTCAAATCACCGGAATCTGGATCACTTTCTAGCGTCTGAAGATTACTACCATTTACATTTATATGAACATTCAGATAAACATTATTACCTATGCGAGTAGCGACGAAATTATGAGGTGAAGTGGCATTTCGCAGTTGAAGGGTGCCAGACTGGAAAAGGTTTCCGGTTGAGACCTCTCTTGCAAAAGCAGTAATCCCACCGGAATTTAAGAGATAGAGAAAATCTCCATTGGGAGATATAAAACTCGTCGAAGGGTTTGATAAAAATAAAGAGGTTTGCAGTTTGAGTGTATTATTTTTCAGAGAGCGTGCAATAACAAAAAGTTTATCGGCAAACATGTTGGTGGCATAGATAAATTTTCCTTCTGGTGAGGTTGTAATACTGCCTCGATCCCAATCCCTCACAGTCTCAAGGTTGACAGCTAAAGCTTTTGTCCAAGTTATTTTTCCGCTCAGGGTATCGCTACGAAACTCAAGCAGAAAGGGCCCGTTATTGCCACACCCGTATAAATTCCTAGCATCGGGCGTCATGGTCAAGGCAAGAGGCGTTTGATAAAAACCCAGTTCCGCTTCGCCTCCATGTAGGGTTTGAAGTATGTTTAACTTGCCTGTTGTCGAATCACGTTCTAAAACCGCCAAAACGTTATGCGCCCTATTTGAGTCGCCATTCGTATTAAGCCAATATAACCTCGCGCCGTCAGGATTTTGTATGAGTTCATAGTGCGAAATATTGTGCATCACATCTGCACCAAAAATTTCGTCCGCAAAAAAATCTAGCAACCGAATTTGGCCGGAGATCGAATCACGAGCAAATAAGTTCACGCGACTTTCGATCATGTTTATAGCATATAAATGACGTCCATCGCGAGAAACAATCATATCCGCGACATCACTAATTCCTTCAATGCCATGATGAGAGTTGTTTAGAACTTGGACGACATGTAAAGTGCCGTTTGCGCGTCGTTCAAAAACGAGGATCGAACCCATTCCTCCGGCATAAGCGTGTTTCTCATCGGGTGAAATAGCCATACTAACGCCGATCTCAGTATCTTTGTTGAAGGCTACGACTCCCGCAGCTTGCCCATAAATTCGTATGGTTTGCGTAGAGAGACTGGCTGCGACCACGAACATAAAAATACGGCTAACTATTGCCTGGGAAACATTTTTTCGCATGGCACATTCTTTCTTGGGGTGACATCGAAGTTCTAATCACAAGAGTTGTATTCCATCATTTACCGCCATTACCTGACGTTTACGCAAAGCTGGCGCACGATTCTCTTCAAACAAAAAGGGTGCAAGCGAAGTAACGCTTTCACCCAACTCTTGCATGGAGTAAATGTGGATGCTTTCATGGCACAAAAATCATCTTCTGCGTAGCTGAGAAATCATCAGTTTCCAGACGATAAAGATAAACGCCAGGAGCTACGGTTACAATGTCGTCGCTTTGCGGTCAGCGAAGGCGCAGCGCAGTGAACTGTGAGGTTGTGCTCCAAGAAGCAGCGCGCGGTGCGTGAAATTGAAGTGGGAAGAAGAAAGAAATGGCGAGTTGTTTATCCCGCTAGCATGATAATAGCCGGGGGGAACGTCAAGCGTGAAGTTGGAATGCGGAGGTGGAGCTCATACAATGACGATTGAATGGCCTTTCAGTTTTCGAACCGCGAATCAACGCGATTGCGCGCTCATTCTTTTTCATTCGCGTTCATTCGCGTCTATTCGCGGTTTAGAATTGGGAAAGTTACTTAATCGGCCATCCTAAAATATCGCCGCGGGATCCACGTCGATCGTGATGCGCATGCGGCTGCGTGCGTATTTTTTGTGAACCACGCGCTGCACCTCGGCGAGCGTTTCGCGCATGCGGCGCGTGCTCGGATCAAGTTGCGGATCGCTTTTGATCATCAATTGCCAGCGAAACTCGTTTTGCAAACGCTGCAACGGCGCGGGCGTAGGCCCATAAACTTGCACCGGCGCTTTCGCGCTGCGCATGAGCGCGGCAAAATCATTTGCCACACCGCGCACTTTTTCGTTGTCTTGATGCCGAAACAAAACCACGGCGAGGCGCACAAACGGCGGATAGAACAGTTGCCGCCGCTGCTCGATCTCCGCATTGAAAAATTTATGGAAGTCGTGCTGCTGTGCGCAGAGCAGACAAAAATTCATCGGCGAATACGTTTGAATGATCACCTCGCCCGGCAAATTCTTTCGGCCCGCGCGGCCGGCCACTTGCGTGAGCAATTGAAACGTGCGCTCGCCCGCGCGAAAATCCGGGCGCAACAAACTCGAATCCGCGGAGATCACGCCCACGAGGGTCACGCGATGAAAGTCCAAACCCTTCGCAATCATTTGCGTGCCGAGCAACACGTCATACTTGTGCTCGCCGAACTCGCGCAGAATTTTGTCATGCGCGAGTTTGCCGCGCGTCGTGTCCGAATCCATACGCACCACGCGCGCTTGCGGCAACAGTTCGTGCAGCGCCTCTTCCACCTTCTGCGTGCCGATGCCTTTGAAGATGAGATCGAGACTGTGGCATTGCGGGCAAACGTCCGGCGCCTTCTCATAATAATTGCAATAGTGGCAGCGTAGCGCATGGCCGCGACGATGATACGTGAGCGGAATGTTGCACGCGCCGCAAAGCTTGGTGAAGCCGCACTCCACGCACTTCACCATCGGCGCAAAGCCGCGGCGATTTTGTAGAATGATGATCTGCTCTTTGCGCTCGAGCTTCTCCAGAACCTTTCCGAGCAAGATGCGCGAGAAAATGCCTTCGTGGTCGGGCGCGGTTTTGCGAAAGCGCATCATGTCGAGCAAGCGCACTTCGGGCAGCGGCACGTTGTCGATGCGGCGCGGCAATTCGAGCAAATGATATTTGCCGGCGCGCGCGTTGTAATACGACTCGATGGCAGGCGTGGCCGAGCCGAGCAGCACCGCGGCATTGCTCATCTTCGCGCGCATGATGGCCACGTCGCGCGCATGATAGCGCGGCGAAGGATCGACTTGTTTATAACTCGACTCGTGCTCTTCATCGACCACGATCAAGCCGAGATTATGCACGGGCGCGAACACCGCGGAGCGCGGACCGATCACGAGCTTGGCCTCGCCGCGCTGCACTCTGCGCCACGCATCGTAACGTTCGCCGTGACTCAAGCGGCTGTGCAGCACGGCGATGTTCAAACCAAAATTGCTTTGAAAGCGCGCCACAGTTTGCGGCGTCAAAGAAATCTCCGGCACGAGCGCGATGGCGCCTTTGCCGAGATTGAGCGCGTGGCGAATGGCTTCGATGTACACTTGCGTTTTGCCGCTGCCGGTGATGCCGTGGAGCAAGAACACACTAAAAGCATTTTTGCTTAATGAAGCAGACACGGCGGTAACTGCGGCGCTTTGTTCTTCATTTAAAATAAAACTCGGCGCGACTTCGATGCGCTCCGCATAGGGATTGCGCTCCACTTCCTGCTTCGTCAATTCAACGAGAGATTTTTTCGCGAGCGTATCCAAACTCGTGCGCGCGAGTTTGATTTTGCGCAACAAGAACGGGCGGCTCAACGGCCCTTTCTGCCGCAAGAGCGCGAGACTTTCCCATTGCTTGGCAGAGAGTTTTAGATCGCTGCGTTCTTTGGCCGCGAGCGCCGTGCGCCCGGCCTCGGTGAGTTGCACGTGCGTCACTGCCAACGCGCGCGCGGAGGCGAGCGACATCTCTTGCAAAATTTCCACAAGGCCGGCTTTCATCAACCCGCGCAAGCTTTCGCGCACGCCGTGATACCCAAGATGCTTCGCGAGAAACGCGATCTTGTAACCCTTCTTGCCTTGCAACGTTTGCACAAGCTCGAACTGTCGCGGCGCGCGCGTTTGCAGCTTGCGTAGTTCCTCGACTTCCGGCTCGCGCGCGAGGCGCACGAACTGTTTGCTTTCTTGCTCCAAGCCCGGCGGCAACATTGTGCGCAACACTTCGCCGAGGCTCGCGAGATAATACTCGCTGATCCAGTGCGCGAGTTGCAAACGTTGTTCATCGAACAAGGGCTGCTCGTCGAGAATATCGAAAACGTCTTTCAGCTTTTCCGGAGGAAAGTCGATTTTATCCACGCGCCGCGCAATGAAACCCGTCATCACGCGCTTGCCAAGCGGCACGAGCGCGCGACAGCCCGGCAATGCAGCTTTGTCCAAATGCGAAGGAACGCGATACGTATATCCGCGCGAGAGCGGCAGCGGGAAATGGATTTCGGCGTAAGGGAGGTGCATTGGTGAAATATGCCAGAAGTTCGTTGCTTGGGAAGTGGCGAAGATGGATCACATAAAAGCACGCGCCTCTCCCATGAGCGCGCGCGCTTTTTCAACCATGATTCTTCGGCAAGATAAGCATGAAACCGATAAAAACCTCGGAATTTTTCCGAGCGCATTGAAGCCGCGTTGCCGCCGGCGTTGCGGAGATGCACACTCTTTTTGCATGCGCCATTTCGTATTTCAATGCAAGGGTCCCGCCGGCGCGCAGTGGGAAGAAAGCCCTTGACTTGTGGCGCGCATGCGAATATATTCCCCCGCATTTTTTAGAGCGCTGTTTGCAATGCTTGCATGGGCCCTTAGCTCAGTCGGTTAGAGCGGCGGACTCATAATCCGCTGGCCGTAGGTTCGAGCCCTACAGGGCCCACACTTCTTCATCAGTAGAAAACAAAAGCATTTAAAATTTTAGATTGAAAATTTGCAATTGCAAATTTTCAATCAACACGTGCGCGACGTTAAAAAGTTGTTCCGTTTGTCAAGCATGAGCTTCGCCTTTCCTCTTTGACCTTCATCCTGCTCTTGGCTGTTATCAGAAATTCTGTGCAAAAGCTGTCGGCATGCGGAAGACTTTTGCACGCCGCGTGTGTTTTCAAAGCCGCCCTTTGCAATCACTGTGGTCTTCAATATTTTCACATGAGCATTTACACGACTTAGAAAACGCAAACAGGCTTTTGCTCACGTCAAATCTTTCTAAGTCCACTGGTATAGCGTTTGCCGAAATGTGATGTGCTTTCGTGCGTATCTTTTGTGATGCAGTTTGCATTTGGCAGTCTCCCACCTGCGTTAAAAAACGACTTTAAATAACACCGCTTCAGCTTCGGCCTTCTTTTAAAGACCGGTGCAAAGCATTGATGAAAACAAACTCTGGTTGTTGAACCCAAGTAGCGGAGGGTTGTTATGATCAAATTGAACAAGTACGCTGTTTGGACCGCGCTGCTCGTGTTTGCTTTGAGTGCATTGGCCTTGGCCGGCACCACGGGTAAAATCGCGGGCCGTGTCATTGACAAAGAAAACGGTGAGCCATTGCCGGGTGCCAATGTGGTAATTGTAGGCACGACGCTTGGCGCCGCCACGGACGTTAATGGTGACTTCTTCATCTTGAATGTCCCGCCGGGCATTTATGATGTGAAGGCTTCCATTATTGGTTATACCGCTATCGTAGAAAAGGGTCTGCGCGTTTCGGCAGACTTGACGACAACGAAAAACTTTTCCTTGTCGTCTGAGACGCTGCAATTGGGCGAAGTGGTGGAAGTTATTGCGGACCGTCCGCTGATCCAAAAGGACGTTACGGCTTCTTCGAAAGTTTCGAGCAGTGATCAGATTCAATCGTTGCCAATCACGACTGTGAATGATGCGGTCGCGTTGAATGCCGGCGCGCAAGGCCGTGGCAACAATCTTCATATTCGTGGCGGACGCGCGGGCGAAGTCGCATTTATTGTTGACGGTGTCAGCGTGGAAGATCCGCAAGCGCGCACGATTGGTTTAAACGTCGGGCGCTCTGCGTTGAGCGAAATGCAAATCATCTCCGGCGGATTCAATGCGGAGTATGGCAATGCCCAATCGGGCGTGATTTTGCTCAACACGCAGGAAGGTAAAAAAGATAAATACACCGGCCACGTCTTTTACCAAACAGACCATGTTGGTGAAAGTGGAATCGGCGAGAGCGCGACGCATTTCGATTGGTACGAAGCGACGCTCGGCGGCCCGGAACCGATTACGACCAATCTCTTGCCGAAAATCGGCATTAAGATTCCGGGCTATATGACCATCTTCGCGCAAGGCGAAACGCGTCTTTCGGATCGCGCCAATTTTCACATCAACGCGATTGGCGACATCAACGCGAAAGCGCCGATCCAAGAATCCGCCTCGCTGGGCACGTCGCCGCACTTACGCAATGAAACCATTTTCGGACGTCTTTTCGGTTTAGGCGATAACCGCGAAAATGTGCTCCAAGGTTGGGATACCAAACTCTTGTGGCAAATCTCCTCGAACAAGAAGCTGACGTTCGGTTTCCGCGGTAATCACGACAACACCCACGGCTGGGCTTTCACCACCGGACAAAATATTCGTACGTTGGTATCGCGCGCGCATGAGTTGGGCATTAGCGATCTCGCTGATAATGACGGCGATGGCCGCCGCGATGAAGAGTTTTTTGACAGCGTCGATAACGATGGCGATGGCCGTATCGATGAAGATGCCGTGCTCGATCAAAACTTTTATCGCCGCGATTTCGCTTGGGGCTTGGACAATGATAGCGACGGCCGCTCTGACGAAGAGGCCCTGAACGGGCTTGATGACGACGGCGACGGCAGAATCGATGAAGACCTCCAACCGTATGATTGGAACGGTTACGATTATCTCGGTCGCACCGAGTTTCGCGCCAAGCAACTCAATTTGAATTGGACGCACACGCTCAATGCCAAGACTTTTTATGAAATGAAATTCGGCCGATTCTCAACCTTTACCGGAGCGCTGCCCAAGCTCGGCAAAGATGGAAAGTCCTATTCCAGCTTTGAAGAGTTGGACGATTGGATTAGTCGCTACGACGCATTGGTGGCGACCGGCGTTCCGTTGGAGCAATTGCCATTTCTGATAGAACCCTATCGCGGTTTTGGCACACCGGCAGAGAATTTCTCGGACCTCGACGGCGACCGCACATATGATTCCGGCGAACCATTCGTCGATTACAACGGCAACGGCCTTTATGATTATAATGACGACCCGCTCGCCACGCGCAATCAAAATCAAACGTGGCAATTGCAGGGCGTCAACAATCCGTTCCGTGGGCAATGGATCAACGGCATTCACCGCACCGGCGGCCGCGCGAGCTATTTCAAGCGCAAATCCGTGGTTTACTCGGCAAAGTTCGACATCACCAGCCAGATGACGAAGAACCATCAAGTCAAAGCCGGGTTCGAATCCAACTACTTTGAGTTGAGCAATTTCGGACGCGACCTGCTCGGCCCATACAATGGCAGCGGCTTGTTCCCCAGTTCCGATACGTTCTTCCCGAATTGGAACGCGGTTTATGTGCAAGACAAAATGGAATTCAGTACCGCGATCGTGAACTTGGGTTTCCGCGTCGAACGCTTTGATGCCGGAGAGCAAGTGGCAAATCCCGATACTTCGTTGGGCGTTGCACGCTATGATATCCCCGGAGCAAAGTGGAGCCTGTTGCCGCGCGCCGGATTTTCCTTCCCGGTTACGGACCGTGACATGTTCTACTTCAGCTACGGCCACTTTTTCCAACGGCCGCAGTTGAGTAATGTGTTTACTTCGGTCAATCAAGTTTATGGCAGTTCCGCTTCGATCGTGGGCAATCCGAATTTGGATCCGGAAGAAACCATTCAATATGAATTTGGTATTCGTCACCAGTTTGGTTTGAATACCTTATTCTCGGTAACCGGTTTCTTCAAAGACATCGACAACCTCGTGCAGATTCGTCCCGAGTTTGACGAAGCCGGCAACGTGTTCAATACATTCTTCAATGACGCGTACGGCACGGTGAAGGGCATCGAACTCCAATTGACCCAACGCTCCGGCCGCTTTTTCTCCGGCGACGCGACTTACACGTTCCAAGTTGCAAAGGCAACACACTCCGATCCGCGCGACACGTATGACACGCTGGATATTATCGACGGAGTAGAGTTTGCGGCCGACTGGGATCAACGCCATCGCGTGGTGGTGAATCTTGATTATCATTACGGCGAAGGCGACGGACCACGGCTCGGCAATTTTGCGATTCTTGAAAACTTCAATGTGAACGTGCTGGCGCAATTGGGCAGCGGCTTGCCTTACACGCCGCGCACGCTTTCCGATGGTGTGTTGGTTCCGTTGACGAACACCATACGTTATCCCAAAACATTAGTCGTTGACCTGCGTGCGCGTCGCTTCTTCACTTTAACCAAAGGCACGCGCGCCGGTATCGTGTTTGAAGTACAAAATCTGCTCAATCGTCGTAATGCGATTGGCCCGGATGACGGCGGTATTGTGGATGCTTATCGCAATTTGATCGGCTATACCAATGGCGGTACTTCGCGTTCGCGCAATTACGGCGGCTACGCCAACTCAGTGCCCAACCCGAACGCATGGTCCAATGGCCGCATCGTCCGCGTTGGTTTCACCACTGAATTCTAAGTCTGAATAACGAGCTGGCCGGATTTTGCAAGGCTTTGCAAAATCCGGCTATTTGTATTGATTGGGTTCCCTTGGAAACGGAAGGAGATTGCATGAAATTTCAAAGACTCATGGGAATTGCGCTTGCAAGCTTCATGTTCTTTTCGGCATTCAATGCGTCAACTGCGTTCGCCGAAAGAAAGAATGGCAATCGTAAACCCAAAGAACGTTACGACCGCCCCTGGTCGTTTAATGAACTTGGCTTGCTGCAAAAGCCGAACGCTATTGTCGGCCCGCGTTTCGCTATTCATGACAAAGGCCTGCAGTGGTTAATGATGGCAAATTTTGGCGAACTTGCCAATCCCGATGACCGACCCGCTGGCCCGCCCACTCCTTATCACCCTTCTTCTTCGCAACGTGATTCCAAACTTGAATATCCAGGCGGTACGGGAACGCGTTTCTTGTTCTCTGGCGGTTTGTGGGTCGGCGCGAAAAAGAACGACATTCGCATTGTCTCCACGGTTACCGACGGTAATGACGGCACGGGTGAATTTGGCCCGGTGTCCAGTTGGCAATATCAATCGACGGACAATGCTTCCAAAGAAAACGACGATGACGGCGATTGGAATGCCGCAACGGACGATCGCGACGGCAACGGTTCTGCAAGCAATGACTGGGACGGTCCCAATGCCGACGCCAACGGCGACGGTGTTCTAAATTATGACCCAGAGCCACATATCGACGAAGATCCGATTGGCGATATGTCCGCGGATTTTTTGGATAATGATTTTGACGGCAAAATCGACGAAGCGGATCCGGATTTGGACGGTGATAAGGTTCCCGGCAGCTTGGACGATGACGGCGACGGCAAAGAAGATGAAGACACGAGCGCGCGCGGCAGTCAAGAATGGTATACGACCTACGTCGATACGTGCGCCAATTGCATCTCCTCGCCCGATCCGGATGGCTTTACGCCGCTCGGCGTTCGCGTCGTGCAACACAGCTATCAATGGCCGGAAACGTTCCGCGATGATTTCTTGATTTTGGAATACTTCGTCACCAACATCAGTTCCACCCCGTTGAATGATGTGTGGTTGGCGACGTTCTTCGACTTTGACGTGCAAACCGATGCGCAAGGCCGCCCCGGCTCGGAAGACGATATTACCTTTTTCATCGACTCGTTAGGCACGGCCATCGGCGGCGACGATGATGGTGAAGGATTAGAAGGCCAGTTCTTCGGCGTGCGTGTGCTCAAAACGCCGAGACCGAACGCGGGTTTTTCATACTTGAATTTTAGCCGACTCACAGGCAGCGGCGACCCGAACGACAACCTCGAAAAGTATGTGAAGATGTCGAGCGGTGTGCGCGACCCGGATCAATTCGTGAACAGCGATTGGCGCTTCTTGTTCTCTTTTGGCCCGTTGGGCGATGTTCAGCCGGGTGAAACCCTGCCCGTTACCTTGACGATTGTGAATGGCGGCAAAAAAGGCTTATCACTTGCCGAGAATCGCGAGCTTATTGCGCAAAACTCACGGCAGGCGTTGGCACTCTTCCAAAATGATTTCCGCGGCCCCGCCGCACCCGACGCGCCGAACTTCACGTTGACGCCGATGGAGCGCGCCGTCAAAATTACATGGGACAAGCGCGCGGAAAACTCGATCGACCCGATTGCCAAGAAGCTTGATTTCGAAGGCTATCGCATTTGGCGGTCATTGGACGGCATCAATTTCACCTTGATCGCAGACTATGACGCCGTAAACGGAATGGGCTTTGATCGCGGATTGCCTTCGACGAATGCCTCGGGCCAGTATGAATATATCGATAACGGCGTGCAGCCGTTGGTGCAAGTCAAGTATGCCGTTACGGCCTATGATAATGGCGACAACGGCGACGGCATCAATCATCCTGAAAATGATCGTGCCATTGGCGGCGTGGGCGTGCTCGAAAGCTCGCGCGGCATCACCCGACAAAAGGTCGTGGTTGCAAACTCGGCTTCCCAATCCGTTTTGGAAAATGTTTACGTCGTTCCCAATCCGTATCTCGGCAGTTCCGAATATGAGCAGTTTGGACGCTTCGATGCTTCCGGCAATCGCAGTTTCCCGAAGACCATGCAGTTCGTCAATCTCCCGGAACAAGCGACGATTCAAATTTTCACCCTCGGCGGTGATTTGGTGCAAGAGCTTCAACACAACGGCACCGGCGTTGAAGTGTGGAATTTGCAATCACGCTTGCGGCAAGAAATTGTCTCGGGCATTTACCTGTATCGAGTGTCCGCGAACGGTGAAGAAAAAATCGGCAAGTTCGTTGTGGTGAAATAGCCAGTGATCAGTAAACAGTGATCGGTGATCAGTAAACCGTAATCAGTGATCGGTAAACAGTGGTCAGTTATTAACTGGCACTGATAGCTGGTCACTGATAACTAGTCACTGCTCGCTGAAACAACGGAGATCGATCATGAAAAAAGCTTTGAATAATTTTATCCTGCTCGCTCTGCTCGCCCTGCCGATGACCGTGTGGGGCATTGAGCGCGTTGGAACCACGTCGTTTCAATTTTTGAAAATTCCCGTAGGCGTGCGCGGCATTGGTATGGGCAATGCCTTCGTCGCCGGCGCGCGCGATGCCTCCGCCTTGCATTGGAATCCCTCCGGTATTGGCTGGGCCACGCAGCGCGAGTTGCTGTTGACGCATGTGAATATGCCCGCGGACATCAAATACGAAAGCGTCGGCATCATTCTGCCTCTTTCTAATTCGATTGGAACCTTCGGCGTCAGCTTGAACGTGTTACATATGGATGATCTGCTCATTCGCACACCGGCGCGACCCGAGGGCACGGGCGAGTTGTTCACAGCTTCGGACATTGCAGTCGGGTTGGCTTATTCGCGCAAAGTGAGTGATCGTTTTACTTTCGGCGTGCAGGCGAAATATTTGCGTGAAGAGTTGGCCGGCATCGTTTCGCAAGGCATGGGCTTCGACGCGGGCATTCAATATCAAACCGATTTTCGCTCCATGCGTTTGGGCATGGTGATTCAAAACTTCGGTCCTGATACGAAATTTGACGGCTCGTATGCCGACTTGCGCACCGCTAGCACCACCGGCGGCGTCGCGCAAACCCGCGATTTCGATTCTGCGCCCTTGCCCATTACTTTTAAAACCGGCGTGTTTGCCGATTTGGAAACCATGTTCGGTTTAGATTTGGGCGAAGGCATCAAAGGCAACATTGCCGGACAATTTGAGCATCCCGGCGACAACAAAGAGAGAATGAATGGCGGCTTGGAATTAATGTTTAGCGAACGTTTTGCAGTACGCGGCGGTTATAATTTTAATTATGACACCGACGGCTTCGCTTTGGGCTTTGGTGTGAACGTGCCCTTTGGCGAGAAAAACGCCCTGCAGGTGGATTATGCTTATGCCGATCAAGGCGATCTCACCGACAGCAGCTCGTTCTTGAATCAGCCGCATCGCTTTTCGTTGTCGTTCCAATTCTAAATTCACGTGAGTTCAAACCCCCCGCGGGAGGATATGGCATGAAATACTCTGAATTTTCCCAGCGCTGGTTACGCAGCCTCGCGTTGGGCGCAATGTTGCTCGGCTTGGTGAGTTGCAGTGTTTTGGATCCGGAGGCCTCTTCCGAAAAAACGAACGTCGCACCGGAAACCAAAATCACTTCCGCGCCGCAAGCCGGGTCAGTCACCAGCTATTACGTGACGATTGCTTGGAAGGGCGAAGACGCCGATGGCGTCATCAAAGGTTATAATCTTGTCGTTGATGGCGCTGCGCAATTTGTGACGCGCACGGATTCGACGTTCCGCTTTACTGCGGCCAACAAAGACGAACCGCACAGCATCTCTGTCGCAGCCGTGGATGACAAGAACGAAGCTGATCCCTCGCCTGCAACTTTGTCGTTCAACACCCGGAGCATCGCTCCCAATACGGCGCTTGCGATCGAAGGCAATCCCGCTTCCGGCGCCACCTTCGGCCGCGGCGGCGTTTTTACCATTCTCGCAGTCGATGATCCCGACAATGGCCCGGAGTTTTCGTATCGTTTTAAGATCGACGACAATGGTGCGTGGTCGGAATGGCTCACCAATCCGGTCATTGAGTTTAGCACGGCTTCCAGCTTTGGCCTATTGCCCGAAGGCGCGCACAAATTCATCGCGCAAACGCGCGATGTGGCGATGGCAATTGATGAAACTCCGATTTCGTTTAACTTTGTGTCTTCGAACTCGGTGAAGCCCGTGGCTTCGATCACCTCACAAGTGAATAGCCAGAGTTTTTACGAAGACAATTCGGCCTTCTCTTTGCCGACGGGAAACACCGTGACTTTCAGTTGGTCCGTTGCTTTCAGCTATGCCGGAGCCAAGTCTGCCGGCAGCCGTTATCGGGTTGATGGCGGCGCGTGGACGGAATATAACACGGCCACTTCCTCGTTGACGCTCAACAATGTGACGACCGGTGCGCATTCGATGGAAATCGAGTATCGCGATATTGGCGGTGCTTTGAGTGATGTCGTGAAGTTTAACTTCGACCTCATCACGGCGCCGATGGATCAAGGCATTCTCGTGCTTGATGACGGCAACGGGCAGCTTGCAGGTCGTCCGCCAGCCACGGGCGATACCAATGTGGACACTTACTACGACAATTTGCTGACCGCGCTCAATGCGCCGAAAAAAGCCAAATGGGATATTTTAACCCAAGGCAATCCCACGCCGAAGCGTGGATTCGGCAATTACTCGACGGTGATGTGGGTAAGTGATGAGGCGAACTTTGTGATATTGCCCCGTCAAACCCAGCTTGCTACGGATTATCTGAAGCTAGGCGGCAATTTGTGGATCATCGGCTGGCGCGGTGTGAACCAACTCGCGGGCACTACGCCGGTGGCGAGTTTTGCAACGGGCTTCCCGTTCATCTATGATTATCTCAAGCTCGCGTCCACGCGCCAAACGCCCGGTAATGTGTTTGAATTTACCGGCGTCACCGGCACGAACGGCCATCCGAACATGAATGTCGAAAGCGCCAAGAATCCGATTCCCGGCAGAAACGGCCTTTCGCCGATCGACATGATTACGGTGCGCGGTGACGTGCCGCAAGCACAAGCGATCTACACCTTCAATGCCTTCTCCGGCAGTCCGGATTATCAAGGCGCGATCACGGGCATGAAGTACCTCGGCACGGATTATAAAGTTGTGGTCTTCGGTTTTCCGCTGTATCACATGAAAGCCGATGAAGCCCAAGCCGCGGCGCAAAAAATTTTGCAAGACCTCGGCGAGCTTTAGAACCGTTCGGCAAGTTACGTTACGATGGGAAAGACGAATGAGCCTTTCCCATCGTTTTGTTTGGGCGTAGGGAGGCCGTTGTGGGTTGAAAAAAATGCTGTACAAAGATGAAAAAACGATTATCTTCCTGCTGTCAATAAATCCTTACTCTCGCCCCACAAATCAGCCCAACTCCGATCCGAATTCGCGAAACGGATCATGGGCAAAGTGTACAACCTCGCTGGTGCTAAAGGAGGTGATCTTGCGAAGCTCTTGGCTGCTTTAAGTTTTCTCGTTTTTCCCTTAACCCAATGTTTCAATCAACCCCTAACACTAACTCGGAGGGTAGTTCCGATGCGTAAAGCGCTTACAGTTTTGTTGGCTGTATGTGTTGTGGGAAGTGCGTTTGCGGGTAACAAAGCAAAACCGCAAGTGCATCGTATTGACAAAAATCGCAACATCGCCATCTTGGGCGATGAAGCTGTGCCGCTACAACTTGGCCTGAAGCCGCAACGCGCCGCCAGCACCAATGCCATTGGGCCCGGCACCAAGTTGATGGATTCGGAATACGACTATGGTTCAAACGGCGGCGTGCCGACGAACATCGTCGTTTACAATGACGGCACTATTGCGGTCGGCCGCATGGGCGCAACTGTTCCTGCTACCACCGCGGATCGTGGAACCTTCTTCTCTTATTTTGACGGCACCACTTGGTCGCCGATGACCAAAGTCGAGCAAGCACGTCGCGGTTGGTCCAGCATTGCGGCTCTTGCAGATGGTCGCAGCGTGACCGCATCGCACGTAGCCACGGAAGTCAATGTTGACGCCTTGAAAGGCTTCGGCATTTGGACCAGTTCCGTGACCGGAAATGCTCCTGGCGGCACGGGACAATGGCCGAGAATGACGGTTGACGGTAAAGACAACATCATTATCGTCAGCACCAGTGCGGCTGCTGTAAGTGGTATTGGCTCTCTGAAGCAAGCGCACGTTTCTCGCGACGGTGGTTCAAATTGGACAAATACCTGGCTTTATCCTGATACTTCGGTGTCAAAGCCCAGTTTCGGCGCGGATGATCAATCCATTGCCAGCCAGGGTGACAAAGTCGCGTTGCTAGTGGTTGATGCGTTTGGTGATCTCCATCTGTGGACGAGCACAGATAACGCCACTACCTGGACTTACAAACAACTCACCAACAATCCCGCGACTCTTCCGGCCGGCACTTCTGCCGACTATCCCGCAGGCTCTGGCGACATCATGTATGATAACGCCGGCAACATTCATATCTTCTGGGAAACCTTCTTGGCTCGTCCAGACTCTGCCGGCACCGGCATAGATTTCTTCGAAAGCACGACCTCTGGTATTTATCACTGGAGCGAAGCTTCAGGTGCGACCGAAATCGTTGACTTCAACGATATACCCGGCGGAGCGCAAGACACCACGGTGTTTGCAGTGGCCGGTGCTTTTGATCAACACAATATCGACGGCAATGTGGTGTGCCAACCGCAAGCAGGCATTGATGCGGCCGGCAATATCTACATGCTGTTCACAGCCTTCCGTCCGAATGATCTCGACGGCGACGGCTTGCATTTCACGGATGTTTACGCGGTTGCTTCCAACGATGGCGGCAAAACCTGGGGCGAACCCGTGAACGTTACGGACACGCCGCAATCCGAAGATACTTGGCCCTCCCTCGCGAAGAATATCGGCACGGATCTGCAATTCGTGTATTCTTCCGACGGTGTGACCGGCAACAGTATTCAAGGCGGCGGCACTGCACCGACGACGTACTTGTATCACACGTTCCCGAAAGCCAACATTCCGTTCGGCAGCAGCAGTGTAAATGACCGCCCGGGCGAAGTGCCGACGGCGTTCGCTCTGCATGCGGCTTATCCCAACCCGTTCAATCCTTCCACGAAAATTGCGTTTGATTTGACCAAAGCCGTGCAGGTCAAGTTGAGCGTGTATGATGTGAATGGCAAGTTGGTCGCGACGTTGGTAAACGGCAAACTCGAAGCCGGCAAACATTCCGTGAGTTGGAATGCCAAAGGCCAACCTTCCGGCGTGTACTTCGCGAAGCTTGAGGCCGAAGGCCTTTCCCAAGTGCAGAAGATGACGTTGGTCAAATAAGCTTTTCGTGATTTGTTTTCAGGCCCCAGTATTATTGCAATGCTGGGGCTTTTTTCATTTCTCTTAGGATGGCGTTAGCGCCTTGAAAGGGTAATTATGAAAACGGTTATTAGAGCTTCATCCGTCGCGTTGCTGTTGCTGTCTTTCAGCCTGGTTCTCGCCGGCGATGTCAAAAAGAAAATGGGCCATGCGAAATATGTCCCCGCCACGGAGACCATGACGTCCGTGGCCAAGCAAGTTGACTTGAGCGGCCTCACAAAAATTTCAAAATCGCCCGGCGTCTCGGTTGTCGGTGACGCGCGCAATACGTTTTTTGATTTTCAAACCAACGGTGGCGACGAAAAACGTGTGCAAGTTTTGCCGGACGGTAGTGTTCACGTCGTATATATGGGTGCAACCGACCGCGCAGCTCCTGGCGGCGCTACGCGCGGAAGTTATTATGCGTATAGTAACGATAACGGCGCAACCTTCACCAACCTCGGGCGCGTCGAAACCATACGCGCGGGCTATCCGTCTTTGGCTTTGACCTCCGATGGTCGTGCCGTCATCGCCTCTCATACCGCGCCGGCCGGCAGCGTGTTGGGAACTTCGATTGCAGTTGATGCCTTGCCGGGATTTGCCATCTTCGCCGCGTACGACGCACCGCGTGCGCCGGCGGAATGCATTTGGCCGCGGGTGGCCGTATCCACGAATGACCGTGTTGTATTCTATGGCTCCTCACAAACGACGGGCGGCAATACTTGGAATTCCGTTGATCCAACCTCTGGCACGTTTGCTTCGACGACGAATAACGTTGTTTTTCCCGGTGTCGAAGGTGAAATTCGCGGCAACATCGCGGCTAGCCCCGGCGGCAAAGTCGCCATGGTTTTGATCAATGGTTTCGATGTTCCGCCTACGGACGATTTTGGCAATAACAATATCATCATGCGCGAATCCACGGACGGGGGCGTGACCTTTGGCAACCCCATCAATGTCACCAATTATCCTGCGGATACTTCCAATGTGCGACCGGCTTTTTGGTTGAGCGTCAGCGCGCTTTATGTGAATGAAGAATTACATCTGGTTTGGACGGAAGTGCTTGATCAAGTGCCGAACGATGGCGGCATTAGCTATTTCTTTACGGATTTGCGCATTCGCCATTGGGCGCCGAGCGTAAACGGCGGCGTTCCCACAACGGCAGCACGTTTTGATACGCTGCACTTCAACGGCGTTTTGCCGAACGGTACGAATCATCTTGAAATGGATTATGGCTCTATCGGCGTTGACGCAGAAGGTGTTCTGAGTGTCGTGTTTACGGGCTTTTCCGGTGATTCGACGCAAGCCGATCCGGCTACCGGCATCGGCTATGGCGATATCTGGGCCGTCTCTTCCGCGAATAACGGATTGCAATGGGGCGAACCGACGAACTTGACCAACAGCCCGGATATGGATGATCGTTATCCTTATCTCTCGCCATGGAACGAGGCCGGCAAGATAAATGTCTTTTACATGTCGGACTCTGTTGCCGGATCATTTGCTTTTGGTGATAATGCGCCAACCTCGACACCGGATTTTCTTTTCTATAAAACCGATCATCCTTCCACCGTGCCGTATGATTTTTATTCCGCAGTGGCGGAACGCGATGCGGAGATTCCGGAAGGTTATGCGCTTGAGCAAAATTATCCCAACCCATTCAACCCCTCCACGGAAATTAGCTTCTCGTTGCCGCGTGCGGAAAAAGTGACGTTGCGCATCTTCAACGTCTCCGGGCAAGAAGTTGCGACGCTCGTGAATGGCAAGTTGAGCGCGGGATTGCACACAATGAAATGGAACGCGCAGGGCATGCCCTCCGGTGTTTATTTCTATCGTATCGAAGCCGGCTCCTTCTCTGAAGTGAAGAAGATGACGTTGCTCCAATAAGCTTTATCGTGCTGCGTTTTTTTAGCCCCGGCCTCGTTCTGAAGTCGGGGCTTTTTGTTTTGCTCCCTTGCTATTTTCCTTCAAAATCATGAATATCATCCGCCGCGCAAGCACTTCGCTGCCAATGAATCGAAAAAGACCTTCGCGTTATTCGTGTGCTTCGCGCGCGGTTGATCAAACGCGCGGAAACAGAATTAAATTACTCCCCACTCCTGTGCCTGTATGATCCCAAGAAACGCCGTTGCTTTGCTCATAAGCATAAGCCTGTTGTTGTTTTCTTCCTGCCACGCGCCGGAGCCGGAAGCGTCTCGCCTACAATTGCAAAGCGCTGCGAATGGAAGCATCGAACAACTCGTTTTGGTTTATACCTGGTCCGCGGAAGTGAGCGTCGTTTCATTGCGCGATATTCTCACGGCTCTGCCTGAAACCCGTGCGCTCGTGCTCAATCAATTCACCGCGGGAAGTCCGACGTTTCGCGCGTTTGCCTCGCAACTTCTGCGCGGCGGGATCGGCCGCAATGCGCAGGGCAAGCCGCGTATTCAATTTGTGCAAGACGCGAGCGCGTATGGCCCCTGGCCGCGCGACCAAGCGCTCGTTGACGAACAGCGCCGCATGTGGGTCAGCGCCTCCAATTCGCACCAATTGCGCGATATTCTCCTCGCGCTCGATGAAAGTTATGGCGTGCAACGCCGCCCTGCGGAATTTAAATTTGCCGGAGCGAGTCTGTTGCGTTTAGGCAAATGGGTGCTGTGCCCCGATCGTTTAGATACCACCTATCTTGCGAAGTATGTGCAAGGACCGTTTCTCCCGCTCTCTTCGCCGCCGCCGCCTGCGCCGTTCCATCTCGACCTTTTGGTGATGCCGCTCAACGAGCGCGTGGTTGCCGTGGGCGATGATCAACTCGCGCGCAAATATTTGCTGGCGTTGGAAGAGCAAGAAATCGCGCAGATCGTCACGCGGTGGATGGCGGAGTATGTTGCCGCAGCGAATAATTTTGAGTTGCGCATGAGCACAAACGGGCCCCAACTGAAAGAAATTGAACGTCCCGCGCTCATGCTCGCACCGCATTTTCGCGATAAGCTCAAACTCGTTGCGCAACTCGTGCCGCCGAAGAATTTTCAGCAAGCGGTGTTGGCCGAGCCGGATTATGTGTGGGATGATCAAATTGCCGCGCAATTGGTGCAGCACGGTTTCGAGGTGGTGCGCGTTCCCTTTTGGCCGGCGAGCTTTGGCTTTACGGCAACGCATAAAACCGATGGGCTTCCATTGCTGTGTTACCCCAATTGCCTCGTATGGTCGGACGGCATTCTCATGCCGCGTTACGGCATCGCGAGCTTGGACAGTGTGGCCGCAGCACGCCTGGAAAATGCGAGCAAGAAAAAAGTTTATCCGGTGCGCGGCGGCGCTATTTTGGGATATGGCGGCTCCGGGCCGCATTGTTTAACGTTGGAATTTCGCCAGTAAACTGAGAACGGCTGCGAGAAACTACCCAAACGCAACGTGGACGAGCCACAACCCAAAAGCTTTTTGTAAGCGGATTTTATCGTAAGCAGATAAGGCAAAGGCTATATCCGCTTACAATGAAATCCGCTTACCAATCTCTTTGCTTTTAAAGCAAAGGTTTCACTTTTAATGGCCGCATGATGCTTCCTGTACGAACAATTGTTAGCGCGTTCTTGGTGACGCTCCTCGGTTTTGGTTTCGCCGCCACGCGCGGTTTGCGCTTTAAACATTTCACCACGGAGCAGGGCCTTTCCGCCAGCGCAGTCACGTGCATGGCGCAAGACCGCAACGGCTATTTGTGGTTCGGCACGTATGACGGCCTCAACAAGTTTGACGGCTACGAGTTTCAAATCTATCGCAACCAAAACCATGCGTCGCGTTCACTTTCCAGCAACGCCGTGCTCGCTTTGTTTGAAGACCGCCAAGAGCGCTTTTGGATCGGCACGCAGATCGGGCTTGATCTTTATGACCACGCAACGGATTCGTTCACGCGTTTTCGCGACCCCGGCGGCGTGGCATTGACCGCGGTGGATATTGCGGAGACGCCGAGCGGCGAAATTATTTTTCTCGCCACGGATCAAGTCTATGCGCTGCGTTTTGCGGACTCGACCTGCGTTTTGTACCAACCGCAAACCCTCGCGCCGTTTCTGCGCGGCTTCTCCGGATTGCGGCGTTTATTTTGGGATCGCGCCGGCTTGTTGTGGATCATTATGGAGGCCAACGGACTCGCGGCGTTTAATCCCAAAACGAATGCGATCAAACATTACACAACCTCGCAGCGCGAGACGCACGGCCTGGCTTCCGATCGCATCATTGACATGGTCGAAGATCACGCCGGGCGTTTGTGGATCGCCACCAAAGACGGTTTGTATTTTTTTGATAAAGAAACCGAGCGTTTCGCGCGCGCCGAAAAGATTTTGACGCAACCGCGCAATCTCTCCAATGATAATTGTTATAGCCTTTTGCTCGATGCGGATGACAACCTCTGGATCGGCACGAGTCAAGGCGGGTTGAATCTCTTGCCGCACGACCGCTCCGGCTTTCAACATATCCTGCACAATCCGCAAGACTCTTTCGGTTTGAATAACAACTCCATTCAAACGCTGTTTGTGGATCGACAAAAAAATTTATGGGTCGGAACGCTCAAAGGCCTCAACTTCGCGCAGAACGAATCCAAGTCGTTTCATACGTTTCGTCATGAGCCGAATCGCGAGCACACGCTGAGTGATAACGCGGCCGCGGCGTTTGGCGAAACGCGCGAGGGCAATCTTTGGGTCGCCACGGACGGCGGCGGTTTGAACTTCTTCGAGCGCAGCACGACGCAATTCTCCTCCTTTCGCTATGAGCCAAACAATCCTTCATCCTTGCGGTCCGATGCGATCTTGACCGTGCATGAAGACTCGCGCGGTGTGCTTTGGGCCGGCGGTTTCCTCGCGGGCTTGAGTCGCTTCAATCCGGCACGGAAAAATTTCACACACGTGCTACATTCCAAAACCGGCATGCTGCCACTCAACAACGACGACGTGCGACACATTTACGAAGATCGTAGCGGCGACATTTGGATCGCCACCAACGGCGATGGCGTCTTTCGCTTTCGCGGCGGCGATCCGGTGCAGCATGAGCAATACGTCACGAACTTGCAAGACCTCGACCGCTCGCTGCGCACGAATTATTGTTTGACTGTTTTTGAAGACTCCGCGCGCAGGCTCTGGGTGGGGACATACAAAGGCTTGAGTTGTTTTGATCGCGAAAAAAATTCGTGGCGCAATTATACCTCCGATGGCCCCGACTCTTCCGGCTTGAGCAACAATTGGATCTATGCGTTGTGCGAGGATCGCGCGAATCGTTTGTGGGTTGGCACGGCGCGCGGTCTCAATCTGCTTGACGAAACCCGCGGCACGTTTCGCAGCTTCGGCACGCGCGCAGGTTTGGCCGGCGAAATTATCAACGGCATCGTGGAGGATCAGCAAGGGTATTTATGGATCAGCACGAATAACGGCTTGGCAAAATTCAACGCGACGGAAGCGTTGGCAAACGAGCGTGCGAGCAATGTGGTTGTCGTTTATACCGAGCACGACGGTTTGCAAGGCGCGGAATATATTCACGGCGCGGTTGCGAAATTATCCACGGGCGAATTGGTTTTCGGGGGCACGAACGGCCTTAGCATTTTTCAGCCAGAGCAAATTCGCGCGAACGTGAAATTTCCCGCGGTCACGCTCACCAAGCTGCGCATCCTCGATCAATTGGTGCAAGGCGCGGACACGCCGCAGCCTTATGAAAGAAACTTGAGCGAAGCGGAAGCACTGACGTTGACCCATGCGCAGGCGCAGATTTTTACGCTCTTCTTTTCCGCGCTCGAACATTCCGCGCCGGAGAAAATCAAGTATCGTTATCTGCTTGAAGGCTATCACGACAATTGGATCGAGATTGGCTTGAACCGTTCCGCCACATTCATGAAGCTGAATCCCGGCGACTATTCGTTTCGCGTGACCGCAACGAATAGCGAAGGCGCGTGGAGCGAGAGCAGCGCAACGTTGCGTTTGAAAATTTTGCCGCCGTGGTGGCAAACATGGTATGCCTATCTCGCTTATGCCACGAGTGTCGTTCTGCTCGCGTGGGCCTATCATCGCTATTCTGTGAAGCTGTTGCATTTGAAAATGGATTTGCAATCGCAGAAGCTTGAAACGGAAAAAACGCATGAGTTGGAAGCATTGAAGTCGCGGTTCTTTACGAACATTTCGCACGAGTTCCGCACGCCGCTCACACTCATCCTCGTGCCGCTGCGCGAAATGATCAAACATGGACGCGACAAAAGTTGGCCGCAACTGCTCGAACAGTTTCGCCTCATGCAGAGAAGCGCGGAGCGCATGCTGCGCTTGGTCAATCAAGTCATTGACTTTAACAAAATCGAAGCGGGCAAGTTGGATTTGAATCGCAAAGAGATCGACGCAGTGCAATTCACGAAGGACATCGTCGAAACCTTCACGCCTATGGCCGCGGACAAACACCTCACGCTGGAGTTCGGCAGCAATTGCGTCACGTGTTATGCAGAGGTCGATCCCGATAAGCTCGACGTCGTGATTTTTAATCTGCTCTCGAATGCGTTTAAATTCACGCCCGAGCACGGCGAAATCTCGGTGAATGTCAAACAGCTTGCGGGAAAAATTTTAGAAATCTCGGTGAAAGATTCCGGCCCCGGCGTGCCCTCGGAGCATGTCGAACATCTTTTTGATCGCTTCTATCACGTCGATCATCCCATTGCGCAAGCGCGGCAAGGCGCAGGCATCGGGCTGTCATTGAGCAAAGAATTGGTGGAATTGCATCGCGGCGAAATCTTGGTGCAAACACAAAACGGCAAAGGCGCATGCTTTCTCGTGCATCTTCCGCTCGGCGCTGCGCCGATTCACGATCAGCATATCGAGCGAGAAGCGCAAGCCCCAGTCGCCGACACGACGGCTGCCGCAAGTGAGTTCGCACTGTTTGAGGTGAAGCTTCCGGCTGCGCCGACGTTGTTGATTGTCGAAGATGACGGCGATTTACGCGATTATCTTCGTCTCGAATTACAAGAAGAGTATCACGTGCTCGTTGCCGCGGACGGCCGGCGCGGCGTGCAACTCGCATTGGAGACGCTGCCGGATTTGATTCTCAGCGATATTATGATGTTCGAATTGGACGGCATCGAACTGTGCAAACAACTCAAATCGCATCAGCTCACGAGTCATATCCCTATCGTGCTTTTGACCGCACGCACCGCGGAAGATCAGCAACTCGAAGGTTTAGAAACCGGCGCGGATGATTATATAACCAAGCCCTTCAATCTTGAAATTTTAAAAACGCGTTTGCGCAATTTGCTGGAGTCACGTCGCATGCTGCGCGAACGCTTTGGCCGTGAAATGCACGCCAAGCCGCACGATGTTTTTAAAAATTCTGCCGAAGATGAATTTCTCTCTCGCGCGGTCAGCCTGGTAGAAACGCGTCTCTCCGACTCCGCGTTTGATGTGCAGGCCTTCAGCCAAGAGATGGGCATGAGCCGCGCGCAGTTATTTCGCAAGCTCAAGGCCGTCACTTCCGAGCGGCCGCTGGAGTTTATTCAAACCATTCGTTTGCAACGCGCCGCGCAATTGCTGCAGGAAACGCAAATGAATGTCGCGGAGATTTGTTTTGAGGTGGGCTTCAATTATCCTTCCCACTTTGCGAAACTCTTTCACGCCAAGTTCGGCCGCTCGCCCAAGGAGTATCGCAGAGCGGTGCAGGAATACTCCCCATTCGAGGAGGGTTAGTTTGTGGAAGTATCGCGGTCACAAAAGAGCAAAGGCTTTTCCCGCGAGAATCGAGTTGTCGCGAAAACGACACTGCTTGCGGGAGCGCTTTATTGGTTCTATGTTGATTTGTGCGGGTGAAACAAAGCACATTCAAAGAGCTTGTTGCCAAACGCCGAAGGCGTTAAATGGTATAGCCCAGGGTGCCCAGCTTCTGGGCACCCTGGGAAAAGTCTCAAACCCGCAAGAACCCCGAATGGGGTTCCATAAAACAACGACAGACTGTTATAAAGTTATCGTTGTATGGGAGGCGTTTTGTCGAACCCTTTCAGGGTTCTTTGTGCTCGTGGTTACGATCCCAGGGTGCGCTTCGCGCTACCCTGGGCTTTCTTATGAAGCGCCTTCGGTGCTATCCATTCTTGCTTCATACACACAAAACGACATAGAACCGCTTTATTTCAGCGGGAGAGCAGTTGTGATTCCCGCGCGCCACAGCAATCCAACATCGTACGTAATGCGCGGTGCCATGCGTTCATCCTACGTTTTCTTCCTCCCGCAACAATTGCCTCCTATTTTGAGATTCCTGTGTTAGACTTTTGCCCCGCTTTTGTTTGTATTGAAAGTGTTTTGCGCGACTGAAAACATTTTCTTCCTTCCCTGATTCTCTTGTGAGGAGATCGCCCATGTTTAAAAATTACATGCGAGCTTTGTTCGCCTGCGGGTTGATGGTGTCCATATTCTCCGCAGCTTCTGCTGCGGACGAAAAAGGCCGCATCGAAGGCTTTGTTTATGACAGCAAAACCAATGAACCCCTGCCTGGCGCGAATGTGTTAGTGATGGGAACGCGCTTGGGCGCTGCCGCAGACCTGAAAGGCAAGTTTGTTATTCCCTCCGTTCCGGTGGGCAGCCAGACACTTGTGGTGACTTATATCGGCTATCAAAAGAAAACGATCAACGTCACCGTGGTCGAAGGGCAAACGCTGACTCAAAATGTGCGATTGGATTTTCAAATCATCGAAGGTGAAGTCGTCGAAGTGACGGCGCAGGCGGAAGGACAGTTGGGCGCGATCAACCAACAACTTTCCTCGAACACGATTTCCAACATTGTTTCGCAAGCGCGCATTAAAGAATTGCCGGATGTGAACGCCGCGGAATCCATTGGCCGTTTGCCCGGCGTTGCAATTCAACGCACGGGCGGCGAGGCGAACAAAATTTCCATTCGCGGGCTTTCGCCGAAATACAACACCGTCACGGTGAATGGCGTGCGTGTGCCTTCGACCGACAGCAACGACCGCAGCGTCGATCTTTCGCTCATCTCATCGAATATGCTCGACGGTATCGAAGTGAAGAAAGCGATCACGCCGGATATGGATGCGGATGCCGTGGGCGGAGCGGTGGATTTGCGTCTGCGCGAAGCTCCGGATGAGTTTTCCGTGGGCGCTTCGGTGCAGGGCGGATACAATCGCTTGCAGAGTCATTGGGGTAATCCGAATATCAATGCGAATATCAGCAATCGTTTTGGGAAAGGCCGCTTCGGCGTGATTGCGAGCGCGAACTTTGATGATTATGATCGCAGTGCGGATAAATTTTATGGCGGCTATCGGCAAGGCGATGATCCCGACCTCCCCGGCCAAGACCTCGCCGCGCGCTTTGTGACCGAGATCGGATTGCGCGAAGAGAGCGTAATGCGCAGCCGTTCCGGCGGCAGCGCGTTGTTGGATTATCGCATTCCCCTCGGCAAGATTACGCTCAACGGTTTTTATAATCGTTTGAAATCCGACGGGCTGTATCGCATCAACAACATCAACGTCAATTCGGGCCGGCATTATTATGACGTGGAACGGCGCGTGAACACGACTTCTATTTTCACCGGCGCATTCGGCGTGGAGCAAAATTTTGATTGGCTGCGTTATGATCTCGGCGTGGC
The DNA here is from genome assembly GCA_041918175.1 of bacterium. Lineage (GTDB taxonomy): Bacteria > Zhuqueibacterota > Zhuqueibacteria > Zhuqueibacterales > Zhuqueibacteraceae > JABWAN01. The sequence continues at coordinate 162,063 of JAYRWE010000027.1, forward strand.
GCGCACGGCCTCGCGCTCCGATAGCCCGGAGGATTTTTTATGGCGCTTCGGGCAAGAAGGCGACATCTTTCGCTCGGGCATTCAATTGCCGAATGAAGACACAAAGCCGAACGAGATTCCCGGTTTGGTGAAGGCCGATACGAACACGGCGCTGCACCACATTTGGGTGCAAAGCACGGAGCGCGAAGAGAACGTGACCACGGCACAACTCAATTTGCAAGCGCCGTTTCGCATGGGCGCGTTGTCGGGCTATTTCAAAACCGGCGGCAAGCTGCGCTGGCTCAATCGCCGCAACGATCAGTTTCAACGCGGCCGCGCGGGTTTGCAATACGGCAGCGGCGCGGGAAATTTGAACGACATCTTCGATCAAATGCTCCCGCAGTTGCCCGGTTGGAATTTGGAAGACCTCATCGGCGATCTCGGGTTCCTGCCCATTGGTTTGGTTTTACAAAATTATTATCGTGCGAACTTTCTGGAAGGCGAATATGATCTCGGCTTTGTCGCCAATGCCAACGACATGACCACGCTCACGCGCGCATTGCAAGCCACCGCGGACATTTACGGCGACGAAGTTTCGGAGTATCGCGTCAACTCGATCGGCACGCTCGGCAGCGATTATGACGGTATCGAGCGCACGAAAGCGGCATACGCGATGGCCGAATTCAATTTCGGCAAACACGTCACGCTCATTCCCGGCGTGCGCCATGAAGAAGATTATTCAAAGTATCGCGGCCAGCGCTATCGCGAGATCATCACCGCGTGGCGCGATCTCCCGCCCGCGGATTTCGAACGCCTCACCAATGTGCGCGAAAATTCTTTCTGGCTGCCTATGGTGCATTTGCAAGTGAAGCCCACGGAGTGGATGAAGATTCGTCTCGCGCGCACGGAAACGCTGATTCGCCCGGATTATTTTCAATACACGCCCATTACCACCATCGACGCTTTTCGCTCCTACATTCGCGCGGCCAACGGTTTGTTGAAACCCTCCGAAGCCACCAACTATGACGCCGCGGTCTCCGTTTATCAAAACAAAATCGGTTTGCTCACGCTCGCGGGCTTTAGCAAAACCATCGACGACTTGATCATCAACGTGAACTTCCCGGTGAGCTCGTTGCTCATCGCCTCAACTTTGCCCGAGGGATTGAATGTGCCCGCGAGTTGGTATCAAGGCGTGACGCCGATTCTCGGCACGTACATCAATAATCCGTTTGAAGCGCGTTACAAAGGTTTCGAGATCGATTGGCAAACCAACTTTTGGTATTTGCCTACTTTTCTCAAAGGCATCGTATTGAGCGCGAATTACACGTACATCGATTCCGAGACCGAGTATCAAGGCTATTACTTGGTGGATAGCGATTCGATTCGCACGCAGCGGCCACGCACGTATTGGAAGATTTTGATCACGGATTCCACGCGTGTGGGCCGCATGCCCGATCAACCTTCGCACATCGCGAATGTGACGCTCGGCTATGACTTCAAAGGCTTCTCCGCGCGCTTTTCTTTTCTTTATCAAACCGACGTGAGCACGTATGTGGATGCCACGAACCCGCTCGCGGATAATTTCTCCGGCGACTATGCGCGCTTCGACATTTCACTCAAACAGAAAGTTTATCCCGGGGTGGAGGTCTTCGCGAATTTCAACAATCTGAACAGCCGCTCGGATCGCAATTTTCGCGGGGCTTCGACTTCGCATCCGACTTACATCGAGTATTACGGCCTCACGATGGACGGCGGCGTGCGGATAAAATTTTAGAAGCGTGTTTCATGAAGGTCGTCGTGATGCCTTTAGTATCTCTAGAGTCAAATCAGTGCAAAAAAAGCAAAGAATTTTAGTAAGCGGATTTCACGAATATAGCGGATAGGGCTTTTTCTTTATCCGCTATATTCGAAGCTGGACTTTATCCATTTGAATATGTTCCGGCGTAGAGTAAATTATGGTCATACTCAATATGGAGAATTGACCCGTGCTTACTCTGCCGTCGGAATTTTCACTTTTTGTTGTCGCGTTTGAACCGCTCTTTTCCAATTAC
>JAYRWE010000028.1:0-11237 GCA_041918175.1 bacterium
GGTGGATCGCGTGGATCGACGCGACTTGAGCATTTTCCGTATTGGCTACCGTATGGTCGAACGCTGCCTTATGAATGGACATGCCTTTTCGATTAGCTTCGTTTTATCGGGCTGAATTTTAAAACTGTCAGGTAGCTAGTTTGAAGGTTATAAAAATGCCGGCGCGCACGAACTCGCTTTCGGAGCAAATGCGCTGCGTAGCGGCGTTTATGTTTTGCGCATGACTGCCGGAGGTTTTGTGCAATCCCGTAAACTGGTTTTGGCGCGATAAACTAACTGTTCCGCCACGGCTTGATCGCGGCTAATGTTGTTGCTTCTTTGTGAGGAGATGAACAATGGCTTGTCGAATTTTTTCACTACAAAACCGCTTTGCGCTTTGCTGCTTCAGCTTGCTCTTAGTTAGTGCGGCGAGTGTGTTCGGCCAAGTGCCGGACAAATTCACCAACTTGCAAGTGCTGCCCAAAGACATTGGCAAAGGCGAGTTGCTCGACCACATGAAGGGCTTCACGCGCGCGCTCGGCGTGCGCTGCCAGCATTGTCATGTCGGTGAAGAAGGCAAGCCGCTTGATACATTCAATTTTGTTTCGGATGAAAAGCCGGCAAAACAAACCGCGCGCGTGATGCTGCAAATGGTGCAAGCCATCAACAACGAGCACTTGGCTAAAGTCGCAAACCGTTCCACTCCCCCGAGCAAAACGAGTTGCATTACTTGCCATCACGGGCAGCAACGGCCGCGTTTGCTCGAAGAGGTTTTGCACGAGGCGATTGCAGCGCAGGGTATCGCCGCGGGCATGGCCAAGTATCGCGAGCTGCGTGAACAGTATTATGGCGGGTTTGTGTTTGATTTCAGCGAGAGCACGCTCCTTCGGCTCGCGCAACAGCTTCAGATGGAGAAGAAGATCGACGAAGCTATTGCCGTGCTCAAATTGAATGCGGAGTTTTATCCCAACTCGTGGATGAGTTATCATCAACTCGCCGAGTTGTATGCAACACAGGGCGATAAAGCCGCGGCCATGGAACATTACAAGCAGTCATTGGCACGCAATCCGCAAAATGGTATGGCGAAAAAGAGGTTGGAAGAGTTGGAGAGGAAGTAACGACTCGCGCAGTTATTTTGTCCCGCAAACCACAAGGCTGCGAACACGGTGAGCACGACTTGTTGGAAAATTCCCCAAAGAATGAGAGGCGCGAACGGGGTTCCTCTTTCGTGATGGCCTTGCAGAGTGCGCCTCACTCTATTTACGAACCAAGCAAAAAATTCTCCGCACGCACGCGTCTGAGATGTTTTTGAACTTCATCGAACTGCTGCAAGTATTCGTTCACGTCGGCGCCGCTCGCTTCCGCAGTTTTGATGCGCGCACGCAAGGTTTGCAATTGATCTTCGATCATGAATTTTTGCAAGCGCGCCATACAATCAGCCGCCCACCTTTTGAAATCACGCTCAAACGTTCGTTTGCCTTCGCCGTTGATAATGGCGGAAACAAATTCCGCCTGCTGCGGCTCATGAAAATAGTGCAGCAAATCCTCCGGCTCGAGCGGTATTTCGCGCTCGAGGAAATCATAAAAGATGGTGGCGAACGCGTGGGCTTCGGGATCGTGAAAATCTTCCAAGCGCATGAAGCTGAAGATGAAACGAATCGCGCTCCAATGCAGAATCATGATGCGAATCAACTCCAACTCCACCATGCGGCCTTGCGTGAGCAAGCGGCTCTCCGGCGAGATGATCGCGTTGAGATTCGGTTGAGAACGTTGCGTCTCGCTGCGTTGGCGCAGATTGCGCGAGCGCCGCAAACGCCCGATTTCTTCCCAGAGCACGGCTTCATCCACGCGCATTTGCTCGGCCATGCGATGCACCAGCGTTTGCCGTTCGAGGCCGTCATTCACGCGCGCGAGCGTATCGATAATCGAACGCAACTGCTCCGTGCGATTCTGCTCAAGCTTCTCCGTTTGTTCTTCGGTGGGAACGGGCTTGCGCATTTTAAATTCGAACAAATCCGGCGCTTGCTCTAAAATGCGCTGCATATCTGCCGCAGGATTTTTTTGCAAGAAGCTATCGGGGTCATCGCCCGCGGCCACGCCGGCCACGCGCACGTGCAAGCCATTCTCCACCAAAATATCCGCGCCGCGCAACGTTGCGGCAGAACCCGCGGCATCGCTATCAAAAAGCAAAGTCACATTCTTCGTATAACGCAACACCACGCGCGCTTGCTGCTCGGTCAATGCCGTGCCGGAGGTGGAAACCGTATTCGTGAAGCCGCACACGTGCATGCGCATCACATCGAGATAGCCTTCGACGATGATCAAACGATCCGCGGTGCGCAACGTGTCGCGCGCTTTGGTGAAAGCGTAGAGCAGATGGCCTTTGTGATAAACCGGCGTTTCGGGCGAATTGATGTACTTCGCGGAGTCTTCGTCGAGGATGCGGCGGCCGCCAAATGCGACGACGCGATCGGAAAGATTGTGAATCGGGAACATGACGCGATTGCGGAAGCGATCATAATGCCCGCTCGTTTTGCCGTCTTTTTCGCGCGGGTTGATCAAGCCGGCTTTCACGAGCGCGTCAAGATTCGCCGCCTTTGCGCGCGCGTATTGCACCAAACCTTCCCAACCCGAGGGCGCGAAACCAACTTGAAAAGCGCGCAAGGCTGCTTCATCGAAACCGCGCTTATTCAAATACTCCCGGCCGAGTTTGCCTTCATCGCTCCATAATGTTTGCTGAAAAAATTCCGCGGCGAGTTGGTTGGCGTAATAGAGCGCCTCTTTTTCCTGCGCGAGCGCGCGATCTTCGGGCTCAGCCTCGGGAATTACAATGCCCGCGCGTTTCGCGAGTGCGCGCACGGCTTCGGGAAAACCGATGCCTTCGATCTTTTGCACAAACGCAAACGCGCTGCCGCCCGCGCCGCAGCCGAAACAATGAAAAATTTGCTTCTCGGCATTGACGCTAAACGACGGCGATTTTTCGGAGTGAAAGGGACAAAGCCCGAAATAATTCCGCCCCGCTTTTTTCAGCGTGACATAATCTGAAACCACGCCGACAATGTCAGTGGCGAAGCGGACTTCGTCGATGAGGTGAGGTGGGATCGTAGGCATGGGGAGTTGAAGCGATGGATTTTTGGAGTGGTGGAGTTGTGGATTAATGGAGTCGTGGAGTTTTGGCTTGATGGAGCTTAGGGAGATTGGAATGGCTGTGCTCCAAAGATTGGGCGTGCTCCCCCTCGCGTTTGTCATTCTGTAAGAACCTTCCCTCGCACTCGGCACACCTCTCAAAATTGGCTTTGTCTCAAGCGCGAGGGAAGGTTCTTACAGAATGACACTTTCAACCCCCATCAATCCCCAACTCTATCGCTTCACCAATCCACCACTCCACCACTCCATCAATCCACTACTCCAAGAGAGCCTAGTCCTGCTCTTCTTCTTCTTCAACTTTACGATCGCCTTCGTATAACTTACGGCGCACGAAGAGTTCGATCAAATTCGCATCGAGCTTGCCGCGCTTGGCTTCTTCCTGCAAAATGGCAATCGTCTTTTCCAAGGGCATGGCTTTCTTATAGGGCCGATCTTTGGAACTGAGCGCGTCGTAAATATCCGAGATGCACATGATGCGCGCTTGCAGCGGAATATCGTCGCCCTTCAAGCCTTGGGGATAGCCGGAGCCGTCGAGCATTTCATGATGCGCCGCGGCGATGATGGGAATATTTTCCAAATCTTTCGTGAATGGAATCTTGCGCAGAATCTGCATCGTGTATTCCACGTGCCGCTGAATTTCTTTGCGCTCGCTCGCGGTCAAATTGCCACGCAGTACGGCAAGGTTTTCGAATTCATGCGAAGTGAGATAATAGCGCATTTCGCCGGCAGGATCCACAAAAGATTTCTCCGCGATGGCGCGTAGTCGATCAACGTCGGCCTGCTGCATCACTTCGGGAATGTTGATGCGGCGGAGAAATTCGAGATCTTGTTCGACGGCTTCGAGATCGGCAGCGAGCTTGCGATCAAGCTCCGCATGCGTTTCGGTCGCAGCGCCGCCGTTTTGCAGCAGCGCGGACTTTTGCCGGCAATGCTCAACGTGCAACGAAGCTTTGATCAACGCAAAACGTTCGGCGAGCGTTTCCATTTGATCGTCGTTGAGCTTCGTGCCTTTTTCCAACACGGATTCTTTCACGCCGATCTTGCCGATGTCGTGCAGCCAGCCGGCCATGCGCAATTCTTCCAACTGCTCCGCGGAAAATTTCACGTTCGCAAATGCGCCTTCGGTTTCTTCGTTGATCGCTTGCGCAATGCGCAGCGAAAATTTTGCAACGCGGCCTGAATGCCCCGCGGTGTGCGGCGAGCGCGAGTCAATGGCTTTGGCGGAATAACGCACGAGCGAGCGAAACAGGCTTTTGATATCTTCGATGAGCTTCGCATTGCGAATCGCGACCGCGGCTTGGCTCGCCAGCGAGAGAATGAGCGCTTCATACTCTTTGCGAAACGGCACCACGCGACCGTCGAGATCAAGCGAGTTGACCAATTGCAACACGCCGATGATTTCATCGTTATGATCGCGCATCGGCACGGTGAGCATTGACTTGCTGCGATAGCCCATGCGCCGATCAAATTCTTTATTGAAACGATACTCAACCGTGGGCGGAATGTGATAAACGTCGGCGAGGTTCAGAATTTTTCCGGTGGTCGCCACATAGCCGGAAATGCTTTCTTTGGTGAGTGGAACGTAAAACGCTTTGAAGGATTTCTGCTGCGTTTTCGCTTCGAGTGATTCAGTTTGTGCGACGAGAAAGTTGAGTTTCTCGCTTTCTTTGATGTACAAGCTGCCGCCATCGGCCACTGTGAAGCGCCGTGCTTCCGTGACGATAAGCTCCAAAAGCTTGTTCAGATTGTGCTCGCTAGAGAGCGCAATGCCGATTTGATTGAGACGAGCGATTTGCGACTGTAGATTCGTCGCTTCCGAACGATCGCTGCCCATGATGTTCCTCGCAATAGTTGTGTAGCGTGATCGTCGTTTCCAAGCAGGCCGTGGCTTGCTCGGGGAAACCGTTGAATGATAGTGCGCTACCCTCACGCCGATCCTTTCCTCACAGGTTGGTGCGAGATTTCTCAGCCAAGAAGCCTCGCGGTTCAGTGTGCAACTGCGTTTGAGATTTTTGCGGGGGCCATCGGCCACCGGCATTACCGGGTGGTTGCTTGCAGAATGAGAACAAGTGTTGTGCGCCAACGCCCAAGATTCGAAATCATGAATTCGCCCCGAGCTTTGCCTTCGCCCAACGAAGGCCCCAACCACCGTCTAACGTTGCTATTTCAAACCTTCTCTCCGTCGCGCACAGAGATGAAGCGGTCAATCGAGGTGTATAGCGTGGAGTCGTTTCAGGTCGTATCGACATGCGTGATCAAGATAGAGAACGAGTGTCCGAGAAGCAAGCTGGAAAATGCACAACGCGAATGCCTTGCAATGCAAAAGGCTATTATACTGAACTCCGTTAATTCTCTTCATCCTCTTCGTCAAAATCTTCTCGCTTGGAAATGTTGCTGAACATGCGATTGAGCATATCGGAATACGTGCGCACCAAGCCCAACTCGTCACGGCTTACCATTGAGTTTTGATGCAGGCCTTCGAGCACGAACTCCATGCCCACGGCCAATTGTGCGGGCGTCATGTCTTTCGCGCTCGGCAAAAACTGGAGCGTCAACTCCTTCAATCCGTCCACACGATTGAGTGCTTGCACATATTCGGAAGCGGGCATCGCATCCGCGAGATCGATCTTGCGATCGTTCTTGAACCACGCCGTGACTTTGCGATAATGATTCTCGCCCTTCTTCATGCTCGTGAGCGGATCGGGAAAATAACTCAAGAAGATCGCTTTGATGGCCTTGCCCAAAAGCCCTTTCGCAACATTCGCGGCGCCTTCTTGTTCGCCTTCATAAACCAACTCGATTTTGCCCGTCACCGCGGAGAGCGCGGCAAACAGATCGCATACGCGCGGCATTAACTCGCTCTCGCCCGTGAGGCACAATCTGCGCTCGGCATTGCTCACCAAATTTTCAAGAAAGGAAATCGTCAATCGCGTGGACACGCCGCTCTTTTGTTCGACAAACTCGCTGCGCCGTGCTTCCACCGCGGTTTGCTCGATAATTTGTCGCAAGAAAAAGAGAATCTTCGGCGGCGTGCCGTCACGTTTGATCCATGCCTCTTGCGCCGTGATCTGCATGCCGATTTCGAGCGTGCGCGGATAGTGCGTGTGAATCTGCGAGCCGATGCGATCTTTGAGCGGCGTAATGAGATTGCCGCGATTCGTGTAGTCTTCGGGATTTGCGGAGTACACAATCATCAAATCGAGCGGAATGCGAATCGGGAAGCCGCGAATCTGAATGTCCTTTTCCTGCATGACATTGAACAGGCCCACTTGAATGCGCGGTTGCAAGTCCGGCAGTTCGTTGATGGCGAAAATGCCGCGATTCGTGCGCGGAATAATGCCGAAGTGAATGATACCTTCGTGCGCATAATGCAGGCGTTGCGCTGCCGCCTTGATGGGGTCGATGTCGCCAATCAAATCCGCGATAGTCACATCCGGCGTCGCGAGTTTTTCGCCGTAGCGTTGGTCGCGGCCAATCCACTCGATCTCCGCGTTTTCCCCAAACTCGCGAATCATCTCCACGCCATACTTCGAAGCGGGCGCGAAGGGATTGTCATTAATCTCACTGCCTTTGAGAATGGGAACATATTCGTCGAGCAGGTCGGTTAATGCGCGTAGAATGCGGCTCTTCGCTTGCCCGCGCAAACCGAGCAAAATAATATCATGGCGCGAGAGGATGGCGTTGCAGAGATCGGGAATGACAGTATCTTCATAGCCGATGATGCCCGCAAAAATTTGTTCCTTACTACGTAGCTTCGTTACCAGGTTTTTGCGGACTTCATCTTTGACGGGTAGAACTTTATATCCCGAGGCACGAAGCTGTCCAACGGTGCGGAGGTCGAGGAGTTTAGTCATTTTATCTCAAATGGGTTATAAGGGTTTTGTCGAATTTGCGTGTGCTATTGGTATCGCGCCAGCCGATGAAAAAGCCCGACTCCACTTCCACGCCGAATTCACCAAAATGATTCCCACGCAAATCATCATAATCGCCGTGAGCGTGGCGTTGAGATAGCCTTGAAACGCTGCGCCCTTTTGCGCGAGCGGCAGAAAGTTGTCGGTGATGTTGAGCCAGCCTGCGGTTAATGTCGTGGTCGTGACGAAGGCGAGCGGCACGAGGGTGACCCACGCGTATTTCGCGCGGCCCATGCCGATGATTACCGTCGTGCCCACGCACAGTGCAATACCTGCGAGCAATTGATTCGCTACGCCGAACATGGGCCATATCGTGCTGATCGAGCCGGTGTAAATGAAATAACCCCACGCGAGCACGACGAGCAAGCTCGCGCCAATGGTGCCGGGCATCCAATCCGTTCTTTCAAGCGGTTTATAAATTTTGCCAAGGGACTCTTGCACGAGAAAGCGCGCGACGCGCGTGCCCGTGTCAATTGTGGTGAGAATGAAGAGCGCTTCGAACATGATGGCGAAGTGATACCAATACGACATCAAGCCGCTCATGCCGGGCAGCGCCGTGAAAATTTGCGCAATGCCAATGGCAAGCGAAACCGCGCCGCCGGTGCGGCCTTCGACGTTTTCTCCCACCTGCGCTTCGAGTTGCGGCAAGCTCGTCACTTCCATGCCCAATGTGCCGAAACGTTCCGGCGAAACATTGATCGCGAAGTAATCGCCGGGAAAAAGCGCGGCCGCGGCGATCAATGAGGTGATGCCCACGAGACCTTCGATCAACATTGCGCCGTAACCTATCGGGCGAATGTGCGACTCGGCGCTGATCATTTTCGGCGTGGTGCCGGAGCCGATGAGGGCATGAAAGCCGGAGATCGCTCCGCATGCGATGGTGATGAATACGAAAGGAAAGAGCTTGCCGGGGATGATTGGTCCGCCACCATCGACAAACTCGCTGAACATCGGCATCTGCAATTTGGGATTGACGATGATGATGCCGAGCACGAGGAAAGCAATCGTGCCAATCTTCATATATGAGCTGAGATAATCACGCGGGCAGAGCAGCATCCACACGGGGAGCACGGAAGCGATGAAGCCATACGCGGCGATGGCGAACGTGATTTGCCCGTGGCTCAACGTGAAATACGGCGCGAGGGCGGAGTCCGGAATGAAACGGCCAACGATGACGGCGAGCAACATGCCGATCACGCCGATGATGGTGGCCTCAGTGATTTTGCCTTTGCGGAAGCGATACATGTGCAAGCCCATGTAGAACGCGAGCGGAATGGTGCAGAAAATTGTGAATGTGCCCCACGAGCTTTCTTTGAGCGCATTGACCACGGCGAGACCAAGCCCCGCGAGCGCGATAACGACGATAAACAAAATCGCCACTGCGGTGGTTGCGCCCGCGACCGGTCCGATTTCCATGCGCGCGATTTCCGCGAGCGATTTGCCGCCGCGGCGGGTCGAGGCAAAGAGAATGATGAAGTCGTGTACTGCGCCGCCGATGACCACGCCGATGAGTATCCACAAATAGCCGGGGAGAAAACCGAATTGCGCTGCGAGCACCGGGCCAATGAGCGGGCCGGCGCCCGTGATCGCAGCGAAGTGATGGCCGAAGAGAACCCATTTGTTCGTGGGCACATAGTTTTGCCCGTCATTGTGAATATGCGCAGGCGTGGTGCGCGTGTCGTCGAGCATCGCAACTTTGCTCGCGAGGAATGCGCTGTAGAAACGATACGCAATCGCCAACACGCAGAGCGCGCCGAGCATGAGAGGGAGAGCGTTCATGAGAGGCCGTAGTTTGGTTACGAGACTGCGGAGGTGTGACGTCGGGCTTCGAGTTGCTCGCACGAAGCCGCAAAATACGCCGCGAGCAAAGGCTCCTGCTGCAAAATTTCTCAAGGCGCATACGCACCTGTGCGGGTTGATTTGCAATCTTTTTTGAACTGTCATCCTGGAAGGACCTTCCCTAGCACTCGGCTCTTTTCCAAGCGCAAGGGAAGATTCTTCCAGAATGACAGTTCGGGGGAGTTACAAACCAACCGATTACAAGCAGAACATTAAGCTTGCTAATAAAGCAATGTCATGCTTTCCTCAATCGACTCTTCCTAAAACCATACGCAAAATAAAACACCAAGCCCGCGGCGAGCCACAGGCCGAAGCGCACCCACGTAACCCACGGCAAACCCGCCATCAAATACACGCAGGAACCGATGCCGAGCAACGGCACCAGCGGCACGAACGGCGTTTTGAATTTGCGCGGTCGATGCGGATCTTTATAACGCAGAATAATAATGCCCGCGCACACGAGCACGAACGCGAACAACGTTCCGATGTTGGTCAACTCCACGATTTCATCAATGTTCGCGACTGCGGAGATCGCGGCCACGACCACGCCGGTCCAAATCGTGGTGATGTGCGGCGTTTGATATTTCGGATGCACCTTCGTGAAATATTTCGGCAGCAAACCGTCGCGCGACATCGAGAAGAAAATGCGCGGCTGGCCGTATTGAAACACAAGCAGCACTGCGCTCATCGCCGCGACTGCGCCGAGCGAGACAATACCAGCCGAAACATTGGAGCCGACTTGCGCAAACGCCTCGGCGAGCGGATCCGCCACGCCGAGATTTTGCCACGGCACCATACCCGTGAGAATCGCGGCGACGATGACATAGACCACCGTGCAAATCACCAACGAGCCGATAATGCCGATGGGCATATCGCGCCCGGGATTTTTACACTCTTCCGCCGCGGTGGAAATCGCGTCGAAACCGATATACGCAAAAAAGATCAAACTCGCGCCGACCCACACGCCGTGAAAACCGTTCGGCATAAACGGCGTCCAATTTTCGGGCTTAACATAGCTCACGCCCGCATAAATGAAAAAACCAAGAATCACCAGTTTGATGGCAACCATGATGTTGTTTGCGCGCGCGGATTCCTTCACGCCCACGACCAACAGCCACGTGATTACGCCGACGATGAAGACCGCGAGAAAGTTGAAGATGATGGGAATGCCGAGAATGGTGGGATGGCTGAGCCAAGCTTCATAGGGCAACGAGCGCGCCGGATCAAGCGTGCCCGCGGCCACGCGCGTCGCAGCTTGCGCGGCCGATCTATAATCCACCGAAAGCCACGCTGGAAGATGAATGCCCAAGCCTTCACAAAGTTGATGAAAGTAAGCCGCCCAACTAATCGCGACTGCGACATTGCCGACGGCGTATTCGATAATCAAATCCCAACCGATGATCCACGCGACGATTTCGCCGAGTGTCGCGTATGAATATGTGTACGCGCTGCCCGCAATCGGAACAAGCGAAGCGAATTCTGCATAACACAATCCGCAAAACGCGCACGCCACTGCGGTGAGAAAAAAAGAGAGCATGATTGCCGGGCCTGCGCCGGGCCGCAGCGCATCGCCGGCGACTGCGGTGCCCACGGTGGTAAAGATGCCGGTGCCGATGATCGCGCCAATTCCAAGCGCGACTAAATCAATCGGGCCGAGCGCGCGTTTGAGATGCGTTTCTGTGGAAGCATCAGCATCACGTTGCAGTTGATCAAGATTCTTGGTGCGGAAGATGTGCATGGGGCATCCATCGGTTAAGTGCGCCGCGAACAGAATCACAAAGCAGTTGTGGTTTGATTGAAAGCCGGAAGGTGGTGCGAAAAAAATTGCGTTGTTAATACACGAAAATTTTCACAATAGCAATGACTTTTATGCTGAGGCAGGTTGAAGTTTTGAACACTGACGACGCTGCAAAGCTTTGAGGCATATACTGCCCACTTCCTACACTGTCATTCCGCAGGAATCTTTTTAAGCACTGGGCGGTATCTCCAGCGAGTAAAAAAATTCCTGCTGAATGACAGGCGCGTGAGGAGAAAAACCGGTTCTATGTCGTTCTGTGTGGACAGCATGAATACGCCGAAGGCGTTTAACAGCAAAGCCGAGGGTCGCGCAGCGCACCCTCGGGAAACAACCATGTTCAGAAGAACTCTGAAAGAGTTCAACAAAAGAGGGTGCGGCCGCCAGCCAATCGTTCATTGTCGCCGCGCATTTCTGCGTACAAGGCCATTTTTGTTGAACACCTTCGGTGTTCATTGGGTTGGGCGTTGTTAGACCCAGGGTGCCCAGAAGCTGGGCACCCTGGGCTGAGGTCTGTAACGCCTTCGGCGTATGGTTGCCACACAGTGTCATTGTCTTGCAATGAC
>JAYRWE010000029.1:0-85896 GCA_041918175.1 bacterium
ACGCACGATCATCGTTTGCAAAAAATCTCGTTTGGAATGCTGGCTCATAACTTATGTCCTCCGGTTTGGGGTAACATAAATTATGAGGCAACGACACATTGCTCAAAATGCTTGGGTAACATTTATTTTGAGGCAATGCGGCACGCAATCCAGCGGCAAGAGTGATCTTGCATGTTGGAACTCGAATCTTTACATTGGCGACGTTTTGAAACAACAAAAAGAGGCAATGGCAGCATACTACTTTTTCTCTGACGCTCATCTTGGCGCGCCACACATTCCGCAAGAAGCGGAGCGCACGCAAAAAATTTTGGCTTTCCTTGAGCAGGTTAAATCCTCGGCCCAAGGATTATTCATTGTCGGCGATTTGTTTGATCATTGGTTTGAATATCGGCACGCGATTCCGAATCATCATCTCAGTATTTTGGCCAAACTCTATGAGTTGCGGCATCACGGCGTGCTGATCGAGTATTTAGAAGGCAATCACGAATGGCTGGGCGATTATTTCACGAGAGAATTAGGCGTGCAGGTACATCGCGCAGGTATCAGCCGGGAGTTGTGCGGGTATAAATGTTTTATCACGCACGGCGACGGCGCGGCGCAACCTGACGTCGGCTATCGCATGCTCAAGCGTGTGATCAAGCATCCCATGAATATTTTCCTATATCGCTTGCTCACGCCGGATTGGGGAATTCCATTGGCGCGCTACATGTCGCAAACGAGCCATAATGCGCAGGAGCACGTCGAAAAATGGGGTGAGGAGTATCGCGCATATGCTGCGAGCAAGCTTGCCGAAGGTTATGACCTCGTGCTCATGGGGCACACGCATCGCCCCAAACAAGAGCAACTTGCCGGAAAAACTTTCATCAACCTCGGCGATTGGATGACGCACTTCACGTATTGCCGCCTCGATGAACATGGGCCGCGGCTGGAAAAATGGCTTGATTAAGCTGCGCCAGCATTTGCCAAAGTCACCCGGCAAAGGTTTTTATTTTAAGCAGGAAAGAAAATGAATCTCTCTTCATCTTCTCGTGTACTCTCCCAAACTGCGATGATTATCGGAAGCATTGTCGGGCTTGTCATCCTGGGGCTTGGCATTTTCGTGCTCATTTTGAGCCAAGACTTGCCTGATCCCGCGCAGTTGGAACGATATCAACCCAAGTTGGTTTCGAAGGTGTACTCTGCCGACGGCAAGTTGATCAAAGAGTTTTTTGAAGAGCGGCGTTCGTATATAACTTTGGATCAAGTGCCCGAGCATATGATCCAAGCGCTGCTGGCCACGGAAGATCGGCGTTTTTATGAGCATTGGGGCGTGAATATTATGCGAGTGGCGCAAGCCATCGTGGTTGACGTCGCGGCCATGGAAAAAAGACAGGGTGCGAGCACGATTACGCAACAGCTTTCGCGTTTGCTCTATCTCTCCGCGGAAAAAACCGTCACACGCAAGATTAAAGAAATTCTCACTGCGGTGCAAATCGAGCGCACTTATACCAAGCCCGAAATTCTTGAGATGTATTTGAACCATGTTTATCTCGGGCATGGCGCGCACGGCGTGCAACTCGCAGCCGAGCGCTACTATGGCAAAGCCGTGAGCGCGCTTGACGTGCAGCAAGCTGCAATGCTCATTGCCATCGTGCAACGTCCCGAATCGCTTTCGCCGATTCGCAACCCGCAAGCCTGCAAGGCGCGCCGCAATCTCGTGCTGCGCAACATGTACACAACCGGCGCGCTGAGTGAAGAAGACCTGGAGCATTATGCGGCCATGGATTTGGGCGTGCAAAAAACTTTGCCCAACGAATATTATGGCATCGCACCCTATTTCACGGAGCACGTGCGGCAATTGCTATGGGATAAATATGGCCGCGATATTTTAACCCAGGGCCTCTCGATTTATACCACGATTGACACACGTCTGCAGTTTCTCGCCGAACAAGCCGTAGCCGAGCAGCTTCAAAAAATTCAAGTGCAATACAACAAGCGCATTATTGGCAAGCGCGAGCATCTCCAAATCATCACGCAAGCCATGCTCGATTCGCTTGGCATGAACATGCGGCAAGTGCTGCTCGACTCCGCAACGATCCACGGCCTGTTGAGCCGCGAGCGTCCGGTGCAAGCCGCGCTTGTGTGTGTTGATCCCAAAACCGGCTATGTGCGCGCGCTCGTGGGCGGCCGCAATTTTGAAGAGAACAAATACAATCGCGTGCTCCAAGCCAAGCGTCAACCCGGCTCTGCATTCAAACCGTTTGCCTATACAACCGTGATTGACAACGGCTACTCTCCCACGCAGGAGGTTTGGAATCAACCCGTGGTGGTGCATCAAGCCGACGGCACGGAATGGCGTCCGCATAATTATGACAACTCGATTGGCGGCAAGGTCACGTTGCGCGAAGCATTGTTTCGCTCGCTGAATTTGCCCACTGTGCGCGTGGTGCAAGAGCTAACGAAACCCGCGCAGGTTGTAGCGTATGCCAAAAACATGGGCATCACCACGGAGTTGCTGCCGTATGAGGCCGTTGCCGCGTTGGGCGCGGGTGAAGTCATCCCGCTGGAAATTACTTCGGCCTATTCCGCTTATGCCAATCAAGGCGTGCTCATGACGCCGATGTTCATCACACGCATTGAAGATCGCGACGGAAATGTGTTGGAAGAAAATCTTCCGCGCGGCAAAGAAGTGTTGAGCAAAGCGACGGCCTTCATCATGACGCACATGTTGCGCTCGGTGATGGATAATCCGCGCGGCACGGCCGCGGGCGCGCGGAGCCGGTATAATTTTTATCGTCCGGCTGGGGGGAAAACCGGCACGACCAATACGTACCGCGATGCATGGTTTATCGGTTTTACGCCGCAATTGGCAACGGGCGTGTGGACCGGCTTTGATCGGCAAGACATGAATTTTGAGCGCGGCACCGGCGCGGTGATCGCATTGCCGATTTGGGCGCCGTTCATGCGCGCCGCGCACGACACGCTGCGACTCCCCGTGGAAGAATTTGAGCAGCCCGATAATGTCGTGCAGGTGCAAATCTGCAAAGACTCCCAGCGCCTTGCAAATGACGAGTGCCCCATCATCGTACAGGAAGTTTTCAAAAAAGACTCCGCGCCCACAGGACGTTGCCAACTGCATCGCGGGCGCGAGAATCGTCATAGCTCGCGCACGGCGAGGCGATCATAGTCTAGACAAGTTTTTAGATAACCTGAAAGAGGGAAAGGTGGGAGGTTTGCTGTAAGCAGATTCCACAAATATAGCGGAAAAGCATCGAAGGTTTGTCGGCAATATTCGTAAAAGCCGCTTAGAAAAATCATTGCTGCAAAAGCTCAGAGCATACTTTTAATGCATAAAGGGAGCATCTCTTGCTTGGATGAAGTTCTCTCACTCAGCGGAGTTGATTGCGATGCGGAGAAGAAGAAGCCAGCAGTGCGTGCTCGTGTTTGATCGTCGTGTCTAAGCCAGCGTTCCCCACACCCGCAATCGACTCACCCCGCCATCCGGGAAAATATTTAAGCGTACATGCGTGAAAGGCCCGCGAGCTTGTAGCTCATCCTCAAAAAAATGCTCGGCATGCGCTTGCAGCTTTGTGCGCGGCAAAATTTCCTGCCAGGCAATCTCCGGCTTGCTCAATTCATCGCCCGTGCTCGCGTGGTGATAACAACCTTCGAGCGAGCATGTGTCGGGATAATTCCCCTTGAAATGATTTGTATCCACACACACGCGCTTGATCGCACCGGCACGCCCGAGTTGGAGAATAATCCAATCATAACCCGGACCGCGACGCCGTTTCGTTTCCCAACCGTCGCCCATGTTGGTGGAACGACCCGGCATAATCAGATTCTCCATCGCGCTGAAGAACATGTCGCTGCATGCGAGCGGCAAACCGGCATTCTCCACCGCAACGAGATCGAGCAGCTCTTCTTTTTTGAAGCGTGACCAATCTGGCTTTGCTTCACCATACACGCGCAAACGCGCCACGCCGCCGTCAGGAAAAATGTTCAAACGAATGTGCGTCCAACGGTGCTCACTCGCCACGGCAAAGAGATTTTGCGACCCCGGCTTGAGCGGCGACTTATGCAGAATTGTTTGCCAATGACTCGCGGTGAGCGAATCCATGTTTGCATCATAAGCAGCGTTGCAAGCCTCGAGCGAAGCATACGGCGGGTGATTGCCGAGAAAATGATTCGTGTCAATATCAACGCCTTTAATCACGCCGGGAATGCCGAGCTTGATGATGCAATAATCATAACCCGGCACACGCTTGCGCCGCGACTCCCAGCCATCCATCCATTTGCCGAACTCCGTGTATTTGTCGGGAATGAAAACCCCGCGTCCGGGCTTGAGCAAATTTTCTTTCGGCGCGAAAAATTCATCGTTCGCAAAAAGCGCCTTGCCGCCCATGCGCTCCGCGGCGAGATCGATGAGACCGGCAAATGCGGCAACAGGATTGTTCGTCGATGACATGCTGCTCCTTTAGAGTTGTTCAACATCCGCCAATGGCAAGCCTGTGACTTTGGCGATCAATTCGGTTTTCAAGTTTTCTCTTTTCATGGCAAGAGCGATGTCGCGTGCTTTGTTTTGTTCGCCGATCTTTTCGCCCAATTCATACGCGCCGTCAATTCTGCCGCGTTCATCTAACATGACAATGACGCTCGCTTCGTAGGCCTCCAGCTCTTTCGTTGTCATGCCCGCGCGATTCGCAAGATCGAAAGCTTTGCGAAACGTCGGCTCATTCAGCTTTTCCGGGATCGTTTCAGAATCGCTCGCGTGCTTGATGAAATAAACCCATTTTTCGATGAGGCTTTCCAACTCCGCCTCGGTGCGCGTGAACTTGGGAAGTTCGATAAAGTAATAACGAATCTCCTCGAGATAGCAATTGCCCGTGATGGACTCGCGAATCTCATGGCAGGAAAGATAGTGCGCGAAATCATCGAAAAGCGTGAAGTCGAGAATGTTGATCGAAATCACTTGATTGAGCTTGGGGTAAGGCTCGCCTTTGAGCAGTTGGTTCGCGTACGCTTTGCTCGCGTTATAGATGACGCGCTTCTCGAAGCCCGCGACGTAAGAAACCTGCATTTCGACAATAAAAGAAACGCCGCGTGCATCGAGGCATTTCACGTCAAGAAAACTGTCGCGCAGGTATTTGGTCTTGGGCGCTTCGTACGGATCAAGCAAACTGACCTGCTTAATCGCATGCGCGTCATCCAAGTTCAGCACGGCATTGAGGAAGCTGATTAAAACCTCTTTGGCTTGCTCATTGCCAAAGATGCGTTTGAACGTGAAGTCTGTGCGTGGGTCTGCAAATCGCATGGGAGTTACCTCCTCGTGATTTCTATAGCTATGATTGATTGAGACAAAGCAATTCTTCTGTGAATCGACATTACGAAGCTTGCGCGTCAAAACGTACTAAAATCTTTCCGCTTGGTTTCGCAATAAAACTTCCCTGCTCATAAATTTTTTCCCCGCGCAAAAATGTTTTCTCGACCACGCCGAGCAACTCGCGGCCCACATACGGCGTGAGTTTGTGGCGATGATGAATCATACTCGCTGTGAGCGTAAATGAAGCTTCCGGGTTCCAAACAACGAAGTCGGCAGCATAACCCGGCGAGATTGCGCCTTTCTGGTTTTGCAAGCCAACGAGCGCTGCCGGACGACGGCAGAGCCATTCACTCAAATCAATCAAACCGAAGCCGCGCTCTCGTGCCGCGGTCCACATCACCGGCAACGTGAATTGCAACGAAGCAATTCCGCCCCATGCGCGCATGAAATCGCCATTCTCAAGCTGCTTCATCTCGGGCGGGCACGGCGAATGATCGCTCGCGATAAAATCAATCACACCCTCGCGCAGCGCTTGCCATAGCCGCTCGCGATTCTCACGCTCTCGTATCGGCGGTGCGCATTTGAAGCGCGTGTCGCCCTCGGCAATCTCTTCCGCGGAGAAAAAAAGATAGTGCGGACACGTTTCGACCGTGATGGGCAAGCCTTTCGCGCGCGCTTGCTGCAACATGGGAATGGCTTCAGCAGAAGAAAGATGCACAATGTGGACGCGGCAACGATACTCCTCGCATAACTGAATTATCAGCGCGATAGCTTCAAGCTCCCATGCGTGCGGCCGCGAAGCGAGATAAGTTTGATAACTGCGCGGAGAGGCTATATGAGCATGCATTGGCGTTGGGCCATGTGATCTTGCACGAAGTATTCCCCCCTTGAGGGGGGGTAGGGGGGTGTTCTCGAAGGCATTCATCAGCTTCATTTCTTCATGATAATGTGCAACACCCCCCTGGCCCCCCTCAAGGGGGGAATTGTTTTGCTCAGCATGCACGAGCAGCGACAAGCCCTGCTGCGCAATCAAAGGCATCGCCGCGCGCAAATCAGCCTCCGTCGTATTGGGAAAATCCTCAATGCCGGAATGCGTCAGAAAAGTTTTCACACCGAGCACACCCGCTTGTATCAAAGCCGCAAGCTCGTTGTGATTACCGGGCACCAGCCCGGTGTACATGCCGCAATCGACCCAAAGCTTTTCACTTGCGGCTTTGCGTTTTTCTTGCAATGCTGCAATCGTAGTCGTAACCGGCGTGCTGTTGAGCGGCATATCAACGAGCGTCGTCACACCGCCCGCGGCCGCAGCGCGCGTTCCGGTTTCAAAGCCTTCCCATTCCGTGCGACCCGGTTCGTTGAGATGCACATGCGCATCGATCACGCCCGGCATGATGACCCGTTCGCCGACGTCTTCGAGCGGATGAGAATCGGTGTTTGACTCGTGCGCCATCACACGCGCAATGACGCCGTCTTTAATATGAAGCATGGCAGCGCGCACTCCCCCGGAGGTCACTACGCGACGACTGCGCAGATAAAATTCGTTCGGCATAAAAACTCTCGCTGATATTTGAATAGAAGAAAAGGAGATTGCATACGATGAGCACACGCACCAAGCCCGCAACGGCCTCACTCACACCCGAATACATTCTCGCGCGACACCCTGCCGCAATTCGGAGCCTCGCGAATCGATTGCGCAAATTGCTTCGCACCGCAGCGCCCGAAGCGGTCGAAGTGCCATACCCCGGTTGGCACGCGATCGGCTATCGCCATCCCGCGTGCGGATATTTCTGCGGCCTTTTTCCATTCGATGATCACGTCAAGCTCGTGTTCGAATTTGGAATCTTGCTCGAAGACCCTTTCAACATATTGGAAGGAGAGGGCAAACAAGTGCGGCAAATTACATTTCGCCGCGTGCGCGACATTCAAGCCGAACCAATCAACTTTTTCGTTGAACAAGCGCTGCGTTTGCGTGTGCGCAAGCCGAGGCAGCGTGCATAACACAGCTTCTTTTTTTGTCTTGTCGCTGCGCGTTATTGCTTTTCATCTCCGCTTGTTTACCGAGGTGGCCTCTTCGAGCAGGCTGACTTCAAAGCGACGGCATCCCACTGCCGAGCGGATATTTTCAAAACAAGTTGTGTCCATCGCCTTACGGAGTTCGAAGAGCATAGCCCGACATAAGCAGATTAAGATTTTTCCACCAAACGCACGATTCACTTGAAGAACTTTTCGTGTGCTTCGCGTGTTTCGTGGGCAGAAAAGAATTTGGTGAAGTTGAATTATAGCACCTTTTTTCAAAGCATCCGCGCCGCAATCTGGCCGAGCGTGATCATCGCGCGCTCGATGCGCTCCGTCCACGGATAGCCGCAATTCAAGCGAATGAAATTGCGATAGTCCCGCTTCGGCGAAAACAATGGGCCGGGCACCAGGCTGATATTTTTTTCAACCGCACGATGATACAATTCGAGCGAATCAATTGCCGCCGGCAATTCGACCCAAAGCAAGTGGCCGCCCATGGGCCGCGTCATTTTGGTGCCCTCGGGAAAATATTTACAAATCGCTTGCGACATACACTGCACCTGCAATTCATACGCTTTGCGCAAATGCCGCATGAAACGATCATAGCCGCCGTTGCGCAACATCTCTGCGATCGTCATTTGCGGCAAGGAGGCCGTTGAAATCGTGTTGGTCAATTTCAAGCGGCGCACCTGTGCGCTAAATTTCCCCGGCGCGGCCCAGCCCACGCGATAGCCGGGCGAAAGCGTTTTGGAAAAGGAAGAGCACGTGAGCACCATGCCGTGTTTGTCAAACGCTTTGCAAGGTTTGGGGCGACTCGGCCCAAAATGCAAATCGCCATACACCTCATCCTCCAGCAACGGCACGCCGCGACGATGCAGCATCTCCACCAAAGCTTTTTTGTTCGCCTCGGGCATACAGCCGCCGAGCGGATTGTGAAAATTTCCCACCACAAAACACGCCGCAATTTTTTCCCGCCTCAATGCGCTTTCCAAACCGTCCAAACTCATGCCTTCGCGTGGATGCGTTGGAATTTCGAGCGCCTTGAGATTCAAACTTTCCAAAATTTGCAAAAAGCCGAAGTAGGTTGGCGACTCGACAGCAATAGCATCGCCCGGCTTGGTCACTGCACGCAAACAGAGATTGAGCGCTTCCGTCGCGCCAAACGTGATGATAAAATCTTCGCTCGTCAATTGACACCCCCAATCCAAAGAGCGCCGCGCGATTTGATGCAGCAATTCATGATGGCCTTGCGGCGAGTCATACCGATTCGTGGCAGTAACGGAGCGCCGCGCAATCGTGCCGAGCAGACGATTCAGCTTTGCGCCCGGCAACAAATCCGGGCTGCCGCTGGCCGAACCGAGCGGCACGTTGTTCGGATCCATTGCCGCTTCATGCACCTCCGCGGCGAGCAAACTGATATCGACTTTTGAAGCAGAGCGCGGCGGCCTGGAAATGCGCGGCTCCGGCGGCAACTCGCGCTGGCGCAAGCGCACGTAATAACCCGATTGCGGCTTGGCCTCCAGCACGCCGCGATCTTCGAGCATGGCATAGGCTTGCAGCACGGTCGATACGCTGACGCCAAGCTGTTCATTCAATCTGCGCACGGAAGGCACGCGCTCGCCCGGTCGCAGCGTGCCTTTTTCAATCATCGTGGTGATGCGTCCGGCGACGCGTTCATATAAATGAGTCGAGGGCATAGGGTTCTAAGAATGTCTGATTTCAAAACCAAGCTGCGCTCATGTTGAGCACAATTTTACTGCATAATAAACTGTTCTGGTCACAATTGCAAGCAACTGAATCTGTTCCGGCGCGCGTTTTTTTTATATATTCGCACGTATTTGATTTTCCACCTTACCGTCTCTTGCACCTTAACCGGAGTCCGCGTGAAACAGAATCTCTCCGAGCACGCCCCGCGCCCGCTCGTGATCGCCGCCTTCGCCGCTGTGTATCTCATTTGGGGTTCAACCTATCTTGCGATTCTGATTGCAATCGAAACCATCCCGCCGCTGCTCATGGCTGGCGTGCGCTTTCTCTTTGCCGGCGCGATTCTCTATACGTGGACGCGCTTCTCCGGCGCGCCCAAACCCACATTCAAGCAATGGCGCTCGGCAACTCTCATTGGCGCATTGTTGCTGTTGATCGGCAATGGCGGCGTCACTTGGTCGGAGTTGTATGTTCCTTCAGGTATCGCCGCGCTGGTGGTCGCAACCGTTACGGTGTGGATGGTCGTGTTTGATTGGGGATTATATGGCACAACGCGGCCCAGCATTGCGACAACGATTGGTATTGGATTGGGCTTGACCGGCATGATGGTTTTGATGGGGCCGAGCAGTGTTGCCAATGAAAACTTCAACCCATTAGGTTTGGCTGCGTTGTTCTTCGCAACGATGGGTTGGGCGTTAGGTTCATTACACTCGCGCAAGGTTGATTTACCGCAATCGCCGTTCATGTCCACTGCGCTGCAAATGCTTTGCGGCGGCGGTTTGCTCGTGCTTGCCGGGTTTGTGCTGGGCGAGACGAACGGATTTCAACTCGCAGAAATTTCTCTGCGCTCTTGGTTCGCATTGCTTTATCTTTCCATCTTCGGTGCGCTCATCGCGTTCACGGCCTATGTCTGGCTCTTGCGCGTCACCTCGCCCGCACGCGTGGCAACGTATGCCTATGTGAATCCCATCATTGCGCTCTTCTTGGGTTCAGCCTTTGCCGGCGAAGCGCTCACGCCGCGCGCACTGCTCGCCGCAGTCATTATCGTCGCCGCCGTCGTTTTGATTATCGCCTATCGCGGCAAGACCGCCCGCACGGCCTCGCGCGTTGCAACAACTGCCGTAGGCGAAGTCTGCGTAGAGAAAGCGATTTGAAATGCAATCTGCGAAGCTGAGGCAAGAACGTTTGACGCTTGAAGAGAAAACGCCTCAGCACACAGAATAAACCCCGTTGACAAGCGGAGTATGGTCATGACTTCTTCTCGTTTGCAAACCAAGTTGATTGATCTCAGCCATACGATTGAGCATGGCATGATTACATATAAAGGTCTGCCCGCGCCCCTCATCTGCGATTATCTCAGCCGCGAAGCTTCGCGGGCACGTTATGCGGAAGGCACGGAGTTTCACATAGGTAAAATTGAAATGGTGGCAAACACCGGCACGTATCTCGACAGCCCGTTTCATCGCTATGGTCACGGCAAAGATATGTCGGAGTTGCCGCTCACCTCGTTAGCGGAATTGGATTGCATTGTTGTGCGGGCAATCTCGCGTGCGCAACGCGCGATCACGCACGAAGCCTTGCGCGGGCTGGACGTACATGGCAAGGCGGTTTTGGTGCATACGGGGTGGGACGAGCATTGGCGCATGGAGCAATACTTCGAAAACCATCCGTATCTAACCGAAGATGCTGCAAAATTTTTGACCGATGCCGGAGCCGTATTGGTCGGCATCGATTCGTTCAACATTGATTGCACGGATGACGGTCATCGACCGGTGCATTCGACTTTGCTCGCCGCGGAGATTCCGATCGTAGAGCATTTGTGCGGCTTGCAGCAATTGCCCGAGCACGGCTTTCGTTTCACCGCGGTGCCGGTGAAGGTGAAGAATTTCGGCACGTTTCCTGTGCGGGCTTATGCGAGCAATGCCGCTAACTTTTTCAGAAACGCAAAACGATTTTCGGCAAAACCATTTAAAAGCAAAGACAGAAAAATGTAGGGCAGAAAAATTTTAGCTGATGACGTTTCGTTTGAACGTTTTTAGATAGCGTAGAGCTTTATATTTCTGCCCTTCATTTTTCTGCCTATGCTTTTGGGAAAAGTTAGTGACATTGGGCAAAGATGCCTGCGCTACTTCAAGCGCAAAACCATAGCGGCTGGTGATGATGAGTCCGGCCATGCCGCAGGTTTCCGGGAGAAAACGCAAGAGAGGGAGCATGAGGGCCGCGGCCTCGGGCACAAGACGCGCGCGCCCCACAGAGCCGTGCGAAAGGATCGGCGCGCCGTGCTCATCCTTTTCAAAGTTCTGCTCAAAATCATCGAGCACGATGAAGGTGCGGCGTTGCGTCCACGCGCGGCTGCACAGGGCCGCGAGTTTTTCGGGCAATTCTTTGCGCTCCGCGAGAATCTCTTGGGCCTCGGCCTTGGGCGCGCGGCGATAGGCATCCTCCAACGCGGAAAGGAGCGTGCCTGCATGCAGAGGGCCGTGAATGATAATGGCCGTGGTGTCTTGGCCGGAAAGACGTTCGAGCAATTTTCCGGCGAGACAACTTTTGCCGAGGCCGGCTGCGCCGTGCAAGAGCACTCCAACGCGCGGCTGCGTGGGATCATCTTGGCCATGTCGCAACACACGCAAGCCGGTTTGCAATTGCCGGCGGCGTCCGACAAATCCTGCGGTGAGAATTTTCACTTTGCCGTTGGCGAGATACGCATGCGTGAGTTTGCGCGGCGTAGGCTTGGGCTTTTGCCCAGGCGTAACGAGCGGCGCGAAAGGCGCGGCATCGCGGAACAAACGCAGGAGCGGCCACACGCTGTTGATCGCATAATGCTGCGCCTCGGCCAAACGCTCGCGACACGCCCGCACGGCCTCGGCGAGATCGTTGCCGCGACTCAATTCGAAATATAGATATTTGGCCGCCTCGGTCGCGCCGAGATCATACACGGGCCGGCCCCAACTGAGCACGCTGGGAATGCCCTCGGCCACGAGTTGTTGCGCAAACGAACCGGCCGCAGCATTGGGATCAGCCTGTCCGGTTTGGCAGCCCGCGAGAAAGAGCACGTGCGGCGGATGAAGTCGCAGCGCTTGCCACAACTCGGCGGGCGAAACTTTTTGCGGCTCGCCTTCATCGTCTTCCATCCAAAAAAATGGCAGGCCGTTTTTATCAAGGCCCGCGTGGCCGGAGAGATGGATAATGTCGAAGCTCTCGTTCACGAGGCGCTCGGCGAGTCCTTCGAGCGAGCCGGAATCTTCCACAAGAATTTCGATGGGCAATTTATCCGTGGCGCGATAAAGCGCCTCTTCTTCTTTTTCGAAATCCAACTCCGGCGCGAGTCCGCGAGGCGAGCACGCGATGAAAAGCAGCTTGAGCTGGCGATTGGCGGGCGTGTGCGCATGCTCGCGACCGCGATCACTCACTTGTCGAATGAGATGAATTTCACGCGGCGCGAGGAAATGGCCGTGGTGCAAAAGCTCGAAGGGCAAATCTTGCAAAGCCGCATCGAGCTGCAATTGCAAGTGCAACGGCGCGTTCGCATGTCGCGCACGTTCGCGCGCTTGTGTAAGTTGGCGCGTGTCGCCGTCGAGGAGTTGATACAGCGCCGCACCAAGTTCGGCCGTGTATTCGAACGGCTCAACGAGCGCGCGCGCGACGAGCGGCGGAAGCGTCGTTGTGCAAGTAATCAGCGCGACAGTGCTCGTGTAAATGAGCGTCGCGGATTTCTTGTCCTCGTGCAGCTTGGCGGAGAGGTGGAGAGAGGAAGGCATGGGTAAGCCTTTCGCCTGATGCTAAAGCATCAGGCTAGGAGATGGAAGCCGACTGAAGTCGGCTAGCATTGTATGCGTTATCAGCCATCTTATGGGTTTTGACTTTCAAAATCGGTAATCACCTCCACGAATTGTCATTCAGAAGGAACCTTTTTACTCGCTGGAGACTTATGCCAGTGCTGAAAAAGATTCCTTCGGAATGACATGATACGGGTGGTGTGCCTCGTTACCGAATTTGATCGTCAAATTTCATTAGATGGCTTGTACCTCTTAGCCTGCGGTTTCAACCGCAGGCGGAGGGCTTTTCCATTTTCAAATTGTACCCGCCGAACTTCGCCGAAGTCACCGAGTGTCGCCGAACAAAAGCTTTTTTCGGCGAATCTCGGTGACTTCGATGTCACTCGGTGGAAAAGTCTTTGCTTTTTTTGCAACGATTTCACTTTAACGAAACTATTGGCGCCCGACGCCTGAAGGCGTTACTACGAGCGCAGTCAAAACCCATTCGAGCTTCTACGGCTGCAAGCGCAACACTTCCTGCGAACTCGCGTTCGCGCGCGGAGCGGACATCCACACTTGCCGGTATTGCCCCTTCCACCACAACCCAATTTGATCTTTATAATGCGGACTCAACGGCTGGCCCGATTGCCCGCCGGGGAGAATGCTCAAGCACATTTCGGGATTGGCCATGTCCACAATGCGCCGCATCGAAGCACCGGAGTTGACGGCATACGGCTCGGCGAGATTGTATTCGCCTTTATTCACCGTGCTCGGCGAGCCGCCGAGCGGCAGGGGCCCGACGTTGAAGAGCACGTCAAGCGGTTTCTGCTTGCCGAACGGATGTTCGAGCGTGAGTTGATGCAGTTGGCCCCATTGCCAATCGCCCATCAACTCGCCGAATTTTTCTTGCAAGCGTTGCAGTGACGAACGCAACCCGCGTCGCACAATGTGGCGACCGTTCTCCACCGCCTCCGTTGTGCGATCATCAAACCACGGCGAATGCGGATGATCCACGAGATATTCCAACGCGCGAATGGCGAGCGAACTCCATTGCACATAATTTTTGAAAAGCGTGTCGCCCATTTCGTCTCGCAATGTCGCCTGCAAAAGCTCCGTCGTCCACACATTGTACAGCGTCGCGGCCACGCTTTCGGCGCTTTCCACATAATCCCATTGGCGCAGCAGGCCGAGCGCTTGCTTCTCTTGCACGCTCAACACGGTATCGCTCGGTGCGAGGCTGGTGTCGATTTCCATCAAGCGCAACAGCCGCGGCAACGTATATTGCGCGTGTTTGGAAAGTTGATCGAGTTGCATGGTTTTGAAATAGCTCGTGTCCACTTGCGCGTTGTTGTGCAGCATCTCCGTAATGCGCTCGACGCGGCTCGAAGGCTCCCATGAATTAGAAAGATAATATTTGTAAGTCGGCGCGATGATGAGATTGTTCGCGGTGGCCACAAAACCTTGCGCGGGATTGAAAGTGTGCGGCATGTCTTCAAACGGAATGACGCCGAGCCAGTCGCCGTTATTTTCCCAGCCGCGATACGGCAGAAAGCCTTTGCCGTCTCGCCGAATCGGAACCCTGCCGCTGAGCCGATAGCCGATGTTGCCCGCAATGTCGGCATAA
Organism: bacterium; assembly: GCA_041918175.1. GTDB lineage: Bacteria > Zhuqueibacterota > Zhuqueibacteria > Zhuqueibacterales > Zhuqueibacteraceae > JABWAN01. The sequence goes on from JAYRWE010000029.1 coordinate 14,402, forward strand.
ACCACATTCTGCGCCGGCACGGTGTATTGTTGCAGTGCCGCTTCAAACTCGCTCCACGAGCGCGCGCGATTCATGCCGTAGAATGCGGCCAGTTCATCCGACATTTCAAAACCGCTCCAGCGAATCGCGAGCGCGAACGAATCGCTGCGCGCGACATCAAGTATGTCGTTGACGAGCGGGCCGCGTTCGGTGAAACGGATTTCGAGCGTTTGCGGATCAGCGCCTTTGATGCGAATTTGTTCGCTGATAATTGTAAGCGGCTTCCATCCGGTGTTGCTCAAATACTCTTTCCCGTTCACGCGCTCTTGATAAAAATCCAAATCATCCACCATGCCATTGGTGAAGCCCCATGCGATATGACGATTGCTGCCGAGCACGACGCTGGGAACACCGGGAAGCGTTTGCCCCATCACTTCAAACTCGCCGGCTTTGAGATGCATTTCATACCACACCGTGGGCAGCGCAAAACCCAAGTGCGGATCGTTTGCGAGCATGGGTTTGCCGCTGCGCGTGCGACTGCCATGCACCACCCAATTGTTGCTGCCCAAAACGCCGGGCGGCATGCCGAGTTCTGCGCGCGTGTGTTGCGCAAGATTGATGAACGCTTCGAATTGCGAGGAGAGAGTTGAGGAAAGTGGCGCAGGCCTCTTTGCCTGCGAAGAAGTTGTTTGATCAATTCCCCCCTTGAGGGGGGTTAGGGGGGTGTTGTTGATGCGCGCAGATTTTCTCAACTGCGCTAGTTCTGCATGCGCGAGCGACACCCCCCTGGCCCCCCTCAATGGGGGAGTCACTTCATCAATTCCCCCCTTGAGGGGGGGGCGGGGGGTGTGATCAACGTTCGCAAATTCTGCATGTGCGGGCGACACCCCCCTGGCCCCCCTCAAGGGGGGAATTTCAGAGAGAATCATCGGTGTGTTCGGCAACACCGCGGGAAAAATTTCGAGCGCCATTGGCATTCCATGCTGCTCCGCGACTTTGCCGAGCGCGGCTTCAAAAAACCACGCATGGCACAGGCGAAACGCCATGAGCCGCGCGAGGCCGATGCTGTCTTCGATTTCCCACGGCTCGGGCTTGAAGCCGAGCATGCTGAACTCCAGCGGCAAGCGATCGCTGTGGGTGGTGATATACTCATTCACGCCTTCGGCATAGGCGGTGAGCATCGCGCGCGATTGCGGCGTGAGCGCAGTGGTGAGTTGCTGGGCGAGGCGATAAAAGCCCCACACGCGGAGAAATTTGTCCTGCTCTATCACGGCGGGACCAAAAATTTCAGAGAGCGTTCCGCGCACGGCACGACGAGAAAATTCCATTTGCCACAAGCGATCTTGCGCCGCGACATAGCCCGCCGCGCGCCAAAGGTCGTTTTCGTTTTGCGCGACAATATGCGGCACGCTGTACGCATCGCGCGTGATCGTCACTTCCTGCTGGAGCGCGGCCAGCTTGGCCTCGCCGTTGGTTTGAGGCAGTGATTTCTTTATGAGCCGCATGCTAAAAAAGCTGAGCACGATGAATGCGGCTCCGAGAAACGTCACGACACCGATGACAATTTTCCAAAAGCTCGGCATTTTTCCTTCCCTTTTTCAGTTGAGGTGTGCAAACAAAAAGAGCAGGCAGAATCTAAATTCTGTCTGCTCGATGTTTTGAAATGAAACTTTCGTTCTAAAAGCAAAACGATTTCCGGCAAAACAATTTAAAAATCATTTTGCATGGATTACGGCTTGCGCTCTCGACGCTTGGACTCTTTCGTGCTCCCACTATTTTCATTGGAGCGCCGATCCGAACGCTTATTGTCTTCTTCTTTCTTCGTGGTGCTTGCGGAAGAACTGCCGCTGTTGTCGCCCACAGGCTTGGCAACGCTGCCTGCCGAAGGCGCGGGCGTCGGCGCGGCTACGCTGGAGCCGCCCGCGGAAGATTCCGAAGGCGCGCTGTTTTGGCGACGATCAAACGGACGCTTCTTTTGTTCGGCTTGCTCGCCGCCGCTATTTCCGCCATTGGCATAATAGGGAAACCACCAGGGCGTATCATAATAATAAGACCAGCGCGGCGTCGGCTCTGCCACAGGCATGGGCACTGCAATCGCATGGTATGCGGCCACCTCGCGGCTGTGGCACGATTGACAATCATCGCCAAACGTAACGCGATTCGGATGTGCCTCGAAGCCGAGTTCTTCGTCTTCATGCTCTTGCGTGTCGCGCGCAAGTTCGACTTGCGGATGTTTGAGCACGGTGTAGCAACCAAGACTCAAGCTCACGAGGAGAAAGAAAGCGGCGGCCAGATACGAATTTCTTTTCATGCTTCACCTAAAGTTTGGGCGAAGTCGGGCTTTGCACAAACAGTCTTAGCAGCGCTCAAGCGCCCATTGCAAAGTCCGGCTTCCCTGAGAGGGAGTGATCATAAAATGAATTGAAAGTAGGTAATCTTGAACTCGCGGGTATAATCTTCGGCGGTCGTGCGGTTCTTGAATAAGTTTTTGAGGAAAAATTCCAAATAGAGCACGTCTTTGACGTTGATGCGTATGCCGCTGTTGAGGTAGCCTTTGCCGTCGCCAAAGCGGCGTTGCTTTTGCGATTCGGTGCTGCCGTCGTCGTTGAACGCGATGTCGTATTCCGCAAGAAATTCGATATCACGATTGATCGCGAGCGTCATTCCCATAAACAGGTTGGGATCTTTGTCGCGATCGCCGCGCTCCAACGAATAATTCACGCCGGCGTGAAAGTCCAAGCGTTCGAGAAAATCGTAGCTCTTGCTGCCGACGATATACGCGCCCACGGATTTGTTTTGATAGCGTTTCGTGGAATCATCATACGCGCCGTAGCCTTGGGTTTCCAAACCGATCGTGAGGCCCGGCAAGCCGAGGCTTTCACTGAGCAATTGATACTTCACAAGCACGCCGGGTGCGGCATTCCAGTTGGCCTTTTTTTCTCCCAAAACCTCGGTGCCGCCGAATGAAGTGCCGAACATGAAGCGGCGCGAAACGCCGACGGCCATGCCGAGATTGACGCCGCTTTGTCCATAAAATCGAACATTGAAATCGAAACCGCCGCGGCGCAGCAAACCGGCGGTGGGCATATCAATAATGTGTCGTGGCGGAACGTCGATACCTTGCGCAAATGACAAAAGCGGTAGGCAGAAGACCGCGAGAACAGCCAAGCGTTTTTTCATATTCCATCTCATGCAATGATAAGAGGTGAAGGGATTATCGCGATAGCAAAGCCGCGCTTATTTCTTTTCCGCTTCTTGCGCGGTAACGATCAAAGTTTCATAGAAAAAAATTCCCATCGCCACCAGAAAGCCGGTCCACACGATATGGATAACCAATGTCAACACTTGAAAAGCCATGGGCACCTGCACGAGCGCCGGCTCTTTGGATTGCGTTGCGGTTGTCGTGTTTTCATTGTTGCCGTTCGTCGCGTTCGGCTCGGAAGTGGGCGTGGCTTTAGGCTTGGGGTAGGTGACTTCCTGCTTTTCAAAATAGGTGTCAACCTCGTATTGATTTTTTATAACGTGGTAGAGCGCCATCGGAGCAGGCAAGGAAAGCACGCTGATCAAAGTAACGACGCCGGTACACATCCAAATTTTGCCGAAAGTCAATCGTCCGCCCGCAAAGTAGCCGATGACGAACAGCAATATCCCGACGGTCAAAGCGATCCACATGATCGTCGTGTTCATGCCGGAAAGAAAGGGCATTAGGTCTCTATCGAACATGCGCGCTCCAATTTCGCTTGAGGGATCTCATCATGCAATAAATTTAATCATAATATCAGCCGGTATCAAGGAGAAACTCGTAAACGGCGGGAAGAATTTCGCCTTGCATCCACAGGCAAAATTATTTATCCTTGCGACGATTTCAAACTTCACCCGAACTGCAACGCACCAGCAAAGGCCGATATCAGATGAGCGAACGCCTCGCCGCGTCGGTTTTGATCTCCGCGCGTGCGCATGATCATGAACATTTCAGTGTGCCGGCGCCGATCACGTTTAATTGGCCGCAAGGCATTATGCGGGCTCTCAATCAACCGCAAGGCGCGCGTTATTTTCGTTGCGCCTTGCAGATCAATACTCCCGTACAGGGCCGTTTCAAAGGCTTTGACTCCAAGCACCCGCGCCACGCACCGGCTTATAGACGCGACTACGGCCTCGCGCTCGCGCAAAAATGCAAAAAGGTCGGCGTGGATGTCGTCGGCATTTGCGATCACAACACCGTGGAATACGTCGAAGCCGTGCGCAAAGAGCTTTCGCAGGAAGGCATTCAAGTCTTTCCCGGCTTCGAAGTGGCGAGCACCGAGGGTTTGCATCTGCTCTGTTTGTTTGATCCGCTCACGCCCACCGAAGAAATCGATCACACGATTACCGAATTGGGCTTGCCGCCGCAAGAGCGTTGGGTGACCGGCCTCGGCGGTGTGCCCAAGCAATCGCCGCTTTCTTTTCCGCAGATCATCGCGCATGTGCAGCGCAAGCGCCACGGCATTTGCATCGCCGCGCACATGGATCGCGAAAACGGTTTGCTGTTCGAATGCTCCAAAACCACGCGCGTGCAATATTTCACCGATCCCGATTTGCTGGTCGGGCAAATCTCCGGCAACATTGAAGAGTTGATGCCTTTTCATCGCAAAGTCGTGACCGGAGCGTTGAATCATTATCAACGCGAACGTCCGCTGGCGCTCATCAATTGTCTCGATGTGTATAATCTCAAAGACCTCGCGCAAGACGCGTGCAGCACGCTGATCAAAATGTCTTATCCTTCGATTGACGGTTTGCGGCAAGCGTTTCTCGATCCCGAGTCGCGGCTGCGTTTTTTGGCAAAAGAGGAGGAAACCAAGAAGCAGGCGCCGCGTGCGTTTGAAAAGGTCGAGTTGGTTGCGCTCACGTGGGACGGCGGCTTTTTGAGTGACAATGGCATTCAGTTCAATCGCTTTCTGAATTGCCTCATCGGCGGTCGCGGCACCGGCAAATCGAGCATCATTGAAAGCCTGCGTTTTGTGTTGGATCAAAAGCCGTTGGGCGCACTGGCGCAACAGGCACACCAAAGCCTCATCGCGGAAGTCATTCAACCCGCGACCAAGATTTCATTGCTCGTGCGTATTTATCAGCCCAAGCCGACTTATTTTCGCATCGAGCGCGTCGTCTCCGACAAGCCTGACCCGCCGGAAGTGTTTGATGAAAACGGCGAACGCAGCGAGTTAAAAGTCTTCGATCTCTTGCCGCAAATCGACCTTTTTGGCCAACACGAAATTTCCGAAATCGCGCGCCAGCCCGAGAAGCAACTCGACTTGCTCAAACGGTATCGCTCTCCGGATTGGGTTAAATTTGAATCTCAATCCAACGAGCAGAAGGAGCTTTTGGCGATCAACCGCGAGCAGATCGTGCGCGTGCGCCGAGAACTGCAAACCCTCGAAGAGAAACTCAATCGCTTGCCGAGTGTGGAAGAGCAGCTACGTCGTTTTGAGAGCCAAGGTTTAGACGACAAGCTACACGAGCAATCTCTGCTCACGCGCGAAGAAGCATTTCTCAAAACGAGCCGCGAGCGCGTCTCGAGTTTTCGCAAGCCGCTGGAGCAATTGCGACAAAAGCTTGAAATGGAAAGCGGCGCCGCAACGGCCAAATCCGATGAAGCATTGCCCAACGCGGACCTCATTAAAAAAATACATGACGAGCAAGAGCGTTTTGAGCGCGCGTTGCGCGAAGGAATCACACGCCTCGAAGAGCATATTGAGAAGAGCACGCGGCAGTTGATGAACTACGCGCAAGAATGGGAAGCGCGCCGGCGCGGGCGGCAGGAGGAGTATCTCAAGGCGCTGCGCAGTTTGCAGCACGAAACCATCGACGGCAACACCTATCTCCGCTTGCGTCGCGAATTGGAAGAGTTGCGGCCCTTGCGCGCACAGGCCGCACAACACGCGCAAAAGCTGCAAGAATTGGAGAAAAAGCGACGGCGCGCGCTGGCGAAACTTTCTGAAGCGAAGCGGGCTTTGTTTGAGCTCGATCATCAAGCCGCAAAACAAGTTTCAGAATTGCTGGCGGGAAAGGTGCGCGTGCATGTCACCCAGGAAGATGCACGCGAGACGCTTTCCAAAATATCGCGCGAACTTAGGCTCGGTTTGCGCGAAGATTTTTTCACGCGCCGGTTTACGGAGAATAGTCTCTCGTTGGCCGATTTTGTCGCGCATGCGCGCGCCGGTGCCGCGGCGTTGATGGAGCATTACGAAATGCCGGCAAAAGCGGCCAGCAAGCTTGCCGGTCTTGAAGAGCGCATCATCCTGCAAATTGAAGAAACGCCGCCGCCCACGCAGATTATTATCGAGCACAACGTCGCTTCCTCCGAAGCCAAACCCCATTGGAAAAAACTTGACGAAGTTTCCACGGGCCAAAGAGCCACGGCGATCTTGCTCATGCTCTTTCCGGAGAGCACCACGCCGCTCGTGATCGATCAACCCGAAGATGATCTCGACAATCGTTTTATTGCGGAGCAAGTCATTCCCAAGCTGCGCGAAGAAAAGCAAAATCGGCAGTTCCTCTTTGCCACACACAACGCCAACCTGCCGGTGCTCGGTGACGCGGAGTTGATCATCGCGCTCGAAGCCAGCGGCGACCAGGAATCCGGGCGCGCGCAAATTCTCGAGCAGAACATCGGCGCGCTTGATCGCGATTCGGTCAAGTTCTGCGTGGAGCAAGTGTTAGAAGGAGGGAAGGCAGCATTTGAAAAACGACGCGCGAAGTATGGGTTTTAGCGCACAACCAAGGCTCGCACGCGATAGCGGAGAATAACATTGACGGCGCCACCGTTTTCATCAGACTTCGACTCCGCCCAATTTTATCCTTTTGCTCCGGCACTTTGGGCGCGCGGGGGCAACCTGCAAACCCTCGCGGGCTATTTGCTGCCCAGCCCGAAACAAATTTTTGATACCAAGTTGCATCACGTGGCGCTGCCCGATGGCGATCGCCTCGCACTTTGTGAAAATTTGCCGAAGCAAACTTCGCCGCGTGGAGTCCTGCTCTTGTTGCACGGCCTCGGCGGCCACGCAGACTCGGGGTATATGTTGCGCATTGCGGCGCGTTTTCTCGCGTACGGTTGGATCACGTTGCGGTTGAATCATCGCGGCGCGGGGCAGGGGCGCGGCTTGGCGCGCGGGCTGTATCATGCGGGAAAGAGCGACGATCTCGCCCACGTCGTGCAATATATCGGCGCGTTACACGCGAAGCTGCCGCTCGTCGTTGCGGGTTTTTCTCTCAGCGGTAACATGTTGCTCAAATACCTCGGCGAAACTTGGCAAACTCCGCCAGCGAATTTATGCGGCGCAATCGCCGTTTGTCCGCCGATCGATCTGGCCATGTCATCGCAAGCAATTCGACGCGCAAGCAATCGCTTGTATGATTTACGCTTCGTGCGTTTGCTCATCACCGCCATGCGCGAACGTTACTCGGATTTTGCCGACTATCCCGCGTATGCCATGGCGCGCGTCGCCACGGTGTATGACTTTGACCGCTTCATTACTGCGCCGCATCATGGCTTTGCTTCAGCGGAAGACTATTATCACCGCAATAGCGCGCAACATTTTCTGGGGAGCATCACCGTGCCCTCTGCGATCATCGCGAGCAGCGATGATCCTTTTGTTCCTCCGGCGTCATTTGCAGGTTTGCCTGCGAACACAGCGCTCACGTTTCATCTCGCGCACAGCGGCGGGCATATGGGGTTTGTCGCGCAAACGCCAACGCCGCTCGGTGATCGTCGTTGGATGGATTATGCGATTGCCTGGCATGCGGACAAATTTATCGGCGCGGAGCAAATTGTGCCTGAGAATGACCGGAGCTTGCTCACGGAACCCAGGCACGAAGGCGAATGACTTGGGGACCATTTTCACTATAACACAGAATGAACTCACACCAGCAGCGTCCCTTCAAATGAGCGCATCTGCATGAACCTTACTCGCTATCTTGTCTCGGATCTCATCAAACTCGAAATGGCGCCGCCGCTGCCGTTGCCCGAGGAGCCTAACTTCAATCTCGAAAAGTTTCGGCAATTGCAAAAAGAAACTGTGCTCGCGGAATTGGCCGAGGTGCTCGAAGCTTCGGGCAATGTCATCAACAAGCGCAAATTGCTTACGGATTTGATCAATCGCGAACGCCGCGCGAGCACGGGCTTGAGCCGCGGCATTGCCATTCCGCATGTGCGCACGAGTTTTATTCGCGAGTTGACGATTGCAATTGCGCGCTCACGCGAGGGTATTGACTTCGACTCGAGTGATGGCGCGCTGTCACATTTTTTCTTCGTGGTGGTTGCGCCGCCGCAGGGCAATGAAGATTTGTATTTGAAGATCTATAAGCACCTTGCCGAGGTCACCGCGTTTGAGAATGCGCTGACGGATTTGATGGAAGTCGAAAACCCCGGCGAGATGATTCGCTTGTTGCGGCAGTGGGAGTAGATTCTGCGCGGGAGGAGGTTATTGCCTCACTTAAAACTTCACCGTCTCCCCAATCTTTATTCCGTTCTTCTCAAACCAACCGGCATTCACTTCCAAGGCATACGGCACGGGCGCGGGGGATTGGTAGCTCTTGGTTTCATCCAGTGGCGTCATGCGTTGAATGTCGATAATCTTTCCGTTCGCGTCGATGAAGGCAATGTCGAGGGGAATGAACGTATTGCGCATCCAAAACGCTTGCATCTGCGCTTCTTCGAAAACAAACAGCATGCCCTGATTCTCCGGAAGTTGCTCGCGATGCATGAGGCCGCGCATGCGGTCTTCCTCATTTTGCACGATTTCCACATGCAAGTTTTTCGTGCCGATCGTAATGGTTGGCAATGCCGCGGTGGGTTGGGCTTTCTTGTCGTTTCCTTGCGGGGAGCATTGATAAACGGCGCATGCGAGAAGGAGCATGCTGCATCCAATGTGTTTTTTCATGAACTGAGCCTTTGGTCGTTTTGACGGTGGAGGTGCATGCCTCTCAAACGGTGCTTCGTTTGAAAAAATGCCTCCAGGTGGCGGGATGCCATCGCTTTGAAGTCACCTTGCTTGAAAAAATAAAAGTCAGGTAAACAAGCAACGAGGACACCTCGGTTGAGCAGCGACGGGCCATAAGAAGACGAGCGTCGTGTTGCCTTAGCGAGTATAACAACAAATGCGTCGCGTGTCAAGCCGCGATGAGAATTATTCGTTGTCGGCAACATTTGTTTTGATTTCAGGTAAAACCGGACGTACTTTCCTACGTTATTTTTATGTGCGCGAATTAGTTGGAGCAATGGAGAACGCATGAACTCGAAGGCTTTTTCTCGTAATGCCTTGTTGGTTGTGGCGGCGGTGTGCAGCCTCGGTTTCGCGGCGTACATAATGCCGCGTTTGAATCCGTTTTTTGCAGGTAGCGCGCAAATTACGCGAGCGGAGGCGCGCGGCGTGGTGGAAGCAGCGTTGCAAAAGCATAATTGGAAGGTTGACGGCTATTATTGCGACGGCCTTTTTCTTTATGACGGCTCCGGGTTGGATTATTTAATGGGCACGTTTGGCGTGGAAACAATTATCGCGCGCGGGCGTGAAGACGAATTGCCGCTCACGTTTTGGCAATTTGAATTTTATCGCAACGCGCCGAAGGACTTGCAGCGCGAAACTTTTTCATTTCGAGTTTCACCCACGGGCAAGTTGCTCGGCTTTCAACATAATCTACCGGACTCTGCGGCCAGCGATTCGTTGAGCACGAACGCGGCGCAGCTTTTGGCGCAGCAAACTTTGCAAGCATGGCTGGGCGCGGCGAGCAGCGCGTTTCAATTGGAGCAATCCACCACGACGCAGAAACCCAAGCGCACGGATCATCGCTTTATCTATGCACGCACAGCGCCCGAACTTGGCGAAGGCGCGGATGTCGTTGAGATAAAAATTGCGGGCCGAGAGGTGGCTTCCGGTTGGCGGTCTTATCGCGATCCGCAAAATTTCGTCACGGCCTCGGGCGTGGTCGGCTCAACGAATGTTTTGATCAACGTCATTTCCGTGACGATCTTTATTGCACTGCTTTTCATTGTGCTCGTGGCCTTTTTGCGCAAATATCATGAGGGCGAGATTGGCGTGCGCACCGGCATTTGGTTGGGCGGCATCGTTTTTCTTGCGCTCACGTTGTACTCGATCAACGCCTGGGAGCACGCCGCGTTTGGCGTCAGTATGGGGCAGTTGAGTCAACTTTACACCAAGCTCATTCAGTTCGGATTGCAAATCGTCTTCGGCTATAATTTTTTCGCGTTGATGACGATGAGCAGTTGGACCGTGGGCGAGCAGGCGCTGCGCAGCGACAAGCCGAGCCTGCTCTCCGGCGTGGATAGCCTCTTCAACTTTAAATGGTTCAGCAAAAATATCGGACGCGAGTTGCCGCTGGGTTTTGCGTATGGCGCCATCGCGCTTGGGGTGACGTATGTGTTGCATTATTTGCTTGTGCAGTACGCCGGAGCAGTGCCGCGCATCAGCACGAACACGGGCGGAGGCTTGGGATTGTATCTGCCGTTTTTTGGCGTTTTGGTGACGATGCTCATGGGCGCGCTGTTTGATGAATTGGTCTTTCGCTTGTTTTTGATTACGTATTTGCGCCGCTGGTTGAAATCCGCGACGTTTGCAGCCATGGTGAGCGCGCTGCTCTACGCGACTTTTCTCGTTTTCTTCGGCGACTCTTATGGATTCCGCGCCGGTTATCAAACCATTCTTTCCGGCTTTGTCGTGGGGTTGATTCAAGGCTATGTGTTTTGGAATTACGGTTTGCTCGCCGCGATGGCTTCCAGCGTTTTTTTTACCGGCGCAAATCAGCTTGGTATTCTTTTGAGCAGCGAGGCGACCTTCTTTTCAAGCAATGCATTCGCCGGAGTTTTACTGCTCGCGGGCATGCTCGTCCTCGGATTATTTGCGCTGCGGCGCGGGGAAGAATTTGAATACACTCCGGAGGACGAGCCGGCGCATATTCGCCGCATCAAAGAGCGCGTGCGTTTGCAAAAGGAATTGGAGATTGCGCATCGCGTGCAACTCGGCCTCTTGCCGAAGACCAATCCGAGCGTGGCCGGTTTCGACATCGCGGGCGTGTGTATTCCCGCGCTCGAAGTGGGCGGCGATTATTTCGACTTTGTGGATTTGCACGACGGCAACCTCGGTATTGCCGTGGGCGATGTTTCCGGCAAGGGCATCCCTGCGGCGATTTATATGACACTCACCAAAGGCATCTTGCAGTCGCACGCGGGCGAGGATCCTTCGCCCAAACATGTTTTGAGCAAAGTGAATAACTTGATGTATCGCACCATCGAGCGCAATTGGTACGTGAGCATGTTTTACGCAGTGCTCGATAGTCGTCGTCGCTTGCTGCGGTTCGCGCGCGCGGGGCATAACCCCGGTATCGTATTTCGCACGGGCGAAAGCCAAGCGCGTCTCTTGCAAACCGCGGGCATCGGCCTCGGGCTTGATGCGGGAGAAACATTTAACCGCACGCTGGTTGAAGGCGAATTGCAAATGTCGCCCGGCGATACGCTCGTGCTCTACACCGACGGCTTTACGGAAGCCATGAACAGCGCCACCGAAGAGTTTGGCGAAGAAAGATTTCTCGATCTCTTGCAGCGCCACAAACATAGCACCGCGACGGAATTGGTCAATCACATCTTCAACGCGGTGAAAAATTTCGCCGGCGATCACCCGCAGCACGATGACATGACGCTGGTGGTGTTGAAAACGCTGTGATGAGGGCACGACGTAGTTTCTTTTTATGAAGCTTGACGACAACAATTGCGAACGAAGCGAGCCCCTGATAACGTGTCATTCAGAAGGAACCTTTTTGAGCACTGGAATCAAAATCCACGTTGTAATGAATTTCCACTGAATGATGCATGAGGGTGACGTTAAACGAACTCATTCTCGCAAATCTCCATGCTTCCTCTCACTCCGGAAAGTTCAGTTCTCCTCTCAAACCTCCTTGCCAAACGCCGGCAGTTCTTCGAAGACTGCACGGTGTTTCGCATTTCTCATCACGAGCTTTTGCCTCGCCTCACGATTGATTACTACGCCGGCTTTTTGCTCTTCACGCATTATGAAGGTTGCGCGCTAACACGCTTACCCCAAATTGCTGAAGAGCTTGCCGCAGCGCTTGCTCAATTTGCTCTTCCCGTCCACGGCGCGGTCAAAAAATTCCGCCCGGAGAATCTTTCGCATGCGCAAGTTGCAGGTAACGATGCGCTCACACAACCACAACTGCTCTTCGGCGCGATGCCGCCGGAGAAATTTGTGGTGCGTGAGTATGGTTTGCAATTTCTCGTCTCGTTTCATTCCGGCTTTGCTTCGGGTTTGTTTTTGGATATAAAACACGCACGGCGGCGTGTGCAGCAAATCACGAAACCGGGTGATGAAGTGCTCAATCTTTTTTCCTACACCGGCGGCTTCTCGCTTGCCGCGGCAAAGGCGGGCGCAAGCCGCGTGATCGAAGTAGACAGCAGCGCGCACTGGTTGCGCTGGGCGAGAGAGAATCAAACCTTGAATGAAGTCACGACGACTCGCCAACGCAAAGAAGATGCGCCGGCTTTTCTTCATAAACAAAAAGACGAAAGCTTCGATCTCATCATCTGCGATCCGCCGACATACTCTTCGCAAAAATCCGGCGCGCGTTTCACTGTAGCCAAAGGCTTCGAAACGATGCTGCCGGATTTGCGCCGCGTCCTTCGCCCGCGCGGACTATTGCTCGCGTGCACAAATTATCGCGAACTGGCGCACGGAAAATTTTTCAAACTGTTCTCTCCGAAATTTTTTCTGCAAGAAGAGCTTCCGATCAGCGAAGATTTTAATGGGGATGATTATCTCAAAGTAGGCTTACTGCGGAAAGCATAGCCGAGCAGCCACGGTCGCGCCTCGGCTTGCATTCGTTTTGAAATTTGGCGTTGTTTCCCCGTGGCGCGTTTGTTATAATCAGTACAGTGATAGCTCATTTAAAAAATGGAGAACAGCGATGCAAGTGACTTCACGAAAAGTCGCCACAAATGGCAAGGCCTTAGTGTTGCTGGAGATGCTGGCAAAGCTTCCACAAAAGGAACAACTCAAAATTCATTATCAATTAGGGCAATGGCTGCAAACGTCTCCGCAGCGTCGTGCTCTGATTGAAAGCGAGCAGCCAACCAATTCGGAGTTTTTTCAAACCGAGCTTGGCCGATACATTTTGGCGGAGGCGAAAGGAGAGATTCCCGTTGCTAAAGTTCGCCAAGGGCTTTCAACGATAACCGGCTCACTTGCGCAAGCCATTAATGATGATCGCGAGGAGAGATAAGGGTGCCCAATTATATGTTCGACACGAACGCTCACTTGACGCGCTACAACTGGCGATTGCTTTAGATCTAAAAAAGAGCAACCTGTTGGATCAGTTTGTAAGTGCGGATGCCAAACTCGACGGTGTTGCCAAACTGGAAAAGATTAAATTTCTGAACCCTGAAAAGTTTTGAAGACCAGAGCCGGAAGTTTAAGCCTATCCTCGATATGCTATTCGCAAAAATCCGGCGCACGTTTTACCGTGGCCAAAGGCTTCGAAACGATGCTGCCGGATTTGCACCGCGTCCTTCGTCCGCATGGACTATTGCTCGCTTGCACGAATTATCGTGAGCTGCCGCGCGGAAAATTTTTCAAACTCTTCGCGCCAAAATTTGTTCTGCAAGAAGAGATTCCGATCAGCGAAGATTTTAATGGGGATGATTATTTGAAGGCGGGATTGTTTCAGCGCGTGCGATGAAAAGCTCCGAGGGCGTCCGTATATGAAAGTACGAAGCATGATCCCGAGTAATGGCCAATCAAACAGTGCAGAAAGGCAAAGATCGAAATGCAAAGAGCAAAAGAGCTGAAAGCCAAACAACGAGAAGAACTACTCCGCGCATTGCAAGCCCGTTTTGAGAAAAATATGAATCGCCATAAAGGTCTCGAATGGGCCAAAGTACAAACGAAGCTGGAGGCTCATCCTGAAAAACTGTGGTCGCTCAATGAAATGGAAAGAACCGGCGGCGAACCGGATGTTGTTGGTTATGATAAAAAGGCGAGCGAATACATTTTTTACGATTGCGCCGCGGAAAGTCCTAACGGCCGCAGAAGTGTTTGTTACGATCGCGAAGCGTTGGAGTCGAGGAAAGAACACAAACCCAAAGATAGCGCAATAGGTATGGCTGCTGCCATGGGGATTGAACTTCTAACAGAAGAACAATATCGCGAGCTGCAGACGCTTGGAAATTTCGATACGAAAACCTCGAGTTGGGTGAAAACCCCGGCTGAGATTAGAAAACTCGGTGGGGCAATTTTTTGTGATCGCCGCTACGACACTGTCTTCGTGTATCACAACGGTGCAGAATCTTACTATGGCGCGAGGGGGTTCCGCGGCTCGCTCAGGGTTAAATTCTGAAACGCTGCAATGTCTTCGAGTCCTTCGGGTATATCGCCACTCTGCCAATCATGTGGACGGTGCGCTTACCCTCTCTTCCATCTCGCCAACGCAATCCCCGACAAAGTTGCAAACGCTCCCGTTGCTTGCAACGCGGAAATTTTCTCCCTTAACACAAATGCGCCGGTCAGCAGCGCCACAATCGGCACCAAGTTCGAGAAGATTGAAGTGCGCGCTGGGCCGATGCGCGCGACACAATAATTCCACAGCAATTGCGAGAGCGCAATGGACAGCAAACCGGAATAGAGCAAGCCGCTCCATCCGAGCATGTCGATTTGCGACCACTGTTGCGCGAGCAGCGAAGGCATACACCAGAGCAACAACGGGATCGTGCCGAACGAAATCGAATATGCCGTGACTTTGAGCGCGGAACGCTCTTTTAAAAAAGGCTGTGAGACGATGGTATAAAACGCCCACGTGCACGCCGCGGCAATGGAGAGCATGTCGCCGAGCAACGTCGGCGAGGCGAGATTGGAGTGACTTTGCCTGCCCATGATGACATAATATAAACCCGCGAACGCGAGCAAGATGCCAATCGCAGAGTGCAGGCGCAAACGCTCGCGACCCATAAAATGTCCGGCGAGCGCGATCATCACCGGCGACATGGCAACAATGAGCGAGGAGTTGCCCGCGGTGGTGCGAGCGATGCCTTCGATGAATAAAATTTGATAGAGCGTTGCCACGACAAAGCCGAGCGCACAATAGAGCCTGGCCTCGCTCCACGTGAGGCGCATATCCACGCCGCGCTGTTTAGCCGCGAGCAACAACGCGGAGGAGGCGAGAATGAAACGCAGACCGTTGAACGTGAGCGGCTGCATTTGCCGCAATGTGTTTTTCACGACCACGAAGTTGACGCCCCAAATCAGAACGATAATGAGCATCAATAATTCAATGGCGAAAACACGGGGCGCGGGTTTGTTCGCTGCGGTCATGCGATCACGCGAAGCAACGGCGAGAGGGGAGGTAGTTGTGATTGGCATGCGTGCTCAAATAAAAGCGAAGAGGAGAAGGGTTACGATGAAGCTGACGATGGCGCCGAAGAGGAGAAAGATCGCCATGATCGCATAGCCGAGGCGCGCCCATTGATCGGGAATGCTGCGTGCGAGGTAAACGAACACCAAGCCCGCGGCGAGCAACACGAGCGGCGCAAGATAACGCAGCCAAAGATTGTCGGCGTGTTGTCGTCCGAACAAGAACACGTATAGAACTGTAAGCCCGCTCGCGAGCGCGGCGACGATCGCAAAGAGGCCAACGATGTTGACGTCTGATTTCTTCGCGTAATCGTGCAGCGCTTGACGGAAGACGTTCATGGCATCACCTCATGATTAATAGACAAAAGCCAAAAGCAGCCAAGTCACGATAAAGCTCATTGCGGAGGCAAACAGCGCGAAAAGCGCGAGCACCACATAGATGAGGCCGGTCCAATCGCCTTTGGAACGCACGCCGACGAGGAGAAAAACAAGGCCGAGCGTGAGCAGCGCGAGCGGAAGGAGGTAGCTCAGTAAAAAATTTTCTTGATGATGCTGCGCGATGAAATGGACATAGGCAAAGCTCACTAGGCCATCGATGGCACCAAGCGCGACAAACGTACCGACGAGTCGTGCGTTCGAGCCTTTGGCATACTGTTGCAATGCCTGCTGAAATACATTCATGTCTGCTCCTATTTCATCCAAAACGAAGTGCGATTACGCGTGATCTGTACAAGCTCGGATTCGGTCAGGCTCGTTCTTTCACGTAGGACTCGCAAATAACGATTGGGATCAAACACCGGATAATCGCTGGCGAACGTGACACGTTGCAAGCCGGCCCGACGCAGATCAGTCGCGAGCGCCATGGCTTCCTCGCTGGTCGTTGCGGGCACGCCTTCGGATTCTTGTTCTAAAATGACGGCAGAGAGATCGAAGTAAACGTTCGTATGCTGCGCGCGCGCGAGCCAATCAGTGAAGCAGCGAAACACGGATTGCGTCCACGCGCCATAGCCGCCGCTGCCGCCCAGATGCGCGATGAGTATTTGTAAATTGGGAGAAGGCTCAAGCACGGTGGCGATGAAATGTTCGACATCTTTTATCGTGAGGCCGCGGCGTTGCGGATCGAAATGCAGCAACAAACCAACGTGCTCTGAATCTGCCCAAGCAACAATGCGCTTGAGCGCATTGAGATGTTCGATGTTGCGCAAATCCGTTTCCGCGCTGGCGAGATGCAGTTTCACCGCCGGTGCGCGATGTTCGCGGCGGCAACGCAGAATTTCTTCCCACGCATAGGGCCGCAAGAAATTCACGCTGCACAACGCGATTGCTTTTTCGGCAAAGCGCTCGGCTTCGCGTGCAACATGATCGTTTTCCGCTCGCACACGTTCGTGCTCTTGTTCAAGAGAAAGTTTGAGCGCTTCGCGAAATTCGGTGTTGCCGTAAAGATGCGCCATCGGAACGAGCACGGCTTGCCGTAATGCCGTGCGCATCGAATCTGTGTTTGCGAACAAACTCGCGGGCGAGAAGTAAATCGAATCCGGCCGCGAGAACGGCACGCCGAGAGATTTCCAATCGCGGATCAAATTCGGGCCAAGAATATGCACGTGATGATCGATCGTCGCAGCCGCGCGTGCGGTATCAAGCGTATCAATGGCGCGCAAGATTTCTTCGGGCTTGGGACGCACGCGATAATTTTCCGCGATGCGCTGCCAGAGCACGCGGCCGCTGTGATCCAATAAAAAGCTCGACGATTGCGCCAAATCGCTTTGGCCGCGTTTGCCTTTCACATGGCGCATGCCGAAGTGATCGATCAGCTTGCCGGCTTCGTCGGAAAGAATTTCGAAGTGCACGCCGGTGGCCTTGCGCATGCGCTTGTTGCTCTCTGGCACTTCGATGGTGACGGAAAGCAGTTGCACGTCGCGCTTTTTGAACTCTTCAAATTTTGTTTGCAGCTCCACGAGCTCGCGAATGCAATACGGTCACCACACGCCGCGATTGAAGACGAGCAGCGTGCGCTTGGCATTTTTCAAGGCCGCGTTAAAATCGAAATCCGCTCCTTCTGTTGTCTTTAGGATAAAATTTGGGATCGCGCTGGTTTCATGCTCGCCGAATGATTGCGCCGGCGCGCCATACGTGGAGTATGATTGCGACCACCACACGAAGACAACGAGCGCCGTAAGCGAAAACAGCAGCGCACCGAGTTTGGCAAATGAAAAGTTGTTTTTCATTTTTATGATCATAACGCCGATACCGGTGAGGGTGAGTAGCATATGCGCGAAAGGATAACGCTGATAAACGCCGAGCAGCAAGGACAGAATAAAGTAGGAAGCCAAGCCGGCGAGCGCCAAAAGCAAGCCATGGGCAAATTTCATTTTCACTCCGGATTTTTCTTGGGCTGTTTCTTGTCCAATTCTTTCATGCGTTCTTGCAGCGCGCGTTGCAAGAGCCGCAGTTGCTGTTCTTGTTCTGCGAGCATGCGCTGTTGCGTTTGGAGGTTCTTTTCTAAATCAGCCAGTTCTTGTCTGCGCTTTTGATAATCTTTTTCAAACTCGGTTTGGCTAAAAAAGCCTCGGCGCTCGAAATAGCCTTTGAAGAGCCAATTGTGTTTGAGCGCTTCCATGTTTTCGGCAAAGTTCAACGCGCCGCGGCGTGTGATGTTGGTCACTTCATTGAACTCTTGCTGCAAACGCCATAGCTCTGTGATCGTGGAATCGACTTTCGCCGCGAGCGTGTCATCCGAAACCAATTTGCCGATCAAGCCTTGCCCGTGACGCATGTCGGCCATGAGCAGGTTCAGCGAATCGCGCACGTCGCTCATCGAGCCGAGCGCCATGTCGTGCAATTCGCTTGTGTAGAGTAGCTTGCCGAGCGTGCCTTCGCCACCGCGCACGCGCGCAAGCATCGAGTCGGTCGTACTCGAAATCACGGTAATGATCTGGCCCATGCGATTCATGTTGTTGTACATCGCGGCGAAGAGCGAATCGCTGTGCTCGATCACGTCGACAAAGCGCACGTAGAGTTGATCGTCATAAACGATCTTTCCGATGGTGCCTTGGCCTTTGCTGATTTGCGTCGTGATGTCGCCCAAGCTTTGCGTGACCACGCGCATGTAGCTTGCGGTTTCATTGAAGCTCTCAAGAATCGCAGTGAGATCGATCGGCGAGCGGCTAATGATGATGTCGCCGTCGACGACGCTTTGTGCTTGTTGCGAGCCGCCGTTGATGGAAACGATTCGGCTACCGACCAGGCCCTCGGTTTCAATTAAAGCGTGCGCATCTTTTTTGATCAAATGCTGCGCTTCGAGATCGAGCCGCATGGTTACGAGCACACTGCCGCCGGGCGCATTGGGCAAGTCGATGGCTTCCACCACGCCAATGTCAATGCCGGAGAGCCGCACGGCCGCGCCTTTGCGCAAGCCCGCAACGTTTTCAAACGGCGACTTCAAGCGAAAGGTCGATTCGAAAATTCTTTCTTTCTTGGAAAAAAAGAAGATTCCCCAAATGACCAAACCTAGTCCGCAGAAGATGAACACTCCCAGCCAGAGTAACCGATGCTTTTGCATATGAGTTCAAACTCGAGATGTAATTCGTATGAATATCGCGTCCCCATGAGTATGCTTAACGGGAAGCGAACGTAGTTGCGGAAAAATATTGTTGCACGAAGGGGTGAGTATGATTGCGCAAGTCTTGCAATTGGCCCCGCGCAATAATTTCGCCGTTGTTGAGCACGGCAATGTGATCCGCGATGCGGCTCGCGCTGATAATATCATGCGTAATGCTGATTGCGGTGACGCCGGTTTCACGTTTTAAGCGTGTGATCAGTTCGTCGATCTCCGCGGTCGTGATCGGATCGAGGCCGGTGGTGGGTTCATCATAGAGCACAATCTCGGGCGAGAGCACGAGCGCGCGCGCCAAGCCCACACGTTTTTGCATGCCGCCCGAAAGCTCCGCGGGATACTTGCGCAACGCGTTTTCCATTCCCACAAAACTCAGCTTCTCGTGAATGATGCGCTCGCGCTCTGCGTGCGGCATGCGACTGTTGCGATCCAGGTGAAACGCGAGGTTTTCTTCCACGGTCATTGAATCGTACAAAGCCGCATGCTGAAACACATACCCGAGGCGTTTTCTAATTTCATCCAACTGGTTGGGAGCTAGACCAACGATTTCTGTTTTATCGACAACGATACTCCCCGCGTCCGGCTGCAGCAAACCCACGAGGCATTTGAGCAAAACGCTTTTGCCGCTGCCGCTGCGCCCGAGCAAGACGAACGTTTCGCCTTTGTTTACTTCCAGCGAGACGCCTCGCAGAACTTGTTGCGCGCCAAAACTTTTGCGAAGATTTGAAATCGTAATCACGATTTGCCCCTTGCCCTCCGCCCCTTGCCCTCTGCGTTTTGCTCCTTCACCCACACTTGTTTTCCTTTGAAGACGATGGCGAGCTTGCGAATGCGCACAATGCCGCGCTGCTGCAACTCCGCGGCATAGTTCTTCTCGTCGATTTGTTTAAAGGCTTTGGCGAGTGCGCGTTCTTTGGTTTCGCGGCGCGCTGTGTTTATTTTTTTGAATTCGATGATGATGCCCGCGGCTTGCGGATCGCGCGGAATGAGCATGACATCATAGCGGCCAAAACCCGACTCGCGATCGCTTTTGATTTCATAGCGATCTCCCAGCCACACGAGCAAACCGATGACGAAGGCTTGATATACTTTTTCAGCTTCGCCGCTGCCCGTGTTCCACAGGCTCAAACTGTTTTTCACCAGCTCCGCCAAGCCGTCTTCGAACGTTTCGATATTGCCGGAGAGCAAAGCCTTGAGCAACAGTTCGAGCTTGTTATTTTCAATGCGCGCTTCGAACCATTTATTCACCAGATGATCGTAAACGTAGCTGACTTCGAAGTTGGGAATTTGCAAACGATAGCGCCATTGTCTATGCGCCGTGCGCTTGCCCGCCACTTTTAAATAGCCGCTAAAGAGCAGAAAGCTCCAAATCAAATCCTCTCTCTTCTCGATCTCGCCAAACACTATGTTCTCTTCAATCGGCTTCTCAATGTTCTCGCCGCGAATTAAACTTTCCAACTCTTCTTTCAACTCGCGGCCGGAGTTGGTGAGCAAACGCTCCACGATCACGTTGTCCGCGGTGTTGACCCAGTAGGGTTTCAGGCCTTCACGCGGCTTGTTCGCATAGTTGATGATGGACCACGGATTGTAAATAATATGGTCGCCGAATTGATAGCCGTTATACCAGTCGCGCACTTCGCCATAGCGCTCGTGCAGGTCACAATCGTTCAACAAACTCTTTACTTCGTCATCAGTCAAACCAAACTTGTCGGAAAAAGCGTGATTGAGCAAGGTAAAGACCTCAAGATTATTCAAGCCGGAAAAGATCGACTCCTTCGCCACGCGCATGATGCCGGTGAGCACGCCTTTTTCTAATGCCGCATTGTCTTTCAATCCGCCGCTGAGAAAATTGCGCATGAAGCTCACGATCTCGGCATAATAGCCGTGAACATAGCCAGCTTGAATCGGCGTGTCGTATTCGTCGATCAATAAAACAACTTTTTGCCCATGTGCTCGCGCCAAATAGCGGCAGAGATTTCGAATGCTGTCTTCAAAAGCGCTTTGGTCGTCGGCGAGTTGGGTTATGGCATTAAAAAAATTTAGTTCGTCGGCTTGTAACTTTCCCTCGGTGCTCAAATAATGATGGCGCAAAAACTCCTCTTGAATCAGCCGTTTAATCTTAGATCTCGCGCTTTGCCAATTCGTTTCTTTCACATCTTTAAACGTCAAAAAGATCACCGGATACTTGCCTTGCTTGCTCGTGTACTCTTCGCCGGCTTGCCAGATTTTCAAATGGCGAAAGAGATAGCTCGTATCCGTTTCGGTCTTTTCAAAAAAATGGCGCATCATCGACAAGTTTAGTGTCTTCCCAAAACGCCGCGGCCGCGGAATGAGCATCGCCACTGCGCCGTTGTCGATCAGCTCTTTGAGCAGCAGCGATTTGTCCACGTAATAATAATTGTCCTCGATCATCCGCTTGAAATCAGACAATCCCACGGGAAGTTTTTGCATAACGCTATTCTCCACACGACTTGCTTTTGCGCAAACTCTATCACCGGCGAGGCGCAATTAAACAAGAGCCAACCGCGAATGAGCACGAAGTAACGCAAATAAAAATCGTCTATGCTCCAAGCTCTCACCCCTCTGCGCTTCACCCAAACAACAAAATCGTGAACTTCACTAACACCACGTCCGCAACGATGATGAGCAACGTCGCGAGCACGACCGCGATCATTGCGCTTTTGCCTACGCCGCTCGTGCCGCCGGTGGTATTATAGCCGAGATAGCACGCCATCGAACCGATGATGAAACCGAACACCGCGGTTTTGCCCAATGCCGGCAACACGGTTTTGAGATTGAGAAACCGCAGCGCGGAGTCGAAATATAATTTCAGCGACATGTTTTGTTCGAGATTCATCACGAAGAAGCCGCCGAAGAGCGCGAGCGCATTGGCATACACGGTGAGAATAGGCAGCATGAGCATGCACGCGAGCACGCGCGTGACCACGAGATAACGAAACGGATTGAGCGCCGCCACTTCCATCGCATCGATTTGCTCGGTGACGCGCATCGCGCCCAACTCCGCGCCGATGCCCGCGCCGACGCGACCGCTCACCACGAGCGCAGTGATAATCGGTCCGATTTCGCGCAACACCGCGACCGCGATCATGCTCGGCAACAAGCCCTGCCCGCCGAAGCGCGCGAGTGTGCTGCCGGTTTGCATCGCGAGCACCATGCCAATGGCGAGGCCCGCAACGCTCACAATGAGCGCCGACTTCGCGCCGACTTCATACATTTGCCGGCTCGTCTCCTGCCATTCAAACGGGCGCTGCACAAGCTGCCCGAAGAAGCGGCCGAGGAAAAGTGCGTAGCGCGCGAGGCTTTCGAAAAAATTGATGAGGGAGGTCATAAATCAAAGTCCAAAGCTCTAAACTTTACCAAGCTCGAAAAGTTTAGTAAAGTTGGTTGCGATTCTATCACTTCGCTTTGCCTTGATTCGCCACCGCGGCCATCGCCTTCTTCGTCGCTTCCTCATCACCGAGATAATAACTCTTCAGCGGCTTGAGTTGCGCGTCCAATTCATAAATCAGCGGCACGCCTGTGGGAATATTCAATTCCACAATTTTTTCATCGGAGATATTGTCGAGATATTTCACCAGACCGCGCAGCGAATTGCCGTGCGCCGCAATAATCACCGAGCGGCCCGCGGCGACCACGGGCTTGATCGCGTCTTGCCACAGCGGCATGAAGCGCGCAATCGTCTCTTTCAACGACTCCGTGCGCGGCAACTCTTCTGCGCTCAACGTGCGATAGCGTGGATCAAAGCCCGGATAGCGCTCGTCCGTCACCTCCAACAATGGCGGCGGAATGTCGAAACTTCTGCGCCAAACATGCACTTGTTCTTCGCCATACTTCGCCGCAGTCTCAGCTTTGTTCAAGCCTTGCAAACCGCCGTAATGCCGCTCATTCAAACGCCACGAGTGTTGAATCGGAATCCACATGAGGTCCATTTCATCGAGCACCGTCCACAGCGTGCGAATCGCGCGCTTGAGCACAGAGGTGAAAGCGATATCAAACTTAAAGCCGTTCTCTTTTAATAATTGCCCGGCAAGCTTTGCTTCTTGGCGGCCCTTATCGGAAAGATCAACATCGGTCCAACCCGTGAAGCGATTCTCTTTATTCCACACACTCTCGCCGTGACGCAACAGCACCAGTTTCGTCATAAAACTCTTCCTTTCATTTATCGACTTGCGACGAGTCCCGTAACATACTCGAACTCATCCGTGTTGGGATTCAAAACATAACTCAACACTTCTTTGCGATTCGGCCGCACCGAAGGCGGCATCACGGAAATATGCACCCATCCCGAATTGGGGCCATCAGCGGGATTATAAAGCTCACAGATCACTTGATCGAACGCAAGGTTCTGCGCCGCCCATTCCGCGAGTGCAAGCGTGGCCATGCCCGGCACTTCAATATCGCACGCTTGGCCGAGCGTATGTTGGCTTTTGCTGATCCAGTTCGCCGGTTTCTTTTTCAACATGCGCTCCAAAGCTTGCGAGCGAAACACGCTATTAACCTGACATTGACCGAGCGCATCTTTCACCGCTTGTAGAATCGTGCGGCACGCATAAACCGCGAAACGCAATTCTTCCGGCGTCGTGAATGCATTCTTGATTCCACGCCGCGCGGCAAGCTCCGACTTCGTGAGTATATGAACGCTAAAATCGCGCGACACCAAATCTTCGGGTTTCGCCTCAAAGGGAAATTGCTCCCACGGAACATTGGATAAGTCTGCCATGATCGTCGGTCCTTATACGAATTAGAGTATTGCTTTAAAGCACGCGATTGCTCACCGCGGAACTTTTATATTGAAAACTTTCAAAGCCCGCTCCTCCATCACTTCCGCCAGTCGGTCGGGATAATTCGTGATGATCGCCTCCACGCCGAGATCCATCATGCGGTGCATGAGCGATTTCTCATTCACCGTCCACACATGTACCTCTTTATGCGCCGCGCGCGCTCGGGCCATGAATTCTTCGCTGACCAAATAATGATTCACGCTCAACACTTCCACCGGCCCCTCGAACACGCCTTCGTGATATTCCTCTTTGCCGAAAATATAACCGACCTTCAACTCCGGCGCGAGAGCTTTGATTTCATCCGCCACGTTATGGCCGAACGAAGTGACGATACACTCCTGCTCGAACTTCTCGCGGCGAATCGTATCAACCACTAGCTTGGCAATGTCGCGCTCATGGCCGTGCAGCTTCACTTCGATGTTCAACTTCATCTTGCCGCGCACAAGCGCCATCACCTCTTCGAGCGTAGGCAACGGCTCGCCGGCAAACTGCGGCGCGAACCAACTTCCGGTTTCATAGGTTTGCAACTCTGCGAGCGGCTTTTGCCAAAGCATGCCGGAGCCGCTCGTGGTGCGGTCCAAATCATCGTCATGCAAAAGCGCGAGACGATCATCCGCAGTTTGTTGAATGTCCAGTTCGGACATGTGCGCGCCCATTTCCATCGCAACGCGCATGGCCGCGAGCGTGTTTTCCGGCGCATGGCCCGAAGCGCCGCGATGCGCGCAGTTGATGAACGTAGCCAGATTCGAATGCATGTGAGCGTCTTCCTTTTGGCAAGCGCATAGGCCGAAGATAAGCACGGCGAGGCAAATTTTTCTCATGAAGATTTCTTGAGTTGCGTGAGATGGAATGGCGTGAACGATTGTGGGATAAGTATACTCATGCAAAGAGGAGGTGTCAAGAAGATTTTCGGAAGGGCTACTGGAATTGTGTGGCGGTTGCGTCGAACCATCGTCGCCAACCCCAATGGATTTTTTTATGGCTTGTCGCTGCTCCACCCAGGTGCCATCTCCGCTTGTTTACCGAGGTGGCCTCTTCGAGTTAGCTGACTTCAAGGCGACGGCATCCCGCCACCGAAATGGTATTTGCAAGCAGGAAGCTTTTTATTCGACCTGAATTTTGCACTCGTGATGCCGCCAACCTCCGCCTGGTGCTGTAAGCATCAGGCTAAAAGGTGGAAACCCCGCAAGCGGGGTTCATACCTATTGGGTGGCAGCCCCGTTCACGGGGCTTGCATCTCCTAGCCTGATGCTTCAGCATCAGGCGAAAGCCTTTCACGTTTTGCATAAACGGCAAGGGAGTCTATTGCAGTGGAATGACCACAATTCGGCTCTGCATGCGAGACAATTCAACTCTTGCCGTAAATCGGCACCACCGCGCCGTTGATCGCGCCGGCTTCTGCGCTTGCTAAATAAAGCATGAGATGTGCGATACTTTCCGGCGCAACCCATTTCGAATAATCCGCGCCCGGAATGTTTTGGCGATTCTGCGGCGTGTCAATCAAACCCGGCAACACCACATTCGCCGTGACATTGTGTTCCTTTACTTCCTGCGCGAGGCTTTGCGTGAGCGTGAGCACGCCCGCCTTGGCAACGGAATATGCCGCTGCTCCCGGCCCGACTTCCACCGCACCGCGCGAAGAAGTATTCACAATGCGACCATAATTCTGTTTCAGCATGTGCGGCAACACAGCTTTGCATGAAAGAAATGCGGATTTGAGATTGAGTGTGAGCATGCGCTCCCAATCCGCCTCGCTCGTATCCACGAGATTGACGCCGCCCATGTAACCGCCAACGAGATTGACGAGCACATCGATGCGGCCAAATTTGTTAATGGTTTGCTCGATGAGCGCTTGCACACCAGCTTCTTTGGTCATATCAGTGCTGATGCCGGTTAAACGCGATTTCTCCTCTCCAAGAGCCGCTTGCAACTCCGCGAAGCTGCGCGGACTGTGATAAGTTGTGATCACCTGCGCGCCCTGTTTGAGAAAAGCCTGCACCACTACTGTGCCCAGCGCGCCCGTGCCGCCGGTGATGATGGCGATGCGATTTGAAAAATTCATATGAATGCTCCATTGATGATGACGAAATATATGCGGTGCGGTGAAAAATGCAACCTGATCTTCATGCAGGCTCGAATTTGACATTGATCAAATTGTTTGACACATTTTAGCAATCATAAATTGGTCGCTGAACGATCACATTCATTACAGGCGCAAAACAGGAGCAGGCATGATTGCATTTGTCACCGGCGGCACTGGTTTTATCGGCAGCTTGTTGGTTGAGCAACTCGTACAGAAAAATTGGGAAGTGCATTGCCTCGTGCGCAAGAGCAGTTCGCTCAAATACCTCCAAAAGCTGCCCGTGCAACTCGTGCATGGCGATTTGTTTGCCGAAGAAACTTTGGCCGCGACGCTCGCGCAAGCCACGCACGTGTTTCATTTGGCCGGCGTAACCAAAGGCCTGACCGCGGCGGAGTATTTTCGTTCGAACGGCGACGCCACGCGCGCGTTGTTGCAAGCCTGCGCGCACCATTGCAAGCACCTCGAACGTATCGTTTATGTGTCGAGCATCGCCGCAGCAGGCCCGAGCCGCGACGGACATCTCGTGCGCGAAGAAGAAACGCCGCGGCCGGTTTCTGTATATGGTCGGTCAAAATTAGAAGGCGAGCGCGCGTGCGCCGAGTACGTTGGCAAGCTGCCGATCACGATTGCGCGACCGCCGATTGTGTATGGTCCGCGCGACCGCGATGTCTATGAATATTTCAAGCAGGTGCAGCTTGGCGTGCGCCTACGCCCCGGTTGGCAAGAGCGTGTTTATAGTTTGATCCATGTCGAGGATCTCGTGGCAGGCTTGATTGCATTGGCGCGGCATGAACGTGCAGTGGGGGAGACGTATTTCATCACGAACCCCGAGCCGGTGGAGTGGATGCAGCTTGGTATCGCTATCGCACACGCGTTAGAGAAGAAGACGATTCAAATCACCGTGCCCGTGTTTGTGACTTCGATCATCGCCGCGTTGAGCGAGTTGGTCGCGTATATCATTCGCAAACCCGCGTTGCTGAATTTCGACAAAGTGCGCGAGATGCGCGAGACGCATTGGATTTTTTCCGGCGAAAAGGCCCGTGCGCATCTCGGCTTTGTGCCGGCGCTTTCATTGGACGAAGGTTTGCGCCAAACTGTGGGGTGGTATCGCGAAAACGAGTGGCTTTAAACCGCTTCCGCGAAATGGGTGCGAGAACAGTCAATCACATTTGCCCCGCTTCATCGGAAAATCTATTCCTTTCAGCTTCCCTTTGCTCAGCCCCTCGATGCGCGCCAAAAGCGAGCCGTCTTTTTCCAAACGATAAATGATCCGCTGCGGAAAATCGTGCTCGAGATTTTCAAACACGGCCTCGTGCTCTGCGCTCTTCACTAATTTGAACCACGTTTCCTTTTGCCCCGAGGGCAGCGCGACGTAATAGATTGCGCCGTCTTCTTTCGTGCGCAGTTGGAGGAACTCAAACTCGCGCAGCTTGCCGTTTCCCACCGTGCGACTCATGCCGAGCATCGTTTCGCCCGCGGGCTTCATCCACTGCTCGACGCCTTCCCAACCGTTGCCGCCGCGCTCCCAACATCCCGCTAGCCACGCGAGGTCATTGACGGAGGGCTTCTGCTCTTGCGCGAACGCGAGCGAGGATGAAATCAAACAGAGTAACACGAGTCTCAGCTTCATGAAGCGTTCTCCTTCCGGTGATTTGGTGAGTGTTACGGTTGCTCAGCTACGTTCATCGCGCCATTGGGCTTTCATTCAGGCGGAACCATTTTAAGCACTGGGAAATATCTCCAGCGAGTAAAAAGATTCCTGCTGAATGACACTTCAAAGCAGCACGCATTTATGTCGTCGCTTGCAATATAGAAACCCATCAGCTCTTTGTCTTGTAAAAAAACGACATTCTGTTTTTGCGAGTGAGGTGCGCCGACATCACGGTTTGTTCGAGGAGAAAGGTGGAGGGACTCTGTCCGGAGAAGGCTTTGAAATCGTGAATGAGATGGGCTTGATCATAATAGCCGCAGTTGAGCGCGACTTCGCTCCAGCCGTGCGGATTCGTTTCGACGGCTTTAAAAATCTTTTGAAAACGAATAATGCGCGCGAGCAATTTGGGGCTGAGTCCGACTTGCGTTTGAAACCGGCGTTCGAGTTGGCGCGTGCTCAAGCCAATGTCCTGCGCCAATTCCGTTACGCTGCGCAAGCCTTCGGAAGCAATGATTCGTGTGACCAACGTTTCCACCGCACGGTCGTTTTCATGGTGCATGTGCCGCAACAGAGCTTGTTCCACGAAATGTTTGCGCGCGTGAAAAGAACGCGCCTCGTGCAGTCGCTCTTCCAATTCTGCGATGAACGCCAGCGGCATTTCGGAAGCATTAAAAATCTGATCCGTGATTTCATGCAAGGGGAGTCGCAGAAATGGATATGCGCCACTCGGCTTGAAGCGAATGCCAAAAAGCTGCACAATGCCCGTCGGCGCGATCGTGACGTGACGACGCATCTGCCCGACGAATATCGTCCGCGGCTGTTGTTCGAGGGGAGCATTCGTGTGCAATCGTTGAAAAGGATCGGCCAAATTGAAAATGATTTCCGCGCAGCCATCGGGTAAAATTTTTTCCGGCGGAGAATTGAGCGCCGAGGCAGAAGATTCAAGTTGCCAAAAGGCTTCGAGGTCATGTTGCAGAGGAGGGGAAGGCGCCGCTTCGAGGTAGTTCATACACGCGGAAACGCAATTGGGGAGAGATAAAAGTTTCTTGGTTAGTTCGTCAATGGAGTAAGAAGCTTCTCCACTTCTTCCAAGTTTGCCGTTTCGGGATTGATCACGCGCAAGCCCTCGGCCTCAGCGGCTGAAACGAGTCGTTTATCCGCAGTGACGAGAAGGAGCTCACGGCCACGCTCAAGTTCGAGGGAATTTATATCTAATGCAGAGCGCAAGACAACAGCATCGGTAGAATTGATGGAGTATTCAATGATCAATGGCAACGCCGACATCACCAATTCGCTTGTGGCAGCTACTTTAATCACGTCTGGATCGTCAATGAAATCGTCGCGCAAAGCTCTTAAACTAGCGTGAAAAGACTCCACAGATATCTTGTTGTTGTTTCGTTTGCGTACGAAAATCGAAGTGGTTTCCGCCAAACCCAACATTAGCACCCGCCATTGGCTGATCGCGGTATTTTCGAGAATATACTCTACAATCGTGCTGCCCTTTTCTTCAACATACGCTTTGGCGAGCGCGCTGGCGTCGAAATAAAAACGTTTCATCATTCCTCCCGCATGGCAACAATCCCTTGAGCAAAGTCCGTAGCCTCCGGATCATTGCCGGCTTCGCGGTAAATTCTACGGGCTTCTGCGCGACTAATTGGAGGTCCGGTTATTCCCATTTCATCAAAGATTTGTCCTAATCGCCAGCTTTCATATGCCGCGTTACGCTTGGCCTCTTCGATTAGCATCGCGCCACGTTCTGCCGCGGTGAGAGGGCGTTTATTTACCAAGGCATTTCTTTGGCGTTCAGCGATCGTTTCGCGCCAAATTTGAACTTCACTTTCCAATCTCTCGAGGCGCTGCACCACGTCGTTGAGGGTCGCTTCCATATAAGCTCCTTTTTTAATGCGCAAATATAGCGGACACATTCCATCGATGCAAGCATCATCTCGCGCGCAGATCGCTAGCAAACAAAAACAGCCACGAACGTTTGCACCTTCGTGGCTGTGAGTGCTCAAATTTAAAACTACAACCCTTCGCCCGTCAAGCCGCCGCGCGTCATATAATCGCTCAACACAAACACGAGCAGAATGATCAACCACACAAAGCCCGCAGCCACGAACACCCACGTCAACCGCGAGCTATAGCGCACGTGCATGAAATAGAGAATCACAAGCAGTGCTTTCGTGCAGGCAATGGTGAGCATGATGACGTTGTTCATCACGCCGAGATCGATGAAGGCCACCCATACGGTGATGAATGTGAACACAATCAGCGCGGTGAACACCATGAAGTACACGCGCAAGGGGACAGTATGCTGGCTCATTAGTGGCGACCTATCAAATAAAGTAACGGGAACAGGAAAATCCAAACGATGTCAACGAAGTGCCAATAGAGGCCGAAGATTTCTATGGGCGTGCTGTAGGCGCTGGTGAAACGGCCTTGCCAAGATTGTTTGAGCAGTACGAGCAGAATGCCCGCGCCGATGATCATATGCAGCGCATGCAAACCGGTCATGCCGAAGTAGAAACTAAAGAACATTTGCACCTGCGGCGAGGTTGCCCCCGCGGCATTGAATGACGGGCCGGGAATCAAATGCTCGTGATACTTGTGCGAATATTCGACGGCTTTGATGCCGAGGAACGCGCTACCCAAAACCAATGTGAGCACCAAGAATGTGATGAGTGCTTGGCGTTTGCCCTGCTGCGCGTAATACACTGCCATGGCCATGGTCAAGCTGCTGCAAATGAGGATGGCTGTGTTGAGCGCGCCGAGCGTGATGTCTAAATGATGGCTGCCCTCGACAAACGCTTCGGGATAACTCGCGCGATAGATCGCATAGCCGGCAAACAAACCGCCGAAGAACATGACTTCGGTAATCAAGAACGCCCACATGCCGAGCGTGGAAGCTTCGAACTGTTGTTCGGCGTCGTGAAAATGATGCGCGACATGCGTGTGTGCGGTATGATCGGACAACGTTTATCTCCTTTTATCTCGTATCGCACAAGCCTCATTTTCGGCTCCACACAGATCAAAAGCACACACTGCAAAGCTTTTCGGCGTGCGTTTTTGATCCGTGTGGCGTAAAAATCAGCTTGCAACTAAATCCGTTTCTTTCTTCAACGGCGTGTACTCATACGCTTCTTCCGTCACCACCGGCGTGACCGCGAAATTTTCCGTGGGCGGCGGCGAAGAGGTTTTCCACTCCAAGCCCGTTGCGCTCCACGGATTCGCGCTCGCGCGTGCGCCATAACGCAGCGACCAAATGAAATAGATGAGCGGAATCAAATAGCCCACGCCGAGAATCGAAGCGCCGGCCGTGGACATGACATTCAACACTTGAAACTCATCCGGGTAAACGTGATAGCGCCGCGGCATGCCGAGATAGCCGAGCAGAAATTGCGGGAAGAAGGTGAGATTGAATCCCACAAAAATCACGAGCGCGGCGAAACGCGCCCAGCCTTCGGGATATAATCGGCCCGTCATCTTCGGCCACCAAAAATGAATGCCGCCGAGATACGCCATGATGGTGCCGCCGACCATGATGTAATGAAAGTGCGCGACGACGAAGTACGTATCGTGCAAATGAACATCGACTGCGAGCGTGGAGAGAAACAGGCCCGTGAGGCCGCCAATCGTGAACAAGCCGAGAAAGCCAATCGCATACAACATCGGCGCTTGATACGACACCGAGCCTTTATACAGCGTTGCGGTCCAATTAAAAACTTTGATGGCAGAAGGAATCGCGACGAGGAAGCTCAACACGGAGAAGACCAAGCCCGCATAAAGCGATTGACCCGTCGTAAACATGTGATGGCCCCACACGAGAAAGCCGAGCACCGCAATCGCCACGCTCGAAAACGCGATGAACTCATAACCGAAAATTTTCTTGCGCGAGAAGCACGTGATGATTTCGCTGATCACGCCCATTGCCGGCAGAATCATGATGTACACGGCCGGATGCGAATAGAACCAAAAGAGATGCTGAAAGAGAATCGGATCGCCGCCGAGTCGCGGATCAAAGAAGCCGATGCCAAACGCGCGTTCGAGCGCGAGCAGAAAAATCGCGGCCGTGACTACCGGTGTGCCCAGCACTTGAATCAAGCTTGTCGCATAGTGCGCCCAAATGAACAACGGCATGCGAAACCACGTGAGTCCGGGCGCGCGCATTTTGTGAATGGTGACGATGAAGTTCAAGCCGGTGAGAATAGAAGAGAAGCCGGTAATGAACACGCCGAGTCCGGTGAGAATCACATTCGTGTTGGAATACGTGCTGCTGTACGGCGTGTAAAACGTCCAGCCCGTATCCACGCCGCCCAAGAGAATCGCGGTGAATGTGAACAAGCCGCCGACGATGTACACGTACCAACTGAGCAGATTGATGCGCGGAAACGCGAGGTCTTTCGCGCCGATCATGATGGGCACGAGGAAGTTGCCGAGTATCGCGGGGATCGCGGGGATGAGGAAGAAGAACACCATCATCACGCCGTGCATCGTGAACATTTTGTTGTAGGTTTCGGATTGCATCATGTCGCCCGCGGGCGTGAGCAATTCCATGCGCACGATCACGGCGAAGAGCCCACCGATCAAAAAGAAAAACGTGACGGAGAGGAGATAAAGAATCGCGATGCGCTTGTGATCCACGGTTAGCAGCCACGACTTTGCGCTGAAGCCCGCGTTCAAATAATGCCGCTTGGGAATCTCATGCGGTTCCGCGACTTGGTGCTCGAAAGGTTTGAAGACGGCAGTTGCCATTTGGTTCTCGGTTGATTAAGGGCTATGACAGAAAAATGATTGACAGAAAAATTTTAAAGACCTTTTTTTTGCCGACGATAATAAGCATTTTCTGTCCCTCATCTTTCTGTCTGTCGCTTTTGAATAGTTTTGCCAGCAATCGTTTTGTTTAGCTCTTTTTACTCGCAGGCCGTTTGAGCGGCGCGATGCTGCGTTCGTGCGCGGAGTCGTCGATCAAGATCGCGAGTCTGCGCAGTCGCGTCTCTTCCTGCTTCGCGCTCATCACCCAAAAGCTGCTCGTTCTTTGATACCACGGCGGCTGCGCTTGAAAAAACTTCCACGCGCGCTTGTTTGCACGCAACTTCTTTTCATAGACTTCATCAAGCTGCTGCGGCTTTTCCTGCTCGAAAGAATATTGCCCCGCCTTCTTCGGATCGCGCGCTTGAAAAACTTTGAGGCCCGACTCGTGCATCAATCCCTGCTTTGTCAACTCATCCACGCGCTTGAGATTGATCGCACTCCAAACGCTGTTTGGCCGGCGCGGTGTGAAGCGAATTCTATAACTGATGTCGTCAATACTCTTGCGCAAGCCGTCAATCCAACCGAAACAAAGCGCACCATCCACCGACTCCGACCACGTGATGCTCGGCTTGCCCGAATCCTTCTTATAAAATCCCACCCAAAGCTCTTCGACTTTGCCATGATTGCGCTCCAGCCACTTGCGCCAATCGGAGGGGGTTTTGAAGAATTTGGGTTTCATTTCACTCACTGCGAAAAAGCAAAAGCTCTCACGCAAAGTCGCAAAGGTATCGCAAAGAAAAGCTTTGCGGATTCTTTGCGTCCTCGCGCCTTTGCGTGATTTTCTTTCTCGTTACGACTTATGCAATTGCGAACTCGGGCAGCGGTAGAGAGTGAGTTTAAAGCGACTTAAGCTTTTCTCGCAAAAACTTCTCAATGAAATAGCCTTTGGTTGAAACAGCATCACGTAAAGAGATCTTGTAGATTTTTATGACGAAAAAGGCTGACAAAACCAATCCCAGAAATGCAAAGACCTCCCATATTTCCAAGAAAGCTGGGTTCGCACTTGAACGAGGTTGGGAAACAATCAGTGCGAATACCGCTAAACTTACCAATGCACTAAAGATTATTGTCCAGAAGATTATTACCCAGAGGATTTCTTTAAATCCCATACCTGATATAGCCAATCGTCGAATGACTTTTCGATATTGTTTATCGACTTCTGCTTTCAATGGCTGCCGATTTTTACAAAAACTACAGAGGCCTTCATAAGGAGCCATTTCTTCAAAACAATAGAAACACTCTTTCATGGTCGATCCTCAGGCTGGTTTAAAATCGGTGGCTTCTCCGCGAGCAGGTGATTTATAAGATTTCATCGTGACGAGGTCTATCAGTCGATATGAGAAACGCGATGTTCGAATTCCAACTCGTATGGCTAAACTGCGCACACGATCTTCTGCCCCACCATCAGATGCGATGTGAATCACAGTAAATGCTCGCGGACCGAAGAAAATGCGTTTCAACACCCCAAATTCATGTACCTCCTCAAATGTTATATTAAAGTTGTCCGTGGCTCCGTTAAAATAAATATTCCATTGAACATCTTCAGGACTCAATTCATGATTAAATGAAAACAACCTGGGCGTATAAGTCTTGAGATCCCTATTTTGATGGTCAAAACTCCTCCCACTGAGGTTTGAGAAACTATACTCACTACCAAGAAACTGAAAATTAGGTTCAGACTCTTTTAATTCGCTTAGAATTTTTAAGTAAACTTTTTGATAGTCCATTGAGCCAGAAAAGTTTTGAATATAAGCTTCGGGACGGTACTGACGGTGAATCTTATTATCCGTGAATATACCCCAAATAGTACCATCATTCTGTCCGGAACGATAAAAAAACTCAATTGCTTGCTCTTTGCCTTCACCCATAAACTCTCGTTTTAAAGTAGGGAATAAACGAACAATCACATCCTCGCTGCCATCAAGCTTGCTAATCGCAAGGTATATTGACCACTCAATTTTGAAGAAACCGATACGCCATTTGCCATCAGTGCTATTGCTGATGAATGGTTTATCGATCTTCAATCTTCTCCAAACTTGATGTAAATCGAGTTCCTTTAAATTTTGACGAAGCTCTTCATTGGGCTGTTTCATTGGTCAGGCCTCTTGAGGTTATCTGCTCTAGTGAGAGCCAAGAACAATTTAGAACTCTGCCAATTACTTCCTCAACATCTTTAAATACGCCACGATCTACATTCGCGCCTTATTCGCCGCAGCATTTTTATTCGTGATGCTCTGCGCCACAACCATGACGCACGGCACGAGCAGTTCGGGAATCAAATACGCCAGCCACACTGCGCTCGGCTCGGGCAAGCCGACTTTGCTGATCGACACGAGCCTGCCCACTCCCGCGCAGAATACGCTCACCGCAATGAGATAAACCAGTGTGCTTTGCTGGCGAATCGTCGCGCCCGCCCACATGCCGATGAAGCCTGTGCCCAAATACACGCCCGCCATGAAGCGATGCACATTGTCCAAATGCGGCGTGGTTTCCGGCTCTCCGAGATACATTTGCAGTGCGTCGCCGAAGAGCGCTATCGTGCTCAAAAATTTTTCCTTACACGAAGGTGAAGAAAGTAAGCCACGACTTGCGCATCCTGCACGTGGGGACATCGCCGCACGGTATCATCGCTCGGCCGCGGCTCCGCGATGCGCTCGATGAGAAAGCCGGTTTCAATCAACAAATTCAGCCATTGACTGATCGTGCGCGTGAAGCGCGGCGTTTTGAATTTCGGCAGAGCTTGTTTCAACTCAAGCGGTGCCGCGCCGAAAATCCATTCGGCTACCTCGCCTTCGAGATTACGAAAGTAGTCGCCCACTTCGAGGGCATACGTGCGACTATTTTCATCGCGCAGATTTTTGCGATGCGGCGTATCAAAGCATGGATGCGTGATAGAAAACTGCAAAAAGCCGCCGGGCTTTAATACGCGATAAGCTTCGGCGAACGCTTGCTCGGTTTCCGGAATGTCCATCAAACTCATGAAGGCCGTGGCGAAGTCAAAGCTATTCTCGGCAAAAGGCAGAGCAACGGCGCTGGCAATATGATAGTCGATGCCCATCGGCTCTTGTTCTTCGGCACGTTGCGCGTGCGCGATGAACGTCTCGGCAATATCAATTGCGGTGATCTTCGCGCCGCGCTGTGCGAGCAATCTGGTATTGTGGCCTTCACCGCAACCGATATCCAAACCCGAGAGACCGGCCACTTCCGGCAATATGTCAAAGAACGCGGGCGTGTTGAGATGATCGCGATAGATATCATAGCCCGCGCGCGCAAGCTGTGTCCACGCTTCGGCATTGGCATTCCAATAACGCCCGACTTCTTGATGTTCCATCGTTAGCTCGACTCAAGAAACCGTCTTAGCGCAAGCTCCCAGCGTGCCTTCGTTTGAGGCTTGGAAGCTTATGCTACGAGATTGCTCATTCGCTTTCACCAATCGATCTTGTCTCCGGGAATCTCGCGTTGCACGGCGGCATTGACGTCGAACGTGAAAATATTTTCCGGATGCGTGAGACGAACGGTTTTAACTTCTTTGATACGCGCGAGCGGCACCACTTCATCGCCGAAGCCATTGGTACGGGTTTGGCTGGCCCAATACACGACGTGCTTTTCGCCGTTTTCATCTTGGCACCAGCCGAGAAACACCACCGAGTGCCCGCCGCCCTTTTGCCAGGAAATATTCATGAAATCGCCGGGGCGCGCGTTGCGCGGTTTGATTTCCTGCCCCATTTTTGAATACTGCACGAGCGCGTAGTGGCTGCCGAAGCCGTCGTCGTTCCATTTGCCCCAAAACTTGATTGTATCTTCCCGGCGACCGCCGTCTTCTTCCTGCAAGCGAATGGCCTCATAGCGGTCATCACTGAGGCGTTTGCCGTGCTCGAAAAAGAGGAGATTGAGCTGCTCGATGAAGGCCGCGTAAGTCGCGCCGCTGCAGTAGCTCGTCGTGCGCGGCGGCGCCAGCAGGGAGCGCGCAAAGAGTTGCAACTCATAACCAACCGGCGATTCCGCGGGAACGGCTTTGATGCCGATAAAATAACCGCCGCCGTCCATTGCCGTGGCTTGAACTTTATCGACGCCTTGCAGCACAACGTAATTGTAGCCGTCGAGATTCTTGCCAAAAAGCTCGGCATGACGCGTATGGTGCGGTCCGCCAACCAGCGCGTCTTTTCCGAGCACGAACCAATCGCCATTATCCGTGGTGGCTTCGAGTTTCGCCGCGCGGTTTTGCGTTTGCGCCATCGTCATGGGCAACCATGAAACCAGAATGACGCAAGCATTGATGATAAATGACGCCATGAAAATTTTTCTGCGAATCATTTTTCCGCCATTGCCTTGTTAAAAAGTTTGCGTCATTGGGCTTGGAAGGCCGTGCGCCGCTATTTCTCTAACGCCTTCAAATACGCCACGATCTGCAACAGATTCGCTTCGCTGATTTGGCCTTGATATGTGGGCATGAGGGATTGATATCCCGCAACGGTTTTCGCGTTGGGTTGCAAAATTGATTCGCGCAAATATTCTTCATTTGCCAAAACAGTTTTGCCATTTTGCAGCGCGACTTGCGAGCCGAACACACCTTTCAGCGAAGGGCCGCGACTGCCGGGCTTTTCGCCGTGACACGTGACGCAGCCGATTTGCTGAAAATGTTTTTCACCGGCAACCGTAGGCGGGTCGTTGCTCTCGCCGCCGCTGAGCCATTGTTGATATTCCGCCGGGTCCATCACCACCACGCGACCGATCATTTGCGAATGCTTCGTGCCGCAATATTCCGCGCAGAAAAGATGATACTCGCCGGGCTTGATCGCTTCGAACCACATCGTCGCATAACGTCCGGGCACCACATCTTTCTTCGTGCGAAACGCGGGCACATAGAAACTGTGAATCACGTCTTCCGACGCCATCGTGAGTTTGATTGGCTCGCCCGTGGGCACGTGCAGTTCGTTGATCTCGCGCTTGCCGTTGGGATGTTGAATGTGCCACATCCATTGCTTGCCGACCACGAGAATTTCATACGCATCGCGCGGAGGGCTATACGTGTTGAAATAAAGCTTCGCGCCCCACACGAAGATGACGAGGCAAATGCCGAGCGGAATAATCGACCACGCGAGTTCGAGTTGCAGCAGGCCGGGAATTTGGCGCGGCACTTCATCTTCCGAGCGGCGGCGATAGCGCACCGCGAAAACGTAAATGAGAAAGAAGATGAGCAGCGCAAAAAAAATGCTGAGGCCGGTCAGCACATAGTAGAGCAAATCAACCTGTCCGGCGAGAGATGAAGCTTGTTCGGGGAAGATGCGAAACTCTTTGTTCATAAATTCGGGTCGTAGGCGTTAATCAATGCGTTTTCTATTTCAAGAGATGAAGACAAAACTATTTTCGGCAAAACCATTAAAAGCTTTTCTCGGCGACACTCGGTGTCTTCAGTGAACTTCGGCGGAAGAGCTTTTTTGCCCCTTGCGCCTTGCCCTTTGTCTCAACTAGTCGGCTTATCCGGCGCGGGCAGTTTGGCGAAGTGCTCCGCATAGATGCGGCGACTGTAATCATCCAACAAATTTTTCACGCGCTCCAAGCTGGGCGAAGAGAGCACGAAGCCGACGTGGCTTTTCTTTTTCAAACGCCAAAAAATTTCAGCGTCATTATACGCCGAAGTGTCGGGCTGCTCCTGCGAAGCGAGCGAAATAATCACGCCGCCATAATCGCTGCGCTGCGAAGGCAAACGATACTCACTGTCATCACCCGCGATTTCAACCTTCGCCCACTCGGCCCAGAGATTGAGTCCGGTGGAAGCTTCGACCACTTCGACGATATTCGCGCCGCCCACGCGCGCCGCGGTCTCGAGAAAGTAGAAGCGGCCATCTTCTTTGCCGCGAATAAATTCCGTATGGCTCACGCCGCGCAAAAGACCGAGCGCTTCCACGAGTTTTTGATTGAGCGCTTTGAGTTCAACTTCCTCGGCGCAGCCGCGCGGCAATGTGTGGCTCGTGAACAAGCCGCCTTCGTGCATGACGCTCATCGGCGGCTGGCCGTATTTGTGCGTCTCCGCGAAAACGATTTTATTATCCCACACGATAGAATCAACGTGGTAAACTTCGCCGGGCACGAAACGTTCGAGCAGATAAAACGACT
Source organism: bacterium (assembly GCA_041918175.1). Taxonomy (GTDB): domain Bacteria; phylum Zhuqueibacterota; class Zhuqueibacteria; order Zhuqueibacterales; family Zhuqueibacteraceae; genus JABWAN01. The sequence goes on from JAYRWE010000029.1 coordinate 52,860, forward strand.
GCCGATCGCCCAACATCTCCAACGATTGCCACAACTCTTCGGCGTTATGAACTTTTTTCAAACCAATCGAAGAAGCTTCCGAGCGCGGCTTGAGCACCCATGGGCCGGGCACGTTTGCCATAAAATTACGCAGCGCCTCGTAATTCAAAATCTGAATGAACTCGGGCACGAGAATACCGCGATCTCGCGCACGCACGCGCATCGCCAGCTTGTCGCGAAAGTAGCGCGTGGTGGTTTCGCCCATGCCGGGCACGCGCAAATGCTCGCGCAGTGTGGCCGCCATTTCCAAATCATAATCATCGAGCGGCACGATGCGATCAATCACATGCGTGCGCGCCATGTAGCTCACCCCGAGCACCACGTCGTTGCGATTGTAGAGATCGGGAATATAAAACATCTCGTCGATGCTTTCGCGCGGCCAATCCGCATGCTCCAAATCTTTCGTGGTGAGCAAATAGACGGTGCAGCCCTGGCGCTTGCACTCGCGCAGAAACTCCTGCCCCTTTTCATAACTGGCGAGACAGAGAATCGTTTTGTTCGGCATGCGAGGCTCCACGATAAAGATGTTTTATTCGGCGAATCTCGGTGTCTTCGGTGCTCTCGGCGGAAAGTTTTCTTGTGATGAGAGCTTGCAAGAACCTTTGAAACCTCGGCTCAGCCAAGGTTGGAGCGTTTATCTTTTTCCCGCCGCAGCATTACGAGCATAAACGTTCCGAGCGCGAGCACGGTCGAAACGCCGGCCACACGCAGCACGTTGATCACCGCCAAACTGTACTTGCCCGTCGAAGGATCATAATGAAAGCAATACATCAACACTTGATCGACCACGTTGCCGATGCGATTCTCCGTGGCTTCGATCAACGCAAAGCGCAAGTCGCGTATGGGATATTCAATGCCGAAAAAATAGCGCGCGAGTTTGCCTTGCGGAGTAGCGACCACGATGCCGCTCGCGTGTGCATATTGTTTCGTGAACGCATCGTACTTGTAGCGAAAGCCGATGGCCTCGGTCAATTGCTGAATCGCAATGCTATCGCCGGTGAGAAAGTGCCAACCATTCTCCGCGCCGCGGCGATTATATTTTTCCAAATAAACTTTCTTCTTCGCCGCAGCCAGCGCCGGCGTTTCGCGAGGGTCGAAACTCACCGTCACGACTTCGAATTGCTCGCCGACATTAAACGAGAGCGGCCGCAAAGTCTCGGTCAAGCCATTGAGCACTTGCGTGCAGAGCATCGGGCATTCATAATAAACCAATGCAATGACCACCGGCTTCTCGCCGAAATACTTTTGCAACGCGACCGTCTGTCCTTCTTCATCGCGAAAGTTCAACTCCAGCGGCAATTGCTCATTCAACTTTTGGTCAATGCCGACGCTGCGCAAAATCTCCGGCTGTACGCTCGCGCCGAGTTGGGCGTGGGCGGTCGTTGCTGTGATCATTGAGAACAGAAGATAGATGATTGAAGATAGAAAATGGTATTTCATGGGCGCGATTCTCCATCTTCCATCTTCGATTCTCGATCTTCAACCCGCGCCGGTAAGCCGCGCTCTGCGACCAACTCCAACGCGCGATCAACGGGCAAGCGCACCACGCCCGCCTCGCGCGAAATCCAGCCGTAACTTTGCAAGAGCGAGTCTTCTTGAGCTTGGTATTTCTGCCAATCAGCATTGGGGTGCACTTGCAAACGCGGCTCGGGCGGCAGCGCCTCGCGTTGGCTCGCCATCGGCGACATTGACGGCTCGCTGCTTTTTTTATCCGCGCGAAAGCTGTTCAACATAACGAACATCAACACCAGCGCGATGCCGCAGACAATCGCGAGACCGATGCCGAACTTCGCGACCGCGCCGACATTGGCGTCGCTTGTTTCATAACCGCGACCGTTGGTTTGCGCCGCGTCTATTTTCGTGGTTTCGTGCATGATTTTTTATCTCTAGTCGGTTCTCGTTCCCAAGCTCCAGTTTGGGAACGCAAGTGCTGCTGAAACTCTGTTTCAAAAGGAATCGAAACAGAGTTTGGGAACAAGACAAAAGTATCAAACAAAAAAATTCTTTTTGAGCACTAGCATTGTTACCAAACACGAGCTGCTTTTTATGTTGTGTCGCTGCTCCACCGAGGTGTCATCGTTGCTTGTTTACCTGACTTTTATCTTTTCAAGCGAGCTGACTTCAAAGCGATGGCATCCCGCCGCCTAGCTGATATTTTCAAACGACCCGTAGCTCTGCCCCCTTGTGGGGCAATGCAACGTGCATGAAGAGCGGCCCACAAGAGGCCGGCGCTACAATGATCTCGTTCCCAAACTCCAGTTTGGGAACGCAAGTGGCGCAGAAACTCCGTTTCAAACGAGCCGAGATTCGAAACAGAGTTTGGGAACAAGACAAAATCAGATCCTTGAAACGGCTTCTATACATGTCATCCTGGAAGGACCTTCCCTCGTGCTCGCGACAAACTTCTGCAGCGCTGTTGTTCCGAGCACGAGGGAAGTTTCCTACAGAATGACATTACAAAAGATTACTCAATGCCCGCGCGCCTCAAATGCCTCTTGCAAACGCGGATCGTGCAACGGCAAGAGTGCGCGGCCTTGCAGGAGCCAAATGAACGCCGCGAGCCAAATGCCGCCAATCGCAACCGGCGCCGCAAGATCCATCCAATGCAAATGCAACTCGCCATGATGAAAACTCGGCGCAACGACCCAATACAAGTCAATCAAACGCGCGACGAGCATGGCAATCGCGACTTTCGTCAAATATGCCGCGTTGCGCTTCACGCGACGCAAGAGCAGGAGCACAAAAGGCAGCGCGAAATGAAACACGAGCACGAGCGTGGCAAACACGCCGAAGCTGCCGCGCAAGCGTTGAATGTACCACGGAATTTCTTCGGGCAAATTGCCCGACCAAATGATCAAGAATTGCGAGAACGAGACATAAGCCCAGAGCATCACGAACGCGAACATCAGCGTGCCGAGATCGTGAAACTGCCGCCGCGAAATCACTTCGGCGATGGGCTGATACTTCGCGAGCAGATTGAGCATCACGATAACGAACGCGAGCGTGGTGAGTCCCTGGCTCACCACGAAGAGCACGCCGAAAATGGTGGAGAACCAATGCGGGTCGAGCGACATTGCCCAATCAACCGACGCGAAGGTTGCGGTGAGCACGAAGATGACGAGGCCGGGTCCGCTGATCGCTTCCAGCCGGCTCGTGAATTTTTGATCCGCGGTTTGATCTTGTTGATGCGACCACTTGCTCAAGAGGTACGTGAATAGAATCCACAGTGCAAAGTAAATGGCCGTGCGCACCCAAAAGAAATTCACGTTGAGATACGCGCTCTTGTGCTGCAGAATTTTATCCGCGCTCACGACTTCGGGACGCGCCCAAAGATAAAGCTCTTGCATACCGAAGTAGATCGGCACAAAAAGCAGGAGCAGCAAAGGCAACGTGCGCGCCGCGGATTCCAACATGCGCTGAATCACAAAGCCCCAGCCGCCGGAAACGAGATGATGCAACATGAGAAACGCGAGCGAACCGGCCGCGATGCCGAACCAAAAGAGAAAGCCGAAAAGATACGAGCGAAAAAACTGCTCGGTGTTTTGCAGCGCGCCGAATGCGCATGCGGCAAGTCCGAGCGCTCCGGCAATGATGGCCCAAAGCTGAATGCGTTTCAATTGTGGCTGTAAGTCGTCAAGTTGCGTCATGAAGATTACCTTGAAAGATGGAAAGCAAAACGATTTCTGGCAAAACTATTTAAAAGCGAAGGCAGAAAAATGTAGGGCAGAAAGATAAATGAAGCGATACGCCTTGAATATTCTTCTGCTCTAAAAACAGTGAAAAGCAAAACGATTTCCGGCAAAACGATTCAAAGCGAAGGCAGAAAGATGAACAAAGCGATAAGCAAAAAGATTTTTCTGCCCTCCATGTTTCTGCCTGGTCTGTTTTTCGATTTGCCTTACTTGTTTTCGAGTGTGCTGCGTTGCTCTGTCGGCACGTCGGAGAGCGCGGCGTTTTGGCTCAATTGCAGCACGCGAATGTATGCCGCAATGGCCCAGCGATCTTTCGGCGTGATGCGGTCGGAATAGCTGTACATCGTGCCGAAGCCGTTGGTCATCACGTCGAAATAATGCCCGACCGGCATCTCGCGCAGACGGTCGAGATGAAACGAGGGCGGTTTGCGAAAACCGCGTTGCACGATCATACCATTGCCGGAGCCGATGCGGTCGTGACAGGGCGAGCAGAAAATATTGTAGCGTTCGCGGCCGCGTTCGAGCACTTCTTTCGTCGCAGCAAACGGAAGCGTCGTCACGAGCTCGCCATTCACTTTTCCGGTGTAGAGATGCTCGTCGATGCGCAATTGCCCGCGCGCAACCGTGCCTTCAACGAGCGGCCGCGAAGCGCGTTGATCGGCGAAGAAAGTGTTTTTCTCCAACGGCTCGAGCTTGGGTTGATCATGCATGTCTTGGCGGCAAGCCGTTGTCGCTAGCACTAGCATAGTGGATAGTAGATAGTTGATCGTGGATCGTGAGTGAAAAATAGTAGATCGTTGATCGTGGATGGTGTATCGTACAGAGCCTTGCTGACCAAACATGAAAGCTTGATAATAAGCCTTGAATCTAAAAAAAATGTTGTTTGCAAATAGTTTCATAGGTGCCCGTTATCTTTTCACTGCATTCTTGCAAAACGAATCGGCTTCTTGCATCATGCGATTGAGCATAGCGCCGACATGTTGCCAAGCATTGTCCAACTCGTGATGTTCTTTCGAGTTGATGTATTCACAATTCAAAGCGTGATCCAACCACGCCTGCGTTTCCATTGCTTCACCTAGCGCTTCATTGATCTTGTTCACAAAGGCTGCTTGATAAACTCGTCGCGCCCAAGCTTCGGCGAGCATGGCGTTGACGGCACGTGACGACCTTCGAATTTGATCGGTGAGCGAATATCTTTCATCCTTCGGGAAATTCTTTGAAAGTAAAAATATCTTTTTGGATTCCGATAGCGCCAACTTGTAAACTTCCAACTCTCGAAAACTCTTTGCTAACGCCATACTTCCTCCCTTGCAGTGTTTTGCAATTTACTATCTACAATCCACCATCCACGAAACCTCACGGCTCCACTTCGTACACGCCCAGCGTCCTCGTGCTCTCCAAAAATTTCTTCGTCTCTTCAATATCGAATTTCGGATCAGTCGCTTCGATGCAGAGAAAGAAACGATCGCGGCTCGCGTGCGCGAAACGTTCGACATTGAACACGGGATGATAGGGCTGCGGCAAACCGTTGAGCGCGAACATACCGAGCACCGCGGTGAATGCGGCGATGAGAATCGTCACTTCAAACGTGATCGGAATGAACGAAGGCCAACTATTGAAAGGCCTTCCGCCGACATTGAGCGGATAGTCGATCACTGCGGCATAATATTGAAAGCCGAACCCGAGCACCGCGCCGACAATGCCGCCGATGAGCACGAGCTTGGGCAAACGATTCTTGTGCTCGTGCAGCATCTCCGCCATGCCTTCGATAGGGAAGGGCGAATAAGCATCCATCGTGCGATAGCCGACGACGTGCGCGGCAGCGGTCGCGGCCATCAATTCTTGCGGGTTGTCATATTCGGCCATGAGGCCGTAGAGAGATGATTCTTCTTTTTTATTTTTCATAAAGACCTTCGTCGCTTTCAGCGTAGCCATTTAAAAATGCGCCGTGACCACGCACGGGACGTGATTCTCGTTCAAGATCGGCGCGCAATCCCTTGCCAATGTAAGCGCGAATCAGCGCTTGATAATTGGAAAAGCCGAGCAACGGTGCGATGCGTTGCAAATCGGCGATAACATCATCGGGGAGCTTCAGGCTGATGACCGTCTTCGGGCGATCTTTGCGCAAGCGCTTTTTCAGAGCAGCTATCTTCATGCGTCGATAATCAGCGCTTCAACTTCATTAACAAGAGTCTCGAGATTCGGCCGCGCAAAGCTCATTTCCGGCGCGGGAATGCGATGATGCTTTATATCCGGCGGCACATGTTTGTGATGCGGGAAACTCGAAGCCAGTGTCGCGTCATTCGGATGCGGGAAGTCGTCATACCAAAATAACTTCTCACCGCCGCGATATACTTCGTAGCCATAAGACGTGATCAAGCCCGCGTCGAAATCCAACTCTTCTCGCATGCGCAAGCGCAAACCTCCCTGAAAAAAGACTTCGCCCTCAGCCATTCCGGTATATGGGCTATTCGACCAAACCACTACCGTCGAACGAGTAATCGTGTCGCGATCAAACAATTCGGCTACGAAGTTACTGTATGCCGGCAGTGATTTTAGAGGGCTCTCCAACATAGCGCTGCGCCTTTAATAGGCCGGTTGAAAACGCAAACTTTCCGCTACTTCGTGCTGCTGCATTTGGCTTGAGTACGCTTGCTTGCGGCGCAACCAAGTCTCATGCACGCCTTTCCAACGGCTGAAATCCGCGCGCGTCTCGTCAAATTCGTCGTACCGTTCGAGCTTGCCGCTCATCAGAGCAGAATAAAAATCTTCGCTGAGAATTCCATACTTCTCTTCATAAAGCGTCAGGCGGCGCTCCAGCAGCTTCATTTCGACAACGAGTTCATGGATTTGCATGATAGACGCTCCTTTTTACTTCGCATCTTGCTCTTTGTCGGGCACCAACGTCCTCATCTCAAAAATCGAAATCGAAGGCATCAACCTCACGAAAAGCAGGATCAGCATGAAGAACATGCCGATGGTGCCGAGGTACGTTGCCCAATCCCAAAACGTCGGATAATACATGCCCCACGAAGAGGGCAGAAAGTCGCGGTGCAAACTCGTCACAACGATGATGAAGCGTTCGAGCCACATGCCCACGCTCACGATCAGCGCGATGGTGAAGAGCACGGCCACGTTGTTCTGCATTTTTTCGAACCACAAAATTTGCGGCGCCACCGCGTTGCAGAAGATCAAGAGCCAATACCAAAACGCATACGGCCCGGTCATGCGATTCATGATCATGTACATTTCATATTGATTGCCGCTGTACCACGCCATGAACGCTTCCATAAAATAACCATACACCACAATCAAGCCGGTGGCGAGCATGACCTTCGCCATGTTGCGCAAGTGGCGCATGGTGATGAAATCTTCGAGGCCGTAAAACTTGCGCAGCGGAATCGCGAGAATGAGCACCATCGCGAAACCCGCGTAGATTGCGCCCGCGACAAAGTACGGCGGAAAGATCGTCGCGTGCCAGCCCGGAATGATGCCCATCGCAAAGTCGAAGCTCACGACCGTATGCACCGAGAGCACGAGCGGCGTGGCCAAACCCGCGAGCAACAAGTACGCGACTTCATAACGATGCCAGTGCATCGCCGACCCGCGCCAGCCCATCGCGAGAATGCCATAGCCGAGTTGCGCCCAACGACTCTTTGCGCGATCACGCAACGTCGCAAAGTCCGGCACGAGGCCCGTGTACCAAAACAGCAGCGACACCGTTGCATACGTTGAGATCGCAAACACATCCCACACCAGCGGGCTGCGCGTTTGCGGCCAGAGCGCCATCGTGTTCGGATATGGAATGAGCCAATACGCGAGCCACGGACGACCAACATGCACGAGCGGAAAGATGCCCGCGCACGCGACCGCGAACAGCGTCATCGCTTCCGCGAAACGGTTGATCGACGTGCGCCACTCTTGCCGCATGAGCAAAAGGATCGCGGAAATCAACGTGCCCGCGTGGCCGATGCCGATCCACCACACGAGATTGATGATCGCGAAGCCCCAGCCCACAGGATTGTTGATGCCCCAAATGCCCACGCCTTTTACGAGCAAAACGCCGAGCGCATAAAACAAAACCATGGTCACGGCAAACGCAACGCCGAAGCCGAGCAGCCAGCCTTTCGGCGTTTTGCGCGTGAGCACAATGGAACTGATCTTGTCCGTGACCGAAGCATACGTATGCCCCGGCTCGATGATCGGCTCGTCCGTGAGCACGCGCACGTGATGGTGCTCAGGCTCGTCTTTTAAAATCGGTGTCGTGGTCTCAGTCGTATTCATGCGAATGGTGAATGTGCTTTGCTTTTCAGTTTGCGAAACTCATCGTGAATGTCATCGCGCCGGCATATTGTCCAACGAATTCCCCCCTTGAGGGGGGCCAGGGGGGTGTTGGTCACTTGGCGATGACGTAAATTTTAAGTTGAAGTGTGACTTGTTCGAATGCGTTGCCGCAGCGCCATACCCCGCTAGCATTTTTTTATGGCAAGTCGCTGCTCCACCGAGGTGTCATCTTTGCTTGTTTACCTGACTTTTATCTTTTCAGGCTAGATGACTTCAAAGCGACGGCATCGCGTCACCTGAAGTATATTTTCAAACAACCACTGTCTCTTCTCAAATAAGAATTGACGATCAAAATCCGTAATCAAACAAACCGCCAAAGATCATGTCATTCAGGAGGAATCTTTTTGAGCACGGGAGACAGTGGTTGTGCTTTAAAAAGTTTGAAAGACGACACTAACGGCCAGCTTGACCCGCATTTCACTGCGCCAACCGTTCGCGGCCCGCTCTGATGAACTCTCGGTGTAGTTCAATAATTCGGTCGGCCATTTCGTTGAGTTGGTTACACACGCGCTCGAGATGTTGACTCAACTCTGCATATCGGCGCTCAAAGTCCTCATCATCATTCGAAACTTTGCGGAGGAAATCCACGCTCTCACGTTTGCGCAGGTCAGGTACTCTCGAGTAATCTGGCCGGTCATCAAGAGCGAAGGTTTCTTGCATCAGAAGATTTCTGAATCTTTCTATCTCATCATGTAGCAGCTTGCGCCGTTTTTCTACTTTAGCATCAAAAAATTTGCAATCTGCGTGTGATGATCGATCGAGAAACTGATCGAGATGTTGCAAAGGCAGGCGGGAAAACGCGCCTCGATAGTCTTGCGCGCGCAGTTCGCGCATCGTCGTGTTTTCATCAAGCAGATTTCTCAATTCATCAAAAAGTCGCCTGTCTTGCGCGGCCCATCGTCCCTTTGCCTGAATCCGGTTGGCCCTTAACGCTTGCGCAAGGTCAAACGCCGATTTCAAGGGCCCGGCGATGGTGCCAAGTATGCCAAGGAGCTTAAGAAAAACTTTGATCATCGGAGACTGCGGGTTCTGATGTTGCGGCCTAATGCCAAAAATGTGCGGCGGCGCAGCATTTTTTGTTAGAACTCTGGCCTTTTCTTAACAGGGCTGGAAAGCCCTTGAGCCAAACTATTCTGACTTTACAACCAAGGTAAAATGAATTGCCGTTGGCTCTGGCTGCCCATAATAAACTTTTAGAATTGCAGGTACATAGAAATCCCCTTTGGTAGATTGTAGTTCTAAAAAGTAATTGTGTAGATCATGTACAAAAATGCGAATCGATTCCGTTGGGTCTAGTTTTTCCAGTATCTCGCCATATGGTTCGGTTCCTCCGCCGCCAGCTCCAAAAGCGCCTGGTTGTAGTTTTATTTTAGGAGATGGGGATTCAAAATACTTATAGTAAAGCACATTCGGAAAAGCGGGCTCATCGTTGATTAAATCGTCTCGCTTTATCCAAATAGATGCTTGTTGGCTGCTTGAGATTCTTTCATTAGCGCCGAATAATAATCTGGCCCTGATATTATTAGCAGGAGCATCTCCAATATTTTTGAGTTCGAAATATTGAAATGAAAAAGCCCCGTTGATGAGAGTTACTAAAGATCCTCTTAAATTTCTTCCGTTGATAGTACAATCTATGATGGGTTTACGTAATTGTGTAGCTGCAAGCCTACCAAACTCTTCCTTCATATTTTTGATGGCTTCGTTAACATCACTTTTGGCTGTATAGGTTATATAAATAGGAAGGAGAATTCCAAGAACTACAAATAGTGCCAAAACGACTTGCAATCTCTTCTCCGTGATCTGGAGCTCTGCTTCAACAATACTTCTTTTACTAAATTTTTCTTTGAGCTTCTTATCGATCAGATTTTCGACTTCCATCTGTTCCATCTTGATCTCCAATAACCACACGGTTGATCATGTTTACAACGATTACTGTGCTTCAAGAATTTTCAAGAAGTTCTAACAGTCGTTATGCGTGCTCCGCGCCCTCTTCCAGCTCCGGATTCGGATTACGTAGCCTCGCGAGATACGTTGTGCGTGGGCGCGTGTTCAAATCTGCGAGCAGGCCGTAGTTCAACGGCTTCGCACGCAACTTGCTCACGCGGCTGTTCGGGTCATTGATATTACCGAACGCGATGGCTTGCGTGGGGCACACTTGCTGGCACGCGGTCACAATCTCGCCGTCGCGAATGTCGCGGTTTTCTTTCTTCGCCTCTATGCGCGCGTAGTTGATGCCTTGCACTTGGAATTACCGCCGCACCGAATTTCATGCACGGCTCGCCCAATCCGCACAGCTCGTGTTAGGCAGTGGCTAATTATTGCCATTCCTCGTTTAATTTCCAACCAAAACTCGTGCTTTGCCCGTTTTGATTTCGTGGATATAAACCGCCCATTTCCCGTCAACCTCTTTTGTATAAGCGAAAAACTTTTCGTCGGGCGAGATAAGAGGATTGGTAACGGTTTTGCCGTCGGCGATTTTGCGGAGGTTTGAGCCGTCCGTATTCATCGCGTAAACGTTCGGCGAGCCGCCCCGCCCGCTCATAAAATAAATCGTCTTACCGTTTTTCGACCATTGCGGGGATGAATCCTCAACCTCGTTATTGGTCAGATTTTTCTGGTTGGTGCCGTCAGTATTCATCACAAAAATTTCTTCTGAGTTTTTCATTTGTTGCATCTCGTCGCGCGTCAAGTCGCGGTAATATTTTTTCGGGACGACGGTTCTGTTAAAAACAATTCTCTTGCCGTCCGGTGAAAATTTCGGCGCCGTGTAGCCGAAATTCCCGTCGGTCAGCCGCGTTCTGCCGCTGCCGTCAGTCCGGATGATATAGATGTCGTGTGCGATTGCCGGACGCTCGGCGCGGGATTGAAAGACGACGTAATCGCCGCGCGGTGAAAAATCCGGCAGATAGTCCAAATCCGCGGTGTCGGTCAGTTTCCGCTGCCCCGAGCCGTCGGCGTTCATTACAAACAACTGCAAATGCCCGTCGCGCTCGGAATAAAAAACGATTTGTTTTCCATCGCGTGAAAATCGCGGCTGTCCTGCGGTCGTCGCCGGATCGGTTAGTTGGCGCAGGTCTGAGCCGTCTGCAAAAATTGTGTAAATGGCCGATTTGCCGCCCAGGGTTGACTCAAAAACGATGGTTCTTCCGTTCGGAGACCAGTGGGGGTTGAAATAGTAAACCGGTGTTTTTTTCTCCTGCGCGCCGATGTCGGCGGCGATAAAAACGAAAAGAATACAAAACAGTCGTTTCATTTTCTGATTCTCCTAATCTTCGGACGGTGCGACCGAGTTTGCACTCAGTAAAGCCTGCGAGGCGCGAATTTTTCCGTCTCTCTTGGCTGCCCTAACGCCAAATTTATACTCCCTTTTTGCCAGAAGCCTATCGCTTACACCGGCTTGAAAAGTGTGCTAGAAGATAGCTTTGCTTCCAGAGCCGTGACAATTTGGGCCAACTCAATCCGGGCCTCGGCCTGAAGCCCAAGGCATGCTGCGATTCCGTCGGCGTCGGTACTTACTCTCGAGTGCATACCCAATTTAAACGATCGGTCAGACTGCTTCTCCAGTCGGTACACGTGCATGTGCATCGCATCGCCAAGTGCGGCCGGGTTCTTCAAATGCTCGAAGGTGAACTCCTTCGCCATGTAACCGAAGAGCTTGTCCTGGAGCACAAGAACCAGCTTCTTATTGACATGCTCGAAAGTCTGAATCTTGTGGTGCATCTGGACCAAGATCGTCTTCGCCGTCATCTTCCAATTCATGCCGTATGACTTTGTCGATGACTCTTCTTTGTCTCTGCGTGTGACGCCGAGTTTCTTCAGGAGTCGCTGTCGTTCCGGCCATACGGTGCCGGTAGTATCCAGAGTCTGAATCTCAATTCCTACGAAATCTTTCACCTTGCCCTCTCGAGCCGATGCCAGAAAGTAGTCAACGCTCCCACCAGGAACTAAGACCTCTTGAACGATGTGAAGCTCGTTTCCCGGTTCATGTGTGGTCAACAAATGCAGGCAGTCGGTGAATATCTGACGTCGTTCAAGAAGGCGCGTCGGGCAGATCACCACCGGCTCTTGCTCCTTGCCGTAAAGAACTGTGCATGAGCCTATGGCAGTGCCGGGGTCGCTCTTTCGAACCTTGTAGCATGTCTTTGATAGAAACGGGCACTGCTGCTCACGCACGACACGCGACCAGTCCTTCCGCGGACTTTCGGCTGAGTGGCCGAAGAGTTCGAGAACCGTACTCATAGGAGCGTTGCGCATCGTTCCTCTGCGATCTTCAGGTAGTGGCTTGAAATGTCAATCCCGATGGACTGACGCCCCAGGTCACGCGCGGCAAGAAGGGTTGTACCCGTTCCGCAGAACGGATCAAGCACTACTCCCCCGTGAGGGCATGTCGCTAGAATGGGAATGCGACACAGATCCACCGGGTAGGGTGCGTAGTGCGTCTCCCTGTTCTGTGTGTCTTCGGGCATGATGTCCCATACGTCGGCCGGCTTGCTACCGTTCGGATGGTATCGCAGGAAGTAGAATCCTTTATCGCGCAGTTCCTTGGCACGGCCCGAGACCTTTTCGTTGTTGGAGTGAGTTGCGCGTTGTTGGCCGCGAATAATCATCCGGAAATCCGAGATGCGTCCAGCACCGACGTCTGCCAGGATCTGGTTCAATGCTTCGAAAGCAGCTTGTCTCTCTTCTTCGTTCAACGAGGTAGAGAGTTCGATCTGCCGCTTGTAGCGGACGCCGGAAACTCCGGTCGCTGATACGACGGCGCCATTAACGACCCGCGCCTCCCTGGGCTTTGACCGAATCGCATCAGCGTCGTAGTAGTACTTCGCCTGCTTCACGAAGTGAAAGATATGTTCGTGAACATTGCCGAGGCGATCTTTCGTGTTATCCATGCCGCTCTTGACTTTGTTCCAAATCACGCTGTTTCGCAAAATCCAACCTTGCTTGTCGGTAAGTTCGAGCGCCACTCGCCAAGGAATGCCGGCCAAGCCCTTATCGTGGTAGGTATCCCCGATGTTGAGCCAGAACGAACCCTCGGGTTTGAGAACACGCTTCAGTGAAAGGAAGATATCCAGCAGGTGATTGATGAACTCCTGATAGTCGTTCTCAAGGCCAATGCCTCCGGCTTCGTACTCGCGTTTTCCCCAGTACGGCGGTGAGGTCATGGCGAAATCAATGGACGAAGCCGGTAGCTGATCTAAGACGATCCGCGCATCACCACGAAGGAGAAGTGGTCGAAGGCGAGTGCTGGACAGGTACGTCTGCACTCTTTCGGCGTAGCTCATACCGACGATTGAACGGGGCGTCATTGCCGGTAGTGAATCCTTGCCTTTAATTGTTGTCTCAGTGTTCCTCACGGTATCCATATCATTCTGAGTTCCTTCTCGGAGGCGTGACACCTACTGGGCATAACAGCAGCTATGCGTGCTCCGCGTTCTCTCCCAACTCCGGATTGGGATTGCGCAAGCGCGCAAGATACGTTGTGCGCGGGCGCGTGTTCAAATCCGCGAGCAGGCCGTAGTTGAGCGGCTTCGCGCGCAGTTTGGCCACGCGGCTATTCGGATCATTGATATTGCCGAACGCGATGGCTTGCGTGGGACACACTTGCTGGCACGCGGTCACAATCTCGCCGTCGCGAATGTCGCGGTCTTCTTTCTTCGCTTCGATGCGCGCGTAATTGATGCGCTGCACGCAGTACGTGCACTTCTCCATCACCCCGCGCGAGCGCACGCTCACGTCGGGATTGCGCAACAATTGCAAGCTCGGGGTTTCGAAATCTTGATACAAGAGAAAATTGAAGCGGCGAACTTTATACGGACAGTTGTTCGCGCAATAGCGCGTGCCCACGCAGCGATTATAAACCATGTCATTCAAGCCTTCGTCGCTGTGAACAGTCGCGCCCACGGGACACACCGGCTCGCACGGCGCGTTCTCGCAGTGCATGCACGGCAACGGCTGATGATACGTATCCGGATTGTCAAGATCGCCTTCATAATAACGATCCACGCGAATCCAATGCATCTCGCGGCCGTTCTCAACTTGCTCTTTGCCGACAACTGGAATGTTGTTTTCCGATTGGCAGGCAATCGTGCAAGCATTGCAGCCGATGCACGCGTTCAAATCAATCACCATGCCCCAAGAATTGCCCTCATACTTGTGCGGAGGATAAAGCGTCATGTCATCTGCCGGTTCGTGCCCCATCTCATGCACGAACTCGGGATGCTGAATGAATTGCTCAATCGTACCCGCGCGCACGAGATGGCGATTCTCCATATTGTGATGAATCTGCGTGCTCGCAAGCACGTAACGTTCGCCGGTCTTTTTGATCTCAACACCAACGCCTTGCCAAGCCGCATCCGAAGTGCGCAGCGCATACGCATTCACGCCCGTGCCGTTCGCGATTTTTCCGCCGCGCATGCGACCATAACCGAAGTGAATGGTGACGGCATCAGCGGGATGGCCAGGCACAATCCAAATCGGCGTGCGCAGCGTGCGCCCGCTATATTGCAAATCAACCACGTCTTCATCTTTCAAACCCAAACGCTCGGCGAGCGCCGGACTGATGAGCGCAGCGTTGTCCCACGTCAAGCGCGTGAACGGCTTCGGCAATTCCTGCAGCCAGCCATTGTTCGCGTAGCGACCGTCGTGGAGTGTGGGGTCGGGGCGGAAGGTTAGTTCGAGTTGTTGATCGTTGATGGTGGATTGTTGAGCGTGGGCCGTAGATCGTGGATCGTGGATTGTAGATTGTGATTCACGATCAACGATCAACGATCCACTATCCACGATTTTCACAGGCAGCGCGGAGTCCGCAATCAAACCGTCGTGCAAAGAGGTCTGCCAGAAGTCTTCAAATCTAACCGCGAGGTTTTGATTCTTCCAATATGATTGTACGATGTCGTGCGTCGTTTGTCCGGCTTGATTGGTGAAGAGGCCGAGCACTTCGTAGGAAGATTTGCCGCCATAAAGCGGGGCAATGAGTGGCTGAATGAGCGTCGTCGTTCCGTCAAACGCGCGCGCGTCGCCCCAACTTTCGAGCGTGTGCAGCGCGGGGATATGCCAATGACATAACTCGGAAGTTTCATCTTCGTGCAAGCTGAGATGCACGCGCTGCGGCACTTTGTCGAACGCTTGCGCAAAATTCAAATCCACCGGCGCGTTAAACACGGGATTGCCGCCGAGCATGAGCAAGAGTTCGACTTGCCCGCTCGCCATTTCAGTGCTGAGTTCACGCAGCGATTCGGTTTGCAAAGTCGGTTGCGCCACCACCGGCGCGGTGTAGAGCACAGTCTTGCCGACATTATTGAGCGTGTGATTGATGACATGCGCGAACGCATGCACCACCGCTGATTGCTGCTCGCCCGCAACAACCACACACGCGCCGCGATGCTTTTTCAGATCGCTCGCAATCGCCTTGATCCACTTGCTTGCGTGACCTTCGATCTTCGATCCTCGATCTTCAATCTCCGCGAGCAATTCGCGCGCGAAGTTCTCCACCTCGCTCGGCTTCATGGCCAAACGATGATCCGCGATTGTGCCGGTCAATGTCGGCGTGCTTTCGATCACATAAAGCCGATTCATCTTTGCTTCATCGGCCACGCGGCGCTTGTTCATAAAATCGCGCGCATAACGCAAGCTGCCGGGCATGTCGCTCATGAAATCCGCATCGAGACTGAGCACGACTTCGGCTTGCTCGAAAAGATATTGCGTTTCGACAAACTCGCCGAGCGCGAGCTTTGCGCCCGCATAAACATTGTCGCGATTCACCGGCTCGTATTGATACCACTTCGCTGCAGGAAACGCGGCGAGCAGAGTTTGGAGTTGATGCGCGAGCGAAGGGGAGGTAATCGTTTCGGTGAGAATGCGCAAGCCCGCGCCGGCTTTCGCGCGTTGCGCTTCGAGCGCGTTGCTCATCGCGGTGACGAACGTTTCCCACGTGCTGATGCGGCCGAGATGCGCAACCGTTTGCGAGCGTTCGGGATCATAAAGATTGAGCACTTCGGCTTGCGCGAAAATATCCGTCGCGCCGAGACTCGCGGGATGTTCGGGGCTGCCTTCTACTTTCGTGGGCCGGCCCATGTGATTTTCCACAAGCACGCCGTTGGCATAGCCGCCGCGCAACATGGCCGTCGCGAAGTAGAGAGGCTTGCCGGGCACCAACTCTTCCGGCGGCTGCACGTATGGAAAAATTTTCTCCTGCGGCTGCTTCGTGCAAGCATTCAATCCCGCGAGCGCGAGCGATGCGCCCATGAGCTTGAGAAACGTGCGGCGATTCACGGGATTGCTGATGGGCAAATATTGCGAGAACTCTTTTTCCACGAGCTGCTGAAATTCTTTCGTGTCCGCCAGCTCGTCGAGGCTGCGCCAATATTGTTTGCCGTTGGTTTGTTGCGCTTTCGTGCGCAGCGTGGTGAGGTCGAACATGTTTTCTCTATTGAGAGTGGTCATGGGCTTTTTATGATCAGGATCAGCTTGTGATACTCGTTTCGGTTTAATTTGCTACGCCCTTGAATTGTCATTCTGTAAGAAACTTCCCTCGTGCTGGGAAAAGTGCCGAGTGCGAGGGAAGTTCCATCAGGATGAAATTTTAAAAGAGCGCATTACAAACAATTTTCGAGTAGTGAAATTGGCCTTGAAACTCAAGAACGTGTCATTCCGGAATCCTTTTCAGCGCTGGAGATGAAGCCCAACGTTGCCAAGCCAAAGTCAAAAAACTTTTCCACCAAGCGCCACCGGAGGCACCGAGACTCACCGAAAAAAGCTTTTGTTCGGCGACACTCGGTGACTTCGGCGAGATTCGGCGGATAAGGTTTCTCTTGCTGCATCAGCTTTCAAGAACCCACAGCGAATAAGCGATTGTGCTTCACGAACCGCGGCCGGTGAAATTATTCCGCAGTACTGTTTGGATACTCCTTCGGGAGTATAACCTGCCGTGATCATCTCCAACGCATGCGCAACCGGAATGCGCGAGCCTTTGAAGATCAAACGACCGCCGCAAACGCGGCTATCCACGGCGAGGTGCTTTCCAATTTCAATTCGGGCCATTTCTACATCGCGAAAGTGGCGACGTCGAGCGCTTGTGATTTGGCGAAGCTCTTGCGATGAAGCTTGATGCGTTCAATCTCGTGCAAGGTTTTGGCTTCAAGATAACTTGCGCCGCAATGCGGACAGACAATCACCGGCACGTTTTCAATGACCAGTGCATTGCGTCCGCGTCCATAGATTCTTGTAATGCGCTTTTCAATCGCACCTGCTTTGCCGCAGTTGTCGCACTTTTTTTTTCGACATCGAAAACGCTCAAAGCTTTAGCATCTATACGGTCTCAGGGTTGATTTACAATGTCTTCTTCAAACTGTCATTCTGGAAGAACCTTTCCTCGCACTTACGACATCTCTAAAAAGTAGAATTTGTCTCAAGGACTAGGAAGGTTCTTGCAGAATGACGATTTTAAGTTCTAATTCGCGTCATCTCGAAAAGCGTACAAGTATTTCGTCGTGCGCACGTAAATGGAGTTGCCAAACACTGCCGGCGTCGCGTAGATTTCTTCTTTCAAATCATTCTGCGCTAGAATTTGGAATTGATCTGTTGTAGCAATAACCGTGATCACTCCTCTGCCGGAAGCAATATATATTTTGTCGCGAGCGATAATGGGCGAGGCAGTATACTGCCCAGGCGCTCCCAGCCTTTCTCGAAACAGCACGCGGCCACTTTCAGCATCCATGCAAGTAATGAGACCGCCGTCTTTAACCATGTAAAGCCGGCCATTGAAGTAAATCGGCGAGGGCACTTCCGGCACCGCCTTTTTCTCCGTCCACAAAACATGAGAGAGCGTAACGTCTCCACTGCCGTCCGGCTTGATGGCCAACAATCCCGTGTCCATGTAAAATGAAGTAATAAAGCTAACAATTTGCTTCCATTCTTCCTCGTCGATTTGATCGTCCTTATTGGCATCAATCATCCCAAGAAATTTTCTGACATAAAGCTGACCTGCCTCTATTTCGACAATCTCAGCTCGGCTAGCAAACATCATATCATTTGGAATTTCATCTTTTGCAATCAAGCCATCGGCATTCTTATCGCTCTGCTTTAGAAATGCCCGAAAATCCGGTATCGCCAAACGCAGACCAGGATCGGCAAAGTTGCTCCAGCAGCCGACGTAGAGTTTGTCCTTTCCCATAACCGGCGTGCTCACGCCTTTGGTTGGAGAGGATACCCACCAAAGTCTTTTTCCGGTTTCAATTGAGTGCGCGACGATTTCCCCCTTCCGGTGCAAAATGATTTGATCTTTCCACACAATCGGGGTTGAATGATTGTCCGCTCCATAGATTGAAACATTAGGGAGGCTCGTTTGCCATAACGTGTCTCCATTTGCTCGATGCAGCGCTACGATATGAGGATTATCATTCCCTAATTGAATAAAAATGATTTTCTGCCCTGCTATAATTGGAGAAGTACAAATGCCTTCGGCTTCTCCTGCCGCGGGCATGCGCGCCTCCCAGAGTAACTTGCCCTTCATGTTCACGCAAACCAATCCATACGATCCCCAATAAGCGCAGACGATTTCTCCGTCAGTCACGGACGTGGTAACGGAAGGATTGCTAGTTGAATGAAGCGTCTCAATTTTTTCAGGGTGCGCCGCATAGCGCCAGTTGATTGCTCCGGTATTTCGGTTTATGCAAATGAGTTGGAGTTCCTTTTGGTCTTCCACGAATCCGGTGACAAAAATATTACTGCCCCAAATACAAGGGGAGGAATAGCCAACGGGCAACGAAATTTTCCACGTTGTGTTGTGCTCATTAAGCTCTAACGGCGGCTTTGCGCTTCTGTCTGCGATGCCCGAACTATTTGGACCACGAAATTGAGGCCAGTTCTTGTTCTGCGCATGAGCAAGCGCGGCACATAAAAATGCTAACAGGGCAAGCCGAATAAACGTATTCATCTTTTCCTCCGGATAAAATTGCGGCGCTCGCATACGAAACGAATTATTATCCGAGCAATATACAGGTTACGCTTTTCCTCCACACATGTCAGAAGGAATCTTTTTACTTGCTAGAGATATTGCCGAATGCTAAAAAAGATTCCTCCTGAATCACAACGAAACGTGACTTCATCTATGACACACCGAGCAATTCGTCATCTTATGAATGTTATTCTCTTTCACAAGCTGCGCGCCGAGCGCGAGCTGATCGCCCTCCGGTTTCCAGGTCGTATTGAAAACTTCGGCGCGAGGGCGCACGAATTTTTCCGGGCCGCGATGACATTGCAAGCACCACTCCATCGTGAGCGGACTCTCGCGCCACGTCATCGCCATCTCGCCCATGGGGCCGTGGCAGGTGACGCAACCCACGCCTTTCTTCACGTGTATGCTGTGATTAAAATACGCGAAGTCGGGCAAGTCGTTCACGCGCACCCATTCAATGGACTTGTTCTCGCGCCAACTCGCGCGCACGGGTTCGAGCATCGGCGCGGTGTTGTGAATTTGCGAGTGACACGTCATGCAGGTCTTCGTGGAAGGAATGCCCGCGAAGTTGCTTTCTTCCACGGAAGTATGGCAGTAGCGGCAATCAATGCCGAGTTGGGTAACGTGATGGCGATGGCTGAAGGGCACAGGTTGTTCGAGCACGACGTTTGAGCGCGTCATGTAAGATGAGCGTTCGAGCGCGCCGAAAGCCCAAAGCAGCACGCCAATAAAAAAGATGCCGCCAAAAATGCTGACTTTGGAAAAAGTATTGGTGCTGGGATGAAAGATTTGCGCCATGCAAGACTCTAATTTGAAGAAAGGTAGCGACGGATTTGCCCGGCCCATCCGCTTGGTCG
Source organism: bacterium (assembly GCA_041918175.1). Taxonomy (GTDB): domain Bacteria; phylum Zhuqueibacterota; class Zhuqueibacteria; order Zhuqueibacterales; family Zhuqueibacteraceae; genus JABWAN01. The sequence continues at coordinate 72,746 of JAYRWE010000029.1, forward strand.
AGCACGCCAGCCCACTCAGACGCAACGCATTCGCGCTGCTGCAGGGAAGGTCATCTCATTTTGATGCTATGCGGGGAAACAGCCAATTCGACGGGCAAGTAACATGCGCCTGAATGTAGGCGCATGTTGCTGCATTTGCAAAAAAGAGCAGGGGCAAAAATAAAAAAGATACGCTGAATGTCAAGCGAATCTTCAGAAAAAGACGAACGTAACGAGCGCAAAGCACGGAACTAAGATGAGCAAGGAGTAAATCATATAGCCAAAGAAGCTCGGCATCTTCACGCCGTTCTCTTCCGCTATGGATTTGACCATGAAGTTGGGCGCATTGCCGATGTAAGTGTTCGCGCCCATGAACACTGCGCCGCAGGAAATGGCCTTCAAATAGATTTCCTTGTCTGCGATCAGCGCATGAATCGCATCAACCTCCGGCAGCCCCGGGAAAAAGCGGCCGAGCGCGGTCGTTAGGAAAGTGAGGTAGGTTGGGGCGTTGTCCAAAAAGCTTGAGAGAATGCCGCTCGCCCAGAAGTAATGCCAAGGCTCGCGCACTGCGGCGATGATAAAAGCGAGTGCGCCTTCGGTTCCGGCGCGCAACATGGCAAGCATGGGGATAATGGTCATAAAAATTCCCGCAAATAAAATCGCCACTTCTTGAATCGGCCCCCACGTGAAACCGTTGCCCGTGCGAATTTCGTGAGTAGTAAATTTCAAACTCAAAAGGCCCATTGCGAGGAGGATGCCATCTCGCAATTCGTCTTGCACGGCCAGAGGCACGCCGAGCACGTTGAACTCTCCGAGCTTGACTAAGCCGCTAAAGAGCACGCCGCCAATGATGCCCGCCAGAAAGATAAGATTGTGCAAACCCCGAATGCGAATCCCTTGCGTGCGATGATGCTGCATTTGCGGAGTGTAAGGTCGAGCGCTTTCTCGACGCAGCATGATCGTGTCGAATACATAAAATATCGCCAAGACTGTGAGCGAGGTCAGCGCCATTTCCGGCAGTAGCTCGAATGTCCAAAAGAAAGGCACACCGTGCAAGAAGCCCAAGAACAGCGGCGGATCCCCTAATGGCGTGAGTGAGCCTCCCAGATTGCTCACCAGAAAGATGAAGAAAATAACGAGGTGGGCTTTGTTTTGTCGGGCCGCGTTCATACGAAGCATGGGGCGGATTAACAACATCGACGCGCCCGTTGTGCCGACCCATGATGCGGTTAACGTTCCGATCATGAGCAGAATCGTGTTTGCGAGCGGTGTTCCCACGGGCGCGCCTTCAACTAAGATACCTCCGGCCACAGTGTACAGCGACCAAAGCAAGATGATGAAGGGAATGTAGTCCTTCAAATATATATGAACAATTTCATGCCAAGCGGCCCCCTGAAAGAAGAGCAGGAACGGAATGGCGAAAACCAAAGCCCAAAATGCCGTGACTTTACCAAAATGATGATGCCAAAAGTGTGGCAAGAGGAGAGGAAGCAGAGCAATGGACAACAAGATACCGACGAACGGCAAACCGCTCCAAATCGGCAAGGTTTTTCCCAGGCTTTCTGTTGATGAAGCAGGAGGGCGCAACACGTTTTCAAGTGCGCTCGTTGTCGAAGAGTTGTTGGGTTCTCTCAAAGGAGAGGCACCCGTGCAAGGAGCACTCGCAAACACAAACAATAGGAGGATGAGACAAAACATTCTCGCCGCCACATCAGCCCGAGGCATGAGCGTTTCCTTTTTCAAGTTGGTGTGATGAGTAACTTGTGGGTAAGAAAGAATTTGGCCGGAGCAGGGTAATACTTTTTTTGCCGAAAATCAAAGACGAATCTATTTGGGGCACGATAATTTTTTCGACGAACCGTAGGCAACAAAGCCAGAATGAATTGCCGAGAATCCTGAAAATTTTACTTGCTACGGCGAAAGGGCTTGATTATATTGTCGCCGCTTTTATATGAGAATGGCCCATACTGCAAAAGCTTGAACGACATCATGAGGCATGGCCAAGTTTCGGCTGTGCTTTTTTTTTGCATGAGGCACTATACTCATCACTTTTCATAAATCTCACGTCGCGCGCGTCCAAGTAGTTCTCTAATCCACTCAGGACTGAACGTGTGTGGCGGCAAGTGCAATATCCTAATGTTCTGAAGGAGGCAAGCTGTATGAAGGTCAGAAGTTTGGTTCAGCTATTGGGTGCGGTTCTGGTTCTTGCTCTCGTGTTTGGTTGCGCGGAAGCGCCCAAGCAAGATATGGACGCAGCCCAAGCAGCAGTGCAAGCAGCGAAAGCAGCGGAAGCAGATCGTTATGCGCCGGAGCTTTTCAAAGCGTTGCAAGATTCCGTGGATGCAGCCATGGCGGAAGTGCAACAACAAGATTCGAAGTTTGCGTTGATGCGCAACTACGATCGCGCCAAAGCCATGTTGCAAGCGGCCGTTACCGCGGCTGCCAGCGCACAACAAACCGCGGCGCAGAACAAAGAAGCGGCCAAGGCCGAAGCTGACACCTTGAGCAAGCAGTTGGTGGCCAGCATTGCGAGCGCCAAAGAATTGATGAAGAAGGCGCCGAAAGGCAAAGAAGGTCGCGCCGCTTTGGAAATGATCCAAAACGACATCAACACCTTGGAAGCCTCGGTTGCGGAAATCACCAATGCGTTCAATAGCGGTGATTATCTGACGGCCAAAGACAAGGCCCAAGCTGCAGTGACCAAGATCAATTCGATTATCGAAGAATTGAACAACGCCATTGGCAAGGCCGGTCGCCGGTAAGCACATGCCAAAGTTTTAGCGTAGCAAATTTAAACCTCGGATTGGGAGCAGGCTTCTGTCTCTCACCGAGGTTTTCTGTTTAAATAGGTCAATCAAGATTAAACTGCAAAAGTAATGATCGCAGAGGATTTGCTTAAGAAATTGCTCCCCGACGCCAAGCTCGCTTGGAATCACGTCCGCGGAGCTTTGCGCAACGCGGGCGCTTTGGCTGCGCGTGTGATGACGCCCCAAAGGACTTTGGTTGCGGCCGCGGCCATTGCAACATGCATGTTGCTCGCGCTGCTTTACATTATCGTGACTTCCGAAACCCCGCCTTTGGAGGCATTCGAAAAAGCGCGGATTAGTTTGAGTCATGCTCGCCACGCCGAAGCCGCGGTTTATGCGCCCGCGCTTTTGCAAGAAGCGGAAGCAAGCTGGGGCATCGCAACCGAGCAATGGCGTCAACAACGGCAGAAGTGGCTCCACCAACGCCGCTTTCGTTCCGCGCTCATTGCCACAATCAAAACCGCGCGTTTGGCCGATTCCGCCGCAACGGTTGCCAGTGTTGCAAAAGACTCATTGCAATGGCTGGCGGCCACGGGTATAAGTTTAGTTAAAGAAAAAGTCGAGACGCTGCGCGCGCAATTTGAAAATTTGCCCATGCAATCGCATTTGCGCTCGCGTTTCATTCAAGGCGAATTGGCGATTCTCGAAAGTGAGTTGGCGTTTCATCGCGCGGATTATGTGCATTCCGTGGCGCGTTATCAGCAAGCCGCAGAGCGTGTAGGCAGCGCGGGCGATCAAGCCACGCAGATTTTGAAAAGTTATCTAGCCAACATTCCCAAGTGGCAAAAATGGGTCGAAGAAACCATCGCCTGGTCCAAAGAGCAGCAAGACATTGCCATCATTGTTGACAAAATCGCCGCCCGTTCGCAAGTTTATCAAGCCGGAAAATTGCTGGCAGAGTTTCCCATTGAGCTGGGCCCGCATTGGGTGGGTCACAAAAGACTGCGCGGCGACAAAGCCACGCCCGAAGGCCGCTATCACATCACGAAAAGAAAAGAGCGCGAACGCACGATCTATTACAAAGCGCTGGAGATCAATTACCCCAACGAAGAAGACAAGAAGCGCTTTCGCGAAGCCGTCGCGCGCGGCGAGCTTCCGCGCACGGCGCACATCGGCGGCTTGATTGAAATTCACGGCGAAGGCGGCAAAGGCGCAAATTGGACCGCGGGCTGCGTTGCCTTACGCAATGATCACATGGACGAAGTATATAAGCTGGCAAAAATCGGAACGCCGGTCACGATTGTCGGCTCGCTCAAGGGCCTGCCGGCTTTGGAAGAAACCTTCATCAATCTGCGCAAACCCACAAACGGCCATACCCAACATTGAAAGCAGTTGGAATTGAGGATGGATAAAAACGCGCAACCACCGCAGCCAGAAGGCGAGAAAAAAACGAACGCGAACCCACTCGCGTCCAATTTGCCTCCCGGCACCGCTGTGCCTTTGAACAAAAACAAATCCAAAGACCCCACGCGCAACATCGTTTTGCGCGCCACTATTTGCGGCCTCTTCCTTGGCGTGCTCCTCGCAGCAACAACGCTGCTCACCGCTCCGACCTTGCGCGAATGGGCTTTTGCGCTCCTGCCGGATGCCAAGTTTGTGAGCGAGCTCAACGCTGCAAGCACGAAAGATTTGCAGAAACAACTCAAGAAGGCGGAGAAAGATTTCAACGCACTGCGCGCCAAACTTGATCGGCTCATCCCGCGCGATCATTATCTCATCATCAATTCCAGCGAAAATCAAATGATCGTCATGAAGGGCGCCACCGTCGTCCACAAAGGCACGTGCTCCACGGGCAGCAACGTCATGCTAAAAATGGAAAACGATGATCGCCAATGGTTTTTCGCCACACCGCGCGGCATGTTTCGCGTGCAAGGCAAAATTAAAAATCCCACGTGGCGTATGCCCGATTGGGCCTTCATCGAAGAAGGGTTGCCCGTGCCGCCGCCCAACTCACCCGAACGCATTCAATACGGCGTGCTGGGAGATTACGCGCTCGCATTCGGCAACGGCTATTTCGTGCATGGCACGCTCTACAAACGCACGCTCGGCATGCCCGTCACGCATGGCTGCATTCGTTTGGATGATGCGGATTTGCTCGTCGTTTATAAAACCTTAGAAGTCGGCGGCAGAATTTTCGTTTATTGAACCCATAATTTTTTTTCACGCGCTATGGCCTTTAGCTTCGCCAAACTCGGACGACGCCTGCTCGCTCCGTTTAAATCTTTTTATCTCGGTTTGCGGCAACGACCCCTCGCGGCTTTTATCTTCCTGTTCATCATGCTCGCGCCCGCGTTGGTGGTATTGACGGCCTTCGTGCTCTTGCCCGTGGCCCACAATCCGTTTGAAGCCGAAGCCGTATCAACCACCGAAGAAATCGAAGAGCAGGGAAGCCCAGCTACAGAAGTCGCAACCGTTTTGGACTCTGCGCAGACGGTCGAATTGGAAGGCTTGACCAAACGCTTGTTGGATTTGGATATTCGCCGCGCTTATTTGCTCTCACGCTGGGAATTGTCCCAAGGCGACTCGATCAGCTTGACGCTCAATCTACGCGACAGCCTTGCCAGTTTGGAAATGAAAGGCACCCCCATTCGCCAATGCCGCATCTTGCGTTTCGAAGTAAGCCGAGCACTCGAACGCTTACAAGCGAAAGGCCGCTTGCACGAATGGTCCGCCTCGCCGTTTAGACTGCAAAGCGATCTCGCCACTCTTCCCAAAGCGCCCGTGCGTGTCGTCACCGCCCCCAAAGACACGCTCGAAGCGCAGGCTCGCGCCAAAGAAACAATTCCCATCGAGAAAAACGAAGTGCATTTCACGTTGGAGTTCGATCGCAATCTCACGCTCGCGATTGTGCAAGCCCAAGATTTGACGTTTGATGGCAGGGTGAAGAAATGGACCTATGAATTAAAGCGAAGTTGGGCGGAAGTGAAAGAAGCCGTGCAAGCCGTGTTGCGCGGTGAGTTGCCGCAGCACCGCATGCTAATCGAACTCGAACTCACCCAAGAAGATGCGAAAGCGATCTATCGCGCACTGCCGCAGCAAGCAGGGCTGGCGTTGTTGTTTTAATACTCGGCAACGTGCGTCCGACGCAACGCAACAGATTTTATTTTCTGCCTGCGAAACGCACGAACGACGCGAAACCAAGCCCTTCGTGGGCAACGCTTTCTACCTGAATTTTGCACTCGTGACACCGCCAACCTCCGCCTCATGCTGTAAGCATCAGGCTAAAAGATGAAAACCCCGCAAGCGGGGTTAGTATCAATTGGGTGGCAGCCCCGTTCACGGGGCTTGCATCTCCTAGCCTGATGCTTCAGCATCAGGCGAAAGCTTTTTTTGTCTTGTCGCTGCTCCACCCAGGGTTCCTCTCCGCTTGTTTTCCGAGGTGGCCTCTTCGAGCAGGCTGACTTCAAAGCGACGGCCTCCCGCAGCCGAGCGCTTCATTTCAAATCAAGCCTTCATACAATTCCAGTATTGCCTCCGCAAAGCCCGCCCAACTATACGAGTGCCGTCGCTGCGCAATATTTCGAGCAAACTCCTCACGCAAATTGCGCGCGAAATAACCTGCAATCAATTGCGCCAACGCTTGCGGCTCTTGTGAGCGTAAAATCAAACCCGTTTGATTCTCTTCAATCATCTCCGATAACCCGCCCACGTCCGTCGCAATCACCGGCAAATTAAAATTGAACGCAATCTGCACGATGCCGCTTTGTGTGGCGGATTTGTAAGGGAGCACGCAGACCTCAGCAGCAGAAAAGAACGCCGGCACTTCCGCGTCGTCGATATAACGAATGAAGAGTTTGCAGCGCGAGCGAACTTGCGTTTCCTCAATCAACGCCTCGTACTTCGCGAAGTCGCCGTACATCTCGCCTGCAATCACGACGCAATAGTCATCGGAAAGATGCGCCGTCGCCCGAATCAGCGTGTCGAGACCTTTATAATCGCGAATGAAGCCGAAGAAGAGCACAATACGCTTACCGCGCGGCAAGCCCAGCTTCTCACGCGCCTCCGCAGAAGAAATCGCAGCGCCGAAGTGATCATAAATCGGATGCGGCTTGAGCACGTATTGCGCGTTCGGTTCAAACTGGTTGAGATCATTCTCCACCGTTTTGCTCATCGCCACAAAGCCGTCGCAGCGTTTTGCAAAATAACGAATCAACGCCAAATCGCCGGGCCGCCGCTCGTGTGGAATCAAATTATCGAGAATCGCAATCACGCGCGTGCCGCGTTTGCGCAACTTGCCCGCAACCGTTCCGAGCGCCGGCGCAAAAAACGGCATCCAAAATTTCATCACCAGCAGATCGGGATTGAAAGCCGCAATCGCGCGTGCGGTTTTATAATACGAGAGCGGATTGATCGTATCTAAAACTTGCCGCGCGGGAATGGCATCGACGCGATCCGAAGGCGTGACGAACTGCGTCGTGCCGGGAAACAACAAATCCGGATATTGCCGCGTGAACGTGAACGCCGCGACTTCGTGCCGCTTTTCAAACTCACGAAACAGCGAAGCATTGAATTGCGCGATGCCGCCGCGAAAGGGATAGAAGGTAGAGAGGTAGGCAATTTTCATATTCCCCCCTTGAGGGGGGGTAGGGGGGTGTTGTCGAGGTTGACAATTTTATTTCGACTCTGAGCGACACCCCCCTGGCCCCCCTCAAGGAGGGAATTTGTAAGCATGCGCTCAATCGCAGACAAAACGGTTTCAACGCGCAGATCATTCATGCAATGCCGCTCGCGCTTGCACGTGTTGCCGAAGTAACAATCGCAACCCGACTCCGGTTGCAGCATCACACCGTTGTCGTACAATTCAAATTCATACGGGTTGAAAATATTATTGAACAACACCAGCGGGATGCGCAAGCCGAGCGCAATGTGCATCATCATCGTCACCGGCGTGACGATCACGTGGCATTGAGCCGTGAGCGAGATGAACTGCTGCAGTGTGAACGTGCCGGGGTAATACGCTTCTGACTTTTGCGCGAGACGACGATTCTGCGCGTCTTCCGCCGGGCCGCCGAGCAATAGTGGGAAATAATTTTTTTGTTGAAGCTCGCGAATGAGCGCGACCCAATACTCTTCCGGCCAGAGCCGTGTGAGCCAACGCTCGCCGCAGCCCGTGTTCAGGCCAATAATCTCGCGGCCTCGCGCCATGTCGTGCAAGGCGCTCCACATGTCCGCGTATTGCGGATCGACTTCGAGCACATACGGCTCGCGCTGAAACTCAAACCCGCAGATTTCAAAAATTTCCTGCAGATAGTTTTTGCGATTCAGTTTGGAAAGATTATCGAACGCGCCGGTGAGCAACTTGTGCTCCGCGAGCGCATTCACCGGAACGATGTGACCGTCGCGCCAGCCGAAGCCGAACTTCTTTGCCGCCGGAATGTTACTCAGCAGCGCGCACGCTTCGACATCCTTATCCAAATTCACGACCACGTCGAATTTGAAATGCGTGAGCGCATAGAGCGCTTTGAAGTTGAACTTGTAAATTTTGTCGACGCGGCCCTTCGGCAAAACCTCCGGCGTATGCGTGAGCCACGTAATATGCGCGCCGGGATATTCTCTGCGAAAGCGTTCGAGCAGTGGCGTCGTACGAATCACGTCGCCCGCGGCGCCGAGCTTGATAATAAGAATGCGCGTGCGCACTTGATCGTACTCGTCGCACGTCGCACAAACTTTATCGCGCAGCTTGTTGGGCGTGCACGGAATCTCGCCGCGAAAGTGGCGGCAGTCGAATTTGAGATCGGAAGTTTGCATCTAGCCTATTGCATGTCAGTTGATTTCATTCTATCTTGACATCGAACAAACCGGATTTCTTTATGCTCGAAATAGACAAAAAAAATCTGAAGCAGTGGTGTCGAGCTCGCGGCATCGATCTCATGATCCTCTTTGGCTCGCGCGCCACCGGAAAAATGCACGCACAGAGCGATACGGATATTGCTCTGTTTTCGAAAAGCACGCGCCTTCGCGATGAGCATGTTCGTCTTTATGGCGAGATGGAAGACTTGCTCCACGAAGAGATCGACGTGACCATTCTTGATCTTGAAACCGATCCGGTTTTACTCCTGGAAATTTACCAGAAGGGCAAGTGCCTCTATGAATCAGAACCGGGTTTATTCTTCGAGCAAAAAATCCGCGCGTTCAAAATTTTCGAAGACACCGAACCGCTGCGCCGCTTCCGCGATCAAGCGCTGGCGCAACGCATAAAGGCATTGCAACATGAAAATAGTTTATGACAGCATTCGACCGGCTCTGACAGACTTTAGCGAACTCGCCATTGCTCTTTCTAAACACATTGGGATTATCTAGATCTTCGGCTTGGGCGGGTCCAACTTACGCGCCACCACTTCCGATTGAAACCCCGCAGCGCGATGCGAGCCGTCGCAAAACGGTTTGTTGCTGCTGTGTCCGCAGCGGCAAAGCGAGATCGTCGTTCTTCCTGCCAAATCAAACTTATTCCCATTCTGATCAAAAATTTCGAACTCGCCTTCGAGGCGAATGTTGCCGTTGTTGTTGATGGTGACTTTCGTGGGCATGGCATTTTCCTTTTTTAAATTTTAAAGCTGATGAGTTACGGTTTCTGCTGCGCCAATATCTTCACGCGCGGCAATGGGCAGTTCATGTGCTCCAATCAAAATTCTTTTTGCGCGCGCTTTAAGCGAGTTGAAGCTTCTCCGACTCGAATGAGCGATTGCAAATTCAATGCTGACGGTGCGTCCGACTGCGAGAACGGCTTGGGAGAGCGGAATTGAGGGGCGAGGTTGCGCCACGCCAAAAGCCCGTTCGAATCTTCTCAGCTTCGCTTGCAGGCCTTTGTGACTTTTCACAAGCAGGTCGATCCTCTTTTTCGGCGTTGCGGTTCCAAATTCAATCGCAGACGAGTTGTCTAACATCAGCGCATCCAACTCAGCATGGGCTAATGCTTTAGCCAACTTTGCAAGAAGCGCTGCGTGGAAGGAAATTAAGCCCTCGTCGTGCTGCTGTAAGAACATGACGCGCATACGCTCTTCCGGCGTCTTGAGTTGTTCTGCGACGATTAACTCCAAATCATGCCGATCAATGTGCGGCAATTGCGGTGCGAGCACTTCGCATTTACGCGCGACGCGCCGAGCGAACTTTTCCGCGTCGGTGAGTTTGTGATGCTGAGGTTTGTTTTTGGATTTTGGCACATGAGGCAGAGACGATTTCATACCGAACCTTTTCTGATCTCAAAGCATGAGTTGTAAGCGCGGCGCTACTGCGGGCGTTTGATGCCGCCCCTGCGCTTGAGTTCGAAACCGTACAAATATATGTCCGGGACGTGAATACGCTTATCGGCGGTCTCTCGTATTATTCCCAAACCTAACAAATCATCAATGATGCGTTCCGGTTGCGAATGACGAGGACGGCTTTCGCGCTCCCACTGAGTCCGTTTTAACAGATTCGCAAACTCTTCTCGAAGCATGGGCACAACGTTACGCGCCAACGATTTTTTCAAGGCCCGGATCCAAGGATACTCTTCCGCCAATTCGGCTATGCGGGCAATCGAAACGTCTTGCAATGCACCTTGAATCGGCGTCGGAGACAATAGAAAATTTGAAGACAATTTTTCCAATCCTTCGCGCTGCTGATTTGCAGCATATCCAAATAGATTCAAAAAAGACCGTGGCGCGATCGAGCCGAGCGAATCTTGGAGGTGATTGAAAAACCATCTATAAGTTACTCCCCGTTTAGGATCTGTTCCCATATACTCTCCCACCATCTTGATAGCGATTTTTTGGTGATTTTCTATAGTCGTTCGGGGCACTAGGCCCCAAGGTTCGAGCTTTTCCCAAGAAGCGCTACTGACGCATGAACTGAAATAAGCTCTCCAAAGTTCGCCCTCAGCGCCGTTGACCAAGCGTTTTATCAACACACGATAAAGGTTTTCCTGGGTCCACCCTAACGTCAAGGAATGCGGGTGCAGTTTCGAGCTATCGGCAAAAGAAAGCGCTTCCGCATTAAAAATATCCGTGCGCAAAAATATCTTGCAGCGTAAACGATTCCAACGCCGGGAGCGATCCAACCAAAGCGCCAGAAGTTCGCGCACCAACGGATAAACCTGTACGAGTTTTGCGGCAAGCACGTCCAGATCATCATAAGTGACGACCAAAGAAGCGTTCTGATCCTGCAGCTTTCGTTCAACGCCATCCAATGCGCGATTAAGTTCCTCAAGATGTTTATGCAACTCCGAGAGCCATTCACCAGGAGAAGACAATGCTTCTTGTAACTTACTTACGAGCTCGCTTGGAAGTTGGGAGACAAGAATGTCGCGATAGGCGCTGACTTTAAGTAGCGCACCGGCCATCAGCCCCAACCAAAGCAAACGTGAAACTTGTGCGAGGTCGCCTTTAAGTACCTCGCTGATATTTTCCGCGGGAGGAAAATCCATCCCATGTTTTTGGAAGCCGACAATATAATCAATGCGCTCGTCAGATTCATTCATCGGTGAGGCCATGCGCTCAGAAACTGCCAATCGCGATCGATCCGAAAGCCGCCGCAGTGCTTGGAACAATTGACTTTTTCCAGCACCGCGCCCTCCTAAAACAAGCGATACTTCGCGATTCAAAATGCGCTGGTGATCAGGTATCGGCATGTGGTCACGAAAAAAAACTTCATCACTGAGCGTGTTTGCGCTTTCTGCGTTGCTGCCTCTCGCCACTTGTGCAAGGTCGTCAAGCAATAAGTTTCGTTGTTGATCTTTCATGATGATTTATAAAAGTGGTTAAAGTTTCTTACCAACTCGACGGGCGAGCAATGCAGCAAATTCTCGATACCGTTCGTTCGTTAAAATTTCAGCGACATCACGTAACGAGCGATAACCGGCGAGCGCGGTTTCATAAGGCAAATGAACGGGATAGTGCGGCTCATCCTCGGTGTCGATATTAGGTACAGTTCCGTCCTCATAATAATAATCCGAAAAAGCATTGTATGAATCCGTCAAAAAGCGTTCACGTGACCTTTCACGGATTTCTCCCGGAGGAGGCTCGTGCGCTTGAATGATCACGCAATCGGGCGGTGGGTCGCTCTGTCCGATTTGCCGAATTACCAATCGCAACCCCTGCCAGCTTTGTTCCGAATCGAGTCCGAAGATGACATTCAAATGTGAAAGCCGTTGCAAAGCCAATCCGCCGAGATCGTGCAGGCCGGCACGACAATCCAGCAGAATAAACGAGGGCGAAAGAGACGCTTTGATTTCTTTGAACAAGTTTATCATCGGATTTTTATCAGCCGCGACGTTGACAAAAAGCTCGTAATCGAGCCTGGAAAGTTTTTCAATATAGGAGTCGGTGATTGTTCCAGCCGCCAGGCAAAGGATCGGCTCGCCGCCGGCGCCGATTAAATCCTGGTCGTTTTGTATAGAGACAAAATCTTCAAAGCGAGATTTGTGCTCGAGCAATCTCTCCAACAAATAATCTACAACGCCAACCGAAGAAGAAGCGCCGGACAGTAATGTAGAAATGCCGGGCGCCTCCAAATCCAAATCAATGACCGCGACACGATGGCCCGCGCGCGCAAGATTGATCGCCGCGGCGCAAAGTGTCGTGGTGCGACCGACTCCGCCTTTATGCGAAAAGAACGAAACTATGGCCGGAGTTTTTTCATGTAATTCCCACGGCGGATTACCGGAGCGCTGAAGCCAAGATGATTTTGAAAAATGCCGCTCAATGATCGACCATTTTTCAAAACCAGGCTGCTCGATTGCTATAGCTTCCCCACGAACCGAATCAAGCAAAGCGATCATCTCATTGTGAGGCATATCCGGAGCGATTAGCTTTCCCCAAAACCCGCCCAAGTCTATTTCGAGTTTCGGTTGCACTCGCGCAATGAGATCGGTGAGAGTATTGGGAGCATTTGGATCAGGTTTAAGAAAAATCCGAATCCGCCCCCGCAAATCACGCAAGACGGTTACGTGTTGGATCACGTTTGCAGCGGGGTCGGCGGCAATAACAACGCGGGCTTGTTCCAAAACTTCGTCGAAGTGTATCATACGGGAAGACTTTCTAAAAGACCGTCCAAAGTCATTGCGCCGATAGTGGCGCGATAGACTTCGTCGGCATTTGCGACAAGAATCTCGGCATCTCTTTCGTTCATTGCACTGCTTTTAGAGTAACGCAGTTCGACGCTCCATCTCATTTGAATTTTCTCAAGTTCTGAATTCAAGTCAAGAGAGTAGCGTCGAACGGTAGAACTTAGATCTGCAGCAAGACGAAGAGGGTAGCTCTGCATTCAATCGTGGAGTCCTGATTTACTTTGCGCTCCTGCGATTTCTTGTGCATTTTTAGGGAAAGAACGCGACACTCTTTTCAGGAGCACAAGTCATGGATTCTGCGCTTCACTTTTGTCCCAATCCGA
>JAYRWE010000030.1:0-117600 GCA_041918175.1 bacterium
AAGCGCTCGACTCTTTCAAACATCTCGTGCGCATGCGCCTGTTCGCGATGACGTTGTTCCATCCGGTTCTCCTTTTGCTTGACCGCAACGTAAAAATTCCAAGCCCAAGAAGAAAGATGGGTTCACCGAGGGGATACGCATCAGAAACAAATTCGACCTTCGTAATCACACCATTTCTAATTGCTTGAATATCGACACTCGGATCGTTAAATCCAAAAGTGCTTTTAGTCATTGAGTTGCCTTTATTGTCGATGAATCTAGTCACCCCCGTCCATTCTTTTTTGCCGTCATCTTCAAACCCTAAAAAATTTCCGGTATTGTGATCAAACACAGCTAAGGAGTCACCATTTACATCAACAAACAGTATGGGATTATTGGCCGAATATTGAAACGAAGAAAAGGATGGATACTTAAAAGCAAACCTATCGACAGATAAGAACCTCCCAATCTGCGCGTCATAATATCTCGCGCCAAAGTAATCCCAATTGATGCCAAACTCGTCATCGCGTTCTTTTCCTGTAAATTTGTTCTCCGCAACACTCTGCGTTGCGCTCCACGGAGTTGACGAAGTCCGCCCGCTCAGCGCATAACCCCACGGATCGTAATCATCATAGCCAACCACCGCGCCGGTTTGATCCACCGTTGCGCGTGTTGAGCCTAAATGATCTTTCAAGAAATAAACGGTCTTTGGTGTGTTCGACCATGTGACCACAAGCTTGGGTTTGTTCGTTGCGTTCTCGCGCGAGTAAAAGCGCAAGTCGTAGGCATTCACATCTTCATTCGTGGCCCACAAAATCACGCCGTTGTTCGCCGCGGTGCCGTTGATCCACTTTTGCGTGAGCGCGGAGAGATTCCAAATTTTCCACGTGCCGGTTTGGCCGGATTGAAACAGCATGTTGCTCTCCATCGTCGCGGAGGCATCGGTGCCGTTCAATGCGCCATATTGCGCTTCCCACGCCGTAGCCGTGAGCCGATTGTCGCGCGTGGCTTGAAGCTCATCCCACGTTTTGAGCACTTGATGCGCTTGCACCCAACGATCGACCCAAGCCGAGCCGCCCGCGTTTTGCGCGCTCGAATAATAAAGCTGCAACGCAGAGTTCAAAATCGTGGCGTTGCAGCGCAACAATTTTCAAACCGGTAGATCGGCATATGAGCACCAGAGCCAACTCCCCCGATTCGCTTGGCTCATGTCGTCACGGTCCAAAATAAAAAAGCATCGACTAAACTGCGCGCCGTATTTCGCGCAGCAATAGCCGATGCTTTGCTTTAAGCTGATGGCTTGCAAACTACTTCAGCGGGTGATTGGAAACTTTTCCGAGGCTCACTTCGCCGTTGTCGATGCGCAAGCTAAAACAGCATTCCGGATTGGTGCAGACCCAGGCTTTGAAGATGATGGTCGCGCCTTCACGGCCGTAGTCTGACAGCGGAATGAGAACGCCTTTGGAACACTTCTGACACCGAGGGTAAATCTTATCTACTTCCATACCGCCACCTCCCCTCTGAAGTTGGTTCTTGTTGCGGGGACACAGTTGTTTAGTCAATCACAGATGCAGTGCAGCCAGCGGGAAAGGTACCTCCTACCTCGTAAAATAGAAAAAGTGGAGTCGCCTCCACTTTAAAAAAATTGCGCGGCGTTCGGCGGGTGTTATTGTTTTACAACCCAGAGCTTGACTTTGCACTCGATTTCGGAATGCAGCTTGATGGGGATTTCGTAAATGCCCAAGGCTTTCACCGGTTCTTCCAAGATGATCTTGCGCTTGTCCACTTCGAAGCCTTTGGCCGCGAGCAAATCGGCAATGTCTTGATTGGTGACGGAGCCGAAGATGCGATCATCTTCGCCCACGGGCATGGCCGCGGTGATGGAAACGCCGTCGAGCTTGGAGGAGAAAGCCTCCGCGGCTTTCTTCTCGCGCAGTTTTATGGCGTCGTAACGTTTCTTTTCTTGTTGCAGAACGTGCAGATTGCGTTCGGAAGCTTCAAAGGCGATGCCGCGCGGGATGAGAAAATTGCGCGCATAACCATCTTTCACGGTGACGACTTTTCCGGCGTCACCGAGTTTTTCATAATCTTGTCTGAGCAAAATCTTCATGGGTTACCTTCCACTATTTTTTCAGTCGCTCTCTTTATTAAAAGTCAACGCCCCACAAAGGGGCGGGGCAGCTATCTCGCTTGATCAAACACGAAAGGAATGAGCGCAAGGATGCGTGCACGTTTGATGGCGGTCACGAGCATGCGCTGATGCGTCGCGCACGTGCCCGAGGTGCGACGGGGAATGATTTTGCCTTGTTCGGTGACGAAGCGGGTGAGACGTTTTTCGTCTTTATAGTCGATGTAGACTTCGTTCTCTTCGCAAAATCTACAGATGCGTTTTCTTTTCATCATAGTTTATGGGCTCACAGTTTGAGGTTGTCATAACCAAAGTTAAATTCATTTTTGGGAGCGGGTGAAGGCACGGGTTCGGCGACTGCGGGTTTATGCTCCGGCTCGTCGACGACAACGGATTCGTATTCTTCGTCGGAAGCCATCATCTCGTTGGCTTCCGCACGCTTGTTGAGGAATTGAATCCGACGCGCTTTGATTTCCACGACATTGCGCGTGGTGCCGTCTTCATTTTTCCAAATCCGGCTTTGCAATTCGCCATCGACCAACACGGCGCTGCTTTTGTGCAAATTTTCCGCGCAGCTTTCCGCCAATTTATACCAAGCGACAACGCCGACGTAACAAACGTTTTCACGCCATTGCCCGGTGTTGTCTTTGAAACGTCGGTTGGAAGCAATATAGAAATTAGCGACCGGCGTTCCGTTGGACGTTTTGCGAAAAGACGGATCGCTGGTGAGGTTACCCGCAATCATAACGGAATTGATGTCCGGCATTTTTAATTCTGCCATGGCTCTTCCCGGCTGCTCATTGGTCAACGACCGTACTGATTATAATTTCACAAATGGCTCTCGTTTTGGCGAAGAGCGCGTGGCACCTAGGACGTTGCCGAAGCGATTTCCGTGGCCTCGCTTTTGGCAGCACCATTGGCCTCTTCCGCCTCAGTGACGATCGGCTTCTGGCGTTCCATTTCTTCCCGCAGTAAGGCGCGTTTATCCAATTTTACGGTCAAATAACGCAAGATGGATTCATTCAGGCGATACTCTTTTTCAAGCAAGTGCAAGAAAGCGGGAGAGGCGCTGAAGCGCGTGTAGACATAAAAGCCGTATTGCTTCTTCTTGATTTCATAAGCCAAACGGCGCTTGCCCCATTCTTCGACTTTTATGATTTCTCCGCCATTATTGGAGATGAAATTTGTGAGTCGATCACGCAGGTTTTTAAGATCGTCCGGCTTCAACATCGAATCGAAGACGACGGTGGTTTCATACAGCGTCAAGGGTTAACCTCCATAGCGTTGAACTACCAACACGTTCAGGCTCGCTTGGGAATGGAAACAACCGCACGAATGCAGTGTTGCGCATCTCGATTGCATCGCGACATATTCTCCCGGCATTGCGACGCAATCACGGTGTGCTCCGAAAGCGAGCAGGTGAATTAAAACGTCTACAACAAAAGTTCAATTATACTGATTCATGACGTATTGCCAGCCGTGGCGCGCGGCATCGCAGACGGCATCCGCGGCTTTTTGCAGCATTTGTAAAAGCTCTTCTTGTTCCGCTTTGGCAAACGGCGACAGCACATAGTTTGCGGAGTTGGCCGCATCTGTTGCGCCGATGCCGAGGCGCAGACGCGCAAACTCCTGCGTGCCGAGGTGGGCAATGATCGAGCGTAAGCCATTGTGCCCGCCCTCGCTCCCCTTCAACCGCAGACGCAATTTGCCCAGCGGCAATTGGAAATCATCACTAACCACGATGAGCTGCGTAGATTCGAACTTGAAGTAATCGAGCGCATAACGCACGGCAAGACCGCTGTTATTCATATACGTGAGCGGCTTGAGCAGAACCAACTCGGCGTTCGAATCTGCGAGACGAAGCGTGTCAGAAATCAAGTATTCGCCCTTGCCAGCACGAAACGTACCTCGGTGTTTTTCTGCCAAAGCTTCGACGACCATAAAGCCTACGTTATGCCGAGTGCGATCATATTGCTTCCCGGGATTGCCTAGGCCGACGACGAGGATTTTGGTATTCATGACGTGTGGCGCAATACCGTGCCCCTCGCATTATTTTTTGCCGGAGTCTTTCTTGCCGCTTTCTTTGCCACCCTCTTCGCCCTCTTCTTCCTTCTTCTTCTGGGTTATGACTTCCGGCTCTTTGGATTCTTCACCCGCAGCCGCGGCCGGCGTTTCTTCCAAGCGTGGCGCGAGAATGGAAACGATAACCTGCGCGGCATCCGTGAGGATTTCAATCTTGTCGAGGTTGAGATCGCCGACGTGAATCGAATGATGAATTTCGAGCGCGGTGACATCAATGTTGATTGCTTCAGGAATATCCAAAGGCAAACACTCGATTTCGAGTTCGCGCATTAGTTGTTGCAAAACTCCGCCGCCAGTTTTGACACCGACCGCAACGCCAGTGAGCCGAACGGGCACTTCGACTTTGACTTTTTCGGCGATGTTGATACCCATGAAGTCAATATGAACCGGCGCGCCAGAAAGCGGATCCCACTGCACTTCACGCACAACGCATTTTGAGGTATCACCGCCTTTGAAGTTCACATCGATCAAGCTCGATTTGTGCGCTAAAAGATTGCGCAACTCTTTGGTGTTTACGCTAAACGGCACGGGCTTTTGGCCATGATAATAATAAATGCCGGGTACCATGCCTTCGCGGCGCAGACGCTTGGCAACTTGCTTCCCGGTGTTGCCGCGTGGTTGCACTTCTATGACAGACTGATTCATGCTCCTACCTTTTTTGTTTCACCTTTGCCGGCGATCAATCGAACAACGAACTGATGGATTCTTCGTTGTGAATACGCATAATCGCGCGGCCAAAGAGTTTGTCAATGCTGAGTACTTTGATTTTATCAATTAACTTACTGGGGTGGATCGGCACCGAATCCGTGACGATCATTTGATCGATGCAAGATTTATCGATGCGTTCCACTGCCGGGCCGGAAAGTATCGCGTGCGTGCATGCGGCGATGACTTTCTTGGCGCCCATTTCTTTTAGTTTCGAGGCGGCATTGGTGATCGTGCCTGCGGTGTCGCAAATGTCGTCAATCAGAATCGCGTTCAAGCCTTCGACATTGCCGATCACATTCATGACTTCCACAGTGTTCGGTCGCGGGCGGCGCTTATCAACAATCGCGATTGGCGTTCCTAAGCGTTTTGCATAAGCGCGCGCCATGTGTGTTCCGCCCAAATCCGGCGCGACCACAACGAGATCTTCCATTTTGATCTCGCGCAGATAATCGACGAAGACCGAGGCCGAATATAAATGATCAACCGGGAGATCGAAAAAGCCCTGCACTTGCGGCGCATGTAAATCCATCGTCAAGATACGATCCGCGCCCGCCGTGGCAATGAGATTCGCCACCAATTTCGCGGTGATGGAGACCCGCGGCTGATCTTTGCGATCTTGACGAGCGTAACCGAAATAGGGAATGACCGCGGCAATGCGTGCGGCAGAGGCCCGACGAGCAGCATCAATCATAATGAGCAATTCGAGCAGATTACGCGCGGGGGAATTGGTGGGCTGAATGATGAAAACATCCTGCCCTCGGATATTCTCCGAAAATTTCACCCAGGTCTCGCCGTCACTAAACTCGCGAAATTCATTTTTGCCGAGTTCGAGATTGAGATAGCCGGCGATCTTTTCGGCGAGTTCGGGATGTGCTCTGCCGGAAAATATCTTCGGGTGTTTCAAAAGGGCGCTCATGAGCCCTTCTTCTGCGAAAGTACTCGAAACATCAGTGGTATCAACACGCGATTGGGTATGCACGAAAACTGTGCTGGGGCGGGAGGATTCGAACCTCCGAATGCAGGAACCAAAGTCCTGTGCCTTGCCAGCTTGGCGACGCCCCAGTATTACCGCACGCTCGATTCAGTAATTCGCTAAATCTGGATCGGGCGGTAAACCTTCTTTGCGAATCTCTTCTTTATACTGCTTTAAAATGGCGCGTTCGACTTTGTCGCGAAATTCTATCGTAATCGGATGCGCAATGTCACGATAGGTGCCGTCGGTCATGCGACGGCTCGGCATGCTTACAAAATAACCGGTCGCGCCTTTGATTACCTTCATGCCGCGTACCACGAAACAGTCATCAAACGTTACATTGACAAACGCTTTTAGCTTGTCCTCATCTCGGATGCTGACCGTCACTTCGGTGATTTCCATTCCTTCCTCCCTAAAGACTTAGACTCAGGACAGACCCAAAGCTAACTCTCAACTGACGAAGACATCCGTTTGGTTTAGAAGCGCTAGAAGTTCTTTCATGCCACATTTGACAGGTCGCGCGATAAAAGTGGAATGTTCTTTCTGTAAAAGCTTTTGCGCTGCTACTATCTCTTCACTGCTATTATACAAACCGAAGAATGCCGAACCACTTCCTGTCATGCACGCCCCTAAAGCTTTAGTATCAAGCAGACACTCTTTGATCTGCGCTAAAGCCGGGAACGTTTGCAACACCCACGGCTCTAAATCGTTTCTGCCACCGCGATGTTGCTCATAAGATTTCTTTACATCATAATTTAGGTCGGCGAATATAGTATTCTCGTGAGTCGTAGTCAAGCCGATTTTCAAATTTTGATAAACCAGCCTGGTCGATAGCTCAATCCCGGGAGTGATGAGCAAGAGATAAAGATTAGGCAACGAGGGTAACGGCGTCAAAATTTCTCCACGGCCAGCGCCATGGCAGATGCCGCCGTGCAGGAAAAAGGGCACATCCGAACCAAGTTGCTCCGCTAGCTCGAAGAGACTCTTTGCCGAAAGTGGTCCGCCCATTAGATGATTCAACGCGACTAATGTCACCGCGGCATCACTGCTTCCGCCACCCATTCCCGCACCCATGGGTATGTGTTTTTCCAAATGAAGCTGCACCCCCATTTGTTTGCCAACCGCCTGCGACATGAGGCGATAGGCACGCACACAAAGATTCGTTTCATCCACTGGCACATTTGTCCAATTACAACTCAAAGCAAAATCATCCGCAGCCGTGGTTTCAAAGAAGAGTTTATCCGCTAAATCAATTTGCAGAAAATAAGTATCCAACTCATGAAAGCCGTCCGCGCGCTTGCCGACCACGCGCAGAGACAGGTTGATCTTCGCATAAGCAGGAAGACAACAAAGCTTCATTTGATCGAAGACTTCGAAAAGGAGTGCAAGTTTGGTGATTTCCCAGGTGAGCCAAAAATTGATGACTTGGGCTGTAAGGAGTGAGGGAAACCAGAAGTATCGCAATGCGGTCGCGCATTGCGACATCAAGATTGAGAGACGATACGATTAAGCGTAAATGATCGTTTCCGTCTCATCATCCGGGCGTGCGATGATGTGCGTCGAAACCACCTCGCCGACTTTAGCCGCAGCAGCTTTGCCCGCTTCAACCGCGGAACGCACCGCTGCAACTTCGCCAGTAATTTTAATCGTCACCAACGCGGCATCGGTTACTTCTTTGCCGATGCAAACCACATTCGCTGCTTTCATCATGGCATCCGCAGCTTCTAGTGCCGCAACCAATCCTCGCGTTTCGACGAGGCCTAACGCGCGCTCGCTCATATCATGATCCGCTGGCTATTTCTGTGCGCTTGGGCAGAATTAATTCCACATCCGCATGCGGCCGCGGAATGACATGCACGGAAACCAATTCACCAACTTTCTCTGCCGCGGCCGCGCCGGCATCTGTCGCCGCTTTCACCGCACCGACATCTCCGCGCACCATCACGGTGACATAGCCGCCGCCGATTTTTTCTTTGCCAATCAAAGTAACTTTCGCCGCCTTCACCATTGCATCCGCGGCTTCGATTGCGCCAACCAAGCCACGCGTCTCAATCATTCCCAAGGCATCTAGACTCATGAAGTTTGCTCCTTACGAAGGTCTGGGTTGACAATTGTTGCTGCCATCATTTCAAAAAGCGCGGCCAATCTAACAAAATATGCGCAGCTTGTCAAGCAAGGTTTTACTTCTCACGGCTCGACAAGCGCTCCGCAGTAGTGGCCGGGGTCGAAGAGGGGTTCGTTACCGGTTCCGAAGAACCGACGGTGCGCAACACAATACTATCGCCCGCCATTGCTTGCAGACTATCGCCTGCACTGCCCACATTCTTCGCCAATTCCAAAAGACCCTGCCCATTCAACACCAGCACCATTTCGCCTTTAGGAACGTCGCTGTATTTCTCTGCCAACTTCGCCGTGATGACTTGATACTTCACGACAAACTCCAACGCCATGCCCGGCCGCCAGCCGGATTTTGCCAACACGCTCGCAGGGATATTCGTGACTAGATTTCCATAATGATCGCGATGTAAAATTTCACCCGTTATCCCTCGCTCCGTCAACTCCGCAGGTTTACGTTCCAACATCATCAAATCTTTTTCCAAAAGTTTGGGGCCGGCATCGTCCATATTTTTTCCCGTGGAAAGCCGCGCCGCCACGGGTGCGAACACATCGCGGCCATGAAACGTGCTCGAAACATCGCCTTTGCGAAACCACAACACGTTGGTGATATTCACCGCTTTCTTGAAGCCGAACGTGCGAATCACATCCGTAAAAATGCCGTTGTCCGGCCCGACAAAAATTTTCTTATCGAGCGTCTCCACGATGATCGCCTTGCGCGAACTGCCGACTTCAGGATCAACCACGGCCAGGAAGATCGTCTTCTCGGGAAATTCCTTCGCCGCCGTAATCAACAAGTAACTCGCTTCGCGCACATTATACGCCGGCACTTGATGCGTGAGGTTGACCAAACGCGCGTCAGGATTGATTGAGAGGATCACGCCCTGAATCGCGCCGGCATAGGGATCATCCCAACCGTAATCCGTCAACAGCGCCACGGTCGAGGGCGAAGAACAGCCCAACAACAGCATGAGCGCAAGAAACCAAATCAGTGAAATGCGTCGCAACATTTTTTCTTCCTCCGTTTAAACCAAAAATAAAACGGGGCAATCAAATAAATGATTGCCCCAGTTCATGATGTCGATTCGCAGAAGTTGAGCGTGACTGGTGCAGACGAAAAAGATTTTTTCAAGCAGAGGTGATTGCGGCATTATGCCATCGTCTCCAAAACTTTCTTCACGCGCGCAAACGCCCAATCCAAATCTTCTTTGGTGATAACAAGCGGCGGCGCAAAACGAATCACATGCTCATGTGTTTCTTTGCAAAGCATGCCCTCGCTGCGTAACGCTTCACAGAAACGCCGTGCCCCGCGCGCTTCGGGATGCAGTTCCACGCCGATAAACAAGCCGCGGCCGCGAATGTCTTTCACGTGCTTGCTTTTGATGCTCAACAGCTTCTCCAAAAAGTAGCGACCGAGTTCATCCGAACGCTGTACGAGTTTTTCTTCAACAATCACTTTGAGCGCGGTGCGTGCAATCGCGCAAGCCAACGGATTCGCGCCGAACGTGCTGCCATGATCCCCCGGACGGAACAAGCCGAGAATATCTTTATTCGCCACTACTGCCGACACGGGATAGAAACCGCCGGACAAGGCCTTGCCCAAAATTAAAACATCCGGATGCACCTCGGGATCATGTTGATACGCGAACATTTTGCCCGTGCGGCCCAAGCCGGTTTGGATTTCATCCATCACCAAGAGCACATTGTTCGCTTTGCAAATCGCGCTCGCTTTGGTGAAGTAACCTTTCGGCGGAACACCGATGCCGCCCTCGCCTTGAATCGGCTCAACCAAAAACGCCGCAGTGTTCGGCGTAATCGCTTTCGCGAGCGCGTCCGCATCGCCAAAAGGCACGAACACAAAGCCCGGCGTGAGCGGCCCAAAGTGTTCGCGATACTGCGGCTCCGGCGAAGATGAAATACACGTCGTCGTGCGGCCATGAAAATTTCCCAAGCACACGATGATCTCGGCTTTATTATCCGGAATGCCCTTCTTCACATAGCCCCACTTGCGCGCCGTTTTAATCGCCGTATCCACGCCCTCCGCGCCTGAGTTCATCATCAATGCCATGTCTTTGCCGCAAATCTCGAGCAGCTCTTGATACAGCAAGCCGGTTTGATTATTCCGAAACGCACGCGAAGTGAGCGTGAGCGTCTTCGCTTGCTCCACCACGGTTTGATAGATACGCGGATGGCAATGGCCTTGACTCACCGCGGAATACGCGCTCAAAAAATCGAGATACTTGTTGCCGTCCACGTCCCACACCCAAATGCCCTCGCCGCGCGCAAGCACAACGTCCAGCGGATGATAAATGCGCGCACCGAGTTGTTCTTCGAGATTGATGTAGTCTTTAGCGGTCATGACCATCTCCTTTCGCTGGGTTCAAACCATGATGCGATCACCTACGGTGGTGACCAGCTTTGCGTTATGAAGATTGAAAACGGAAGCGAATGTAAAGAAGCGGCTGCGAAAAGCCAAGCGGAAATTCAACTCTTTTGGGGAGCTTGCGTCCGGAAATCTTTTCGCTCTCGCGCAGCAGCTTGGGTGAAGTCAGACTTGGACGCAACGAGCCTGAAACGCGAGCTCAGCAGTTTGAGTCCAAGTCTGGCTTCGCTCGTTTTTGTGCCAACACAAGCCGCGGTGTGTCTATTTTCGTTTGAAGCGCTGTATCTTTGCTTCATCAAATATCACGGATTCATCTTTTGCTAAAAGCGCCGATCCATATACTTTCTTTGTTTTGAAGTTGATGAGCAGGGTTACAAAATCATGTGTATCGAGCTCATGCCAATTAACGAAGTACTCATCATCTGAAATTTTTCGTGCTCGATATGCATGACCGCCTCCTTTTTCGCCGCTGGCAGGACCGGCAATCCAATTAAACTTCACCAAGCCCTCGTAGAACGTAACGACGACTGCTCCTTCATCCGGATATGTGTATTCAATCTCCGTCCCATCGAGTATGTGCGATTGAATTTTTGGGCTGAGTGAAATTGAGAAGAAGAAGCTAAAGATGATTGAAAGGGAGGCGGTTGTTCTTTTCATGATGATGACTTTTGAATTAATTCCCAGTGCGAGGGAAGGTTCTTGCAGAATGACAACGCAAGAGAATGCCTGGTGAAGTCAGACTTGGACGCGACGATCTTGAAACGCGACCTCAGCTTTTTGCGTCCAAGCCTGACTTCGCTCGTTATTGCGCGAACATCTCCGCAATGAGCTTGTTCGCGTCGTCCTGCATTTTTTTCGCGGCTTGCTCGGCAGTGAGTTGGCCGTTCAAAATGCTTTGATACGCGGGCCGCATGGCATCCCAAATTGCGCGCATCTCGGGCGCGATGGGCATGGCTTTGCCCACGGTGATTTGATCTTGCGAGCCGAGCAGTATCGGGTCTTTGAAGAAAATGGAATCGCGGCGCGCTTCGAGGCGCGAGGGAATGGCGCGAATGGCGCGCGTGTATTCCAACTCATTCTCCGGCTCAGTGAGAAAGCGCAACAGCTTGAGCACGCGCTCGCGGCGCTCGCCTGAGGCGTTCACGTTCAGACAGAAACCCGTTGCCGAAACCATGGGCGTGGGCCAGAGTCCAGTTTCGGAAACGAGCGGAATGCGCGTGACGCCGATATCCACGCCAGCATCGAGGTAACCGCCCCAACTCCACGGCCCGTTGATGACCATTGCCGCTTGCCCACGTTTGAACAATTCATTCGCGAGATTGAGATCGCATTCGAACGGCACGATCTTCTCGTCGCGCAGCTTGCTGATGAACTTGCTCGCGTTGATCGTGGCCGCGGTGTTGAGCGTCGGGCGCGCATCCTCATCCATCACCCAACCGCCATAGCCGCCGAGAAATGGAATAAAGAAAAACGGCTCGATGAAATTCCACGCGAGCGCGTATTGATCAATGCGGCCGTCGCCGTCGGTGTCTTTGCTCAATTTTCTGCCCAACTCGAGCAACTCTTGCGTCGTGCGTGGCGGCTGCGGCACGAGTTTTTTATTATAAACCAGCGTGAGATGATTGCCCACGCGATCGGCGAGCATGTAGAGTTTGTCTTGGTAACGCACGCATGCCATGGGATCAAAGTTCGCCAACTCGCTTTCGGAGAAAAATTCGTTGAGCGGTTGAATGATGCCCATGACATGAAACACGCCGACCATATCCGAGGGGCCGTAGGCCAAATCCGGACCGCTGCCACCGAGCGCCGCCACGAGAAAATTGCTGCGCAGTTCTTCGGTTTCATAATAAATTTGATTCGCGCGAATGCCGGGGTTCGCGCGCTCGAAGCGGTCGAGCAATGAGTCGAGCACGACGCGGCCCGCAGGCAAATCTTGCGTCCAAATCACGAGGTCGTTGGGATCGCGCTTGCTGCTGCCGAAGGCGAGGAAGAGCAACGCAAGAGCGAAAAGCAAAGCGAGAAAAGCGAGCGTGAACTTTTGCATGGTGGAATTCGCGGCTAATGAATTGGCTCGAGGCAAAGATTTGAACCACGGATTTTTTGGACAAAAAAAATCGAAGCTGCGTTTCGTTTTGAACGCGGCCAATATAGTTTTGGAGTCCAAGAACCGCAAGCGAAAAGGCGGGAGGCGTCAGGCTGGAATCATACCGGAAGATTGCGCCCGGCTTTTCTCAGCGCTAAAGCCGGGCGCAATCACGTTTGTTGAGGCGAAGTGTGTTTATTCGACCAAGAGGGTTTTGATTTCAGTTGCGAGCTTTTGCTGCTCGGGCGCGGTTAGTTCGTGATGGCGATAGCGCACGAAACCTTTTTTATCAAGCACCAACGTCGCGGGAACGTTTTTCAAATCGAAGAGTGATGAGACTTTTCGCTCCGTATCGTTGACAATCGGAAAGCCGGGTTGCGTCTGCAATTCCGCAAGAAAGTTTTTGAGCATGGCCGCCTCAGCGTCGAGATTGATGACGAGCAATGTGAACGCTCCGCGCCGCGCCTTCTCGTGCAATTTCATGAGAAATGAAAAGTCTTCGCGCGAAGCTTTGTTGGCGCTCGTCCAAAAATTCAACAGCACGACGCGGCCCTTGTAATCGGCGAGATTGATGAGCTGCCCGTCAACCGTCTTGCCGGTGAAATGTGGAGCCAGAGTGTTGTTGTTTCGCGCAAAAGCTCCGGCAACCAAGAAAACGATTGCGCTCACAGTGAGAAGTAAACGACGCATTAGTCTCTCCATCGACTTCTTACGACCACGGATGATTTCAAAAATGCTCTGCTTTATGAATGGAACCTGGCGTGCGCTTTGGCAACGCATATGCCATTGCCCAAGACGCGCGCGCGTATAAACGAAGGCACAAATTACGGCACAAGCGGTGAGCCTCAAACACGGACGAAGAGGGCATTTGTATCGCACTGACACGCTTTCGTGATTCAATTCCGTAATCCGCGTGTGCTGCTTGAGCTTGGCACTGCAAATTGAGCGTCGAGATGAAGCACGGAGTGCAGTTTTCATAAAAAGTCATGAGCAGGCCTAAACTTTGCCGAAATTCGCCTTGACTTTTTAGGCTTCGTCGCTTATTTTGCGCTCGCTTTTTTAAGGCCAGGTAGCTCAGTCGGTAGAGCAACGGACTGAAAATCCGTGTGTCCGCAGTTCGATTCTGCGCCTGGCCACTCAGCAAAGCCGCGAGTGGTTTTGCTTTTTTGTTTTAAGCGTTCGCTGCAAGCTGGTGTAGCTCAGTTGGTAGAGCGGCGCACTCGTAATGCGCAGGTCAGCGGTTCAACCCCGCTCACCAGCTCTCTTGTAATTCGTGGGACAAGGAAGTCCTCCCTGTGGATTCCACTTTTAGTGCCTGCATGAAAAAAGCTCTCCTCCTTTTCGCCGCGCTGCTTTTGCCGTCTGCTGTTTGCTCACAATCCACGATTGGATATGCCTTTCTGCGCACACCGGTTGGCGCACGACCTTCGGCCATGGCCGGAAGTTTTATTGCGATGAGCGGCGATGCGCACAGCATCTATTACAACCCCGCCGGTGTCGCGAACATCGAGGGCCGCTCTGCCACCTTCGGATATCTCAATCACATTCTTGACATCCAAAACGTATTCGGTGCATATGCGACGCCGCACCGCAATGGCGCATACGGTTTTGCGGTGCAATACACGAGTTACGGCGATTTCAAACGAACCAATGAGTTTGGCCAAGAGGAAGGCACGTTTGGCGCGAGCAACCTCGTGGCATATCTCAGCTACTCACAACGACGCGGGAAAAATTTTCAACTCGGCGCAAATGTAAAATACATTCGCTCGGAGTTGGAAGTCTTTTCGTCCGATGCGGTGGCGCTCGATCTCGGGATCATTTATCACTCTTCGCTCTTGGGCAATTTGGATTTCGGCGGCGGCATTTTCAACGCGGGCGGCGTGATCAATGCGTTTGATGTGACCAAAGAAAAGCTGCCGCTCAATGCGCAAATCGGCGCATCGAAACAATTGCAGCACTTGCCGCTGCGCTATAGCTTGACGCTCATTAAGTATTTTGACGATGATCTCGTGTTCCGCGCCGGCGGTGAGTTGAATCTCGCCACGGGATTGTTTCTGCGACTCGGGTATGACACGATTGGCGGCGATCAAAAAGTCGGCACGGACAGCGACCGCTTTGCCGGCCTTTCGCTTGGTCTTGGATTGGAGCATCAGCGCTATAAAATTGATTACGGCATCTCTTCTTTTGGAGAAGTCGGCAGCCTCAATCGTTTCAGTATTGGGATGAAATTTTAAGAATGGAGTGTTGGATTGGTGGAGTTTTGGGCCGAATTGAATGAGTTGTGATTTTCAAATTCGGTAGCCGCGCCCCCTTAAACCTGTCATTCAGAAGAATCTTTTTTAGAACTGGACACTCAATCCAGTGCGCAAAAGGATTCCTGCTGAATGACACGAACTTGGAAGCCAATGACGAACGCGCATTGGCTTTTTTATTTTGAAGGAGATCAGCGCATGAAACTCGGCGTAATTGGACTCGGCATTATGGGCGCGCCCATGGCGGCCAATCTGCTCAAAGCTGGATTTGACGTGACCGTTTATAATCGCACGCGCACGAAGGCCGAGAGGCTGCGCAGTCTCGGTGCGACCATCGCCCACTCTCCGCAGCACCTTGCATCGAACGCGGAGATCATCATCACCATCGTGTCCGACACGCCCGATGTGCAAGAAGTTTTGTTCGGAGAAAACGGCGTGGCCGAAGGCTTAACGCCCGGCAAGATCGTTATCGACATGAGCACGATCTCGCCCGAAGCCACGCAAGCTTTCGCCGAAAGAATTGCTGCGCTCGGCTGCGAATTTCTCGACGCGCCCGTGAGTGGCGGCGAGCCTGGCGCGATTGCAGGCACATTGACGATAATGGCGGGTGGAAGCAAAGCCGCGTTTGAGAAATGTCTGCCCGTGTTTTCGGCAATGGGAAAAAATATCGTGCATGTCGGCTTGAGCGGCAGCGGCCAATGCACGAAGATGGTCAATCAAGTAATTTGTAGTTTGAATATCGTCGCCATGACCGAGGGTTTGCTGCTCGCGCAACACACCGGGCTTGATCTCGCGCGCACATTGCAAGTCGTTTCCGGCGGCTCTGCTGGCTCGTGGATGCTCAACAACCTTGCGCCGCGCATTTTGCAGAACGACTTCGCGCCCGGTTTCATGATCAAGCTGCAGCAAAAAGATTTGCGCCTCGCGATGGAGTTGCTCGAAGGTTTCGAAGAAAAATTTCCCGGCGCCGCGCTCGCGCACGAATTGTTTTCGCAGGCCGTTGCTCGCGGCTTGGGCGAGCAAGGCACGCAGGGGTTGATCAATTTGATGAGCGATGAATTTGCGAAATGAGGGTGTCGCTTGGAATCATGCCCACGAAACACGCGAACGACACGAAAATTTTTCGTTTGCTTCGCGTGTTTCGTGGGTCGCCTTTTGTGGAAAGAACTTGCGCTTGCAATTGAAGCAATGGCATTGTAGTTTTAATTGACCAAGAAAACGTTCGCGCAATTCACTTATCCCGTTTTTTGAATCCCATGTTCATCTGCCGCGTCGTTGGCGACGTTGTCTCAACTATTAAGAACGAGCATTTGCGCGGCCACAAGCTGCTTATCGTGCAGCCCGTTGATCTTGACGGTGTCACGGCCAAAGGCGAGAGCATGATTGCCGTGGATAAAGTTGACGCCGGCCCGAACGATCTCGTGCTCGTCAATCGCGAAGGCGGCTCCGCGCGGCAGTTGCTCGACAACGCAAAGATTCCCGTGCAAGCCGTCATCGTCGGCGTGATTGATGATATTGATTTGCCTGCTACGGATTTTTAGACAAGTTGAAAGTCATTGAAGAAGCACACGGATCAAGAACGCACACGGAGCAAGCTTTTCTGCGTGTGTTTTTGAGTAGTGTGTGAATTGCAATTTCTGTTTGCCCTCACATTCGTTTAGAGTGATATGAACCTCGACGCCCGCATTGATCGCATCATCGCCGAAGAACTCGGACGGCACAAACATGTGCATAAACACACGCCGCATTGCAATTGGTGCTGGACGTGTCCCGAGTGCAAATCTGAATTTGTCTCGCATGTTGTTGAGTACGGCGCTTGTCGTGTCGGCGCAGCGCCTGGCATTGGGCAATTGCACGACGGGCTTGCGCAATATATCGATCACACTCTGCTCAAGCCCGAAGGCACGCGCGTGCAAATCGAAACGCTATGCAAAGAGGCTGCGGAATATCATTTCGCCAGTGTGTGCGTGAACCCCACGTGGGTCGCGTTCTGCGCGCATTTACTGCGCGGCACCGGCGTTTTGGTGTGTACCGTCGTCGGTTTTCCATTGGGCGCAACTACGACGGAGGCAAAAGTCTTCGAAGCACGGCAAGTGATTGAGCAGGGCGCGTGCGAAGTGGATATGGTCGTCAACATCGGTCGCCTCAAATCCGGCGAGTATGATTTTGTCGTGCACGACATTGCCGAGATTGTGAAAGCCTCACATCCCGCGCATGTGAAAGTGATTATTGAAAACTGCTATCTCACGGATGAAGAGAAGATCAAAGCCTCGCTGCTCTGCCGCGAAGCGGGCGCGCACTTCGTGAAAACTTCCACGGGCTTTGGCCCGAGCGGCGCGAAGATCGAAGACGTGGCCCTCATGCGGCGCGTGGTGGGCGAACAACTCGGCATCAAAGCCGCGGGTGGTATCCGCGATTCTCAAACCGCGCAAAAGATGATCGAAGCCGGCGCCAACCGCCTCGGCGCTTCGGCGAGCATTGCGATTGCGGAGTATAGGAAGGCGGCGTGAAGAATTTGACGACGTAGACGGATTCAAACAAAAACCGTTCACAGTTTGGTTGCGTTTATAATTTCCTGAACGCGGGTGACCTTTTAACGAAGGAGTATTCTCATGAGGAATTTATCAGAACAAGAGTACTGGCTCAGCAAGCTAAACGTCCATCTCGATCATATTAAAAAGCAGTTTTTACTCCATCCGGAACAAGAGATTGATAGTTTGGCCCGCAAATGGGATCAGCGAATTTGTGATCTGGCAGTAAGGGAATTGGGCTTCAACGGTCTGGGATATGATGATCAGAGTAATTTTGTCAAGGCACTCATTGAAAGCTACCCCGAAGCATCGTGGCAATTCATCTACCTAACAGAATTTGCAAAGCGCAAACGCAAGGATGCGGTCATTAACGTTGCAGGAGAAAAACTGCATCCTGATTTGTTAGCGACTCTAGAACTTGACCGCCGTAAACCAAGTGCGAAAGATATTCTGTGGTTGATTTGTGAGTTGTTTTGTGAAGAACCAGAGGCTCTTGTTGATGTTTACCTCGAGGATATCGAGAAGAAACACTCAACGGGGACTTGGTTTAAAATATTATTCGATGGTTCATCAATTAAGCTAGACGACCTAGCAAAAATGCTTGATAAGGAATCAATAAAAGATGCTTTGAGCAAGCTTGATATCCCAGATGCTATTTCATGTCCTAAGGTCAGTTACCGAGAAGACGAAAAAGTGCTTTTCTTTAACGCTGAGATTACGGCTAAAATTCTCAAGCTTCGTGAGTCACGAAATCAGGGATATACCGATGATTGGATTATCGTTCGTTTAAACAAAAAACAGAATCGTATTCGCATCGCTACAGCAAGCTTAGACAAGGGAGCCGAGATCGTTCGAGGATTGATCCAAACTGTTTCTCACGTTGAATGCACTCTGCGGGAAGAAGATGAAGCGACATCGGCTCGAACTATCAAAAAATTTATAAACGTATTGCTCAAGGACAAGAAAGACTCAGATACCTTGCGCGAAATAGAACTCGACAACATCCCTATCGACGGGGTTGGAGTTAAAATACGATTGAAAAATGATTTCTCGATTGCGAAGCCATTATCGGCCTTGAGTGGTCGATATGCATGGCTTGAAAAGGTTGACGACATGCGTCACATTTTGTATCTCAGGTTCATGCACAACGATGGAGAGTTCAAGCTGACATTCGATTGGAATGACGATTCACCATTGACTTGTTTTGTAAGGTGGGACGATAGCCACGTTGATTCTGATTTTCAGGAAGAATTTAAACAGTACATGCAGGACAATTATGAAATCAAAATTTGTTGCAAACGACGCCGATTTGATTCGAACAGTGCTGCTTGATGGATTTTCATTCCATGCAATGACATCGCAACAAGGTGGTATGCTTGGGAAGCTGACAGATCTCGGATTGGTTAGCGTCATCACAAAAACATATGTAAAGTGTGCGAACCCCAAAGACGATGACTTCACCTTTGCTGATCCCGAATGTCGCAAAACCTTCGATTTGAATCCGAACATCAACGATGAAATTGTCCGTTGTGGCTATTGCAAAAGAGAGGTAGACCTAGATCAAAAGCAAGTTTTTGAGAAGTACATTGTCCACATGGATGTTTCAAAGGCATTTCTGTACATCACAAAAAGGTTTGAACAAGCGGGATTCGATATTGGAAAAATCAAAGACGGCTGGACAACTTTTAAATCAGAAGGGAAATCTTGTATTTTATGTATACCAAGCCATTGCACCGAAGGCAAATACTTGGGTTATCATTATGCATACTCAAACCCGATTCTTCATGTCTATTTATCACATGGAAATACGACTCAAAATGTGCTCCCAAATCTAAAACACATTTTTATCGAAGATTTAATTTGCCGAGACGAAGTCTGGCTAAGAGAAAATGTTGAACTGGCACTGTCTAACGATATAACTTTGCCTTCTGCCGAGGAAAATGAAAAAGCTTTCGACGATCTGCTGGCAAGGATAAGCGATGATGAGTTTGAGTTGTTTGCGACGTTTGTTTGCAATCAAGCGGCGAATTCAAGGGCCGCTATCCGCGAATATGAAAAATTGCTTCGAAGAGATCGAGATAACATTCACGGCCAGTTTGCCGTTCGTGCTGGGGACGCAGGGAATAGCGATGGATATTTTTTTAAAAAAAGTGTTTACCTTTCCGGTTTATTCGAAGCAAAATGGGAGCATATTGAGGGTAAAAAATTTACTTCAGAAGGCTCTCGATTAGATGGCCCGAGGTGGGGTGGGTTTCTTGAAAATTGCATGGAGCAGCCAGGCGTAATTTTCTTAGCGAATAATTCGGTGACAGGTAAGGTATGGGAAAGGGTCAAATTGTTTTACGACCGCGAAGGGTATGCTAAATTCGCGATCATAACAAAGGATTTGCTGTTAGAATTAATCGCTGTCTTGGGAGGTCGGGAACTTATTAGAGATTTCCTGGAAAAAGGGAGGCACGTTGTCAAAAAAAGCTCTAAATGATTGATGGCGAATAACCATGATAGCCAACTGCGTAACCGCCGATGAACAAGCACTCAACTTGCTTTGAGTTGATAAACTGCAAAAATTCTTTGAAGTCGCGCGATTGACGGATCGTGGCCATAAGCGATTTGCCGCATAAATTCCATTGCCAATAAACGCTCTGCCGGCGTTTTCGAAAGCCAATATGCTTTTTCGTCGGACTCTTCGAAAAGCGAAGTAACTTTGAGCGCGGTTTTATCGAGTGTGAAAGGAAAGTCTTTGTCGATCATATGCTCTGCTTGGAAGTTTTGTGCTCCGCTTCAAATTTCACATGAAAAATATACCACACGGCCTAAGAAATAACAAGGAGAGTTTTGGCAGCGCGAGCAAAGTCTGACTTGGGCGCAGAGAGTTTTTGAAGCGTGCAAGCTTCTTTTGCCCAAGTCAGACTTTGCCCGAATGCCGAAGCCGATCAACCTCATGACCCTCCTCGATCTCCTCCACAAAAAGCGCGACGGCCTCGCATTGCGCGAAGCCGAAATCGAATTCATCATCACAAGCTATCTTGACGAGCGCATGCCGGATTATCAAATGTCCGCGCTGCTCATGGCGATTTATTTTCAGGGCATGAATGACAACGAGACAGTTGCGCTTACGCGCCTCATGCGCGACTCCGGCTTGGTGATGGATTTTTCGCACATCGCCGGGCCAAAGGTTGACAAGCACAGCACCGGCGGCGTGGGCGATAAAGTCTCGCTGATTCTCGCGCCGCTCATGGCAGCCGCGGGCGTGTATGTTCCGATGATTTCCGGTCGCGGCTTGGGCCACACGGGCGGCACGCTCGACAAGCTCGAAGCGATTCCCGGCTTTCGCACACAACTCTCGCTACAAAAATTTCGCGAATTGACGGAGCGCATCGGCACGTGTTTGATCGGGCAGACCGAAGAGATTTGCCCGGCCGATCGACGCATCTATGCGCTGCGCGATGTGACCGCAACTGTGCCCGCGATTCCATTGATCTGCGCGAGCATTCTCAGCAAAAAATTAGCGGAAGGTTTGGACGCGCTCGTGCTCGACGTGAAAGTGGGCGAAGGCGCGATTTTCAAAGAGGCCGCGACCGCGGACAAACTTGCGGAACGATTGATCAAAATTGCTTCGCACTTTGGCTTGCGCACGATTGCGTTGCTCACGGATATGTCGCAGCCATTGGGTAATGCCATCGGCAACTGGCTCGAAGTGGTTGAAGCCATTGAACTCTTGCAAGGACGCGGCCCGGAAGATACGAAACACGTCACGCTCGCATTGGGCGCGGCGATGTTGCAGGCAGTCGGGAAGAGCAATGACTCCAAGGCTGCGATGCAGTCATTAAATGCGCTGCTGCAAAACGGCGCGGCATGGGAAAAATTTTTGGAGGTGGTCACGGCCCAAGGCGGTGACGTTTCCGTGCTGCATGAACCTTTGCGCTATGCGAAGCCGACTTCGGTTGCGACGATCAAGGCGGAGCAATCCGGCTACGTCGCGACCATCAACGCGCGCGAGTTGGGGCGTTTGTCAATGGCGCTCGGCGCGGGCCGCGTGAATATCAAGCAAGGGGCTGATGCGCTCGCGGGCATTATGTTGAACAAAAAAGTAGGCGAAGCCGTGGTCACGGGTGACGTATTAGCCACGCTGCAAAGTTCGACAATTAAAATAGAAGAAGAGCATCTTCAAACGGCACGCTCCTGTTTTTCAATTTCCATGCAATCTCCGAAAATCCCTTCGTTGTTACTCGCCCAACTCGATGAGCGTGGCCGGCATGAGCTTGCAGCATAAAGCAGAAGCGTAAGACCGAAAAATAAAAGCCTTGTGGCGCGGATGCTTTTAAATATTTTTCTGTCTTCCATCTTTCTATCTTTAAGTTTTCATCTTGTCATGTGTCACGTCCTAAAAAAAGTTGACACTTCTAATGAGTTTTGACTTTCAAAATCGGTAATCACCTCCACGAATTGTCATTTAGAAAAAATCGCCAGACAATAACCTACTTTCATGCTCACCAAATTCGATTGGCTGCGCCGCGGCCACACCGGCTCTGAGCTGCTCACCACGCTGAAAGACTTCGCGGCCAAGGCATGCTGCTCACTCTGCGCGAGAGCGAAAAAATTTCCGGTCGCAAGCCGCTTTACGAGGAGATCGGCGAAGCGCTCAAACTCACGATTTACGGACGCGAGAATCCGAACCGGCCGCGAGCTTAACTCAATCTGCGACAACTCCGCTAGGAGTGGAATGTTTCTGGTAAGGTGCCGCACGAATCTCCCAAACTCCGTTAGGAGTGACATGGATTGCATTGCATTGCGCTCTCGCCATTCACCAAGTCTACATGCCACTCCTAACGGAGTTCAGAGCATCTCAAACGTTCGCGTTCTATAAACATTGCACTCCTAGCGGAGTGCTCGAAGGACGACTCGGCAATGATAAAGAATGACGAGCAATACAATATCACCAAAGCCCAAGCCGAAAAATTTGCCCAAGTTTTGCGAGACATGGCAAAGGGAAAGTCTGTGCAGAGCATGCAGCCTGCTCTGGCCAAAGCGCAGCAGGAAGCGATAGAAAGCCAATACGAGGAACTGCGGCAGGACTTGAAAGCGTATGAAGAATTGAGGAACGGCGGCGACGACCACCAACGAGCGAAGTCAGACTTGAACTCAAAGCACTAAGCTCGCGTTTCAGGCTCGTTGCGTCCAAGTCTGACTTCACCCAAATTGCTGCGCGAGAGTGAAAAGATTTCCGGACGCAAGCCGCTTTACGAAGAGATCGGCGAAGCGCTCAAGCGCACGATTTACGGGCGCGAGAATCCGAATCGACCGCTTCGTCTGATGCTGAAGCATTAGCCTAGTAGATGCAAGCCGGCTGAAGTCGGCTATCCCTTCTTAGGTTGTCAGCCATCTTGAGATGGCTTGCATCTCTTAGCCTACGGTTTCAACCGCAGGCGGATTTGCGCGAGAGCAAAAAAAGTTTCGGTCGAGAGGATAAATGCAACAAGCGAAGTCAGACTTGGACTCAAAGCACCGAGATCGCGTTTCAAGCTCGTGGCGTCCAAGTCTGACTTCAATAATGCTATGCCGCACAAAAAGAACACTCCTTCAAATTTGAAACTTTCTTTTCGTATGGACTGGCTCAAGAGTCGCACCAATCAGGGCGCGCTTATCGGTGGTATTTTTCTGCTCATCGCGGCGATTATTAGTGAGATTCCGTGGAGTTCCGATGATCCCTTGCCGGAATTCCGTTTGGTGAAAGGCGCGAGTTATCATCCCGACTCGATACTTGTAGTCCAAGCGGTCAACGAATCCGCTCAAAAGAACAAACGCCTGGATTTCGATATTGACGGATTTTGGTTCAAGGCGATTGCACTTCCGTCCGAGATTGATGATTCGCTGTTCTGGCACATCAATCTATCGCAAATGGGATTGCCGGATACCGTGCGTCATGATGGTGTGAAAGTCGTACACTTTGGTTTCTCGCGCGAGCGCTTGAGCGCGCCGATGAAGATCTATTTCGACAGCCGGCCGCCACAAGCTTATGTAGGATATGCCGGTCAACGCGACAACGAGAAAACCATTTTCGGCAAGGTCGTTGATGACGGGGCAGAGGTGCAGCAGCCGGTGTCAGTAGAAGTTTCGTTTCGACATCATGAACGCTTGCGCACGCTACAATTGCCAGTACGCGAGATTGTTGACGAAAATGGTCGGCACATGTTCGAATTTGAATATCAGGTGCAAAATTTCCCGCTGTATTCGGCAACGGACTCGGAGTATCAACAATCCTACTTCCAACTCACAGTGCGGGATGCCGCTGGCAATGAGTTTCGGCAAGAGTCAACCTACAATGCTTTCGTCGTGGCAGGTGAGCAACGGTTTGGTTATCGCGACGCGCAGATTCTGTTGCAAAAGTACGATCCAGAAAGATCATCCGGGCGAATGGCGTCGGCTTCCGCCAGGCAATTGCCTCCAGCGAAGAGTCCTGTAGCAGTATCTCCGCTCCTGGTGCTGCGCGTGGTGATTCGTGCACACGATTATGTGCAATTAAGTTGGACTCGTCTGCCGAGTCATCTGCTGGGGGACGTGGAAGAATACTCTGTCTTGCGCTCCAATCAGGTGATTGGTGCTTCGTTTGATACAACCTTTACGGATCGCGCGATCATGCCGAATTCCAGCTATCATTATCAGGTGGTAGCGGTAGCACGTGGGAAAGAAAGGGCCACGTACACAAGCAACATCGTGCCCTCGGCTGCTCGGCCAGACTCAGTTCAGGTTCAACCCGCGCCTATCGACACAAAGCTGGCGGTGTCGGATTCGGCAAGTTTATCGCGGGGTTGGTGGAATTTTATAATGAGTCGGCCTCAGATTTTTGGGTTACTCGGCAGTGTCATCGCGCTCGTCGGAATCACTTTGTGGGTCGCTCAAACCAGGCGAAAACAGGCGCGACGCATACACGTAACAATTCTATCACCAGCACCACTGAAAAAAACACGTCAATCCGTTCGCAGGGAAGAAAGGGTTGACCCACAGATGCCTATAGCGTCAGCTTCACTGCGCTCCAAGCCAGTAGAGAGCCTCCCTGGTGCCGCCGTCAAGTCAATGCTGCGGAAAATGAATTTTTTTCATTCGACTTGGCACAGAAAAGGCAAGGGATTCAAGCATCAATATGAAGTAGTTACAAGAAGTAGCAAAAAATTGGTGATTGATCATATGACTGGCCTCACCTGGCAGCAGGCAGTATCGGAATATGGCATGACCTACTCTAATGCAAAAGTGTACGTCGAAGATCTCAATCATGGTCAATTCGCAGGATTCAGCGATTGGCGTTTGCCGACTTTGGACGAAGCCATGTCGCTTATGGAGCCGTCCCAGACGCACCATGGTCAGCACATTAATCCGGTGTTTGACATTAACACTAGCAACGATTCGATCTGGACCGCCGATCAGGAGGCACCGGGCATCGCATGGTACGTCTCGTTCTTTTATGGAAAATGCGACTACTATCCTGTGGCTGGCAATCTCCACGTTCGTGCCGTGCGCTCTGGACAATCTTGATCATTTGATGATTTGAGTTTCACTCATCCAATCAAGGCATTTTGAACGAAAAGGAACCCTTCTTGCGCCACCTCGCGCTTCTCATCTCAATCTCCCTCTTTCTTTCCTGCTCTCAACCCGCGCCTCGCGCCGTCAATGTTCCCGAGTGGAGCAAAGGTGCGGTGTGGTATCAAATCTTTCCTGAGCGTTTTCGTAACGGCGATCGCTCGAACGATCCCACTGCGGAAGATGCGGGCATCGAGAACTATCCCAACTGGCAAACCTCGCCGTGGACTTCGGATTGGTACAAGCTGCAACCGTGGGAGCAAGCGCGCAGCGAGGACTTCTATCAAGTCGTGTTCGACCGGCGCTACGGCGGCGACGTGCAAGGCCTGATCGACCGTTTGGATTATCTCGCCGCGCTCAACATCGACGCGCTCTATCTCAATCCCATCTTCGACGCACGCAGTTCGCACAAATATGATGCGGCGACGTTTCATCACATTGATCACAACTTCGGCCCGAATCCCGTTGCGGATCGCCAACTCATTGCGAACGAAACGAACGAGCCGAGCACGTGGCAATGGACGAACGCGGATACGCTCTTTCTCCGTTTCATCAAAGAAGCGCATCGCCGCGATATCAAAGTCATACTCGATGGCGTGTTCAATCACGTGGGCACGGATTTCTGGGCGTTTCGCGACGTGCGCACGCACGGCAAAGCTTCAGCGTATGCGCATTGGTTCGTCGTGCGCGCATGGGACGATCCCGCCACACCGGAAGATGAGTTCGACTATCAAGGCTTTTGGGATTTGCGCAGCATGCCCGTGTTTCGTGAAAATGAAATGGGTCTCGTGAGCGGCCCGCGCGAATACATTTTCGCGATCACGAAGCGTTGGATGGATCCCAATAACGACGGCGACCCAAGCGACGGCGTGGATGGCTGGCGCCTCGATGCACTTTCGGAGATGACGAAGGAAGGCTTTTGGGTAGATTGGTGCAAGCTCGTGCGCGAGATCAATCCCAATGCTTATACTGTCGGCGAGATTTGGGGCGTGGCGAACGATTGGCTCGACGGCTCGCGCTTCGATGCGGTGATGAATTACCCCGTGGCGTATGCGATGCGCAATTTCTTCATCGGCGGCGAAGAGCAATGGAACGTGACGCGCTTTGAGCGCGAGTTGCTCAAAATTCGCAGCATGTATCGCGAGCAAACGAATCACGTCATGCAAGTGTTGATCGGCAGCCACGACACCGATCGCGTGGCGAGCATGAGCAAGAACGACGGCGCACGCGGTTATGATCAACGCGCGAGTCTACGCGACAATGCCGAGTATGATCCCACTGCGCCGAACGATGATGACGTGCGCACGCAAAAGATGATCGCCGCGTTTCAAGCCGTGTATGTCGGCGCGCCGATGATTTATTATGGTGATGAAGCGGGCATGTGGGGCGGAGATGATCCCGATTGCCGCAAGCCCATGGTGTGGGATGATCTCGCGTATGCGCCGGAGACATATCGCAGCGTGGCGGATTTTGCGGAAAGCGATTCGGTTCGCTTTGACCGCGAGTTGTACGCGTATTATCAAAAAGTGCTCGGCCTGCGGCGCACGCATCCGGCGTTGCGCGCGGGTTCGATGCAAACCCTGCATCGCGACGACGAACGCGGCGTGTTTGCGTTTCGCCGCGAGTTGGGCGAGGACGTCGTGTTCGCCGTGTTCAATGTCGGCGCGCGCGAGGTCGCTTTCAATCTTCCGATTGAAGGCGAGGGCCACGAATGGCGCGAGTATTTAAGCGACCGCACGGAGCAACTGCGCGATCATCAACTCGCGATAGTGATTGAGGGCCGCACAGCGCAGATTTGGGTGCGCGCGGCGCGATGAGTGATACTTACAAGCAATGTGCTCGAAACAATTCCCCCCTTGAGGGGGGTTAGGGGGTGTTCTTCAGGCCGACGATACGATTCCAATTCATCATCAGACGTGTTAATGCTTTGCATTTGCCTCACGATACCAAACGACACCCCCTGGCCTCCTCAAGGGGGGAATTTAAAGAAAACGCGATGACGAAAAATCTCCCTGCCCTCCATTCGCTCGCAAAGATGATTGATCACTCTTTGTTGCATCCCGCGCTGACGGATGCGGATGTGCTCGCGGGTTGTGCATTGGCGAAGCAATATGAGGTCGCGACCGCCTGCGTGAAGCCGTATGCGATTGAATTAGCGCGCGAGGCGCTACACGGCTCCGGCGTCGAAGTCTGCGCGGTGATTGCTTTTCCGCACGGCAACAATACAATCGCGCTGAAAGTTTTCGAAGCGGAAGATGCGGCGAAGCGCGGCGCGCGCGAAATCGATATGGTGGTGAATATCGGCAAAGTGCTTGGCGGGGATTGGCAAAATGTGTCGGATGAAATCAAAGCCGTGAACGAGGCCGCACGCAGTCACGGCGCGTTGTTGAAAGTCATTTTTGAAAACGATTATTTGCAAGAGTCGCAGATCGTCAAACTCTGCGAGTTGTGCTCGCAGCATCGCGTGGCTTTTGTGAAAACGTCAACCGGCTATGGTTTTGTGAAGCAAGCGAACGGCATGTATTCGTATCTCGGCGCAACGGACGCGCACTTGCGCCTCATGCGCGCGCATTCCGCGCCCGAGGTGCAAGTGAAAGCCGCGGGCGGAGTGCGCACGCTTGATGATCTTTTGCGTGTGCGTGAGCTTGGCGTGACGCGCATCGGCGCAACGGCCACGGCAATGATTTTAGATGAAGCCAAGCAACGCGGCTTGCGGTAATTTGATAGACAAAATTCTTCGACGAAAACGGGAATGCCGCGAAAAGAATCTTTGCTTTCGACGGAGTTCTTTTTTTCGTGGGCAAAAAAGGAGCAGAGTATATGAATGAAAACCATTTCCTTGAAACGTGGGAAATCCACAACCGCATCAATCTTTATCTGCTCGAAGCGATTGCGCCGGAGCATTTGGCGGATGTGGCCGCTTCAAAAGGCCGCAATGTCGGCGAGCAATTCGCGCACGTGCACAATGTGCGATTGATGTGGCTCAAATCCGCGGCGCCGGAGTTGTTGGCGAAGTTGGAAAAAGTTGAAAAAGAAGCCGCGCTCGAAAAGAAGACTTTGCAGCGTGCGTTGGCCGCTTCGGGAATTGCGATCCAAGAGCTGCTCGCGCAGGCCGTGGCGAACGGCGGAAAAGTCAAAGGCTTCAAGCCGCATGCGACCGCGTTTCTCGGCTATCTCATTGCGCACGAGGCGCATCATCGCGGGCAAATTATTCTCTCGCTCAAACAAGCGCAGCACTTGCCGGATAAAAAAATATTGTTCGGCTTGTGGGAATGGGGCGTGCGCTGATGGCCGCGAAACGCCCGCACTTCTCGCCGAAGATGGCGAGTACATTGTTCGAAGCGCATTATTGGTACAAAGCCGAGCTAGCCGCAATCTGCCGACAACACGGCCTGCCCGCAAGCGGCACGAAAGCCGAATTGCAAAAGCGTGTGCGAGCATTCTTGCGCGGCGAGAAGATTCCAAAGAATGAACGTGCCCGCTATCTGCACCTGCGTCGAACGTCTCAAAGCGGCAAGCCGCTAGCGCCGAATACACGTTTGCTGCCCGAGGGCTTTCGGTTTAATCAAACAGCGCGAAAATTCTTTGCCAACTACTTTGGCGTGCCCAAGTTTTCCTTCACCAAAGAAATGGCCGCGGCGCTACGCACGGCCGAACGCCGCGGTGATTTGCAGATAACCGTCGCGGACTTGATCGCGATTTATGAAAAGCATCTTCAAGAAAAATCTGTCTCGCAAAAAAAGCGGCGACGCGTGCGCATGAATGCCGAAGAGCGAACCGCGCAGTGGAATATCTTTGTTCGCGATTTCAGCCGTGATCCGCGCACGCGCGGATTGCAGCCGCGCATGCAAATCGCCGCGCTATTGTGGCGCAAAGTGCGCGACCGCGCCGGCAGCAAAGCCTATTCGCCGCGGCTTCTGCAAGAGTTCGCGCGTGAGATAAAAGCCTGCGCGCGACCTTCGGCGCGTTGAAAGCATCGTGCGAACGTAAAACACTCACAAATACCTCACCCACCACTCCTTCTTCGTTGCCTTCACTGCCACAAACCAACGACACGGAAAATACAGCAACACCATCGTCACGGCCCACACGAGATAAAGCGTTGCGAGATTCCACATATAGCCTTCCGGCGCCGGGGGATTCCCCATCGGATGATTCATGAACAGCCACGGGCTTATTTCTCCCAAACGAATTTGCGAAACCACGAGCGCGAGCGCATGAATCACAGGAATGTGCAACAGATAATAGAAGAACGGCACGCGACCAAACACCGTGATCCAATTTGCGATCTTGCTGCGCACGTTTTCCAACACGGGCAGCAACGCAATGCTCGGTCCGAGCGTCATCATCAAAAAGAGCAGCGACGCGGGATACTTGCTCGTATTTAAAAATGAAAACAGCGCAGGCATCGGCGGCGTCGCGCTCCACGGTCGCGGATCGCCATAGAGATTAAAACCGCGCAGCACGATGAACAACGCCGTCGCGCCCAACCCAAGTGCCAAGCACATGCGCTTGCGCTCCGTCGTTTCGAGTGTCAAAATTTTTCCGAATGCGTAGCCCGCAGCCATCACACCTGCCCACGGAAAGATCGAATAGAGTACGATCAAGCTTGGACCGTTTTCGCCAAACTGCAGCGGCCCGGCAAAAAATCCCACGTATAAAATTTTCCACAAGCCCGAAAAGCTATTCTCGGCGAGAGTCGGCAGCAGCGCGCGCACATAGCCATCCAAAAGATTATGTCCCGCAATGATTGCAATGCCGATCGTGCCGACAGCAGCGAGTGGAAGTTTCACCAAGCCCGCGAGCAAAATCATACACCAACCAATGCACCAAATCACGCCCGCCATTTCGTATTGCATGAAATCGAAATTGAACGTCCACGCCACGCGAAAGAACGTGAGTTCGAGCAGAATCAGCCACGCGCCGCGCGTC
Organism: bacterium; assembly: GCA_041918175.1. GTDB lineage: Bacteria > Zhuqueibacterota > Zhuqueibacteria > Zhuqueibacterales > Zhuqueibacteraceae > JABWAN01. The sequence continues at coordinate 29,742 of JAYRWE010000030.1, forward strand.
ACCAAAAAGCGCGCGAGGTCTTCGTGCTTGCGGCCGTAAAAGAATGCGCTCGTGCCCGCGAGAAACACAAACACCGGCGCGCAAAAGTGCGTGACCCAGCGCGTGAAAAAAATGCCGGCGCTCGGCCCGCCCGCGGGCAAGGCGGAATACACGCGCACATGATCGATGGCCATGAGAATCATCACGACGCCACGCAACAAATCAATGGCGTTGACGCGCGACGAATTGGTGGAAGTGTTCATCGAGTCTCCCTTTTTTGTTTTGTCGCTGCTCGTTCTTGCGTGTCTTCTCCGCTTGTTTACCGCGGTGGCCTTTGCAAGCGAGCTGACATAAAGCGCTGCGCAGACTGGGAAAAGCAAAGCTCTAAACGCGCTTTTCAATTGAGGCTTGCGGAAATGAACGAACAGACTCAAATCTTGACTTCCATTTCAGCAGATTTTTTTTGCCCGCAAGCCACACGAAATACGCGAAAAAAACTTTTCGTGTTATTCGCGTGTTTCGTGGCAAAAAACCTATGCGCGTTGCGGCTGACATTAAATATCGCCGCTTCGTTAAAAAAACTTACGGAATCTTGCTTTTTTGCCATTCTTGCTCCGCTCAAAATTTCCCGCCGCTTTCCGCGAATGGCCGACCTAACACCTATAAATCTCATTCAGGAACACCGAGCACGCCAAAGACCGTGAGATTTTCGATACTGAATGAGTCCATGCGCACTTGCCCATACCCACATCCCAACGGAGCCGAATCACACACCGCGGAACTAACCGCAGCACATGGCCATATGGCTGCGACCTGTGCGACGCCGAACTGTTTGCAACCGAGCTTTTTTTGCTCGGCTTGCGGCGCGAGCAATCGCACGCTCGCGCGCTTTTGCCGCAGTTGTCGGCAAGCGCTCTCTTTTGAAAACGCATTGGCGCAAACGCATGCCGGTGTCGAAATTTTGCAAACAACTTTGACCAAAGGCGCGCGCCAAGTCGCGTTATCGCGTTTGCAAGGTCGCGCTTTTACCGCGTTTGAAAACGCATGGGGCTATTTGATCTTCGCCGCAGCAGGTTGGGGCGTGGGCGTGTTGGCCAATACGAGCATGAACCCGCCGCGTTTGATATATCATTTTGCCATACCAGACGGCGAAACAATTCACACGTTGCACAAGGTCACGACCGAGGGCAGCAACCCGAGCGTGCTGGCAGTGAGTCGCAATCGAATTTTCGCGCTCACCTTTTTGCCGCACTTCGACTGCAAAGAGCTTTTTCAAATCGCCGAAGCGGGATGGCACATCGAGAGCACGCTCTGCATGGGCGAGCAACTCATCGTGCGGCTGTATCATTTCAAAAGCAAGGTCTATCGCTGGCTGCTGTTGGAAGCCGGCGCCACGCGTGAATTGCATTTGCCGGGCCGCGGCCCGTTCAGCGCCATGGTTGCCACTGCCGCGGGAAAATTTTTCTGCGCCACGGAAGCGGAGTTGGTGCAATATCATCTGCGCGAACACCGCGAGCAGCGTATTGCCGCGCCCGCCTTTGGCTTGAATATCAAAATTCCTCCGCAATTGCATCCGCGCACCGGTGAAATTTTTTGGCTCGGCTTGGATCGTTTGATCTATCGCTGCAATGCCAACGCGAACACGATCAAGCTCAAAGCTTTCGGTCGTCAGCGTATTGCGGCAATGCATTTCTTTTGCAGCGCATACGACGACTATTTATATGTGCTCACACCGAACAATTTGCTCGTGTTGGATTTTCCCGGCGGCGAGGACGTGTGGAATTTTACGCAGCATTTGCCCGCGAAGATTTCATGCAGCAACACTGCGCCGCGCGCATGGGGCAACTATCTCGTATTTGCTTTTCGCAGCCCAGGTTTGGCCGGCACGGAAGAACGCGTCGGATTGTTCTCTTTGGCGAAACGCGAAGCCCCGTTGTTGCTGCACCCCGCCGTGGCCACTGCGCCGATGCCGATTGCCGGTGTTTCGCATGTCATCGCCGCGCGCAAGCCGCAAGCTGCTCACGAGCGTGAAAAATCCGCACTGCTCTTGTTTCAAGTTTAACCAAATCAGATTGCCTTATCGTGCTTTGCCCGAAATGTAAATCTTGGGAAGTTGCAACCGATGCTGCCGATCGCTATTGCAGTTGGTGCGGCGCTTCTTGGCTGAATGTCGAATGCCGCGCATTGACTGAGATGCTCTATTTTTCTCCGCGCGATCGTGCTGACTTGCAATTCGAACTCGAAGTGCGCAACACCGGTTTGATTCCGCTGGAAATTCTCGGCGTCGCCACGGAGCCCTTGGGCTGCGCGCTCTTTCCCGCATTCGCTCTGCTGGCTAAATCGCCGCTGCCGGTGCGCCTCACGCTTGCGCCTGGGGCCACGCACCGGCTCGTAGGAAACTTTCCGCGCGCGACGATGCACGCCTTATTCTCGCCCCACAACACGAGCGGTAACGGCCGCGCCTTGCCTGCAAGTTTCGCAGAACTTGCTCGCCCCGAGGTCCATGTGCGCTTTGTGCTCTTGCTCGCCGATGATATGCGCGGGCCGGAAACCGCGATCACAATTTTGCCCCGCCCCGAGTTTGAAGTGCTCACGCCGAGCCTCGAAGTTTTTGAAGAAGGCATTGCGAGGGCAACATTGCCAGCAAACATGCCGGTGCGCATTCGCTTGCGCCAGGGTGTTGCGCACGTGCGCGAAGTTCGCAGCTCGCTTGCAGGCCTCACTTTTACACCGGCGAAAAAAACCGACGCGCCTGCGGAAGCGGAAAACGGCACACTCGACGTTCATCTCGAAATCGAGCGCGCGCTCGTGTTGCGTCATCTGCAAAGCGGCGAGCCGCTGCGCACGGACATACAACTGCTCTGCGAAAATTCGGAGACGGTTTTCATTCCGCAAAATGCCGCATTGCAAATCACGCCGCGCCGCGTGCCGCGCTTGCTCGTTCTCGGCGCGCAGAAGCACCGCGCCTCGGGTTTGAGTGAAGTGCAAACGTGGGCGCTCGCCGGTCGCGCACGCGATTATGTCCTGCAACTCAAAAACGAAAACGAGCATGAGATTGCTTTGCACGCCATTGAAGCCACCGGCTCATTGGAATGTTTGAAACGCAAAGCGTTGGATTTGCCGCTGCGATTGGCGCCCGGCGCCACGCTCGCGCTGCCGTTTGTGATTGCAGCGCAAGACATCACACAGAACGCGGAGATCACGGGAACGCTCGCCTTGCGTTATCATGACGCGAATGCGCAATTCACCGCAGAATGCAATCTCCGCATTGCCGTGCGCACGCCACAACCTTTTGCGGGCGTGGCGGCGCTTGATTTCGGCGCGGCGCAAAGCTGCATTGCCGTTGCTGCGAAGAACGATGCCGCATCCGCACGTCTGCTCAAGTTGCAAAGCGACCACTTCGTGCCCACCGCCATCGTCTATCAAAGTATCGAAGCCAACGGCGCGCGGCATTATGCGATTGGCCACGACGCGCTTTCGGCGAAATCGAGCAAAGAAGCGGCGCTCCACGTCGTGCAGAATTTCAAACAATTTTTAGGCGGCACGCTCGCGCGCCAAGTGTACCTCACGCGCGAGCAACGAGTTGTTACCCTCGCCTATCGCGATCTCCTCGCGGATTACTTGCGGGCATTGCTCTCCGCCGCGGAAGAACGGATTGCGGAAGAACTATTTCAGCGGCAGCTTGCCGGCGAAGACACCGATTTCGCGCACTGTCGCTTGCATGATCTCGTGCTCGCGGCGCCCACGACTTTTACTTTTAAACAAAAAGAAACGCTGCGGCAACTGCTGGCGGAGCTTGGGATCGCGGCGGAAAGCAACCTGCAACTTGTGCCCGCGCCGGTGCTTTCTGCATGTTCGGCGTTGGAGTTATTGCTGCCGCAGTGGCAGCGCGAAGCGCAGAGCGGAAAGAATGATTCTGCGACGCGGCATGTTTTGGTTTATGAAATGGGCGCCGGCGCAACGGAAATGGCATTGGTGCAATTTACGCCAAAGCCGCAAAATGCCGAGGGCGAATTTAGCGTCGCAATAAAAATTTTGGGAAGCGAAGGTGACGAGCAGTTTGGCGGAAACAGTCTCACCTCCGCGTTGGCAAAATATCTTGCGCAACAAGCGCTCGCACAATTCGAGCAACGCTTCGGCGCAAAAGTCGTGTTGCCGCTTTGGCATCGCCTCGCGCAAGCGCCGAGCAAACGTCTCGAACAAGTCGGTTATTTGAATTGGAAACGGCTGCAGCGCTATGCGGAGAGTTTGAAATGTCAATTCGCGGATTTGGCCTTGCCCGCGCGGGTTACCATGCCGCGTCTGAGTTTGCAAATCGTGGTTGATAAAGATTTTCAAGCGGCGCATGTGGAAAATTTGGTGCTGCACAGCGCGATGCTCGAGAAAGTCGTGGCCGCGCGCATGGAGTTACATGTGCGGCGTTTGCAAAATCTGTTGCGCCGCGCGAACGTGCCTGCGCCCGACCGCGTCTTGCTCGCGGGCAAAAGCGTGCTGTTGCCGGGCGTGCAAAAGATGCTGGTCGCTGCTTTTGCTTCCGCCGGTTGTGAAGTGGAGTATGTTGGTCAAGCGCGCGCCGGTGTTGCACCCGCACAGCGCAGCGCCTTGCCTGCATTGCATGATTTGAAAGCCGCGGCTGCGATGGGCGGAGCAAGGTTTTTGTGTTTGCTCAAAAACTCCGGCGTGCTGCGTTTGCCGCATGCCGAGCTTTCGATGAAAACCGCGATGCGCCTGGGCTTGGGCATCGGCGCGGAGTTTCTGCCAGTCATCGAGAAGAATGTGCCAATTGGCCGCGAATGCCCCGTGCCGCCCTTTGCGCTCACGTGGGAGACCGAAGTTGCAATCTACGCCACCAACAAAAGCGGCGAGTTACAAATAGAAACCGAAGCCGAGCTGTTGGGCCGCTTTTCGCTGATGCGCTTCCAACCGGCATTGCCCGCGGATTTAGATGACAACGCCATTCAACGCGCACTACAACTCGGCCGCTTGCGTTTGCGCCTAACGCCGCATCGGGAATTGCAAGTGTTGCTGCGCCTGCGTGGTCGCGAACATGCAATCTACTTTGAACTCGACTAATCGACCTGGGGCGTTGCAGCCCAATAGAACTTTAGGAGAACATCATGCACGTTAGGAAAGCATGCCGGTTTATTATGTTTGTTCTGTGTGGGATGGGCGCGCTCGCGCTGCACGCGAAAGACGGCGCAACGCCGAAAGCTTCGCGCTTGCCGAAGTTGATGTTGGCACCGCAAGCACGCTTGGAATTGTCGCCGGAGTTGATGAGCAACGATAGTTTCAAAGTGAGCTTGCAACTCGAAGTTCCCGCGGAGCAAAAGTATCAGCGCCATCGCTGCGTGCTGGTCGCCAACCAAAGCGGTTTTCTGCTCACCGTGCCCAAAGCACAGCAGTGGATGTTGCGCCGCGATACGCTCATGGTCCTTTCAAAAATTGAAGTGACTGTGTTCGCGCCGAAAACTTTGGCGCATGCGCTCACGATTGATTTTAAATTTCTCAATCTCGATCAACCGAAACAAGCCGGCGGCACAGCGACACTGATTTTAACCAATGCCCAAGCGGCTTTGCCGGTATCCGTGGCCGCAGTCACGCAAAGCATTCCGGCAACGCCGAGCGACTCCACGCAAAAGCCGACGCAGCAGGTGGCAGATAGCACGAGCCAAACGAGCGCGAGCGATTCAACCAACCGTGCCGCCGCAACGGAAGAAAGCGGCAATATCATGCCGTGGATATTGATGGGATTGCTGCTCGCGGGCTTTGCCGTGATGGCCTTGCTCAGCTTGTTGAGCCGCAAAAATTCGCGCGAAGCCATGGAGCGCATCACCGCGATTCGACCGTTGGAAACCGCCAAAAGTTCGCGCAATGATGAGCCTCGTCCGGCTACTTATGAACACCTCCTGCGGCGCCGCGAACAAATGGAGAAAAGCGAGCCGGCAACACCAGCCGCGCCGCTGGCGGAGAAAGTCGAGGACAAAGTTTCAGCACCGCCTCCGGTCATGCCTGCTGCTCCGGTGCTTGCGCTCACGCCCACCGCACGCCCGCAAACCGAAGAGAACCTCACGCTGCCAGATTTGCAAGCCGCGCTGGCGCAACTCAGCGCTGTGACAACCGAAGTGCAAAAGGCGGTTGGCAAACAATTCGAAGCCTTGCAGCGCCTCTCGACGCAAGTAGAAACCGCGCGGTTGTTGCCGCCGCAAGCCGCTTCTTTGCAGAATAAGCCACGCCTGCAATTTGCAGAACAGAACGAAACGACGACGGCAAACGCCGCAACCGAGGGCTTGAACGAACTGGGCGTGAGAATAACCGCCGCACCGGAAGTGACGGAGAAGTATGAAGAGATTGCGGATGCGCTTGCAAGTTTGGCCGCGGCCAGCAAGATTAAAACACCGCCCGTGGCATTGCCTGCGCTCGCGCCCAAGTTGGAATTGCTGCAACGCTTGCACGGGAGTTTGCAAACGCTCGCGGCTTTTTGTCGCGCCAACAGCACCAACGTTTCAGCGGAGACCGTGGAAGGTGTCGCGCGCAAGACGTTCGATTTGCGCATGAGCTACGAAGCTTGGGCTTCGGATCAAAATACCAAACTGCCGCTCATGCTCACGCGGCCGGCAAACGGCAATGAGAACGCCCAGCGCAAAATGATGGAATCGTTGTTGGATGGTTTATATGAAACACGAAAACTTGCGGCGCAAGGCGGGTTATATTTCGAACGAAAAGTTTCGCAATTGCTCGAACAAGAGGTGCCCAAGTTGCGCGCGCAGTTCGTGAGCACATCGAATTCGGAGTTGCGCAAGATTTTAGACACGCTGGTGTGAGCGCTCTTGCGCCGCATGCTGCAACAACGCCCGCTCCGTCTCTTACTCTTTATACTCTCGCTTGAGAAACTCGATGAGCGCTGCGGCCGCGCGTTCGTTGTCAAACGACCGCAACGCCACGAGCGCGCGATTGCGCACTTCGCGATTGGCATCACTCTTCGCGGCTTCGATCAACGGATCAATGGCGCGCTCGTCTTCCGTTTGTTCGAGCGCGGCAATCGCGCGCAACCGCAGGTTCGCTTCGGAATCATTGCGCAGGGTTTCGATCAGCGTTGGCACCACTTCCGGCGCGTCTTTGTCTTCAAGCGCATACAGCGCGCGCAAACGCAAATTCACGTCTTCATCCTGCGCGAGCACCTTGATGAGCGCCGGCACGGCGCGCGCGTCCTCCAATTTTTCTAAAATGTACAGCGCGCGCAGCCGAAGATTGCTGTCTTTCTCATTCGTCAAAATTTCGATCAACACCGGCACGCTCTCCGCGGCATCCAAATCTTCGAGCATATAAAGCGCACGCAAGCGCAGATTGTCGTCCTTCTCATTGCGCAGAACTTCCAACAAAGCCGCAACCACTTCCTGCGCCGCCCCCGTCTCCTTGGCTTTTTCCAAACCATACAATGCACGCAGCTTGAGGTTCGGATCGGTTTCCGTCTTGAGCACTTGCAACAAAATCGGAATTACGCGCGGGTCATCCGCCTCTTCCAACAAATACAGCGCGCGCAGCTTGAGGTCATGGTTTTCTTCTTTCTTGCTGAGCAAGTTCAACAGCGCGGGCACCGCACGCTCATCGTGCAATTCTTCGAGCGCATAAAGCGCGCGCAAACGCAGATTGGCGTCGGCATCGTTTTGCATGACTTCGAGCAACGCCGGCACTGCTTCGCTGCTCGACATGGCTTCGAGAATGTAAAGCGTGCGCAGCCGCAAGTCCGCGTCTTTCTCCGTGCGCAGCAATTCCAACAACACCGCGAGCGCGCGCTCGTCATGCACTTCTTCGAGGTAATACAGCGCGCGCAGCTTGATGTCTTTGTTCTCCTCGGTTTTGAGCGTCTGCAACACCACGGGCATGGCCTCCGGCGCTTCGAAATCTTCGAGCATCATCATCGCGCGCAAACGAATCGCCGGATCTTTTTCCTTGCTCAAAATATCGACGAGCAGCGGTATCGCTTTGCGATCCTTCATTTCGCCCAACGCAATCAAGGCCTGAAGCCGCGCGAGCCGCGAATCTTTCTCCAGCGCGCTGTCGACATAGCGGCGATACTCGCTCTTTCCCGCTGCCACCAAGTCGCGCGCCAATTCCACCAATTCACCCTCGGCATCATCGGCCCACGAGCTTTTGGGATACTCACGCAGCAAGATTTCATATTGCCGAAACGCCTCTTCGGTTTTGCCCGGCTGCTTTTTGTAACAGTACGCGAGCCAAAATTGCGCATCGTCGGCATAGACACTCTGCGCGTATTGTTGCCGCAGTTTTTGAAACACGGCAATCGCCTCGCTCCACTTTTGCTCATTGCGCAAGCGCTTGCCTTCTTCGAAAAGTTTGAAATCTTCGCCGCTTTCGAGTGTGGTTGTATTTTGATAAGCCACGTTTACGGCCTGCGCCAAAAGCGCCTGCGTGTTGATGAAAAGCAAAAAGAACAGAGCAAGAAGTCCCCCGCCTCTTTTCATGTCATTCTGGAAGAATCTTTTTGAGTGCTGGCGATGCTGTCGAGAACTCAAAAGGATTCCTTCTGAATGACACGTATACGAAGATGAGAACTGTAATCTACGCACAAATGCTTCGAATGTCTTCATGCTTGTCAAACTCCAAAGTTTCAGATGACGGATTTTGCGGTGCGGGCTTGCGGTTTGGGCGCAGGCGGTCGTTCTTTTGCTTTGCGCGTCAACGCTTCAAGGTCAATGATTTCGATTTTAATCAACAAATCGCCGTGCTGAATGGCCGTGCGCAAGGAGCTGATTTCCTCCGGCTCCGGTTGTGTTTCTAAATTTGCCAGTTCGAAAAGCACCACTTCGAGCTGCTCCAATGTGCTGCGCAAGAGCGGGACCTGCCCTTCGTGCAATTCGGCTTTGAGCAACAGCGATTGCTCCAACAACTTCTGCGAAGCAGCGCGCACTTCGGCAACATCAAACGCCTGCGGTGCCTCGGCGTTGTTTTTAACTTCGAGCAACACCAGCCGCGTGGCTTCGAAATGCGCCGCAACGTTTCGCGCCAAGCGCACGCGGAGAGCATGCTCTTTCTCATCCTTTTCGAGGCGCGGCAATTTCTCTTTTGGCAATCGCGCAACGAAGCCCGTGCTATCCGCGCGTGGCGGTTGCGGCAAATGAGCAATGGGGCTGCTTTGTCTTTGTATAAAAAAGAACAACACCAGCACAGCAACCGCGAAACCGGCGCCAAACACGAGCCGAGGCACACCGCTCCATGTGCGTTGGGTCCAATGCTCCCACTGCTCGCGCCAACGTTCGCTCCACGAAGCGCGCGGCTCAATCTCGATGCGCGCGGAAATTTTTTCCCACAACGCCGTCGAGGGTTCGAGCCGCGCGAGTTGCGTTTTCAAGAGCGTCGTGCTCGCTTGAAATTCTTCCCACAACTGCGCGCAGACGCGGCACGTCGCCAGGTGCTGCTCCGCCTCGCGCCATTGCGAAGTTGTGGCTTCGCCTTCTAATTGCGCGGAGAGAATGATTTCACAAGATCGACAGGTCATGGCTTTGTTGCTCATCAAATTCAACTGATTCTTCTTCTGCCCACGAAACACGCGAATAACACGAAAAGCCCTTGCGCGTATTTAGTGTATTTCGTGGGCGAAAAAATAGCCTTCGTGTTCGCGATTAATTCGACTTCAAATACGCTTTCAACTTCGCGCTAATCACCACACGCGCGCGGAAGACGCGTGACTTCACGTTGTTTTCCGTGCAGCCCAACATCTCCGCCACTTCTTTATATGAATACTCTTCCAACACGCCCAAGATAAACGCCGCGCGATTGATTTCCGGCACCGCGGCGAGCGCGGCTTGCAGCAATTCCTCGCGCTCGTGGGCGATGCCCTCCTCACGTGTTGCTTCATGCACAAGCGCCGCGTGAGACGCTTCGCTATCCTCCGTCGCGGCTTCGAGCGATTGCATTTCTTTGCGGCGATGTTTGCGCGCGTAGTTGATCGCTTCGTTTTTCGCAATGCTAAACAGCCACGTGGTGAAATATTTCGGCTCGCGCAATGTACCAAGCTTGCGATAGAGCTTCACGAAAACTTCCTGCACCACGTCTTCCGCGTCTTCGCGCCGGCCGATCATGCGCACCACGAAATTATATACCGGCGTTTTATATTGCTCAAAGAGCCGGCGAAACGCGGCGGGATGTTGTGCGCGCGCTTGTTCGAAGAGCGTCGCGTCAATGGCGGTCGGTCTCAAGCGAAAATCTCGTTTGGCATCACAGGTGACACGCGGTTTGCTCCGTAAGATGAAGCGCGGCGTGAAAAGGTTACAAGCTTGGGCAAATTATTCTTCCACCCAGCCGCTAATGGAAACGACGACCTGCACAATGCTTTGCGTGCGGCGATCAAAATCCGCGAACAACACGAGCCGGCGAAATACAAGCGGATGATGCGAGGGCAGCGGCAAGCCTTCTTCTTTGTATTGCCCAAAGCGCACGAGTTGCTCGTCGCCGAATGTTGCCACGGGGCGCAGCGGAATTTTTTCAATCCAAGCTTCGGGCAATGAAAAATTTTTCATCTCTTCTTTTGCCCAACGCGCGACATTGCGCAGCGAATCGACGCGCACATGCGCGCGCACGTGCGGTTTGAGGCGCTGCCACTGTTCGTTGAAATGCGCAAGCTCAGCTTGGCTCATTGCAATCGACCCTTCCATAAACCTGCCCGGCAGCGGTTGGGCTTCGCTCACATAAACAATCGGCGGGAGCAACAACGAATGCTCGGTCATGTTCGTTTGCCTCGTGAGAGTTGGTTCGGCTTGCTCGCGCGGCGCACAAGCAACGAGCGCGAGAGTGTAGACGACGTGCATGAAAGATCGCATGGAGGTTCGCTGTGAATTGATTCGTGGCCTTACCCTCATTGTCATCCTGCAAGGATGACAATTAAAGAAGAGCGCGCTAAAATTGCGTTGACTTTCTGCGTGCTTCCGGTATCTTGTTTAACAAAGCAAATTACGCGGAGAATCTCAAACTATTTTTATGGAGCAATGCATGAAACACCTTGCCGCTTTCTTGCTCATGCTTTCGGCGTTTTCTCCACTCGAAGCCTTCGCGCAGAAGATCGACGTATATTCCCGCCCGCAGCGCGCGGAGCGCAGCCGGGATTATGATGCGCTGCATTATCGCATCGCGCTGCGTTTTGATGAAGCACAAAAAACTTTTTGGGGCGAGAATACCATCACCCTCACGCCGCTAGCGGAAGAGTTCAACACGTGCGTGCTCGATGCGGCATTGCTCAAAGTTACAAGCGTGAGCGATGCCCAAGCGCAGCCCTTGTCATTTACGCAAACCGACAGCAGCGTGAATGTCGTGCTCAATCGCACGTATCACTATGGCGACACGCTCACGTTCACGGTCGCGTATGTCTCCGTCAATCCCCAGCCCGATCCGAAAAAGTACGGCATGTCGCCCGACTATGATCTCGGCCTCGACTTCAAAGAGGCGACGCCCGACAATCCACAACTCATCAACACGCTCTCCTTTCCCGAAGGCGCGCAGCATTGGTTTCCATGCAATGATCAACCGAATGACAAAGTCACAAACGAGTTGCTCGTCACGGTGCGCAAAGAGTACAGCGCGATTTCCAACGGCCGCTTGCTCAGTGTAAAAGAAGATCCTGCGCGCGCGACGAAGACGTTTCATTGGTTGCAGGAGTTGCCGCACTCGACATATCTTTTTGTGCTCGCGGCCGGGCCATATGTTATGCTCAAAGATTCGCTGGGCGCGTTGCCGATCAACTATTGGGTTTATCCGAGTGCGGTGAAAGACGCGATGCGCTCGTTTCATCGCACGCCGGAGATTATCGCGTTCTTCAATCGCGAGTATGGGTATGACTATCCGTGGGTGAAGTACGATCAAATCACGATCCCCGGCATTGGCGGCGGCGCGGAGAGCACGAGCGCAACGGTGCTCGGCCAAAACACAATTCACGACGCGCGCGCGGAGCAGGATTTTCCAAGCCACTGGCTTGTGGCGCATGAGGCCGCGCATCAATGGTGGGGCGATCTCGTGACCATGCGCACGTGGAGCCACACGTGGATCAACGAAAGCTTTGCGACCTACGGCGAGTATCTTTACTCAAAACATTTGTACGGCGAAGAGGAAGGCGCGCTGAATTTGGAAGACAAAAAGAATGCGTATTTGCGCGAAGCACGCGAGCGTTATCAGCGGCCGGTGGTGTTTGATCGTTACGTGTTTCCGAATGAAAATTTTGACAGCCACACATATCCCAAAGGCGCAGCGTTGCTCAACACGTTGCGTTGGCTCATGGGCGACAAGCCGTTTCAACGTGCGCTCTCGCACTTTTTACACCAGCATGCGTTTCAAGCCGCGGATACGTATGAGTTGATGACGGCGATCAAAGAGGCCACCGGGCAGAACATGGATTGGTTTTTCGAGCAATGGATTTTCAAAGCGGGTCATCCAATTTTCGAAGTGAGCTATGCGTGGGAAGAGAGCGCGAAGAAGCTTCATCTGAACGTGAAGCAAACGCAACCGACTTCGGAGTGGATTCCAATTTACAAAACGCCGGTGCAGATTGGCGTGGTCACGCCAGCGGGCAAAACAACCCACAAGCTTTGGCTTGATGAAAAAGAAGAGCGCTTCGCGTTGGAATGCAGCGCGCAGCCATTGCTCGTGCGTTTTGATGAAGGCAATTTTTTAGTAAAAGAGCTGACGTTTAAAAAGAGCGCGACAGAGTTGCGCTATCAACTCCAGCATGACGACGTGATCGGCCGCATGTGGGCCGCCAGCGAGTTGAAAGCATTTGCGGACCAAGACGAGACGATTGCCGCATTGCAAGCCGCCGCGGAATCCGACTCATTCTGGGCCGTGCGCCGCAGCGCAATTGATGCACTTGGTAGCTTACAGCGTGCGGAGCTTTCTTCTCTTTTTAAAAAGAAAAGCGCCGATCCCAAATCGCGCGTGCGCGTCGCCGCGTTGAAAGCATTGGGGGAATTAAAACAGCGCAGCTTGGTGAAATTTTTCGAAGAGCGCTTTGCGCGCGATGACAGTTATTTGGCGCAAGCCGAAGCGCTGCGTTCGCTCGGCAAATGCGGCGACAAATCTGCGCTGCCGCTTTTAAGCCGCGCGACGAAAATGCAATCGCCGCGCAATGTGATTCGCAACGCGGCGGAAGAAGCACAGAAGCTGTTGGAAGCGCAGTGATGCTGGTAGCGCGGAAGAATAGAGCACTCTCTTTTCGTTCGCGCCGTCGTGTCCGTACGCCCTCAACCGTGATTGCTCATAAAAATCTCATTGGGCGCTCACGTATCTCAGTTAGGTTTTGCTTAAGTTGCACCGCTCGGATGTAGCAGCATAGCCTCAGCATGAAAAAAGCGCATCGCGAGCTTTGACTATCATATCTTGTGAGCACCACAAGGCAAGGCCAGGATTCCGGTCTTACAACGAAAACGCATTTCACCCTTATTGAAGGGATCGTTATGAAACTCCCCTCCCTCAAAATTTTATGGCACAACGCGCAGCTAACATTGCGGCGCTTTCCACTGTCGCTGCTCGCTGCGTCAGTGGTCACGAGTGTCATGTTGTACATACTTGAAAACGAGCCTTCGCCGATTTCGCCCAAAGTGGAGAATCTCGCGCCCGTTGCGGCGTTAGGTGTGTCGCTCTTTTTTGTGCTCACCGTGCTCGCGGAAAAACGCAATTGGAGCCGAACGCTTTCGCTGCTCGCGCAAGGCGTCGGCGTGCTCGTGCTCATGAGCTATTATTTCACTTTGCCGAGCACGGGCATCTCTGAATCAGAAGCGCACGCGATGCGCTTCCTGCTCTTCGCGATCGCATTGCACAGCTTCGCGGCGTTCGCGCCGTATTTTACCAAAGGCGAGTTGAACGGCTTTTGGCAATACAATAAAAATCTGCTCCTGCGGTTGGTCACTTCAGGTTTATATTCAGCCACGCTCTTTGTCGGCCTCGCAATTGCCCTGGTCGCGGTAGATCAACTCTTCGAACTGAATATCAGAGGCGTGCGCTATCCGCAATTGTTCTTGTTCATCGTCGGCATGTTCAACACATGGTTCTTCCTCGCCGGCGCGCCGCGCGATTTCGCGGCGTTGGAGCGCGACGATGATTATCCGAAAGGCCTTAAAGTTTTCACGCAACACGTGCTCTTGCCGCTGGTCGTGATTTATCTCGCGATCTTGTACGCATATGAAGCCAAAATCATTCTCGCATGGAGCTGGCCCAAAGGCTGGGTTGCGAATTTGGTTTTGTTTTTTTCCGTGGTGGGAATTTTGTCGCTGCTGCTCTTGCATCCGATTCAACGGCAGAGCGAGAACAAATGGGTGAGCCGCTTCGCGCAATGGTACTATGTCGCGCTGATTCCGCTCGTGCTCATGCTTTTGCTCGCGATTCAAGTGCGCATCAATGAATATGGCGTCACGGAAAGCCGTTACTTCGTGCTGGTCATGGGCCTCGCGCTCGCGGCGGTCGTGCTCTATTTCATCTTCAGCCGCGAGAAAAACATCAAGATCATTCCAGTGTTGCTTTGCGGGCTTGCGCTGTTTTCCTCCTGCGGCCCGTGGGGCGCGTTCACGGTTTCGCGCAAGAGCCAATCGCAGCGCTTCGAGCAGTTGTTGGTGAAGAACAATCTTTTGCAAGACGGCGTGATCGTCAAGGCTGCGCAAGCCGCGTCGCAAGAGGATACCGAGCAGATTTTTTCGATCATGCGATATCTGCAACAACGCCACGGCATTGCCGCGCTGCAACCGTGGTTCAAGCAGAACTTGGATTCGCTCGTCACTTCAAAAGATTCCAGCAAGGTGGTTTCGCCGCACGATCTGCCGCGGCTTGCGTTGGAGTTGATGGGGTTGAATCGGGGCGGGTATGAAACTGCGGGACATTGGAGTTTGGCGGCGCAACGCGAAGCCCTCCTGCCAATTGCCGGCTATGAAACGTTGCTGCGTTTGCAAAACTTGAGCACCACGGACTCGACGCAAAACTTTGCCGATGCAACAAGGCGTTATGCTTTTTATTTGGAAAAAAACCAGAGTCGCATCGTGCTGGTGGCGCAAGAGGCCTGGACAGATACTCTGCGCTTCGAACTTGAGCCGTGGATTCAAAGCCTCTTGCTCGAAAATGCGCTCGAAGCAAAACGAGAAATTTTTCTATCCCGAGAGCAACTGGTGTTGGAACAGACCTCGCCCCACTTGGAAGTGAAACTCTGCTTTAATAATTTGAACGGCGAAAGAAGCGCGGGAAATTTGAAACTGAACTTCGTCGATGCGGAAGTATTAATCCGCAAGCGATGACGGAAGCGGCCACGTTGCGCCACAAAGAATTTGACAATCAACACTGATCATATTCAGCCACGGCATGGCCGTGGCTTGTTTTTTACAAGTCAACCAACGCCGTAGCCAACCGTTGTAGCTCAAACCTGAAAAGGAGCGTTCATGTCCGTCGCCCAACACCTCAAAATCAAACTCTCGGAATATGATCGCCGCATTCGCACGTTTATTCCGCATTATGAAGAAATGTTGAATGCCGCGGCCGAGGTTTTAAATTTCATTCCCGCGCCACAGCCGCAACTCGTTGACCTCGGCATTGGCACGGGCGCGCTTTCCGCACGCTGCCTCACGGTGAAACCGAATGCCGTGGTGCACGGCATCGACAGCGATGCGGACATACTTGCCATGGCGCAACGCCGGCTCGCGAAAGTTTCGCGGCGCACGCATGAGTTTACGCTCGGCAATTTCACCACAATTGCTCTGCCGAAATGCGACGCGGTGGTGGCCTCATTGGCGCTGCATCACATTGCCACGCGCGCGGCAAAGCAAAAACTTTATGCGCGTTGTTACGCGGCTTTGCGCTCCGGCGGTGTGTTGATCAATGCCGATTGTTGCCCGGCGAGCAACGCAAAACTCGCGCAGCAACACTTGCAGCAATGGCAGGCTCATCTCGAAAAGTATTACTCCGCGAAACAAGCGCGAGGATTTTTTGCGGCCTGGGCGAAAGAAGATACTTACTTCCCGTTGGCGCATGAACAAGAGATGTTGCGCGCGGCAGGATTCAAAACCGAGGTCGTGTGGCTACGCGCACCGTTGGCGGTGGTGGTGGGAATAAAGGCGTGAAGTTTTTTACCTCGACCATTGCTCAATCACAATTCGCAATTGACAATCGCTTTGGCTACACCTGAAACCGCGCGTCGTTCATCTTCCGGGAAATTATCACACCCACGAAGATTGAACGATGCGACACGGTGCTGTTGAAAATTTCATCTGAGCACGCGCTCGACGATCTTGCGATAGGCCGCAAGATGATTAAAACGCGGCGGGGCGAGCGGATGATCTAAATCATGGCCGATTTCATCCGCATGATCCGCGGGCCAAAGTGCATCATCAAACTCTCCCCATCGGGCGGAACTCACACTCACCAATCCGTCATTTGGCTCGCCGGTTTCGCGGAGTATGTATTTGTGGGTAAGATTGAGCAGCTTCGCGGTGGCGCGGCTTGCGCTCCTGCCTTCGCCTGCAACGGAAAAATATTTCACCGAAGAATGATCGCGATATTTTTGATTAAACTTCTCGCAAGCGGCGGCAGTCAAATCATGCAAACCGGCGAGTGGGCACTGCAATTTTTTTGCAAGCACAGCTTTGATTTGCCGCGCACGCCACCGCTGCAACAACTTGCAACTAAGCCCGGCGAAACTGGCGACGAGCAACTCGGCGACGGGCGAGCCGCGATGCGGCGTCGAGATCGTGGTGAGCGAGGCAATGTGCGCTGCAATCTTATCCGCATTCACGGAAAGCATCATGCGACTATCAAGCCCGCCCATGCTGTGCGCGATGAGGTGCATTTTTTGATCGGGAGCGAGCACGCGATATATCTCCCGCTCTGCTTGCGCAACCGGCGACAATTTTCCCAACGCGAGCAAAAGCTGTCGTTGCAATTGTGCGCTGCGCTGGGCAATACTCCCATCCGGATCGACTTGCGTGACGAGCACGTTTGCGCCAAAATTTTGCGTTAGAAATGCTTTCACGCCGTTGAAGTAGTCGATCCCGATCTTTCGGCCAAAGCCGAGGAAGCCGTGTGTCAAAACGAAATTCATATTGCCTCCCGAAAGCTGCTGCGCTGCAAGTAGCAAACACTAGTTGTCAAAGCTTTTCAAAGATCTCCGCCTGATGCTGTAAGCATCACGCTAAAAGGTGTAAGCGATCGAAAGATCGCTAAACGCCCATTGGGTGGCAGCCCCGTTCACAGGGCTTGCATCTCCTCGCCTTGCGCGACGAATCAAGCTGCTGCGCGAAATCTAAACGGAAGTCGCGATGCAGTTGGCGCGAAAGCATGATGGTGAGATGGCCGTGCGGATAGATGCGCAGATGAGGTTGCCCCCATGCACGCTGCAACGCATAAACTTTCTCCAGCGCAATGAGCGAGTCAAACTCCGCGGCATAAAGTTGTATTTGCGCGCAAGGCAACACCGGTTGATACGAAAGCGGATCGAGTGCCCGATAAAACGCAGCAGTCGTTTCTGACGTCCAGCCGAACTCTGCGAAACGTTGCGCGAGTTGCGCGCCGAGCGCCGTATGCCATACCAGCTCGTTCAAATGATTCGGCGGCATTCCGAAAAAAGCGTAATCAAGTTCTGGTTCACAACACGCGACAAGCCCGCCAATCCACGCGCCGAGGCTAAAGCCGAGCAAGCCAATTTGCGGCGCACCTTTGCCGCGCAAAACGAGCATGAGCGTGCGCACGTCAGCCACTGCCTGCTGCACCGCGTGCTGCGTCTGCGCCAAATCAATCGTATGAAATAAATCGCCGGAAAGCGAGCCACGCGGCGTGCGCTGATGATGATAGGGCAGTTCTAAAATATAAGCCGAAGCGCCCGCGGCGACAATCGCGCGCAGAAACGGCGCATACGCCGCGGTGGTAAAATTCATGAGACCGTGCAGCACAATCACCGCAGGCGAGTGCATTGCAGGCTCGGGCGCATACGCATGCACATGCACGACGTTGTTCGTTTCATATTCTGAAAGCACCGGCGAGACAAAAGCAAAATCTTGCCGCCACGTTTTGCCGTGCTGGCGCCACGCGCTGCTGTTCAGCCGCGATGCTGCGGAATGGTTTGGCTGCGGAAACAGGAGCGCGGCTTCGTGCTGCATTACCACGTGCGCGCGCGGGAGTTGCACAGTCAGGTGCGGTTCCTGCCTGCGCGCGATTGCGTGCATACCGTTCCACGCGAGCGCATCAACAAAATGACCGAGGCGTTTGTACCAAAAACGTTTCATCTGCGTTGGCGTTCTTGCAATGTTCGCGGCTCATGCAGAAAGGACGCACCGCTGAGCAGCATCGTGATAATTCGCGTCTGCCATGCTCCAAAAACTGAGCACGCTCATCTGGAAGAATGATGCACAAGGAGAATATTTTTCTCAAGGAAAATTTTTAAGGAATCGAACGCACCCTCGGTGCTGCCGCGCGTGTGAGGTTCCTGCACGGCCACGGCGAAGAGTTGGCGTTGGCAGAGCATAGCTTCGCGTTGTTTGCGATTAACAGAGTGGAGTAAAAATCTAACCCGAAACAAGTATAACACGTTGCCGAATGTTTGGTGCTCCTTTCATCCCGCGCTGAAACGCCTGCTGTTTTCCTACGCGATCTCGCGCGTGTGCAAAGGCAGACCGGCGCATATTTCTCGTGCTTCATGCGGCGAACGTTGTCGGCATCAGCATTGCAAAGCATAGATTTGTTGTTGCCGCGCAGGTGACGCCATCGCTTTTGATTTGCCCGCCCGAGGCGAAATTTCTCGACCGTCTCAGGCGCAAGCCGCTTGACCTGACGACGTTTCCTTGTTGTTGAGTTGTTTCCATGCGCGCAGGTTCTGGCAAAGCACTCCGGCAAAAACGTTTATTATCGCCGGCATGATCGGTCTCTTGGGCACGCTCATCTTTGCCACAAGCGTGGAAGAGCAATATGCAAGCTGCAGCGTACTTTTACGCGGACAGCGACGGCATGCGGTATCTTTCCGAATGTCGTTTTCCTTTTTAAAAAGAAAAGCCAGCGTGCACTTCAATTTCATTTCTGCAAGCGTGCGCACCGATTTGTAATTCCACCTCCATCACCTCCCCGTTTATTACGGCTTTCACCTCTTCGCGTTGTACTGCAAACTTCGAATGTGCTTTTAAGCGTCCGCCGGCTTTATCATTTAGGAAGAAGAAAGCCATGGGCATTACCATGCGTTTGCTACCTAATGCTATTTTTTCTCCGAACCTTTCGGGTGCGGCCTCTATGCCGAAGACAGGATTCCATTTTTTTTGCTTGGGCGTGCTCGTGCTCTTCTCGTTGCGCACGGAATCAGTATGGAGCCAGGGCAACGCCGCGAAAATGGCGACAAAACACGCGAATGCATCCGCGCTGCCAGCAAAAGAGGCTTTGATCGAGGTCAGTCATCGCAGCACAACTGACGGCGACGTGATCGTCACCGTGCATGCACATAAACGCATGGCCGCAGAAGATCTCAAAGTCGAGCTTGCCTTTCAAGGCGGGGACGGTCCGATTGCGATTCCATTGGAGCCGGAGCGGCCCGCGCTCGATAGCGCGCGTATTGCGGCCGTCAAGTTTAAAACCATCGTGCATGGTTTGCCGCAAATCAAACCGAACGATCCGACTCAGCCTTTTTTTGCGATTCATCTCGCCGAGCGCGGCGGTGCGCGTTATTATCAAGAGAAAAGCTATGCGCAGTTTATTAGCGCCGCGGATAAACCATTTCCGGTGCAACCGGTGATAGAGTTGCCGACGCAAAGTCTCTGGGCGCGTGTGCGCAAACCGGCCAATCGTGCGAAATCCACGGTCGCCGCATCGGCTCTGAAACTCACGGCCACGCGGCCAAACAGTGAAGTGTGCGCATTAGAATGGAACACGCCTGCGAACGCCACGGCTGCGGCGCCGATGCTCGCGTTGGTGTTTCGGAACAATGAGCATATTGCAATCACGTTCACGCCGCGTTATGTGGATCGCGTCAAAGGCTTGCCCGCGAATATAAAATATCGCGTCGAACAAATCGGCAAAGACGGTGTCGTGTTGAGCAGCAACCCCGTGGCGCTGCCGATGGAGCATGTCAACAATGCGCAGACCGATACCAACGCCTTGTATGCCGCGGCACCGGCGCGCACGCCCGAAGCGCTCGCCGCGGTGGTGAGCAAGCATAACCCCGCGATTCAATATTGCTATCAACGCGAAGTCAAACGCAACTCGGCGTTGCGCGGTGAAATTCGCGTGCGCATCGTCATCAATGCCGGCGGCAGCGTCGATTCGGTGAAGGTGCTTTCCTCGACTTTGCAGAATCCGGCAGTGGAAGATTGTGTGGTGGGAAGAATCAAACGATGGAATGATTTCGGCGCCGGCGATCCTGCGCGTGGAGGGGTTGCAATTAAGCAGACATACGTGTTTGGCTATTGAGCATGAAGACTTCCGCCTGATGCTGTAAGCATCAGGCTAAAAGGTGAAAGCGATCTAAAGATCGCTAAACACCAATTGGGTGGCAGCCCCGTTCACGGGGCTTGCATCTCCTAGCCTGATGCTTGCAGCATCAGGCGATGGCTTTCCTCGCTCGCGCACTCAACTCACCGACGAATTCTTTTTCCCCCCATGCGAACCCAATCGGCAGCGCTCGGCCTCGCAGGCCTCAAACGCTCTTGATCACGTTTTGCAATTTCGTGCGCACTTGCGCTGCAATGCCGGCAAGCTTTTCGTTTTGCACACCAGCCATCGAAGCCGCGGGATCTACCGCTGCGACTTCAACGCCATTGCTCTTTTCCTGTACGATAACATTGCAAGGAAGCATGGTTCCGATATATTCTTCGGCTTGCAAAGCTTGATGCGCGAAGGTTGGGTTGCATGCGCCCAAAATTTTGTAGCGCCGAAATGGAACATTCAACTTTTTATTCAAGGTCGCTTGCACGTCAATCTCCGTGAGCACACCAAAGCCTTCCTGCTTGAGTTCCTCCGTCACACGGGCGAGCGCATCATCAAAAGAGAGCGTGGTCAATTTTACAAAATAATAGCTCATGGCAATTCCCTTCATTGTTCCGATTGCTGTTTGGAAAAACCTGTCGCGTGCGGGCGTCACGCATGCGCCAAAGCTTCCTGCAAATCTTCGATCACATCATGCCAATCTTCCAAGCCGAGCGAGAGCCGAATGCCGCCGGGCACCATGCCGCGCGCGAGTTTATCGGCTTCGGGCAATGCCGCGTGCGTCATTGAATACGGGCTTTCGATCAGCGTTTTGACTTGTCCCAAGCTCACCGCAAGCGTGATGGAATAAGCATGATCAGCGATGTAGTCAATAAATTTTTCGCCACGCACTGCGGCGTCCTTTCCTTTTAACACAAAATACAGCATCGCGCCGGGTGAAAATTTTCCTTCGTTGTTGATCATTTGCCGCTTGGCCAATTCATATTGCGGGTGCGATTCCAAACCCGGATAGATGACGCGTTCGACCTTCGAATGCTCCTGCAAAAATTTCGCGACACGATGCGCGGTCTTTTGCATGTTGATCATGCGCGTCGCCAGCGTGGGCAGGCCATAAACCAAACACGGCCACGCGCTCTTCGGCGCGAGCACGCCGCCGAAATCTTTGCGATACATCATGAGCGGCGCATAAAATTTTTGTGAACCAATCACCGCGCCGCCCATGTCCGTGCCGAAACCGCCGATGCCTTTGGTCAAACTATGCACCACGAAATCCGCGCCGAGCGTGAGCGGGCGTTGGCAATATGGCGTGGCGAACGTGTTGTCCACTACGATTTTGATTTGCCGCTCGGGCGCGCGATCGTGATTGATCGCCGTGACCACGCGCCGCACTGCGGCAATGTCGATCAAACTGAGATCGGGATTCACCGGCGTTTCGAAATAAATCACGCGCGTCTTCGCCGTAATTGCCGCGGCCAAAGTTGCTTCGTTTTTGAGATCAACAAACTTGGTGTGAATGCCGAAGCGCGGCAGCCAGTGCGTCATTAAACTGTACGTGCAGCCATAGAGCACTTGATGCGCAACGAGCTCATGCCCAGCTTCGCACAACATGCCGAGCACGCCGCTGATCGCAGCCATGCCCGTCGCGAACGACACGCACATTTCGCCGCCTTCGGCATACGCGAGATTTTCTTCGAGCATGCCGCGCGTGGGTTCTTCAAGGCGATCATAAATATAAATCGGCACGTGCTTCGTGAAGTCCGTGCTCTCGCTCGCAAACTCGAAGAAGCCCTGCGCCCCACGATGCGCGGAACTCAAACGATACGTGGCCGAAGAAGACAACGGCGGCACCACGTGATGATCATAGTCCCATTTCTTGCTCTCGAAATTGCCGTGTATCAAATGCGTGCGCATGCGATACTCGGCTTTCGTGCGTTTGCGCGGTTTCATTGACTCTGCCATATGGCCGATCTCCTCTCTCTTCATAGCAGTTATCGAGTTTTAAGTATGGACAAAACTCTTGGCCTTGAGCAAGAATCTTTTAAGTATACACAAAACTCTCGGGAGGCTCGCTTGGGCTAGCGGCGGGGAATTTCGAACTCAAGAATGCGCAGCGTATTTTCAAGCACGCGGAAAAAAAGCTTCTGACTTTTCAGCGTGGTTTTTTGATCCGTGTGTGGCTCCCGAGAAATTTCAAGATCTTGTTCTGTCTTTGAAAGATTAATCACCTATTCGCTGCGCAGCTCTCGATTCGGCTCAAACCGAAACTTCAACTCAAAAACGCCATCATCATACTTCTTCTCCGCGAAGCCGATGTGCTCGAACGCGCGCAGCATGGCGACGTTTTCAGCCAACACAATAGCCGAGAAGCCGCGATAGCCGTGCTCTTGCGCGACGCGCTGCAATTGTTGAAAGAGAAATCCGGCAATGCCAAGGCCGCGAAAATCTTCATGCACGACGAACGCCACCTCGGGAAATTCGTATTCCGGCGCGGCGATGTAGCGCGCAATCGCGATGATGCGCTCTTTGCCGATCTCGCCCACCACGCCGACAAACGCCATGCGCTGTTTGTAATCGACATTCACCAGGTCTTGCGCTTTGGTGTGATGCATAGTTTTGATGTGCGCATGATAGCGCATGAAGATCGTGTCCTCGTTGTGGGAGTAAAAAAAATCTTGCAGCAAACGCTCGTCGGTGGGTTTGATGGGGCGAAAGCGAATCGCCGCGGAGCCTTTGAACACGCGCGTGGTTTCATACCACTGCGGATAGAGCCGCCCAATGGTTTCGAGCTTTTGATCGGGATAAACATAGTGCCGCGACTTCATCGCACTCAGCAACTCGCCGCGAAAATCCGGATGCGCGAGGTGAATGAGTTCGAGGCTGCGTTGGCGCACGGATTTGCCGTGCAAATATGCGATGCCATACTCCGTGACAATATAATGCACGTCACCGCGCGTGGTGGTCACGCCTGCGCCGTGCGTGAGATCGGCCACGATGCGCGAGACTTTGCCGTTCTCCGCGGTTGCGGGCAGCGCAATGACGGGTTTGCCGCCTTCGGAGAGTGCAGCGCCGCGAATGAAATCCACTTGGCCGCCGATACCACTGAAGAAGCGCGGCCCAATCGAGTCCGCGCAGACTTGGCCGGTGAGATCGACTTCAAGCGCGGAGTTGATCGCAATCATGTTACGATTCTGGCCGATGACGAAGGGATTGTTGGTGTATTGCGAGGGATGAAACTCAATCACAGGATTCTCGCGCACGAAATCATAGAGCGCGTGCGAGCCCATCACAAAGCTCGTGATGGTCTTGCCCTCGTGCAGCCCCTTCTGCTTATTATTGACGACGCTCTTTTCCAGCAACGGCAACAAGCCGTCGGAGAACATTTCGGTATGAACGCCGAGGTCGTTTTTATCGTGCAGCATTTTGAGCACCGCGTCGGCAATCACGCCGATGCCGAGTTGCAGCGTGGCGCCGTCGCGAATTAACTGCGCCACGTTGCGCGCAATTTGTTGCGTCACCTCATCGGGCGCGGGAATTTTGTATTCGAGCAGGGCTTCTTCATATTCCAAGACGTGATGCATTTGGCTCACGTGCAGCAAGCTGTCACCGCAGGTGCGCGGCATTTGCGGATTGACTTGCGCGACGATGCACCGCGCGACTTGCGCGACGGATTTCATCACATCCACACTCACACCCAAACTGCAATAGCCCGCGGCATCGGGCGGCGAGACTTGCATGAGCGCGAGATCAATGGGCAATTCGCCGCTTTCGAAAAGGCGCGGCAGTTCGGAGAGAAAGATCGGCGTGTAATCCGCAGCGCCGCTGGTTACGGCTTGTCGCACATTGGGGCCAATGAAAAAAGCGTTGTGGCGAAAGTAATTCGCGTATTGCGGCTCCACGTATTCCGAGCGTCCGGCGGTGAGGAGATGCAAAACCTCCGCGTCGGCAAAATGAGAGGCATTCGTCACGAGTTGACGCACCAATTCCTGCGGCTCGGAACAACCGGAGCCGATAAAGATGCGGCTGTTGCGCGGGAGGTTCTGGAGAATTTCAGAAAGAGATTTTATTCGTTTCGCAGAGTTCATGATGAGCTTAGAAGTAGCACGTGGCGGCCCAAATTTTCAATTGTCTCTCACTCAGAAAAAAACTATTTTGCTTTCACAAAAGCGGAGGTTTTTATTATGTCGATCTTAGAATTGACGGAAACAGAATTAAAATCTCAACTCGCCCAAAACCTTGACAAGCTTAATCGCGAGCAACTTCTCGTTACCCACCAGTTTATTTCACGTATCATTGCCGAGGAGTTGGTTAATGCCGTGACGCAGGACTGGGAAGAGGGAAAGGTTAACCGCGCTGCGATTCAAAGAGCAATTGAGGCGCATCGTGCGGCAAAACCGTATGGAAATGCTCACTCGTGAAAGCCGTTATAGACACGAATGCTTTTGTCGAATCGCTTTCCCGCACAAGCCCTCACCATGCGATCTTCCAGCATCTGCTGCGCGGAAATTTTTCGATTTGCGTATCAACGCCGATCTTGCTGGAATATGAAGAAATCCTCTTCGCATTTCACCGCCAGGAAAACGTTGAACGCTTGCTAAACTTTCTTGCTTATTCTCCCTTTGTTATCTTCGTCAACCCGACTTACCGCTTCAATCTCATCGCAGCCGATCCCGACGACAACAAATTCGTTGATTGTGCCATCGCGGCCGCGAGCGATTATATCGTCACGAGTGATCATCATTACGACATTCTCAAACGAATCGGCTTCCCCAAAGTCGAGGTTATCACTCCCCAACGATTTGTCGCGCTGCTCACAGTTCAATAACTCCATCCAATTCCTACGGCTCGGAACAGCCGGAGCCGATAAAGATGCGGCTGTTGCGCGGGAGGCGAGGAATAATTTCTTGCAGCAAACTGATTTTCATTTTCTGCGTTTCTTGAGCACGAGCGGTATTTTGAAGATTGCTTTTCTGTGTGACTCTGCAATCTACAATGGATTCTTTAGAATTTGGGAGAGGCTTTCGTGCTTAAAATGCCCACCGCACTCATACTGACTGTTTGCTTATTGCTTTCTTCTCGCGTAGAAGCACAATTGAGAGAACCACCAACGCCTTCGTGGGTTTATCTCGCAAGCGCCGGCTCGGTCCTTTTCTTTGGCAGTATTTGGTTCTTAAATATGCACAACAAGGCGACGGACGAAGACAGCCTGCATCTACTCAAACACAACGCTGAAAGTGAAATCGCGTATCTTGCGACTGCGGCAGAGCGCAACGCTTTCAAGAAGGTGAAGACGGCAGAGGCTCTGCAGGCATTCATTGAAGAATTTTGGAAGAAACGCGATCCCAATCCCAACACTCAAGAGAATGAAGCGCGGCAGTCCTACTTGCAACGTTTGGCTCACGTCAACGCCGCTTTTCCAGAATTTCGTCGCTCCGGTTGGCAAACGGAACGCGGGCGTGTTTACTTGCTCTATGGTCCGCCCGATGAAATCCGGCATGAGCCATGGGAAAACTTTCTGTTCTATGAACCCACAATCAAAGCCATGGAATTGTGGTTCTATTACAAAGCTACAACACCCGGCGAGCCGCCCAATATTTTTGCAGCATTCAACCCGGGCATGGTCAAATTCGTTTTTGCCGATCTCGAAGGCGTCGGCGTTTATGCTCAGATTTATTCTTCTGAGGTCGGAGAAAAAAAGGACGTGCGTGCTCTCCGTGGTTCTGCCCGCGAGTTGCAAAGGCGATATTAAGGCGCGTCGGGCAGCGCATATTTATAACGACGCACACGCTTGCAATCCGACCTTATGAACAATCTCCCTCTTCGCTGGTTTGCTGATTACTGATCAGTGATTACGACTCACGCCCATTTCCTCTCTCGCGCGAACTTCGTCAACTCTTCGCGAAACTTCGGATGCGCGATATTGATCAATGCCGCACAACGTTCGCGAATGGTTTTGCCGTGCAAATAAGCCACGCCATATTCCGTGACAACATAATGCACATCACCGCGCGAAGTGACCACGCCTGCGCCTTCTTTAAGATGCGGCACGATGCGCGAGACGGTGTCGTTCTTCGCGGTGGAGGGCAACGCGATAATAGGTTTGCCGCCTTTGCTGCGTGCGGCGCCGCGAATGAAATCCACTTGGCCGCCGATGCCGCTATAAAAATTATAGCCGATGGAATCGGCGCACACTTGTCCGGTGAGATCGACTTCGATGGCGGAATTGATCGCCACTTGCTTTTCGTTGCGGCTCACAATGAACGGATCGTTGGTGTATTCGCTTGGGTGAAACTCAAAGATCGGATTGTTGTCGATGAAATCATAAAGCCGGCGCGTGCCGAGCACGAAGCCGACGATGACTTTGCCGGGATGCAGCGTTTTCTTTTCGTTGTTAATCACACCGCGCTCGATTAAACCCACCACGCCGTCGCTCACCATTTCGGTGTGAATGCCGAGGTCTTTTTTCTCTTTGAGATAATAGAGCACCGCGTCCGGAATTTCGCCGATGCCGAGTTGCAAGGTTGAACCGTCCTCGATCAACTCCGCGATATTGCGGCCGATCAAGTTGGCAATATCGGAGATTTGGCCCTGCGCGTGTTCGAGAATGTCGTCTTCGACTTCGACGAGGCGATCGATCTTGTTGACGTGAATAAAAGAATCGCCGAGGGTGCGCGGCATTTTGGGATTGATTTGCGCGATGACGACTTTCGCATGTTCGGCCGCGGTTTTCGTGGCATCCACGCCCACGCCGAAACTGCAGAAGCCGTGCTCATCCGGCGGCGAAACGTGAATCAAAGCAACGTCAACGGGAATCGCGCCGTTGCGGATGAGTGCTTCAACTTCGCCGAGGAAAATCGGAATGAAGTCCGCGCGGCCTTCGTTGATGGCGCCGCGCACGTTTGCGCCCGCGAAGAAAGCGACGTGGCGAAAGTGCGCCGTCATCTCGGGATTGACGTAGCCCGCGGTGCCCGCGGTCAACAGGTGAATGACTTTGACGTTTTGCAATTCCGGTCCGCGGCGCACCATTGCACGCACGAGTTGCTCCGGCTCGGCGCAGCCCGGATGAATATACACGGTATTGCCGCTGGCGATCTCTTGCGCGGCTTCATCCACGCGACAGCGCTTGTTGCGATAATGCTCGAGCCAGGGCATGGCGCGAGTGAGGGTTTTGTTGGAGGTCATAGTTCCGATGATGGTTTGATGGCTCCCTACAGTCAAAAGCGCACGCGGAAAACTGCCGCCGTGCGCCTTTGAGTTGGGCCTGTGCGTTATTTTAGAGCTTGACAACAACTAACGATAGGAGTTGTAGTTTCAGGTATCAACAAACTTCAAAACGCTTGATACTCCCAACCCAACAATCCCGCAAGTTCTTCTTGCGTACCTTGCCCGCGATACAAATACACGCCGCGTCGCAGCGCTTGGTTCTCTTCAAAGGCTTGCATTTCGAGCGAGGCGATTTCTTCGACAAAGGAAGACACCACATTATTAAGTGCATGCGAAGCCGTGCGCGCCACCGCGGAAGGAATGTTCGGCACACAGTAATGCGTGACGCCGTGCTTGACAAACACCGGATCGGAAAGCGTGGTGGGCCGGCTCGTTTCCACGCAACCGCCTTGATCGATGGACACGTCAATGATCACGCTGCCCGGGCGCATTTTGCGCACGAGCGCTTCGGTGATCACATGCGGGGTCTTGCGGCCGTGCAAGAGCACGGCGCCAATCACCACGTCGGCAAATTCGAGATAGCGCTCCAAACTGTATTGCGAAGCGAGCGCGGTGTTGATCATTTTATCGAGCAAGATTTCGAGTTTGCGCAAGCGCACCAAATCCGCATCGAGCACGATCACGTTTGCGCCCACGCCGAGGAAAGCGCGCGCGGCGTATCCGCCCGCGATGCCCGCGCCCACGACAACGATATTCGCCGCGGGAATACCGGCCACGCCGCCGAGCGCAATACCGCGACCGCCGTGCGTGGTTTCCAAATATCTTCCCGCAATCTGCGGCAACAAACCGCCGGCAATTTCGCTCATCGCGGTCAGCACAGGCAAACTGCCGTCACGCACTTCGATCAATTCATAACCGACCGCAGTCACGCGGCGTTGGCGCAAAACTTCCAGCGCCTTCGGATTCGCCACGCCGAGTTGCAGCCAACTGAAGAGAAATTTTTCTTCCGGCAGCCATTGGCATTCCTCGAGTGTGGGCGGCATAACCTTGACGACGAAATCGGCACGCCCGAAAATTTCCGCGGCAGAAAACGCGATACGCGCTCCGGCTTCATCATAAGCCTTCGTGGTGAAACCGCAACCGGAGCCGGCTTCGTCTTGCACGAGCACGTGATGGCCGGCTTTTGCTAATGCATAAACACCCGCGGGCGTGAGCGCAACGCGGCGCTCATCGCGCCAACTTTCTTTCGGTATGCCGATGATCATGAGAAGAAGGCTCCTGCTTGCACCATCGAATTGACCGCACACGACTCCGGATCATGGCACTCGGGATGATTCGCGGTGGCGCCAAATCCCGGAGCGTGACGGTACGAAATTATTTTTTGTGATACGGCGGAAAAATGCGCGAATCATAGCCGCCGTCATAGCTGGATTGCCAGAGTTTTAAATTTTCCGCGCGCATCAAAACCCAAATCGTATAGATGCCCAACATCGTGCCGAGCGGAATGTTGAAGATATTAACAAAGCCGAGCGTCAAAATCAAAATACCGGCCCAACTTTTTTGCAACAACAATCCGAGGCCGCCGGCCATGCCCAACACCGAAACGACGCCAAAGAGAAAAACGAGGATCGCGCCGAAACCGTGCGTGCTGAACGGCAAGATGCTGACGCCGGCAATCAGCGCATGGCTCGTGCGTGCGATCACATAGCCTGCGACAACTGCCACCCCAAGCAGACCGAAGATGAAATAGAGCACGCCTAAGACTCGCAAATGTTTTTTCATCGTGCGCCTCGTTTACAAAAAACCTGCTTTCTCTAAAACTTTAAAATCGCCTTGCTTCAATTCGGCCAGGCTAAAGCGATTCACGCGCGCCAGTTGCAACTCATCCATCACATCGACCATGTTGAAGTATTTGCTCTTGCGATCGAC
The DNA here is from genome assembly GCA_041918175.1 of bacterium. Lineage (GTDB taxonomy): Bacteria > Zhuqueibacterota > Zhuqueibacteria > Zhuqueibacterales > Zhuqueibacteraceae > JABWAN01. The sequence goes on from JAYRWE010000030.1 coordinate 59,247, forward strand.
CTTGATCAACGTGACGAGTTTGGGATTGGCTTCATTAAAACTTTCGAGCAGCTTGCGCAAATCTTTGAAAGCGACCGGCTGCGGCGGCTCGATGCCCATGTTCCAATAAATGTTGCCGTCCGCAACCACGCGTAATGTGAGAAGATTCGATTCCGCCACCTCCACTTCCACTTCTTTGGGCGGCATGTTAATCTCCATCGTTTGCGGGCGGCGAAACACGCTGGTGAGCATAAAAAACGTAAGTAACAGAAACGCGATATCCACCATCGGCGTCATGTCGATGCGAATGCCGAGGCGGCGCATTTTTTTCTTCCCGGATTTTTTTCTCCCAGAGGAGGGAGCCATTTCTCCGCCAAGACCGGCCATGGGATACTCCTGCGGTTATGTTTGTAGTAGCTCCTTATGAGTTTTGACTTTCAAATTCGGTAATGGTCGTAGTCCCGGCCCCTTGTGGGCCGCTGTTCATGCACGTTGCATCGCCCCACAAGGGGGCGGGACTACCGAATTTGATCGTCAAATTTCATTAGGAGCCTGCGCCTAAAGGCGCTACTACGAACGTTTAAAACAAGTGCGACTACGACCGCGCGTCAATCCGCGCCGCCTTCCACTTGCGCCTGCGTTTGTTCAAGGTTCGTGACCAGATTGAAGCGCGTCAGATTCACTTTCTGCAAAATGTCCATCACATCGAGCACTGCGCCATACTCGGTGTTGCGGTCGCTCTTGATCACCGCGCGCAATTTGGGATTCGAGACGCGCGCTTCCATCAACTTCTGAGGCAGTGCGCTCAATTGAATTGGCACATCTGTGCGCAGCATGTTTTCTTCACCGAAAAGCTTGCGCCGCAAAAACTGCGAATCCACGCCGAGAAAAAGTGCGCCGTCTTTGTCAATCGTGACGGTCATCACATCCGTTTCCGGCAGCTTGATTTGCGAGTGCGAATCGGGCAATATCACATCCACTTCCGCGGGCGGACGAAACTGCGTGGTGAGCATGAAGAAGGTGAGCAGCAAAAACGCAACGTCCACCATCGGCGTCATGTCGATGCGAATGCCCATGCGATTGGTTTTAATTTTGGGCATGAGGGCCGCCTTTCTTTAATTCACGCCCACTTCCGTTTTGACGTTCGCGAAGCCGTTGAACTCATGCGCCTGTCCCGTTAAAATTTCTGTGACGGAGTAGCTGGCTTCGTCGATCATGTAAGTGAATTTATCGACTTTGGTCACGAAGTAATTGTAGAACACGATGCCGACAATCGCTGCGGCCAAACCGCCCGCGGTGTTGATGAGCGCTTCGGAAATACCGACGGAGAGTTGCACTGCATCCGGCGCGCCCGCATGCGCGAGAGCGCGGAAAGCGCGAATCATGCCGATCGTCGTGCCGAGCAAACCTACCATCGTCGCAATTGACGCAATCGTCGAAAGCGCCACGAGATTTTTTTCGAGCAAGGGCACTTCGAGCATGGTGGCTTGATCGATGGCACGTTGCGTTTCACGCGCGACTTTTTCTTGATCGCCATTCGCGCGCGCGTTCACGAATTTGTAACGCTCTAACCCGGCGCGAATGATGTTTGCCAGAGAGCCGCGCTGTTTGTTGCATGCTTCCAATGCCGAATCGACTTTGCCGTCCATCAAATCATGCTGCACGCTGTGCAGAAAATTCGCCAATGCGCCGCGCCCGCGCGCTTTCATGAGCGACAAGCCGCGCTCGACGATAAACGTCATGTCCATCATCAACAGGGCGAGCAGCACAATCACGAGCGGCCCGCCTTTGTAGATAAACTCCAAGCCGTACTTGTCGTTCGGCGCGCCAAAGATCGCGAAGAAGATGTAGGCCGAGATCACAAATTCGAGTATGATCACAGCGACTAAGAAAAACTCTTTTCTCATATATGCCTCCTTATCGAGGTGAAATGAACTACGCCGGCTAAACAAAACTTGCAATCGCTTCTTTCTCGTTAGGATAAATATCGAAAACTTGCGTGAGCTTGGTGAGCACAAACACGTTCTCGGTTTTATTGCTCAAGTTGCACAGCTTGACGCTGCCCTGGCGGCGATGGTAATCGTTATATGCAGCGATCAATACGCCAATGCCCGTGCTGTTGAGATACGGCACGCGGCTCAGATCGACAATCGCGCGCCGATTGTCTTGTTCGCGCAGCGCCGCGAACGCGGTGCGCAAATCTTCCGTCTCCTGCGAGCCGATAAGCGAGCCGCTAGGCCGCAAGAGGGCAATGTTGCCGTTTGTGAGTCTTTCTATCTTCATCGTAACCTCTCCTGTTTTGCGACGATCATCTTCTTAGTCGCAATAGAATGTCCGGTTTGTAAGCGATAGAGGTAAACTCCCGCAGGCAACTCTCCGGCTTCAAAGCTGATCCGATATTGGCCTGCGGCTTTCCGATCATTGACTAACGTGCTTATCTCGCGCCCCGCGATATCATAAAGCTTCAAAGTCACCGGCTCTGCGCGGAACAAGAAAAAACTGAAGTGCGTTTCCGCGATGACGGGATTGGGATAATTCTGCGCGAGCTCGAAAGCTTGCGGCACGTTTACCTCCGGCTCTTGGACTGCCGTCGCCAAATCACCGTCAAACTTGACGATGAGAGCATTGAAGACGTCCGTCGCCCAACCGGTTTTGGAATTGGCGAAACTTAGCCCGTAGTAAGGTGTGTTGCTGATCATCTTCCAATGCGCTCCTCCGTCCCGCGAATAACAGGAGCCGGACATCGTGGTTGCCACCAGGATCGAATGCGCTGCATGGGGAACATAGACGATAGTCGCGGGCAAAGCGGGCACAAAATCAGAAACGATTGTCCACGTTTGGCCGCCATCAGTGGTTTGGGCCAGCGTCTTCGAAGTGCCGTTCAAATCTCCGCCGCCAACAAAGCCGTTTAAAGAATCCTTGAACGCGATGGTGGTGATTGTAAAAGTGCCGGTGGTGGCAAGCGGCGTATTGGAAGCCGTCCAAGTTCGGCCTTTATCCTTTGTCATAAAAACACGCAAGGGTGAAGCGAGCGAAGTTCCAAACCAAGCGTGGTTAGCGCCGTAAACTGCGAGCGCTGTGCCGCCGCTGCTGGCATCTCCACCCGATTCGCCTGGTTGTGGCGCGGGAATGTTGACGACCGGCACTTGTTCCCAACTCGCTCCGCCGTTGGGCGTTGTAAGGATGAGAAAACTTCCGTCAACCGGATCACTGAAAGCAATGCCGTGGTCTTTATCCCAAAGAGCAACAGCGTTCAAAATCGCGCCCCGTTTGGTATTGCGATATTGCAGGGTCCAACTTTTTCCGCCGTCCGTGGTTTTATAGATGCGTGCGTCATAAGCATCAAGCCGGTCGCCGACAAAATAGGCGGTATCTTGGCTGATTGGCGCAATAGAGAAAAAGGCGATATTTGTGGCCGCAGGCACCAGGCCCCGAGTCCAAGTTGCGCCGCCATCGGTGGTTCTCAAATAGACCCCGCTCCTCGCCCCGGCCCAAACAACAGTTTCATTCACAGCTTTGACACAATGCACCAAACTGCCGGTATACTGTGGTACCCAGCGTTGAGCGCGGCTAGCAGTCACGCTCATGCAAGCAATCAAAATCAGAAATAACGTGTGCGGAAAAAACGTTCCATCAAAAATCCTACATTCAACCATATTCTTTTTCATGGTAGGCTCCTCGTTTCTGCAGGCGATTGTCGCCCAGCCTTTATGCCAAGAGCGTACCTCGTTGATTTAGATTTTTATTGCCGTGAGGAGGTGGAGTTTCCAATACTCCACCAATCCAATCATCCACTACTCATACTGTTCCAACAGTTCCAACCCTTTCTGCGCGTCAGCGTTTTTGGGGTTGATTTGCAGCACTTTTTGATAGGCAGCTTTGGCCTCGTGAATTTGACGATTCAACGCGGAACCTTGCGCCAGCCACAGCCAGCCATACTCGCTCTTCGGCTCCAATTCCACGTGTTTGCGCAGATACGCCACGGCCTTCGCATAATTTTTTCGAATGAGATTGTAATAGCCCACTTGCTTCAAGGCTTCCGTATGCTTCGGCTCCAGCTTGAGCACTTCTTCATATTGCGCCTCGGCTTGCGCGGCCGAATCAACCTGCGCCAAGCTGCGGGCCAGCGCGAGGCGGCCTTCCATGTAGTCCGGTTTGAGCGCAAGCCCGGCTTTGAGCGCGCGAATCGCGCCTTGCCAATCAGATAAACCGATATAGGCAATGCCTTGATTGAAGTATGCGCCCGCAGCCGTGGCATCGGCGCGAATCTTTTTATCGAAACAAGGAATCGCGGGCGCATAACGTTTTTCCATCACGAGTAGCGTGCCCAAATCGAAATACACATCCGCCAAACTCGAATCCAAGCTCACGGCCATTTCCAACTGCGCGATGGCGCCGGCGTTATGTTTGAGCCGCATGAGGCTGCGTCCCCATTTCACATAGTCTTCTGCTTGCAGGTCGCCGCTCTTCGCTTGGCGTGCGAAACGTTCATACGTTGCGGCAGCGCGTTCGTGCTCGCGATTGTCATAATACAAACTCGCCAAGAAGCGCAACGCCTCGGCAGCTTCGGGATTGAGCGCAACCGCTTTCTCCGTTGCGTGAATCGCGGCCACGGGTTGCCGCGTGGCATACAGCGCTTTGGCCAAGAGCATATGCCCGGTAAAAGAGGCTGGCTGCATTTGCACAAAACTTTCGAGGGCGGTCACGGCTTCCGCGTATTTTTTTCCGGCAAAATAAAGATTGCCGAGATCGAAATAAGCGTCGCGATGATCCGGCGCGAGGCGAACCACTTCTTTGAACTCAAGCAGCGCGTCGTTATACTGTTTTTCTTTTTGCAAAATTTTTCCCAGCGTATAATGCCCTTCCGCCCAATTCGGTTCGAGCTTTAATGCTTCGCGATAGTTATCAATCGCCATCGTGGTGATCTTTTGCTTCGCATAAACCTCCGCAAGCCCGCGATAGATCTTCGCCTCCTGGGGCGCGGCCTCGCGCGCTTGCAAAAGAAACACGCTCGCGCGCTCTAACGAATCCTGTGCTGCGTAGGTCATCCCCATGCCATAGAGAAAACGCGCCTTGCCGTTTTTGAGGCGCAGCCCATCATGAAATGCCCCTTTTGCTTCTTCATACTTGTTCTGCTCCAGACACAAATTGCCGAATGCTTCAAGATAGTCGCCGTTCTTGGTTTCTTTCTCACGCGCAAATTTCAGTTCGGGATATGCAGTTTCGCCTTTGCCGCTTTGCCACAACGCCAGGCCCAAGTAGTAATGCACCTCTGCCGAGCCGGAATTGCGCGCGGCCTCCTCCTGCAACAAAGCAATGGCCTCCTCAAACTTTTTGTTGCGCAAAGCTTCTTGCGCCGAATTCAACGCAGCATTCTGTGCGAAGAGCGGAGGCAGGTGGCTCGACGCGACTATCATTAAGAGGAAGAGTACAGTCTTCATGATAAACTCCGCGGGCGAAGGCGAAGAACATGGCGCATTCTCTCGAATTCCAAACGCCTTGCTTTATGCGCCGTTAAACTTCACCAATTTGATCGGCATCGTCACGGGCACCAGCCCCGCATTGAGCACACGTTTCTGGCCTTGCGCGCTCGTGAGGAAAGAAATCAGGCCAATGGCAACGCCCAAACTGCGATCCGTGGTCAAGCAATAAACCGTGCGACACAAAGGATACTCCTGGCGATAGATTGTGCTTTGATGCAAGAGCACCGCTTCGGATCCCGCACTATCGGATAAAGCCAAAGCCTTGACTTGCGCTCTCCCTGAATCCTGCGGCAGCAAATAATCACTCAACCAGGACATGCCGATAAATCCAATCGCGTCTTCGCGCTGTGCCACCAGCTCGAGCAATTGGGTACTGGTGGAGCAGACGTAAACAGGCCGCGCAAACACGGAATCATGCACAACTTTTTGCAGAAACAACTCCGCTGCGGCGGTGTTGCGCGAGAGCGCAAGGGGCAGGAGTTTAAGTTCACTCTCGCCGCGATAGATTGCGGCGAGTTGTTCCAGCGAGAGCTTGGGCAAAGGATGGTGCCGCGGCACAATCACCGCGAGGCCATCGCGTGCAATGCGAAACGTATCGACTTTGATTTCATATCGCTTCGCAAGCGCTTGCTCTTCGGCATTCAACAATCTCGGTATGAAAATCGTTTTGACCTCACCGGCCAGGAGTTGCGCCACGGCTGCGCGCGTGCTCGCGATGCGGAAGTCGATTTGCGTTTTTTCGTAGATGCGCTCGAATTCTTCCACCTCGTTGCGCAACATCGGCGCGATGGACTCAGACGCAATCACGACAATGCGGCCGCTCGTGGGCGTGTCGCCTTCGGGTTGGCAACTCACGAGCATGAGGGCCAGCAGGAGTTTTTGCCAGAAACGTTTCATGCCTTTTGCCCGGGAGTTTATGAGACCTCTCGCGTCACAGCTTCCATTCCCGCACAGCGCGCGGGAACGAGAGCAAAAGTTCGTGCGTTAAGCGCCTCACTGCTCCAACAATCTGAAACTGATCGGAATCGCCATCCACACTGCGATGGGCCGATCTTGTTGAATGGCGGGTTTGAAGACCCATTGAGACACGGCGTTGATCGCGGCGTCGTGAAAAATTTCGACACCTTGCATGATCACCGCCTTTTTCACTTTGCCTTCTTTGTCAATTAAAACCTTTACCCAAACCTTGCCCTGCATGCCGGCCTTGCGCGCGAGCTCGGGATAGACCGGCTCCACGCGTTTGATCACCACCGGCGCGACTTGATAAGGTATGAACTCGTCGATGTCCGGCTCATCCGATTCAAACAACAACGCTTCGTCGGAAATGACGAGCGAGTCACCCGTTCCACCGCCCGCGCCGCTGGAGATCGGCGCTTGAATTTGTGAAAGCTCTTCTTGCGTGGCGATGGTGGTCTCTTCGGTAATCTGGGCATCGGGCACGGGCACGGGAATGCCCACGCTCGGCCGTACAGCAGGTCCGCTCACCGCAATCGCAGGCGTTGTGGTTGCGGCAATTGAAGGCGGCGGTCCAAGCTCGGCGACGTCTTTGATGATGCGCATGCGCACCATCGGTGCTTCCGGTTCTTCGCTCAATGCGCGCGCGGCAATCCAGCTCAATAAACCAAACAAGTGCAAGGCCACGGCAATGAGCATGGCCCACGCGAGGTAGTGATTGTAGCGCAACAACATCTCCGGCGCGCCATAGGGGAAGAAATCTTCAATCATGCGTGCTTGCGTTTTCATGGTCACGATCACTCTTTGAGAATCGTTATTTGCCGTTGCGCACATAGCCGCCATGCGCATAGCCTTGCGGATCTTGCAAAAAGATATCTTTGCACTCCGGGCATTCGAAATAATAAAACTTACCGCCCACGGAAACCTGCAAAGAATTTTGGAGTGCGATTTCTTTTACCAACATTGCGCCGCAAACCGGGCAGCGCGTGTCAACTTTATCCAGATTGGCCGGCGTATAAGCTTGCGCGTGCAACGAGGCAATAAACTGCGTCACCGCGCTAATCTCCTGCGCCGTGAGCGGAAGCACGGGCATATCCGTGCGGCCGATGTGATAAAGATGATACTTCACTTGCATCGTGTCTTTTGCAAAAAACACGGAGGAGAGTTTGGGGCCGGCTTCATCGGTTTTGGGAAAGCCGCCGGCTTGATGGCAAGAGCCGCAATCTCTTTTGTAAAAAACGCTCTCGCCGAGTGCGATTTCTTTTTGCAGATCGTCCGGAACGGGCAAACGAGTTTGATCACAACCGAGCACGGCTGCGAACATAAACCCACAAGCAGCAAGGCGAAGGAACGCTCGTAACATAGCTCCTCCTTTCAGAGCGAGGTGATAAGCAAGCGCACGGGCATGCACTTGTGAAACACTGATGCAATTATTTATGCATCTCCTGAGCGCCACATTTGGTGTTTACTGCAATAAACAAACGCAAAGGCAGTGCCGATGCGCCGCAGCAAGTCTCGGCTGATTATTATAAGATTGCCGAGTGCATGTTTTTTGCGCAAGTGCTAGCCTTCGCATCTTTGCGAATTGGCTTGGCGTGCTTCGCAATCCTGCGAAGAGGCGCAGCATAAAAAATGAATCGTGGTTCAGTTCCGGGAGGAGATTTTCAATCAGAGGCGGGAGAAAGCGCAGTGCGTGTTGCCCCACAAGCAAGTATCGGCTTCAAAAATCACGTCAATCTTCGTTTCACTTCATATGCCGCAACACCAAACGCGACGGCAACATTGAGCGAGTGTTTGCGGCCGTACATGGGCACTGCGACAATGCTATCGCAAACGTCCAACACTTCCGCAGAAATGCCTTCGTACTCGTGGCCGATAAGCAATGCGAGAGGAAAGGCATAATGCGCCGCGCGAAAGTCGATACTGTTTTCCGTGCGCTCCACGGCTACGAGATGATAGCCTTGAACACGTAGATGTCGCAGCGCGTCTTGCGTCGTGGCAAAATATTCCCACGGGACAGATTCTTCTGCGCCCAAGGCAGCTTTGCGAATTTCCGCGCGCGGCGGTGTGCCGGTCATGCCGCAGAGGCAAAGTTTTTCCACGCCGGCGCCGTCGGCCGTGCGAAAAATAGAGCCGACATTGTGCAAGCTGCGAATGTTGTCGAGCACAGCAACGAATTGCGGGAGCATGTGTTGCACCTCGTTGAAACTAGTTTTGCGGGAAGATTGCTTTTCAAATTCATAAGTCGGACGCGCCGGAACCAAAAAGACGAGCATCAATCCGGCTCGATATGCACCAATACCTCGGCGATGTGCAACGGCGATGCGCACAGCACGGCCTTTACTTGATGTGCGATTTCATGCCCATCGCGCACCGTGAGATTGCCCGCGACGATAACATGAATATCAACCCAGTAAAACATACCGCTCTTGCGCAGATAACATTTCTCTGTGGTGATCACGCCGCTCACACTCTGTGCAAGCTGGCGAACTTGCGCAGCGAGTTCCGGCGACGGCGCGGAGTCCATAATTTCCGCGAGTGCAAGCCGGAGCAAACGCACGCCATTCCATGCGATGATTCCACACGCCAGCAAAGCCGCCCAATCATCCGCGCTTTCATAACCCGCGCCGGCAATGAGGCTAATCGAAATGCCGATAAAAGCCGCAAGCGAAGTGAGCGCATCAGAACGATGATGCCACGCATCAACTTTGACCGCAGTGCTCTCCACCTCCGACCCGACATTAAACACGAAACGAAACAGACTCTCTTTCACGAGGATCACGCCGATGAGCACGAGCAGGGTGAATGGCTCCGGGGCATGGTGCGGCGTGAGAATCTCGCGCACACTATTATACGCAAGCCCACCGGCGGTGACCAACAACGTGAGCGCGACGACCAATGCCGCAAGCGCCTCAGCCTTGCCATGCCCATAAGGATGGTCGCGATCGGCCGGCACCGACGCAATCTTCAACCCTCCCCAAATAATGCCAGAGCCAAAGATATCCAGCACCGATTCAACGCCGTCGGCAATAAGCGCATAAGCATTGCCCACAATCCCGGCAAAGATCTTTACGGCAGCCAAAGCGATGTTTACAAGAATGCCTAAAACCGTGGCGCGAAGCGATTGCGCTGTTGGTGAGATGTTGGAGGGTGAATTCATTTATCGGGCAAGGTTGAATTTCGAAGCCTGGGGGAGACAACTACTTCGTCTTCCAGGGATTCCTTTTCTGAACATGAAACAAGTGAATCATACGATTTTTTGCGCGCCTCGTATGTTGCGCGGGCAAAAATTTGAACCTGTTTGTGCCGGCAGGGTAGAAAAAGATCGCGAACAATGCAACGGCATTTTCTTGACGTGCAAGAAAACTTGAACCCGAAAACGGCCGCTTCAAGCATAAAAATGTATTTGCTCTGAAAGCCGCAATGCTTACTTTTATTCAACTCACCCACGCACTTTCTCGAGGTCAATCAACATGGCTCTTCCAAACGCACTCGCCCTCCGCCCGCTTGACTATTATCCCGCGGAGCGCCTGCCAGAATCGGATGGGAAACCTATGGCCGAAACCGACAAGCATCGCGACCAAATGGTCAACATTATTTATGGGCTAAGAGAACAACTTCGCCCGAATCCACGCTGCTACGTGAGCGGCAACATCTTCGTCTATTATCGCGACGAACAAGGCGAACGCCAATCGGTTTCACCCGATGTGCTCGTCGTTCTCGGCGTGGAAAACAAAGAACGGCGTTACTACAACATCGAGGTGGAAGGCAAAGCGCCCGACTTGATTATCGAACTGATTTCAACGAGCACGAAGTTGGAGGATCTTGGTGGCAAGCGCGTGCTCTATGCCAGCCTCGGCGTGCGCGAGTATTATATCTTCGATCCCCTGCGCGAGGTGATTCCCAGCCAATTGCGCGGCTTTCGTTTGTTTGAAGGGGAGTATCTGCCGATGGTCGGCGGGCGTTTGCAAAGCCAAGTGTTGGATATCGATTTTGAAGTGGAGCAAAGTTGGCTGCGCCTCTATGATCGCAAAACCGGGCAGCGTTTGCTCACGCACGGCGAGTCCGAAGCGGCGCGCAAGAAAGCTGAAGCCAAAGCCGCGCGCGTTGAACTTTCGTTGGTGAAAGCAGAAACAGAGGCGGCTCAAGCCGAAGCGAAAGCGAAGCAAGAGTCTGTTGCCCGCCAAGCCGCAGAAACCGAACTAGCGCAACTCCGAGAAGAGTTGGCAAAGCTGCGCGGGGGTGCTTCATAGAGCAACGCTCTGCAACCCAAAATTCTTTTTAAAACACCAAGGGCGCGGCCAAATCGGTCGCGCCCTTGGTGTTTTAGTCGTCATTGCAAAAGCGTGAGCTTTTTCGTCGCGGTCGTAAGCTGTCCGCTGGCATTACGCACCGCAAGCCGATAAACATATTGGTTTGTCTGGCTCAATTGTTTTCTATTGTATGGGCGAAAACTTTTCCACCTCGTTGATAAAGGATGTTGCCTTTCAGAATGTTTATATGCAGGAGAGGTGCGCAAATGGAAAAATTTGTTCGGCGAGGCAGGCTTGCTTTTGGAGGATTTATTCTTATACTGAAGGGTCTGCGGTTTGCAAAGGCACGGCACAATTACACTCATACGCTGCATGTGCCTTGTTGCATCTCGGGTTTCTCACTCAAAACACGGAGGAAGTAAAATGAGTACGAGCAGCAAAACCGAAATCAAATCGCTCATCTTCATGCCCGCATTGATCACCCTTGCGCTCACGCTGTTGCGCCTCACCGGCGAGTTGTTGAATTGGGCGCCCTCCCTCTTCAACAAAGCCGCGGGCGGCGGCGGTGCGCTCATCGGCATCACGTGGCTCGTTCCGGTTTTCGGATTCTATTTCGCGTGGCAACTCATGAAAGCCGGTGAGTATCCCGCGAGCGCGGGCCGAGCTTTGGGCTTTGCCGCTTTATCATTCGCCGCATTCGCCGCTTTGTTTGCAGTGGCATTTCAATTCCTAACGAGCAACGTTGCGCTGTTTTATCTCTTCGGCATTGCGGCGCCCTTGGCCGCGCTTTATCTCGCGCGTCGCGCGTGGCCCGCGCTGTTCAATGCTTTGTTCGCCTATGGCTTGGCTGCGCGTATTCCCGTGGTCATCGTCATGTTCATCGCCATCATGAACAATTGGGGCACGCACTATGATGTGCCGCCGCCAAACTACGTGGAAACCACGTGGCTCATGAAGTGGGTCAATATCGGCTTGTTCCCGCAGCTTACGTTTTGGATCGGGTTCACGGTCGCAATTGGAGCGATCTTCGGCGGACTCGCAGCGCTGGTGATGCAACGTCGCGCCGCGACCGCGAAGGCCATTTCTTAATCCCACGATTTTTTAATTGCTGTCACTGCGAGCGTCTTTATGCGAAGCAATCTTCCGACAATAAAGGGATTGCTTCGGCCCAAAGACGCCTCGCAATGACTACCTGAATTTTGCATTGGTGAAATCGCCAACCTCCGCCTGATGCTGAAGCATCAGGCTAAAAAGTGGAAGCGATCTAAAGATCGCTGATCACCCGTAGGGTGATAGCTAACTTTAGTTGGCTTGCATCCCCTAGCCTCATGATTCATCATCAGGCGAAGGGCGGCGCGAATGAAGTGCAAAATTCAGGAGCTTTTCAAGAAGCGCTGTACTGCGGGGAAAGCCAGCTCGGCGCGGCGCATGCGCAGGTGGGCATCAACTATGGCTTGCTCGGAGTAGCTTATTGGGCGAAGGGCGAGTATGCGCAAGCTGTTTTGAAAATTGGTGGTGGTCTGAGCGTGATCGAAGCCTTTTCCGATTTCTACACTCGAAGGTCAATGGCACAGACGAGTTCATTATCAGCAGCTTGAACACAATGACCGAAGCAGAATATGAGAAGTACGAAGAAGTAGAAGCTTGAAGCGGTTTCGTTTATCCCTCTCCCAACCGCTCCAACGCCGCCTACGCCTCTTGCGCGCGCTCGCCCCACGGGAAGCGGTCGAGATACTCTTGATAACGCTGACGGGCTTCGGCGGTGCTCATGCGCGAGGCCGCCAACCCATGAAACTCCCATTGATTTTTGACGCTGCATTCGTTACCCTCGCCCCGAAGCAATAAGCGCGAAAATCAGTTCCAAAGGTGAAGCAATTTACTGGGAGAACTTCCGATGGCCCTCAAGCTCATTCAGCAAGATGCTGTAACTCTGCGCGAAGCCTTTCTTGAGCGTAAAGCAGAGTACGAAGCTTTGCGTTCAGCGGAAAAATGGTCGGGCGTGGTCTTGTATGCCGGAACTCTGCTCGAACTCGCATTTAAACTAGTGATGAGCAAACATTTTGGCGTTTCAAACCTTCCAGCAGTTTTTCAGGTGCATGATCTCGAACTGTTGCTTTGTTGTTCCGGTATCTACCCTCGCCTGAATGCCGACGAACACGCATACGAAAACTTTTTGATGATTCATAAACGCTGGTCGATGTCGCTGCGTTACGAAGGCGCGATTCAAACACAGCGAGACGCCGAAGCCTTTGATCGGGCGCTTTTTGATCCGACACAAGGCGTCATAACTTTTTTATCCCAATATTTTTGAGGTGACTTATGAAGGCGATTATTTTAGAAAAATTGCGTGAAGCGGTGACCGAATGGACGCGAAATCATAATCTCGAAACTTCGGTGATCGAGGTTAAGGCTAGTGGCATCGCTTCTGGTGTTCACGTCCTCGTGGTCGCGCGTCAAGGTTTCGAAAATTGGCACTGGTCTGAGCGGGATCGGGAGCTTTTTCGCTTTCTGCGCGCTCGCTTCAATGGCAACAACGATTTCATGATCACCCGCCTGGAAACCATGACGGAAGAGCAGTACGAAAAGTATGCAGAAGTTGAAGTGTGACGCCACGCCCTGCCTATCCCTCCTCCAACCGCTCCAACGCCGCCTGCGCCTCTTGCGCGTGCTCGCCCCACAGGAAGCGGTCGAGGCATTCTTGATAACGCCACCGCGCTTCGGTGTGGCTATTTTTATTGAGACCTCCAGTTCGAAAAACTTCATTGATTCTTGACGTGAGCTTCGTTATCGTTGCGTTGAAGAATCAAGCGTGGCTCCAGTTCCAAGCACGAAGCGATTTCCAGGAAGGATTTTCAATGGCTCTCAAGCTTATCGAACAAGATGCAAAAACTTTGCTTCAAGCCTATGAAGAGCGCAAGGCAGAGTATGAGGCTTTACGCGCAACGGGCAAATGGTCGGGCACGATCTTGTACATTGGAACATTGCTCGAATTGGCATTGAAACTGGCGATTTGCAAGCTCATGGGAGTTTCAAATCTTCCCACAATTTTCCAAGTTCATGATCTCGATTTGTTGCTCTATTGCAGCGGCCAACAAAAGCGCTTTGAGGAAGGCACCGCTCTTCGCAAAAACTTCTCCAAGATTCAAGACCATTGGGCAATGGCGCTGCGTTATAAAGGCGCCGTCAAAACCCAACAAGATTCTGATGATTGTGATAAAGCCCTTTTTGATCTTTCGCATGGCTTATTAACGGTTTTGTCGCAAAACTTCTGAGGTGCTGTCATGAAAACTTCCCGTTTGAAAGACCTTCGCGCTATAATCGAGGAGTGGGCTGACATTCACAACGTCGAGACCACTTTAATAGATATTCAGCCCAGAGGAATTGGCTCAAACGTTCATGTGATAGTCGTTGCGCGCAAAGGCTTTGAAAATTGGCGTCGTTCGGAGCGGCACGATAGCCTCTTCGATTTTATACATGCCAAATTGAACCTGAATGGCGAACTTTTCATCAGCCGTTTGAGCGCCATGACGGAAGAGGAATACGAGAGCTACGAAGGCGTTGAAGTTTGACGCCACGCTTTAGCTACCTCTCCCCCCAACCGCTCCAACGCCGCCTGCGCCTCTTGCGCGTGCTCGCCCCACGGGAAGCGGTCGAGGTATTCTTGATAACGCTGCCGCGCTTCGGCGGTGCGGCCCGCGGCTTCGAGGGCGCGGGCGAGGCCTAATGTCGAAAGGATGGCTTGATTTTGGGTTGAACGTTCCCTATTCTATAGATGCACATTTGAATTCAAAACAGTTGTAGGATGACGAAACCACCGATCATCTTGTAACTTCGCGAGGGAGAACCCTGTCATGGCTCTCAAATTTATCCAGCAAGACGCAATAACTTTGCGTGAGGCCTATCAAGAGCGCAAGGCAGAGTATGAAGCTCTGCTATTCGCAGGCAGATGGTCAGGCGTCGTTTTATACGGTGGAACATTGCTCGAATTGGCGCTGAAACTGGTGATGAGCAAACACTTGGGCATCACGAACCTTCCGACCATTTTTCAAGTGCATGATCTCGATTTATTGCTTTGTTGCAGCGGCCAACTGAGCCGCTTTAAACCAGGCACCGCTTTGGAAACGAATTTTTCATTCATACAGAATAATTGGTCGATGACGCTCCGCTATGAAGGCGCGGTCAGAACGCAACAGAATGCCGACCAGTTTAACCACGCTTTATTTGATTCTGTCAATGGAGTCATAACCTACTTGTCTCAATATTTTTGAGGTGCAATCATGAAACCTTCAATCTTTAAAGAACTCAAGGCAGCGGTTGAAGAATGGGCCCGCGTTCACAATGTCGAAACCTCTTTAGTTGAGGTCAAGCATACGGGGATGGGTCCGATTGTGCATGTGCTCGTCGTCGCCCGTAAAGGCTTTGAGAATTGGCCATTCTATGAGCGGCATGATAGTCTATTTAATTTTTTGAACGCGAAAGTTGATCGCACTCACAGCGACATTTTTATCAGCCGCTTGAGCCCCATGACGGAAGAGGAATACGAGAGCTACGAGGGCGTTGAAGTTTGACGCCACGCTCTGACTATCCTTCCCCCAACCGCTCCAACGCCGCCTGTGCTTCTTGCGCGTGCTCGCCCCACGGGAAGCGGTCGAGGTATTCTTGATAACGCTGCCGCGCTTCGGCGGTGCGGCCTGCGGCTTCGAAGGCGCGGGCGAGGCCACGCATAGAAACGGCGCGGTAAAACGGCCGTTCTTCAAATTTTAAAGCATTAGCATACTCTTCCATAGCCTTGTCCAATTGCTTGGCTCCTTGTAGATAGAGATCCGCTAGCCCCAAATGCGCCCATCCATATTCGGGATTTACTCTATTAGCCTGTTCAAAATATGTCTGTGCCTCTGCGTACTCTTGTTTTTGACATAGAATGAAGCCCAGATGTGCATATACCCAAGGGATATTTTTATCAAACGCAATCGCTCGCCGTAGACACAACTCTGCATCAGCAAGTTTTTTCATTTTCTCATAGGTCACTCCTAACCCTCCCCAGTGCCGTGCCCGTTCAGGCTCCAACTCTAAACACTTTTTGAAGCATTCAACCGCGTCATCATAGCGTCCCAATCGGCGGAGTGCCCACGCATATAAACCGAGAAGTCGCGCTTCGCCTGCCTGCTCTTTCACCAATACTTCAAGGATAAGAATAGCTTTTTGAACCTGTTGCATGGCAAGCAATAGTTCAGTTAGGTCTTGCAACGCATCAAAGTATTCTCGATAAGATTGAAAGAACAGTTCTACTAAACTCATCTTCTTTGCTTTTGCTTCGATTGAAAGAATTGCAGCCATATTTTGATATTGTGTTCCAACCCACGAACTCTCAGCAAATCTCTCTTTCAAGTTTTGGATCAGTTTTATCACAAGATCCGTAACCGTTTTGGTATTGACGTCTTTTGCATAAGTTGTGCATTTGGCAGCCCAATACAAATCCCCCTTCATCACCTCCTTCACAATTTCTGTCGCATCCTCCACCAACCCGCACACGAACACCAGCACTTCTGCCCAAGCCGGATCGCTCACGTGTTTAAGCACGTATTCCATCGATTGATGCAACGCCACCTCGCGGGCAAAGAAGTATTCTTGCACGGCTTGGTGGAAGAAGCCGGTTTGGCCGGCGCTTTCGCGCAAGAGGCCGTGTTCGAGAAACTCGCGATTCAATGTCGCGACGTTTAAATTGGAAGCGGCTTCTTTCTTGTTCTGCAATTCCGTGAGGCGCGCGGACATGGTGGCCGCGGCTTCGTCCGCGGAGAGCAACGTGCGGCTCGTGCCGAGGCGCCACGCGAGCGCGGAGAGAATTTCTTTTTCCACGCGCACGGAGCCGGCGCCTTTGACGCGCGCCCATTCGCTCAAATAACGGTCAATGAAACGGTCGAACAATTCCGCGCGATTAGTGGGCGGGTTGTCGCTCGCACGTAGCTCGTCTGCGAGCAGGGTGAGCATGAGGGGATTGCGGCAGAGATCGCGCGTGTATTCGTCGAGGCCCTTCCACGCGGATTGCGCTTTGGCCTCGCCAATCTCAATCTCCAACACTTTCGAAGCATTGAAGCTGCTCAAACGCTCCAATTGAAACGCAATGAATTCCGCGTGCAGCTCGTTGCGATAAATGCCGGGCCGGCACGTGACCACGAAACGATTGTGCGGCGCTTCGGAATTGACGAGGTGCCGAATTTGATATACGACTTCATCATACGCCTCGCCCACTTCGTTCAAGCCATCGAACAAGAGCAGGCATCCGCCAGCGACAATGCGTTTGCGCACATCGACATCATGAACGTTGCGCACGCTCGCAGTGATGAGGCGCCACAAGCCGTGCTTGGCATCGCCCGCAGAGAGCGTGGGATATGCAGAGAGATCAACGAAGATGGGGAGATTGAAATCTTCCGGCTCATTCAAGCCTGGGTCTTTGCCTTCGCCGCGCCAACGCGCATATTCTTCGGCGAGCTTTTTGAGCGAGGTGGTTTTGCCGGCGCCCGGCTCGCCGAGAATGAGCAAACGCGGGAACGTCTTCACGGCGAGGCTCACTTTCATGTTACGCGGTCGCTCGACTTCGACTTCTTCTAAAAAGAGCGGCGGCAACGTGAGCGTGCGCAAACGCAACGGTCGCGCGGTCTTTTGCAATTCCGTGCGGCAGTATTCGAGGTGTTCGGTGAAGGCGGAAAGAGGCGGGGCGTCGTTGGAAGCGTTGTTTGTCGTGAGTTGTTGGTCGTTCGCGGCGGGAGCCAATTTCAACAACCAATCGGTGACGTGCTGACGCAGCAATGTCGCGAAGTGATCCTCGTTGCGATACTCTCGATAAAGCGCGAGATGACCGTCTTCAATCTGCTTTTTGAAATCCAAAACTTTTTGAAGTTGCACACCGGGGTCGCTGAGAAAATCCGGATGCACTTCGCGAAAATAAAGCATGATTTCCGGCGCGTGCTCTTTCGCGAAACGTTCGCGCGCGAGTTGAAATTCCTCCATCGTGCCGGACTCCGCCTCGCCGGTGTGCGCGCCGAAGCGTCGCCACAAAATGCCGATGAACAAATCGCATTCACGCACGAGCGGATTGATGAGCGCTTGACTGCGGCCCATGCCCGGCGCGACGTGCGTTTCCCAACCCACGGCTTCGAGATCAAAGCCATGATTGTGCGCAAGCGGCCGCAGGCAGAGAATTTCCTCGCGAGCTTTTTCGCGCTCATGCTTCACGTCGCCGGGCGAGGCGATGAAGATTTTGAGGAGACGAACGGTGTGGCCGGGCATCACAACCTCCATTGGATTGTTGGAGTCATGGAGTTGTGGAATCTTGGATTAATGGATTGATGGAGTTTTGGATTGATTATTGGATGAGCGGAGTTTTGACTTCCATTATTCCACTACTCCAACAATCCATTACTCCATCAATCCCAAGCCCCATCACTCCAATGGAGTTCAGTAGTCGAGCGCGCTCACGACCTGCATATTCCGCGCTTGGAGCTTGCGCTCTTTGTTGATTTCTTGAATGTGCAGATCGAACTCAAAGATCAGTTCATGATCCGGCAGTTCGAGCGGGCTGACTTCGCGCGGCAGTTCGGACTCATAGAAATAAACCGCGGCATAGGGCGATTGCGGATGGCGCGTGTCGGTAATCCACATGTTGCCGCTCAAATTTTTGAGGAAGCGCAGAAAGCCGTATTTGCCTTCGTGTTTGTACGCGTAACAAATCCCGCGCACGCGTGAGCCTTCTTCGCCCCATTCTTTGATCAAACCGGGACCAAAGATTGAACGCGTCGGCAAAAGTTTGGGAATGAGATAACCGGAGAAGAAAACATCCGCCTCGCGGCGCAAATCCGCGGAGACATTGTCGAACGCCAGAATTTCCACACGGCAACCTTTGTTTTGCAGTGCGCGCACGACTTGCACAAAATCGCCGTCGCCGGTACACATGACCACGCGTTCCAAATTCTCCGATTGCAAGAGCGCGTCCACGGCCATATCCAAATCCGAATTGGCCTTTGCGTACGCTTTGCCTTCTTCGTCGGTGTACCACTTATAATTTTTAATGATGACTTTGTAGCCCATATTGCGCAGCATGGCGAAAAAGCGATTGGTCTTCACTTGATAGAGTTGATCTTCGTGCGCGCGCCGCGGGTCGAACGTGGCATACACGTTCAAGCGCACCGGCTCCGCGCCGTCGTGACACACGAACTCGCGCAGCACATCGTATTGCATACCATAGCCGCCATTGCTGCGAATGTTGGCTTCATCGATATAGATCCCCACATTGGTGCGATTGGTGATAGACATGGTGGTAATGCTCCTTTGAGATTATGAGTGGGTTCAACTTAGGCCGTGAAAAAGGATACGAAAAGCCACTTCAAATTAAAGAAAAGCCCCGCGCAGATATGCTGCGTGGGGCTGCTTGCGAACTCGTTCAGAGAATCACACTGCCGGTGCTCACGGCAAACGGAAGAATGGCGAAAAAACATTGTGAAACACGCATGCTCAATTCACCTGTAACAGAAGGTCAAGTTTGCTTTCCAAGTCTTGCAAGATACGTTTCAATTCATCCGAAGATTTGGTCAGCAACTCATCTTCTGAGGTAATGGGCTGCCGTAATATTTTTTGCGCCACTTGGATTTTTCCCATGAGCGCGCCGTGCCCTAATCCTCTTCCGTAAATTTGTTTACCGGCGGTCGTTTGGTCCAATGGGGTTAAATGCAACATGGCATTGATCTCCTCTTCAGTTAACTCATTGAACTTTTGCGTGAGAACATTGATGAGCAAGTCGATCAAATACTTCTCGCGGCTCTCGCTCAAATTCAGCGCCTTAATTTCCGCCTTCCACTGAGGAGCAGCCGCGACGGCTTGGTCACGCGTCTTGAGCGCCAAAGGCTTAAGTGCCGTCAATGCACTAGCCGTTCCTTCCAACTTCGTCAAACACTCGATCAAATTCGCGCGAAGCAATTGGCACGGAGCGAGACAGGTGACGCCGAACTCGCCGGGGTCGAAGCTCTCATCAAGAAACAAGACCACAGCGATGAACGGCGTGGAATCGTTTCTTTGCTCATAAAAAGTACAGATTTCACGATACAATTTCCAATAAATTTTCGGATCGAGGTAGCCTTGAACTTCAATGAAGAGGTACGGCCCCTTCCCGTCAATTCTGCGCAAAAAACCGTCGAAGCGCTTTTCCGTTGTTTTAACGGTGATGCTTTCAAATTCATAGCGCCCTTCCAGTTTCAACTGTAAAAGCAGCGGCAAGCTCTGCGGGTCAAAACGAAAAACTTCATAGAAAATCGAATCCGTTTGCATACCACGCACTCTCAGAGTTTCAAAGCGACTTATCGGAAATTGTTGCATCCGGTCTCACGCCGCAACGGGGCGCCGCTGAGTTTGTTCGATCACTTCAATATCCGGCTTCACCTCAGCGTCCAGCGCGACTTCGCCGCGCTCGCTGCGCACCATGCGCGAGAAGAGCGAAACTTCGCGCGTAAAGAGAAAGCGAAAGAGCAGCCTCGTCCAAGATTTGTGCGAGGCCAAATTCTCATATGCCTCCGGCGCCGCGTGCTTCACTTTCGGCAAATGATTCCAGGGGATCGAGGGAAAGTCATGATGCTCATTGTGATAGCCGACATTGAAGGCCACAGTATTGAGCGCGCCATAGTAGCTATAGGTTTCTTGCTCGCCGCCGTCCATCATGTAATGCCGCTGAATCCAGCGCGCACCGAGCGGGTGCAGACCGATGGAAAAGAAGAGCGAAAGCAACATGTAGAAAAACGCCTTCGGCCCCCAAAACATATAGAGCGCAATGTCAAAGCCGAATTGCGTGACCCAATTCAACAGGATCCAGCGGTCGATGAAGGCGATTTCTTTCAAGCGATAGGGACGCAGGCCTTGGAAGATCGGATAAAAGAGCAGCCACAGTGCTTTGCCGAAAAAGGAATGGCCCACGAGCCGCGCTTCCCAACGATGCGGCAAGTCCGCGTCCAATTCATATATGCCTTGAAACGCGTGGTGTTTGAGATGATAACGCTGAAATGAAACCGAGCTGGGAATGATGAGCGGAATGTTGGCGATCAAGCCGGTGATAAGGTTCGGCGCTTTGCGTTGAAATACCAAATTGTGCGCGCACTCATGAATCATCACAAACAACGCATGGTTGGCAAACGCGCCGACGAAATAGGCAACACCCACGACCCACCACCACGACTGCTCACGCAAGAGATACGCGAGCGCAACTTGCAGCGCAACGATGCCCGAGGTATACCAAAACGTCGCGGGGTTTTTGCCGATATACTCACGAATCTCGGGGTGATTGCGCAAAATTTCCTTGGTGCGATTGCGATGCGGCTCTTGCACCTTGGAATACTTAAAATCTTCGTGCGGACGAGACATGCTTCCTCCTCAAGGTTAGAACGGTACGGATTGATTGTAGCAAATAAGGCTTCTGCCGCAGATGCAAAATACGGCAGAGTGACGGCAGAAGTGCGTATGAACGGCAAGGATGATAACAAAACGGGGCTTGGAAAGCAAGGCGGGAAAATCATTGCGCATTGATGATCAACTTCCAGTCCGGGCGCGTCAATTCACGCTCATCGCTGGAGAAAATCAACTCGTAGCGGCCGAGGCCTTCGAGGTCGGCGAAGATAAATTGCTTGCGGCCTTCGCTATAGTAAATCCAAACTTCATACGGCCGCGCGCCGGTTTCTGCCGGATGGCGCTCAACTTCGTTCGGAGTGCCAAACTTCATGGCAATGCGGCCGCGATCGGTTTTCCAGCCGGTGGTAAAACCGGAAGTGAATTTTTCATTGGCAAACGCGACGCGGCGAAAGTATTCGTCCCAAAACTCGTTGCGCGGCGTGGCGGGATTCGAATCGAACTGTTTCCAAACTTGAATGACAAAACTCTTTTGCGCGTCCGGTTCTAAATCTTGCAAGAGCTTTTTATCGTCTTCGCGCAAGAGATATTGTATCTGCTCGACGTGCAGCTTCCATTCTTCCGCGGACATGGCGGAAATTTTTTGCTCGACCTCGGAGACGACGCGCTCCGGCGGCAATAGAAATGAAAAACGCTTTTCCGCCTGCGCCGACTTTGTTTGGCCGCGCTCGCGTACTTCGATTTGCACGTAGCCGCTGGAGTCCGTCAAACTGCCTAGGTTCAATCCGCCGACTTCAATTCCGCTGCTGCCAGGCTTGCGCGCGATTTTGGTGGGCAATTGTTTGAGCGTCGCTCCGCGCGAATTTGTTACGCGATAATGCACTTCATAACTGTCCGCGGCCGGGGAAAAATTGTACATCTCAAAATAAAAATACAATAGCGGCGCCGAGCGGCTATAACTCCGAACGGCGTTGGGCAAAATGCTCAAACCGTTTTTCGTAAAGCGCCCCTCGGTTGTGTCATTGGCGATGCTGTTGGCCAACTGAATATCGCTGAGCATCAATCCGGCGCCGTCAAACACACGCACGCGAAATTCGATTTGGGCGCTGCCCTGTTTTTGCGTTGCGACTTCTTCGACTGCGAGCGCGAGCCGATAGCGGCCGGGCGTGAGCGGCAAATCGAATTGATTCGGAAAAAATCTTCCGGCGATTTCTGCCGCCGAGCCGACTTGCACGGTTTGCGTCCATTCGTCGCGCAACAATTCGCGCCCGGTGGAATCTGCCAGCAGCACGGAAGTTTTCACTTCGCTGCGCAAACTCGCTTCTGTTGCCTGCAAATGCAATTGCTCCAGCGCGATTTGATAGTAAAACTCTTGTCGCGTTTTGCCCGCGCCAGCACGAAACGACGCGGTGTCCAAATAAAACGTAAGCGCGCCCGTGCTTTTAACCGGCGCTTGCTCTGCGGCAACTAAAACGCATGGGCTTAATATTAAACACAGGCACAGCAGGCGAGCATAACAGGAATGCAGGCAAGAAGGCATGCGAGATTTCTTCTTTCGAGTTTTATTCCCCACATGTCGTGTGGAGGTGCGAGAAGATTTTTTAAGTCAGAAGAATCTCCTCGCGCGGCTCAAGAGGTTTAGGGCTCGCGCGAGGTGCAATTTCAAAATCATTCTTTAAACGCCTCGGCCAACAAATAACGCATGACTTGCGTCATGACTTTGCGATCTACGAGATTGACGTTTGCTGCACCAGCGCGCACGACGGAAACCAACGGAAAGCCAAAGATGGCGGCATTATAAACCGGGCCACGATAGAGCTGCGCACAAGAGAGACCGGCAAATTCTTCGTTATTGACGTCGATGTTGCGCGCCGTGTCGCGGAAATAATTGGTATTGAATGCGAATAACGGTTGCGCATCAAATAACGGCACGAGTTGATTCATCTGCGCTTTCAGATATTGCGTAATCACCGTGCGTGGGATTTTATAACTCGTATTGAGGTCGGGCAAATTGGGATGCACGCTTAAAATGCGATCCACGTACATGTCAACGGTCTTGGCGCGCAGTACGTGAAAATTGCGAAAGGCCAGACCGCTTGTGGGCAAATCCGTTCCCGTCGGCGTTTCGCCGGTGAGCGATTCGAGTGTGCCGCTGCCTGCGAGGATAAGATTGCCGCCCATGTCGAGATAATCTTGCAAGCTGCTCTTGTTCAAGCCAAGATTGCCGGTGGGCGTCGTATACCAAATGATCGTGGTAAACGAACTCAAACTAATTTCGCGCTGACCCGAGGCATCGACAACGTTTGAGACAAACTTTGGACGCGCCGTAGCGAAGCGCTGCTGATAGTCCCACGAAGTATATTGCGCGTAGCCTGCTTCTTTCATAATTGAATCATAGGCCGCATCGGTCAACGTTTCCGTGACACCAGTGCCAAATTCGTCATCCATCAACAATATGCCTTGGTCAAACGTAGGGCCGAGCACGTGGAACCGCAACTTGGCCGGAGTCGGATCGGCATTGTCTGCGTTATCCACGGCGCGCACTTCCACGTCATACCAACCGTCGCGCAAACGTAAGTCCGCAAAAAAATCTTCGGTGAATTGCCAGGCGTTGTTGTTTCGCGGCCCTTGCACGCGATACTCATAGCCCTTGATGATGCCGTCAGAGTCGTTGCCGTGCCATTCCAACCGCAGCTTGTAAGAATTGTTCGTCGAATTGTTGAGCGGCGTCGGCGCAAACGCCGTTTCGGGCGCGTTATCGCCGAAGCTTTGGCCTTTATCCGTGGGTTGGCGATTGCACGAAATCATGCTCATCGCGCAGAGACAAACGCCGAGAATGAGCTTTCTAAAAGTAGAGTGCATGGGCTTTCCTCAACGTCTAAATTCAAAAGTGATGGTGACGTTATTGCGAATCGACAACGCTGGTGCTTGTTGATCAAAAACGCCGGGGGCGTTATTGCCCAGCGCAATGGAAAACGTTTGCGAGAAAAAGCGCGTGGAAGGATTGAACAACACGTCGTTGTTATCCGTGGCTTTGGCAATGCGCGAAAACTCCAAAGTCCATTTGCCGTTTTCATGGCGGCCATAAACGGGAATGTCGGCGGAGCCGCCGAGAGGCGTTTGCAAAACTGCGCTTGGCACGGTGACCGCGGCTTTGGGTTTCGCATACGCCGAGGTCGATAGTGCCGCGGCTTCGCTCGTCAACAAGAACTGGCGGTTTTCGTCAGTGTTCGAATAAACCGGCGGCAAACCCGGCGCAGCCGTGGCCGGGTCATTCTTCCAAGCAAAGCGCGGCCGATCATCGCGCAGATTACTCGGCGTGTTGTTGTTGTCGTAATTCGGATCCCACGTGTTTTGCGCGGTGCGTGTATCGTTGAAAAAATTCAAACCATCCACGCGCGCAAACAAAGGCTCGATGGTCTTGCCGGTATCAAAGCCTTCGAAGACCATGTCTTGAAAATAGCCCATGGGGTTGGTCGTGGCCGCATCCCAATACCACATATCCGTGTCCTCGGTGAAACTCAACCACGCGAGCAGCAACCAATCGGAGCCGTTCGTGTTTTGCGCCCATGTCGAGTCCGAGGGATTGTAGGTCCATGTGCTCTTCGCAATGTTCTTATCCGCATCGGGCCAGGAGACATGAAAGCCGACATACGACGCGAAGGTCGTGTCGATGCGCGTGGAATCGACGAGTGTGGTGTCGGCGATTACGCGCCACCACACGGCTTGCAGGTTAACGAGCAGGCCCGCAGCAGGCAATCCGACGCCGCCGTTTTTGTTATCTAAAAACACGCGATATGTCGGCGCGGTTTGCCAAACTTTTTCATCGGCGCGTCCGTCGAGCACGGGAATGTCTTGTTCGCTGCGCACGTAGGTCGCATAAAGCTGCTGCGGCTGCTCCACCGCAGTGGGCAATTCGCCGCTGCCGCAGCCGAGCGCGAAGAGCAACGCAACGGGTAAAATTTTTCGCCAAAGTTTTTGCATGAAAGAGGCTCCAAAATTAAGACATTCTTTGAAAGTGATGGAGGTTGCCATGTTAAACGGGCGATTCCGCATCAAGGCCGCGCAGTAGGAAATCCGCTTTAAAAGTCGATTTGGTGAAAAACAAGCACAGCCTTCAACACTTTTTCTGCGGCTTGTTGTGCCATCCAGCAGGCATGTCGCGGTAAAAATACCTCGCGGCCTAAAATCTCCGCCGCCGCCCGCAAATCTTCCCGCGCATATTGCAGCCAACGATGCACAAGAGTCAAACGCTCATTTTCGTTCATAGATAACTTCCCCCTCGCGCAATGCCGGGCGCAACACCGTGCCTACGAGCTCTCCGTGTCGCGCAATCTCATCGGAAGTCGCAACCACAATATCCTTTCCCACCGGGAAATCCGCTAGCGCGCGGCGGATATCTATCGCCGCTTGGCGCTTATTTTCCGTTTGTGAAAAAATCACGAGCAGGTCAATATCACTAAACGGACCGGCTTCGCCGCGCGCAGTGGAACCGAAGAGAATAATTTGTTGCGGATCGAAGCGTTGCACGATACGATCGCGCATGGCCGGGATAAACTCGCTCTGTCTCATGCTTGATACTCGCTCTTTAAGATTGTAACAGCCGATCTATTCAAAGCGAATGTATCACTCAAAATTTAAAAATCAAACTGAAGCGCTGCGCGTTGTCCAAAAAGCCGAGGTCGGAGTAAGCATAATCCAACTGCGCGCGCACGCGCGAGACGCGAAAGTTTGCGCCCGCGCCGAACGAGAAGCCTTCAAACGGCTCATCGACTTTATCCAATTCTTCCAACTCCACATTGGTGCGATAGCCGGTGCGCAAGGAAAAGCTCTTGAGCAAATTGTATTCAACACCGAATGCGACTTGCTCCACGTTGTCGTTGGGATGGCTGCCTTCGAAAGAAACCAGCAGCGCGCTTTGCTCGTTGCGATATGCTTCCACAATCGCGCCCAAACGAAAATTGATCGGCAGCGCAAATTGATCGCGGAAATATTTGCCGTCCCCGCCGAAGTTGGTGATGTTCATGCCGAGCTTGATGCCGCGCACGCCCACGTCGAAGAGCGTGCCGAGATCAATCGCAAAATTTTCTGCGCGATCCTCGCCGAGAAACTCGGTGATGTATTTCACATTTGCGCCAAACGAGAAGCGGTTCGACAAGCGCCGCGCATAGGAAACGCCGACAAGCCAATCGTTCGCGCTGAAATATTCGCCGGTCCAACCTTGATAGGGCACGGTGCGCTTTTGCTCGCTTGCGCCGAGCATGCCGACAAACGCGCCGAACACGCCGATTTCGCCCACGGGCAAAGTGGCCGCTGCAAATTCATAGCTGATGTCCGCCGGCCATTCAATATGTGTGAGCAACACCGCTTTGCTCGGCGCAACAGTGAGGCCCGCGGGATTGTAATACACCGCGCTAATGTCATTGGCCATTGCGACAAAGGCCTCGCCCATACCCACGGCGCGCGCACCAACCCCGATCTTCAAAAACTGCATGCCGGTGGTGCCGACTTTTCCGCGGCCCGCCAAGTCGCGGCGATCGGTGTTTTGCGCCAACACGAGCAAAGGCATGAGCAACACGGCGAACAACATGATTCTGTTTTTGGTCTTCATAACAAACTCCCGAAGGAAGCACTTCATTTCAGTTTTTAACGGAATTCGGGATTGAGAAGAAGAGCGCCTGAAGGCGCTACTACGAACGCACCTTCTCAATACACAATCGTGAACTTGCCCACGTACTTGCCTTGCGGCGATTCGACGGAGTAGAGATAGATGCCGCTCGCTATCGCCTGCAAATTGCGCGAGACCATATTCCACGAGGCGCGATTCGCAATCGCGCTGCGGCTGGGATAGTCGTGCTCGATGCGCGCCACCAAATCACCGGCAATCGAGTACACGCGAATCGTGCATTGCTCCGGCAGATTGGTGAAATCGATGCGGCGGTCGGTGTCGTTAATGCCGCGCTCCCAACCTTGCTCAAAATAATTCTCGCTGAGGCGATAGGGATTCGGCACGACCAACACCTCTTGAATCGCCTCGCCAGCTTTCGGCCCCACCGAAGGTGCCACGCGCTTAAGATTGATGATCGGGCTGCTTTCCAACGGCTCCAAGCCAGTGGGCGCAAAACCGCTGTCGTATGCGGTCACGGCATAATACAAAAACTCGCCGTTGGTCAAGCCTTTATCCGTATACGTGTACCACACGGTGGTGTCGCGTCCGGTGATTTCCATTTGCGGATTGAGCGCGGCGTAGCCGAAGTTATAACCGAAGCCGTCGACCTTATCATACTCGCCGAGTATTTCCATTTCATTCAACACGCCGCTCTTGCTGCGATAGACACGGTAGCCTTGAAAATCTTGTATGCGGCTGAATTTGTCGATCGTGCTTTCGGAAGAATTGTCCCAGCGAATCGTGATTTGTTTATCGCCGGGGGTGATGAGCATATTCGGCGCGGGCGGCGGCGGCGGGCCTTCGAAGTCAGGCTTGCCATCCGCAGGTGGGTTGTCATAAACATCGCGCGCCCAACGCGCATTGATGCCGAGGTCATCAAACTCCGTCTTCTCTCCTTCCGGCTCGCCGCCGATATAGGCCAGCGTCAACTTCAACGTGCTATCCGGCGGAACGTCGAATGGACCGAAGGAAAGAAAGTAGCGCGTGTCCATGCCGCCCGTTGGAATACCCGGCGGCGCATTGGCTTTGGTTTGATCGGGATCGATTTCGCCGTTAGACATGATGCGATATTTCTTCGCATCCGTATTAGGATGGCCTTCATAGTCAAACGGATTGTTCGGATTGGTTGGGCCCCAATCCGTGGGCGGATCCCACCAATTGTATGAAATGGTTTTGGGATCGGGAAAGAGCACGCGTACGCCGGTGACCCCGGGTGCAAGGCCGTTGTCACCGTCGTTGTCTTTGATCCATGCGACATTCACCGTGTCGCCGTCGGCATTCGTGCGCAAAAAGCCGGTGATGTCGTCCGCAAAATAATTCGGCGTGCTGGTGTTGCCGCAATCACCGTCGATATAAACGCCCATGTAAAGTCTCTTGAAAGTCTTCGGCGGGCCGACGAGATGCGACACGTTCTTGATGAGATAGTCGAAAATCACGAAATCTTCCGCGTAAGAGTAGCTCCACGCATAACTCTTCTGCGTGACTTGCACGCCCATGGGCCTGTGGCCTTCCCACGCGAACGCGCGATTGGTGTCGGTATAAACCGCGACGTAATCCTGCTCCGACACCGCAGAAGAATCAAAATTCGACGAATTGGGGCGCGTGGTGCGCTCGATAATGGAATCCTTCTCGGCTTCACCGGGAAACATTTCATTCCAGCTCTGCCAGCCATCAAAGCCGAAAGAGACGATGGTGTCTTTTTCGACGATAGCGCCGATCCACAACGCGCCCACAAAGAGATACTCGTTGTTGGAATTGGCCGGAAACTCGCAACTCGGCCGGCGTCCGCGCGAGCCGAACTCGCCGAAGTTCGTGACCGAAAGCCAGATGTTGCCGACTTGATGCGCCTTCGTTTGCGTGTAGGGCGCGTCGAAGATTTGGTTGGGTTGGCCCTTCTTCTTGGCAGCCGCGTGCTTGGCTTTATCGCCTGCGAAAGCGGCGACGGCGAGCACGAGGATGAGGGCCAATGAGGTCGTGAATTTGTTCATAAAATTTTTCCCGTGAAAAACCATGTGAGAACTAATTTGCAATGCGGCGCGGTCCCGATCCTGTCATTCAGCAGGAATCTTTTTACTCGCTAGAGATGTTGCCGAGCGCTCAAAAAGATTCCTTCTGAATGACATGATAGGGGTGGTGTGCCTCGTTACCGAATTTGATCGTCAAATTTCATAAGGCACGACTACGAACGCCTCACCATTGCGTCGCAAACCCGAACAACACATTCCTCCCCGCGCTGTACGCCGAGGGATTGAGATCCTGCGGCCGGAAGAAGCCCAGAGCTTCGCCGGTTTCGCTGTTGATCGCGCGCGCATTGCGGCGGTTCGTCAAGTTTTTGATTTCAAGAATGAGCGAATTGCGCAAGCCCCAGAAACGAAAATCTTTGTTCGCACGCAAATCAATCCACGTGCGAAATGGCAAACGCGCGGAGTTTTGCGTGGTGAATTGCGTGGCCGAAAGGCCGCTCGGCGTATATGGTTTGCCTGATTCCAAACGCCAAATCATATTCACCCCGAAATCTTGGGGCAGGCGCAATCCCAGCAGGCTCATGCGTTCGCCGTGCGGAATGCGAAAATCAAAATTGATGTTCAGCGCGTGGCGCACGTCCCAACTCAGCGGCCACTCGCGAATCGGAATCGGCGTGCCGCGCGCGCCATAGTCATAGCCTTGCCGATAGCTTGAGCTTTTGCCCGTGGCATATTGCAGCGTATAGTTGACGAAGCCCGAGGTGAAATTGCTATACCGTTTCTCCAACGAAAACTCGATGCCGCGCGCGCTGCCGAAATCGCGATTCACATACACGCTGTAGGTAAACGGATCGCGGCCACGGCTCTCGGTATTGAGCAGGCCGTTATAATCTTTGAAAAACGCGGTCGCGCCGAGCTTCACATGATCGCTGAAGCCGTGCTTTACGCCCAACTCATACTGCGTGGTTTCTTCCGAGCCGATATTGGGATTGCCGAAGAGCTGCAGCGCGCCGGAAGACTGCGTGTCTTGCAAATAGAGAAACTGATAATCGACCGACTGGGTGAAGCGGCCGAATTGAAAATAGAGCACATCGTTTTCCGTGATGGGGTGCGAAATGCCGAGGCGCGGATTGAAAGTGAATTTGAATTTTTTGCCAAAAATGCTTTTGCCCTCATCCACTTGATCTTGAATCTGCACGCCTGGGGACCAAAAATCCCAACGCACGCCCGCATTGACGATGAGATTTTCATATTCGATTTTGTCTTGCAGATAAAACGAGCCGGCCAGCGGCGTGCGAAAATAAAAATCGCGAAAGATGCCGAGGCTGGGCCACGGGCCGTTGTCCACCGGCGTGCCGCCCACCGTGGGATCCCAACGGCTATTGTAAACTTGCGGGTACTTAATCTCCGCTTGATTGATCTCGTAATAATTCATTTCCAAACCGGCCTTGAGCTGATGCCGTTGGTGCAATTGGCTGGTGAGATCGAGTTTGGCCGCGCTGGTTTTCATGCGGCGATCATGATAAGTGCCGCGCGCGGGAAAACCTTTTTCATAAAACCCGTCTTGATCGTCGTCAATCGCGCTGCGCTCGTTCAACTCGAGATACAATTGCCGCACTTCGTCGGGGAACATGCCGCCGGGCGTCATTAAGTAGTGGCTGTTGCGATGGCTCAACGAAAAGTCATAATAAGACTTCTCGCTTATCGTGTGCGTGAGCTTCAACGCATGGCTTTCCACGTCTTCTTCGCGCTGCCAGAAATTTTCGGGAATGTTCGCGAACGCGTGGTTGTATTCATCGTACCAATTGCGCTCGGTTTGATAAGTATAAACCAGCTTCACCTGCGAAGAAAATTTCAGCGTCAAGTTCGAGAGCGAATTATAGCGATTGTCCATGCGATTGGGAATGCCGAGGCCCAAGGCATTGACGCCGAGAAATTTCAGTTTGCGCGGATCAGCCGAGCGGTTTTCGCCGTTGGGCGCGTAATAAGAAAGATCAAACACCGGCGTCATATCCGTAAAATTCGCCGTGCCCGAAATAAAATAGCTGATCTCTTTCAGCGGCAATCTCACGCCGAGCGCGGGGAGCAAGTACATTGTGATCGGCTCCGGGCCGCCGAAGCTGACCTCGGCGCGATCGGAATTGTGCGAGTAGGAGCGCAAGCCTTCGCCATTGCCATAGGGGGATTTAAAGCTGCCGCTGCCGGCATCATCGGTGAGATACAACACGCGGCCCGTGTGCTTCGTGCCGCCCTCTTTCGTAACGATATTCACAATGCCCGACATGGCGTTGCCATATTCCGCATTGAAGCCGCCGGTGATGACTTCGACTTCCGCAATGGCATTCGCCGGCACGGAAAGCCCGGCGGAGCGCGAGGTCAATTCATCCACGGGGTTCGAGGTGAATTGATTCACTTGCTCCTGCGTCGTGCGTGTGGCTTGATTGTAACTCGGATCGCGTGAAGAAACGCCGTCAACAACGTAAAGCATTTCGCCGGTGCGGCCGCCACGCACGTTGATATGCAAGCCTTCACCAACCACGCCGGGCTGGCGCGCAACCACATCGCGCACATCAAGCAGCGTCGGCATGTTCTTAATGCCTTCTTCACTCATGCGATGCGAGCTGAACGTCACGTCCTTTTCAACAATCGGGCGTTCGGCTACGACTGTGATGCCGTCGCTCACTTGCAACACGGTCGAGGCCAATTTGAACTCAAGCTTGGTGGTCAAATCCACTGTGACTTTCACGTTAGTGAATGTCACGGCTTCATATCCCACCATCGTGGCCTTCACGGAATAAGTTCCCGGCGGAACTTGGAGAATGAAGAAATAGCCGTTCATGTCCGTTGCCGCGCCCATCGTCGTGCCGGCGATCATAACGTTAACGCCGATCAAGGCTTCGCGGGTGTCTTTGTCGATCACGCGCCCAGCGATTTTGCCCGTAGTGCCCGCGAGCAATGCGCCGTGCATGATGAGCAACACGGCCATGAAAATTTTGGAGAAGGTCTTCATAATCACCTCTTCGCTTGGAGTTGCATTTCGAAATTTCGTAGTAGCCTTCGAGCTGTCATTCAGAAGGAATCTTTTTACTCGCTGGAGATTCATTCCAGTGCTCAAAAAGGTTCCTTCTGAATGACATGATACGGGTAGTGTGCCTCGTTACCGAATTTGATCGTCAAATTTCATAATGCGCTACTACAAACCGCGCTACTGCGAACATTTAAAATCTATAACTCACCGCAAACGTGATTTCGTTGAACTCGTCTTTGGTGGAAGAAACCCGCTCGTTATAGTAATCGCCGTCGCTCAACCACCATTCGTATTCGCGCGTGCCGCGCTCAAAGGCAAAATTAAACACCCACGTCTTTTTCACGAGGCCAAAGCCGTAGGTAACCACACCGCTCTCGATTTGTTGTCCGAGATATTGGTTTTGAAAAAAGCGATCTTTGTAAGGACTCGGATTGGTGTAATAACCGAGACGCAGCGGCACTTCCGCCCATTTGGTGCGCGCGATATATTCCAAACCAAAACGGAACGCGTTGGCATCGAGCAAGTTCGAAGGCGCGGCGACGCCGTTGCTTTGCAACTCCGCGTTCGCCCACGGCCGCGCAACGAAATCAAACGCGAGCGTTAGGCGCGAAGAGGGCTTCACCGCAATGCCCAATTCATAAAACAGAGGCACGTCAAGCTCATGCGTTTGCAGCGAATCCGGCGGCGTGATGAGCGTATCGCCTTCGACGTTGGTGTTGTTGGTAATGGTATTCAGTACAAACAACGATTCACGTTTCTCCTTCAAAGTATACTTCCACCCCGGCGTCACGGTCACGCCGAGCGCGAGCCAATCCTTGGGCTTGAATTGCAAACCAGCAACGAAGAAATTGCCTTCATACTCTTCTTTATCTTTAAAGCCGTAAAACACAAACTCATCGATAAACGGAGATTTGATTTCAAAACGATAATCGGATTGGCCGCGAATCAGATGAAAGCTCGCGCCGAACGCAAGACGGGAGTTAAAAGCGAATGCAAACGAAGGCGAAAAAGAGTGAAGCGCGCCCGAGGGAATTTCCACGTGATCGATTGTGCCGGTGGGATAGATGTAAAAAGTTTCAGTGTTCTTTTGTGAAAGCTCCAGCAGGCGTTGATAAGCAAAGCCGAGCGTGAGATTCTTTCCGCCAACACGAAGAGGATACCCCACGCCGGCAAACGCCGGCAAAAGCTTGGGATCGATTTCGGCAAGCACTTTTACGCCGGAGAAGCGCTGCACCGTGATCTCTTGCGTGTTCAAATTAAATCCGCCATTGAACACAAACTCACGCCGCGGAAGGAATGCCATGCCCGCGGGGTTCCATGCACTCGCGAAGGCGCTGCCGGAGCGGGCAACTCCAGCGCCGCCCATGCCGAGCGCTTCAGAACCGGCGCGGCGAAACTCCAAACGCATTTGCCGATCCAACGCGCGATCCAAAAAACTTTGCGAGACGAATTGCTGGAAGTTGATTTGCGCCCGCAAAGCGAGCGGCGAAAAAACGAGCGCGAAGAGCACGAGCAAAAGCATCGTCTTTTTCATGGCAATCTTTCCCAAAAAGATTTTTTCGCGGACTTGCAACCTTTTAAAAACTGAGATCGTCTCAACAACAGAAAGCGAAAACGGGCTTGCGCTGCGCGAGAAATAAAAAAACGCGCGGCGATACCATGGCAATGGTCGAGCAAAAGTTTTCGCCCAAAAGAGGCTATCGCATGAGACTTGGCGGTCGGGCGATGGCCTTTTTTATTTTAAAGGCGATTCGAAAGTATTTACGGAACGCGAAACAACGAGACGTCTATTTCGGAATGAAGCAGTAATTTCGCTTTTTGAAAGAGAGGAATTTCTAACAGCGTCCTGCGGGAGAGATCACGAATCGTCGCGCCACTTAGCTCAAATGCAGATTCGTGCTATTGAAGTGGTGTACAGATACTAAAAAGAAGAGAGTTTGTCAAGGCAAATTTTGAGGCAACGGGCGCTTCAGGCGTGCGGCTCGATTTGAAATCCTAAATTGCGCAAGCATGTGCTGATTGCGCCCTCGCCCGGTCGCGTGTGAATGCGATAATTCATAAATTCGCGCCGAATCGGATACGCGTGGCGCAGTTTGTCGAAATGTTTGCCGCGCTCTTCTTTCGAACACTCCCCTCTCAAGATTCCCTCACGCAGCCTTTTATCATCCGCAACAATATCGTAAGCCTGGCGCACGGCCTCGTACAAAAGTTTTTGCGCGGCCATCCAATTATTCCCCCCTTGAGGGGGGCTAGGGGGGTGTTCTTCAAAACGAGTAGAGCCTTCCTCACTTAAAAAAATTTCGGACTCCTCCGGAGCCAGCAGCAACGGCGCATAATTCCAACTCGGCGCGATCTCCAAAAAGCGGCACAGCGCTTCATAAATTAGCCATGTGCCTTTCACTTTCCCCTCGAAAGAATATCCCGCAATGTGCGGCGTGGCGAGTGTGGTCATCTCGGCCAATTCGGGATCGATATGCGGCTCACCTTCCCAGACATCGAGCACCACAGCGGCAAGCAGCCCTGTGCACAACACTTTTTTTAGAGCAAGATTATCGACGACTTCGCCGCGACCGGTGTTGAGGAGCATGCTGCCGGGTTTCATTTTGCGCAAACGGCTTTCATCAAACAAATGAAAAGTGGGATGCGCGCCGGGGCGAGTGAGCGGCGTGTGCAGCGTAATGATGTCTGCGGTCATCAACTCATCGAGCGCATGAAATGTCGTTCCGGCAAGACGAGAGAGATTTTCTTTTATCCCCGGATGCAATGTGCCGGGAGCATGTGAATCGAGCAGTGCTGCAAGGGGAGGATCGTTAAGCAAAACTTTCAGCCCAAGAGCGCCCGCCTTTTCCGCGACGCGGCTGCCGACATTTCCCACGCCCACAATGCCGAGCGTCATTCCTTCCAACACAATTTGCTTTTGCTCTGCGATATGGAGCAAGGCTGCGACGATATACTCAGCAACGGAGTTCGCATTGCAACCCGCGGCGCTCGCGAAGGCAATTCCACTCTGCTGCAAATAGTCGAGATCAATATGGTCGGTGCCAATCGTCGCCGTGCCCACGAATTTAACGCGACTGCCTGTAAGCAAAGCGGCATTGACGCGGGTGACGGAGCGTACGAGCAGAACGTCGGCGTCGCGCAGCGTGTCAAGAGTGATGGCGCGACCTGCAACGAGTCGCACTTCACCGAGACTGCGAAAGGCTTCGCGCGCAAAGGGAATGTTTTCGTCGACAATGATTAACAAGGGCGAGGCTCACAGCTTGAGGATTTGACGGGCAGCTACGCAGCTTTTTCAAACAAAGGAAGAGGATTGCGAGAAGAGAGAAAACGGGCGAAGTCAAAAACTTCTTGCGCGCGTTCTTGCGGCATCTTCTTGAGGAGAGCGGAAACACGCTCAGAAAGAGCGACCCAATCTTGTGTGGCAGCGCTCCAGATGACGATGAATTGCTCCGGCCGTAGCGCTAAAAAGTCTGAGGTCTCCCCGTGTTCATTCGTTAATTCAACTTCATACGCGCCTTCGGGATGGCAATGAACAATAGCGCCTTGTGCTCCAACAAATAAGCCTCGCTGAGGGATATTCACAATCAACTCGACAATATCACCGATCTGCATTGAGGTCTACCTCTTTTTCACATACAGCGTCACGAGATGTGCTTCGTGCGAAGCGGGTGGAATCAACCATCCTGTTCGCACGATGGCTTGCCGACCTTCCGTGCCGATAACGTTCACCTCCACAGTGTAGCGTTTACCAAAGCGATCTGCGCTATGGAAGAAGGCTTCGCAATCTAATGGTTTCAATCCTTGCGAAGGCTTTGAACCTTCGCAAGGATCATGAATCAAACTACCACCGACCGCCGCCGCCACCGCCGCCACTTCTGCGACCACCGCCGCCACCGAAACCGCCGCGGCTGCCACCACCGCCGCCGCCATGACGACGATCACCACCGCCGCCACCGCCGCTGCGTTTATCGCGTTGCGGGCGCGCTTCGTTGACGATCAACGAGCGGCCTTGAATCTCTTTGCCGTTCATCTCTCGCATCGCGGTCGTCGCTTGCATCTTGCCCGGCATTTCCACGAAGCCAAAGCCGCGCGGCTCGCCCGTGAATTTGTCTTTGATGAGCGTTACTGAGGCGACTTCACCGTGTGCCGCGAAGGCTTCCCGCAATTCGTCTTCGGTCACTCCGTGCGCAATGTTTCCCACGTAAATGTTCATGGGTAACTCTCCTATTGAATTAGTTTGTTCCGCTTTTGTGAGTCGCGCAAAAGCGAAACGGATGGCCCACATTTCTGGGTAACATCGCGACTTCCGAGGGTGTTTTCCTGAGCAAGAAGATCGAGACGAATGGAAAGTGGGAATGATTGAATTATGAAAACGATTTTTTTACCAACGCGGTTTGCGCGGGCCGAAGCCGCCACGATTGTCGCGCGGCGGACGCTCCGACCAATTGCCACGATCTTCACGCGGCGGGCGGTCGCGAGAATCTCCGCGATCATCGCGGGGCGGACGTTCCGTCCAATTGCCACGATCTTCGCGCGGCGGACGCTCCGTCCAATTGCTGCGATCATCGCGCGGCGGACGCTCTGTCCACGTGCTGCGATCATCGCGCGCAGGACGATCACGCCAAGTGCCTCCGCCTTCCCGCGGCGGGCGATCGCGCCAATTGCCGCGATCTTCACGTGGACGATCGGACCAGCCACGATCATCCCGTGGCGGACGGTCGCGGAAGTCGCCGCCTTCCCGCGGCGGGCGATCACGATAGTCGCGATCATCGCGCGGCGGGCGGTCGCGAAATTCCGGGCGGCGCCGATGCGGCCGCGCTTCATTCACAATAACTGCTTGGCCGCAAACTTCTTTGCCGTTCATTTCTTTCATCGCAATGAGCGCCTCCATTTTCACCGGAATTTCCAGGAAGGCATAACCCAAAGGCTCCCCCGTCATGCGATCTTTCACGATCGTGATGTTGGTCACGTCCGCATAGATGTTGAACGCTTCCCACAGATCATCCTGCGTCGCGGTTTTTGCGAGATTGCCGACGTAGAGATTCATACCACCAACTCCCTTGTTTAGTGAATTGTTCTTAGGCCAACCCCGCCAGCTCCAGGGGTTCGTCTAGTTGCGCGGCACTTCGCTTCCTTTAGAAAAAAGCCCGCGCGTTTCCGTGAGTGGATTAGATAGTGATATACTTTAAGCTTTTGTCGTTGATGCCAATTTTTCTGTTAGTCAGACATTGATCAATGTTTCGTTTTGGGAGGCGGATGAAGCCCCCACGTTTTCCAAATCCGTCTTAACAGTATCAAACGCGGCCGATTCATTTCCAACGCTTCCACCGTCGAACGTCCACAAGGAGTTTTGCCCAGAAGATATTGCTTATCATTGCTCCACTGAAAATGATCTGTCCAAGTCTGGGTACGCGGATTAAACAAAGGCACAAGGCGATTTGTCAAAGGATCTCTTGCGCGCACCTTGCTCCATTTCGAGCCATTACAATTTGAACAGCTATAGGCAAGGTTTGATAGACTCGTTGCTCCTTTTTTTGCCCGAGGCACAACATGATCAACATGAAAGCTACTGACGTTTAAAAACTCATGACTCTGGCAATACTCACATCTTCCCTGCGCACGCTTGGCCACTTGAAGGCGCAAGACTTGACTAACGGATTTCTCTGACATACCAATGGACCGTCAGCGTCCGTTGAAAGCTATAGAATACTTCCCGCCCTTCCTCTTTCGAAGAGCATCCATTGCCAATGCCTTTTGCAAAGTCCGCTCTTCCACTTCTTCCATCAACTCCTCCAACTCTCGTCGCTCCGCAACGCCCAACTTTCCGGCGTTGCCTTTGTCGAGCAGATCGTCCATTCGTCGCTGTTTAGCTGCGGGAAAACGATACGTCGCGATACGACGCAATCGTGCTTCATCTTGCTCTTTTTCAACTTTTAATAGCTCCCCTAGATTCACGTTGAGAGCATCGCAAACTTCAATGACAACCGCGATATTCAATTTGCCTGCCGCACTGCTCATGTTTTGCAATTCCAACAGGCGCTTGCGTTCAAGAATGCGGCCTCTTTGTTTGAGAATATGTCGAAGGTCGGTCAAAGTCATGCGACGTGCTTGCAAGATAGCAGACAGGCTTGACCGCAAAACTTTTATTTCACTCATAAAACCTCCGTTCGATAGCGATGAAGCGTCAACTAAACAACCCGCCAATATCCTCCACCGTCAATTGCTTGAACAAGCCCGCGTCCGTTGAAATCAAATCGGAGATCAGCGCTTTCTTGCGCTCTTGCAGTTGCAAAATTTTTTCTTCGACGGAATCGCGCACGATCATTTTGTATGCGAACACGCGTTTGTCTTGGCCGATGCGGTGCGTGCGGTCGATGGCTTGCGCCTCCGCGGCCGGATTCCACCACGGGTCATAAATCACGACGTAATCCGCCGCGGTTAAATTCAAACCAAAGCCGCCGGCTTTGAGGCTGATGAGAAAAACTTTTTTGTCGGGATCACTCTGAAATTGCTCCACCGGCGTTTTGCGATCGCGGGTGTGACCGTCAAGATAGCAATATGGAATATGATGGCCGTCAAGCTGGCGCGCGATGATCTTCAGCATGCGTACGAACTGCGAGAACACGAGCACTTTATGCTTCTCCGCCACGATCTCTTGCAACATCTCCCAAAACGCTTCGAACTTGCCCGACTCGGGCGCGGCTTCTTTATCCACCAAGTTGGGATGACAACAAATCTGCCGCAGCCGCGTGAGGCCTTCGAGCACATACATGCGCGATTTGTCCAAGCCTTTGAGATCGATCTGTTGCAACACGTGCGCGCGATAGTAGTCCCGCCAATGCTCGTACAGCTTGCGCTGCTCCTTGAGCATTTTGCAATAAAACAAATTTTCGCTCTTCTCCGGCAAGTCGCGCTCGACTTCGTTTTTCGTGCGGCGCAGAATGAACGGAAAGATCATCTTCCGCAAAGTCGCCGCGCTCGCTTCGTCGCGGTCACGCTCAATTGGCTTCGTGAACGTGTCGTTGAAATAATGTAAACTGCCAAGCAAACCAGGATTGAGAAAGTTGAATTGGCTCCAAAGCTCGTGCGTGTTATTTTCCACGGGCGTGCCGGTGAGCGCGAGACGATGCTCCGCCTGCAACAGGCGCACAGCTTTCGCGGTTTGCGCCGCGGGATTTTTTATGTGCTGCGATTCATCGAGAATGAGATAATGAAATTTTGCGTCTTTGAGGAATTCAATGTCGCGGCGCAGAATGCCGTAACTCGTCATGACCACATCGCACGCTTCGAAATTCGTATCGCGGCGGCGTTCGATCCCCGTGTGCGCGAGCACTTTCAACTCCGGCGTGAAGCGTTTGAATTCGTTTTCCCAATTGAAAATTACCGAAGTCGGACAGACAATCAAACTCGGCAAACACGCGCCGAGATTTTTTTCATTCTGTAAGAGCGCGAGCGTTTGCACGGTTTTGCCCAAGCCCATATCATCGGCCAAACATCCGCCGAAGCAATACTCTTTTAAAAAGTAAAACCAATCCAAGCCGCGCGCTTGATACGGCCGGAGCGTGCCGTGAAAATTTTCCGGCACGGGCACGGCATGAATGCCTTTGAAATTTTCCAAACGCGCGAGGCATTCACGAAAGCCGTTGTCCGCTTGTTTAAATTCCATCGCGTCGAACAGCATGTCGATGAGCGTGACGTGATGCCTGGAAACTTTCACGCTCTCGTTCGCCAATTCGCCGAGATGGAGCAGATGCGCGAGTTGTTGCTGCCACTCCTCGGGAATCACGCCCGTGCTGCCGTCGCTGAGTTGCACGTATTTCGAACGCTGCAACAAAGCTTTGCGCAACTCTTTCAATGAAAGCGCGATGCCGTCGAAATCAACGAGCACTTGGCAATCGAACCAATCGATCTCGGTTTTGACCGACATGCGCAGCGAGGGCTTCGCGCGATTGACGCGGAAACGCTGCAAACTGTTTTCGCCGCGCACGGCA
Source organism: bacterium (assembly GCA_041918175.1). Lineage (GTDB taxonomy): Bacteria > Zhuqueibacterota > Zhuqueibacteria > Zhuqueibacterales > Zhuqueibacteraceae > JABWAN01. The sequence goes on from JAYRWE010000030.1 coordinate 98,950, forward strand.
AAACCGTGCTCCGTCAATTTCGGCAGCTCGCGCAGAAGCCAATCGATCACGTTAATATCACGGAGCACGAACTCACCCGAGGGGTTTTGCTTCGCGCCCGTGGCGAGCAAAAGATCGCGCGCATGGCTTTCGGCAATTACATCGCGGCGCACGCGCACGAAATCGAGGCCCTCGCGATGTTGAATCTGCTCTTCGCCCACCTGTGCGCTTTGCTCCGCGGGCAGACACGGCAAAGTTTTATTGCCATAAACAAATCCGAGCTTGAGCGTGAGCGCGTCTTCGTGTTCGACGATTGCAAGCTCTTTGCTCGTAAAATTTTCGAGCAAAGGCAATTCGCTTTGATTCGGCAAAACCAAATACGACAGCAAACTCGGCAAGCGCTCCATTTCCACAAAAAAATCTGTTAATTCGGCTTTGGGAATCTCGAGCGTCTTTTCCCACGCTTGCAGCGAGAGCAACAACTCCGTGGGCGGATTGTTTTCGAGTTTGAGCAATTCATGCTCGCACGCGATCCACGTCGGTTGTGAAGTGAGCACGTGCGTTTGAGCATCGAAGGCACGGCGCTTTTTATTTCTGAGCAACACCGGCGTGAGCGAAATACTCTCTTTGCCTTCGAGCAGGTGAATCTCAAAACGCGCGGTTGTGGGTTCGACATGCAGCGCGTGTTTGTGCTCCGCGTCGTTTGCCAAAAAAATTTTGCTCTCGCGCAAGAGATCGAACAACATGCCGAGGCTCGCGCCGTATTTGAGGTGATAACCGATGTTGGGCACCAGCCCGGCTGCGAACGGCGAAACCTTGCGCGTGGAATTCTCCACGCCTTCGAGCATGATGAGCGCGAGATTTTCTTTTTGCGAACACGCGATGTCGTAAAACGGCAACTCGCGGCTCGACGTGGGATAGGACATGCCGAAGCTGCCGTCTTTGCGCGGCCGCGTCCGATGGGGCACGAGAATCCACTCGCTATTCTTCAAAGCGAGCGTGAAATAAAGTTGCCACTCTGCGCCGTCTTTGAGCGTTTTGGCTGTTGCAAAGGCAGAAGAATTGTCGGTGTAATGAACTGTGGTGACGAATTGCCGCCAGCCGTTTTCAGTGCCGTTGGTGGCGGCGGAAGCAGCGCCGTTTTGCGAAGGCTTTTTACGTTTGGGCTTGGCGTATTGATCTTTGGCTTCGAGTAACGCGGCAATGACGTGCTCGCACACCGCGCGCGTGCGGCAATTGCACCGCGTTACGAAGCGATTGTCCGCGCGTTGCACCGCGACTTCATGCACGGGGCGGCTGAGAACTTTCGCCGAGAAAAAATCGTCATCAAGCGCCACGAGATCGACACGGCCCTCTTGGTAATGCTTCAACCCGCGGCGATATGTGTCCTGTGTGGCCAGACCTAAAATCTCGCCGTTCGTAATTAACATTGTTCCTGGTTCGCGAAATTCATCCGTTCGACTCCGTTACTGCCCCACGGTATCCGTGATCTCGACATAAGCCTTGCCCTGCGCGGCAATGTGAATCGGCACTTCATAAGCGACTTGTCGCATCATGCACAAGCCGCGCTCATGCTCGCAATAGGCGTAAAGCAATTCCAAACGCAACGCGGCGCTTTCCGGTTGTGCGGCGACATGCAATGGCAGCGAGAGGTGCGATTGAGGTGAGTTGAAAGTTTGCAACGGCATATCCATCGTCAATGCAGAATTGAGGCTGCGAAAGAGGACTTGCAAAGGTGAGCCATCGTTGAAGGTATAAGGTTTCACTAAATTCAAATGTAGTTCCACTCGTGCTTCCCCCGGGGCTAAAGTTTGCGCGGGCAACTTCACCACCGGTGCTCCCATCGTGACTAAGTGCTCGCCGTTGTGTCGGGCCTGCGGTTTTAAGCGCAACGTCGCGGTGAGCTTGCTATGCAGATCATAAACTCGGATCGCATGATTGTTGGTGTCGGCAATATACATTTTGCCGTTTAAAAAAGTCAAGCCCGAAGGTTCGAAGAAGGAGGCATTGTTACCATCGCGTTGGCCTGCCGAATTTTCACCGCCGAGCGTTTTGCACAAACGCAAATTGGGGTCAAGCGTCTTGATTTTGTGGTTGTACGTGTCCGCGAGATAAACTTTGCCTTCATAAAACGCGATGCCGAGCGGGTGTTGCAAGCGCACATTGTCTTGCGAGCCGTCGTGATCGCCATATTGAAAGAGATCGCCGCCGACTAAAGTTGCCACGCGCTCGCTGCGCATATCGATTTGGCGCACGCAGGAAATTTCGCTGTCGGCAATGAAGAGACGCAGCAATTGTCCGTCGATCACTTCACCGGTGATGCCGCTCGGCTGAGCAAAGGCCGCGCTCAAACGCTCGCCGTCGCGGCGTGCTTCGTGGCCCGTGCCTGCAAATGGTTCAAAGCGATAGGTTTTCAAATCTATCGACCAAATTTGATGCGGCCCGGCCATGGCAATGTAGCCCGTGTTGCCGTGAATGAAAACATCCCACGGTGAGTTGAGTGCGATCTTTCGTCCGGTGCCGCCGCGCTGCGCATAACCGCCCTGCTCGCCCGTGCCCGCAATCGTGGTCACGCTGCGGCTGGCGAAATCCACGCGGCGCAAAAGATGATTCTCGGTATCGCACACGATGAGATCATCGCCGTGAAAAGCCATGCCTTGCGGACGAAAGAAATGCGCGGTCTCGAAATCGCCGTCTTCATTGCCCGGCAAGCCGCTGCCAATAATTTCGCGCACGACGCCGTCGGGCGTGCACACGAGCACGCGGTCATGATTCGTGTCTGCAATCACGAGCCGATTGTTCTTCACGTCGCTCACAATCTTGCCCGGATAACTGAGCAACGAATCAGGAAACTCCGGCGCTTCAGCTTGCAACGCAATCGGCGCGCGATTCAGCTTCTCTTCCTGCCCAAAAACTTCGAGCGCCGACTCGATATACAAATCCAAAATTTCGCGATTGCCTTCGCCGGAAAACACGCCGAGCACATAGCCTTCGGGATCAATCAGCACCAGTGTGGGCCACGCACGCACGGTATAAGCCTGCCAGACGACGAAATCCGAATCGACCACCACGGGATGCTCGATTTCCAAACGGAGCACGGCTTGCCGAATATTCGATTTCTCTTTTTCATTGGTGAATTTCGCGGAGTGCACGCCGATGACGAGAAAAGGTTGGCTCGCGTATTTTTCTTCGAGGTATTTCAGATCCGGAAGAACGTGGATGCAATTGATGCAGCAGTAGGTCCAAAAATCCAACAGCACAACTTTACCCCGAAGCTCCTTCACATGTAGTGGGCGTGCGGTGTTTAACCATTCCAATGTGGGAGGAAAATCCGGCGCCTTAATTTTGTGCTTCGTGCGTATTTCGCGGATTTTTTCTTGAATCTGCGTGCGGAGCGCAAGGCGGTCAGCTTCAGTTCGGATCGGGGCCATTGCAGTATGAAAGGGGACGCTCGTGATCAGGGTTATTCAATCTTGCCGCATTTTTATGAAGAGATATGTTCAGAGGGCGTCTAAAAAACCGACGCATAATAGGCAAAAAGGCTTTGAGATACAAGCAACATTTTCGAAGCGAATCAGAGGGCTTGTTTTCCTAAACGCAAACGCGCAGCCAACCTTTGCACACCCATGATCGCCAAATCAGAGCGCACTTTTTTTGAGCACGGCGTAACTTTGTAAAAGTCTCTTCGTAATTGTTGCACACAAAGAACGCAGGCTCTTGATTTTTCAAGGAGATTATCATGCAACACACCAAATTCCTTCGCGTGCTCACCCTGTTGCTCGTGTTAGCAGGGCTGGCCTCCGCGCAAAAACGTGAGGATTCCCGGCGAGACGATCATGGGATTGAGGAGTTGCAAAACGGCTTCAAAGTCAAATCCGGGTCTCCGTTTCAATTACGCGTCGATGTGGACGCCGGAGAAGTTCGCGTGACACGCGGCTCCAGTCGCGATGAAGTCCGCGTTAATTTAGCCTACAATAAAAACCAATTCTCACATTCCTTCCGATATAATGAAATCCGCAACACGCTCGAAGTGCAATTTGACAAAGAAGGCTGGTTTGATCACGAGCGCGAACGCACGGTCGCGGAGATCGAAATTGAATTACCCACCGAAGGCGATTTACAATTAGATTTTAAAATCAAAGCCGGCGAGATCAATATGGAACTCGGCGGCTTGCGCATTCTTGACTTTGCGTTGGAAACATTGGCCGGCGAAGTGAATTTGGATTTTGATGAGCCGAACCGCGTCGAAATGGCGAGCATGACGCTCAACACCAAAGTCGGCGAGTCGAAGTTTCGGCGCTTGGGCAATGCACGTTTTCGCGATGCCGATATCAACGGCGGCATCGGCGAACTTACCATCGACTTCAGTGGCGATATGGCGAAAGACGCAGTCGCGCGCGTTGATTTAGATATCGGCGAAACCGTCATCGTCTTGCCGCGTGATTCCGGCACCAAGCTCTCCATTACCAAATTTCTCTTTCTCTCGCACGTCGAACTGCCGTTTGATTTACACAAAGACGGACGCTATTACTACTCCAACAATTATGAGCGCGCCGACCGCACTTTTCAATTGCGCCTCAGTTCGGGTGTCGGCGAATGCCGTGTGGAAATTGAATAACGTGCCTCCTCCCTTCTTTTTATCGAGACTGAATGCAGTTTTCAAACCAACAAACGAGCATGAATATGACGTCTCTCCGATTCAAAGCTGCAAGCCTTGCGCTCCTCCTCCTGTGCGCATCGGCATGGTCCGGCGAGTTACGCGAACGTTTTGAAAAGACGATTCCACTCCAGCGTGAGGGGCGTTTCACTTTGGAAAATACGAATGGCATGGTGCAGATTACGGCGTGGGATCGTGCCGAGGTGAATATCGTCGCAGAAAAAGTGGTGCGTGCCAGCCGGGAGAAGGACGCGCAACGGCTATTAGAAGCCACGGAAATCATCATTCGCGAGGCTTCAAACAACGTCGATGTTTACACGCGCACGCCGAAAACCGGAGGCGACAGCTTTTGGGGCTGGATGTTTGGAGAGGGCAGCAATCAAGTGACAGTGAATTATACCATCACCGTTCCGCGCGCTATTTATATGAAGATTGTTTCGGTCAATGGCAAAGTCGTCGCGCGCGAAATTTCGGGCAAAGCCGAATTATCGACGACGAACGGTGGCATTGAAGTGGAAGACGCAGAAGGCAGTATCTCTGCTGAAACCACAAACGGTCGCATTGTTGTTTCGCTGCGCGAAGTTGACCGCGATGAATCTATGCGGTTCGAAACCACCAACGGCAGCGTGACCGCCGAATTTCCTCCGGACTTCAGCGCTAAAATTTCCGCCCGCACGACCAATGGCTCGATCCGTTGTGATTTTCCGCTTACTACAGAAAGCAAGAGTGGCCGTCATTCGTTGGAAGGCCGCATCGGTGATAGTGGCGGCACAGTTACTTTGCGCACAACCAACGGCTCCATCGCAATTCGTGAACGAAGTTAGCTTGCGTGCTCGGCAGAAAAAAAAACGGCGGAGACGATTGCTCGACTCCGCCGTTCCAGGAAAGGAGGGGTGGATGGAAAAACTTTATATGAAGCATTGAAATTTTCACTCGTTGCAAAAGACATTTACAAGCCATATGCCACACAAGCTCCCGCGTGCATGACGTTTCGCTAATTAGTTAAACTCCACAAAATCGCCTTTCCCACCACCCTTAGCAGTTTCCACTTTCAAATAAATGAGCTTTGCGTGAAGCCCATCGGCTTTAGCGCACGAGTCTGGTTGTGCCACGTTGGAACATGCAATTACAAAAGCGGATTTCAAACTGCGATTACTCGTCCATAAAATACTTCACCGGCAACCTCGCGAAATCGAGCGTCGTGGGAAGATTGAACAGTGCGGCCCACGGCTTGGTCTTCACCGGCGCGAGTGAAGCATAGACAAAGCCGTTCTTAATCTCAAACGTCATGTACTTCACATTCCAACCAGTCTTCAGCAACAAACGCACACGTTGAATGCCGGCATCCGTGCCGTTGGGGTCGAGCGCGGCGAGCAAGTTCGTCGCAGTTTTCTTTTCGATCTTCGTGAGATTCAATTTGCCCGTCAAATTGTTCAAGGTTTCGTCGAGCTTGTTCGGCGCGGCGCCTTTGCCGTTCAAATAGAAATCCGCGGAAAGTTGCGCGCCTTTTTCTACCTGCGCGGCAATGCGGCGCAGGCGCGAAACATCAATTGAAGAAACTTGCAGCGCAGTCGAATACCTCACTTCCTCGGGATCGCCGTTGCCATAGCCCACGAGCACGTTGCCCCGCAAATTCCCGCCGAGAAAATTCAACCGCAATTCAGGAATATCAAACCGGCCTTGACCGAGATTCAGGTCTGCATTGATATCCTCAAACTCGTAGTCACGCATCCGCAGCTTGTTAATGTGCACACGCGAATTGGGTGTGACCGCACTCTCGCCCAAGATATCATAAAGCAACATGGCTTCACTCGCATTGGCTAATTGCGCTGGCTCTGCTTCTTTCGGTGACGACAGTTCCAGCGTGCGAAAGTCAAAGTCCTGCGCAAAACTCAAATCCGCGTTCATGCCGTCGATCGCGAGCGAAGTATCCATTTTAACCGCGAGGCCTTCGGTATGCAATACGAGATTTATGTTTGCAGGCTGCGCTGCGCTTTGATCCTCGGGGAAAAATTGGTCAAGCACCATGCGCCCCGCCAGTTTGCCCTGCAGCGTCAAGTTACGATCCACACGCACAGGCGCCAGCGCATTCAGCGCGGCATTGACCGTTGTTTGCACGCGCATACCTTCGCGCAAAAAATTTCCGGCCACGCGATAATCGCCCGCGAGATGCCAATCCGCCGCATTGAATGTTCCCTCTTTGATCACAAACGTGTCTTCGTCGATTTCGATTTTGCCGTTCGCCAGCGTGAGCGGCAACGGCAGGGCGACATAATCCGGCATGCGCGCCGCGCGCAGATTCACGGTGAAAGCACCGCTGGTTTTGTTCGTGGCCAATTCCCACGTGCTCTGCAATTCCAACCAGTCCGCATAAATGCCCAGCGAGTCATCCGTGAATTGCGCGCGTTCCGAGTTCACGAGAAATTTTCCGGCGTACTCCAATTCGCCCAAGCTCGAAAAATCAAAGTTCATCCACCCATTCGCCGTGCTCGCGCCCGCGAGCTTGGGATTCAGGCCTTCAAAAAAAGATTGCGGCAAAATGCCGAGCACGTAATCAAGTTTGAGCGTCGCATTGTTCAAATCAAAACGAAATTTGCCCGGCACGGTTTGATAGCGCGCCGTGAAATTGGCAGTGGCCGGCTCGCCGCGCAACGTGCCCAGCGTGAATAGCCAATCCGAAAAATCCGGCGCGAGCTGGAGCTTTGCATTGAGCGTCCAATCCACGGGGGGAAAACGCAGAGGCTCGTCCTCCAGCAAATAGAACAACTCCGCATGTTGCAAAGCGCACACGACTTGCAAATTGTCCCACGTCGTGCCTGTAATTTTTATCCCGCCGCTGACTTTGCCTTGCAGCGTGTCGGCCGTGAATGGCGCAAGATCAAAATCTTGTGCGGTAAGATCGAGGCTCAAACGCATCGCGTTGTTTGCGTTCGTTTCAAAAAGCCCATTGCTCTGCAAAGATGCGCCGGCGAGATTGCGCCAATCGAGCTCCCATTGCAACTTGCCGAGAGAAAAATCTTTTGTCAATGTTCCATGCGCGCGCACGAGACCCGGGCCGCTGTGCAGCCGCATGGCATCAAGCGGAAAATCAAACGCGCGAAAGGAGAGGTTGCCCTCGAAAGCCGTCGCGCTGCTGTCCGCATCATTGCCCAGCCAAACGATTTGCGTGTTCGCGCTGTCGAGCTTCAAACCGAGCGCAGCATCACGATAGCCGAGGTTTTCGCCGCGCACATTCAGCCGATAACGCAAGCCGACAGCAGTTTTGTGCAACTCGCTGCCGGAAAAATCCAATGTGCCCGTTGCAGAAAGTTGCGCCCATGCGGGCGAGATCGCGCTGCCGAACGTGCGCAGTATGCGCGAAAGCTCATCGAGATCGAGTTTGCCGCGTTCGGCGTTCAAATTAAAAACGACGGTGCTGTCTTGCATGCGCTGCGCATAACGTGCGCGCAAAATCTCTTGTTCATTTAAAAGCAAAGCAAAGCTTGGTAGGTTTAAATGAGAGGACGGGAGGTGATAGTGCGCTTCGAATTCGGTTTGCAAGCGCGGCAATTGTGCCAACCCTTCATCGCCCAAACGCAACTGGCTTTGCGTGAGCGCAAGATGAGCACGTGCAGCGATTGAGTCAACCGCAACGGAACCTACGACATTAGCAGCCAGCTCGCCACGATAGCTCACATTTTTCATGGAATCATTCGCGCTCAACTCGAAGGCGACCCGCGCCGACTCTGCCTGCAATTTAAACGCACCGCGATAATCGCCGAGACGATTCACGACCAACTCATCCACTATGAGCGTGAGCGGCCCGAGCGCGCAAAACTGTGTGTCCGTCGCACTCGCGAACGCGGTGTTGATTTGCAGATCGTTAATGGAAACCGTGTGCAGATTGATTGTGAGCGGCAAGTCGGTCGCTGCGGAGTCGGCCATGCTCGTCGTATCGTTGCGCGCGAGTAGAAACGCATCAATATTGGTGGAGCTGTCCGCAGCGCGCCAATATGAAATGCGCGGCCGCGAAATCATAATCGCATCAATATCCAGCCGCCGCGCAAAGAGCGAGCGCCAGCGATAGGAAAGAGTTATTTGCTCTATCGTGAGCGCGTCATGGAAACCGGCAGGCGGCGCAGCGTGCGTCGGCGAGAGCGCAGAGAGCGTGAGATTTTCGAGCGTGAAACCGGAGAAGAGGTGAAAGGAGAGCGATTCGATGCGCGCGTTGAGATGAAACTTTTCGGCGAGCGTGGCAATTGCGATTTGCCGCAGTTTCTCGGAAGGATATTGGATGCGAATGTAAAGCGCCACAGCCGCGAGCGCAAGCAGCACCGCGGAGAGAATAAGCAGGAAGATTTTCGCCAGGCGCTTCACTTTAATGCGTGACGCTCCGCGCGCCATTTGCAGGATAAATGTTATGTAGCCAAAGGCGCAACTCCTCGAGCGATTGCAGATCAAGAATCGTCAGCGTCAAAGCTTCCAACTCTTCGCTGCGTAACTTTAGCAACGTGAGCGCAAGATCGGGCGTTAGCGTGCCGAACTTTCGCTCTAGCAAACGCTGCAAAGTGAGATGGCGGCCTTTTAACTCACCTTTCAACTCACCTTTCAGTTCGCCCTCAATTTGACCACGCGAACGTTCCTGGTCAAGCAACTCTGAAAAGAATGTCGTTTCGCGAATCATGGGAAACTCCAGGTTTAAATATTGTTGAATGATTTCTTCGGGAAATGATCGCGCCGCGACGATAGCGCCGAAGCCTTTTAACTCAAGACGTTGTTCGGGATCGGCAACGGTCTCAATGACGGCGTTCATCTGTTGCAAAACTTCCGGACTGGGATCTTTTTCAAACAACGGCAAAAAAGGCGCGAGCTCTTTTAACTCGCCGCTGCGGATGCGATGCGCATGCTCCCAGAGCAACACGCGCGCAAAGCTGTGCGCGTTGCGCAGCCCATATAGCTCATCTGAATAACTCTCGGGAAACGTCGCGTAATCGCCGCGCTGCAGATAGAGTAGGATCGTGATCACTTGCGCGTTGAAGAAGACTTGCGCCGCGGCGTTTTTGAGATTGATCCTGCGAAACTCGCGACGCGCGGGCTGCAAAATGGCTTCGAGCATAATATAGCCCCCTTCCGCGCCGTCATGCACGTGCCATATTTTATCGGCGCGATGCTCGGGGATTTGAATCTGCGCATCCTCCACTCCGAGCAACTTGACCGTGCGCTCCTGCCCGAAGAACAAACTCATGAAACAATCCGGATGCCGTCCGGCAATGTGCTTGACGGCTTGATCAATCTCGTGCATGCTCGCCTCCAATATATGATGCCCAACGTTGCGTTGCAACCCTCGCGTTAGCGCACCCGATCACGCTGCAAATTCCACCTCACCCAATCGCTTGCTTCGTCGCGGTCCGTGCGTTTGAACGCGCCTTTGGATTTCACCACGCCGTTTTTGCCGATGGTGATTTGTTGATATGTCTTCACAAGATAGAGCCACTCTTCCGCGGAGATTTGCGTCGGGCCAGAAATTTGGCGCGGGCCTTCGATGCGCGTGGGCGCAACGTCTTGCGGCGTGAGCGCGCTCATCTTATCCGGCACATTGCTGATGCGCACTTCACCGGTGTAAACTTTGAGTTGCGTTTCCGCGGCCGCGGAGTCATGACTCACGCGAAACACTGTGCCGGTGATCGCCGCGCCCGCAAAATCCGAATTGACTTCAAAGGTTGAGTTCGCATCCACGGACTTCACTTTGCCCCAAATGTCGCCTTCCTTCAAATTGAGCTGCGTTTGGATTTTTTTATCCTTTGTCTCTTCGTACAGCTTCACGATGTCGATGGTCGTCTGCGGCGCGAGGCGAATGAGATCGAGCTGCGCCAACTGCATCTCCGCACGCGATTGCATAAGTGTGCGCACGCGATCGCCGCCGTTTACGTCCGCATTCTTCTGCGCGCGAATCCAATCCTCCGCGGTGAGTTGCTTTTTCTTCACGTCGCCTTCGATGAGCGTGAAGAGGCCTTTCTTCGCGCTCTCGGTTTGCTGCGGCGCGTGCCGTGGATTGGCGGCGAAAGTAAAGCAGAGCAGTATGACTCCGAAAAACAGAATGCCTTTTTGTTTCATGGTAAATCTTCCTTGCTAAACTCGGTTGAGAATTTCATAAACGATGAGCAGCTTTTGCTCCAACGAAGACATGAAGACCTGCGGATGAAAAACAAAACCAATCTCGTCAGCTTATCTCCCCGCAGCAGCGCTTATATTTCTTCCCGCTGCCGCAGGGGCAAAGCTCGTTGCGCCCGACTTTTCGCGTGATAACGTTGACGCCGGATTGCATCTCGTCGGACAGTTCCGTGGCGAGGAAAGTTTTGCACTCGTCATACGCCATCTTTGACCACACGCGCAGTTCGTCGTCCGGCGGCTGGCGCGCGAACTTTTTTTAGAATGCGATAGGCCTCGATGCTGCCGCGATGCCCGAGCAGCATGAGCGCTTTTTTCTTTTCGAGCCTCGGCGCTTCCGGCTCGAACAAGACGCGGCCCAAGGCCTCCACTTCACTGCGCGGCAGCGTGCGATAATTTTTCGGCAGCCAATGATGGCTGTTGACGTACTCCGCCGTGGCTTTGCCTGCCGGACTATCAGGATCATCGACAAACGTAATCTGGCCGACCATGCCCGCGGCTTTGGCGAGCGCCATAATCTCGGCCAACTCGTGCGCCGTCGGCATGCCATCTAAATTTGGAAAAGCTTTTGGCTGCATCGTTACCCTCCGTGCGAAGCAAACAAAGAATCTCGCGCAAAGACGCTGTGCCGCAAAGGTTCCGCAAGGAAAAGCTTTGCGAGTTCTTTGCGTCTTGGCGTGCGATTTTGACTATACTCGCCCACGTTGCGCGAAACCTACAGCCGCGGTGCGATCTGCTCCGCGGCCTCTTTTGAAGTGACAACCTCATGCACTTCGAAATCGACGATACACGGGCGCGGCATCATCGTTTTCGAAGTGCTCAGTCACCATGTACAACATGTTTTGCAATCAATTTGTGTTTGAGCAAAAGCCAAGACAGAAAAATATTTTTTGATTCCATTCGGAAGAACATATTCACAACGAGCAAACCATAAAAATTTTTCTGTCCCACATTTTTCTGTCAGATTTTTTGTTTCTCAATTCGTCCCTGCCGGCTTTGCGCCGCTGTTCGCGTTTTGCAATTGCCGATATTTCTCCGAATACTTGCGATAGAGCGCCTTGTGCTTGTCGCCGAGATCAATGTCCCGTCCTTGAATGAACACGCGCTCGATTTGTGTGGTGATTTCGAGCGGATCGCCGGTGGTGATGATCAATGTCGCGTCTTTGCCAATCGCGAGCGAGCCGACGCGATCCTCCACGCCTAGAATTTCCGCAGCGTTTTGGGTGATCGCTTTCAACGCTTCCTCTTTCGGCAAGCCATAGGCCGCTGCGGTCGCGGCTTCATACGGCAGATTGCGCACGTTGGAGTTGTCGAAATTCGCGAGGCAAAATTTTACGCCGGCCTCGTGCAACTTCTTCGGCGCAGTGAAGGGCGTGTCGTAAGCTTCCCACGCACGGCTGGGCAGATCGTGCACTTGTCCATAAATCACCGCCACGTTTTTCTCCTTCAACAAACGCGCGACGCGCCACGCATCGCGGCCGCCGACAATGACGAGGCGCAAGTTCTCATCTTCGGCCCACTGCACCGCGGCTTGAATCTGCTTCACCTCGTTCGCGCTCACGAACACGGGAATTTCTTTTTTCAACACTGGAATCATCGCTTCCCAGCGCGCATCTGTGTCGTGATACGCCGCGCCCTTTTGCGCTTCCGCCTCTTTCGCTTTCATGTAAGCGCGCGCCGCGGCAAACGCATCTTTAAGTTGCGCAAGACTCTCTGTCATCTGCTTGCGTTGCTCCTCGTCGCTTTGCTGCGGGCCAAAGAAACCGCCGCGACGCAGCGTCATGTTCGGCCAATTCACGTGCATGCCGAGCGGCGCTTTCATCGTCATTTGCTCCCACGTCCAACCGTCCAACATGAGCATGGCCGAGGTGCCGGAAATGATTCCGCCTTGCGGCACGCTCACCGCGAGCGCCACGCCGTTCGAGCGCGTCACTGGAATCATCTCACCGTCGGGATTGACCGCGACCTCCGCGCGCACATTGGGATTGATCGGCCCGGTCTCGCTCATGTCAACCGTCGCACGCACAGAGCCGATCTCGATCAAGCCGAGCGTCGTGTTTGCGGCAATGAGCGAAGGATAAACATGTTTGCCTTTCGCGTCAATGCGCTTTGCGTTCGCGGGAATCGCCACGTTCTGCCCGAGCGCCACAATCTTGCCTTGATCAAACAAGACCGTCGCGTTTTCTATTGGCGCGGCGCTCACGGGATGCACGGTCGCGCCGACGAGTGCAATCGGCTGCGTCTGCGCCGTTGCGGGAACTTGGCCGTAGTTTTGAGAGAAAGACAAATTCACCGCGAGCGTAACGAACATGGCAATCGCGAGAAAAACCATTTGAAGAAAATACACTCTATTGAAATTCTTCACAGAAGTATGCTGCAACATGTTCGACTCCTTTTGTAATTCGCTTCTCTTCATTGTCATCCTGGAAGGAACTTCTCTAGCACTTGGCTCTCTTCCCAGCGCGAGGGAAGGTTCTTCCAGAATGACACGTTTGGTAGTTGCGACCAATCCGCAATGATTTCGAAACAGAGTTTCTCCAACAAGTGCGCTCCCAAACGGAGTTTGGGAACGAGAGGTGCGCAAGGCTTCATCACTCCACCAATCCAAAACTCCATCACTCCAACAATCCACCACTCCAATCGCTCTCGCCTCCCGTCGGTTTCTCGCCCTCGCCGCCTCCGCTTGCGCCTCCCTTGTCCTTCTCCGCAAAAATCTTTTGCACCAACGCAGCGCGCTCTTTCTCAATCGCCTCACGCATCTGCGCGTCTTCCGCGAGATCAAAATACTTGCGGCCTTCGATCCACGTTTGCTCGCACTTCGCATACGTCGAAAGCGGTGAGCCGCTCCAAATCACGAAATCCGCGTGCTTGCCCGCTTCGAGCGAGCCGACGTAGCGTTCGACTTTCATTTGCTTCGCGGGATTGAGCGTGACGAACTTGAGCGCTTCTTCTTCCGGCACGTTACCGTATTTCACCGCCTTCGCCGCTTCGGTATTCATGCGCCGCGCCAATTCGTCGCTGTCGGAGTTGTATGAAACGAGCACGTCTTGATTGTGCATGAGGGCGCCGTTATAAGGAATTGCGTCGTACACTTCGAATTTATACGCCCACCAATCGCTGAACATCGAGGCGCCCGCGCCGAGCTTGGCAATCGCATCCGCGACTTTGTAGCCTTCGAGCACGTGCTGAAACGCCGCGGGTTTGAAGCCGAAATCTTCCGCGATGCGCACGAGCATCAGAATTTCGTCTTGGCGATACGAATGGCAATGCACGAAACGCTCGCCTCTCAAAATTTGCACGAGCGCCTCGAGTTCCAAATCACGGCGCGGCGGAATCGTGAGGCCGTCTTTCTTTTTTAGATTAAAAGCCGCCCACTCTTTTTCATAATCCTGCGCGGCGCGAAAGCGGTCGCGAATCAATTGCTCCACGCCCATGCGCGTTTGCGGATAACGATTCGTCGGACGCTGCGAGTTGCTCTGCTTCACATTTTCGCCGAGCGCAAACTTGATGGTCGGCGGCGTCTCCGTAAATTTCAAACCCTCGGCATCCGCGCCCCAACGCAGCTTGAGCGTTTGGTTCTGCCCGCCAATCGGATTCGCGGAGCCGTGCATCACATGCGCGATGGTCAAGCCGCCCGCGAGTTGGCGATAGAGGCTCACGTCTTTGCTGTCGATCACATCGCCGATGCGCACCTCCGAAGTCACGGCTTGACCGCCTTCGTTGATGCCGTCCGCGGCAGAGTGCGAATGCGCATCAATCAAGCCCGGCGTGACGTGTTTGCCGTTCGCGTCGATCACCACTGCGCCCGCAGGAGCAACAAGGCCTTTGCCGATTTGCACGATCTTGCCGGCGCGCATGAGCATGTCGGCATTCTCCAACTTACCTTGCGGACCGCTCGTCCAAATCGTCGCGTTGGTGACGAACAAAGCTTCGGGTTGCGCCGGCATGCCGCTGCGCATGAAACTGCCGCGCGGCGACATCTTACTCAACTCAAGTTTTGCCGCGCTCGCGCTCTCTTTCTTCTCTTTTTCTTTTTCAACAAAAGGCTCTTTACGCTTGGCGCGCCACGTGAAAGCCGTGCCGTCCGCGAGCGAGCCTTCGCCCGAGGCTTCATCTTTATTCGCCAAACCGGAGAGGCGCAGCGTGCCACTTTGTTTGAGCGAATCGCCTTTGAACATCACCGCGAGGCGACGCTCTTCCAACACAACTTTGCCAAGCTTGACTTTCGTTTTGTCTTTCGCCAACTCGCCGCTCAATTTTTCCGGCGTGCCTTTGAGATCGAGCGCCAGCGTTTCGGTTTGATTGTTCGGCAACGTGAGCGTCATTTCCCATTTGCCGCGCAAATCCACCAGCGCGGGCTTTTTAATTTCATAACGGCCGCCATCAACCCACACATCCATGATCGAAGTTTTCTCATTGAAAAGATCGCCGTCGGTCACAATCAAGTTTGCAATCTTGCCCGCAGCAACACTGCCGAGACGATTTTCAACACCGAACCATTTCGCCGGAACTGTGGTGAGCGCAGCGAGCGCTGCATCAGCAGGTAAGCCGCGCTCAATCGCTTTGCGCACGCGGCTCCAAAAGTCGCTCGGCTTCTTCAGCTTGTTGGTAGTTAATGCAAAGCTCACTCCGGCTTGATGGAGCCAATACGCATTTGAAGCCGCGGCCTCCCAATGCTGCAACTCTTCATAGCTCGCATTCAACGCCTCTTCGGGCGCATCAACGCTCGGCGCTTCGGGAAAATCGAGCGGCAGAATGAGCGGCACGTTCGCGCGTTTGATCGCCTCGAGTTGGAGATATTCATGGCCGCTGCCGCGCACCCAAAGATTCACATTGAACTCGCGCGCAATCGCAGCCGCGCGCAGAAAATTTTTATCATTGTCCGCTTCAAAGAGAAACGGCTTGCGGCTCGCGAGCGCGCTTGCGAGCGCCGCAAGCGCGAGATTGTCTTCGGGTCGCGTTTGATTGGCATTTTTACGATACGCGGCTTGCGCTTCTTGATACCATTGCGCATCAATAAACGTTTGCCGCGTGAGCGCGATGGAGCCAAGAATGGAAGTGGGATAACGCGGCTGGGGATTGCTGAAATCAAAGCTCACGGTTTCAAACGCGAGATGCTGCGCGACCTGCGGCTGCAACAAACCTTGTCGCGGCGCATCCTCCGCAAGACTCACCAGCGCGCTCGTGCCGCGAAAGATGCCTTTGGGCGGAACCGCGAGCGCCGCAACAAAACCGAGATCGCGCAACGCCTTTGCATCTTTCTTGTCAATGGCGATGCGGTCCGCAGCCTCTTCTTCCGCGCGCACCAATGGATTCCAATGTTGCGCACTGCCGCGCTTCTCCGCTTGCGCTGCTTGCCCGCCTTGACCGGAACGCGAAGCTTCGGGCGCGGCAAGACCGATATTCGAATACGATTCAATCAAGCCTGGGTAAATCGTGCGGCCCGCATAATCCCACACGCGCGCGTCCGCGGGCACTATTGCGTTCGCGCCCACGGCTTCGATCACGCCGTCGCGCACAATGACGGTGCCTTTCTCAATCACCATGCCTGCACTGGTAACGATCTTCGCATTGATGAGCGCGTGCACTTTCGGCGTGTTCTCGCGCAAGCCCTCGGTGGGCGCGGTTTGCGCGAAGAGGAAATTGGCGATGAATAGATTGCAGAGCACAACGAGGCGAAACAACGGGCGGGTTTGAAACATCATCCTTCTCCTCACAAGTCAGGTGATGAAAGCTCGTAGTAGCGCCTTTAGGCGCAGGCCTTACACAGCGATCGGCTCCTAAAGGAGCTACTACAAACATTGTTTGGGTGATGAAGCATGCAGACAACCGCGCCGCATGGTAGCACGGCCTCGCCAAAATTTCAAGCCAAATTTCGCGGGCAGGCAAAACCAATGCGGGCAAAACTATTTCATTCGAATCCTCTCCTTGCCGATGAGGGCACATTTCTCTATCTTCCTCATGAAAGCAAATCAGTTCACAAGAGCGACACACTTAACCTCGGCCAAGTCGAGGTTAGAACAATCTTGATTGTTCACACCTGTGAGGGCCACGGATGACCATCGAAATTCTTTTCATCATCCTCTTGATCATTCTCAACGGCGTGTTTTCCATGTCGGAAACCGCGCTCGTATCTTCGCGCAAGTTGCGTTTGCAGCAATCGGCCGAGGAAGGCAGCGACGGTGCGGCCGCCGCATTGGCGCTGGCGAATGATCCCAATCGTTTTTTCTCCACCGTGCAATTCGGCATCACGCTCATCGGCACATTGGCGGGCGTATTCGGCGGCGCGACCATCGCGGAAAAGCTCGCCGTCACGCTGCAAACGTTCACGTGGCTGGAGCCGCATCACGAATCTGTTGCGCTCGGCTTGGTCGTGTTCGGCATCACCTATCTTTCGCTCATCATCGGCGAGCTGGTGCCCAAGCGTCTCGCGCTTTATCACCCCGAACGCATTGCTTCTGCGATGGCAAAGAGCATGCGCCGGCTTTCCGTGCTCGCCTCGCCGTTCGTGCGCGTGTTGAGTTTTTCCACCGAAGGCGTGCTGCGCTTGTTTCGCATCAAGCCTTCGGAAGAGCCGCCGGTGACGGAAGAGGAAGTGCAGGCCATGATCGATCAAGGCACGGAAGCGGGCGTGTTCGAAGAGGCGGAGCAGAGCATTGTCTCGCGCGTGTTTCGTCTCGGGGACCGGCGCGTGAGCACGCTGATGAACTCGCGCGGCGATATCGTGTGGCTCGATCTTGACGACACCCTGGAAGAGATGCGCAATAAAATCGCAAACAGCGGCTACTCGCGTTTTCCCGTTTGTCAGGGCGGCACGGATAATTTTCTCGGCGTGGTGCGCGTGAAGGACATGATCGCGCAAACGTTGAGCGGGCAAGCGCTTGACCTCCGCCCGCTGTTACGCAAGCCGCTGTTCGTGCATGAAAAAATGCGCGCGCTCAAAGTGCTCGAGCTGTTCAAAAAGTCGCGCACGCACATCGCCATTGCCATCGACGAATACGGCGAGATGCAGGGTTTGCTCACGCTCAACGACATTCTCGAAGCCATCGTGGGCGACATGCCGAACTTGGGCATGGTCGAGCAAGCGCAAGCCGTCAAACGCGAAGACGGCTCCTGGCTCATCGACGCCTACATGCCCATCGACGAATTCAAACAACTCTTCGAGCTTTCCGATTTGCCCGGCGACGATCACGGCGATTATGAAACGCTCGGCGGCTTTGTCATGGTTTATCTCGAACACATTCCCGCCGCGGGCGAAGTGTTTCAATGGAATGAGTTGCGCTTCGAGGTGATCGACATGGACGGCAATCGCATCGACAAAGTGTTGGTGAAGCAAATGCCGCAAGCGGGTGCTAATGAAATTTGACGGCTTCAATCGGCAATGAAGCAAGCCTCCCTCCTCGTGTCATTCCGTAGGAATTTTTTTAAGCACTCGGCAGTATCTCCAGCGAGTTAAAAAATTTCTGCGGAATGACAGATTTAAGGCTGCGCCATTCCGATTTTGAAAATCAACGTTCATTCGCATGCGCCAGCGAGGAAAATTCAGTTGATTGCTGGGACCTCCGTGCCTATCTTCGCCGCGAAAATGAAAACGGAATTGCAACCATTTGAGGCGCCATCATGACCAAACGTCTACTGCTTGAAAAAAACGGTTGCACCAATTGTTTTTGCCATCCTCTATCGTCTGCTAAAACCTGAAACTCCAAATTCTCCCCGCTGGCTTGTGATCGGGTAGCTCTGCATTCAATCGTGGAGTCCTGATTTACTTTGCGCTCCTGCGATTTCTTGTGCATTTTTAGGGAAAGAACGCGACACTCTTTTCAGGAGCACAAGTCATGGATTCTGCGCTTCACTTTTGTCCCAATCCG
>JAYRWE010000031.1:0-13439 GCA_041918175.1 bacterium
ACCCACTTGGGACAACAAGTCGCGGTGATGACGCTCAAGCTGCGAGAACTTTACGTGATTCCAGCTCTCGCACACGCGCCAGCGCACTGATCCGCCAAAATCTTTGCTTTTTTTGCTTCAAATTGGATCTTTAGATTCTAACGGAGTTCTGAGCCGACGAGGAGCGAGATTTTACTAGAAACATTTCACTCCTAGCGGAGTGGCGACCTACCTTCGCATGCACTTTAAGGCATCTATCTTCATCCACGAACGAAGTCAATTGACGAATTTCTCGCAAAACGCGACAAGCATTTCATTGTTCGATCACGCAGCCAGCGCTCTTCTTTTCCGCACCGGTTGGTAAAGTTTTTCCCGCGACGCATCATCGAGAAATTCTTCATGGCAGTTTTCGCAAATCCAAACGCCAACGGCTTTGACCGTCCTTTTCTTCTTTTCGAGGAAGATATCTCGCTCTTCGCGGCGCAATTTTTTCGACCCGCACATGCGGCAAAAGTCGCCTTGCATAGCTTTAACCTTCAAAAACTGATCGTTTAGCTGAAATGATGATATAAAATTCTTCCTGGTTTCTTGATCTTCTGATGGTTCCCTTGATATACATCAAAACTCCGTCGTAAGTGTAGCTCTCGATAATATAAACTTTCTCTTTGGGCGTAAGCTTGTCTTGGCTCGTTGAGTTCTTTTTAGTCAAGTAGTCGGCATTCAAAATGGCTTCCAGCGCATCATCCATTGTCAAACCGTCGTTTGCCAACTGAAGCTCTGCCGATAAACGAAATTCATACTTGGCCTGCAAAACTAGTCGCTTGATTTTGATGAGCGTGTAGTCCATGATGCCTGTCGACGGCTTTTCTTCTTCTGTGCATTGGAGATTTTTATGAGAACGAGCAATGCTTCATTGACGGAATCTGAGTCGGGGAAAGCCGCTGCTACTTCGGGCGACAGCACCACGAAGTTGCTTCCTGCTGCAAGGCGTTTGACATACTTGCCGCGAACGCCTTTGCTGAAATCGTATTCATCCAGCATGTCGGAGTTACGTCGAGGTTTCGAGACTCTCTTCATCATCACGGGACTAATGGGATTTTTGCGTTCGGATACTCTTCACACACCGAGGAGGCTCTTGATCTGAGAGCTTCATCCAGCGCTAAAAAAGATTCTTTCAGAATGACACGCTAAGGGGTATCGCAGAACAAACTTGGTTCAGCACCTCACTCCACAACTTCAACACTCCACCAATCCACCAATCCATCACTCCAAAAATCCACCACTCCAAATTTCAATACTCCTGCTTCTGCTTCTGAATCTTCTCCTGCAGCATCATCACGCCTTGCAGCACGGTTTCCGGGCGTGGCGGGCAGCCGGGGATGTAAACATCAACGGGCAGAATCGTGTCAATGCCTTGCACGGTGGAGTAGTTGTCATAAAAGCCGCCGGTGCAAGTACACACGCCGAAGGCCACGACCCATTTCGGCTCGCACATTTGATCGTACACGCGGCGCAAGATCGGCGCGATTTTTTGGCTGATCGTGCCCACGACAAAGAGCACATCGGCTTGTCGCGGCGAGAAACGCGGGAGCGCAGCGCCGAAGCGGTCGAGATCGTAGTGCGAGGCGGCCACGGACATGTATTCCATGCCGCAGCACGCGGTGACGAACGGATATTGAAAGATGGAATATTTGCGCGCCCAACCGACAGCTTGATCGAGACGCGACGTGACGAAGTTATCGCCGCCGAGAAAATTTCTCATTCCCATTCTAAAGCACCTCTCTTCCAAGCATAGATTAATCCAAGCACGAGCACGCCGAGGAATGACAGCATGCTCGCGAATCCGGGCCAGCCGAGTTCACGAAACACCGCGGCCCAGGGAAATAGAAAAATGATTTCGATATCGAACAGCACGAACAAAATCGCGATGAGATAAAAACGAATATGTTGCCGATCCATGGGCGAAGCAATCGGCGCCCAGCCACATTCGAACGGCACTTCTTTGACCGCATTGGTGCGCTTTGGCCCGAGCCAACTCGACAATCCGAGAATCAACAGCACAATGCCGCCCATCACCGCAAAGGTGAGGAGCACGGCGAGGAGACTGCTCATAAAGACCTCGTGTATGGATGAAACATTTTTCGTGCAAACAATCTACTCATCTTTGTCATCTTGAAACAAGAGCGCTTTTCCGCCGAACCTCGCCGAAGTCACCGAGTGTCGCCGAATAAAAGCTTTTTTCGGCGAAGCTCGGTGTCTTCGGTGTCTCTCGGCGAAAAAGTTTTTGCTTTGTTTGCAACGAGTTCATGTTAAAAATGCAAGTGCTCGGTTCTCTTCCCAGTGCGAGGGAAGTTCCTTACAGGATGACAATTTTATAGACGAGCGCGCCTGAAGGCGTTACTACGAACTTAAACTCTCTCCGCAATCGCTTTCGCCATGTCAATGGTCGAGGCTTCGCCGCCCATGTCTTGCGTGCGCACCCGGCCTTCCATGATGACGGTGGCGATGGCGTTGTCCAAGCGGCGCGCCATTTCATTTTCGTGCAGGTATTCGAGCATCATCACCACGGCGCGAATGATGCCGATGGGATTGACTTGATACTTGCCCGCGAGGCGCGGCGCGGAACCGTGAATCGGCTCGAAGAGGCCATAGTCATCGCCGATATTGGCGCTCGCGCCGAAGCCGAGACCGCCGACAAGTTGCACACACATCTTCGAAAGGATGTCTCCGAACAAATTTGTCGTGAGCAAAACCGAGTAGCTCTGCGGATTTTTCAACAGCCACATGCAGAGATGATCGATGTTGGCTTCGTAAAAATTGACTTCGGAATAGCGCTTAGCCACGCGCCGGGCCTCGCGAATCATCATGCCGCTGGTTTCGCGCGTGACGTTGGGTTTCTCGACAACCGTTACGGAGTCATAGCCGTTGTGACGCGCATATTCGAACGCTTGTTGCGCGATGCTTTGGCAACGTTGCCGCGTAATGAAACGCAACGAGACGGCAACGTCCTCCGGCTTCATCTCAACATACTTCTGCGCATTGCTATTGTGTTGCGCAATCGAGCGAATCACGGTTTCAGGCAGCGGATGAAACTCCACGCCGGCATAAAGGCATTCCGTGTTCTCGCGAAACACCACGAGATCGATGTCCGAACGATAATTCAGCGGATTGCCGGGGTACGCTTTGCACGGGCGAATATTCGTGTGCAGATCAAACTTTTGCCGCAGTTGTAGAATCGCGCTGTGATAAACGAGGCCTTGATTCTGCAATTCCGGAATCAACTCACGCTCGGCGTCTTCACGCGGCTTGCTGGTTACCGCGCCGAACAAACAGGCGTCGGTAGCTTTGAGCATTTCGATCGTGCGCTCGGGCAGCGCGTTGCCTTCGGTACACCAATAATGCCAACCCACTTCGCCGGGAATATACTCGGCATCCAAAGCGAGTTTATCAAGCACAATTTGGGCGGCCTCCAACACGTCCCGACCGACACCGTCACCCGGCAACCAACCGATTTTGTGCTTCGCCATGAGAGCATCCCAAACTCTTGCACCACGTCCTGATCACGCCGCAACTGGCGCGTTGCTGGGCTATTGGTTGCATTCGCCAACTAAAGCGTGTTCGTTAGAATTTCATTTGCAGCGCATCGTCCAAAAATGTGTGGCTCAAGGGATGTGGGACGCTTATGCGCGCTGCAATGTTACTCATTCCAATACACCAACGCAAAATCCTGCGGCAGCAATTAGGCGTGAATCGCTTCGCCCAACGCGTCCGCCGCGGCTTCCATCACTGCTTCGGTAAATGTCGGATGCGCATGCACGGTTTTGATCAACTCATGCACCGTGGTCTCCAATGCACGCGCGATGACCAACTCGGCAATCATGTCCGTGGCTTCGTGCCCAACAATGTGCGCGCCGAGCAGCTCGCCGTATTTTTTATCGACCACCAATTTCACCAAGCCTTCGGTCTCGCCCACAGCCACGGCTTTGCCGAGCGGGCGGAATGAAAACCTGCCAACCGAAACTTCATGACCTTGCTCGCGCGCCTGCTTTTCGGTCAAGCCCACGCTGGCGACTTGTGGTTGGCAATAGGTACAGCCGGGAATGTTGCCATAATCAACCGGCGCGGCATGTTTGCCCGCAATGTGCTCCACGCACGTGATGCCTTCGGACGAGGCCACGTGCGCAAGCAGCGGCGGGCCCATCACGTCGCCGATGGCATAAACGCCGGGCACGCTCGTCGTATAATTTTGGCGATTCACTTTGATGAAAGTGCGATCCACTTCCACGCCCAATTCTTCCAAACCGAGATTAGGCGTGTTGCCGGAAAAGCCGATGGCCATGAGGGCCACTTCGCCCGTGACTTTTTTCTCCGCGCCATTTACGGAGTACGTGACAGTCACATCATTCGCGGTGGGCACAACAGAGCTGACCTTCGCATTCGTTTCGAGCACCACGCCGCTCTTTTTATAACTGAGCGCGAGCGACTTGACGATCTCTTCGTCTTCGAGCGGGAGAATTTGCGGCAGCATTTCAATGATGGTGACTTTGCAGCCGAACGCGTTGTAGAAATACGCGAACTCGACGCCGATGGGGCCGCCGCCGATGACGATCATAGACTTCGGCAGCTCGGGCATAATCATGGCTTCGGTGCTGGTGATGATGCGCTTGCGATCAAGCGCAACGCCGGGGATGGAACGATGCGTGCCGCCAGTCGCGACGATGACGTTCTTGGCTTTGTATTCGCCCACGGCTTTGCCGTCTTTGGTCACTTCGACGACCGGCGCTTGGCCGGCTTTGTCTTTGCGCAGCTTGCCCGTGCCTTCAACGTGCTCGATTTTATTTTTCTTAAAAAGAAAATGCACGCCTTTGTTGATTTGCGCGGAAACGTTGCGGCTGCGTTGAATGATCTTTTGCCAGTCGAATGCAATTTCGCCGGCGCTCAAGCCGAACTCTTGCGCGCGATGGAGGAGATGATACACTTCCGCGGAGCGCAACAGCGCTTTGCTGGGAATGCAGCCCCAATTCAAACACAGACCGCCGAGCTTGTCTTTTTCCACCACGGCGACTTTCATGCCGAGTTGCGACGCGCGAATCGCGGCGACATATCCGCCCGGGCCGCCGCCGATGATGACGAGATCGAACTCTTTCAAGGGTTGCTCCGATTTTTTATTCGGTTGCTATCCGAAATTTTGACGGCCTACACGGTTTCGAATTGCAGGGTCTTCAGAGTTTTGGGCTTAACTCGCGTGCTCAAACCCAACATCTCGATTCCCACAACTCGACCTTTCTTATCATAATCTAAAATCACGCCGGGTTGCACTTCTTCGGATTCGACGATTGCGGCTTCATCCAAACGAAAATAGAGCGCATCGTTTTCTTTGTCAATCTTGAGTCTCATGATTTTCTCGTTGATTTCTTTAGCAACCGTCGATCAAAAAATACCGTGACGATCTGATTGGGAAAAACGCCGTCGTTAATGACAACGTGCAAAACCCGACCTCCTTTTTCTTTGATCGGTTTCGTGTAATGCATGTTGCCGTCCTCACCCCTTCTTTTCTTCGCCGGTGTGTTGATCGTTCTCCAAACCCATTTCTCCGCAATCTTCCGTTCCAGCAATACGTCTTGAGCATGTGTCGTTAGTTTGATTGCGGACATAAACGCGCCCTCTTTTGGAAAATGCTAAATGGCTCCGCCCGTAATTGTTGTTTCCTTTCTGCCGGACGATTGTTCCGCAATATCCTTCACAATATCCTGCCCGTGCAATCTGCCGTTCTCGATGAAAATTTTGTTCGCATCCTTCCCTGCGGCGAGGCAGCCGGCGATGTAAAGGCCGGGCACGTTGGTTTCGAACGTGGCGGGATTGTGCTCCGGCCTGCCGGTTTCCGCGTCAATGTTCACGCCCATGCTGCGCAGAAAATCATAATCGGGATGATAGCCCGTGAGCGCGAACACGAAATCGTTGGGCAAGGCGCGCGCGTCGCCGGTTCCGTTCTGCACAAAAATTTCTTCCGGGGTGATGCGCGTGACGCGCGCATTGAGCAGCGCGCGAATGCTGCCTTCTTGAATGCGATTGAGAATGTCCGGCAAGATCCAATATTTCACGCTCTGGCCGATTTCGACTTGGCGATGAATGAGCGTGACTTCCGCGCCGTGGCGATACAGTTCGAGCGCCGCCTCCACGGCAGAATTTTTTCCGCCGACGATGGCGACGCGGCGCTTATAAAACGGATGAGGCTCGGTGTAGTAATGAGAAACTTTGGGGAGGTCTTCGCCGGGGACGTTGAGCAAATTGGGATGATCATAAAAGCCCAAAGCGAGCACGACGTGTTTGGCGCGATGCCGCGCCTTGGCGCTCGTGATTGCAAAAACGCCTGCACGCTTTTCAATTTGCAGCACGCGTTCAAAGAGCCGCACGTTCAAATCAAATGAAACCGCGACGCGGCGATAATAATTGAGCGCATCTTGCCGCGTAGGCTTGCCGCTGGAGATCACGAAGGGCACGTCGCCGATTTCTAAAAGCTCGGGGGTGGAAAAGAACGTCATGTGTTGGGGGAAATGAAAAATGGCGTCGGCGAGACAGCCTTTTTCCAAAATGACGTGCGATAATCCACGACGTTGGGCAGCGATGCCGCACGCCAATCCAATCGGTCCGGCGCCGACGATCACAACCTCATACACTTCCGCATTGTTGTCAACTCCGCCTCTGGCCGCGCTCACGATAACGCCGTTTTCCTTTCCTAACCTCGAAGAATTATTGCGATCATTGCCTGCTTTTGCAAAACATCGGGCGAGATAATAAAGAATCAGACTTCCAATTTCAAGGGGTATTTGCGCGCAAATGCGACGTGTTGATGAAAGTATCGCGCTTCGGGTGTTGGCAGCGCGAGAGCCAGGCCTCATTTTGAAAATCTGAGCGCAGCAGTGGGAGACAGTCGCTTTGAAGCCACTCTGCTTTGAAAAGGCCACCTAGAGAAACAAGCGGAGACGGACCCTAGGTGAAGCAGCGACAAGACAAAAGCAACCTCAAGCAGGGGCGCAACAGCTCATTCGTTGGGCAAGGCTTGCATGAAGAGCCGCAAAATATTTCCGCCCATGATTTGGTAAATCTCTTCGCGCGTAAAATTCGCGGCGAGCAGCGCGTGCGTGATTTGCGCCATGTCGCTCGTGTCAAGCGGTGCGCGAATCGCGCCGTCGAAATCAGAGCCGAGGCCGACGTGCTCGACGCCGATGAGATTTGCCGTGTAACGAATGGCGTCCACCGTGGCTTGCACATTCTCGGCGCACACGGCACCTTCCCACAAACCGAGGCCGACCACGCCGCCGGTGGCTGCGATGCCGCGCAAATGTTCGTCGCTCAGATTGCGCGGGCCGTCGCATGTGCCTTTCACGCCGGTGTGCGAAACGACGAGCGGGCGCGTGGCGATGCGCAAAATATCGTCGATCATTTTCGGCGAGACATGCGCAACATCGACGAGGATGCCGAGCGCTTCCATGCGCTGAATCACGCGCGCGCCAAAATCTGTGAGTCCAGCTTTGCTGATGCCGTGCGCGGAACCGCCGAGTTCGTTATCAAAGAAATGCGTGGGCGCGAGCATGCGATAGCCCGCGGCAAAAAAGGCCTCGACATTTTCGAGACGGCCTTCGAGCGCGTGCATGCCTTCCATGGCGAGCACTGCGGCCACGAGTTGTGGTTGTTGTTTGCGCTGTTCGAGGAACGCGGCGAGGTCTTTTTGATTTTTAATGAAAAGCATTTTCCCATGTGAACGTTGCGCAAAGGTGTGCAGCTTTTCCGCTTGATAGAGCGCGCGCGCTTGCAAACTGCTCCACGTTGCAATGGGCCAAAGCTGCGCGATCGCCAGCGCGGTGACGAGATCGGAGTCGCTCTCGTTGCGCTCATAATTGAGCGTGCGCGGCACTTTGGTGACGACGCTGAAAACTTGCAGGGCCATATTGCCTTCTTGCAAACGCGGCAAATCAACGTGGCCATAGTCGTGGCGTTCGAGCAGATCGCGTTTCCAAAGGAGCGCGTCGGCGTGGAGATCGGCGACGAATAAGTTTTGATGAAGCTGCTCCGTCTCGCGCGAGACCGCGAGGGGCGTGCTCGTTGTGACTTGATTGAAAGAGCGATCCACGCGCGGCGGAACGAAGATGAATGCCAGCACGAGCAGCAATGCGAGCACGCCCGCTGCGCCGAGCGCGAGGCGTCGTTTAAAATTTTTCTGCATGCGAAGTCTCCGAGTTTGTGTGCCATAGCCTTAGGCGAATTAGTGAACCAAAGTCAGAATAGAATTCTGAAAGTTTTTGAACGACACGCGAATCAAATGCGCACGCGGAAAAAGCTTCCGGCTTGTCCGCCTTGCGTACTCTTGTTTGCGGCAAGATAACTTCGCATTTGTCGAAAGGCAAATTTCTAAAACGCAAAATGCCCCCAACGTCGGTATTCTCTACCACGCGGCGAGAGAGTTGTCAAGTTTGCCCAACAGTTTTTCCAGAAACGCGGGCTTTCGCAGCGAAGCTCGTCGCCAAGATGCGACCTCCAAACAAATTTCGCTTACTAATGAACAGTACGATAAAAACAAACGTCATAAAAATTTTTGAATACCTCGCGGCGCGCAAGGAGTTGACGGCGCAACCGCCGCTCGACTTCCGTCGAGACGCCCGCGCGTTTTGGTTGTGGCGCGCCGACTTGGCGGAAGGTCAAGGTTGTTGGTGGGAAGGCCGAGGACAAACGCCAAATGCTTGGCTTGAAATTCAACAGCAAGCCGTGCCGCTTTCGCCGGCGGCGCCGGAGCCTTTGCGCGCTTGGTTATTGGAAGACGGCCTTGATCCGCTACAGCCGCCCACGCGGCGCAATACACTTCTCGAAGCAAAACCCACTGCGGCGAACGCGGCAACGGATTTTATCGCATGGCTCCATGCAGAGACGGGAACTGCTGCGCAAGAGCAGGCCGCGGAATCTGCGCTCACTTTCACGCTTGCCGAGGAGCCTGAAGCCCCGCCGCTGCCAACGAGCATGAACGGCAAGAACGAAATTGCTTTCGACAGCGATCCCGAGCGCGTCGCGCTCTGGGAAAATTGGCGTATGCGCGAATGGCAACGTTGGGCGGAGAAGGCCTTGGCGCAACAGCACGCGAATCATGCTTATGAGCTGCTGTTCGAACTTTATCAACGCCTGCAGCGCGAAGGCGATCAAATCGAATTGCTTGTGGGCGACGGCTTGCTCGCGTGGCAAACGGAAACGCACACGATCTTTCGCCCGCTCTTCGTCACGCGTGCGGAGTTGTTGTTCGACGCGGAGAGCAAACGCTTCGCCGTGGTTCCAGTCGAGCCCAGCGCCGCGCTGGAACTGGACATGCTGAGTGGCATCGCACTCGCCCACGCGGAGCGTCTCTCCGAAGTCGAAGCACGCGTACGCGCTGCGCCGCCGCAGATTTTGCCAAGAGCAGAACTGCGCGAGTTGAGTTCCGCACTAGCCGATGATGCCGAGTTGCAACTCGACGACATGCACAACGGCGCGCAGATTGTGCCGAGTTCAACGCCACGCGTGTTGCATGCGCCGCTGTTTTTCACGCGAGGCCGAGCCGGGCAACTGTGGCAAAACGATTTTCGCCGCATCATCAGTGCCCTTCAAAATGATCATCCCATTGCTTCTAGCTTGGCGGCGCTCGCCACGCCCACTGCGCTTGCGCCCACGGAGAGTGCGCAGCAAAAATGGCTTGCACTCGACGAGCAAATTTATTTTCCCTTGCCTGCGAATGAAGAGCAAAAGGAAATTGCGCGGCGCTTGCCGCAGCATTTTGGCGTTGCCGTGCAAGGCCCGCCCGGAACCGGCAAGAGCCACACGATTGTCAATTTGCTCGCGCATTTGCTCGCGCACGGCAAACGTGTGCTGGTCACTTCGCAAACGGATCGGGCGCTGCGCGTATTGGGCGAGATGATTCGGCAACGCTTGCCCGAGTTGGCGCCGTTGTGTGTGGCGCAATTGGAAAACGAAACGCACGCACGCGCGGAATTGCATGAGGCGCTCAACGCGATTTATGAAAAACTCGGAGCGCTTGATTTAAACACCGCGGAAAGCGCGTTGAACAAAACCGCAGCGGAATTGCACTCTTGCCGCGAAGAGGTGGCGCGGCGGCGTGAAGAGCTGGTGCTCGCCGCGATGGCGGAGCATGAAACGGTTTTCATTCAAGGCCGCGAAATGAATGCGATGCAGGTGGCGCAATGGCTCACGCAGCATGAAGCCGATTACGGCTGGCTGCCCGATGCCATCGCCGCGGAGTGCGAGCCGCCGCTCTTGGAAAGCGAGTTCGTGCGCTTGCAAGAGTTGCTCGCGACTTTCTCCGCGGAAGCCTTGCAAGTGCTCTCGCAGCCTTTGCCTCGCCTCGAAGATTTGCCCAGCACCGCGGAGGTGGCGCATTATTGCGCACAGCTTGCTGCGCATGAAGCGCAAGCTGCGCAACACGAAGCTGCGCTGCGCGGCTGGACTGTGCCGAGCTACGTTCCTGCGGATTTGCCGCAAAAAATTGCGCTCGTCGAGCGCGCCTTGCGCAAATTGGAATCGTTCACCGCGCCGTGGCTGCGCAGCATTCTGCAAGACGTTGCTTTCGGCGGTCAACGCGAAGAGCATTGGCAAAATTTCACGCGCGAGTGTCGCGTGCAATTGCGCTCGATTCGCGCCGCGGAAAAAGCGCTCGCGCACTATGCTATTGCCGCGCCGCTCGCATATGATGTGAAATCCGCGCGCGCGGACGTTTCGCTGCTTTATGAAGAGTTGGTGAAAAATCAAAGCCTCAGCCTGCGGTTTCGTTACGGCCGCAACAAAAACGCGCTGCGCGTGTCCGAACAATTTCGCTTGAACGGCAACGCAGCGCGCACCGCCGAAGACATGTTGGTGCTGCTGCGTTACCTCGACGTGGAGGAAAACAAGCGCAAATTTTGGGCGCTGTGGGCCAATGCGATGCGCGAGGTCGGCGGCCCCATGCCCGACGCGGAAGAAGAGCAATTGCTCAAACTCATCGAAGAGCAGTTGCGCATACTCGAACCGGTGTTGGGGTGGAATCATACTTATTTGCGCGCATTAACCACGGACTTTGATCAAATCAAACCCGAAGGCCCGCCGGCATGGCAAGAAGTGGAATGGCTCAGAAATTATCGCGCGGGTTTGCTGGCGTTCTCGCAACAGCAGGCGGCCGCGCCGCTTTATGATTTTTTTCAAACCTGGACGGAGTATTTGCGCGCAGGCATGGCGCAAGAGCAGGCGCATGTTTTGTGGGCGCGTTTGCTCGAAGCGCTCGACGCGCGCAACGCCGAGGCTTGGGAAGCGGCATTGCAGGACGTGCAGCAATGCCATGCCATATTGCCGCAGTTGCGTGAGTTGGAATCTCTGCGCGAAAAACTCCGCACCGTTGCGCCGCGTTGGTTGGCGGAAATAGAAAAGCAGCCGGAGTCACGCGTTCCGGTGCATTGGCGCGCAGCGTGGGAGTGGCGCCGGGTGCATGCCTGGTATGAGCAACAGTGCGCGCAAGCGCACGCGGAGGAAAGCCATGAGCGTTTCCTCGCGGCGCAAGCACAAGAAGCGCGCTTGCTCGAAAGCGTCATCGCGCAGCGCGCCTGGCTGCACTTGGCGCGACAACTCACGCCCGAACAAAAATCTACTTTGTATGCTTGGTTGAAAACCACGCATGCGCTCACCACCTCGGGCGAACCCGCGATTCAAAAAACCTATCAGAGTGAAGCGGAGCAGCTTCTGCAAAAATGCCGGCTCGCGCCGGTGTGGATCATGCCGCTCGACCGCGTGCTCGAAAATTTTGCGCCCACGGAAGAAAAATTCGACGTACTCATTGTCGATGAAAGCAGCCAATGTCCGTTGGAAGCATTGAGCGCGTGGTTTCGCGCTGAACGCGCAATTGTCATTGGCGATCACAAACAAGTCAGCCCCGAAGCCGCGCTTGACGCACAAGCGCAAGTCCACGAGTTGATCGCACGCCATCTGAGCGCGTTGCCCAACGCGAGCACGGCGATGTGGGATTTGCACGCGAGTTTGTTCGATCAAGCGCAAGCCGCGTTTGCGCCGGCGCAGCAAAGCTTAATTTTGCGCGAACACTTCCGTTGCGCGCCGGAGATCATTCGCTTCAGCAATGAACAGTTTTATGACGGCAAAATTGAGCCGCTGCGTTTGCCTTTGCCGCAAGAAAGGTTGGAGCCGGCAGTCATGGCCGTGCGTGTGCCCGAGGGGCAATGGGAAGAAACGGACGCGGGCGCAGTCAATCCGCGCGAAGCGGAGGCCATGGCGGATAAAATCGTAGAACTGTGCGGCGACGAGCGTTATGCCGAACGCAGCATGGGCGTGATTTCACTGCACGGCATGGCGCAAGCGGAGTTGATTGCCGCATTGCTGCGCGAACGTTTGACCGCTGCAGAAATCATGCGTCGGCGTTTGGTGTGCGGCGAGGCCAAACATTTTCAAGGCGACGAACGCGAAGTAATGTTGCTCTCGCTCGTGGTTTCCGCGGAGCCGGAGCCGCAATCGCTCACGCAGCGCTTTGACGCGCAGCGGTTCAACGTTGCCACAAGTCGCGCGCGCCATCAGCTTTGGGTATTTCATTCGTTTGATCTCGATTCAATGCCGCCGGAATGTTTGCGCCATCGTTTGCTCGCGTATTGTCTCAATCCTGCGCATGCCGCAGCGCCGGAACGTTCGGCTCAAGCAACGTTTGAGCATTTTGGCACTTCCACTTTCGTGCGCGACGTGTATGACCAATTGCATTCGCACGGCTATCGCGTCACGCCGGAGATTGCAATTGGCACACATCCGTATCGCCTTGATTTGGTCGTGGAAGGTCGTCACGCGCGGCTCGGCATCATTTGCGAAGGCAACGCATGGCGCAGTCGCGAGCAATGGGAAGCGGAGTTCGAGCGGCAAATGGTTTTGGCGCGCGTGGGCTGGAAATTTTTTCGCGTGCGCGGCAGCGTGTTTTATCGCAACCGCGAACAAGCGCTCGCGCCGCTCTTAAAAACGCTCGGCAATTTGGGAATCAAACCTGCGCTCCTGCCCGAAGCGTTGGAAGAAATTTTTGCGGATTGAGGTTAAGATGCATTTGAAAAGTGCCCGCACCTAACTATTCCCCCCTTGAGGGGGGTTAGGGGGGTGTTCTCCAGCACGAGTGAGCGATTCGAAATTCATAAATGCGCTGCTGTGTTGGTGGCTTGAGTTGCGATGCCCCCCTTTGTGGGGACGTTGATGGAACACAGAAATTTCATTGTCCCACCATCTGCCCACAAGGGGCAGGGACTACAATGGCGCGGGAAGTTATTTTTAGATGAACCACAACCCGGACAAGCCGGTACCAAAAAGGAAAAGCTTCCAACGGATAGATCAAACCCAGCGGATGCCAGAGTTTAGTTTTGATATCGCCCCGTAGACGTGAGTGGTCTGCAATCCGTGGGCACACACGGATCAAA
>JAYRWE010000032.1:0-73421 GCA_041918175.1 bacterium
ATATCTCAAAGACATTCTCACACGAATCCCCGATCACCCCCACCACAAGCTCGCCGAACTGCTCCCGCAGAATTGGGCGCCTGAATCTACAAAGTAAAAACTTCCTCCGCCATCTCCGATATGGGTTCACCGAGGGGATACTCTGATGCAACGGTCAAGGCGCAGATGGAAAAAAGCGGAGTGGATAATAATTCTGGAATAGCCTATGCGTATAGTCATTCAACCGCTGGAGGAAAAATGGACTATGCTATTCAAGGTACATTAAGTGGTAGTTTGAGTAAGAGTAGTTTTTACGTGCGAGAAAACACGGCTTATAATATTGCCGATTTTGGCAACTACTTATGGGGAAGTGGGATGAGTATGCTCGGTAATGATTTAGGTGTTGCTTTATTGGGCGCTCAATTCAATAATTTTGTTAA
The DNA here is from genome assembly GCA_041918175.1 of bacterium. GTDB lineage: Bacteria > Zhuqueibacterota > Zhuqueibacteria > Zhuqueibacterales > Zhuqueibacteraceae > JABWAN01. Next base: position 420 of record JAYRWE010000032.1, read on the forward strand.
TGGTTATCTCAGAGGTACCGATGCAACGGATGTTTTCGATTTTGGCCCCGGAACGTATGGTAAATCAGGGGTCTTCGACTCCCGCGCCGATCAAAGGGCAATAACCAAAGGATTTTTGAATCACAATAAGAGTTTTTTTTGCCCCTGAAAAATCAGTTCTTATTCCTTAACCTGTCGTGCGTTTTTTTGACGAGACTGCCGAGTTTGGAAGTAAACATCCTATTGGCAAAGAAATATGAAAAAGAAAATCGCACTAATTACTGCATTCTTGCTCGTTGTGCCGAGCATATCATTGTTTTACGTTTTGCGAGACCACGACTGCGAATATGAGAGTGGCATCGCATTAGAGATTTCTCAAATGGAGAAATCTCGACTCGCAACACTCTTTCGCGAGCACTCTGTTTATAAGCGAGGCAACCTCCGAATCCTCTATATTCATAAAGATAGATTGAAAAACGTTTTTTATTTTGAGGAAAAAAGTGTGAATGGCCATTTAGCTCTGGAATTTTTGTCGGACAGCTTGGAGTATGAAATAGCACTTAGTTCCGAGGTTCTTGCTTCTGCCAGAATAAACAAAGAAAACAAAAGGGCTTTGTTGGCTGCGTATGTGAGTAGATTGTTTGCAAAAATGGACTCGCTTCGCATAAGAGGTGTTTCAGCAGAATTTGATAGATTGGGAGTCGATTTGGAATTCTACTTTGAGGACTGGTCACGGCTTATCTTTATCTCGAATCTTGCTGAGATAAAGAACGATCACTGGAAGGCTTTTATTGCTAACGCCAAGAAAGTAGATGAGCATTGGTATTATTTTTGTGAATGAATCAGCGTGAATAATTTATGGGTTTGATGACCACTTCGATGTGAATTAGCTGTATGCGACACGCGCATACAAGGCGCAGCGAACTGGGGCACCGGCACCACTTTGATGGTGGGCAAGAAGTCGGATGCGCTGAAAAACAAAACTCTCCTCAAGTTTGATTTTGCCTACTTCAGCATTCCCTTTAATTCTCTCATACCAAATTCAAATTCTGTGTTTGTGTGGAACGCTAGGCCATTCAATCGGCACTCGACTCTGCGGAAATCGATGATGCACTGTAGAGCGAGTGCCGATGATTTGCTCAAAGTTTGAAATGGCCTTGCCCCGGTTTTCGCAACGTTGCGCGATACCCGGCGGTTGCTTTACGAGTGCGCTGCTTGGGCGCGGTCTGGCCTCGTGCAATCTCATCCAAATTGGTTCAATCGCGCTTTGGCCTCGGCATAGATGCGCGCTTTTTCCGGGAAGGGGATGAACAGGCTTTTGAAACCGTTAAGAATGATCTTCTTGACGTGCTCAAAATTCAAATCCCAAGTTTGCACTGCGAGCCAAAGCTCGTCGGTTACGGTGGTGCGCGAGATGAGGCGATTGTCGGTGTTGAGCGTGACGCGCAGTTGATGGTCGAGATATTTTTTGAAGGGATGATGCTCGATGCGGAGCACGGCCTTCGTTTGCACGTTGCTAATCAAGCACACTTCGAGCGGGATGCGATGGTCGCGCACGAAGTTCATCAAATCCTCGTCTTCATACAGGCGGGTGCCGTGGCCGATGCGATGCGCGCCGCACACGTTGATGGCTTGATGGATGCTCGCCGGGCCATAAGCCTCGCCCGCATGCACGGTGCAGTTGATGCACTCCTTGCGAATGGTATAAAACGCTTTCGCATGCTCCTTTGCGGGATTGTCTTCTTCGCGGCCCGCGAGATCGAACCCGACCACGCCTTTGCGTTTGTATTGCACCGCGAGTTCGGCGAGGCGCAGCGACATGGAGCGATCAAAGCTGCGAATCGCGCAGATGATCACACCGGTTTTGATCGGGTATTTGCGCTCCGCTTCTTGCAAGCCTTCGAGCACGGCATCGACCACTTGTTCGAGCGAAAGGCCTTTGTCTTGGTGCAAGATCGGCGAGTAGCGTACTTCCATGTACGTCACGTTCTCGCGTGCCGCGTCTTCCGCCAACTCGAATGCGATGCGGCGCAGCGCGTCGTAATCTTGCATCAAACGCAGCGTGACGTCGAACTTGTCGATGTACTCGTTGAGACTCGCGACTTGGCCTTTCACGGAAAGAAAGTCATAAACTTCTTCTTCGCGCGTGCTGGGCAAATTTACGCCGTTGTGTTTTGCCAGCTCCATTGCGGTCCGAACCCGCAGCGAGCCGTCGAGATGCACGTGCAAGTCGGTTTTGGGCAGTTCGTGTAATAGGTCACGGGTGATGTGCATGTTTGCTCTCCTCAAAGAGTTCGAACCTCGGCTTGGCCGAGGTTTGCAGTCATACTTGTCGTAAATGTTTAAAGCGTTTCAATATCTAAAAAAAGAAAGCCACGGCAAAGCCGTGGCTGAACGTGTGCGCGTGGAGTTACGCCATCGCATCTTCCGTTTGCCGCGTTCGCACGGAAGCGGTCGCACTCGGAGTTTTGGGATTCACGCCAAAGCCTTCGGGCAGCAGCGTGATCAACGTGCCGATGGTGAGCACCATGCCGCCGATCCACACCCACATGACGAGCGGGTTGAGATACGCATGAAAAGTGGCAGCTTGGGATTCGGGTTTGTATTCGCCCAACACGACATAAAGGTCTTCGCGCAAGTTGGAAAAGAGCGCGACTTCGGTGGTCGGCTGATTCTGTACGCGATACAGATGTTTTTGTGGATAGATCGTTTCAAGCTCCCGGCCGTCGCGTTTGACGATCATCTTGGACTCGACCACGGATTTGTTGGCATCGGCATATTCGCGCGTGCTTTGATAAACCAATTCATAATTGCGCAGCTTGATGGCCTCGCCCGGCGCGAGTTGCGCTTCGGCTTCCAGTGTGAAAGCCTGACCGGTCACGCCGATGAAGATAAGCACCATGCCGAAGTGCACAACATAGCCGCCGTAGCGCCGGCGATTCTTCATCAACAAATTCCACAACGCAACGAGATAGCTTTCTTGATTCGAATGGCCACGCGCACGCGCGCCGCGATGAAATTCCGCGACGATGGTGTGCGTGACGAACACGCTCAAGGCGAATGAGAGGAGCGCATAAACATGTCGCACGCCAAGCGCGAACATAACGAGCAATGTTGCCAACGCGAAAAGCGTCGGCCACATGAACATTTTCTTTAATTGCTCCGCGGAGCTTTTGCGCCACGCCACGAGCGGGCCAATGCCGGTGAGCAGAAGCAGGAGCAACGCAATCGGCACATTCACGGCATTGAACCACGGCGCGCCGACCGTGATTTTCACGCCGCGCACGGCTTCGGAGATGACCGGAAACATTGTGCCCCACAAAACTGCGAAGCACGCGCCGAGAAACACGACGTTGTTCAACAAGAATGCGGACTCACGCGAGACCACGGACTCCATGCGCACCGGGCTTTTCAAAACGGGCACGCGATACATGAGCAACGTGAAGGAGGCCGCCATGATCACGCCGACAAAACCGAGGAAGAGCGGGCCGAGGCTGGATTGCGTGAAGCTATGCACCGAAGAGACGACGCCGCTGCGCGTGAGAAATGTGCCGAAGATGCAAAGCGTGAACGTGAGAATGATGAGCACCATGTTCCACACGCGCAGCATATTTTTCTTTTCTTGAATCATGACCGAGTGCAGAAATGCGGTGCCGACGAGCCACGGCATCATGGCCGCGTTTTCCACCGGATCCCACGCCCAATAGCCGCCCCAGCCAAGCTCCATGTATGCCCACTTGCCGCCGAGCATCATGCCGATGCCGAGAAAGAACCATGGCACAATGGTCCAACGCCGCGTGATGGCGAGCCATTCGTTGCCCATTTGCCCGCTGATGAGCGCAGCTATTGCGAACGCGAAGGGAATCGTGAAGCCGATATAGCCAAGATACAGAATCGGCGGATGAATGATCATGGCCCAATGCTGCAACAGCGGATTGAGGCCGCGGCCGTCCTGCGGCGTGAAATCGAGCATTTCAAACAACGGCGTGATGAAGGCGATCATCACAATGAAGAAGGTGGCGACGGCCATGTTGACCGCGGTGACGTAAGGCATGAGTGCGCTCTGGGTGCGGCGATAAAACAGAATACACGCCGAACTGAAATAAGAGAGTAGTAAAACCCAGAACAGCAGCGAGCCTTTCATGCCCGCCCACAACGAAGTGATTTTGAACTCCGTGGGCAGCGCGCGATTGCTGTAGCTGGCGACGTACTCCATGCGGAAGTTGTCTGAGAGCAACGCTTGCCACGTACCAATTGCCGCGAGCGTGAGCAAGAGCGATACGCCAAACGCGCCGTGCTCGCCGCTTTTCACCAAGCGCTCATCGTGCTTGCGCACGCCGAGAATCGAAACGACAATGGAATACACGCCGCAGCCGAGCGCGAGGAGGAGAATGATATTGCCGATTTCAGTCATGAGATTGCCTGAGGTTGGGTTTTCATTAAACAGCAAACAGCGCCAGTTATCAGCATCCAGACTTCTGTGCCCAGTAAACAGTGACAGAATACTGATCACCGTTTACTGACGACTGATAACTGATGACTGGTTTTTTATGATGCATCACTCGGCTTTGCGCTTTCATAGCCGCCGCCTTCTTCAGCTTCATACTTGCTCGCGCATTTGGTGAAAATTTGCGTGGCGTGAAATTCTCCGCCAGCAACTTTGCCTTCGAGCAACACGCCGCCGTCCTCTTTGAAAGTGTCGGGTACAATGCCGCGATACGTCACGGGCATGGTTTCGCCTAACTCGTCCAGCGTGAATTTCAACGTGAGACCGTCGCTCGAGCGCTCGACCGTGCCGGGCACGACCTTGCCGCTGACACGCAAGCCTTTGCCCTCGGCGTTCACGCCTTGCGCTTTCATCTCGCTTACGGTGATGTAATACACCATCGTATCGTTAAATCCGCTCACAAACAGCCAACCGATCACACCAATAACCACGGCGAACACGGCAAAGATAGTTATGCGTCGTCGTTCCATATTTTACCTCGAGTTTATGCTTTAGATTTGATACGAGAGCGCGCCAGCACGCTCGGTTTTGATCTTCTTCCATTTTTTATGCCGAGAGTTGTGCGTTGCGCATTGCGCTTTTGGTTTGGAAACAGCGCGATCAACGAACGCAAAGCATGATTGACGGCTTGCGCCGTGGGAAAGTATTCTTGCACGTCCGGCGCTAATACGATTGGATTCTTGGGGCCATAACTTTTGACTTCGGTTGTGCCGTCTGTTTTGTGAATGGTGACGGTATAGCCAGCTTGCCGCTCCTTGTAATGCTTTCCGCGAATGCCGTCCGAAAAGTCGTATTCGGGGAGCATATCATCTTCTTCAGAAATTAATTTACTCGTGGCCTTCTTCATATTTCATCCTTTCGTTTGCGGTGGCTTTACGAGAGCTGATGATTCGCACGTTCTCTCCGCGTTCAGTATACACCACGACAAGCACGCGATTTTTTACGGAAGCCCCAATATCGATCAATCGTTCTTCGTCGAAGGAATGCCGCGGATCGCCTTTCGTAATCGCAAGAGGGTCATCGAAAACAGTTTCAGCTTCTTCGAAGCTGACGCCATGCTTTTGAAGATTCTTTCTAGCTTTTTCTTCGTCCCACTCGAAGTTTCTTTTCATCGCGGCAGATCCTTGAGTGAAGAATCCCGTTCTCCAACTTCATTTGCTTTACAACGGTCGTGCCGTCCGGCTGATGAATGTAAATAATATTCCCTTTTTCCAACGGCCTATAATGTCTCCCGCGCACAGCGCCGCAAAATCGTATTCCGGACGCATCTCGCCTTCTTCTTTAATAGCTGTATTGGGCTTCTTTGCCATGGCACTAATTGTAGCTTATTTCATGCAGAAATTTTTTCATGTGCTCGGCAGAATCTCTAGCGAGTAAAAAGATTCCTACGGAATGACACTGCTGGAGAGAGCGCTTCAAAAAAAACGATTTGCTCACGCATACGCCGTCGCGCGCGTCTCGCGCAGCACGGTCACCTTGATTTGTCCGGGATACTCCAACTCTTGTTGAATCTTCTTCGCAATATCGGAGGCGAGCAAGTCGGCTTGCGCGTCGCTGATCTTATCTGGCTGCACCATCACACGAATTTCGCGGCCTGCGGAGATGGCATAGGCTTTCGAAACCGCATCGAAGCCGTCCGCGACTTTTTCCAATTTGTCGATGCGCTTCACGTAGCCGTCGAGCGTGTCGCGGCGCGCGCCGGGGCGCGAGCCCGATATCGCATCCGCAGCACTCACGAGCAGCGAAATCAAATTATCCGCGGGAATGTCTTCATGGTGCGAGCCGATGGCGTTGATGACGATTGGATCTTCGTTATACTTCTTTCCGATTTCCATGCCGAGCTGCGTGTGCGTGCCTTCTTGATTCTGGCTGATGGCTTTGCCGATGTCGTGCATCAAACCTGCGCGTTTGGCCATACGCACGTCGAGGCGCAGCTCCGCGGCCATTGCGCCGCAAATATACGCGACCTCTTGCGAGTGGCTGAGCACGTTCTGCCCATAGCTCGAACGGAAGTAAAGCCGGCCGAGCATGCGAATCATTTCGGGATGCACCTTGCCGATGCCCACTGAAGCCACGGCTTCATTGCCCGCGCGCCAAATCTGCTTTTCGACCTCTTGCTCGCATTGCGCGACAATGTCTTCCACGCGCTGCGGATGAATCTTCCCGTTGCCAATCAACTTCTCCAATGCGAGGCGCGCGACTTCGCGCTTCACGGGATCGAATGCGGAGAGCACGACAGCCTCGGGCGTGTCATCGACAATCACCTTTACACCCGTGGCTTGTTCAAAGGCTTTGATGTTGCGGCCTTCGCGGCCGATAATGCGGCCCTTCACTTCTTCGGAAGGAATGGGCACGACGGAAACTGAAGTCTCTGAAGCGTGCTCCGAAGCGATGCGCTCGATGGTCATCGTGAGAATGCGTTTGGCCTCGCGCACCGCGTTGTTTTTGGATTCATCAATAATGCTTTTATAAACCTCCGCCGCTTCTTTGTTAAATTCTTGGCGGAGATTTTCGAGCAGAAGATGCTTCGCGTCTTCCACGGAAAGCTGCGTAATTTTGGCCAACTCGAGATTCTGTTGCGCGACGAGTTTTTCAAGCTCGTTGTCTTTGGCGCGCAGAGCGAGTTTTTGCGTTTCGATTTCATTTTCGCGCTGGCCGAGTTGTTGTTCACGCTGCTTCAAACTGTCTTCGCGGCGCGCGAGTTTTTTGTCGCGCTCTTCCACGCGCGCCTCCAGCTCGTCAAATTTGCGTTGGCGTTGTTTGAACTTGTTTTCCTGTTCGTCGCGCACGCGCAACGCTTCTTCTTTGGCCTTCATGAGAATTTGCTGCTTCTCACGCTCGGCTTTCTTGCGCGCTTCTTCAATAATATCTTCGGCGAGACCTTTGCTTTTGGCGATCTTGTTTTTGATCAAAGCATGCGCCAGGAAGTAGGCGACAGTTGCGGCCGCCACGGCGACAATGATATTTATCACGATAGGGTTCATTGATTCCTCTCACGCACAAAGTCCGCGCTCGTGTGCGCCTAACCAGGCAAAATGCCGCGAGCGCGAGAAGGGTTTCAGGCGAGCACGGCTGGTTGCGCTTCGCGCAGCGCGATCCGTTTCGGCGTGCGCTGTAAAAGCTCGAAGATGTGCTCGGCCATCACTTGCATGTTATTCATTACTTTATTGCCGGCGCAGATCGGATTGACGGCAACGCATTCCACGCCTTTGCAATAGTCCAAACGCAGATCGCAGTTTTGCAGCTTTTGATAACGCGCTGAAGGCACCATTTTGCGCGTGACCGCCTCGCGTTGAAACTCCTGCGATTGTGTTTGGTAATGTAACTCAACCAACTTGCTCCATAAAAACTCGTGCGCTTGCACCAGTTGCGCGGTGGTGAGTCGGTCCAACAACTCGCGCAAGGACTGGCCTTGCAACACGGCTACTAATATTTCTAAACGATGGCAGAAGCTCAATGCTTCCGCAGACGGCATATGCATGGTCGTCTCTCCTAGATGATCATGCCTTCGCGCAAGGCAAATTCTAATTGAAGTGATGGATGATTGTACTCTCGAAGGCTGTGGCCATTAATCCAACCATCCACGAATCCATCAATCCAAACGGTGGGTTTGCTTCCTGCACCTACTTTACAATTAAACCGGAATGCCGGTGAAGAACCATAAAAATTTCGAGAACGCTTCGCCGATGAACACGAGCACGATCGTCGCGTAAAGCATGCCCGTTGCCGATTGTGTGCTGCGCAGCTTCACGGTTTCATAAATCATGAAGGCAAAAATCAGTGGGCCGAGCAAGCCAATGAGACATCTGGCCCAAAACAAAATGCCATTGCCGGAAAAACTCAACATGGCGCGTGCGCTTTCGGCCAGTGCGGTTTCGTTGGAAAAAAGAGAATACACCATGAGTGCGATGATGAAGAGTACGCGCAGCATTGTCGCGCCGAGAAAGAGCAACGAGGCCATGCGCAGCGGTTGAATCGTGAGTTTGTGATTCACCAAATACCAATGGCCCGTGATCATCGCCCCGAGCACGGAGCCGAGCATTAAAGCCGAACCGACGAAGCTCAATGCGCGTAGCCCGAAGGCCGCTTGCAAACGACCTTCGGCCACGGGATAGAAATATGAAATCATAACGAGCACGCTGAGGCCAAGCCCGAACGCGAGCAGCAAATATGATTTGCCCACGCGTTTCACCCAAACGCTGCCGAGCAGCAACACCGCGGCCGCGGCGAGCATCAGGCCGAGCGCAAGCATGCCGCTCGTTGCGGGCAATTGAAAAAGAGAATTGGGAATTTGTTTATAGAGCGGCTGCGCGAACAACGCCAGCGCGAGCAATGCGGCCACCAGCCAACTCATGAAGCGGAAGAACATCGCGCCGATTTCTTCGAGTGAAATGAGCAACACGGTGAGTATGGCGCCGATAGCCAAGTGCGTGAAGAGCGCAAAGAAGATGAAGTTGAGCATATGAACTGCTAATTTACCTGAATGCGCGCTGATTTTTTCATTCGCGTTGATTGGCGTTAATTCGCGGTTGATCTATTCGGTTGCGGCTAAGTGCCGCGCTACATTCAATTCAGCGAGAATGAAAATGAGTAAACTTGCGGGTGTTCAATCGTGCGGCGGCGTTTGAAATTCTCCCACGTCTTGTGCGTGTGCCGCACTTGCGTTTCGCCGAAGGTCCAACACAGCAGCGTGTCGGGCAGCATGCTTTTAAAATCCACAGTGAAATAGCCTTTCGGATATGCGCCGAGACCGAGGATATGTTTTTCCCATTTCTCCAAAGTCAAGCCGACTTGCACGTCGTAGCTTTGTTGCGCGTCCTCATCTTCTTCGAACAACTCCTCCGATTCCATCCGGTCGCGCGCTTCCTGGATATTTTCAATGGCTTGCTCCGTAAGTTTGATGATCTTTGGCAACAGAGCATTGGCCTGCTCTAACGTAAAGCTCGGCATGCCGTCATCAAAAATATGCTCAAAGTCGTTCACACTTCCTCCACGTGATTCGAATCTCATAGTCTACCTCAGAGAAGTGGATTGGTGGATTGCTGGAGCGATGGACTATTGGATTGATGAATTGCTGGAATACTGCAGCGCCAAGCGCCATTATTCCAGCAATCCAAAAATCCACGCATCCATCACGCCACAACTCCATCAATCCCAAAGCTGTTAGTTGCCAAACGCCGAAATGCCGGTGACTGCCTGGCCTAAAATCAACGTATGAACTTCGTGTGTGCCTTCATAAGTTTTCACGCTCTCCAAATTGGCCGCGTGGCGCATGCAGACATAATCATCGCTGATGCCGTTTGCGCCGAGAATCTCACGACACATGCGCGCGATTTCGAGTGCGTGATAACAATTATTTCGTTTCGCCAAACTGATTTGCGCCGGATGGGCCGCGCCGCGATCTTTGAGCTGGCCGAGCTGCATGCAGAGCAACTGCATCTTCGTGATCTCGGTGACCATATGCGCAAACTTTTCTTGCGTGAGTTGAAACGAAGCGAGCGGATGATCGAACACGACGCGGCCTTGCGAATATTCCAACGCTTCTTGATAACACGCAAGCGCCGCGCCGAGCACGCCCCATGAAATACCGTAACGCGCTTGACTCAAACAACTCAGCGGCGACTTCAAGCCGTTCGACTCGGGCAAGAGCGCATCTTCGGCAACTTGACAATCATCAAACAACAACTCCGCGGTATCCGACGCGCGGAGGGAGAGTTTGCCGTGCATGGCTTGGCTGCGAAAACCTTTCGTGCCCTTTTCAACAATGAAGCCGCGAATGTTGCCTTCGACCTTGGCCCACACGACCGCAACATCGGCCATCGTGCCGTTGGTGATCCACATCTTGCGGCCGTTGAGCACATAGCTGCGGCCATTGCGTTCCGCGCGCGTGATCATGCCCGCAGGATTGGAGCCGAAGTCCGGCTCGGTGAGACCGAAGCAGCCGATCATCTCCGCGCTCGCGAGTTTGGGCAGATATTTTTGCTTCTGCGCCTCGCTGCCAAACGCGTGAATCGGATACATCACGAGCGCGCCTTGCACGGAGGCGAAGCTGCGCACGCCGCTATCGCCAAACTCAAGCTCTTGCATGATCGCGCCGTATGCGACGTTATTGATGCCCGCGCAGCCATAGCCTTTCAAATTCGCGCCGAGCAATCCCATCTCGCCGATGGGGCGAATCAACTCTTTCGGAAACGTGCCGCCGCGATAATGATCGCGAATGATCGGCCGCACCTCGTTCTTCACAAACGCGCGCACTTGATCGCGAATCGCGCGGTCTTCGTCGGAGAGTTGGCTGTCGAGGTTGTAGAAATCGAAGGCGTTGAGTTTGGACATGGGAAATTTTTAAGCTTCTAATGAATGTCATCCCGTAGGGATCTTTTCACTCGCTTGAGATGAATCATGCGCAGAAGATGATTGCCGTCGAACATGTTCACGCAGAACGTCGTTCATCAATTGCGTGAAATCCCCGCCGCCGGCTTGATTGACTTGCGCTTGAAACCAATCAAGCGTTTTATCATCAACACGAAAACGGATAAGCGTCGTGCCTGGGCGCGGCGACACGATTGGGCCGCGTTTGGCTTTGGAAAAATCGTATTCTGCTTTCATGCTTTTGTTTCAAGCCGCGAACTCAAATTCCGGCATCGAAACCATGCGCTGCGGCTGCCGCTCTTCCCAAATCGTGCGTTGCAAGCTTTCCACAGTTTGAGGCGCGAAGAGCCTTTCACCGGTTTCCAAGCAAATTCTTGCTGGAACGTTTTTGATGATGAAAACTTTCCCGTCTTTTTCGAGCACGTAAGTGATCTTTTGCTCGACGAATGTTTCATGCCATTGATTATTCATGATAATTTCTCCGAATCCTAAAATCAATCCATCGAATGGGATCAGGCTCGTACAGCGTGATAACTTTAATCAACTTTCGCGAAGGATGGCTGCACTGAATGTGAAGCGGGCGTTCTTCTAAAGTGAAACCGAGAATCAAACAACTCGGGCCGTACTTGTCATCGGGATAATCTTCGATGATTTCGCCTTCGGCAATCGCCTCCAAAAACTCCTGTAGCCCAATATGACGAAGCACGCTTTGATCGACAGCATGTTGAGAAAATTCGAACTGCCCGCACCGAATTTTCTCACTTATCGCATCCATTATTTCGTGCAAAGCATCCATACGGTTCCCTCACTGATAAACCTTGCTCACCTTCATTGGCGTTTTGAGCTTCGCTCTCATTGCAACTCAAACGCAACACGCCTCCGCTTCCTGATAAACCCGCAACTGCTTGCGATAATCTTGCACCAGCGCGCCCATTAACGTATTCGAACCGAAAGCTTCGATGCGCACTTTCACAAAGTCGCCAGCCTTGACATTGCCGGTAAAAACCACGGGCTTGCAATGATCTGTGCGGCCGAGCCACTGGTTGCCGTCCTTTTTGCTCGGCATTTCCACGAGCACTTCATACACGCGGCCCAACTCCGCAACGCTGCGCGCGTGCGTGATTCCTTTTTGTAAATCGGCCATGCGCAGCAACCGCTCTTGCTTGACTTCATCAGGCACGTCGTCCGGAAACTGCCGCGCGGCAATTGTGTTTTTGCGCTCGCTGTATTTAAAAGTATAGGCGGAATCAAAACCAACTTCGCGCAGCACTGCGAGTGTTTGCTCGAAATCATCTTCGGTCTCGCCGCAGAAGCCGGCAATCACATCCGTGGTGAGCGAGACTTCGGGCATGAGCGCGCGAATCTCAGCAACGAGATCGAGAAACTCGCGCTTCGTATAGGTGCGATTCATGCGTTCGAGCACGCGATCGCTGCCGGCTTGCAAAGGGAGATGAATATGCTTGCAGAGTTTGGGATTGGCCGCCATCGTGTGCAGCAGCTTGCGGGGAAAATCTTTCGGATGGGGAGAAGTGAAGCGCACGCGCTCAATGCCGCGTACTTCGGAGACGGCTTGCATGAGGTCGGCAAAGTCGAAAGCCTCGTTGCGATACGAGTTCACATTTTGCCCGAGCAGCGTAATTTGTTTGAAGCCCTCGTTCGCAATGCGCTCGGCTTCGAGCACGATGTTCGCTAGCTCGCGACTGCGCTCGCGACCGCGCGTATATGGCACAACGCAGAAGGTGCAAAAGTTATCGCAGCCGCGCATGATGGCGATCCACGCATTCACGCCGGGCACGCGCTTCGGCGCAATGTCGGAGTACGTTTCAAATTCGGAGAGCGAGAAGTCGAATGCTTGCTCGGCGTTGTTGCGCGTGGCTTCGATGAGCATCGGCAAACGCTTGTAGCTATCCGGTCCGGCGACAATATCGACATACGGCGCGCGCTCGGTGATTTCTTTTCTCAAGCTTTGCGCCATGCAACCGAGCACGCCGACGACCAACCCCTTTTGCCGGCGCTTGCGACCTTTGAGATGATCGAGCAGGTGGAAAATTTTTTCATGCGCGTGCTCGCGTATCGCGCAGGTGTTGAGCAACACCACTTCGGCGTGATCGAGCGAGGGCGTAAATTCATGTTGATGGCTGGCGAGAATCGAACGAACGAGTTCGGAATCGTATTCGTTCATCTGACAGCCATAGGTTTCGAGATATACTTTCATGAGCGCGATTTCAAAAATGAATCAAGGCGTGTTTTGAAGTGCGGCCAAGATACAACAGGGTTTTGAAAGTTTCAACGTTTTTGATTGCGCGAAAATGAAAATAGTGCGGCAGGTGTTTTGATGCGTTCATACGGTAAGCGTTGCAGCGTGGGAAAAGAGGGGGGCGAGGTCAAAGTAAAAATCCAACGTGTGAATAGCTTTGTGCATTTGCCCAAAGCTCCGTTGGATTTTTCTTTTAATTTAATACGCCGAGGTTATGTCAAAATATAGAGGCTTGCCGAAGCGGTCAAATGCCCCGCAATTTTACGACGCGGCCTTCGCCAAAACCGGTTTGCGTGCCAGCACCGCGACAGCTATGCCGCCAAAGATCAATCCGACCGTTACAGTGAAAACCATCCAAATTGTGAGTTGAGGAATGAGGCCCGTGACGACCCATCTCGTGAGCAACGCAATGTCCGGAGGCAGATTGGGCGGCGGCGCGTCATAATGCGTGCCCCAGCTTCCCATGATGGCGAAGAACATGATGATGATAACGGGAACGCGCGCGGCCAATCCATATGCAAACAAAACTGAATACAGCGCTGGCCATGCGCGACGCGCGAGCATCAAACTCCCCGCTGTCGCAACGATCACGACCAACATTTGCCCAAGGCTTCCATTCTTTAATTGTAGCGCGACAGCAAACAGCGCGGCAAATGCAATCAAACTGAGGACGGCAAAACCGAAAAGCCGCCCCATGCCTGCGGGCAGTTCGTGCGAGCGCATCAATCGGCGCGCGAAATAAATTCCAAAGATCGGAACCAGCCACGCGATGCCGATGAGCGCGCCGCCTCCGCCCGCGGCTTTGTTGAAAAGTGCGTTTGACCAGTTCATCGTCTCGCCGGTTAAGCGCAGCAGCGTAATTGCCAGCGTGATCAAAGCCGGAATGATGATGAGATTCTTTTTGTCGGTCATGAGAGTGTGCTCCTGTTTATAGGTAATAACGCCGAGGCTTGGGGCGTAGGGCTTGGAGCAAAGAATCAAAAGAGATCTGTAACTTGCTTAATGCCCCAAGCCCTCTGCCTTTCATCAACCCGTGCGCAACGCTTCGACGATCTTCAATCTCGACGAGCGTACCGCGGGCAGAAAGCCGCCGAAGAGGCCCATCACAATCGCGAAGACTATCGCGCGTCCGGTGATTTCCCAAGACAGATCGAAACCGAATGCAAGCTCGGAGAACGTGCCCCAATTCGTTGTCGAAACCGTGATCAAGTTCAGCGCGGAAGAGGCCAGCACGCCCGTGGCTGCGCCGAGCAATGAAAGAAACACAGCCTCCACCAAAAACGCGGCAAGCACGCTGCGCCGGCGGAAACCGAGCGCGCGCAAGGTGCCGATCTCTTGCGTGCGATTCGCGACCGCGGCGTACATCGTAATCATCGCGCCGACCATCGCACCGAAGCTGAAGATGATCGTGACCACGCGGCCGAGAATGCCGATGAAGTTTGCCATCATGCGCGATTGCTCTTCGTAATAATCCTTCTCGCGCTTGACATCCACTACCATGCGTTGATCGTTTTCCAAGCGCGTTTTGAGCGCTTCGAATTGCTCGGGATCTTTCAAACGCAAGGTGACCGAAGAAAAGCCCGGTCGCCGAAACGCCGGCCCCATCACTTCGACGTCGCCCCACACCTCGGAATCGAAGCCGGTGCCATGCCCGTCGAACACGCCGACGATCTTCCATTCCGTGCTCGCCATGCGCAACGAGCCGCCGATTTCACATCCTTTAAAACGTTCCTGCAGCGCCTTGCCGATAATGATTTCCTGCAAGCCCGTCGCAAACATGCGGCCCGCAGCAAGCGTCACTTGCTTTTGCCGAATTTCCGCGGCTAACGGCGCAACGCCGCGCACAACCACGTTCGCAAGTTCTTCCGTCTCTTTTTTGGGCAAGGAGATGAGCACGACCACGTCGCTCGTTGCCATGGGCGAACCGTCGTTTTGCATTTGCACTTCGGGTTGCGTCTTAATGATGCTCGCTTGCTCGCGCTCGAGAAAGCTTTGCATCTCAGCTTGTGAAGAGCGGCGAATGATAATCGCATTGTCATCTGAACCGGTGGCGACCAGCGTTTCTTTCAAGCCGTTGGCAAGCATGAGTGCGGCGACGAACACGAACACGACAAGCGCCACGCCGGAGAGGGTGAGTGCCGTGGTCACGCGCTGCGTCCACAAATTGGCAAGAACGGTCTGGCGCGGACCGCGCGCATAGGCCCAAGCCAACGCGACCAACCCGAGGAATAGGAACAGATCCAAAACCAACGGCCCAAGCTGCTCATAACGCGGGCTGAAAAGATTTTTCCAAACCATATTAGCCCATGCATAATGCAGCGCGAAATAAATACCGGCGATAATCACGATGGCGAAGGTGACGGCCAGAAATTTTAAGAGACCGGAGCCGATACGTTGCAAAAAATTTCCCGAAGCGCCAGGCAAGGTGGAAAACATCGCGCGCTGCAAGCCGTCCGCAATGCGCATGCGCACGGCGCGCAACATTGGAAAAAGCGCGGAGGCGATACCCGTAAGCAATGCCGCGAGAAATGCGAGCCAGAGCGTGCTGTCCTTCACTTCGAATACCGGGAAGAAGCCGCTCATGTATTCGGTGATCACCGGCTCCAAGCCTTTGATGAGGCCCATCAACAGGAGATAGCCAATCACAAAACCGCCCATGGCAATGAACATCGACTCGCCCGCAATCAAACCCATGAGGTGAAACGGACGAAAGCCGAGTGTTTTCATCACCGCATATTCGGCGATGCGTTCGCGCGCGGTCATGGCCATCGTGTTTGCGAGCACGAGCAAAATGATGAACACGACCACGATGGAAACCACTTGCAGCGCGGTGAGAATCGTGCCCGACATGGATACGAAGCTTTGTTGAAACGCGCGCTCGGTTTCGGTTTTCGTTTCCGCGTAGCTGTTTTTAAAATTGGCGTCGACCACTTCGGAAATTTGCGCGGGATTGGCGTCGTTGGCGATCTTCACCATGAACCAACCGACGTTATCGCCTTGGCCCGGCATCTCTTGTTTGACGCGCTCATTCATGTAATCCCAATGAAAGAGAAATTGCGTCGCGTCCGTCGTGGGCAATTGGCCGTCATAAATGCCGCGAATCACAAACTCCCAATTGCCGGGAATGATTGTGCCGATGAGCTGCACGCGGTCGTCGAGCTTCCAGCCGAAGCGCGCGGCGAGCTTGCGGCCCACGATGCACGCATTGCGCTCTTTCAGATACGTCGCGCGCTGCTCCGGCGGAATAACGAACTCGGGATACATATTGAGATAAGCTTCGTCAATCGCGAAATTCGCGAAGAAGTTGTTCGGGTCTTGATAGTAGGCGCCGAACCAATTGCCGAGGCCCACGCTTTCCACGCCCGGCACTTTTGCGATTTGCTCGCGATAGGCCAGCGGCAAGGGAAACACGAGCGACACGGCGCTGCGTGTAACGAGTCGATTCTGCGCCGAGGCTTCGACGCCTGCATACCACGCGTCAATCGCGGTGCGAATCAAGCCGAACGCCAACACCGCGATGGCGATGCCGAGCATGGTCAAGAACGACCGCAGCTTGTGGCGTAGCGCGTTTTTGAAAACAAGTTTGAAAATTTTCATGATTGGTTGCTGGTTGCTGGTTGTTGGTTGCTGATGACTAGTGACTGATCACTGCTCTTTAAACCAACTCGCCTTTATCAAGATGGCGAACCACGTGCGCTTTTTCCGCGGCGCGTTGGTCGTGCGTGACCATGATGATGGATTTTTTAAATTCGCGATTCAAACGCTCGAGCAGCGTGAGAATTTCCGTGGCCGAGACCTTGTCCAAATCGCCCGTGGGTTCGTCGGCGACGATCAAAGTGGGATCGGCGACGATCGCGCGCGCAATGGCCACGCGTTGTTGCTGGCCACCGGAGAGTTGTTTCGGCGAATGCTTCATGCGATCACTCAAACTTACGACGTTGAGCGCAGTCTTCACATGTTCCTCGCGCTCTTTCTTTGAGAGTTTGGTGAGCAACAGCGGCAACTCGACGTTCTCGAACGCGGTGAGCACGGGAATGAGATTGTAGAATTGAAAAATGAAACCGATGTGATGCGCGCGCCAATCCGCCATTTGCGATTCGGAGAGTTTGGTCACGTCATCGTTCGCCACCACGATGTTGCCCGAATCGGGGCGATCAATGCCCGCGATGAGATTCAGTAGCGTGCTCTTGCCCGAGCCGGAAGGCCCCATCAGCGCAAGAAACTCGCCTTCCGGCACGTCGAGCGTGATGTTTTCGAGCACCGGAATTTTCATGCTGTCTCGCTGGTACGACTTCGAGACATTGCGTACTTCAACTATGGAGTTTGCCATTTTTCCTTTCCTGTTTTTAATGCAAAATTAAAAAAGAAGATGCTGAAGAGCCGAGTGCAGCGTGAAGGTAAAGCTTCGTGGTGACAACCCTATGTCAGTAGCAATGTTGGTCACGTGAACAATTTTAAAAGGCATTTTTCAATCGACCAACACCCCCTGGCCCCCCCCTCAAGGGGGGAATCATTCGCTTCGGTTGATGCGCATGTACATTCGTGCGAATGGCAGAGTGGAGTGAAATTTTAACCCGAGTGAGTATAGCAGTTCCAGTTTCGTAGAAAAGAATCGTTGCTCTTGCTTCGTTTTGAAGACAACGCTGCTCTCGCGTCATTCGTGTGTTTCGTGGGCATAGAAAGAAGTCACTTCACTTTCTGCTTCACTTGCGTGCCCGTGACCATCTCCGCGGGCGGATTGAGCACGACGCGCTCGCCGGCAGTGAGGCCGCTTACCACTTCCAACGAAGAGCCAATCACATTGCCGGTCGTAATGGGCGTTTCGACGACATTGCCTTCGCGCACGATGAATACGACCTTCGTCTCGCCGCGTGTCACCACCGCCGCGGGCGGCACCACGATCTTCTTCGCGCCCGTGGTCATTTCCGTCGATGCTTGCGAATTGAGAAACGTCACCTTCGCGCTCATCTCCGGCAACACGCGGCTATCGCGCTCGATGAACTTGATCTTCGTAAGCACCGTGGCTTTCGCGCGATCGGCAGTCGGCACGATTTTGCTCACTTTGCCGGGATAGCGCGTGTCTTGATACGCATCGAGCACGATCTCGCACGGCTGCTCGGGTTTGATGCGCTCGATATTCGATTCCGACACATCGGCTTCCACTTCGAGCGAGGTCATGTCAGCAATCGAAACCACCGCGGCGCGCGAGGTGCTCGAAGCGCCAAACGGCGCAACAATTTCGCCGACGTCGGCATTCTTGGTGAGCACTGTGCCCGCGAACGGCGCGCGAATGTTGGTATTCTCAACTTGAATTTCCGCGGCATTCACTGCGGCCAGTCCGACATTGATAGAAGCGCCGACGGCCTCGACCATGGCAAGCGCTCGTTTATAACGCGCTTCCGCGGCATCGAAATCCGATTGCCGAATCATTTGCTCGGCAATGAGTTTTTTCATGCGTTCATAGTTTGCCGTCGCGTCGGTGAGTTCGGCTTGCGCATTGTTCAAGTTCGCACGCTCGAAATTCAAAGCCGCGCGGGCCTGCGCGAGCATTGCGCGCACGTCGTTGTCTTCCAGCCGCGCGAGGATTTGCCCTTCACTCACTTGATCGCCCTCTTCCACGCCGAGATAAACCAAACGGCCCGTGCCTTTGGAAGCCACTGCGGCTTGGCGTTGCGCAACGACATAACCGCTTGCAGTGAGCACGGCGTTGGCCTGCGCGGGCGAAACCGCGGTGATCGTATGCGTATCAACCTCAGTCACGGAATTAACCGCGCCTCGCAGGAAAAAGAACAATGCCGCGACGATGACAAGTGCCGCTGCGCTCAAAGCCCAGATCTTTGTCTGCTTGCTGGAAGAGCTTTCGGCTTGTGCTTTTGCGCCGCGATCAATGCGCAGCTTGGATAAATCGTGTAATTGAGGATCAGCCATGAAATTGCCTCATTTGTAATGATGAAAGAAGAAAAAACGCCGCCATGTGGCGAGCATAATAAACAAAATACCCGTTCGCGTCAAGAGGGGCGCGGAATTCCTCCGAATCCTTCCTTGCTTTTTCAGGAAGAGTTCTTTACTTTCGCGCCGGTTTTAAAACAAAGGCCTATGGTGGAAGCACGCTTTTATAAAAAATTAGCCGACCAAAGAGTGCGTTGTACGCTCTGCCCGCGCTATTGCGAGATCGGCGACGGCCAATGCGGATTTTGTTTCATCCGCAAAAACGAGCATGGCACGCTCGTTTCTCTGGCATATGCCAACCCTTATGCCGTTCACGTCGATCCCATCGAAAAGAAACCACTTGCGCATTTCCTGCCTGGCACTCAGATTCTTTCCCTCGGCACCGCGGGCTGCAATCTCGGCTGCAAATTTTGCCAGAACTGGGACATTTCCAAAGCGAAGTACGATCAGCAACGCGCGCAAACGCTGTGGCCGGAGCAAGTCGTACAACTCGCGCTCGCGCAAAACTGTCCCAGCATTGCCTTCACATATAATGAGCCGACGATTTGGGCGGAGTATGCGATCGATATCGCGAAGGCCGCGCATGAATACGGCATCAAGACCGTGATGGTTACAGCGGGCTACATTACGCCCGAAGCGCTGCCCGAAGTTTATGAGCACATCGACGCGGCGAATATCGACCTCAAAGGCTTCTCCGAAAATTTTTATCGCAAAACCTGCCTCGCGCATTTGCAGCCCGTGCTCGAAACGATCAAACAACTCAAGCGCCGCGGCACGACGTGGATCGAGATCACGAACTTGATCATTCCCACACTAAACGATGCGCACGCGGAAATTCGTGATCTGTGCCTCTGGCTGCTCGAATACGTCGGCCCAGACGTGCCGCTGCACTTTACCGCGTTTCATCCGGATTATCGTTTGATGCACTTGCCGCAAACGCCAAGCGCAGTGTTGGAAGAAGCACGATTGCTGGCCATGGATTTGGGCATGCGCTATGTTTATATCGGCAACATGCACACGCGCGAAGGCAACAACACCTATTGCCCGCAATGCCGCGCACTTTTGATCGAGCGCTCCTGGCAGAGCGTGCGCGCCATGCAGCTTAACGCACCTGCGTGTCCGCAATGCGGCTTCGCCGTCCCGCTCGTGCTTCATGCCCAGACGCTTCGCACTCAGCCCGTGCTGGCATAAATTGCAATCTCATATTGGAAGGATTCCGCTTACCTAGATGAACGATAAACTAGAAGCTCCTCTTCCGCGCATATTGTTGGTGGATGGCCAACTCAATCAAACCGGCGAATTGGTGCAGGCACTGCGCGAAAGCGGCATGGAAGTCGAAATTACAGATACGGCGCGTGAGGCCTTGAATGCGTTGCAGCACACTTATCGCGACGTGCTCCTGCTCGAAGTGCCTTCGCCCGACATGCCCTCCGCGCAAATGGTGGCGCTGACCCGAAAAAGATTTCCGTTTCTTCCGGTCGTGATCTTGTCAGATCAAAAGCGCATGAACGAAGCCATCGGTGCGCTTAATGCGGGTGCGGTGCATCTCATTCCGATTCCGTGCCCGGCCAAGCAAGCGCTGAGTTCGCTGCGCAAAATTTTAGGCTTTCATCAAGAGCTGCTCGCGCCGCCGCGCATTTTTCCCAAGCTCACGCAGATTGTGCGCTTCGAATTGCCAAGTAGCCTCGATTACGTCACCGGGGCCGCGAATCAATTGACTGAAATGCTTGTGCGTTTCGGCATTATCTCGCTCGAAGAGATCAATCTTAAAATCGCGTTGGTGGAAGCTTTGACGAACGCGATGGAGCACGGTCACGGTTTCAATACGCAATTGCGCGTGAAGGTCGAAGCGAAGATCGACGAGCGTCGCGGCGAAATCAAAATTAGCGATCAAGGCAAGGGTTTCAATCATCATCATTTGCCCGATCCCACCGCGCCGGAAAATTTGTACAAGCCGCGCGGACGCGGCATTTACATGATGTACCGTTTGATGGATGAAGTTCATTTCAACCGCAAAGGAAACAGCGTGCGCCTGGTGAAGTATCGCCGCGGCGCTTCCTCCACCGCGGAGTAATCGCGATCAACTCCGCGTTCTTCTCGCCACAGCTTCAAATCAGGATTCTACAACTTCGACTCTCGTGCGTGCGAGAGCGCAGCCAGGCCGGCTGGATGACACGATACTTTTGCGGGATGCTTTTCTGCGTCAAATGCAATACAAGGTAGCGGTGTCTACGCAGCATGATTTTTTCCTCTCACGAAAGTGGAACGCTCATGAAATAGAAATGCTTTTTCGTGTGAGCAAGCGTTTACTTTTTGGCAGCAAGTCATTTAAAAGAAACAAAGGAGCAAGTATGTCTTTCGTAGCGGAATTGGAACCGCGTGCCGTATGGAAACACTTTGATGAGATTTTAAAAATTCCGCGCGGCTCGGGTAATGAAGAAGGTATGCGCCAATACGTGATCAGCATTGCAGAGCAACACGGCCTCACCTCGCGGCAAGATAAAGCGGGCAACGTCGTGGTGCTGAAGCCC
This sequence comes from bacterium, assembly GCA_041918175.1. Classification (GTDB taxonomy): domain Bacteria; phylum Zhuqueibacterota; class Zhuqueibacteria; order Zhuqueibacterales; family Zhuqueibacteraceae; genus JABWAN01. The sequence goes on from JAYRWE010000032.1 coordinate 22,012, forward strand.
GGTGTTCCCGGTCGCGCGGACAAACTTGTGGTCGTACTGCAATCGCATCTCGACATGGTCAATGAAAAGAACTCTGACGTGGCGCATGATTTTGAAAAAGACGCGCTCAAGCCGCGATTGGACGGCGAGTATTTGAAAGCCTCGGGCACAACGCTTGGCTCGGACAACGGCATCGGCGTCGCCGCGGCGCTCGCGTTGCTCGAAGCTACGCATGTGCAGCATGGTCCGCTCGAGCTTTTGTTTACGATTGATGAAGAAACCGGCCTCACAGGCGCGAGCAATTTGGCGGGTGATCTGCTTGCCGGAAAAATTTTGATCAATCTAGATACCGAAGAAGAAGGCTCGCTTTATGTCGGTTGCGCCGGCGGCGCCGGTTCGGAAATTTTTCTTTCTATTAAAGAGAATGATGTGCCGGAAGGCCACACGGCATTGCAAGTAAAGCTGGGCGGCCTGCGCGGCGGACACTCGGGCGTTGATATTCATTTGCAACGCGGCAATGCCAACAAGCTGCTCGCGCGCGCGCTCTATCGCATCCTGCAGGAAACCGAAATCAAAATTCGCCTCGCTGCATTTAGCGGCGGCAATAAACACAATGCGATTCCGCGCGAAAGCTTCGCGCTCGTGCTCGTGCCGCGCCGTGCGCTTAAAAAATTTCAATCGGCGTTGGATAAGCAAGGCGCGGCGCTGCAAGCCGAATATGCGACCTCTGATCCAAACTTGAAGTTGAGCGCGGAGAAAGCGAAATCCAAATCCGCGTGGAGCAACAAAAGCACGGCCGCGGCGTTGCGTTTGATCCACGCATTGCCGCACGGCGTGCTGATGATGAGCAATGACATTCCCGGCTTGGTCGAAACGAGCACCAATCTCGCTATTGTTGAAATGAAAAAGAAAAAGCTGCGTATACACAACAGCACGCGCAGCTCCGTCAACTCCGCGCTGCAAGGCGCGCGCGATCAAATCCGTGCGATTGCCGAAGCGTGCGGCGCGCAAGTCGATGAGCAAGCCGGCTATCCCGGTTGGAAGCCGAACTTGCAGTCACACGTTTTGCAAGTCGCGCGACAAATTCATCACGAACTCTTTGGCGTCGATCCCGCCATCAAAGCCATTCACGCCGGTTTGGAATGCGGCATCATTGGGGAAAAATATCCGGGTATGGATATGGTTTCCCTGGGGCCGCAGATCGAATTCCCGCATTCACCCGATGAGCGCGTGAAAATTTCTTCCGTGGGAAATTTTTATAAGCTGCTCGTGGGCACGCTCGAACGACTCGCGGCTTAAGCTCGTGCAGCTTTACGACGCTTTTAAAGTGTCGTAAAGCTGTGCATGATATTTTCGCGCCGCGTTCGCCGTCTTTTAATCTCTGAATTTTGCACTGCTGATACCGCCTAGCTCCGCCTGATGCTGTAAGCATCAGGCGAAAAGGTGAAAGCGATCTAAAGATCGCTAAATACCTATTGGGTGGCAGCCGACTTTAGTCGGCTTGCACCTGTTCGCCCGATGCTTCAGCATTGGGCGAGGGTGAGCGCGACGAGCAATGCAAAATCCTGTTAATCCAAACATCTTTACTCACGCTCGCTCAAATTCATGGCGCAAGCGCAAGACCTCTTTGTGTCTCAAGTTCTCGCTAAAAATCTCCGCCGCTTCGCGGTCGTTGCCTTGCTGTTTTGCTTCAGCGGCCATACGCAAGGCTCTCGGCTTGCGGCGCAAACGATTTCCACTGCCACACCGCAAGCGCAATCTGCTTTTGCTCTCGCCGCGATCACATATACTTTTAGCGTTGATAAGGCCCGCCCGAATATTTCAGATAGTTTGATTTATACCATCACGGTTTGGAACAACCCATTACAAGCCGCGGACACGTTGCGTCGCGTTGAGGCGGAGTTTTTCTTGCCGCGCTTTCCGAACGGCAACTTCGCGTTGCAACTCGCCTCGTTTCGTGATAGCGGGCCATATGTTTTCGCCATTGATGTAGTGCAAGGCAAGATCACATGGCAAATCGGCGATATTGTGCGCCGCTCGCCGCGCACGCCGCAAGACACGGCGCGCGTCGTTTTCTCGTTGCGCCTCGCGGATGTCAGCGCATTTGGTTTGGAATGCGGCGAAAATCCCATCTCCCCTGCGGCGCGCGTTTCTTTTTTAAATGACAACGGCCAACGCATTTATCCCGGCACCGAGCTGCCCGCGGTGAGCACAATCGAACTCGCCGCGGACTTTGTTGCGGTCAGCGTCACCAATAGTCAGACTTACATTCAGCGCGGCGATACTTTGGCGCGCACGTATTCGTATCGCAACCTCGGCAACATCGCGCGCGACGTGCGGCTCTGTTTGCAAATTCCCGCAGGCTTTGAGATCGACAATCTGCGCGTTGCGCCGACCGGCTTGGTCGTGCAGCGACTCGCGCCGGATTCGGCCTGTGTTGCGCTGGGCAATGTCGCAGCCGGCGCTAGCGGTGTGGTCACGCTGTTCATTCCGGTGTCGCAAAACTTGCCCGCGGAAATTGATTCGCTCTGTTTGCGCGGCGTGCTTGTGACCGATTGTGATCGCGCGCCTGAAAATAATTTTTATCAACAAGACTGCTTCAAAACCGAGCCGCTCGATTTGCTCGTAATCACAAAGAGCGCCTCGCGCAATCGTGTGGAGATTGGCGACTCGCTGACCTATACGCTGCGTTTCACGAATGTCGATTCGTTTGTGACCGCATGGAATGTGTCGATCAGCGATCTCTTGCCGCGCGGCGTGGATTTGATCGCAGCAGACACAACCTATACTTTTGTGAACGGCGTGCTCATGTGGCAACGCGCGCAATTGCGGCCTTTGCAGAGCGGCGAGTTGCGCGTGACCGTGCGCGTGCGCGAAGATTTTTTTGCTACACAAGCGCCGAGCCTCGCATGTGTTGGCGCTTCGTTCGAAAACGTTGCGACGATCACTTCGACTGCGCCCGACGGCTCGCCCAGCCCAGAGTCGCCAACGCAACTTGCGAACAATCGCAGCGCCGTGAGCGTGAGTCTCGCGCCGTTGGAAGATTTGCTGGAGATTACGCAAGCCGTGACAGCGATTCCGCCTGCGGATCTCTCGCGCTTGTTGCCGGGCGATACATTGCGCGTTGTGCTCAATTATGGCAATCGCAACGCGCGACTCGCTGCGAGCAATGTCACCGTGATTGACTCGCTGCCCGACGCGCGTTTTGCGCAGCTTGTGTTGCCGCCGTTGGGGTTTGTTTATGACGCGGTAAACAATGTTTTGCGGCGCGAGAATTTTTCCCTCAACCCGAACGAAAGCGCGAGCGCGAGCTTTCGACTCGTGCTGCGCAACGACGACGCACTCTGTACGACGCTGAACCTCTTCAATCGCGCGCGGATTTTTTCTTCTATCATTGACTGCCGAGTGGATAACAACGCCACGACGCAGAGCGTGGCTTTGCCCGGCCAGCAAAATTTGTTGGAATTCAGCGCGCAAGTACCCGACACTGTCGCGCCGAATAGCGCCTTTGATTTGGTCTTGAATTATCGCAATCGCAGCGATCTCACTTTGAGCAATGTCGTCGTGCGCGAAAGTTTGCCTTATCCTTTTATTGTGCAAACGATCAACAACAACGGCGTTGTGCTCGGTGCAAATCAAATCGCGTGGCAGCTTGGAACATTGCCACCGGGCGCGAGTGGCTCGGTTTCGCTGCGTGCGCTCGTGCTCGACTCCGCGTTTTGCGCGCCGCTCGCAACGCAAAACCTTGCGTGGATCAGTTCCCAACCGCGCGATTGCGACACGAGCGATGACACCAGCCGCGCGGCAATCACGATTTCTGCCTCGCCGCTCGCAGAGCAAGCGCGACTTTTGGTGCAAGCGATTCAACTCAGCGATGCCAATGGCGACGGCTGCGTGGAAGTGGGGGAGAGGATCATCGCGCGCGTGCGCTTTGTGAATGTGAATCGCCAGAACTTGACCGCAACCCAAATTCGTTTCCTCGATCCGCGTGTGGTCGTAGGCCCGCGCGCGTGGCCCAACACTTTGCTCCGTATCACGCCCGCGAGTATTGCGCCCAATGACAGCGGCCTCGCCGAGTTTGAGTTTGTTATCAACGAGAATGATTTCGGTGCCGACTCGCTGTTCTTCTTTGGCACGATTACGGCGCAAGGTTTCTGCGAGCAAAGTTATGAAGGCGTGCTCGGCCTCGGCGTGCGCTTCTGCCCGCAGCCGCAAGTGGTGATTACGCGCGTTGACATTAACGACGACAACGGCGACCGCGACGGCTTTGCTTCCGAAAATGAAACGCTCAACTTGATCGTCGTTTTCGAAAACACCGGCCCGATCACCGCAGACAGCGTCGACGCGACGATCACGATTTCATTGCCCGGCTATAACGTGCTGCGCGCCTCGCCCGCTTCGATCACAACGCTACCGATTCAGTTGCGTCGTCGACTCGCGCCGGGGCAGAGCGATAGCGTGTTTGTGCAAGTGCGCTATGATAATTTTTCTTTCTCCGATCAAGTGATTGTGCTCTCCGCGTTTTTGCAACTCACGGCGCTGGCCGGGCCGCAGCCGCCAGTCACAGATCAAATCTTCATTCGCCGCGATTGCTTCGCGCGACCGAATCCGTTTATACCTTCGCATCATCCCAACGGCGTGCGTTTCGCGCCGAACGACGGCGAGAGCGTGAAAATTTTTGATACACTGGGCAATCTCGTGCGCGCGCTGCGCTCTTCGGAAATTTGGGATGGCCGTGATGAAAATAATCAGCCGTGCGTTCCCGGGCTTTATGTTTGGAAAATCGCCGGCGCGTGTGCCGGCACGATCGTGGTGGTGAGATAGTTTTTAGAGAAAGAAAATGAGACGAAAAAAGATCCAAGTTGTTTTGAACAACAATGAAAATTGGGAACATCGCTGGGCGAGATGGGCTAGCATTTTGGCCACGGTTGTTACCGTTGCGGCTTTGTATTTTGGTGTGAAAACTTATACACAAACTGCAGATGCTCAATCCTATGCACTTGCAGTCAGCCTGCTACAAGATTATCTAAGGCTGGCAGTAGAACAGCCGCTATTAGCGAAGCAAGCCGAGTCACCTGATTGTAATTACCCCATCGATGAAGGCTATGAATGGTTTGCTTCTCACGCAATTCTAACAGCCGAATCGATATACAATCTAGAGAATGATGACAAATCATGGCGAGAAACTATAGCCAGCATTGTTGAAGACCATCGGTGCTATATTTTTAGTCCAGAATTTCCGTGCAAAGAGTATGACCCCGAATTCATTCAGTTTGTCGAAGCACAGTTAAATTCCAAAATCTGTGAATGAACAAAGCTTTGTTTTTCTCTCGTTCCCGCGCTCCGCGTGGGAATGCAAACTAGACGCTTTGCGTCGAATGCATTTCGAGCCGATGAAAAATTGCAAGCGACATAACACCCCCCTAACCCCCCTCAAGGGGGGAATGGTTTTCCTCTGCGCGATACTGTTTGCAAGCGCGAACCCCTCCTTCGCGCAAACGCAATGGCATGAAGGCAGCCGCGCGGGCGCGATGGGCGGCGCGTTTCTCGCGATCTCGAATGACGTGAATGCGCTCGCATTCAATCCCGCGGGGTTGGTGTATGCGCCGCAAAAGTGGATGGCGGAATTTAGCTTGCAAAATCCGTTTGCCTCGGGGTTGCCGTTTCGCGAGAGTTTGCGCAATGATCGGGTGCTCACGGCTTCGAGCTTCGGTGTGGTGTATAATCGCCTCAGCCGGCCGAATCAAACGCGGCCCGTGCTTGTGATGGGCGACATGAATTTCTCCGCGCCGAAACCAACGCCGCGCACGCCGGCGACATCGAATGCCTATTCACTCGGCTTGGCCGGCAGCATATTCAATTCGGGTTTGCTGAATCACATTGCCGTGCATGCGAGCCTCAGCAAAGGCTTTTTTGAAAAGGAAGAAGCCGACGCGCGCACGAATCATTTTGCGCCGCGCGCGGCTTTCAGCGCCACGGCAAAACTTTTCGGCTTGCAATATGACGGACAAATTTTGCAAAACGCTGAAGTCAATTCCGAAGAAGAGCGCGCGGCAATCGCGGCGTTTTTTGAGCAACACGGGCGCGACCACTGGAGCCTCGGGCTTGATCTCGGTTTCATGGCAGAGTTGCATTCACGCGCGCATGTCGCATTGAGTTGGAATAATCTATTGCAACCCAAGCTGGCATTGGCGGAAAACGTTGCTGCGCCGCGCAGTATTCGCGGCGGCCTTGCTGTGCTTTTGCATGAGCCAAGGCAATGGCTTTTGGCGGTTGATTACGAACGCAATGGAACGTTTCCCCAACACCGCTTTTATCTCGGCATGGAAAGCAGCGTGCTGCCCAGCCATCCACACGCGCTGCGCGTGCGCGCCGGCGTGAATCGCAGTTGGCTCGCCGCTGGCTTCATGCTCGCGAAGCCCGGCGTGGTGGAATTGCATTATGCTTTCATGTGGCCCACGCTCTTTTCGGAAGATCGCCCCGAAGGATTTTTTCAACATCGTTTCTCACTAGCTTTTGCGAAAAAGTAAATCGCGTGAATGACCAATACACCGCATTCAACAACAAGGAACGCTGATTTCATCATATTCCAATTTCTAAACCGCGAATAGACGCGAATCTAAAATTAGCGCCCATTCGCGGTTCGAAAAACGGACCAATGGTTTAATCGGCGCTCCGAAGTGATTAGCAACCAAAAACAAGGAAAACGCATGATGCTGCGCCAACTTCAACTTCTCGCGCTCGTCTTTGCAGCCGCGTTATTTCCGCGTTGGGGCCTTGCGGAACAAAGTGAGCTGCCGCCCATCAAGAAGAGCCTGCGCATTACCGAAGCGTATGCGTGCAGTCTGAACGTGTGGAATGAGGAAACGCAAACGGGCGAGCAGGACGTCAAGCTCACGGACCTGCGCATCGTTTTGCGCGCGAATTATTTGGGCAGTTCGTTGCGCGAGCGCAAAGCCGCGCCGAAAAAAGCCGAGACCCAAGGCCATTTTCGATTGAAGCAACTTGCTTTGAAGTATTACAAAGATTGGCGGGGGCCGCAAAGCAATCCGGCTCAGTTAGAAGTCGTCGAAGGGGTTGAGTGGGATAAGCTAAAAATACGCGCGTGGCAAGAGTTCCCGTTGCAGCAACTTTCTTCGGACAGCGCGTTGCCGCTGATCGATTTGCATTCAGCGGTCAAGATGGCGCGGAACGATCTCATGCGCATCGGACAATTCGAGTTTGTGGCGGAGCTGGCCGGTTTTTATGAATTGCGCTTTCAAGTGTATCAGCAACGGCGGCTCACGTTCGAAACGAGCGAATTGATCGAATTTCGCTGCCCGGACGAACGCCCGCAACTCGCGATACTCAAAGCGGGCGTGCTGCATGAAGTGCGCGTGCCTTATATTCACATTCCCCTCGTCGCTAGCACCTTCTTCGAACCCGGCTCGGCGCAGTGGAATCAAAATTCGACCGATCGCATTTTTCGCTCGGTCTTTTGGGGCTTGACCGCAAAACGTTCGGCGTGCAATCCGCTTGATGCGCGTTTGCTGCTGCTTGAAGATCCGACTTCGTCAGCTAGCGCGCCGGTGCAGGAAGAGTTGGCGCAACGCCGCGCAGAGACATTGCAACAGTTCGCACAAGAAAAAGCAGAGTCGTTTCACGGCCACGTTCCGTGCGCGGGCTTGATGAGCGCGCGCAACGGCAGCGTCAACGGGCATGCGGCAACGATCTGCTCGACGGGGATTAGAATCGAAAAGCCGTGGGCCGGTCAAAGCGAGGTGTTCATCAAATCGACCGGCTCCGAAGTTTCGCCGCAATGGTTTGATGAAGAAAATCGTGTCGTGCCATTGGTTGCGTCGCTCGCAGCGCAGCGCACGATTTTTCAGCCGATCAAGCTCAAGCCGCTCGAAGATTCCGATTATATCGAATTGCGCTGTGAAAACAATTTGCCCGAGGCGCTCTTGGGCTGCGTGCGCAGCGCGATCCTCGAAATCACGAACAGTCGCGGCGAAAAGCGCGTGCAAAAATTGCGTTGGGAAGATTTACAAGCCGCGTCGTTGCGTTTGGATTCGCCGGAGCTGCGCGAGTTTTTAGTTCCGGGAAAGTTTCACGCGCGACTTGTATTGCAAACGAGCTATTCGAATTCTCCGCTCTCCAGTGCGACGGAGAGTTTTACCATCGCGCGCCGCAATATTGTGCGCGACGAAGTGTTTGCCTTGTCGCCCTATGATCGCGTGGATTTGATTTATGCTTTGGATCATGAGCGCATTGCGGAATTGAGCGCGGAGATCGTGCGCACGGTGCGTGATAGCTTGACCGCGAACTCTGCTGATCTCTTTGTGTTGATCACCGGTCATAGCGATAGCTTGGGTGAGCATCGCCCCCAAGGGGTGGGCCGCGATTATAATCTGGCGCTCGCTTTCAATCGCGCTTTATATTTGCGCCGGCTGTTGACGGATTCGTTGCGTGCGCGTGCAGCGCATGCGGGTTTGACGGCGCACCTGCGATCCGAAGCACTCTCTATCCCGCCGGTGTTCCGCGAGAACGTCGCACGCCACGTGAGCAACGCGGCGATTACGGAAGTTTTCAAACTTCCGAATTGCATCGCAACCGAATGCGCCGAAGACGAGCGGCAAAAATATTTGGACATGTTGATCGAAGAAAAGCTGCGACATTTCAAAGCGGGCATGCGCACGGAAGGCGCGCAATTCGCAGATGTGCCTTCGGCCACGGAGGTGCGTACGCGCATCGAGGTTTTACGGCCTTTGCTGCCGCTAGAAGTGGCAACCCTTACGTTTGAGGTCGCAGGCCAATTGCGCCGCGTGCATCTGGTGAGCACGGGCTTGGGCGCAGCGGTGCCATTTTATCGGCGTTTGGAAATTTCGGAAGAGTTGCAGGAAGTGTTTTGCCGCATGGGCTTCGCGCCGGAGGAGATGCCGCAATTCTTCTTTGGCAAAGATGCCTTCCCCGCCGGCCGTTTGATGAATCGCCGCGTGGAGTTGAATATGTTGTGGTGAGTACAAGAAAAGCGCTTCCCAGAATTACACCGAAGTCACCGAGTTGTCGCCGCATAAAAGCTCTTTTCGGCGAATCTCTGTGACTTCGTCCTCATTGGGCGGAAATGTTTTTGCTTTGTCCGCAAGAAGCGCACTTCAAAGAAACGAAGCTTTTGCTTCATGGCCCGCACGCTTCAGGCGGAGCTTCAGCTTTTCAATCCGCATCAAAATTTCGTATTGCCCATCACCTCCACCACTTCTGCGAGAAAGCCCCAACCGCCTCCGCCGTTTTCGATTTTCAGCAACAACGTATTCACGCCCTTTTGCACCGGCGCGATGACGATATCCGAGCCGCTCGCCACGCCGCGATGCGCATCGTTGCGATGCACTTCTTTGCCGTTGAGCCACATGGCCACGCCGTCGTCGCTGCCGAGCAAGAAAAGCACTTCGCCGCTCGTGAGCGCAGTGAACTCGGTGTAGGCATACGCATTCGCTTTCTCCGTCGCGCCGTAGAGTTTGATGAAGTCAATCACACCGTCCGCGGGCGCCGCAGTCTTTTGCCAACGAATTCTCTTGCCCTTGCTGTTCACGTAGAGCGCATCCGCGGAGAATCTTTTTTCAATCGTATGAAACACCTCCAAACCGTGTTCTTTTTTGTAGAAAAATGGCCCCGCGATTTGCCAGTTCAGAATCGGTTTCTTGCGCGGATGATGGCGAAAAGCGGCCTTGAGAAAGCGGCGCTCCTTCACTTCTTTCGCATTGAGCAATGCGGTTTGCCATTGCATGCGCTCGCCGTGTTCCACGCGCGCGAGAGCGATCATCATCTTTTCCAGCGGCGTGGTTGCATTCGTCGCGGCGCGTTGCAGCGCGGTCTTCGCCGTGAGAGTGCGCTCGCGGCTGAGTTGTTTATAGATCGCCAAACGCAAATCTAGCTGCGCATGCTCCAGCATCGGCGCGAGTATGTCGCTTTTATTCGCGAGTGGGGCTTCTGCTAAATAACCAATCGCGGCTTTCATCATTGCCGGCTGCGTCGCGAGCTTTGCAACCAATTCCGTCGGACGGTGCGCTTGTTCATTAACCAACTGTTCCGCGCGTTCGCGCACGGAAGTGAACTTGCCGTCGTTGTCGGCATCAACCCAAATTGGATTGGTAAAACCGAGCGGCGTGATTGGCACCGGCGCATCGTGCATGAGCGGCGACATCGCCTGCTTGCCGCTCGCAATTACGACGTACCACGTATCGACTTGCGGCGCGACAGTGAGCGTGCGCTGAAAACGCACGGCGCTATCTTGCGGCGCAACAACAAAAGTTTCGAGCACTGCGCCATTGCCCACGAGTTGCACCGTATCGCATGCGATCCAATGCGGCGCTTGCACGCGAATGTGAAAATCCACTTTGCCTTCACGCGGGGAAACTTGCGCGCCGATGGGGGCACCCTCGTTCGCAGAGAACTCCACATACAAGCCGCGATTGACCGAAACGTTGTGCTGCTTGATGCTCTTCGTTAATTCATTCTCATCCAACTTCGCCGGTTCCTCGCTTGTGCTAGCGATATAATTGCGCGGCACGCCCGCGAGATATTCCATCACATGATGACTGTCGGAATTTCCCACCGCAGTGAAGCGTTGGCCGTTGTTGAGCAAGTTAAACCAATCTTGCTTCACGGAGACCGGGTTCTCTTCTTCCACAATCCAGCCGAGACCGCGATTCTCATTTAAAATTTCAAACGCATCGAAATCCCAACCCCAATTCGGATTATTGCTCGTCGCGAAGTTTTCATCGAGGCCGACTTCGGTAAAATATGCCGCGCCGGGCCAACGCGGATGGTTGAGTTGAATCACACGCTCGCCGGGCAAATCGCGCATGAGCTTGAAAAGCTCGTTCGCGTTTTTCAAATCATGTTTGAGCGGCGGATCGAGCAGCGGCACGGGGTAGGCATTGAAATGGCCGATGGGCGTGCTCACTTCATTGCCGATAGTCGTGGCCATGTGCGAAGTGAGTCCGAGCTTTTGACTCGTCGGCGCATAATCAACATGATGATTGTGATCCGTTGCCACGGCCCATTCCAAGCCTTCGCCAATGCATGAAATGATGCGCTCTTCCACATTGGAGTCACCGTGGCCCGAGTGCGTGAATGTGTGCAGGTGCATATCGCCGCCGATATAGCCGGGCGTCGCAATCTCGCGGTGCAATTGCGCGATGAGCCTCGCCTCGCCTTCGGGCGTGATTTTTACATGATGCACTTCCGCGGAATATTCGAGGCCGCGCCCGGCCCACACTTCATATTCGCCCACGGGAATTTTCACCGTGCCTTTGCCTTCGCCCGAATAAATTGTGCTCTGCCGGCTCGCAATAAGTCCATCAGATTTCACGCCGAGTTCGAAAGGTTTGCTTTCGCGCAAGAAAACAAGTTTGCCGGGCATAAGCGTGTTCGCGTCGCGATCGCGAATTTCGAATTGCAATGTGCCGAGGGCTTGTTGCGTTTGAGGCGCAGCAATAGCCGAGAACAGGAACGTGCCCAAGCAACAAAGAGAGGTCGTCATGAATTTCATAGTGATTGTCTTTTCATTATTCTAAGAAACGATTTTTGAATTTTCTAAATCTACGCAACGGATTTTTTGCCCTGAAACACGCGAATGATATGAAAAGTTCTTTGCGTGAATTGGAGCGCGCAAGCATGGGAAACGGGAGGCTTCGCCGTAAGTTGAAACGAGACACGATGGAAAGTTCTTGGGGAGAAAGTAATACTCTGCGGGATGAGCAGCGAAGGGTGCGAAGCCATGGGGAAAAATTCTCAACGCGGCGATCCTTTGAACGGGTTGTGTGTTCGCGCGATTTTATTTCGCCAACAACATCTTCTTCATTTCCGAAACGAGGCCGTTGACGCGCACGTGATAAAGATAGACACTGGAAGCGTGATCGGCAAGCACGATTTCCAAGTCGCGCCAGCCGGAAGAGACGCCGTTTGTGCGAAAGCTTGCAGCGCGCTGGCCCATAGCGTTGTAATCAAAAATCTCCGCATGGTCGAAGTGGGTGTGTTGTCAAGAAATTTTGGTAGAAGGATTGATCGGGTTGGGAAAATTAGGTCCCACCTGCAAGCTTGCAGGTGGGGTATTGCCGTGGTCTTTGTTGCTGAAAGTCGCTTCAGAAATCAATTTGATTTCGTTAAGCAGCGCATATGCCGAAGCACACTGCGCAGCATTCGGCGCTGCGAGATTCACAAACTGTACGCGCATCGCATTCTTGGGAGAAAGAAAATCCGCCGGCAAGAACAACACGCGTTTGTGTGCTAGCCCATTACTGCAACCAGCCACTTGTGCAGCGGCGCCATGTTCTTGTAATGCGCAAAAGCAATATCGAGCAGCTTGGGCGCATGGAACTCTGCGGGGATTTTCATCTCAATGCCCGCGTGCATGCCGTTATGGAGAAGCAATTCCGCATTGGGGTGCTCCGCCTCGAAGCCGCGCGGAACTTTTTTATAAAACTTCCCGCCAAGATTATAGCCCTTCTTGGTGAGTTGCTTCGCAATTTTGTTCAACTCCGGCCCGAGCTTGGGATGCACACACGCCTTGCGATACACTTCCAATAGCTCCGGCGTGAATTCGTAAATGCCGATGCCGAGCATGAGCGTGGGCGGCTCCAGATGCATGTAATAGCACGAGCATTCCATACGCGGTCGGCTCCCTTCCCAAAACATTATTCCCATGTGCGTTTTATACGGCGTCTTGTCCTTGCTGAAACGCGTATCACGGTTGAGGCGAAACAACGAACGATTCACGCGCGGGTCGGCGTTGACTTTGGGCGAGAGCTTTTGCAAACGCGCGCCCATGGCGATAACGAATTGCTCCGAAGGCAGCACGACGTTTTGCTCATACTCTTCGCGATGCGCGTCGAACCAGGCCTTGCTGTTATTCTGCGCAAGGTCTTTAAAGAATTTTACACTCGCTTTGGGAAAGCCGGGAAATTTTTCAGCGATTGCCATAACTGCATCCTTTCATTCATGAAGGTAAGCGGAATGCTTCTTGTGCACGAGGCACATACACAGAGAAGACGAAAAAGCAATTACAAATTCGACCGGAGCCGCAGGCAAAATACCCGCGGCCGGCGCCGATGTCAAGCGCAAAGATTCTGTTGACATTTCAGGTTTTTCTCATACATTGCTCGCGCCATAAGCAGAATTGCCTACAACTCAACCGCACAGATATTATCGCGATCACTTTTTTCGGAATGAGCCGCAATGAAATCTCATTCCCGCAACTTTGAAACGCCTGCGCCAACGGCAGTGCGTAGCGCCGCCGTCGCAGGTATGTTCTACCCGGCCTCGCCGCACGCATTGCAACAACAAGTTGGCGAATTGCTCGCACCAACTCACCTCACCAACGCTCCAAAAGAAATCGTCGCTCTGCTCGTTCCGCATGCCGGCTATGTTTATTCCGGCGGCGTGGCTGCGCATGGCTATAAACTTTTGCACGGTTGTGCGGCGCAAACCGTTGCCGTGCTCGCGCCGAGCCATTTCAAACGTTTTCCGTTTATCTCGCTGTTCAACGGCCGTGCCTACGTTACGCCGCTGGGAGAGATGCCCGTTGCGCAAGATCTCGTGCAGGAGTTGGCGCAATCTGATGAGCGCTTTGTGTGCTCCTGGCTTGGTCATGATGCGGGCGACGGCCGCGCGGAGCATGCGCTCGAAGTGCAGCTTCCCTTTTTGCAGCGCGTGTTGCCGCACAGTGCGTTGTTGCCGATCGTGATGGGCGAGCATTCCTGGGAACTGTGCGAAGCGCTCGCGCACCGGCTTGCAGAGCTTGCCGCGCAACATGCGCTCCTGCTGATTGCAAGCTCGGATTTGTCGCACTATCACAATGCCGAAGCGGCGCGGCAACTCGATCAACATTGCTTGGAATTGCTGCTCGCCGGAGAAGCGCGCAAGTTGCATGAAGCTTTGGTGCAGCGGAAATGCGAAGCCTGCGGGAGCGGTCCGATGATTACGACGTTGCTCGCTGCCCAAGCCTTGCATGCAAATCGCATCGAGTTGCTCTGCTATGATCACTCCGGCAGCGTATCGGGAGATTTTGATTGCGTTGTGGGATATGCCGCAGTGAGTTTTAGTCGCAATTGAAAACGTTATGCTCACGCCTGCACAAAAAGCTAGTTTGCTGCAAACGGCGCAACAAGCACTTGCCGAACTCTTTGCCGCAGCGCCGCTGCCGGCTTCAACCGAAACTGCGCACTTTGATGTCGCCGCAGATTACTGCGGGGTATTTGTGAGCCTTTATGTCAAGGGTAAATTGCGCGGGTGCATCGGCAATCTCAATGCGAACGCACCGCTGCCGGAGTTGATCGCAGAGATGGCGCAAGCTGCGGCGCGTCATGATCCGCGCTTTGCGCCGTTGCAAGCGGAAGAGTTGGGCAACGTTGCAATCGAAATATCGCTTTTGCATTCCATGCAAGCGCTGCATGCGCCGAATGAAATCGAAATCGGCCGCGACGGGCTTTTCGTGCGACACGGCAAGAAACACGGTTTGTTGTTGCCGCAAGTTGCTGCCAAACGTAATTGGGAAGCGCAGCATTTTTTAGAGCAAACTTGCCGCAAGGCAGATTTGCCGCTTTTTGCTTGGCAAGAACCCACGACTGAAGTTTTTCGATTTGCGGCCGAAGTTTTTTCGGATCGTGATGATGCGACAACGGAATCATGACGCGCATGCGCTCTGCGGCAAGCGCAAAACGATTCTCCGCAAAGCAATTCTGCGCAGGGCTTGGGCAATAGTCGGTTTGCTTTTCTCAGAACAGAAAATACGCATTCAAGCGCCACTCGAAAATGTCTAGGCTTTTTCATCAACGCACGCGTGCCGATTGGCTGCGTTTCGAAGCGCAGTGGCTCGCGCCGTATGCCTGCCCGAGCGCGCACGCGCACAGCACACGGCGGCATGCCGAAGCGGAGCATGCGTATCGCGCGGCGTTTCAGCGCGACCGTGATCGCATCATTCATTCGCGTGCCTTTCGCCGTTTGAAGCACAAACGCCAAGTGTTTCTCATCACGGAAGGCGACCACTTTCGCACGCGTCTCACGCACACGCTCGAAGTCGCGCAGATTTCACGCACCGCGGGTCGCGCTCTCGGTCTCAATGAAGATTTGCTCGAAGCCATCGCGCTCGGGCATGACTTGGGGCACACGCCGTTCGGCCATCTCGGCGAAAGCGTGCTTGATGAAATTTTACAAGGCTGCGATCCGCTGGGCCAAGGCGCCTGCGGCGGTTTCAAACACAATTATCAATCGTTGCGCATTGTGGACCTGCTCGAAACGAAGTATGAGTTTCCGGGTTTGAATCTCACGGCCGCAGTGCGTGAAGGCTTGCTCAAACATACCCGCTTGAAGCGCGGGCAAATTCGCTATGCTGATCTCGAACTCGCCGGGCTGCATTTTGAATTGGATCACGCCACCACTGTCGAAGGGCAACTCGTTGCGCTCGCCGACGAAGTGGCGCAACGCACGCATGATTTCGAAGACGGCCTTCGCGCCGAATTGGTGACGCCGGAAGAAATTCGCGATCTGGAAATTGTGCAGCGCGTAGAGGAGCAATTTCAACTGCGCATGGTCGCCGAGCAGAATCTCTATTTGTACTGCAATCGGCTCGTGAACGGCTTGGTGAATTTGTTGGTGAGCGATTTGATCGCGCAGGGCTTGCAAAACTTGGAGCACTTTGTTGCGCAGAAGCAGCGGCAGCATCGGTTCGATCAAGAGATCATTCATTTCGGGCCGGAGACGGAGGCGTTGCAGAATGAATTGAACAAGTTCATTTATCAACGCATCATCTTTCATCCCGCGACGCGACGCACCGATGCACATGCGGGCGAAGTGTTGCGCAGTCTTTATCGCGCATATGATGAAGATCCTGCGCTGTTGCCGCAGCAAACCGGTGTTGTGCCTTTGCGCGTAAGTGCGGAAAGTCGGCAACGCCGCATCGCCGATTTCATCGCGGGCATGACGGACAGTTTCGCGCTCACGGAGTTTGAGCGGCTCCAACACCTGGGCTTGCATTTGCCGGAAGTTGATCTTGCAGCGCTGCGCTTGCCGCGCACCATCGCTCGCCTCGGAGAAGACGCCGATAACATATGACCCTTGCCTTTCGCGAAGTTTATTTCGCCTACGAAAACTATCACCCTCCAGTTCATTCCGCCTCGCGCTATCAACTCCGCGATTTGAATTTTCAGATTTCGGCCAATGAGTTTGTCGCGATCGTCGGACGCTCCGGCTCGGGCAAGAGCACGTTGCTGCAAATGTGCAACGGTTTATTACCGCCAGCGCGCGGCGAGGTTTTGATTGACGCGAAAAATATCCATGCGAAAGATTACCCGCTCACTGCGCTGCGTCGGCGCGTCGGCCTCGTGTTTCAATTTCCCGAGGCGCAACTTTTCGCCGCGACCGTGCGTGAGGACGTTGCTTTCGCCGCGGTGCAGCAAAAGTTGTCGCAGGAAGAAATAAATTCGCGTACGCGCCAGGCGTGCGCGCAGGTTGGCTTGTCTGAAAATTTTTTAGAGCGCAATCCGCTCACCCTCAGCGAAGGCGAAAAGCGCCGTGTCGCTTTCGCGGGCGTCCTCGTTATGGTTCCCGAAATGCTCGTGCTCGATGAGCCGACGGCGAGCTTGGATGCGCGCGGCATCGACGAAGTGAAAGCGCTCATGCAGCAATGGCATCGCGCCGGCAAAACGCTCGTCATGATCAGCCATGACGCGGATTTGGTCTATGAACTCGCGCAACGCGTGTTGGTGCTGCACGAAGGCACGATCATCTTCTCCGGCGCGCCGCACGAGCTTTGGCGCGATACCGACGACAGCCGTGCGCTTTGCGCGCGCGCGGGCTTGGCAATGCCGCGCGCGCTGCGTTTGCAAGCAGTGCTCGCACGGCACGGCTGGAAAATTTGATTGCTTTTCAAGCGCCGCTCTTTTATCGTCATCCGACGCCATTGTGATTATCGTGAATTAAAAATCAGGAGCACCGTATGGCCGTAACTACTGCGTTTCGTCCGGCATTCAAAAAAAATGAATACCCTGCGGAAAAACATTGGCCGCCTCCGGGGCAGTGGACGTATGAAGATTACCGCCGCTTGCCCGAAGATGGCATGACCTACGAAATCATCGAGGGAGAATTGCATATGGCGCCCGCACCGATTCCAATGCATCAAGATTCCAATTCAGAGATGATTACTGCGCTCCGTAATTTCAGCAAGCAAAATAATGCCGGGAAAGCTTTCGTGGCTCCCATCGACGTTATTCTCCCTGGAATTGCAGAACCGGTGCAGCCTGATGTTTTGTTCATTTTAAAAGAGCGGCTGCATATAGTCAAACCGACTCGTATTGAAGGCGCGCCGGACCTTGTCGTTGAAGTGCTCTCGCCGTCCAATGCGAGTATCGACCGCGGCAAAAAGTTTCGCGCCTATGCCAGAGCAGGTGTGCGCGAGTATTGGCTGATCGATCCGCTCGCACGCACGATTGAGATTTTTGTATTGCGGGCTGGCGAGTATCATTTGCTCGGCAACTATGCGATTGGTGCTTCCGCACGCTCGGAAGTGCTAACTGGTTTCGAAGTGCAAGTTGCTGAAATCTGTCCTGAACCATAAACATGGAATGCCTTGCCTTCATGCGAAAGAAAAATTCTTTTCTATCCCGGCAGTTTATCCCTTCTCTTATTTTCCTCTGCTTCGCCTCAACCTTTGCGCAAGAAACGAGCGCTCCAATTTCAAAAAGCTGTTTGTGGAAAGTGCAATCCAAAGCCAATACGGTTTACTTACTCGGCTCGATTCATTTGCTGCAGGCGGAGAATTATCCCCTGCCTACTGCAATGGAAAAGGCCTTTGATGAGTCGCGCGTGCTTGTGCTTGAAATCAATCCGGACAGCCTTGCGCTTCCGCAGATGCAACAACTCGTGCTGGGCAAAGGCGTGTTCGCCGCAGGCAAAACATTGCAAAGCGTGCTCTCCAAAGAGACACTTGCGCTCGCACAAAAGCGCGCGGCAGAAGTGGGGCTCGATCTCGTGTTCATACAAAACTTCGAGCCGTGGCTGGTGGGCATCACATTAACCGCGGCGAAATTGCAGCTCATGGGCTTGACCCCGCAGCATGGCGTGGATCAATACTTTTTTAAGAAAGCGCAAGCTGCCAACAAGCCGGTTCTGACTTTGGAGAGTATTGCTTTTCA
This sequence comes from bacterium, assembly GCA_041918175.1. GTDB lineage: Bacteria > Zhuqueibacterota > Zhuqueibacteria > Zhuqueibacterales > Zhuqueibacteraceae > JABWAN01. The sequence continues at coordinate 40,158 of JAYRWE010000032.1, forward strand.
AATCAATCGCTTTGACCTGATGTCGCTCAAAAATCAAAACGATTTTTTGGAAGAGACCCTGCAAGAGTGGGATGTGTTGGAGAGTGATCTTGACCGCATCGTACAGGCCTGGTCACGCGGCGAGCCGGATACGCTTGCGACAATACTTTTTGAGGGAATGAAAGCGTACCCGGAAGTTTATTTTTCGCTGATTACAGAACGCAATCGCAATTGGCTGCCGCGGATCGAAAAGTTTTTGTTAGCCGATAAGACGCATCTCGTTGTGGTGGGCGCGGGACATATGGTGGGGCCGGAAGGTTTGATTCCTGCGCTTCAGAGCAAAGGCTATTTTGTGCAGCAACTGTGATGCGAAACCGTCGCGGATAAAATGGAGGGAATGAAGCGCGGCCACGCTCACCACCGAACGTGGCGCGCATGAAAGAAAGACCAGCGCTACTTCACCAAAGCGGAAATCGCTTTGAACTCCGCGATGTCGGCGCGCACCATAAGTTCGAACAAAGCGGCTTCGGTGGTGGTAATGATTGCGCCCGCGGCGCGCATGCGTTCGAGCGCATTGCTGTGATCGCCCTCGCGTCGCGAGGACACGGCGTCGCGCACAACGTGTGCTTGAAAGCCCTGCGCCAACAAATCGTGCGCGGTTTGCGAAACGCACACATGCGTTTCAATACCGCAGAGCGCGACTTGCTGAATGCCCTCGCCTTTGAACCCCGCCATTAATGCCTCGCTTCCGCAACAACTGAATGACATTTTTTGCAAAGGCTGTGCGCCGGCCAAGGCTTCGGCAACTGCCGGGATCGTTCCGCCGAGGCCTTGGGGATATTGCTCGGTCACGTAAATCGGCACACGCAAAGTTTGAAAGCCGCGAATCAATTTCACGGCATTCTGCTCCACTTGCGCGCTGAAGCACATGGCCGCATGTACGCGCGCTTGAATGTCGATCACGAGCAGCGCGGTTTGATGGCGATCTAATAATGCCGGGTGGCGCATCTTTGCCTCGTTAGTTTTCGCTGACATGTTCATGCACCAACCGCCAGCCGTTGTCAGTGCTCACCCAAATGCGCGTGACTTTACCGGAGCCTTCCACGAACTTATCGCCGAGTTTGCCGTCGGTCATGTAATTATAAACCACGACCAGCGCTTCTTTATAAATTTCCTCGCTCTTTTGCAGCACGCTCGTGGGGCCGCTCACGGCTTCCATTTGGCTCTTCACTTTTTTCATGACTTCGCCGGAGCCGTCGATGCGATACGGAATCTTCGGCTGGAAGCGCGTGGCCTTCGCATGCAACAAATCGCTGTACGCTTTTTCATCCTTCTTCGAAAGCGCCGTGTCAAGCTCTTTGTTGTGATTGCTCGCGTTCTTTTTGTACGCGTCTTGCTCGACTTTCGTGACCTTTGCTTTTTTAAAATAGCTTTTGGCGAGTAAGCCGCCGCCAATCAGCACGGTCAGAATTGCGATGAGATTCGCCAGGATTTCGATGGTCAACACCTCCTCAAGGGTGATTTTGTAATGCTGTTGCAGAACGATTGGACGGCAGAGTCAGCGCGGATAATTCTGCCGGAGTTTCTATTCGCGCTGATGCGTGTTCATTCGCGATTCACAGGTTGGGTTGCTTGCCATTGCCTTGTGGTGAATCATGGGACGACTTTCCACGCCGTTTGGGGCAGAGACGTTTGCAAATACTTGCCGAGTTGCCGGCTTTCGGCAAGAACGTATTGCGCCTCGCGCCAAACGTAGAGATCGCTCACCAGCACACTTTCTTGCAGCTTGTTGAACTTGCGGGAATAGATGCGCAGATTGTGATATCCGCGCGTGCTCGAATCTTCAAGCGCGACCGCCTCCGCAAGAATATTATCCGTGGGCAGGAGATTGCGCAGCCCCGAGCGCGTGCGTTGCCAGAGCCAAACGCCGCAGCCGCCGCTGCCGCACCATTCGAATACATTGGAGATCAACAACTCCTTCGAACCGTCGCCGTCCACGTCAAGAGCGTGCGTGCGCCAAAGCTGGTGACGATCAATGCTTTTGATTTCATATTGCCCCATGGCCTGCAACACATCTTTGGGCATGGAGCTGTTGGGAGAGATCACGTCAAACACCGAACCGGCAACCGGCCCAGTGGGAGTGCTGGCCGTCGGCTCAGGTGTTGCCGCCGGTGCGTTATTCTCCGCCGCCGGCGATTGTTCAATCACAGTGTGTGACGCGTTGTTTTTGGAGCAAGCTGCGAAACTCAGCGCAAGGCAGACGGCAACGAGTGACTTCGTCATGGCGATTCCCATCCTCTACAAAAGCAACGGCGCATTCAGCTACGATGCGCCGCGAATCCTATAGACATTTTTGCGGGCGAAATTATAAGAAAAAAAATCGCGGTGGACAAGCTCTTTTCCTCGCGTCTGAAATGTATTTGCTCTCACGGAACGCGCTTTCTATATTCCCGCGCCGCTAAACCGACAGCCGAGCGCAAAGCACGAGGCGCAGGCTCAACTTCGTTACGCTTGAAACGTGTGTGAGTTTGGCCGTCTGAAGCAGGCGCAATCTTCGCGCGATCATTCCCACCTCCTCCGGCGGGAGTCCATTGGTGGAAAATTCAGGTTGCAGCTTCATTTCAGTAAAAGACATTCAGGAGTCACCATGAAAATTTATATCATCCGCCACGCCATTGCCGAGCTGCGGGAAGAGTGGGAGCAACGGGACGAGTTGCGGCCATTAACCAAAAGTGGCCGCGCAAAAATGAAGCGCATTGCGCGCGGCCTGGAGCGCATCGGCGTAAAACTTTCGCATCTTTATTCCAGCCCATTGGTGCGCGCCCAGCAAACAGCGGAGGTTGTGCAAAAGCGATTCAAGCTCAAGTCTGTTGGAGAAACGAATCTACTCGTGCCCGAAGCAAATCCAGAAGACCTGATTCCATTTCTCAATGAACATGCGGAGGCAGACGCGCTTGCGTTGGTCGGGCACGAGCCGCAGGTGGGTGCGTTGCTCGCATTATTGCTAACGGGCCAGATGCTCTCACAGTTGCCGTTTAAAAAAGGCGGCGTTGCCTTGTTGGAAGCGCCGAAACCGATTGTCGCGGGCCGTTGTGCTTTACATTGGTTCATGGAGCCGCGCGCGCTCGCACGGTTGGGAGAACAATAATATTCTAAAGCGGATTTTCAGCTTGTCTGAAAATCCGCTTTAGTTTCTTTATGGAGTTGTCATATGGCCAAACAAAAAAGTCGCGACGCGTTTTATGTCGGCTATCTGCCGCGTGCACCCAAGCAGATTGCGGCACACGTGCGCAAATTTATTTTCGGTGCGCTCGCGGTAGGAGCAATGGCGGCGTTGCTCTTTGCCGTGCAGCAGCAGAATTTTGCTTTTAGTGTGTTTGAATTTTTACAGCCGCGCGCATTCGAAGGCGTGATCAGCGCGGAGCCGTATCCGACTTTGCTCGTGACGCGCCCCGGCCAAAGTGGAAGCTTGCCGACATTCTCACGCTACTATTTGGTGGCAGAAGGAAAGCACGGCGCGCAAGAGGAGATTGCAAAGTATGCGGGCTGGCGCGTGAAGCTGCAAGGCACGTTGATCTTTCGCGATGATCAAACCATGATTGAGTTGGTTCCAAACACGATTGCGCCGCTCGCCGCGGCGCAGGTGGCCAGCGTGCCGCAAGCATTGGGCACGTTCACGCTCACCGGCGAGATTGTGGATAGCAAATGCTTTCTTGGCGTGATGAATCCGGGAGAGATGAAAACCCATCGCGCGTGTGCGGTGCGTTGCATTGCCGGCGGCATTCCGCCGATTTTGATCGCGCGACATGAGAGCGGCGAGGTGACCTATCTCATGCTCCTCTCCGCTTCTGGCCGCGCAGTGAATGAGGAAGTGTTGGAGTTGGTCGCGCAGCCGGTGCGCATTACGGGCGAGGTTTGGCAATATGAGAATCTGCTCGCGCTGCGTGCGGATCCGCAGACGTATCGCGTGATGGAGTGAAAGGTCCTGCGATGAGCATTCGTATCGTCAAATAGTTCAGCATGAGGAGCCCGTCGCTTTGAAGTCACCTAGCTTGAAAAAATAAAAGTCAGGTAAACAAGCAACGATGAACCCTCGGTGGAGCAGCGACAAGCCATAAAAAAACTTTTTAGTTATTGGTGGAGAGTGTAACGCAGAGCTCTGTCGAATGAGTTTGGACTTTCAAAATCGGTAATCTCGTTCACGACCTGTCCTTCAACAGGAATCTTTTTACTCGCAGGCAATACTGCCAGTGCTTAAAAAGATTCCTGCTGAATGACAGGATATTGGGGACGCGAACTTGATTCCCGAACTTGCTCGTCAAATTTCATCAGGCAGATGCCCGCGCGACTCCACACATAACTGAGGCATTACGTGCGCGGGAAATTTTGAATTGCAAATGGCCGATTTAAAAATTAAAATGCCGGTGCTTTTGCAAACCCGCGTCTCGCTTACGGAGGAAGGAGCAGCCATGAGTTATCCGGAAACGGAGCCGTACCCTCGTTTTACTGAATACCTTCCCGCCACTGAAATCACCGAAGGCAAATATCTTTTGCGCTATGCGCACAGCCGCGCGGAGTTGGAAACGATTCTCAAGTTGCGTTTCGATATTTTCAACCTCGAATTGGGCGAGGGTTTGGAAACTTCGTATCACACCAAGCGCGACGAGGATGCGTTCGATGCGGTGTGTCATCACATGCTGGTGCTCGATACGCAAACGAACGAAGCCATTGGCACGTATCGCATGCAAACGTGGGAGATGGCGGGCAGCACGGAGAAATTCTATTCGACGTGCGTGTTTGATTTGTCGTCGCTGCCGTTGGAGTTGTTGCAGCAATCCGTGGAGTTGGGGCGCGCGTGTGTGGCGAAGCGGCATCGCAACGCGCGCGTGTTGTATCTGCTCTGGCGCGGCTTGGCGCATTATATGACGTTCAATCGCAAGCGCTATCTCTTCGGCTGTTGTTCGTTGACGAGCCAAGACCCGAGCGAAGGCAAGCGCGTGATGGATTTTTTGCATGCGCAGCGTCATGTGCATGAGACGGTGTGTGTGCGGCCGCAGCCGGCGCAAGTTTGTTATGCGGAAGATTTTACGGCTGCGACGGAAGCGCCGGCGAACATTCCGCGGCTCATGAAACTTTATCTCACTATCGGCGCGAAAATATGCGGGCCGCCCGCGATTGATCGCGAGTTTAAGACGATCGATTACTTTACGCTCTTCGACGCCGAAGCTATGGACGACAAAACCGCGGATTACTTCTTTCGATGAAAACTTTGCGCGCCGTGGTGCGAGTGGTTTTGATTGCGTTGGGCACGTTGGTGCTATATAGCATATGGTTGCCGGGAAAGTTGGCGGATCGCTATCGCCTGCGTTTCGGCAGGGCGTGGCGCTTGTTCATCTTCCGCAATTGGTCGCGTTGGATGGCGTGGGTGATGGGCATGAAAATTACGGTGCAGGGGCGACCGCCGCGTGCGCCGTTTTTTTTGGTGACGAATCATTTGAGCTATATGGATATCGTGTTGCTCGCTTCGCAGGCGGAGTGCGTGTTCATTTCGCGGCATGACGTGGCGGCGTGGCCCATCGTCGGGCATCTCACCACGGGCATGCGCACGGTGTATATCGATCGCGGCTTACGCAAGGAAATTTTGCGCGTGCATCGCGCGTTGGACGAAGCGTTGGCGCGCGGCGAGGGCATCGTGCTCTTTGCAGAGGGCACAAGCTCCGCGGGCGCGGAGGTGCTTCCGCTCAAGCCGGCGTTGTTGGAATTGGCTGTGGCGCGCAAGCAGCCGATCTCGTATGCGAGCCTGAGTTATCGCACGCCGCACGGAGAAATGCCCGCGCATCTTGCAGTGTGTTGGTGGGCGGATATGACGTTTGGCAGTCACGTCTTCAATTTACTCAAAGTGAAACGCTTTGAGGCCACGCTCACGTTTGGCGAGGAAACTTTGCTAGAGAGTGACCGAAAAGTGTTGGCGGAAAAACTGCGCGAGCTTATTGCACGACAATTCATTCCCGTAGTAAAGATGGAAGCGTTATGCCCGAACCCATGAGTTTGATTGCGGACAATATTGGATATTTGCAGCAAGCGTTGGCGTTGTTGCTCGGATTGAGCGATGAGTTATATAGCGCCGCGGTGCCGCTCGCTTTTCAGAGCAGCGTCGGCGCGCACGTGCGGCATTGCGTGGAGCATTATGAAAGTTTTATCGGCGAATGGCGCACGGGCCAAATTGATTACGACGCCCGGCCGCGCGACGTGAGACTGGAGCGCGAACGCACGTATGCGATCAAACGTATCGAAGCCGACATCGCGGCATTGCAACAGATGCCACGCTATGACGCGGAGCACCCGCTCAGAGTGAAGCATGCGAGCAATGCCGAGCATGGAACTGTGGCGGCGTGGAGCCGTTCGTCCGTGCCGCGCGAATTGCAATTCTTGGTGAGTCACACGGTGCATCATTACGCGCTTATTGCCATGATGCTGCGGTTGCAAGGCTGCGAGCCGAGCGCAGATTTCGGCGTTGCCCCTTCGACCTTGAAGCATCGCCAGGCTGGAGGTTGAGGTCAGTTTGCGGATGAAATAAAGCCACGTGCGGTTACTGCAAAAAACGTTTCGATGAGGAGAGGCGCATGCAATATCAATCGGTGTATCAACTCTTGAATGCAGTGGTTGCGGCGAACCCGAACAAGACGGCGTATCAATTCAAGCGCGAGGGGCAATGGCAAAACGTGACTTGGAATGCGCAAGCAGAGCGTTGCAAACAAATTGCGAAGAGTTTGCTCGTGCTTGGCGTGGCGCATGGCGACCGCGTCGCCATTCTCAGCGCGACGCGGTTGGAATGGGTGCAATGCGATTTCGGCATCATGAACGCGGGCGGTGTGACTGTCGGCGTTTATCCCACGAATCTCGCCGCTGATTGCGCATATGTGATCAATCATTGCGACGCGGAGATCGTGTTCGTGGAAAACAAGATGCAGCTCGACAAGTTGCTCTCCGTGCGCAATGAGATCAACCGCGTGCGCCATTTGGTGATTTATGACGGTGCGAGCGATACGGCTAATCGCGTGATGAGTTGGGAAGATTTTTTGGTGAAGGGAAAAGACATTGCAGAGAGTTCGTATGAGCAGCGCGCGACCGCGATTCAAGCGGAGGATCTCGCCTCGTTGGTTTACACTTCGGGAACCACAGGCGTGCCCAAAGGCGTGATGCTTACGCATCGCAACGTCTTGTTCACGATGGAAACCGCGAGCGCTTCGCTTTACCTCAAGCCGGAGTTTGTGACGCTCTTGTTTCTGCCAATGGCGCATGTGTTCGCGCGTTTGATCATCAACTTTTCGATGTACAACGGCATGGCGGTCGCGTTCGCCGAGGGCATCGAGAAGGTGCCGGACAATTTAAAAGAGATTCGGCCGCATTTTATCGCCAGCGTGCCGCGCATCTTTGAAAAAATTTATACGAAGATCACTTCGGGCGTGCAGGACGCGGGCGGCGTGAAGGCCAAGTTGTTTCATTGGGCGCTCAATGTCGGCTATGAAGTGAGCGCGTTGCAGCAGCAGAAGCAAGCCATTCCCGCGAGCTTGAGCTTCAAGCACGGACTCGCGAACAAGCTCGTGTTGAGCAAAATTCAAGCGGCGTTTGGCGGCAGAATGGTGTGGGCGGTTTCGGGCGCGGCGCCGTTGAACAAGAGCATTGCGGAATTTTTTCATGCATGCGGCGTGCTCATTCTCGAAGGCATCGGCATGACGGAAAATACTTCGTTCACGAATGTGAATCGCTATGACAACAACAAGTTCGGCACGGTTGGGCAAGTAGGCCCGGGCGTGGAAATGAAGATTGCGAGCGACGGCGAAGTGCTCTATCGCGGCCCCAATGTGATGAAGGGCTATTTCAAAAATCCTGAAGCCACTGCGGAGACGATTGATCGAGACGGCTGGCTCTACACCGGCGACATCGGTGAGGTTGATAGCGAAGGATTCTTACGCATCACCGATCGCAAGAAGGATTTGATCATCACTGCGGGCGGCAAGAACATCGCGCCGCAACGCATCGAAAGAATTTTGCGCACCTCGCGCTATATCAGCCAAGCCATGGCGTTCGGTGATCGTAAAAAATATGTCACGGCGCTGGTGACGCTCAACCCCGAGCATGTTGGGCCGTGGGCGAAAGCGGTCGGCATCGATTATAAAAACTTTGAAGAGTTGGCGCATCATCCGAAGGTGCGCGATTTGATCGAAGCGGAAATTGCAGAGAAGAACAACGAACTGGCCTCGTTCGAGTCAGTGAAGTATGTGCGCATCGTGCCGAAAGATTTTTCCGTTGATGGCGGCGAGTTGACCGCTTCGTTGAAACTCAAGCGCAAAGTTGTGACGGAGCGCTATGGCAATCTGCTGGAGGAAATGTATGCGAACGCGGAGTGAGTTCATGCGAAGCGTTCTCTTCGCCGCATTGTTTGGAATAATGGCAACAACTGCATGGGCGCAAGAAACGATCACGCGCGAAGAGTTTCGCCTGCGCCGGCAAAACGCCATGGCCCAATTGCGCGACGGCATTCTGTTGTTGCATGCGCGCTCGTTGTTGGCGAATGAAGATCAACTCTTCGTGCATGGCTTTCAGCAAAACCCGAATTTCTATTATTTCTCCGGCTTGCCGAGCGTGGTCGGCGCCATTCTCGCGATTGACGGCATTGCGCAAGAGTCGTGGCTGTTTGTGCCCTCAAAGCTTTCCGGGTTGGCGGCGCAAATGCCAAACACGAGGCTCGCACCGGGTGCGTCTTCGCAGAACGAATTGTTGATTGAGCACGTCGTCGCATGGGAAGAGTTCATTCCGTTCATCGAGCGGCGACAAAAGGAAAAGCCGGATTTGATTTTGTACACGACGGAAAGTTATTGGTCGCCCACACCGGAGAGCAATCCGCCGGGGCTTGCGCCAATTGATGATGCGAATGTGCTCTGGCGACAAACATTACAGGCGCGCTGGCCTGCGCAACGCTTCGCCTCGGCGAAAAAAATAATCACCGATCTCCGTTTGATTAAAAGCGCCGGAGAAATTGCGGCGATCAAACGCGTTGCCGAAATCAGCGCCGTGGCTTTGCGCAAAGGTCTGCGCGGTGTGCGCGCGAATCGTTCGCAGCGCGAAGTGGAGGCGGAGATTGTGTGCGAATGTATTCTTGCGGGCGGCGAAGGGCCGTCGTTTTGGCCGTGGGTGATGTCCGGGCCGAACGCCGTTTTTCCGAAACCGTTTGCTTCGCTCGCGGATTATCACCATCTCAATCGCGTCATGCAAGCCGGCGAGTTGGTGCGCGTGGATATTGGCTGCGATTACGATTTTTATAAAGGCGATGTCGGCCGCACCGCGCCGGTCTCGGGCAAGTTTGAGGCGGCGCAGCGCGAAACGTGGAACCTGCTCATTCGTGCGTATCGCGCCGGCTTAGCCGTGATGCGCGAAGGCGCAACGGATGAAATGGTGGCGCAAGCCGGTCGCGCAGCCGCAAAGCAAGCACAGGCGCAGATGACCACAACGCTCGGCAAACAAGCTGCGGCACTTTTGCAACGCGAAGACAACGCGGAGATTTGGCATCTGCACGGCAGCGGATTGGAACCCGGCGAAGGCCCCCCGCAAATTTTCAAAGCCGGCATGGTGCTAGAGTTTGAGCCGATGTTTGCGATTGGCGATCAAGCATTCTATCTTGAAGACATGTTGCTCATCACGCCCACCGGCGTGGAAGTGTTGACGCATGGCCTGCCCTACACTGCCGAAGAAATCGAAACGGCCATGGCATCGCACGATTAAGTGCGAGACATCTTTTTACAAACTTTTACTCGTTGCTGACATCGCTTTCAGCCACACGCCGTAGATTCCCGCCATGACTATCTTCTCACCTCGCCGCGCCTCGCGCCGCACATTTTTTTGGCGAATGCTCTTGCCGTTGGGAATGTTGTTGCTGCTGCCGTTGCTCGTTTACACGGGCTTGGAGCTTTCGCGCTTGAACGAGCAAGAGACACTCGTGCAAAATCTCTATCAGGCGCAACTCGGCGCGATTTTGTTTTCGGTTAATCAATACTGTTGGGACGTGGTGAGCGGTTGGGGAAATGCGCTCTTTGCGGAAACGCGCGACGCGCAAAATACCGAAGCGCTTGCGGCTCGTCTGGATCGAGTACGCATGCGCAACAACGCAGTGCGCGCAGCGTTCGTTTATCAACAGGAGCAGTTCTTTTTATCTTTGCCCGATTCGCAACGCGCGCAACAGAGCCTATTGGCCGCGCGACTTTCTGCTGTGCTCTCCATAGAAAACGCAGCAATCGCGCGTATGCACGAGCACGCCGCCAAAGGATATTTCCGCCCGTTGGTTTTGCCTTTGCAAAACACCGACCCTTTACAGGAAGAGCTGCTCGTTCTCTTCGCGAGCGAGGCAACAAAGGCAAGCGCCTCAAAGCAACTTCACGGCTTGCTGCTTTCCACTTCACAGTTCGTGCAAACCGTTTTGCGACCCAAAATCGCCGAGTTTGAAAATCAGAATTTTTTATTGGCCGTGAAACGCGCCGACGCAGCTCAAATCTTTTTCACGACGCAGGACGCGAGCAACTCCGATTATGAATATGAAGAGCCGCTGTGGGTGTTGCCGAAAATGAGTTTGGCGATCAAACTGCGCGGCGCGAGCACGGCAGAAATCGTTCGCGCACGCACCAAGCGCACGCTCTATTTGCTCGCCGGCGTGAATGCAATCATACTATTGGCCGTCGTCCTGTTCCTGCGCACGTTGCTGCGCGAAACGCAACTCGCGCGTTTGAAATCCGATTTCGTGGACAACGTCTCGCATGATTTGCGTACGCCCCTCGGCTTGATTCGCATGTTTGCGGAGACGTTGCAAATGGGCCGCGTGCCGGCAGAAGAGAAGAAGCAGGAATACTACGGCATACTCGCACGAGAAGCGGACCGCTTAACGCGCATGGTTAATAATCTGCTCGATTTTTCCCGCATCGAAGCGGGGCGGAAGGTCTATGAGCAAAAAAAGATTGCCCTGGCCGCGGTGCTCGCGGAAGTTCTAAACAGCTATCGCTATCATTTGCGGCAACGCGGCTTTGTGTTGGAAGAAAATTTTTCAGCACAGTTGCCTGTGATTCATGCTGACGCCGAGGCTGTGGGTCAAGCGTTTGTTAATTTGCTGGACAATGCCGTGAAATACAGCGCCGCGGAAAAGCACATACGCGTTGCGCTTTATCGCGTGGAAAATTGGATTGTGGTTGAAGTGACCGATCGCGGGCTAGGCATTGCAGCAAAACACCAGCACAAAATTTTTGATCGGTTCTATCGTATCGAAGAAGTCGGAGGCGAGGCCCGCGGCGCAGGCATCGGCTTGGCGCTCGTGCAACACGTGATGACGGCGCACGGTGGTAAAGTTGAAGTGCAAAGCGTGCCGGGGCAAGGCAGCACTTTTCGTTTGAAATTTCCAGTGCCCGCAGCAGCGTAATGCTGAAGGCAAATCGATTTTTGAAATAGTTTTCGGTGCCGTGGTTCTGCTTATTTTTTGGAGCAATTTCGTGGAGAGCACGATGGCAAAAATTCTCATCATCGAGGATGAGCCGGATATGGCGCGCGGGCTAGCGGATAATTTAGAATTTGAAGGCTATGCCGTGCATATCGAAACCAATGGCGAGGCCGGTTTGCAATATGCGCTCGCGCAGCCGGTGGATCTCATTCTGCTTGACCTCATGCTGCCCAAATTGCCGGGCTATGAGGTTTGCAAAAATTTACGCGCCAAAGGTAAAACCATGCCGATCATTATGCTCACGGCGAAAGGGCAGGAGATTGATAAAGTGCTCGGTTTGGAATTGGGTGCGGATGATTATATGACCAAGCCTTTTGGCTTGCGCGAATTGCTCGCGCGCATTCACGCGCAACTGCGGCGGCACAAGCCGAACGCAGAAGAACTTGCAGAGCAATTTAGCTTTGGCGAGGTTGCGCTCGATTTCAAACACTATCGCGCAACGAAAGCGGGGGTTGAGCTTGAGCTAACGGCAAAGGAGTTTGAGATTCTGCATTTTCTAATTTCGCATCGCGGCACGACCGTTAAGCGTGCAGATTTGTTGGATAAAGTTTGGGGCTTGGAAGAATATCCCACCACGCGCACGGTCGATAATCATATTCTTAAATTGCGCAAAAAAGTCGAGCGCGATCCCGCCAACCCGGAGTTCATTATTACCGTGCATGGCCTCGGGTATAAATTTTTAGGGTGAAAAATTTCTTCTTCTCGCAACGCGCTAAGGCCTGCTTGCCATCTTGCATTCTCACGCTCCCATAAAAAAAAACTCGCATGAGCTTCAAGTTTCGCTCATGCGAGGTTGGTTGCGCTTGCACGTGTCGTTATCTGACAATCCAGAAGCCGCCGACAAAGTGATGCCCGCAGCGATGGCCGTGTTTGTGGCCTTTTTTAAAGTGCCAATGTTTGCCTTTGCGATAGTGCCCACAGTCGTCGGAGTGCGCGTGCCCGGTTTCAATCACCACGCGCGTGTGCGAGTGACCATGCGCAACACAACCCGACAAACTCGTGAGCGCAACTGCGTACAACAACAAACCCGCCAGCCTAGCTTTCTTCTTGAGCGATTCCATAACTCACCTCGAAGTAATGTCCTCTATGATTTGAGTAAGCATACACCTGCTTATTGTTTACGATCTTCGCGCGTTTCGCGGCGATCCTCACGCAATTCGCGCATGTCTTCCGCTTCTTCGCGAATGCCAAGCTCAATCTCTTCACGCGAGAGCGCAAGATATTGGCCGTACAACTCGCGCTTTTTTGCCTGCAAAACCGGGTCGGAAGCCTTGTCGGCATCAATACGTTTTTGCAGCACGATCAACTCTTTCGAAATTTCGCGTTTTCGCTGGAGAATCTCTTCGGCTTTTTTGGCGTCGCGTTTGTCATCACGGCGGTCGCGTCTATCGTCGCGTAAGTCGCGGCGGTCATCTCGCAGCGCTTTTTTGTTTTGATCGCCATCATGCGCTTCGCGGCGAACCTCGCGGCGCGAGCCGACGACCTCGGCAGTGGATTGCTTCACTTCTTTTTCGGCTTGACGCACTTGCACCGAGGTTTCGCGCAAATCATTGCGCAACTCCACTGTAATTTGCTCGTCAACTCTTTGCAGCGCAGCGCCGTCGCGACCTTGCTTCATCAAACGATCCCAACGCATGATTAAATCCGAAAGGCGATCCAAATCACGGCGATCATCAGCCACACCCGCGGCTGCGGTGGCAATTCCTTTTTTGTCGTCGTGACGTTGTTTGGCGTTCGAAACAGCTTGCGCGTGCGCATCGAGATTCCATAAGCCGGCGAGCAAGGCACCAGCGACGATATAACCAGAAAAGCGTTTCATTGTTCCTCCAAAGCGTTCGTTGCAAAGGTGAATTGATTCCTGCGATTTTACGACTCACGGCAGAATTACGCAACTACTTTGCCATGCGTGCACGCTCAAAAAATGTTGTTTTCTCAAATCAAAACCCGGCTTCAGAAAGCGTTCTGTCCGCGCTGGTGCGAAACGCGCTCTGCAAGCTGTACGACTCGGAACAGAATTTTGCAGAAAATTCTGCTTGCGCTTTTCCGACTCTGATCGCAATTTAGAACCACTGCTATTTTGCAAGTCGAACTCGTCAACCCCACGGAGGGTATATGAACAGAAATGACTCTTGGCTCGTGCTGCTCTTGTGTGCTTTTGTTATGTCGAACTGCCGCGAGCGTCCGCGAGAGCCGCAGGCAGAAAACGAGCAACGCCGCGATTCGCGCGCGCGACGTGCTAGCGATTCAAACTTACGGCTCGCGCAGCAGATTCCATTTGCCGGGCAATCCAAACTGCTGCTCGAACTTGAATACACGGGCGGCTATCTTGATTTCGAATCGGACTCAAGCTCTGCACTGGTGGATTTGGATCTCCTTTACGACAATGAAGATTTGCGCCCTGAGATTACTTTTGATTCCACCAGCTCGCCGCCGCGGCTCACAGTGCGCTCGCCGCATGACCATCGCGAAAATCTTTCCCTTGATGAATTGCGCACCAATCGTTGGCGCATCAAAGTCTCGCGCGCCGTGGAATTGGAATGCGAAATCAACGCGGGCGCCGTGGAGGCCTGGCTTGATTTCTCCGGTTTGCGTTTGCGTGAGTTGAATCTCAATATTGGCGCGGGTGAATTGGACATGGAATTTCGCGAGCGCAATCCACTCCGCTCCAACATACGCCTCAATGCTGGCGCGGCCACTATCATCGCCAGCGGTTTGTGCAATGCCAATTTCGAAGACTTTGCCTTCAAAGGCGGCGCGGGCAAGTCCGAACTTTTTTTTGATGGTGCTTATGAAGGCAAAGGCTACGTCGAGTTAAAATTCGGCGTGGGTTTGAACACGATTCGCCTCGCGGATGATTTGGGCGTGAAGATACGTAAATCCGGCTCGTTTCTCGCGCCGATCAGTTTGCGCGGTTTTGATAAAGAAGGTGACTTTTACGTCTCTCCGAACTATGAACGTGCCGCGGCGCGCCTCGATTTTGAAATTGAAATGGGCGTCGGGCATACGTCGATCAAATGGGTGGAAGGGAGAAATTAGAACGAAACGGCCTTAATCTTTTTGCAAGAATCCAACGCCTTTTAACGGCGAGGGGCTATGAAACCTTTCATTCAAACTCTTTCCGCCGCCGCAGCTCTCTTCCTAGCGTTCAGCCAGCAACTCGAAGCGCAGGCACTATCCGCCGCACGCGGCATTTGCCTTTCTTCCAACACAATGGTAACGGCTTCGCATACGCGCGCCGACACTGCGCTCGCGCAAAAAAAAATCGTGCGCGCTCTCGCGATTTACGTTGCCTTCCCCGACCAACCCTCCCCCAAATTGCCTGCAGTTGCGGCGCGTTTAGAAACCGAATTGCCAAAATTTATTCGCAGCATGTCTGAAGGTCGGCAAACGCTCGTGGTAGAAACTGCGCTCAGGCCTGCGCCGTTCGCCGCGTTTTGCTATGTGGCCGATTCGGCGATGAGTTATTATCAAAAACGCATAACTGAACCGCCGCCGAAAGCCACGGGCATGGAAGTTTTAACCGATGAGATTCTCGACAAAGTCGAGACCGACATGCCGAATTTTGCGGAGCGCTATGATGTCATCTTTTTTAACCTGCTCGGAAATTTTTTCTCCGGCGCGGATGGTTTTTCGTTGCTCGTGCGCGGCGATGTGTGGGAGAAACGCTATACGGGTTTGGGGGTGACGAATGAGCTGACCGATCCCGAGGTCTTTCTCGGCATTGTCGGGCATGAGTATGGTCATTTGCTGGGCGCGCAGCATCCGCCGAATTTTTTGGAAAAAAGTTTTGGCGACTATGAGTTGATGGATCAAAACCTCCATCGCCTTGCGCCATACAGCATTCAGAACTTGATGGACATTGGCTGGCTTGCGCCGGAGCGCGTGCAAGTGGTGAATGATACGCTGTACAATGTCGCATTGGATGATGTGCGCCGTGGGGGTAAAGTCTTACTCATCGAAGCTGACCTCAATCAGTATTTCTTAGTCGCCAATCATCAAGGCTCGGATTACGACAGCGTCTATGTCGGTCGCGGGCTTTTGATTTGGCATCAAGCTGGAAACACGTTGAAGCGTACGGCGCAGAGCATTTGGGATGTCGAATCGGCTGCCGGGATGTTTCGCGAAGGCGCGCCTGATCCGTGGCGCGGCATTGACGCGCTCGACTCTTCGCGCGCCTTCACCGGCGATGCGCGTGATTTTTTCGAGCCTGTGCGCACAGGTCGTTTTGCCTTTGACACCAATCCCAATACCAATCTCTATGATCGCAACAACACCCAGTTCGATTGGCGTTCGCAGACACAGCCTTCCGGCGTTGCGATTGAAAATTTGCGGCAAGTAGGCAACACGATCTTCGCGGATGTGCTGGTGCCAAACCGTCCGCCACAAATCACTGCGGTAAGCGGGCCGGTTGGGTTTGTTGACTCTTTTGAAAGTTACAGTGTTACTGCAACGATTCAAGATGATCACACTCAAGCCACGGCCGAGCTTTATTATCGCTATGGCGGTGAGCAGTCATTTCGCGTCGTTCCCATGCACCAAAGCGCGACGTTGTTGTTTTCGGCTCCGATTCCATCTCCGAGGCTTGCGAAGAGCGTCGAATACTATGTGCGCGCGATTGATCGCAAAAGCTTAGAAGCTTTTTATCCCGAGGCCGCCCCAACCCAAACGCTGCGTTTTTTTATCAAGATCACTCTCGACGATGTGCTCCCGCTCGATAGTGTGCAAGTCTCCGTTCGCGGCGGCGAACTTTTGCAAGTGCCAATTGCTTTGAACAACAGTAGTGATGGCGAGTTGCTCATGAGCAACAGCATCATCGTGCATGAAAGCCTGCACGATGAACGCGCGCTCGCAGCGGATTCGGTTGAAACAAACGTGTATGTGCCTTATGTCTTTTTCGATCTTGCGCTGAGCCGAGATCCGAGTAGCACGTATGAAAGAGCACCAACGATTTATTTGCGCAATAAGGCTGGCGCAACGGCGCGGCTTCATTTTACCTATACTGAAACAACGCTGTATCTCTATTTCGTCCGTTTGCAGCCGCGCGCACCATTTTTCTCCCTCTTGCTAAATCTCTATTGGCGCGATCCGAGCGGTAGGGTGCAAGAAGTGTGGCTCACGATTGATACTTCAGGGCAATTGCAGATGAATGCTTTGCCTGGAGTTTTTAATCTCAACGCTACTTACTCGGCAGGTTCAAGCGGAGCTTTGCCGCGCATACTCATGACCATTCCCATGTCGGCCTTGCGCAGCTCGCCTCAAATCAAAGATTGGGATTTTCGCGCTGATATGCTTGATGAACCCAATACGAGAGGATATTGGCCGGGTGTGGCGGAGAGCACCAAGCCTGGAGCTTTACTCTTGCAAGAATCAACACCGCACATCTTTTTCGACGACGCGTCTTGGGTTATTCCGCCTCAAGCTGTGGCTTCTCGCTATCTCTATATCGCTTTGCCCGCGCGTCCGTGGTCGGCAGAAATGCAAGGCGGATTATTGGTGCGAGTCCCGGAGCTTGCGCGCACGTCCAAATACATTCCGTTTAAAATTAAGGTCATCAATTTTCGACCATGGTCCGAGCCTGATACGACGCGCGACACCGATCCCGACTCCAGCGACAATACCGGCAACGTACCCCAGTCATTTCAGATGCGGAACGTTTATCCCAACCCATTCGTTTTAAGCAGTGAGCGCAGCCCGGCGCTCCACCTCGCTTTTGATTTGCCCAAGGCTGCAACCGTGCGTGTTGAACTGTTTGATCTCTTGGGAAAACGTGTTGCCAATCTTGCGCAACAATGGTTTGAGGCCGGTCGCCGTGAAATGCAGTGGCGCGGATTGAATTTACAAAAAGGCATATACTTTATTCGTATGCAAGCCGGATCGCATCGTGCGGTGAAGAAACTTATCGCTATCGAATAATCTAATGACTGCCGTTTTGAAAAATGCGCTTCGTCTTGTCGTCCGCTCGCGTTCGGAAGCTGCTCTTGTAATTGCAGCTTCTTGTTTTCTGCTAACGCCAATTTGCTGGGCGCAAAGTAATCTTAAAGGCGAGGGGCTTTGCCTCTATTCCCCGGCGCATGTGAACGAAGCTACCGTTGCCGACACCGCTTTGGCAAACAAAACCTTCGTGCGCGCACTCGCGATTTACGTTGCCTTCCCCGATCAACCCTCCCGACAATTGCCTGCGGTCTCGGCGCGTTTAGAAACCGAATTGCCCAAATTTATTCGCAGTATGTCTGAAGGTCGGCAAACGCTCGTGGTAGAAACTGCGCTCAGGCCCGCGCCGTTTGATTCATTGTGCTATGTCGCCGACTCCGCGATGAGCTATTATCAAAACAAAATTCCAGAGCCGTTGCCCAAGACGAAAGGCTTCGAGTACATCACCGAAGAGATTCTCGATAAAGTTCAAGGCGATCATCCAAACTTTCACGAGCAATATGAAGTGATCTTCTTAAACATTCAGGGCAATTTTCAACGCGGCTCTGACGGGCTTTCGCTTTTGGTGAAAGGGAAAAGCTGGGAGCGCAAATATCAAGGCCTCGGCGCCACGATTGACCTCACGGATGCGGAAGTGTTCCTCGGCGTGGTCGCACATGAGTATGGGCATTTGCTCGGCGCGCAGCATCCGCCGCATTTTTTAGAAAAGAGCTTTGGCGATTATGAACTCATGGATCAACATCTGCATCGGCTCGCGCCGTTTAGCTTGCAAAACCTGCTCGACATTGGTTGGATTGCGCCCGAGCGCGTGCAAGTTGTGAACGACACGGTTTATAATGTCGAACTTGACGATGTGCGCTGCGGCGGCAAAGTGTTGCTCCTCGCCATGAACAGCGAACAATATTTCCTTGCCGCCAATCATCAAGGCTCGGACTATGACAGTGTGTATAAAGGGAAAGGTTTGCTGGTGTGGCATCAAATGGGGAAAACCGCGGAGCGGAAAGCTTATAACGTTTGGGATCTCGAAAGTGCAGCCGGGCTTTCGCGTGAAGGCCGGCCCGATCCGATTGCCGGTCAAGATGATTTTGATCGCTCGCGCGATTCCACCGGCACAGCCGCGGACTTTTTTAATCCGAGCAATAATGCACGCTTTGGAGCGGAGACGAATCCCAATTCAAATTTTTATGACGAGTTGACCAATGTCTATGCTTGGCGCGTGCAAACTCGGCCTTCCGGCATTGCGCTTACGAATTTGCGCCAACATGAGCGCAAAATTATTCTTGATGTGTTGGTGCCGCGCCAACCGCCGCAAATTTTAGAAGTCAGAGGGCCTAACGATTACGTAGATCCCGTCAGTTATTATGGTGTTGATGTCTGGCTGGTAAACGGCAATGTCGAGTACGTTGTCGAAGTTTGGTATCGCTACGCCGGCGCTGAACAGTTTGAGCGCGCGCAAATACAACGGCTCTCAGAAGCGCATTTCTCCGGCGAAATTCCGTTGCGGCGCGTTGCCACACAGGTGCAATACTACGTGCGCGTCGTTTATGGCGAGGGCTTCACCGAACGCTTTCCGGCCTCGGCCGATAGCCTTTTGAGCTTCATCATCAAGCCGCGTCTCTCTGAAATGGTGAGGCTGGAGCAGCAAGAAGCCACTCTCGTTGCCGGAGACTCAATCCTTGTGCCGCTGCGGTTTGATAACACGAGCACGTTTCCGCTGCAAATCCAAAGCGCCACCTTACAGCATGAGAGCGTGAGAGATGATCGCGCCTATGATAGCACCGCGGCCGCGCAACAAGTCTTCGTGCCGCGCATATTCTTCAATGCGGAAACGGAATCGAATTTTGGATTGTACTTCGAGTATACGCCGAGCCTCTATTTCCGTTTGCCAAGTTTGGGCGTTGCAGTTGCGAAAGCGCACTTGACATATGACGAGAAGTGGGTGTATCTCTATCTTGTTTTACTTATGCCGCGCACAATCAATAATGCGGCTCTGACTTTCGAGTTCATTTGGCGTGATTCTTCCTTCCAGCAGGAAGTCTGGGTTACAGCGGTCGGCGCAACGCTCACGCCATTGGCAAGACCCGTCGCACCCGTGGCTGCCATTTTCTTATCCGACGCGAGCGGCAGCCTTCCGAAAATATTACTCAAGCTCTCCGCTTCAGCGCTGCGACGAAGCTCGCCTGCAAGGAACCTTGAATTGCGCGCGCGCTTTTGGAGCGATCGTTATCCTCGCGCCAACTGGCCGAATGTCGTATTGCCCAACAGGTTCGGCAAAATCATTTGGCAAGAAGATTCGCCGGAGTTTGAACTTTCCTCGCTTGCAGACTTGCTGTCAGTGGGCGAGAAGCGCATGCGCATGGTAAAATTTTACGCGCCGCGCTCGCCCTGGGCTGCGGAACTGACAAGTTGGTTGTTGGTAAAGACTCTTGTCCCAACGGAGGGCAAAATCTTTTTTCCACTTTCGCTGAAGATCAAAAATTATCGGTCGCGGTTGGATTCCACCGGAGGTTCGCCCTCGGGCGGAAATGTTTTAGATCCCAAACCGAATTGGGGCGAGCAACAGAGCGTTCCTTTGCCAACAGACTTTAAATTCATGGGCAGCTTCCCCAATCCATTTCAAGCAAGCGCGGAAAAGTTGCGCGTGCGATTCTTTCTGCCGCGTGCCGCTTCACTGGATATTATTATCTGTGATGTGCTTGGGCGTCGTGTCGCAGAACTTGCGCGAGATGAGTTTGTCGCGGGAGAGCATGAAGTTTTTTGGGAGGGAAAAGACCGCGAGGGGAAAAGCGTGCAACGCGGCATTTATTTCATTCGTTTCTCTACGAGCACATCCAACGCAATTGCCAAGATCGTTATTATGTAGGCGCATGCCTCAGCAGCAAGTCCGCAAGTTGTTCTGCTTGATGCGCGCGTGAAAATTTATCTTCCCGCTCCGGCGCTGTGGGCAAAGCTTGGTGATGAAATTCCGCATAAAACGCCAGCAAGCTGCGCGCGATGTCGTCAATCGCCTCGAATTCACAATAGCGACAAGCCGCGTGTTCCAACAAAATTTTCATCCCCTCGATCTGCTCGCCGATTGCCAAGACCGGTTTCTTCGCGGCTAAATACTCAAACGTCTTGCTCGGAATAATCGTCGCGCCCACGCCGGCCGTTACGATATACACGAGCACATTGGCGCGTTGCAAGGTTGCCAGCGCCTCTTCATGCGCAACATAACCGCGCCAGTTCAGATATTCCTCCAAACCATTCTCCTTTATCCAATCTAAAAATTCCCCAGTCAAATCTGCGCCGACAAAATTCAGCCGAACTTCGTTTGGGGTGAGTTGCGCCGTGTCGATGAAATGTTTGAACCCTGCGAGAAAAGTTTTCGGAATGGTATAAACCGATATGGAGCCGGAGAATGCGAGTTCGAAACGCTCATGCGGTTGCGGCGCGAACGCAGCAAAGTCTTCGGGATCGTAGCCATTTGGAATATAAACGCTCGTACCTGCTCGGCGCGCGCCGGTCTGCGCCAACTGTTGCAGCAAACCTTGCGAAACCGCGGTGAGCACATGCGCTTTGCGTGTGACCAAGCGCTCCAACGCACGATGCAGAAAACGATGCAGTGCCGTCGGCGCTTGCGTGTTTTCATCCAACAACCACGTATCGCGAAAATCCGCCACCCAAAGAATTTTCAAAATGCGCGCGAGCAGCCAGCCCACGAGATGCGCAGAATGCGGCGGCCCGGAACTGAGCACGAACGGAATTTTATGTTTCCGAATTTCTTTCCACGCGCGCCATGCTGCGAATGGTGCCCAAAGTATGCGCGAATCCGGCATGAGCAACCAATAGAGCAAATTGCCCAAGCCGCGCTGCCGTGCTTGCGAAGGCGCGGCTTTTTTTCCCAACAAATAAAACAGCCGTGCGGGATCAAGCGAGCCGGTGCGAATGATTTTCACGTCGCGCAATTCTGCGAGGAGGCTTTCGTCTTGCGCATAATAGATGATCGGCTTCACGGTGATGACGGTAACGTCCCAGCCGGCGCGCGAAAGATACTTGCTCCATTTTGCCACGCGCTGCGTGCCGCCCATGCCGAGCGGAGGAAAGTAATAAGCGAGGAAGAGGATTTTGCGGGTCACGAGAGATTCAATGGAAAATTTATGCACATTGCCGTTGATAGATAACGCGCCTTCGAATTGTCATGTGGGAGGAAGCTTCTCTCGTGCTCATACCGGCACTTATTTTTAGAGCTGTTCCCTGTGCGAAGGAAGATTCTTCCAGAATGACAATTGAGGAGTTGCGAAATAACCCTGAAGCAGTACAAACAAGATGACGAATTAACCAAGCCACTTGCGCACGCGCTGCAGCTCCGATTTCTCAAAGAAGCCGAGCAGCCACAAAAGCAGGGGGAAACTAACGACCAAAACTGCGCGCAGGCCCGCGTGCAACGGCAGCGCTTGCTGGAGCATAAACAAAACCAGCGTGAGTGCGCAGACTTTCAAAATGCGAAGCCATTCATATGTGATCGGATAAATTTTTTGAATGATGAAATAGCCCCACACCATCATCCCACCATAAGCCAGCGTTGTCGCCCACGCTGCGCCTAGCATGCCGAAACGCGGTATCAAGGCGAAATTCAAAGCGACATTGACCAGCATGCCTGCTCCCGTGAGCAGAGGCAAGTAAATGGTCTTTTCCTCCACGTGAATGCCCACGAGCAAATTCACGAACACGCCATAGCACCAATAGCCCACCAGAATGATGGGAACGACTGCCGTGCTCGGCCAGTAATCCGGCGCAATGAGCGTAAATGAACCGAAACGCAAACGCACGAGATCGTCGATGAAGAAGCTGAAGCTCAAAAAGATGAGCGCACAAACGGTGACGAAGTAGGTGAGTACGCGGGCATAGAGCGCTCGTGCCTCTTCGGTGCGCGAAACATTGAGCGAGAACGGCATCCACGCAAAGCGAAACGCGGCGATGAGCAAGCCCATGATCATGCCCAAACGATAGCCTGCGGAATACAGCCCGACGGTTTTGAGATCAGTGAACGCTTGCAAAATGTAGCGATCGCTGTTGTCAATCATGACGATGCCCAATGTGGCCGGCAGATAAGGCAACCCGTAGCGCGCGAGTTTGGTGGTCGTGTCCCTCGTCAATTTGAATTGCAGCCGGCGCAGGCTTGTGGGCAGCAACGTAACAAAAGTGAAGATTGAAGCGAGCAGATTGGCTTCGACCACGCCGGCGAGGCCGCGCTGCAAATGCACGAGCAAAACATAGCTCAATACGAGGTTGAGGACGACGTTGAGAAATTTGTTGAGAGCAAATAAGTGGGAACGTTCTTCGGCGCGAAAGAGTAGAAACGGAAACGCTGCGAGTGCATCGCAACTCAAAATGCCGGCGCAATACAGCAGCAGCTCCGCGCGAGTGCTATCTTCCATGATGAGGCGTGCGAGCGGAGCGGCGGCGAACCAGTGCAGCAGCGCAAAGACTAGCACCACGCCGAAAACCAGCCAATAGGCATTGCTGAAAATCTCGCGTTTTTCCGCGGCATCGCGCGCCAGCACGTAGTATCGCAAAAAGGCGGAGTCAATGCCGAAGCCATACACAATCGTCATGGCCGCGAGATACGCAAACAATAAACTCACCAGGCCAAAGTCTTCTTGCGAAAGCGTGTGGGTGTAGAGAGGCAGGAGTATGAAGCTGACGGCGCGTGTGAGAATATGGCCCGCGCCGTAAATCAAAGTATGCTGCATGAGCTTGCGAATATTGGCGAACATGGGCGGCAATATATCCCGCGCCCCAACGGCAAGCAAGTCGTTTCTCTTTTCCAAAACGGTGAAAGCTCGAACCAACCGAAAGGAGCCGCGTCATGATGCAAACTTATTCTCGCGCGCAGTTGCGTTTGGAAGATTTGCACTTCGTTGTGAACGCGCTGTGCCGCCCGGGTGAAAGAGAAGCGACGCTGTTCAAATTGCTGCAGGACGATGAAGTCCGCGACGCCATGCTCGAGCATCCACGCGTGTTGGAGGTTGTGCTGCATGCGACAACCCCGCTCGCCATTACTCCGTTCTTCTATTTTTATTTGCTCGTGCGGCATGCGCTGAAAGAGTTTGATATCGATGATCGCACCGTGGCGGAATATCTTGCGAACCTTTTGGTGGAGTTTGGCAAGGCCGGGCGCGCGTATCGCGTGCATGAACATTCCGAGCAAGAGTATCATTATCTCGTCGATCTGATGCAGAGCCTGCTCACCGCGCAAAACGTGGAGGCATTTTATCTGCGCAGCCACTTGGGAAATTATGCGCTTTTTCTCACCGGCCTTTTTCCTGCTCATATCTACCACCGAGCGAAGTATCATGCCCCAGCGCCGGATTTCGGCTATTATGAAACCGTGGGCAGCAATAGTTTTCGTTTGGCGGCGCAACACGCGTATGCCGCGCGCTATGGCTTGGATGAAACGTTGGAGGTGCTCGGGCGACGCTTCAAACGAGTGCGTTTAGCGTTGAATCATGCCGTGGAAAACTATATGTGCTTGGATCGCAAAGCCGCGGGCCTTGACGGCGTGATGCGCCGCGTCGGGCAGTTTATCGCGCAGCAGCGCGGCGAAACGTTCGAGCAATTCGAGTGAGGCGGCTGAGGGGCCAACGCAAAATTTTTCGAGCACGAACGTGCGTGCGCCCAGCCAACCGTGCTCGCGCTTCCCAATAAAATTAGCTTGCCCGAGTTGAGGTTGAGTTTTACCTTTGCATGAGGCGTTCGCGTTTGACACGACTCCAAGCAGGCCGCAACCATGCACTGCTCCAATATCAAAGCTCACTCGATTCAGGGTCATTGATGTTTAAACACATTCTGCTCTACGGCCTCGCACTCGCGGCGCTGACGGCATTGTTGAAGTTTATCGAATACCGCTATTGGGTGCGCGACCTCTCTTTGGAGTTTTATCTCGGCCTCGTTGCCCTCTTGTTTACCGGCTTGGGAATTTGGACTGGGCTACGCCTCACGCGCCGCAGCCACACCCCGCCGCCTGCCACGCCCGAATTTCAACGCGACGAAGCGGAACTGCAGCGCCTCGGCATCAGCAAGCGCGAGTTTGAAGTGCTCGAGCTTATCGCGCTGGGACTTTCCAACCAAGAAATCGCAGACCAGCTTTTCATTTCCCACAACACGGTTAAAACCCACTCCTCCAATCTCTTCCTCAAACTCGACGCGCGCCGGCGCACCCAAGCCATTCAACGCGCGAAAGAGCTTAGGCTTCTGCCCTAAACTTTTGGGTGAATCGCTCGCGCTTTGCCATTATCATACTTTCGGGTGATGTGCTTGTGCCGGCATTTGCGTATATTTTCCCACAAAAAAAGGAGCTGCTATGCGAAACATTATTCTGAAGTACGGCCTCATTGCCGGTGGTATCGTTTCCGTGCTCATGCTGCTCGGCATCATGCTGTGGATGGATACCGAGTTCCACAACGAGTACGGCGAGTTGATCGGCTACACCACCATGCTCATCGCGTTGTCGCTGATCTTCTTCGGCGTCAAATCCTATCGCGACAACCAGGGCCGGGGTACGGTCAGTTTCGGCAAGGGCGTTCAAATCGGCCTGCTCATTACGCTGATCGCCTCAGTTATGTATTCCGGTTCGTGGGAAATTGCGGTGCAAACCCAACCCAAGCTCGGCACTTATATGGAAAGTTATACCGCCAAATATCTCGAGAAGATGAAGGAGCAAGGGGCCTCCGAAGCCGAGGTGCAAAAACAGGCGGAGGAGATGGCGGTTTGGGGCGAGCGCTACAAGAACCCGGTGTTCCGTTTCGGGATGACGTTGATGGAAATTTTCCCCGTCGGCCTCATCATTACGCTCATCAGCGCCGCGATTTTGCGCAAGCGGGAAGTTTTGCCCGCGCGTGCAAGCTCGCCTTCAATCGCTGCATGAAGACAGAACTCTAAAAACTTGGTGGCAACGAGGCGGAATAGACGGCTCGTTGCCACGCAATAGGAGGTCGCTATGTTTTTTGAAGAAATCAAATCTCGTCTGTTGGGAAATTGGTCGGGCACGAACCGTTTGCATTTGAGTTGGCTCACACCTTCTGATTATCATTCGTCCTCGCAAATGGCGATCGCTTCGGTTGCGCGCGAAAAATTTCTCACGTTCAGATACACCTGGAGCCACGAGAACACGCCGCATGAAGGCTTGCTCGTGCTCGGGTATGACGTCGCACAAAAAGTCGCGACGGCATCGTGGTTGGACTCTTGGCACATGAGCAGCAAGCTCATGGCTTGTGTCGGCACGATTGACGAACGCGGCGAAATTGCTGTGAAGGGATATTATGAAGCCCCGCCTGATCCGGATTGGGGGTGGCGGATTGTGATCGCGGCGTCTGAAGCAGAGTTGCGTTTGACGATGTACAACTGCACGCCGGCGGGTGAGGAAGAATTGGCGGTGGAAGCGACTTACTCCCGTGCTGGTTGAATCAGCAGAGCCACCAGGCTGCTGGCGCGATTGGTTTGCAGCCTGGTGCTCTTAAATTCCCGCAGCGACGAATCCCAACGCGAAAGCCGCGTGCGCTGACCCCCCTTGCTGCCTACCTATCTTCTTTCTCAATCGCCACGGCGTTATTGCTTTAGGAACTCGCAAAGAATTGGATTCACCCTTTTATAAACAAAACCAAAATGCGATAAAGTTTTTTTTTAACCTGAATTTCACGCCGTCGATTTCACGAGCGTCGGAAAAATGCGAGCAGCTTTTTTAGAAGGAGAAAGCGGGGTGTTGTGATTTCTTTTGTGCCCTCGGCATCGGTTTGCTTGGAGAGAAGTTGTTCCAAGAAGAAACGATCTTCCGCATCTTTCGGCCGGATCGTCATTTTAGTTTTCAATAGCAGTTCCGGCATCAAAAAAGGAATGCGGACATCGTTCGCCGTGTAGTACGCAATATGATTTCGCGTATGCTCATATGTGACTTCGCAGGCTTTGTGCATGAGATCAACAATAATCTCGTCCGCGACGCGAACCACGGTATATTGCGCGATCTCTTCCGGTTCGATCTCGCGTACGGCTTGGTCGGGAAGATACAGCAGCGCGTCTTTTATACGAGCGACGTTTTCAGGAGAACCGTCCACCAATAGATCGATGTCGCCTGTGGTGCGCGTGAAGCCGTTGAGAATAACTGCGAACCCGCCTATGACGACGTATCTTGCGCCGGCTTCGTTCAAATGCCGGCAGAGTTGCACGAGGTCGTCTAGTGTTGGCTCGCGCGAGAACTCTGCGCGATCATTTTTATCATCCACTCGTGCGCCTCTTCAAAGGATTTGAAGCGATAGACGCCGCGCGGGCACAGACCTTTGCCGCCGCGCAGTTGCCGCATGGTCTTCTGCAGCACGTCCGCGTTTTCCGGCGAAGGCGCAAATTGTCCGGTGCGCTTGCCGACGATTTTCATGTGAGTTTTGTCGTGCATGATGTCTTTCAATAAAAATCTAATGCCCTCGTGAATATAGCACAATACTTCAAGCGCGCAATCAAAACTTTGCCTGCTCAAAATTTCACTTCCACCGCGAAATAGCCCCACCATGAATCATCCGCGGCCAGGCCGCCGGTGTTCGCGATAAACTCGCCCGCGAAAAACTTGCTCGCACCGAGTTTCAAACCAAGACGCTTGCGATAAACACACTCGGCGTGCAAATCAAGCTCTTGCCCGATACGTTTGCCTGCGCCCGGCACAGCTTTGCGATAAAACTCCTGCGGCGTGCCTATGGTGAAACCGCCCGCACGATACCACGCGTCGTTTTCGTTTTGCAAGTCGAGCACGAAATAATTTGCTCCAAAAGAAAAATTTTCTCGCGGCGAAAACTCGATGCCGAGATGCGGCGCGACAATGTTGCTCCACGAAGCATAATCCATTGCGCCGAGAAAACCATGCGCATTGGGAAAGAGATTCGCAAACGTTTCGTTTTTGCCGTCGTTGCTCTGTTTATCGCCGGACCCGAGCACGTAGCCGAGACGCACTGCCGGTTTCCATTTCATGTCTATGACATAGCGCGCGTCGAGCGCGAAAGCATAAGCGCGAATGTCTTGAAACCCGCGGCCTCCGAATTGATAGCTACCTTCGCAATCGAATTGCAGGCCGAGGTTCCGCGCGTGGCTCAAACGCATACCAACCGTGTGCAGCCTCAAATCATACGAAGGCTCATCTTGCCGGCCCGGCGTCGCAGGATTGGCGACGGACTCGAAGTTGCGCGCATCATAAAGCAACAACCAATATGCGTCGAGCGCAATCGGCAAGCGCTGCGAAGTGAAATAAGCGCCAGCGAACTCTTGATTGCGCGCAACGAGCGGCGTGGTGTGATCGCGCACTTGCGCGAGCCAAAGATTGAGATTCTGCCTTGCGCTGCCCCATTCTACTTGCATCGCATCGAACGCGCGCCCGACATTGTGCCAATCATATTTTCCCACCAATCTTTCATTGCCAAAAGACAATTGCTGCCGACCCAGCCGAACGTCGATCGGCAAATTCATGACGCGCTCGATTTGCACATAGGCTTGCTGAAGATCGACATGGTTGAGCGCATGCAAGCTCGAACCTTCTTCGCCCCAAATGCGTGCGTCTTGCAATTGCGCAAACACTTTCACGCCATGCTCAAACTCGCGCGCCACGCCCAAGCGCACGCGCTGGAAAACTTGTGCGGCGCCATCGAGACGGTCGGCATTAAAATCCGCGTTATCGCGCGCCTCCGCGCGCATGCGCAATTCGCCGGAGAAGGTGAGCGGCGATTGCGCGAGAGCGGAGGTGATGAATGCAAAAAGAACAGTGGCACCAAAGAGCGTGCGCATGGTCCTCCTTGAAGAATGAGTTTATGAATGAAACGATGAGGTGAGAAAAAGTTCATGGCAGCATCATTTTCCATTCCGGTTGCCAATCCGTGATTTCATAACGTTCGGTCATGGGGAAGTAGGGCGGCCGGCGCTGTTCGAGGCGTTTATCAAAACGGATGTGCGTGGCGTAGCGCGGCTCTGTGGCGGAGAGTGAGCCAGCGCTCAAGCTGCCGAAGATATGCAGCGTTGCTTTTTCGCCGCCGTACAAATGCGTGACTTCAAATTTTCCGCCGGCCCAAAGTGCTGCGTGCACATGCAGATCGCCTGGGCCGGTGCTGGCCGGCGGCGCGATCACAATATCACGAGGGCATACCAGGCCCAAGTAATCCTCTGCATTTGCAACAAGCTCCGGCGTGCGGGCATAGGTGAGATCATCGTCGATGATGATTCGCCTCTCACTGTGCACGAGCACTTTGCCGAATACCACGCCGCGCAGATGCAGCACGGTTTTTTTTCCACCAAGAATAAGAAACGGTTGACGGGGCAATGTGCGCGTTTGCGCTTCGGCTTGCGTCGCTGTGCGCCATGAATACGAACCGTTCGCATGAAACGTCAGCCATGTTTCTTCTGCGAAGCGCTGGCACAGCGAATCCGGCAAGTTTGAATTTTGAAAAGAAATCTCGCGCTGTTCCGGCATGCGAATCTCTCTCGCGCCGGTTTCCAATCCTGCTTGAAAAATTTCTTGATCATTGCTCACCCCCCAGCGCTCGCTTTGTCGCACAGCAAACGCTGCGGTGGTGACTTTGCCTTGAAACTTGGGCCGGACGCCTTTGCTGCTGCTAATAGTAAAGCCGGAGTTGGTGTGAAAGCGACCGTCGAGTTGATCATCATGCACGGCCACGCGCGGATCCCATTCATCCACAAACTGCGCGAAGTGGGAGAACGCCAGGCGCTTCATGCGCATACGCGATTGCCATTGTTGGCCGTGCTTCGTCGTGGTGATGGTGATTTCGGCTTCGTCAATGCCGGTCGCATGCGTCGCGCGTTGGTGGCGTGTGGTCGCAGTAAAAAGTTGCCCGCCAATTTCAAAATTCCAGCTCGTATCTTTTTGCGCGATGAACAAAGGCTTCGCCGCAAGCTTTGCCATTAAACTTTCGAAGCGCTGTTGCTCTTTTTGCGCAAAGGGCAAGCGCGCGGGAACGAGCGCCGCATCGAAAGAAGTTGAGGGCAACGGCGCGGGCAGTTCTTTGCGCGCAATGGCTTCATGAAATGGAGTCGAGGCGGCAAGAGCATTGGCGGCCTCGTGCTCCTTTTCATCTTTGGCAAGTTCTTCGACGGAAGCTGATTTCGAAATCGAAGCGGGCGAGGGAGAATTCGGGAGGCTTGCAAGCGGCAACGGCGCCGCAGGCTCTTGCTCTAATGCTTCCGTTCCTGGTAGAAAGTTAAATTCGAATTGCAATGGAAGCGGAGCCTCATGCTCAACGTGCAACTGAGCAAACATTTGCGCGCCTAGCCAGAGCGCGATGAAATGGAACGCGAGCGACAGCGAGAGCGCGGATCGAAAAGAAAACGGACGGTGTGTCCCGAACCTGGCAAGCCAGGGCGCGAAACGTCGTGACGCATTGTTGTCGCGATTCGAAAACATATTCCGTAGGCAGATTTAAGTCGATTGGCGAATCAAACGCGGAATAAAATTCTGAAAGTTTTTTGAGCAACACACAGATCAAAAACACACGCTGAAAAACCCGATGCTTTTTCCGCGTGCCTGAAAATCCGAAGTAGCTTCTTATACGCGAAATACGCGAGAAAGCTTTTCGTGTGACTTGCGTGTTTCGTGGGCAGAAAAGGTCTTGGCTGAAGTAGGGCTAGAAAAATAAAATCTTCCCAGAAAAGCAAAGAGTTTTTCCGCGAACGGGTGGTGACACCGACGCGGAAAAACTCTTTAGCGCTTCCGAGGAATGGGGGGAATCGTTCTGTGCGCAAACTTCCCAGGCCGTATCATTCAGAAGGAAGCCTTTTACTACTTGGAGCACGAAATACTTTAATTTGATTTTTCACGAAACCCCTATCAATTGCGGCTTTTATTGACACAAAAAATTAAAGAATATCGTGCTCGGAGTAGTAAGCACTGGGCAGACTCGCCAGCGAGTAAAAAGATTCCTGCTGAATGACAACTCATGGAGGGATTGCCGAATTTGAAAAGCAACACGCCGCAATCACTTGAGCACGATAAGCTTCTTCGCTTGCACAAACTCTCCGGCGCGCAGTTCATAGACATATACGCCGTTCGGCAAGTCCGTGGCCGTGAATTGCACTTCATATCGGCCCGGCGCTTTCTTCCCTTGCGCCAAGGTTGCCACTTCCTGCCCGAGCGAATTATACACTTTCAATGTCACGAACACGGCGTGCGGCAATTCATAAGCAATCCTGGTTTGCGGGTTAAAGGGATTGGGGTAATTTTGCTCCAACCGAAAGCTGCGCGGCAAATTGCCCGCAGGCTTTTCTTCCACCGCGACCGTTACGCTTTTCAACCAATCCAATGTGCGCGAGAGGAGCGTTTTGCGATGAAGCTGCGAGACGGCATCCAAGCGAAAGCCGAAATAGGCCGCTTTCCATCCGGCAATGGGATCTTCCGCGCGCACGCCTGCAATGCGAGTCGAGTCTGCTGCGCTTGAGCCATAGCGAAACGTTTTGTAAACGCGACTGCGCGTCGTGGCCGCGAGTTGCAATTGATCTTTCGAAGCGCCGGGCGCAGCGGTGAGTATGCCGTTGCCGATCGCATCGCCGTTGAAGCCGCGAATAAGTTGCTGCGAATAGTTGGAATTGAAATTGACGCCGAGATATAAAGCCAGCAAACTATCGTTGAGCGGCGAAGTTTCTGCGATGTTGTCGCCGCTCAAGAGCAACGTGCCGCCGTGATCAAGATGGCCGCGCATCACGGCGCGATCATTCGCAGAGAGCACCTCGCGGCTCGTCTCTCCAGTGGTCCACAACAGCAGAGCGGGCTTTTCCAAAAACGGCAGCCGCTCGGCCGGAACTGTTGCGCCTTGCGCGAGCGTGTTCCAGCGCGAATAGCGATAACCCAACTCCGTGAGCAGATCACGATAGGTTTTGTGCGCAACGCTGCTGGTGTCATCTTCCACCAAAACGATGGGCGCGGCGCGGAGCAATATATCTTTGGCGGTGCCGAGGGCCGTATGCTGCACGCTGGTCAACGTCGCTTCGGGATAGGGAATCTCCGGCAATACCGTAACGCGATATGCTCCTTCTAAAAGCAACGCAGCGTATGAACCGTCCGCCGCGGTGTGCGCAATCTGCGGCGTGCTTTCACCGGCGCGCAAAAATTCCAGCGTGGCGCGAATGGGCGCATCGCTGCTGCTGTCGCGCACCGCGCCGCTGAAACTTGCCAATGCGCGCGCATAGCCGGAAAGGGCAATCGTTGCCACAGGCTTGGTAGGATCATTGGTGTGAATGCGCACCGTGTCGTGATGCGCGCCTGCGCTTTGCGGCGCAAATTCGAAGGTCACAGCCAACTCGTTTGTCGAGGGCAATTCCAAAGGCAGGTTCGGGACCTCATGCAAGACAAACGCAGAGGAACTCCACGAGATAGCGGAGATGGTCAGCGGATCAAAGCCGCTGTTGGTGAGGGCAACACGCAGCGTATCGCTGCGCTCATTTACGCCGAGCGTGTCGAAATATAACGCGCGCGGCTTGAGAAAAATTTTCGGCCCGGCGGCAATCGTGGTTTGCAATGGCGTTTCCCACAAGCCTCGGCCAAATGTGCCGGCACGCAGCTTCCGCGTTGCCGCGTGAACCTCAAGCTCCTGCACGATCACGTTGGGCAAGCCGTCGTTGAAGGGCTGCCAAGCGCTCGTGTTGTTATCGCGATAATACACGCCCACGTCCGTGCCGATATACAACGCATCATTGCTATCCTCTTCGCGCGCGATGCAATTCACCGGCAAGTTAGGCAGTGTGCCTGAAATGTTTGCCCACGTCGCGCCGCCGTCACGAGAATAAAAAACTTTATTGCCGTTGGAAAAACCCGAGAACGTCACCCACAGCCGATTGGGATCGTCATCGGCCACAACGAGATATGTGAGTGCCGCACTCGCCGTCGGCAACCCGGCGGTCACTTCGCTCCAACTCGCGCCGCCGTTTGCAGTTTTATAAATGGCATTCAGATACGCAGCGTAGATATAATTCGAATTCGAGCTTGCCACGGCGAGTGCAATCAACGAAGTCCCGCGCGAGAAGTTGGAAATACGAAACCAGGAAGCGCCGCCGTCATTCGTCTTCCACACGTTGCGAAAACCCGCGAAGAGAATTTTCGGATTCGCGGGATGCATGACATACGGCGTCACCCAATCGCCCTCTTCGTTGATGTCAGCGTCAATCGCTTCAAAGCTGTTGCCGCCGTCAACGGATTTGCGCAAGCCGCCGAATTGAATTGCGGCATAAACCGTATTGGGATTGCTATAATCACTGATGCATTCCATGCCGTCCGCGCCCAACACGTGCGTCCATGCGCCGCCTTGCAAGCGATTGGTGCCGTTGTCTTGCGTGCCGCCAAAAATCAAGTCCGCATTCGAGGGCGAGCCGCTGATGCGATAAAATTGTGTGGTCATCAAGCCCGCGCTTAAATCGCCCCAGGAGTTGCCGCGGTCATTCGTCGCGTAAATGCCGCCATCGCAGCCAGCGAACAATGTGGCGCCGTAAAAATCCAACGCATGCACGTCGGCATGCACATAGGGCACGGTTTGATCGGGATAAAACCACAACGCGTTGATGCTCCACGACGCGCCGCCATCATTTGATTTCCAAATATTGACGCCGCCCACAAAAATTTCATCGGCATCGTCGGGCGCGACTGCAATCGCCAAATCATACCACCTGAATTTTGCACTTCTTTTTCGTTCCTTGACAAACGCGCTTGCGAAAGTGTGATAAAACCCCTTTCTTTACAGGACAAAATCACGACTAGCCGCTCTGCCCCTTAACCGCGAAAGGACACCCAGATGGTGGCTGCTCCA
>JAYRWE010000033.1:0-31073 GCA_041918175.1 bacterium
CGCAAAAGAGTTTCGTTTGTATGCCGTCAGCATGCGCAAACCCAAACAGCTTGGGCGCGGCACGGTGCTCACGTCGATTATGCCCGGCGTGTATGAAGTCACGTGGGGCGGCTGCGTGATTCGCATCATCGTTTTGAGCGAAGTGGCGAAGAACAAACGCAACGCGCTGTGGCAAATGTTCAGCGGTGTCGCGGAGAAAGTGCGCTTTGGCGCCGAGCAATACAATTGGCGCAAGAAAGAGTTGAGCCAATATATCAACACGTTGTTTAACTATTACAAGGTCGAGGGTATTGCTATGCCGTACACGGTCGAAGATTTTATCAGAGAGCAAGAAGAAGAGCTCTTGGCAAAAATGCCGCCGGAAAAACGTTTGAAGGGTTTGCCGCCGGAAGAGCGTTTGAAGGGATTAAAGAGAAAAGAAATCCTGGCCTATCTCAAGAAGCTGGATACCTCCAACAAAAATCACTCACGGCGCGGCACTCACGCCGATCATGCCCGGCGTGTATGAAGTCACATGGGGCAGCGGCATGATTCGCGTTCTTGTTTTGAACGAAATGGCAAGAATCAAACGCAACGCGCTTTGGCAAGTGTTCAGCGGCGTCGCGGAGAGGGTCCGCTTTGGTACCGAGAAATACAACTGGCGCAAGAAAAAGTTGAGCCAATACATCATCAACACGTTGTCTAACTATTACAAGGAGGTTATGGCCTACCTTAAAAAACTCGGCACCGATGCCTAGCCTGTTTTTCCCCAACAAAAGTTTTTTGCTTTTTCTTACTCTACCACCGCCGCCAACCGGGGCAGGATGTCGCTATCGCGGGAAGCACATGTGCTGTTTTCGGGAATTTGTTGGACGCGGAATAAAGATAATGGCCTGAGTTGATTCCATATCGCAACACAATGCTTGCGTTACAAATTTCCACGCAACGACACACTCCTCCCCCCGTTAGCAACACCGCCTCTTATTTCACCCTATTTTTCATCATTCATCAAGGACAAGGAGGTTGTTATGAACCGAGGAATTTGTCGCCGGTTCAAACGGATGGTTGTATTGTGCTCGTTTTTTGTCGCGGGCTGCTGGGTCGTGACGTCATTCGCGCAGGAGACCTTGCGCAAAACGCCGGTCGAAAACTGCACGGATTGCAGCATGAATTCCGTCTCTCGTCCACTCGATACGCCGGTGCTTGCCTCGCGATTGCCGCAAGCACCCGGAACAATGAGTCGTGAATCTTTTGCAAGCAATGAAACTGCGAATGCCGGCGCAAGCGCAACGGCCGATCTCGTCGCTGATCGCGTTTTTCTGCGCACGGGTCCGAACTCCGGTGATCCCGATGTCGCGAATCCGATTGCCGGGCAGCAGTATTTTGTTCATATCGAATTTCGCAACGCGGGCAGCACGACCGCGAGCAGTTATCTCGTCAACACTTTGCTCAACGGTAACGTGCTTTGCTCCGGCAATTTCACCACGCCGGGCAATACCACCGAACTCGCGTGGTGCACAACGGCTCTCACTTGGCCCGCAGGCAGCAATACGCTTGCGCTTGTTTTAGATGCAAACAACGTCATTACCGAAACGAACGAGAACAATAATAGCACGAGCCGCACGTATTCGCCTGCCGCGGAACTAGTCGCGGAGCGTTTGTATTTGCGCACCGGCCCAAATTCCGGCGCGATTGTCGACGTGCCGTTGCCGGGACAATCCTACTTCGTGCATCTCGATTGGCGCAATGCCAGCGCGAACGCCGCCAACAATTTCCGTCTCGAGATAAAGCTGAACGACGCGGTGTTGTGCTTCAACAATGCGCAAAGTGTCGGCACCAACACGCTCGTGACAACGTGGTGCACAACGCCGGTGAGCTGGAACAATGCCGCCACCACGCTCGAAGGCGTGCTCGACGCCAATAACGCAATTGCCGAGGCCATTGAGAACGACAATGTCGCCTCGCGCATTTTCGGTTTTCAAACTTACGGCGATTTCGAATTGACCTGCCTCGTGCGCAGCACGGAAAATTTTACCGCCAACCCGGCCGCGGACTATGCTTTGATCTACGGCTATCAAGACGATGCGCACTACTACTATGTCATGTTGAATCGCACCGTGAACGAGTCGCGTGTTTACAAAGTGCAAGGCACGAATCGTACGGAGATCGGCACGCTCGGAACCTTCGTGATTCCAGACACGAACTATCACGAAGTGAAACTGCGGCGCATCGGCGGCACGCTCCATGTTTTCTTTGATGGCGTGCGCCTCGGCACCGCACTCGATTCTACCTACGGTCTCGGCGGCATCGGCCTCGGCTCGTTTAATGATGCCGCGATGTGGGGCAATGTTTGTATGCGCCGCATCACTGGCGGCAATTGCGACCTCATCGAAGATTTTGAAACCGGCAACGCCGAAGAATGGCTGCCGTTGCGCCCCGCGCGTTGGAAGATTGTCACGCATCAGGGCGATCGCTCCTTTGCTTTAGGCTCTTCAAATTTTGAAAATCGTTATCAGCTCCGTTTGGGCGAATACAGCCTGCTTTATTCGCAGATCAAATTGGTTGCTGATGACGTGTTTTTGCGCACGGGCCAAAACTCCGGCAATGTGGTGACGAATCCGGTTGCGGGCGTTGCCTATTTCGTGCATTTCAATTGGCGCAACACCGGGCGCGGCCCCGCGCTGGGCTTTCGCTTTCAAATTCGCGCACTGCAATACGACACGTGCGAATACAACGGCAATGCGCTCGCTTTTTCCACGCACAATTCCTGGTGTACTGATCCGGTGGTTTTCAATCCGGGTTCGGTGACGTTGGAAGGCAATCTTGATTATCGCAATACTCTGTTTGAAGCCGATAAAAATAACAATGTGATTCGCCGAACGCTGAATGTTTCCTCGCCCGCAATCGACTTGATTGCCGATCGCGTCTATTTGCGCACGGGACAAAACTCCGGCGACGTGATCACGAATCCCATTGCTGGCGTGCCGTATTTTGTGCATTTCGACTGGCGCAATGTCGGCGCGGCAACCGGACCGTTTCGTTTGGACTTGCGGCACAACGGCGCCGTGCTCTGCTCCTTTAACAATCAAACTGCAGCCGCAAACAGCAATGTGATTACATGGTGCAATACTGCGGTAACGTTCGCTGCCGGAACGCAAACACTGCAAGGCGTGTTGGATGTGAACAATGCGATTACAGAAACAGCGGAGAATAACAACTCAGCGACGCAAACCTTAACCGCGACACCGCCAACCGGATGCAATCCGCAAGCATGCAGCGGCCCGGCGCTCTTCCCGGTGCAAGCCGGCACGACGGCTATCGGCGAGACCATTTCCGGGCGCAACGGCGATACCGTGTGCGTGGACATTCGCATTCGTCAAAACGCGTTGCCCATCGATGCCTTCGGCTTCACCGTGAAAGTCGATCCCGCGCGCTTGGCGTTTGTGCGCGCCACCGCCGGCAATCTCACGAGCGGTTTTGTTGCGGTCAATGCGCAAGAGAATCCCGCAGGCTCAGGCACGATCAATTGCGGCGGTTTCGGCTCCACCGCAATTCCGGCCAATAGCGCGGGCGTGATGATCAGATTATGTTTTCGTGTGCTCTGCCCTTCGGCCTCGTTGCCGCTGTCGGTGATTGAAATCAGAAACCCAATCGATGATGTTGCGAGCTTGGCCACTTGCTGCAATTTGTTCAAATGCACCGGCTGTGTGAACGACGGCGATGTCGATGGCAACGGCTCGCTCTCGCCCGGCGATGCTTTATGCGCATTTCAAATTTTCTTGAACGGCGGCGTGTTGCCGGCTTCGTGCAATTCCCCCAACACCACATGTGAAGTGGCCGCCGCGGATGTCAGTTGCGACGGCAACGTAACTCCAAGCGATGCGCTGGCGATCTTCAGTCGTTTCTTAGCCGGCTTGCGTCCTGCCGAATGTTTTGCGCGCACGGCATTGAGCAAAGCGTCCGCGCCTTATCAACTCGTGCTGAACCAACGCACCATTTTGAATGCGCCGGAAGCGAGCGGGAAAGATTTCGTAAAGCTTACGCTCGCAGTGAAGAACCCCGGCGGGCTGCAAGCTTTCGGTTTGAATCTTTTCTATCCCGCGCACAAGTTGTCGTTGCTCGGCGTGCGCCGAACCGCGGTGACGGAAAAATGGATTCAACTTGAGGGGCGGAGTCATGAGGCGGGCATGGTCACCATCGGCGGTTTTAATGACAAAGCGCTCGCTTCGACAAGCGGCAATGAAATTTTCGAAGTGTGGTTTAAATCCGAAGGCGAAGCGGTGAGCGCGAGCGATTTCGTGATCGACAATTTGGTCGATGACTTCAGCCGCGTTTTAGAACAAAGCGGAGAAGAGGCGCCGCAAATTGCGAGTGCGACACCCGCGAGTTTCAAGCTGCATCAAAATTATCCCAACCCGTTCCACCTCGGCGTGAACGGCAAAGCCACAATGATCCGCTTCGATCTTCCCGGCAAAGAAGCGATACCCGTGGAGTTGGCGGTTTACAATCTCTCCGGCCAACTCGTGCGCCGCTTGCTTATTGGCGAACGCAACCCCGGCGCATATGAAATGCCGTGGGATGGTCGAAACGAGCAAGGCCATGTCGTGCCCTCTGGAACGTACATTTTCAAACTCAAAGCCGGCAGCTTGGTGGAAAGCAAAACGCTCACGATCGTGAGGTAGAATCTCCTCTCACATTCGTGCACGGTTTCAGCCGGAACCCAAAGCATTGAAAGTTGTCAATTGAAATTTTTCAATGCCGTGAAAACCATGCAGTCGTGTTAGCTTTTCGAAGTAATACTGTAGTGGCCGAGCCTTTGGTTGTGATGCAATCTCACTTGCGCACAAAGGCTCGGCCACTTTCGTTATCTGAATACTAAAACGACAGCAATGGGCTTATTCGCGTTGATTGGCAGTCGAGGTTGGATTGTAAAAAACACCTGCGCTACGAAGGAACGGGCATTCCCGGGAAACGGTTACGGCCAATTGAAGGAGTGAACGGTTTTAAATAGCGGCGTATCGGTGGGTTTGAAATCAAATGGCACGACGGTCAAACGTTGCGTGGCTTGGCCTTCCCGCAAATAAACATACACATTGCCGGAGCCGAGGAGATTGCCGAGGCCGCGGCGCGCGTTAATCGTAAACGTGCCTTGATTGAGGCGCGGGTTCTGTCGCCACTCAAACAACTCCGGGCCAAAGCCATTGGCATCGGATAAAATCAAAGAGCCGTTAATGCTATCTCCCGGCGCGCTCGCCGAAATGATTTGCTGCGCGGGGTTGATAATCTCCAAATCAAAATTAGAAAGCGAGTTCCACGTCATCGCAATGAGCACGCTCGCTTTCGGGCCGGTGTAAACAAAACGGCGCTGCGTTTCGCCCATGAAATTGAGATTGCGCCACGCGCGTATTTTCACGCTCGTCGTGTCGCCCAGCACGAATGCTTGCGCCGAGACAAATCCGCCGCTGCGCACGCCGGGCGTAACAATCGCGCGCACACTGTCGGTGATGATTTCGAAATGCGTGATTGTCGTGTCGCGCATAAAAATCGAAATCGGCGCAAGGCGCGTCACCGTGGTCGTGAGCGGCTCAGATGGTTGCGAAAGAAAAAATGCCGCGGCTTCCAAATTGACCTGTGTGCTGGTATTGCGCTGGCCTGCTCCAAAGCAAGGATAGCCCTGACCGATATATAAAAGATCGAGGCGATCAAAGATCATGACTTCCGCGAGAAAACAATTATCAATTCCTTTGCGCAATGGCACACGCAACGCCGCGCGCAGCGCCCGCTCATTGCCAATAAAAAATTCGCGGCGAGCGATTTCACGACCGAGCGGATTTTGATCGCCTTCGATTTCGGAGATCACAATGAGGATGCGATCAATCCCTTGGGTTTTGTTTAATACAAAGCTGGGCGCGTTCTCGGGCAATTGCAAAGTGAGTTGCA
Source organism: bacterium (assembly GCA_041918175.1). Lineage (GTDB taxonomy): Bacteria > Zhuqueibacterota > Zhuqueibacteria > Zhuqueibacterales > Zhuqueibacteraceae > JABWAN01. Next base: position 5,920 of record JAYRWE010000033.1, read on the forward strand.
AATCGCCGAAAGCTTCCGGCTCGTTGGGAGCAAAAAAGCTGCACGCGCTCGTGCACAGCGCGAGGCTGAGAGTGAAACACTGAAGCGCGCGCCGCACGCCACGAGCAGGACGTGCAGTGAAAAGAGCGGTGCATTTCATATTCAGCAAGTTCCTGTTCCGCGATGTTTGGGGTTTCGATCTATCTCGCAATCAAATACACCACGCCGACATTCACTTCCATGCCCCAGAGTTTCGTGTCGTTCAATTTGCCCAACGCGAGGCGCGTGCTTGCTTGCAATTGCAGCGGCGCAGAGACATTTCCGCGCCAGCCCGGGCCGAACGCGAAGATGGTCGCGCGGCCGCGATCGTCATTATTTGCCGCGTGCACACGCAACTCCGCCAGCGCGAGCCATGCGTTATTCGCCGCATACTTTCTCGCCCACTCTGTGCTGATTTCAAACTCATTGCCATAGCTGATCGAATAACTCGCGTTCAAAGCAAACGGACTTGTGCGTTTGAAATTGTTCTGCACCAACCATGAGATTTGCCAGGCAGAATAATTCAAAACGCTCGCCAGACTGAAGGCAAGCTTGCCGTCAGATTGGAAAACTTTTTCACCGTTACTATGATCTTTGCCATACCACGCATAACTGACATCGCCGAAGAGACGATGCGATTCGCCGAACGCACGATCAAATCCGAGCGCAAAACCAAGTTGCGGGCCGGGTTGATATTTAGCATTGCCGGCAATGGGCGTAAAGCTGCCGTGATAAACGCTGCTCAACGAAACGCCGAGCACCCATTCACCGGCTTGCAAGGCGAGCGCAAGTCCCGCGCTCACTTCCACCCCGCCGCCCAAATAACTCGTGGGCAATGCAAGCGCACGCGACGTGACTTTTTCCGCAACCGGCAGTTCTTTCGCGGGATCAAGCTGCGTTAGCCCTGAAGGCAGACTGAGACCTAAGTTGAGCACGCCGCGCTCTTCGCCAAGAATCAATGCCGAAGCAATACGCGTATCCGAAAGGGCAAAAAGCTGCGCGCTATTGGCGCTCGTACTGTAACGCGCGTGTGTGGGCGTGTTTAACAAACTCAGGCTGAAGCGCTCACTGGGCGCGTAATGAATGACGAGCGGAATTACAAATTCATGCAGCCGTTCGCCGCGATCGCTCGTGCTCCAATATTGGAAGAGCGCGCCGCTTTGCGCGGAAGTACGATGGATTAAATGCGAAGAGGGCGTTTGGCCAAATGTGAGCGTGCAGCCGAGAGTGAGAATGAGAAAGGCACGTGAGGCGAGCATAGACGATGAAGTTCTCCGAGATGATTTTATCGGCGGCAATGATAGGCAATTGCGCGGGGAAATCCAAAAGCATTTTGCGCGGCCAAAATTCGATTTGACTTTCGCGGGGCACAAAGTTATACTCGCGAAAGCCACAGAGCATTACTAAACTTGAAAAGTTCAGCAAAATTAGCGTGAGTGTTCTTCCAAAAAATTTCACCTCAGAAAGGAACCCCATGAAGCGCCGCTCTCTGCTCCACGTTGCGATGTTTGCCGGTTCTGCGTTGCTGTTCAATTGCTCTTCCGATGAAGAGCTTGCGCGCAAGGCTGCGCCGATTCATGCCGCGGCGCTCACTGTTGACACGCACATCGATTGGCCCTCGCGGCAATTGAGCAATCCGACTTTCGTGCCGGGCGCGCGCCATGAGCCGGGCAAACGCGAAAGCCAGCAATGGGATTTGATTCGCATGAAAGAAGGCGGACTCGACGCCGTGTTCATGTCTATCTTCACGGCGCAAGGGCCGCGCAATGAAGAAGGCCACCTCAAAGCAAAGGAGCACGCACTCAAGCTCATCGACATTACAAAAAAGATGGCGAACGACAACCCAGAATTGGCGGAGATGGCGTATGCGGCCGCGGATGCCGCGCGCATTGCGCAAAGCGGCAAGCGCGCGATCTATATGGGCATGGAAAACGGTTACCCGGTTGGGCTGGATAGCAGCAACGTGAAAATGTTCTACGATCTCGGCGTGCGCTACATGACGATCACGCATTCACGCAACAACGAGCTGGGTGATTCTTCCACGGATGAGTTGCAGGAATGGAAAGGCCTCAGTCCGCTCGGCGAGAGCGTGGTGCGCGAAATGAATCGCCTCGGCATGATGGTGGATATTTCGCACGTGCACGATGAAACGTTTTGGGATGTGATGGCGATCGCGCAAGCGCCGGTCATTGCCTCGCATTCGAGTTCGTGGGCCGTGAATGAGCACAAGCGCAACATGAAAGACGACATGTTGCTCGCGGTGAAAAAGAACAACGGCGTGGTGCAAGTGTGTTTGCTCGGCGATTTTATCAAGAAGATGGAGCAAACGCCGGAGCGCGACGCAGCTATGGCAGCGTGGCGCAAGAAACAAGCAGAGTGGCGCAGCGGCGGCATGTCGCCCGAGCAGGAAGAGCAGCTTTTTAAAGAGCGCCGCGAAATCAATGACAAGTATCCGCCCAAACGCCCGAACCTAAATGATGCGATGGCGCACATTGAGCACATGGTTAAACTCATCGGCGTGGATCACGTGGGCATCGGCTCCGACTTTGACGGCGGCGGCGGTTTGCTCAACATTGACGATGTTTCCGAGATGCCGAACCTGACGAAAGAGTTCGTGCGCCGCGGCTATTCCGAAGCAGACATTCAAAAAATTTGGGGTGGGAATTTATTGCGCGTGCTGCGGGAGGTGGAAGAAGTTGCGCAGCGCTTGCAGGCGGAAGCCATAACCGCGAAATAATTTGAAGGCGTGTCTTACAACTTTACGACGTATTTCGTAGAAGACAACTGCAGCCTACAAGCCCACGCGCGAGTGAATCGCGGCGGGAGATATTATTCCGGTGCGGCTGCGCGTGAGGCATGACAGCTTCATATGAGGGGGGTTCTCAATATATTCAGCTTTGCGGCTCTGCCCGATGAGTTTTAAAAGCTCCAAATATTCGCGCAGCTTCTTCAGCCGCTTTTGCATAACGCTGAGTTCGGCCAACGAACGTTCCTTTCCGTATTTGCTCTTTCATTTTCCCTAGAAAAAACTCTCGCAACGGCTGCGTGTCGAAATACTCGCGCAAGGTACGCACGAAGAAATCGACCTGCGCGACTTTGTCGCGGCAGAAGATCAAGCGGCCATGTTTGAGAACTTGATAGCGCAGCACTTCATCGGCTTCGTTTAAATCCACCACATCAATGTCATTTCTTTGCAAAGCTTCGCTGAACAAAGCCATCATGCGTAAACGCAGTTTCAAGCGCTCGCGCGCGTTTAACTCTTCTTGAAAGCGAAGCGCGAGATCAACGTCGCTTATCGGCGTGGCTCTGCCCATTGCTTGCGAGCCGAAGAGATATGCGAATTGCACGATAGGTTGATCATGCAATAGCGCGACAATTTTTTTAATTTGGATTTCTGAGAGCATCGCAGTTTCCGACTTTTAGCAAACATAGCCACGCTCACCAGCAAACTCAAGTTAATTTTCCCGCCCCAAAAAACAAAGGGCAACCTCGCCGACTGCGCAAGGTTGCCCCGTTCCGCCCTCCTCCTCCTGTACTTCTACAATCTAAAGCCGAGCGAGAAACGATGCGTCTCGCCCAAGATGCCGAACTCTTGAAACGCGTAGTCGATCATCAAATTGTAACTCGTGATCGGCAAGTTCAATCCGCCGCCGGCCGTGAATGATTCTTCATCATGATTGAATTTGTAGCCGCCGCGCACAAAGATACGTTTGGCGAGCATGTACTCCGCTCCAATGTTGATGCGCTCGTCCGCGTCCGTGGGATGATTGAAATCCGCGGCGAGCATCAACCCATTTGATTCGGTTTTGAACAGCTCATATGAAAGCCCGACGCGAAAATTGAGCGGCAGCGGCCACGAGCTGACGAGCAAATCCGCGGACTGCTCGATGTTGCCGCCGCGTGTAGGGTCGGGATCGACGTTGCGCTGCGTGAAGTCGCGACCGCCGAGCTTCATCTTGCCGCCAAAGTTGGTCATCGCCATGCCGATCTTAATGCCGCTAATGCCCGTATCGTACAAGCTGCCGATGTCAATGGCAAACGTGTTCGCGCCCGAATTATAAATGTTCTCTTGAATGTACTTGCCCGTGATGCCGACCGAGAAACGATCCGAGAGCGCGCGGCTATACGTCATGCCAACGGCGAAGCTGCTCGCGGACCACGTAGTGCCGACTTCCGCGTCCGGATCATCGAGCGTAGTCACATGTTCTTCATCCATGCCGAGCACTGCGGCGCTGAAGCCGAGGCGGCCATTGCCCACGGGAAGCACCAAGCCGGCATAATCAAAGGAGACGTCGAGCAGGTAATCCATATGGGTGAGATGCACTTCGGTATTTTGCAAATTGCCGATGCCTGCCGGGTTCCAAAACAGTGCCGAGGCGTCGTTGGCCACTGCCGCGAACGATTCGCCCATCGCGCTCGCGCGACCGCCGACCGCCATTTTTAAAAACTGCGCGGCGCGCGTGCCGTTGTTGTTGAAATTGTCCGTCGGCGTCGCAAACTGCGCGCGCGCGATAACAGGAACAAAAACGATCGTAATCGCCGTCATTGCGAGTAGTGTTCTATTCTTCATGATTAATTCTCCAATTGAAAAAGCCGAGACAGAAAAATGTAGGGCAGAAAAATTTTTATAGTTTGGCGCTGCCTTTTGGCAAACATGCACGAAGCCATATTTCTGCCCATCATTTTTCTGCCTTCGCTGTTGAATAGTTTTGCCGACAATCGTTTTGCATCATCGCATGATCGCCAGCTTGCCCATATGCGTGCCCGAGGGTGCGTCGACGTGATAGAAATAAACGCCGTACGCCACCTCGCTGCCGAATTCTGTTTTCAAATCCCACTTCGCGAAATCTTGCCCTTCTGCGTCACGGTTGTGCGTAATGGTTTTCACCAACTCGCCGGTGAGCGTGAAAATTTTGATCGTGCAATTCGCCGGGAGGCGCGTGAAGTGTAGCTCGTGCCGGTCGCGCACGGTGTCAAAGCCGGAACTGACGATGAAGGGATTGGGCACCACGCGCACGAGCGTGAGCTCTTCTTTTTCTTTTGCTGCATCAAAGCGCTGCGCGCGCGTGCTGAATTGATAGCGATCCGCGGCGGTGAGCGGTTTGTCGGTCACAATTTTATACTGCGTGCCCGCAACGTAATCGCCGGTAAAGGCAAAGCGGAACGAATACGTGTTTGCTTGCCAGCCGCCGGTGCCGTCATATTTCGTGTCGCCGATGGCAATGCGCTCCGCCACATCATATTTTTGATCGGCGTCGCCTTCGCCTTCGCGCGTGTCTAAAATTTCCACGGTCAACGTGTCGCCCGTGGTTTGATCGATCACAATGAACGGCGCATAAACCGGATCGCCCGTGTCCCAATCCGCATAGAGATATTGGAAGTTCGCGGCGTCCGCGGGATTCTGTTTAAAGATGAAAAGATAGTCGTGATCATTCGCGCCGCCGCGAGCATCGATGCGATCGCCATCAAGGCCGAGCACTTCCGAGCCCACGCGCACGGTTTGGCTCGAATTTTCGAGATTGATGTTGAAGTCAATATCGGTCACAATCACGCGCAAACCGTCGAACATTTTCGCATTGTCGGAAGCGGAGTCGTAGAACGGCTGCCGGCTCAACACGTTTGCGCCGGAGGTCACGTTCTTCACCGTGTACGTTTTGTCCGCATCCGTTACTTCAAACGAAATCTCATATGTCGCGCCCGTGATCTTGCGCGGATCGATCACTTGCAACTCGAAGCCGCTGAGATCGGATATGCCCGCCACGTGCTTGAACGTGCTATCGACCTCGGCTTGCAGAAAACCTGCGGCCGGCGCTTGCGGCACCACGGCCACGGTTTGATCATCGGAAAACGCAAACGGAATTTGCAACGGCTCGTTCTCGTTGATCGGCACATCGATTTCCGGATCGGGACGATCATACGAAGAAACCGTGTACCAATACTCATAACCGTTGACGAGCTTGTCGGGATCGGTCCAATGATGCTTCAAACCCGCGTTCGCACCGGGGTCGATTTTCTTTTGCTCGACACGAAATAACTCGCCTTCATTCACCGTGCCGTCTTTGGTGGGATCAGCAAGATTGTTTTCGATGCGCACAAAGATGCCGTCGAGATAAATACTATGACCCGAAGTATACTTTCCGGTGAGAGCATCGACTTTGGGTTGCACCAAAAAATCATTATCCAATACACAAAAGCCCTTGCCTTCATTGACGATTTCTCCGTCGCCATCCACGAGACTTTCCAAGTACAAAACCCGCGAAGGCTGCGAGACATTTTTCACCTGAAACGTAGAGTCGGTCGTGAATTCGATCACATACGTGTCGCCGGTGAAGGCACTGCTCAAATCCACGCTCGCATCGCCGCCTTGCGTGCCTTCGGCGAGACCGCCGGAAACGATGATCGCAGTCGAAGCGCCGGGCAGCGAAGCATTGTGCGAAACGATGACGCCACTGATTTCTTTTACCGTCGTGTTGAATACATCATAATCAGCGAGCGGCACCCAACCCGTGGGATAAGCATCGGCCTCGGTTTTATTGCCCCAAATCACATTGCCGGCATTATCACGGCTGCGGTCGCTGCGATAGATGCGATAGCCCTCGAAATCGCTTTTGCCGGAGAACGCGTCGCTCGCGCTTTCGCTGCGATCATCCCAATACAATGTAACCGTGTGATTGCCGGGCACCGCGGTGACTGCCGGAGCCGAGGGCGCGGTGGGCCCGACGAAATTGTTGTCGTAGATGCGTTGCGCGGCTTCAGCATTCTTGAGCATGGTTTCGAAATCCGGCGCGGCGATGAAGGCCACGCCCATTTCCACGCTTGCGCCGTTTTCCAATTCAAAATCACCTGCGCTCATGATGTAGCCGACGTCGGTGTCGAAGCGCGGCTTCATGAACAAACCGGGCTGCATGTATTGATACTGCGCGTGATCGCGATTGGCGAATTGCGCGCCGTTGGGGTCCGGGCCGTCTTCGGTGAGAATAAATTCGCCGCCCGCGGGCATGTCGCCATATTCAAACGTCGTCCATGCGGTGAGGCCCAATTCTTCGCCATTCACCGACGGGCTTTTCAAAAACTTGGTGCCGAAGTGGCCGATGTTAAAGCCAGGCTTCGAGGCGTAAAAATTATCCGAGTCGCGCGCGAACGCGAGGTTCAATTCTTTGATGAAGCCGTCATCGTCATCTTCAAACTCCGCGCCCACGAGCGCGGGCATGTCGTTATCCACGAGCACGCCGAAGCGGCACGCACGCAATTTTGCGCCGCTAATGTTCTTCACTTTATAAAACGCAAACACGAAGTCGCGCGTCAAGCGCGAGTTGAGTTGCAACAAGCGGCACTCGATTTCCACGCCGAGCGGCGGCTGTTGGCTCACTGCCGGATCGTTGTTGTCGCGCATGATCCAGAATGCCTCTTGCCGCGCGAGGCCACGCAACACCGCAGGATCGATGAAGCCACCTTCGAGCGCGGGCCATTGCGTATTCCATTGCGGCGCAAAGCTTTCGACGATGTCGCTGCGCGGCACAATCGAAGTTTGCAAAATCGAAGAGGTGTAGGCCGGGTTATCAAAACCCGGTTCGGGGTTGAATTGATTGTCGGACACGTCGTTGTACGATTCGCTTACAATCGTATCGCCGTTCGCCGTGACCGCGCCGAAGAGCACGCCGATCTGCCACACCATGTAGTTGAGCGTCCCGGCTGGCCATTCCACGCTGCGCGTGTAATCGCGGTCGCCGATGAAGCCGTTGTTGTCGTGATAGACCACCATGCGGCCGTTGTCCATGCGGCCGAGCTTGCGATCTTTAAACGCGCCGGGCTTGTTGAGCGCACCGGCTTGCTGCAGCTTATGAATCTTCGCGATCTTCTCCGCTTTGCTCTCTTTGCCGACGCCGGTTTGCGCCGCGCTATTGCTCAACGGCACGAAGAGCAGAGCGAGAAGGAGGATTGCAATAGGTGTTTTGTTTTTCATTCCTCAATGCCTCCGCAAAAACTTTTATAAAGGTTGACTACAGTTGCTTCGTGATAATTTCAAGCTGACCCACCCACACCATTCCCCCCTTGAGGGGGGTTAGGGGGGTGTTGATACCGACCATACGGAGCGACACCCCCCTGGCCCCCCTCAAGGGGGGAATTATTCGTGCATGTTCTCGATCCATCAATCCAAAACTCCACAACTCCAATCTGCCTCATCTTTTCAACTCAAACCCGATGCGAATATTCCGCTGCTCGCCGATATTGTAAGGGTCGCGCTCGCCTTGCGGGGTGAAGCCGGGATCGGTCGAATCATTCGGCAAGCCGGTGTCGGTCCACACTTCCACAACATTGCGGCGATTGGTTAGATTCGTGATTTCGGAGAAGATTCCAAGCTCAATGCCGGCAACGTTGAAGAGTTTGTCTACCCGCAGATCAAGTTGCCAGGTCGAAGGCGCGCGCGCGGTGTTCTCATCGGCAATGCGCTGGCCGCGACTATCTGTGGGCGTATAGGGAAAGCCGCTGTTGAAACGTCCCGTCAAATTCACGCCGAAATTTTGCAGCCACCGGCTGCCGCCAAAGCTCGGGCCTTCGCCTTGATTATAGCGCCAGTCAAGATTGAAGTTGAAAACGTGCGGACGATCCCAATCCAAAATGATGAGCTTCTTCACCGGCACACGCGGCGGGCGCGCGAGCAAGTCGTTGCGCGTATCCAATGGACTGGAACTGTTGCCCTCGGCCCGTTGAATCGTATAGCTGAAAAAAGAGGCGACATGATGATAGCGGCGTGTGCGCAAATCAATCTGCAAGCCGCGCGAATTCGCGAAGTCTTGATTGACGTAATACGTCACTGCGGCCGGGCGCGCGTTGGGATAAGGGTCGGTGGAAATGAGATTCTCATAATCTTTATAAAACCCTGTGGCACTGATCGCGAGATAATCCGTCAATTGCTGATCCCATCCGACTTCGAAGGAAACCGTCTTTTGCGGTTTGAGATCGGCATTGCCCAACGTCGGCCTAAAAATATCCACGAAGCGCAGGCGATTGAACACGATCTTGTTGTACTCCGGGTTTTGATAAAAATGGCCGTAGGAAAAATGCAAGTTCGCGCGATCCGTGACGGGATGCGCGAGGCCCAGACGCGGACTCAAGCGCAGATGCGTGTCGGCAACGCGGCGCGCGCCGAGCGGCGCATTCGAATCCACGGCAATGCTGTCTGCCGGGTCGAAATAATCCACGCGCAAGCCGGCGTTGATGATGAGGTCTTTGAACTCCATCTTATCTTGCACATAGATTGCGGCTTCGACCGGCTTGAAAGTATAATGATCGATGCGCGAGTTTTGAATGTCGCCGCCGGTGAGCAGTTGCTTGCGCCAAATGCGGAGCGCGTTAAAATCCAAGCCGCCTTTGAGATTGTGATTGGCATTCGCCTGCCACGTGAGATCGAGCTTGCCCTGCCACGAGCGATTCTCTTGATCGAGATAACGCGGATCATCGCCCGAAGGCGCGAAGTCTTCGCCGTCGTTGTAAGTGAGCAGCGAATATTCGTCCGGCTCACGGCGCACGCCGTCAAAGAAGCTGCGCGTGAAGTATTGCAGCTTAAATTCGAAGAACGCATTGTTGCTCAACGACTGCGTCCAACCGAACAAGCCGCTATACACGCGCGTTTCCAAATGATCATTGCCTGCAAAATTGTGATCGAGCGTATCGGAGCCGATGCGATAGCGATACAAGCCTTGATGCGCGAAGAGATGCTCGTAAATTTCCATGTCTTCGCTGTTGCCGTTGGCCGTGACGGTGAATTTGGTTTTGCTGCTTGGCGCATAGGTCAGCTTTGCGGTGCCGCGGCGCGCAAACTCGTCTTGCAGATTGCCGATGTAGCCGTTGGTTTCGTTATACTCGCCGGAAAGAAAATAGCGCAACTTTGAGCCAAAGCCGGGCACGGGACCGCCGAGACTCACCTGCGCTTGATTCGTGCCCCAGTTCGAGCGCTCGAGCATACCTTTTTCTTCGAGCAGTTTGTCGCGCTCTTCGAAAGTATAATCGCGCGTGGGCTTGCCGAACAGCGCGTCCGTTAATCCGCGCACTTTGAACGAAGTCGCGCTGCCGCCCTCTTGCGTGACCAGATTGAGCACGCCGCTCATGGCATTGCCATACTCTGCGTTGAAGTTGCCGCTGATGAGTTGCAGCTCTTCAATCGCCGAAGTGGAAACTTCCGTGCCCAAGCCGCCGGTGATGCCGTCGCGCACATACATGCCATCAACCATCACCGCCAGCTCATTGCCACGACCGCCGCGCACGAAGAATTGGCCTTCACCGCTTTCATTGTTAGATGAAAAACTCGCGTCGCGAATTTGCGATTTGGTCACGCCGGAGTTGAGCGTGAGCACGTCTTTATAATCATCCGCGACCATGTTCTCCACCAGCTCGGCCTCGGCGATTTGCATCGTGGTCACGCCGTCTTTTTGAATGAGCGGCCGATCCGCGATAATCTCCACTGCTTCGCCAAGTTCCAAAACCTTCGAAGAGATTTCGAAATTCTGCGTGGTGGTGAGATCGACGCTCACCTTCACGCTCGTGGCTTTGGTGGATTGATAGCCCATCATGGTGACGATGAGATTATACGAGCCGGGCGGCACTTGCAAAATGAAGTAGCGGCCGTTCGCATCCGTGGCCGCGCCCAATGTCGTGCCTTCGAGCACGACGTTGACGCCGGGCAACGGCTGCTTCGTATCTTTGTCCTTCACCACGCCGGAAATTTTTCCCGTGGTGCCGGCAAAGGCCATGCTGCACATAAGCGCAAGCACGACGCGCAACATGAATAACGAATGCCGTTTGAGTTGGTGCATAAAACCCTCCGTGGGTGGATTGAGTAAGAGAGCATTGAAAATTTTCAATTGCAAATTTTCAATTTAAACTTTGCACTGCTTTCGGAATAACGCGTAGGCCGAAAACAATGCTGCTTGCTGGGAGCTTTCTAAACTTTGCCAAATCAAATATAAAGCCTCTCCGGATCCAACTCTTCGCGGATCAAGCGCAGCTCTTCCTCGGTTGGCGGGGCGGTCACGTGCAAATCATCAGCGAACTTTACTTCCCAGCCGACATTTTCACGAATCGTTTGAGGTTCAACACCGGGATGGATATCGGTCAACATCATTTCATGTGAGGTAGGATCAAAGCGGAAAACGCCGTAGTCAGTGACGACCACTTTCGGGCCTTCGGTTTTGAGGCCGAGGCTCGCGCGTTCATTGCCGCCGGAGAGAAAGCCGGGGCTGGTGAGAAAATCGACTCGCGCGGGGAAGTTGCGTTGGCGCAGAGGCGTGATGATCAAAATCTTTTGCGCGAGTGCGGCAATTTCCGAAGCGCCGCCGCTGCCGGGCAAACGCACTTTGGGCTTCGCATAATCGCCGATAACAGTGGAATTGATGTTGCCGAATTTGTCGATCTGCGCGCCGCCGAGGAAGCCCACAGTGATGAGGCCGCCTTGCAAGTAATTCAAAAAAACTTCGGCGAGCGAGCACACCGAAAGCGCGCCGGCAACGAGCGCGGGATCGCCGATGGAAACCGGCAAACGTTCCGGCATACAACCGACAGCGCCGGATTCATAAATCAAAACGAGATTGGGAGCATGTGTGAGACGGGCGAGATTGCACGCCATATTCGGCAAGCCGATTCCGACGAACACAACATCATCGTTGGAAAGCTCGCGAGCGGCGCGTGCAACCATGAGTTCACTGGCAGAGTATTCGGGCATCAGCAGCTTCGTTTTGTCACAGTCAAAGGCAAAACTCCGCGTGAATTAGGATGGCGAGACAACCGGGTGCGTTTTGAAGTGCGCGCAATTATGCGATTTTTGAAAAAAGAAGCAAGGAGAAAGTTCGGTGGCTTGCAAGCGCGCAGGGCTTGCAGTTCAATATCATCTCATTACCACCAATTTCCTCACCGCATTCCAACTCTTCCTTCCCACGCCCAGCTCCTCCGCATCTAAGCGATAAAAATAAACGCCGCTCGCGACCGCGGTGCCGAATTGATCGCGGCCATCCCATTCGAAAGCGTGCGCGCCCGCGTTGAATTGCTCATTTTGAAAAAGGGCAACGCGCTCGCCGAGCACGTTATAAATTTCCAAACGTACGTTCGCGGCGTTCGGCAAAACAAAATGCAACGCCGTGAATGCGCTGCTCGCAAAGGGATTGGGATAATTCTGCTCCAAGCGAAATGCGCGCGGGCTTTCGCCTTGCTCCGCGACAGTATTCGTGGCCGTGGTAATATCAGCCAAACGCCGCGGGAGAAGTTGATAGCCCTCGGTGTAGGGCAACGTGCTATCGAATTGATTCACGATGCCGACAATATCAATGCGCTGTGTGGGCGTGGGCTGGCCGTCGATGTCGGTATCGCCGTCGATGCGCAACGCAAATGAGCCGCCGCCGTCTTCAATGGTGAGATTGCCGCTGGTGTTGAGCGGCGGATAACTTCCAGAAACGATGCGCGCGTTGGTCACCTTCACGAGCCGGCCTTCCCAAATTTCTCCATCGGCCGCAAGCTGCGTGAGCGTGACGGTTTGCGGCACGATCGCGGGCTTCACGCTCACACGCGCAACGGAGTAGGGCAGAATTTCGAGCGAGCCGTTGAACAACGAGACCGCGCCATAAACTTCCATCTCAAAAGAAGAGGGCGGACCGACGACGACGCTCTTCGTGAAGTCGCTGCCGAACACGCCAATGCCGCCGGTGGAGTCCTGCATGTAACCCGGCCCGGATTCGCCGAAGTGCGTTCCGGCAGTCGCGATGCCGCGCACACGCACATTGGCCCAACCGAAACTCTGCGGCACGCCGTCGCTAAAGTTTTCGCGCAGACTGCGAATCGTCATCACTTGCGGCAAGGGCGGCGCAGCGCCCGGACTATTCACCCAAATCGGACTCGTCCATAGCAGATCGCCGTCTTCTTGCACGAGCTTCACGTGATAGTAATGCGAACCCGTCGAAGCGCCGTCTACGAAACTCCACGTGAAAGCCGCGTCGTTTAGATTTTTCCATGCGAGCAAGTAGCCGTTGCGATAAAGCTGGGCTTGACGAAAACGCGTGTTGGTAGCAGGGGCAGCGCGCGCGGAGATTTCCAAAGTCACGTCCGCATCGTTGTCGTCAAAAATTTCTCCCATCCAATGGCCGTCGGCAGTGAAGCGGTCGAGATAGATGCGGTCATTCGCGGGATTGGTTTCAAAGGCATAAGTGCGGTGCGCGCGAATGGCTTCAAGAATTTTCGGCTTGGTAAGCTCGTCCGCGAGCACGCCGGTGAGATAGATGTCGCCATCACTCGAACGCAAGTCGCCATAGTTCGGGCCGTGATTGTCTTGATCGCCGAGCGCGCCCACGTGCCAACCTTTTTGCAGCGCGAGCAGATAGTAACGCTCGTAATTCGTGGAGCGCGTGCCGTTGATGACCTCGATGCTGCTCATGCTCACGTCCGCGGCTTGAAAGTAATCGAAGTTCAGAAAATTCGAATTGCCGTTTTCCGTGGAAGGATGATTGAACTGCGCGGAAGCATTGCTGCTCGCAACGAATTGATAGGCCATTTGCAGGTTGTAGCGAATGGCGTCGTTGTCCAAACCATTGCCCGCAATCGTGGGCGCTTCGAAGATGTTCATGTGGCCATAGCCGGTCGCGCCGAGGCTGCCGAGTTCTTGCCCGGCAATGGCGACGAAGAGACTTTCGGGACGGTCGTAGGCTGCAGCGGCGGCGCGAATGATTTCATAATTCGTTTGCGGCAAACCGTTGGTGTGATCGCTGAGCGCCATGAAGTCCGTTTTCGCGACGTGCTTGGCATAGGCATAAGCTTGCGCCGGAGGTTTCGCGCCAGCTTTGGCGTCGTGCGAAAGTGTGGAGTGCGAGTGCATGTCGCCGAAGTAGGCGTGATAAGTTTGGGCAGTGGCGTTGAGAGAAATGAAGAGGGAGAAAACCGTGACGAAGAGGCACGCGCGGAGAAGAGAGGTTTTCATGGAGTTTCCTTGTGTGAGTTCAGTGAGAGTGAGGCATATTCCTTTGCAGTGCAGCCTGATTGGAAATATCACCTCGGTGGCGGGATGCCATCGCTTTGAAGTCAGCTAGACTGAAAAAATAAAGGTCTGATAAACAAGCAAAGAAGACCCGGAGGTGGAGCAGCGACAGAACAAAAAAAATCTTTGAGGTCGGCGCAAAAAAATTCCCACTGAAATGCGCCGAAGTCACTGAGAAGGTTTGCAGAGTTTTATTCGAGGTTTGAGTTTTTAATTCAGGCGCTACGAATGCCAATGAGGGTGATGGCGCAATGTTCTGCAGCGCAGCATGCGCGTGAAAACGCTACTCCGAGCGCGGGCGTGAAAGGGACAAAATCAATTCACGTCCGTGGACAATCGAAACCGCACGATGCGATTGTTGCCGGTGTCGGCGACGTAGAGGGTGCGATTGAAGAATGCGACGCCTTTGGGCGCGTTGAATTGTTTTTCACCGGCGCCGAGGCTGCCGAAAGATTGTTGCTCTTCGCCCGCAGAAGAAAACTTGAGCAAGCGCTGCAACGCGGCGTCGATAACATAGAGGTTGCCTTCGGCGTCAACAGTCACATCTTCGGGCGCGAGAAATTTGTTTTGCGCGAAGAGTTCGAAGTTGCCTTGCGCCGGATTGAGGCGCGGTGTGAATCCGAATTGGCCGATGGTGATCCATTGCACTTTAAAAGAATTGTCGCCCGTCATGCAAAAAATAAAATCGCCGGAGAAGTCACGCAATGCAGTGATGCCGCTCGGCGTGGAGGCGGAGAGCATGCCGAGGCCATTCGGCTCAAGGCCGGCTTCATCGGGAACGCGCACGTTAAAACTTTCGGGGAAGATGAGAATTTGATTGTCGCGCTTGTCGTTGCCCGTGGTGGTGACGTAATAAAAAGTCGCGGCTTGGTTTTGCGTCGTGGTGAGCACTGCAGCGATGCCGGTGTAGCGGCGGTCGGGATTGTCGATTTCATGAAACACGGTTTCGACCGGCGCGTCCGCAATGCGATGCTGCGCTGCGACGAGATTGAGGCGATAAATTTTATTCGCGTCCGTCACGATGAGCAGATTGAGCTTCGAATCTTGCGTGAGTGCAACGGGATGATCGATACGTTGCGAACTGCCGAGTATGTTGCCCGCGAGATCGAGCATGAGGATGCGATTGTTCTCCGTGTCCGCGATGTAAACGAGCGGTTCGCGGCCGACGAGAATATCGTGCGGCGCTTTCAAATCATAGCCGTTCGCCGCGTCCCACGCCGGCCGCAGTTGCAAATAAGTCGTGTCACTCACCGCGCTCGAGCCGCCGTTGTTTGCGGGTTCTTGCGGGAGAGGAAATTTTTCCACGCCGCAGCTTGACAAAAGTGCAATGAGAAGAAGAAGCGATGCGTATTTAAGAAATAACGCGTGAAAAATATTCCCCCCTTGAGGGGGGCTAGGGGGGTGTCCTTGATTGCGATCTAAGTAATCTGATTCGTCATGACACCCCCCTGCGCCCCTCAAGGGGGGAATGATCGTGCATGTTCTATGAGAAGAGATGGAAGCCATATCAACCTTCGTGATTTTGGCGTCAACACGTTTTGCCATTTACTTCGCGCTCGCGGGCTTCTCGGCGACGGCTTTGAGTGCTGCGAGATACTTGATCATACCGTTCTTCGCGATGAGCGCGGTGTCTTTGTCCGTAGGCACGTCGAGGGCGTCACTGTATTGATCAACGACCGTCACCAATGTTGCAGCGCCCTTTGCTTCAAGCTTGAGTTTGAGTTGGCAAACATAGCTGCCGTCATTGGGCACGTGCGCGAAACGCAACTCTTGATTCTTCGCGAAGTGGAGCACGACGGTCTTGCCCGCGTTGTTCCACTCATCAAAGTAGTCGAGCGCTTGCCCAACCGCGCTAATCGGCTTCGCCGTTGTCGCAACATTTTTCCAGCCGGGATACCACGCTTTCATTTTGTCAATCTCCGTGAGCGCGGCCCAAACTTGCGCAGGCGCGGCTTTGATTTCAACGCTGCCCGTGAAAGTCATCATCGCCATTTTGGAGACGGCCACGTTTTGGCTGAACGCGGGGGTGATGATCACGGCGCATAACACTGCGAATATCAAAATCGAACAACGACGCATATGGGGCTCCTTCATCAGAATTTATTTTTTTAAAGAGTGCTGGACAATCAAGCGGCAACTTGCATCGAAGAGAGAGTTTGTTGCACCATCTGCCGCAGTTCGCCGCGAATAAGCTCTTTCATATCTCGGGCTGTCAGCCATTCTCGCAAGGCTTGATTGATGACGCGCTCATAGCTTTGGCTTTCCGGCGTGATTTGGCGGAACCGCGCCACAAGATCTTCATCAATTTGAATGGCGCTTCTTGAGCGAGCCGCTTCCAGCCTTTGTCTGCGCGCTTCGTAACCGCGTTGAATTTTTGCTGGGTCGGGAGGATTGTCCCTGGTATAAGTCTGATAATCAAAATCTTCATCTTTGATAGTACTCATCGAGCCAACTCCTTTCTGCGTCATACGCAGTTATGATGCGATACAAAGGCAAATCTTGTTCGGTATAAACGATGATCAATAGGCGAGCACTGTAAGTTTTGCCGACCCATAACCAACGATCTTCGTTTTGCTGAGGATCAAAAGCTTCGAATCCATTTTGATCATCAAAAGCCGAAACCACTTCATAAAATTTGACATTGTGCTTTTTGACTACGGCTTGATACTTTACTTCATCCCAAACGAATCCAACATCCATGTTTTAGCTCCTCACAAAGATACTATTCACAATCTAAACTGCGCCGCCACCCTCGTCGCATTCCCCAGCCTCCCGAAATCTGAATAGGCAAAATCCAAATTGAGATGATAGCGCGCGAGCGGAATGGCGACGCCGGCGCCGAAGGTGAAAGATTGCTCATCGGCATTGAGGCGATAGCCGGAGCGCAATGCGAGTGTTTTGCGCCACCAATATTCCACGCCGGCGCTCACGTTTTCGGCATTGTCATTGGGATGATTGAGTTGCAGCGCGGTCGTCATCTTGTGCGCCTCGTTGTCGACGACTTCCGTGGCAAAGCCGACGCGAAAAATTGTGGGAGGAGAAAAATCTTGAAAGCGATTCGTGCTCGCGCCGTCGCGATACGTGACCGTGCCGCTTGGTTTAATGTTCGTGCCGAAATTTGTAACTGCCACGGCGAAGCGCGAGTTGCCAAAGCCCGTGCGGTAATACGTGCCGAAATCGACGAACACATTGCGCGCGTGCAACTCGGCGAGCGTTTCGTCCATGTATTTGAGCGTCACACCAAAGCTGAAGCGATCGGTCATTTGGCGCGCGAAGGAAAGCCCGACAGCAATATCGCCAAACGGAGCGTAATTGCCCGTGCCGAGCGGTTGAAACTCCGTGGTCTCTTCTAGATCATCGGTGTGCAGCGCGGTCAAACTAAAGCCGAGCGCATTGGCGCCGCCGAAACGATGCACATAGCCGACGAACTCATGGCGCACGTCAACCGGCCAATTCACATGCGAGAAGATCAATTCATTGCGTGACATTTGCGCAAGTCCCGCGGGATTCCAATACAACGCGGAAGCATCATTCGCAACCGCAACGAACGCTTCGCCCATGCCCACGGCTCTCGCACCCACGCCAATTTTGAGAAATTGCGCCATGGCCGTGCCCGCGCGCTGACTGCCGAGCACGGGAATGAGTTGGGCGTGAGCCGTTGTGGTGATGAAGAAAATGCACAAGAGACCAGCGTGCGGAATGCTTCGTGTTCTCAGTGTATTTTTGACTTGGAATGCTCTCATAGGCTTTGTCCTCGCGTGTGGAGCAAGATGTTCAAAATCCGGTAAAATGTCAAGGAGGGGTTGCTTTCTTTTATGGAAGTTGTATCTTGCCCGCCAGTGATTGGGTAACTTTTCTTGCACGAGCATCCCCCTTTTCTTTCGACACTTCGAATACGCAAATAGCCACTGACTCCTCTTCTTCGATTGGCACTGATTTTTTTCGATCCTGCGTGGCAAATTTTCGCGTTTGAGCGGCATATATTATATGAGAGCCGTCGTGATCCAGCAAAGGAAGATTCGGCATTAGTGATCCCGAGACCTTGAAAAAACCTGATTCAATACCGCCGGAAACATGGAAAATTATCATTCCGCAACTGGTGAACTACGCCATAACTCATTACAAATTTACTTTTTGGCGTGCAGAAAAACACCATAGCGACCTAGTTGCCGAGGCTAAAGATGTGGCGTTTGACGCTATCAAGTTATTCCTTACTGGTCAAAGACATTGGAACTCGAACAAATGCCCCGATCTGCTGAAATTTCTCAAAGGTGTGGTTGACAGCTTGATTAGTCATCAAAATGGGTCAGCAAAACGCAAGAATATCCAGAGATTGCAATTGGATAATTTGAAATTAAATGCTCTAAAGGATTACTCCTCGCCTGACCAAGAGCTGGCACTAAAAGAACTTAAAGAATATTTGCTGGAATGGGCAGAACAGGATGGAGAGACGATCTCGGTTATTCTATCTCTCTTTGAGGGAATGACACGAAAAGAAATTATTGAAGAATCAAATTTATCCGCTCAGAGAGTCGATAATATCAAGAAACGAGTCCGAAGAGCAGCTTCAAAGTTTTTGAACCGCAATTGACGACAGTGAGCAAAACATGCAAACGAATCGCAGTCGATCAACTTCAAACAAGGCTGTCCTACACCATCTCATTGACGAGCTCACAGCCTCTATTGAAAATGATCCAGAGGCTCTGCGAGAGGCCCTCGCAGAAGAAGGCATTGATCAGGATATTCTGATACAGGAAGGTTTGCAGTTCATTCAAACAATCCAAGCACAACAGCAAGCCAGCAAGGCTTTCATGAAATCAACTGAAATTGCTCTACCAATGAGTGCCTTTTTATCATTGCCAGTTGGTGTCGTCATTACTGATCCCCAAGGGCACATCTTGGCCTATAATCAAGAAACTCTGAATCTGCTGGAAGTAGAAGGCCACCATCTGAAAGGAAAAGATGCAAAAGATTTTTGTTTGCAACAGGAAGATGCGGAGAAGCTTCGTCAGGAAATGAAAAATCTTGAAAAGGGTTCGCGGCACGGGTTAATCGAAAATAGAGAAGTAATTATCAAAGACCCTCATGGCAAACCCGCTAAAGTCAATCTGTCGTGCTATTTTTATTATGGCACTGAAAATAAACGCCAAGGCATGGTGATTCTATTTCTCAAAGACATTCGCGCACAACACCGCAATCTTGACAGGATCATTTTTGAAGGTTGCGAGCTGTTGAATATCGAAGACTCCATTTTGTGGCTTGTTGATGATCTGTCACATTCTATGTATGATTATGAAGCGCGTGTCGAATTGAGCCGCGGCAATATCAACAAAGAGTACCTTCAAGAGAAGTTGAAGATCAATTCTAGCATTGCCGACAAGTTCATGAAAGAGCAATCACCGCTCTTTATAACGGATGTTGGCGGCAGGAGATGGCGCATGTTGGATCACTACGAGTGGTTCCAACGGCATTCCTGGAAATCTCTTTTATCTGAACCGATAATCGTCAACGACAAGCTCGTTGGAATTTGGAATTTGCACAGCAAAAAAATCAGACATTTTGATGATACCGAATTGGGCTTGGTAGATGTGTTGGGTAAAGGCATTGCTGCCGAGTTGTTCAAGCCGGATTTGACGAATCAGCACTCCATTTATAGTCAAATTCGTTCCATGCATTCACAATTGAAACAAGCGCGCGAGCAAGCTATTGAAACTTATAAACTGTTAAAAGTTTCCAAGCAGCAAATTGCGTTAGCTTGGCACCATGGCAGGGAGAGCTCAAAAAGAATAACTCAACCATTTGAATGGGCTAATGGGACGGTTTTTACCGATAGCGTTAAGTCTCTAAAATCGGTAAAGGAATTTTTCGACGGTTCGTTAGTGGAATTAAGAAGAACGATGAACGCTGAAATCGTTTCGCTATTTTTAACGGATCGTGAAAAGCCCTTTCTGTTCAAAAAAATCGTCGAAGTCGATATGAACACTTTGACTTCAGAAGAAACTTGTATTTTTCGCCAATGCGATCCGGAAAACAAAAATGGCTTCAGGAAAGATGAAATCTATCGCATGTTCAGTAGTGTCAGTGGCAGAAGATTGCTCGATATTGATGAAGAGTTGCGCCAGAAACTCAACGTCAAATTGGATGATATCATCCTCGCGAAGGAGATACAGACTTGGCTAAGAGATGAAGCGTTTGAATCTCTTGGCGACCTTGCAATGATGAGAGAAGAAGATTTCGCGAAGGTTTTTTACATTCTGCCTCACACTTTGGAATACATAAAGGGCCTTTTGAGCCGATATGGGCTTGAGTTTGGAATGCAATTTTTTGTAAAAGAGCCGTTGGGCACGATTAGAATTGAACAAATGATCGAAGACAACGAACTTTTTCCGCCTGGTTGTTTAGATAGAATTGCAGAAATTCCCAGCTCTCGTCAAGTAACGCACTATGTCTCAGTGCCAATTTGTTATGAGGATCCCATGCATTCTCGTAACGTCATGATCGGATTCTTGAGAGCTTTGAATAAAACGCACAGGGTAGTAAAGAGCGG
The DNA here is from genome assembly GCA_041918175.1 of bacterium. Lineage (GTDB taxonomy): Bacteria > Zhuqueibacterota > Zhuqueibacteria > Zhuqueibacterales > Zhuqueibacteraceae > JABWAN01. The sequence goes on from JAYRWE010000033.1 coordinate 26,499, forward strand.
CTTCAACTCACGGTTTGAAATCGACGCTGGTTTCACGGAAGATGATATTGGCAGGCTGAAAGCAACGGCCAACAAGTTAAGTGATTTTGTCTCGAACTTCTATTCCGCCCTGAATCGATACAATGAAAAATTGTTGAACGCGATAGAAAGTGGGCAGCTTTATTCAGAAGTTTGGGAAGAGGTGGGGCAGGAGTAGGAGAGTGAGAAATAAATAGCTTATAGGCTGACCAGGCTTCGTTGCAGTAGAATCTATTTCGAGCACGAACCGGCTAATTCAAAAGGAGGCACGACATGATTCGATTTGATTCTCAGATTTTCCGCGCAGCCCTGTTGGGCTCTTGTTTGTTCGTCGCCGTATTTGCGTTGAATTCCATCGATGCCTTGGCGCATCCCCAGGAAACAACAACGCACGACCAAAACTTGGGAACCGCCTGCCAAAAACCGGGAGTAAAGATTAAATGCTTGGACCTCCAGCCCGAAAACGCTTCAAACGTATCCGTTTTGTTAAAAGGCAAAGAGATCGACGTCTTCCAAAGCATGGAAAGCAAGAGCAAAACCATCTTGAGGAACACGGAGAAATTTCAAAACTTTTCCTTGGGGCAAAGCTTTACGCTGAATTATTCGATGAAAGCGCAGGCCCATGGCAATTATACTGTCGAATGTCACACCTCGCCAAGCTTGATAATTCTCTCCCAACAAAACTACAAAATTTCCGTTGCCGACACGGCCAAAGAACTCAACTATCAATTTCAGCTTCGGCCTCCGGAGAAAGGAGACTATTGTATCATTCTCAGTGTTCGGCCAGAAGACGATACCAACAGTTTCAATTCCGGCGGTAATGCCGTGCTCTATTTTCGATATGACGAGCAAGGCGGCAGATTGCTTGATGCCAGAGCAATTTTGCTGGAGGACAAGCTTAAAATTTGGCGTGAGCACTATAATTCAGATCCGGGCAGGCTTAACGATCTTCCTGAAGCCGTTATCATCAACCGAGCGGCCGGCGAAATTTCCCGCAGCGAGTTTTATGAATCAGAGAAAAAAGGTATCGTTCGAGCAAACATCGTTAATGAATTGATCAAAGTCAGCGGGGTCATCAGCTACCTTGATTACAATGGCAGCTATAAACCGCTCAGGAACGCAACTGTTGAAGTCATTGATGAAGATGGCTTCACTTCAGATCAAGTGTTGGCGACGGTCGGCACTGATGACAATGGTTACTATTCTGCATACGTTGAGAAAGACAAGGATTCAGTTTGGCCACAAACTGGTACTTCCGATATTTTTATCAATGTAATTGCCAAAACTTTTGATGATGGTAGAGGAGAATTTATTGTTCAGGATGAATTTCTAGGATTTCTTTGTGTCTCTGGCGATGATTATGAAGGTGAATCAGGCATCACACCGGACGTGGAAGGAGACCTTGAGAAGAACCTCAACCTCGGGACTCTTGGCAAGGATTCAAACGTCAACAAAGCTTTTACAATTTTTGATCATGTATTTGAGAGCCAGCGATTTTTTACGTTCTACGGTAATCAGCTTATTGGGGGGAGGCCTGAAAAACTGACTGCCACTTATCCTTTGCCAAACTGCATTGATTGGATTCCTGGTGTCGATATGTCTTTCTTCAATGGTTTCGTTGGTGGACCACGCATTTACTACAACGAAGAAGATATCGTTTCGGCGTATGACGAAATACCATCTGTTATCTGGCATGAGTACGGACATTTTGTAATGTGGAACTTATTTGGTCAGAGCTATCCCTGTGGCCCCAAGTCTGATATTGTCGTGTGTTGTACTTGGTTGCAACACAACATTGGAGGCACTACTCCATGCCGAGAATTGGCTTGGACAGAAGGCTGGGCCGATTTCGTGGCGGTGGCGACAAGAGACAAAATTCTCAACCTTCAGGACGGAGAGTACTGGCATGCGAACGGCGGCGTTTCGCGTCTAGCAACCCTAGGGAATTCAATATCTCCAGTCACGGAAATAGACAATGTGGAAGGAAGAGTCGCGGGCAGTTTGTATGATTTATTTGATGAAGCCGATGATGAAAATGAAACATACGACAATGCTGCTGGAAGCAGAAATCACGACAAATTGCTTAGAACGATGCAATCTTATGGACAGGTAAATTTATTTGAGCACCTTATCGTTAACTATATGCTCCAACACGGCTCTCGCTGGATCGTACTCGGCGCGTGTTTGCAGAATGGTATCGACTACGGTGCCGATCATACCGCACCAAGCGTTACCGGAACTCCACTTGATGGAGGTGAAATCACGACGACACCGTCGGTGAGTTTTTCTTGGATCCCTGCTTTTGATGGCGAAAGTGGCCTCTCGGGCTATCATCTGCAAATCGGCTCTGCTCCTGGAAACAACGACATTCTTGACGGCCTAATCGGCAACGCTGCTTCCTACACCTTCGCAGCAATGGATGGACAAGTGCTGTTTGCGAGGGTGCGAGCGCAAAATGAAGCGGGCATGTTTGGAGAATGGTCTCCGAGTAGTGATGGCATCGCCATTTACATCACGCCTCCGCAAGTCTCAGCCACACGGCCTGCCTTCAACTCAGACAACGGAGATCGAACCACCAACATCACTTTAACCTTGGATAAAGCATTGCTCCCCAGCTTGTATAATGAGCGCAGTTTCCATGTCGACGCGGAGAAAACTGGCCTGCATTTCGGAACCTTGGAGCTAGGTTGGGATAAGCGCTCCATCATTTTTGATCCCTTTGATGATTTTTTAGTGGGAGAGAAAGTCTCGGTCACTGTCACCCCAGTGGTTGGATTGAAGCAGCCTTACACGTTTTCCTTCATGGTTGCTCCGAGCGCCGGCACCGGCAACTTCACTGAAATATTCGGAGCATCACCTTACATTGTCGGCAAAAGAACCCGAAATCCCGTTACTGCGGACTTCGACGGTGATGGTTATTTCGATCTGGCAGTGCCGGACGGTGCAAGCTCGCAGGTGATCTTCTACAAAGGCGGGCAGGATTCCACCTTTGCGACTCCTAATATGGTTATTGAGGTCGGGGGCTTACCCAACAATCTCACTGCCGGAGATTTGAATCGCGATGGCAAAATGGATTTGATTATTTGCGCGCGAGACCTGGCGCTTTCTCCGCCAGGCGTTGTTTCAATTCTGTTTGGTAACGGTGACGGCTCTTTCCAAAATCCAACAAAGATTCTTGTTGGCGAAGAACCTCAAACCGTTTTAACAGGGGATTTCAATGGTGATGGCAGAATGGATTTGGTCGCCAATCGCCTGAATGATTCCACGCTTACGGTCATTTTAAGCACAGGTGCGAGCGTCTTTGAGATTGATTCAACTTACAACATCGCCGGTTTTGCTCGCACTTTCGTTTCAGGCGATTTCAATAACGATGGGCTGCTTGATCTCGCTGCCGCAAGTGGCGACAATACCCCTGGCTCTTTTGAGTTTGGTCGGGGAGTCGGTACGTTGCTTTTGGGAAGCGGCGACGGAACGTTCTCCATCAGAAAATCATTTGACCCAGGGCAGGGGCCATTTCATATGGCAACCGGAGATTTCAACCATGATGAAGCATTAGATTTGGTTGTGGCAAATGAGGATGATAACGGCGAAACTTTTAGTCGCGTAGTGACGGTCTTGCTCGGGCAAGGCAATGGTGAGTTTTCCTCGCCGCAAAAAATTCGGGTCGATGAAGAATACAGCGAACCGAGAGCTGTGGCCGTTGGCGATTTCATCAAAGATGGACATCTCGATCTAGCCGTCGCCACGATCTCGCCGGGTGAAGTCTCTATTCTACAGGGCGACGGCGCAGGAAATTTTTCTTTGCCCGTTGCAAAGTTTAGAGTTGGTGACGCGGCCAATGCTTTGGTTACGAGCGACTTCAACAATGACGGTATTATCGATTTGGCATCTTCGAATTACGGTTCAGACACAGCGCTCGGCACTCTTACCGTGCTCTTTGGCGACATCGGCTTGACCAAGCGGATACCTACAATGGCGAATACTGAGAGGCCCACAGAGTTTGCTTTAAAGCAGAACTCTCCAAATCCCTTTAATCCGTCAACAGTCATCGAGTATGGTTTGCCACAAAGCAGCAACGTGACTCTTAAAATCTACAATGCTTATGGTCAAGAAGTACGCATATTGATTGATGGCTTCGAAATGGCAGGCTATAAGTCAGCCATTTGGGATGGTAAGAACAACAGGGGGGAATCAGTTCCGAGCGGAATCTATTTCTATCGCATCACGGCAAGTTATTTTGAGCAAACTTTACGGATGCTTTTGCTCAAATAACCCTTCCTCTGAAGTTTGCGAAGATGTTGGCAGAAAAATCTATGTAATCGTCTCTGCTTCACCTTCGCAAACTCCTTCATCATTGCAACGGCCGTATCACTTGCGGTCTTGCGCTTTGAGCTTGGCGATATAATAGGACATCTTAGCTGGACTTTATCCATTTGAATATGTTCCGGCGTAGAGTAAATTATGGTCATACTCAATATGGAGAATTGACCCGTGCTTACTCTGCCGTCGGAATTTTCACTTTTTGTTGTCGCGTTTGAACCGCTCTTTTCCAATTAC
>JAYRWE010000034.1:0-30186 GCA_041918175.1 bacterium
GCCATTTTTGTTGAACACCTTCGGTGTTCATTGGGTTGGGCGTTGTTAGACCCAGGGTGCCCAGAAGCTGGGCACCCTGGGCTGAGGTCTGTAACGCCTTCGGCGTATGGTTGCCACACAGTGTCATTGTCTTGCAATGACCAACACTAAACAACATAGAACCATAATTTTTGTAGCCCCGGCCTTTGTGGGCCGCGGTCCAAGCGCATAAGTTTGCGGGTGCGACAATGCCCCACGAGGGAGCAGAACTACGAGATTGCGGAATAGTGTGCCGTGAGTTGTTGCGCTCTCTCGGCGAGGAGTTGGCGCAATTTGATGGGCGAAACAATCTCGATGTGCGTGCCAAAGGAGAGGAGCCAATTGACCATGGCTTCGACGCGGGGCACGAGAAAAGTCATGAGCACGCCGTCGGCGCACGCGGTTTCTTCGACAAAGCCGAAGAGATTGCGTTCGCGCACGTAACGCGCGACTTCGCGATTGAATTTGACTTGCACTTCTTGCGGGTTATCGAGGCGGTTGAAATCGCGCAGGTATTGTTTGAGGGAAAATTTTTTGTGCGCGGCAAAGATTTCTTCGCAGCGGCGAAGCGTTTTGATGCGGTCGGTACGGAAGTCGCGATAGTCTTGGCGCAGGCGGCAATAGGCGATGAGATGCCAATGGTCGTTGTAATAAAGCAGGGCGAGCGGCTCAACGCGGCGTTGGGTGAGGCTCTCGCGATGATTGGAGAAGTATTCCATGGTTAGAACGTTGCGCTGCACGAGGGCTTGTTGAATGGTGGCGAGTGCGTCGTCGCGATAGCCTTCTAAAAACGAAGTGGGGCGGGTGTAAATGGCTGTGGCTTGTTGCAGGCGTTCGAGGTACTCTTGCTTTTCTTCGGGGAGCACGGCGCGAATTTTTAGCAGGGCGGATTGCACGTGTTTGCGGAGCGAGGCGTCGGTGAAGCGTTCGACAAATTCACCGCCGACAAAGAGGGCGCTGGCTTCGTCGTGAGTGAACATGACGGGCGGAAGATGATAGCCGGGCACGAGGCTATAGCCTTCGCCGGCTTCGGCGGAAAGCGGCACGCCGGCTTCTTCGAGGGCGCGGAGGTCGCGATAGACGGTGCGTTTGCTGATTTCAAAGTGCTCGGCGATGTCTTGCGCGCGAATGAGTCGCCGGCTTTGGAGGAGCAAGACGGTGGCGACGAGGCGGTCAATGCGGTTCATGAAAAATGATTTTTGAAAAGAGAGGTGGGAGGTTTAACGCGCTGCTTGCGGCTTGGGCCAGGAAAAAATTTCCGCAACGGCAAGCTCGAAGCCGGGCAAAACTTCCGGGCAACTCAAGCGCTCGGATTCCCATTTTCGCTCCGTGGGCGTCATGATGAGCACGCTCTGCTCGGAAGGAAAAACGATCCACACGACGCGGCTGCCTTTTTCTAAATAGAGACGGCCTTTGGCAAATAGTTCGGTGGCGCGGTCGTCGTCGGAAACGATTTCGATGGCTAAATCCGGCGCGTGAGGTTCATACTTTTCTTCTTCGTGCAAATTCTCATTGAGAAACACGGCAACATCGGGCGTGCGGAGATTGAGTTTGCTCTCAGGCCAGAGGCGCACGCTGTATTCGGGCAACGCCCTACCAATGGGATGTTGCTCAAAATAGGAGTAAAGTTTCCATATCAAGTAACCTTGTACTCCAGAATGATTTTTATTGGCCATTTTAAACACCATCCTTCCCTCAATGAGTTCAAACGAACGACCTTCGGCCAGAGCTTCGGCTTCTTCAATAGTAATGTCGGTGCGCTCGGTGAGCACATCCACAAACGGAGAAGTGGATTCGCGCGCAGAGTATGCCGGGGGTAATGGCATTGGGGGCGCAACCGGCGTCATGACTTCTTGGGCAACTGCGGTGGTCATGTTTTTTACCTCGCTTGGGCAATGTGCAAACGCGTTTCTTCGAAATCACGCGCGCAAGATAACGCGGGCATGGGCGAGAGTCAAATTCTTTTTCTCCTGCGCTGGGTGCGAGCAGCGCAGCGTGAGAATTTTAGCTGGCAATGCTCGCGCGAGATGAATATATTCTGTCAACGTAGCTGAAAGATAGCTTGGTGTTGGCATGGTGCAATCGAGTCTGCGGTGAAAACTCCTCTGATCGAAAACTTTCGCATTAAACTCGTTGTGTTTACCGTGGCCATGCTGTTTTGGTTTGCCGTGGTGACGGAGAACGAGTACTCCTATGAGCTTGAAATTCCCATCGTCGTTTCCAATCTGTTGCCTACGAAAACACTGGCGAGCACCCTGCCGGCCACGGCGCGTGTGCGCTTCGAAGGCCGCGGCAAGTCGCTGCTCGCCTTGTTGTTCCGCCGCGATGCGTACCTTGAGTTGGACGTGGCGGCAGCGCGCAATGTATTTGAAACGGATTTGAAGCCGGATATGGTTCATGTGCCGCGGCGCAATCTTTCCGTGACCGCGCGCCAAGTGCTTTCGCCCAACTCGATCGCGCTCAAGATTTCCCATTTGCAAACGCGAGAGGTGCCCATCGTGGCGATCAGCGAAATCACCACGCCCGCGGGCTACACGGTGGTGGGCGACGTTCGCGTTGTGCCGGATTCGATTGTGATTTCCGGTCCGGAGGAGTTGATTCGAAAAATCAAAGCGGTGTCCACCAAGCCGTTGCGCGCGAAGGAAGCGGGCAAGAGTTTTTCGGCGACATTGGAGCTGGAAGCATTTGCCGATTCGACGTGGATTCGGCTTCCTTTTAATCAGGTGGAAGCAGCGGTGGAGGTGCAAAAGATTATCGAACTCGATCTGCAGGAGATTCCGGTGCGCGTGAAAAATGCGCCGGCGAATCTCAATGTGACGGTGGTGCCTTCCACGTTGGCGCTCACCGTGGAAGGCGGAGAAAAACTTTTGCTCAATCTCAAACGCGAAGAAGTGAGCGCGTTTATCGACTTTGCGCACGCGCATGACAATGAGTATGAAGGGCATCCGCCGGAAATCGTGACGCCGCCGGGGGTGCGCTATCGCAATGTGAAACCGAATTTGTTCAAGCTTATGATGGAGCGCGGCAATCATGCCTCTTCTCGCCATTGAAACTTCATGTGATGAAACCTGCGCGGCAGTGATGTCGCACGATGCGCGTCTGCTCTCCAACGTGGTGGCTTCGCAAGAGATTCACGAGCAGTACGGCGGCGTGGTGCCGGAGCTGGCGTCGCGCATGCATCTGCAACACATTGCGCATGTCGTGGGCAAAGCGTTGGAGCGCGCGGAAATCGCGCCGCAACAACTCGAAGCCATTGCCGTAACGCACGGGCCGGGCTTGATCGGTTCGTTGCTCGTGGGTTTGAATTTCGCGAAAGGCCTGGCGCTCGATCTCGGCGTGCCGCTGCTCGGCATCAATCATCTCGAAGGCCATCTTTTTTCCAACAACATTTCGCCCGAAGGCCCGCAGCCGCCGTTTCTCGCGTTGATCGTCTCCGGCGGGCATAGCATTCTCGCGCGGGTTGAAGATTGGGCGCGCTATCGCATTCTCGGGGAGACGCAGGACGACGCCGCGGGCGAAGCGTTTGACAAAGTCGCGCGCATTCTGGGTTTGCCCTATCCGGGCGGGCCGCAAATCGAAAAGCTCGCCACGCGCGGCAATCCGCAAGCATTTGCGTTTCCCGTGGCGCGTTTGAAAGATGCGCCGTTTGATTTTAGTTTTAGCGGATTAAAAACCGCGGTGCTTTATCAAGTGCGCAAAATTTTGGGCGAGGCGAATACAACTTTAAGCGAGGAGCAACGTCTGCAACTTAAAGCGGACATTGCGGCTTCGTTTCAACACGCGCTCATTACGGCGATGCTCGAAACCACGACGCGCGCGCATGAGCAGTTTTCGGTGGCTGCGGTCACGCTCGCCGGCGGCGTGGCGTGCAACAAAACTTTGCGGCAGGCATTTGTCGAACTCGGCAAAGTGCGCGGCTTTCAGGTATTTTATCCGCCGCCGATCTATTGCACGGACAACGCGGCGATGATTGCACGCGCCGCGACTTTGCGACTCGCTTATCAACGCGAGCAAAGCATTCACGATTTCCAACTCGCGCCCGTGCCGGGGCTGAGGTTGGGTTCTGCGAAGCATTGAAAATTTAAAATTGAAAATTTTCGATTTAAAACAGGCCGCGTTCGGATCATGTTTAGGCTCAGTCGCCGCAATGACCACAAAGCAAAAGCGTGAGACAGAAACATGGAGGCAGAAAAATAAAGCTTGGGTTCAATTGATGACTGTTGAATTTGGCACTATTGAAAAACCTCTTTGCTTGCGCAGATCAGGCTTTATTTTTCTGCCCAACATTTTTCTGTCTTAATCTTTTGTTTTAAGCACATCGCAGCAACAACAACAAAACTGAACGTTGCCGTATTCGTTGCATTCAGGAACTTTGCATGAACTTCGATTTAAAATTTTCCACTTTCGTTTTATACCCTCTGCTGCTCATCGCGCTTGCGCTTCTCTTCACGTTCTTTATCTATCGCAGCACGACGCCGCCAGTGGTGAATTGGCTGCGACGACTCATGGCCGGGTTGCGCACTTTCGCGCTGGCCGCGGCCGTGTTGCTGTTGTTTGAGCCGATCATGAGTCTCGCGTGGCAACGTTCGGAAAAGCCAGTGGTCGCGGTGTTGATCGATCAATCCGCGAGCATGAAACTCGCGGACTCGCTCGGTGTGCGCGGCGAAATCGCGCGACAAGCTTTGAATCTGCCGTGGGTGGAGCAATTGCGCGCGCGCGCGGATATATCGTTTTTTGCCTTCAGCGACAGCTTGCACGCCCTCACCAAAGATTCGCTTGCTGTTTTTAATTTCACCGGCGATGGCAGCAACCTTTCCGCGGCTTTGTTGTCTGCCAAAGAAAAGCTTGCCGCGCGGCAATATGGTGCGGCAGTGCTGTTGAGTGATGGCGCGCATAATCTCGGCACAAACCCGGCGCGCGTGGCGGAAACTTATGGCGTGCCCATCGTCACGGTGCGCCTCGGCGGCAATCAAACCGCGCGCGATGCGGTGATCAGCGACGTTGTGACCAATGAGATTGCGTACGCGGAAACGCAAATGCCCGTCGAGGTTTCACTCGGAGCAACGGGCTTCGCCGGTCGAAAAACCAAATTGCGCGTGTTTGAAGGCGAGGGCGAAATTCAATCGCAAGATGTCGCATTACCCAGCGACAACACGCAAGCCGTGACCAAGCTGACGCTGACTCCGAAAAGTCTCGGCCTCAATCGCTATGAAATTCGCCTCGAGGGATTGGAGAACGAACAAACGTTGGCAAACAATCGCCGCGTATTCTATGTGCGTGTGCTCAAGAGCAAATTGAACATTTGGATTTTTGCGGGCGCACCGGCGGCAGACTTCTCTTTTCTTAAACGCGCGCTCGCCGGCGATCCCAATTATAACGTGCGAGGCTTTGTGCAAAAGCCCGGCGGCGGCTTCTATCTCGCACCGGGCGAAACGCTGCCCAATTTTCGTCAAGCCGAGGCGTGGCAAGAAGTCGATGCGCTCCTGCTCGTTGATTTTCCGCGCCGCGACACTGAGCGGAGTTTGCTCGACGCTTTGCAGCGCGAGAGCACGCAAAACAACCGGCCGCTCTTTTATTTGCACGGCGCGCAAGTCGATCTCAATGTGCTCTGGCAATTGCGCAGCGCCTTGCCGCTGGCCGCATTGCCCAGCTTGACAAATGAACGCGCGATCGCATTACAAATCGAGCCGCAAGGTTTGGTGCATCCGCTCACGCGGCCGTTGGTGGAGGCAAATCTGGGGAATGACCTTCCGCCGTTGTTCAGCAATGTGGCACCGTTAAAAATTTTGCCGGGGAGCGAGAGCTTGCTCGGCGTGGCGCAAAGTTCCGCGCGCGCAAGCGAACCGTTGTGGCTCGCGCAAAAAAATGCGGCGCGCAAAAGCGTGGCGCTTTTCAGCTATGGCCTGTGGCGTTGGCATTTGATGCTGCAAACGCAAGTGCAAACACCCTCGGCTTCGGTTTATGAAAACATGATGCGCGGCCTTGTGCGGTGGCTGGTGACCAAAGAGGACGCGAAGCTCGTGCGCGTGACGAGCAACAAAGAAATTTATCGCGGCGGCGAACAAATCGAATTGCTCGCGCAAGTTTATCGCGAAGATTATCAGCCGCTCGCCGGAGCGCAAGTGCGGGCACAACTTGCGGGGCCGCAAATGCAGCAAGACGTGATTTTGCAGGATATGGGTAACGGACTCTATCGCGCCAACTTGCAGGTGCTCGGCGGCGGTGAATATCAATTTCGCGGCGCAGCAGAACTGGCCGGCAAAAAGCTCGGTGAAGATTCGGGCCGCTTTTCGGTCGAGCCGTTCAGCATGGAGTTTTTGCAAACGCGTTTCAACGAGCCGGCATTGCAGCAGATTGCAACAGCCAGCGGCGGGAAATATGTCGCGCCCGATAGCCTCGCCGAAGTGCTCGCCCAACTTGCGCTCGCGCCCGAGATCAAACACGAGTCGCGCGATTTTGCGCTCTGGGGCAAGCCGGCATTGCTGTTTGCGCTCTTGCTCGCGCTCGCGGCCGAGTGGTTTCTGCGCAAACGACAAGGCATGTTATGAGCTTGTTTCGGTTTCATATTGCACCAGCCGCCTCCAAAGTTTTCTTAAACTAGAAAAATTGGGGAGCAACGTTGCCTCTTCGGCAGCGCGTTTACTTTTTTTAAACGAACGTCACTATGAAATACTTCGACGATCATCCTTTACAATTTCGTCTGCTCTTTGGTGCGGCCGCGCTTTGTCTGCTCGTGTTCGCGGCTTTTAATCTGCACCATTCGGCTTCCTTTCAAACCGACGAAAACATTTTCGTCACTTCGCCTTCCCAGCTTTACATTACGCAGAGCTTTCCGGCGCAGTTCGCAGACCGCGAGAAAATAGAAGCCGACTCCGATCTTGCCTCCGTGCCCGACTCGATTATGATCGGCGATCTGCTCTTAGAGATTAACGAACAGCATTACAAATCCTTCGCGACCGCGCAAGACTCGTTAGCGAAATTTTCGTCGGCCAGCGCGCTCGAGTTATTGGTGTTGCGTCCCAAGCTGAATGCCGAATTGCGTTTTCATATAAAGCCCGCAGCGTTGCCCGCCTCTTTTTTTCGCGAAATCTCCACGAGTGTGTTCATCACCGAAGTCTATGAAAACGGCGCGTCTGATCGCGCCGGCATGTTGGTCGGCGATGTGATTTTGAGCATCAACAGCCAACGCTTTCGCGACGCGGGAGACGCAGATCGCATCATGAAGCGTGCGGAAGCGAATCGCGCCATTGCCTACGAAGTGCTTCGCAACAATCGCATGCTCACGCTGCACGTCACCCTCGCGCGCTACGCCACGACGCTCGCGACTTTTCTGATTGTGCTGGTCGGTTTAAGTTTTTGGGGCTTGTCACTCTTTATCGGCCTTTCCCGTCCGCAATTTTTCAATGCGCGACTTGTGGCGACGGCCTTGTTAGTTCTTTCGTTTCCAATTATGATGCTCGTGCCGCGCGCCGCCAATCCCGGCTTCGTTGCACTCACGGCGCGCGCCTTTTTTCCAATCAGTGTTCTGTTCAGCTTCGCGCTCATGCTGCACAGCAGCGCCCATTTTCCCAAACCGCGGCCGGAGTTGTTACGAAATCGCTGGACCATTACAACGCCTTATCTGGTCGCAGCATCGATGTTCTTGTTGGCCTTCGTCGAAATTTTGCCATTGTTCTTCGGCATTTTGATGATCGGTGTTTTCAGCCTTTTTCTACACGTGCGTTTTCGACGCGAATGCCCGCCGGAATACAAAAAACAAAATCGCATTTTGAAATGGGCCAGCATCAGCGCCTCGCTGTTGAGTTTGATTCTGACTCTCAATGTTTTGCGCTCACCCGGCGACGAGCAACGCTTGGGCTATACTTTGGTGCCGTTCCTGCTGATCCCGCTGGCTTACCTTTACACCATCGGCCGCTATCGTATCTTTGACATGAACTTGCGCATTGGCTTGAATGTGCAATATCAGTTGACCTCGTGGTTCTGGGGCTTGCTGCTCCTCGGCGGCTTTATCGCATTGCTCTTTACTTTGCCGCAGCTTCCCATTGAGATTCCCAATTTGCGCATGAGCGGCAATTATCTCGAAATCGTGGATGAGCCGTTGCCCGCGGAACAAAAGTTGAGCGCAGAGAAGATCGTGCTCATGGTCATTGCGATCGGCCTGGTCTTTCTTTATCGCCGCTTTCATCGCAGCGTGCAGGACTTTCTTTCACGCAAATTTTATCGCGCGGGTTATGATTATCGCCGTGCGGTCAACGAGCTTTCCGAACTGATGGCCACGCAATTGACCATGCTCGATTTGGCCAAAGGCATCGCGCGCAAACTGGCGGAGCACATTCAACTCAAGCGCGTGGGCGTGCTGTTCTTTCGCGATCAGAAAGAGTGCTCGTGTCATGAAGCGCACGGCTTTGAGGCCGAAGCATGGACAAAGTTCTGCGTGACCATTGATCAACCGCTCATCAACACGCTGCAAAAATTTCGCAGCGAGTCGCGCTTCAGTGCGGACTATTTGCCGCCCGCATTAAAAGAACAATTCTTCCAAAGCGGCTTTGCGCATATCCTACCGATTCGTTTTAAAGACAAACTCGTCGGCGCTCTATTGGTGGGAGAAAAATTATCCGAAGCCGGTTTTCATGAAGAAGATTTGCACTATCTCGCCGCGGTGGCGAAACAAGCTTCGTTGGCGATTGAGAACGCCTCACTCTATGAAGAGTTGGCCGAGAAAGAGCGCATGAAACATGAGTTGGAAATCGCGCGACGAATTCAGCTTGCTTCACTGCCGCAAGCCACGCCGCATGTGCCCGGCCTTGACATTGCCGGCATCTCCATTCCCGCGCTGGAAGTCGGCGGCGACTATTTCGATTATCTCAATGGCAAGCCCGATCAAATCACCGTGATCGTCGGCGACGTGAGCGGCAAGGGCACTTCCGCGGCGCTCTACATGTCCAAAGTGCAAGGCATTCTGCGCTCATTGCACGACTTCGGCCTCTCTCCGCGCGAGTTGTTCGTGCGCGCCAATCATCTGCTGCGCGAAGCGCTCGACCGCAGTTCATTCGTGACCAGTATCGGCGCGTGTTTCGATGCGAGCACGCGCAAGCTGCGTCTCGCACGCGCCGGGCACCTGCCTATGTATCATTATCAGGCTCGCACTGCGAGCATTGCGAAGATCACGCCCAAAGGCCTGGGCATGGGTTTAGATGATGATCGCTTGTTTGCCGCAGAATTGGAAGAGCGCAGCTTGAGTTATGAAGCGGGCGACGTGTTTCTCTTTGTCACCGACGGCGTGACCGAAGCCCAGAGCGAAAACGGCGGGGAATTTGGCGAGGACAGTTTGACGGAGATTTTAGCACAGCAATCTGCAGAGCCGGCGCACCGCATCCGCGATCACGTCGTGAGCGCAGTAAAGTTGTTCGTAAAGGACGAGTATCAGCACGATGATCTCACACTGGTGGTGGTGAAAGCGGTGTGAGCACTCACTCACCCCGTGATGAATCACGGGGCTAGCAGATGGAAGCGTGATAAATCACGCTAAAAAATTCGAGGGCGCTTCAGCGCCCTTTCACCTCCTAGCCCCACGATTTATCGTGGGGCGAAATAACACAATGACATCCCGCGCGCGACTGCTCCGCGATGAATCGCGGGGTGGAATCACGCAACGAAATCTCACGCAATCACCCCGTGATGAATCACGGGGCTAGCAGATGGAAGCGTGATAAATCACGCTAGAAAATTCGAGGACGCTTCAGCGTCCTTCCACCTCCTAACCCCACGATTTATCGTGGGGCTTTCCGGCAAAAATAATCATACCACACCGTCATCCTCTTCTCCCCATTTTTCCATCTCCGCGTTCGTCGTCTGCCCACGATGATGCTCTTTCTGATTCTGCACATACGCCACTACCCTCGCGATGTCTTTCTTGGCAAACGAGAGCACGCCATAGCCGCGTTGCCAATCAAACTCGTGGGGATGCTTCAACGCGTAAGTCACCCAATGCGAGCTTGCGCCTTTCAGCTTGCCAAGAAAATTAGCCACGTCATATTTCGGTGGCAATGAGAAACAAACATGTATATGATTGTCAATCCCGCCCACTGCATGCATCGTCGCTTCTAATTCCAAACCTTTGCCGAGTAAATACTGATGAAGCTGCGGCTCCAATTCCGACGTAATCAACGGCTCACGATTTTTGCAAGCCCAAATGCCGTGGTAATACAACCGCCAATAAGGCATGGCACCCTCCTTTTGTTATGAGGTAATGAATGAACAACACGATGATTATTTTTTTAGAACGAAATCATGCAACGAAATTCCACGATGAATCGTCCCGTGAAATCCTGCCACAAAATTCCGCGCGCAATCACCCCGTGATGAATCACGGGGCTAGCAGATGGAAGCGTGATAAATCACACTAAAAAATTCGAGGACGCTTCAGCGTCCTTCCACCTCCTAGCCCCACGATTCATCGTGGGGCGGAATAACATAATGACATCCCGCGCGCACTCACTCACTCGCCCCGTGATGAATCACGGGGCTAGCAGATGGAAGCGTGATAAATCACGCTAAAAAGTTCGAGGGCGCTTCAGCGTCCTTCCACCTCCTAACCTCACGATGAATCGTGGGGCGAAATCTCACCCCGTCCACTTCACAATCATCGCAATAATTTCGGCAGTCTCAAATGGTTTGGTAAGATAATCATCGCAGCCCGCGGCAAATGCTTTTTCCCGGTCGCCCTTCATTGCGCGCGCGGTGAGCGCAATGAGCGGCGTGTGTTTCAATTGTTTCTGACTCTTGAGCGCACGCGCAACTTGATAGCCGTCCAGCTTGGGCATCATGATATCCATCAATATCAAATCGGGTTGCTCGCGCTGGGCCCGCGGCAAAGCCTCCTCGCCATTTTCCGCAAACGTCACGTGATAGCCTTCATCTTCCAAAATAAAACGCATTGCCAGCCGCGCGTTGTCGTCATCGTCAATCACTAAAATATGTGGGGTGCGTTTCTTATTCTTTTTCTGCGCAGCCGCTTGCGCAAGTGGCGCGAGCGCCGGTTGCTGCGGTTCACGCAGGATCAAATTCGGCGGCGGTTGCAGCGGCAAATGTATCGCAAAAGTGGAGCCTTTGCCCAGCGTGCTACTTACTTCGATTCGCCCTCCGAGCACGTGCATCAGCTTTTGAGAAATTGCCAAACCTAAGCCGGAGCCGCCGTGCTTGCGCGCTTCGCCACTTTCCAATTGCCGAAACGGCTCAAAGATTTCCTGCAAGCGTTGCTTGGGCATGCCGATGCCCGTGTCTTGCACTTCGATTGTCAGCCATGCCTTGTGCGCGAGCACGCGACACACGATCTCGCCGCGCTCCGTAAATTTTGCCGCGTTGCCGAGCAGATTGAGGAGCACACGCCGCAACAGCAAACGGTCCGTAAGGATTTCCTCCGGCAAAGACGAGGCGAAATTGCGTTGCAGGTTCAAACCTTTTTGTTCGCACAGAGGCTGAATCGTTTCAAGCGCTTCACGCAGCAAGGCCAGCAAGTTGACCGCTTGCAACCCGGCTTCCATTTTGCCCGCTTCAATTTTGCTCAAATCCAAAATGTCGTTGATGAGCGCAAGCAGTGCTTTGCCGCTGCGCTGCACAACGCGCACGTGCTCTTGCGCCTTTTCTTCCAGCTTGCCGCGCAACAAAATTTCAGAGAACTGCAAAATGCCATGCAGCGGCGTGCGCAACTCATGCGAAACGCTGGCGAGAAATTCCGCAGTGTGACTATTGGCGCGCAACAGTTCGCGCGCTTGTGTTTGCAATTCGAGAAAGAGGCGCGTATTGTCGAGCGTCAGCGTTACCTGCGCCAATGTTTCGCGCTCGAAGGGTGAGGGCGTTTGGGGCTGCGGCTTTTCCGCTCCCGTTACGAAGCCAAGCGCCAAACCGAAAGTTTGATCGCGCGAGCGGAGCGCAAAAAGATTGATTGGCATGGCCGCAGCCCGGCAAAGCTTGGCCGGCAAGATGGTCTTCGCTTCCGCTTGGCTTAGAGTCAAAGCCAGCGCTTCATTCTCTCCCAAACGCGCATGGAGGTTGTGCACGAGCGCAATCGCTTCCGGCTCCAACATAAGAGTGCGCGCGGTGGCGCGTTGCTGCGCATACTCCGCGCGCGCAACGAGCCATTCATTCTTTTCCAACGCGGAAGCGGGCGCGTGCCCTTGCTCATGCGTGCGCAGCGCGAGCACGACATGCTGCTCGCGCGCTTCGGCAAGAATCTTCGCGACCTCGGCGAGCACAAGCTCCGCCGCACCAGCCGCGCGAAAGGCATTGCCGATCTGATGCAGGACACGCGCTTGGCGCTCCCGCTCGGCCTGTGCCGCGAGCAGTTCGTGATTTTGAATGGCAATCGCCGCTTCGTCGGCATAGCTTTCGATGGCGCGCACTTGTTGCAGCTCGGGATAACGGCCGGTTTGCGGCGAAAACGCGAGCAGCACGCCGGCAACGTGCTCACGCGCGCGAATGGGCACGAGCAAGCAATCACGCTCGTGCCATTCGCCGACGGTGAGCACGGGCAATTCTTTCGGTATGAATTCCAAACGTTGGTTGCTGCGCTGCGAGGCTTTTATTAAAAAAGAAGAAGAGAGGCGATAGCCGGCAGTCATGTACGGCGCAAAGTCGGCGTAAGCCAGGCGTTGAAACTGGCGCGGCAAATGTGCGCCGCTGCGGTCAAACCCCACGCTCGTGGTGAGCGCAAACGCGTCTTCATTTTCCTGCAAAAAAACAGCGACGCGCTGCCAACCGAGGGCGTGAACCGCCTCTGCCACACTGCTCATGATTGTGCTCAGTTCTGCGTTGAGGCGAATGTCTTCACTGATTTTGAGCAGTTGCGCCATTTGCGCGACGCGCTGCTCCAGCTCTGCCGTGCTCGAAGAGATGCGTCCCTGCACCGCAGCCAAGTCGCGCTCGATCCAAAAAAAATGTTGCGCGCGGCCTGCAATGATCGGCACAATGGTCACCTCATGCGCAAACGCGCGACCGGCTTTGTGCTGGCCCGAAACTTCACCGCGCCACGTGAGATTTTGCGCGAACCGTTTTTGCATGTCCGGCCAAGGATAGAGCGGCGCGGGGCGATATGCGGTGATTGGCTGGCGTTGCAACTCGCGACGCGTGACGCCGGTGCTGCGCGCAAAGGCTTCGTTCGCATATAAAATCTCATGCTGCGCATTGGTGAGCGCGAAGGCATCGAAGGCTTGATCCAAACCTTGTTGCAAGAGTTGCAGCGCCAATTCTCTTTCCGCCAAATTGGAAGCGAGTGTGTTCGTTTCTGCAGTCGTGCGCGTGGCATCCGTCAAGCTCAGATGCAATGCCCTTATTTTGCCGTGCTCATTCAACAGCGGCGCATGCGTGAGTTGCAGAATCACTTCTTCTTGGTCAAGCATGCCGCGCGCTTCCAACGTGCCCGTGCGTTCGCGCCGCGCTTCCTGCAAGGCCGGCACAAGCAGAGGATAGACCGCTTGCGGCAAGACTTGTTTGAGCGTTTGCCCCACGAGCGTTTCGGTTTTTGCACGCGCCAATTGCGCAAAGAGGGGATTCGAAAAAATGATGCGCTCTTCGAGATCCACGTGCACCACGCCGGCGCTCATATGTCTCAAAGCCGCGGTGAGATTGCGCGCCGTGCTTTCGAGTTGCGTCAGATTATCCCATAGGCCGCGCCGCACTTCAGATTCGGCGCGCAAGAAACGCGCACGATCGGCAAGCAGCGCGAGCATGGTCATGATTTGTGAAATAAGCAGAACGGAGGTGACGAGCACATCGGAAAGAGGCTGAAAGGACTGTAGCGCCACGGCAAACAAAAACACGAGCGCGGCGCCGAGCAACCAAGCGTAGAGTGCGTGCCTCAGGCGCATCCAGCGATACGCCAGAAAACCCGCGGCAACCAGCAAGAATCCGCTCGCGCCGCCGGCAAAACTTTGCTGCAAGAGCGTGTGCGTGCGCACGGCCAACGGCGCATTCGTGAGCGCGTAACTTTCCGCTAGCCCGGCAAAGGTGAGCACGCTTGCCGCGAGCGCGCAAGCCAGCAGCCACGGCCACGCGGGCAGCGCTTTTTCCGCGGCCTCGGCAAAACGAGGATTGAAGAAGGGAAATACGAGCCAGAATGCGCTCACGAACATAAAACAGAGAAGCCGCGTGAGCAAACTGCCGAAAAATGCGAGCAGCCAATCGGGCGTAAAAAGCGTGGCCAGGGCGCCGGCAAGAAAGTAAAAACTCAAAAGACTTTGCGCGGCGAGCAAGCCGATAAACACGGCAAGTTTTTGTGAGCGCCAACTATGCCATGCGAGCATAACGCCGAAAAGACACAATGCGGCGAGCGTCAACATAAACGCGCCGTGTATGGAATTGGTGAGATTGTGCGTGGCTTCCATGCAAGCTGAAAGTAGGTGAGGTGCGGCGGGAAGGATTCACCGTTATGCGATTCAATCCAACTCTGAAAGCTCCGGCTCGCTGGGCAGTTGGCGATAGTCGCCCGAAGGAATCGGCTTTGCGCCGGTGAGCGCTTGATTCAGCACGTAAGCCCACGCGGTTCTTTCGCCGTTCGTGGTCTGCACCGCAATGCGTTTGCGCACATACAAGCTGCGCGCAAGCTGCTCCGGCCAATACCCTTCAATCAAATCGAGCGTTGCAAAAAACGTGGTGGGATCAACCAACTCATATAATTCTCCGAGCACGAGTCCGCCTTCGTGATCGTCTTTCATTCCCGGGAAAGCGCCGAGATCGTAAAGCATGCCGCGGACGCTGCCCGCAGCTACAAAACGTGCCTTGTCGGGGCTGCTAATGAAGGCATTGCGCTCCATGCCGCGCATCAATGAGCCATAGACAAACAGCAAGTTGGTTTCGTCGGATAATTCAGAAGAAGCGTGCATCAAGCGTAAATCCCTTCGTGCTTCGCGTTGAGTTTCGGATTTCGAACGCAAAAAGGTAAGCATCTGCCCTCTGCGTGTCAAGGGGATTGATCGCGGTAGATGAGGAATGCAATCATGATAAAGCCCTTTGCCCCGAAAGGGCATTGCTATTTTCGCGGGAGAGAAAGTCTAACCCTCCGAACAACTAGTTTTATATTTTGTGTGAGTCTTTTTATTTTTTCCGTGTCCATACGTGTGTTAATATCCTACCTCGGTCATTTCAGGAAAACCATAGTTTCATCTTCCACCACGACGTGGTGCGATCACAACTAACAAGTGAGGAGAAGCATGCGTACCGACCTATGGAGCGCTCGTCTACTTTTTTTGTGTTTGGGAATTGGTTTGGTGCTGTTTAAACCAGCTTTGGCGCAAACTTCAAGCACGCAACCGATTGATCCACGCGTGTGGTCACAACACTATTGGCAAAAACTAGCGGCGCGCGGCTTGGTTGAAGTCGCGAAACCCGCACCAGTGCAAACGCCCCCACCTTCGGCTGCAATTTTTGCCATGCCCGGCGTACCCGTAGACTCGCGCGACGTGCCGGTCTCTCCTCTCACCAATATCACCCAAAGCGAAAACTCCATCTTTGTGCATCCGAACGATTTGAACACCGTGCTCAATTCCAACAACTCCACGAGTTGGCCGGTATCAAGTTTGTTTGGCACGAGCGGATTCATTTCCGAAGACGGCGGCGTGACTTGGCGCGGCCAGGCGAACGGCACCGGCGGAAACAACAGCGGCGACCCGGCTACGGCGATTGATCGCAACGGACGTTTCTTCGTCGGCTACATTGCCGCGGATGACGGACAAGGCGTGGCGCGCTCACTTAATCGTGGGCAAACTTGGACGCACGTGCAGGCCGCCACCACGCGCGGCGCGAGTGTGTTAGATAAAAATCACCTGTGGGTGGATAACAGCCCGGCCAGTCCATTCGCGGGAAATCTCTACAGTGCGTGGACGATGTTTGGCGGGGCGAATGATGCGGAGATCGAAATCACGCGCTCCACCGATGGCGGCCTCACGTGGTCTGCGCCGCTCGTCCTGAGCCGCAACGTCAATGCGCTTTCACACAATCAAGGCGTGCATATTCAAACCGGGCCGAACGGAGAAGTGTATGTCATGTGGGCGATCTATGATGCGTTCCCCGCGGATGAAACCGCGCTCGGCTTTGCGCTCTCGCGCGATGGCGGCGCTACGTTCGAGCCGGCGCGACGCATCATCACCAACATTCGCGGCATTCGCAATAGCGGCACGGGCAAAGGCATTCGCACGGCCTCGTTTCCGGTGATGACAGCGGACCTCAGCAACTCGCCGCGCCGCGGAACGCTGTACGCGGTGTGGGCCAATCGCGGCACTCCCGGCAATAACACGGGCAATGATGTCGATGGCTACCTGATCAAATCCACGGACCATGGCGCGACGTGGTCGAGTCCCGTGCGCATCAATCAAGACGCGCCCAATTTGGCAAAGAAACATTTCTTTCATTGGATCACGTGCGATCCTGCGAACGGCAATCTCAGCGTGATTTATTATGACGATCGCAACGTCTCTTCCATTGCTTCCGAAACCTTTGTCTCCAACTCCATAGATGGCGGCGCAACGTGGCTCGACTTCCGCGTGAGCGATGTTTCGTTTTTGCCTTCGCCCATTCCTGGTTTGGCGAACGGATATTTTGGTGATTACCTGGGCATTGCCGCGTTGGGTGGAAAAGTTTATCCCACGTGGACGGACAATCGCGACGGTCGCGCGATGACGTATGTTTCACCCTTTATTCTCGAACAAGACAGCATTCCGCCCGCGGCCATTACAGATTTGCGTGCAGGTGATCCCTCTTCCAACGGCATCGTGTTGCAATGGACTGCGCACGGCGATGACGGCGATTCGGGTCGCGCCGCGAGTTATGACATTCGCTATGCGCTCGCCCCCATTGATTCGCTCTCCTTTGCTGCGGCCACGCGCGCGACTAATCGTCTCGTGCCTCAACTTCCCGGGAGCGCGGAAACTTTCGAAGTCACGGGTTTGAATTTTAATACAACATACTTTTTTGCGGTTAAAATTTTAGATGAGCAAAACAATGCTTCGGCAATTTCCAACCTTGCGTCAACGACAACACTCGGCGCGCCGAGCATTGCAATTTCGCCCACTTCACTCGCGGATACTTTATTAACCGGTGCGAACAATACGCAAACGCTCACGCTGCGCAATCTCGGCGCAGGCACGCTCGATTTTACAGCTTCCGCAACGAGTTCGAGCAAGGCGTGGTTGAGCGTGACGCCGATTTCGGGCCGGGTGTTTGCCGGCACTCCGTTCGATTTGCAAGTGCGCTTTGATGCCACCGGCCTGGATGGCGGAAGCTACAACGGCGAAATCGTGCTCGCGAGCAATGATCCCAACAATTCCAGCGTGCGCGTGCCGGTGCGTTTACAAGTAATCGGCGCGCCGGATATTAATTTCTCCAAGAGCTTTTTCGATTTTGACTCCGTGCTCGTAACCGACACACTTGCGCTTCATTTGGAAATTTCAAACCCCGGCACGGATGTGTTGCAAGTCAATCTCTCCACGACTTCGCCGTTTGCCGCAACGCCGAGCGCGTTTACGCTTCCGCCGCGCACCACTCAAAGCGTCGAGGTTTCTTTTCTACCCACCACTGTTGGCGTTTTTGCCGATTCGCTCATAGTCACGAGTAACGATCCCGATGAGGCGCGTGTGAGCCTTGGGCTCAAGGGTGTGAGTTTGCCGCCGCCGGAAATTGAGATCGCACCTACGCGCCTCGATGAAAATTTAAGTGTCGGACAAACGCGGCAGCAAACGGTAACCATTTCCAACATTGGGTTGAGTGATTTGAATTTCGATCTTGCCTTTGAGAACGCGCAAGTGCGGCTCTCCGGCTTACGGCAGGAGAATCAACGAGAAAACGCGACGGCCATGCGCGCCGAATTTGGCCCCGAACTGTTGCGGCTCGCCCGCGCGGCCACAGCCGGCCTCGCGTTCCCAACAAAAATTGGTGACGATAACGAAGGTCTAGCGCCCGAGTTGCTCGCCAAGTTTCGCGCGCAAGCGCAGCCGTATATGCAGATGGTCGCGCGCGTCAATCAAACTGCGGCCATGCCGAGTTTGGCCGTGGCCGGTTTCAACTCTGCAAGCTTGATGAGCATTTTGTTGAGCCTGTCGAACTCTGTGAGTGATTACGTTTATACCGATGTCGGCGATAATTTCACGCTCGCTACGTTGCAAAGCTTTGACGCAGTAATCGTAGACGAGCGCGATTTTCGCCTCACGCTCGCCGAGGCGCAGGCCTTGCGCGATTATGCGGCCACAGGCAAATCGGTGTTCATCGGGATGGATGACTTTGACAATCTCGCCGCAGACGTGCAAGCCGTGATCTATCCCTTGCTCGGCGTGAGCGCTGCGTTCGATGCCGACTTCGTGTTCAGCGCATTCAATCCGGCGCATCCCATCACGCAGAACTTGAGCACGATGGAATCTTTCAACAGTGTCGACAACGACTATTTTACGCTCGACGGCGGGGAATGGCTCTTCGCCGATCCTACGAATCGTTATTTTGGCGTGGCCTATCAAACACGCAGCCGCACCGCGTTGTTTGGCGAAAGCTTGTTCGCCATCGTTCTCAATAACCCAAACAATCTTTTGCTACTTTCGAATGCGATTGATTGGATTGCAGCCAGCGTAACCGGCTGGGTGACGGTGGATAAAACCGCGGATGTGCTTGCTCCAAACACGAGCGCAAACATAACGGTCACATTCAACGCGCAAGGCTTTCGCGGCGGCGACTATACCGCAGACTTGGTTGTGACCAGCAATGATCCCGACGAAAAGCGCACGTTCGTGCCCGTGCATTTGATCATCACTAACGCACCCGACATTGCCGTAGCAAGCGATACGCTCGATTTCGGCGAAGTGTTCCTCGGGGCGAAAGACTCGCTCTTTGCCACGGTGACGAACCTCGGCACGTTTGATTTGTTGATCACGAGCGCGACGACGGCGCCCGAAGTGTTTACGGTCACACCGCCGTTCGCGGGCATCAACCCCGGCGAGCGCGAAAATTTCAAAGTACGTTTCATGCCCACAACGGCAGGCGACTATAGCGGAACGTTGACGTTGACCAACAACGATCCTGATGAAAATCCTAAAGTCATCACACTGTTGGGCAAAGGCCTCACGCCGCCGGTGATCTCGGCCGCGCCCGATTCGTTTGCATTCGTTTTAAATTCCGGCGACAGCACGAGCGCGACCCTGACTCTAGCGAACAACGGCGGCAGTGCTTTGCATTTCACCCTGCGCGACACGGAGAGCGGCAACACTGGCGGCGGGCAATATGTGTTTTGGTCGCAGGAGTATCAAGCCGGCCCGGACACGATCTTTCGCGCCAATCTTGACGGTACAGACATTCGCCCGGTTTATGTCGGCAATCTGCAGTCGGGCTACGGCTCGATTGCCTATCATCCAACCGAGGGCCGTATTTACTCCGCGGAGTATGCCGAAGGCAGAATTTTTTCCGTGAAAGTGGACGGCACGGATCCACGCATCTTAGTCACCAGCGCGCGCACGCCTTATGATCTTGCGTTGGATTTGAGTGCGGGCCACATGTATTGGGCGGAGAGCAACTCCACGGGCATGATCAAACGCGCGAACTTGGACGGCAGCAACATTATCACTCTCGTCCAATCGCCCGGCGCCAACGGTTCCACGCCAACGAACAAATACGCGCGGGGCAATATTGCCGCGCACACGACGGCAACGGCTACGGTGTTAAATCGACCGTGGGCGCTCGATCTCGATTTGGTCAACGGCAAAATTTATTGGAGCGAGTTGGGCGCACAACGCATCATGCGCGCGAATTTGGACGGCTCGGGCGTGGAACTCGTCAGCGCGAACGTGGGCGCGGCCGTGGGGATGAAGCTCGATTTGAACGCGAGCAAAATTTATTTCGCAAGCTCCGGCAGCGTGCAGCGCATGAATTTAGACGGCAGCAATCAAGAAACGGTATTGCAAACCGGTTCAAGCAGCATTTCGGATTTCAAACTCGATCTCGCCGCGAAGCAATTTTATTGGGCCGATTACGGCGTAGATCGCATCACGCGCGCGAACTTTGACGGCAGCAATATCATGGCAGTGGTCACACGCGCAGCGAGCAGTTCCGACGGCCCGTTTGCGCTTGGTCTCACTGGCAGCGGCGGCGATTGGCTTTCGGAAACGCCCACACGCGGTACGGTGGCCGCGGGCGCGAGCTTACCGGTTACCATACAAGCCAAAAGCAAAGGCTTGTTGGGCGGAAATTATCGCGGCGCGATTTTGCTCAGTTCAAACGATCCGCTGACGCCGGAAGTAGTAACGCCGGTCACGCTCCAAGTGATCGGCGCGCCGCTCGTCGAAGTCGCGCCCGACAGCGTGATTTTCAAGCCGACGTTTGTGGGGCAGATAGGACGCGAGACGCTTATTGTGAGAAACACCGGCACGGAAGACTTGCTCGTCTCGAATTTTCAAATCGCGCCCTCGGTCTTCACCTACGCCGACTCCGCGCAGTTTACATTAAGGCCCGGCGCGGCAAGAGCCTTGCCGCTCTTCTTTCAACCGCAGGCCGCTCAAGTGTATGACGGCACATTGAGTTTTGCCACCAACGATGCGAGACGCCCGAACGTGAGCGTCCCGTTGTTCGGCGAAGGTTTACTCGCGCCTGCGATTGCCGCTTCGCCGGATTCCTTGTGCGACAGTTTGAAAACCGGCGAAAGCAAAACGCGCGTGCTCACGTTGCGCAACAACGGAGGCAGCGCGTTGTCGTGGTCGGCCTCGGTGGATTTCAGCGCGACCTCGCTTGTGGCGCAACAAAGTCCGCGCTTCGTTTCGCAGCCCATTGCGGGAGCATCGAAGCATGCACGCAACGCGCCTTTGCCGCATGCCGAACATGAAAATGTTTTCACGTTTCCCAACACGAGCGTGCCCAATTTGGCTCCGGCGCGCAGCACGACATTGGAGCAAAGTCTCGACAGCACGCTCGCCAAATTGAATCGCAACTTTGCCCAAGTCAATGGCGCGATTCCGAATCGCTTCGACTTTTTCGAGGGCGAGATCGGCAACAACATCAACGACGGCGGCAATGACATGTATGACGGAGGAAATTTCATCTCCACCAATTTCGGCTCCTCCATTTTTTATTCGAACAACAGAATCATTTCCAACCCGGCGTTTGGTACGAACGGACTTTTCTTCACGCGCAAATATCCCGGCCTGTTCGTGCTCGCGGCAGAGATGAACAACGTGAGCACGTTCACGATCGACGGCAATCTCGGCGCGGACGGTGGTGGGAACGTGGACGGCGCGATCTTGGAAACGACGCTCTACGGCGTAACTTTCCAAGGCTTTGTTAAGCGCGTGTTCAATGCCGGCGATCCTTCGGTAAATCATCTCATCATCATTGCAAAAGATCCGATCGCGACACATGCGTTGGGCACGAGCACGGATTCGGATTTTCATGCCGTGCGCAATTTGAACGGCACCACGCGTTTGTATTATCTGCTCTATGCCGGCGCGAACGGCGACTATATTGACAACGCCGCGACGTTGAACCTTTTTAATGCTTTTCTCGCGGCTTTGGAATTGTTGCCAGAATGGCTCGCGCTCGCTCCCACCTCCGGCGTGATTGCTCCGAATGCAGCGCAGGAAGTGCAAGCAACTTTTGACGCGACCGGTTTGGCGGGCGGAAATTATCATGCACGCATTGCGCTCGCGAGCAATGCCCCGAACACGCCGCTGTTGCGCGTGCCTGCGTGTTTGAACGTCATCGGCGCGCCCGTCATACAATTGTCGGATACCGCGCTGGTTTTTCCCGATGTGTTTGTAGGCGGCTACGACATGCTGTCGTTCGGCGTGAAGAATACCGGCAACGATACGCTGCGCGTGCATGATATTTCCGCAAGCACGAGCGTTTTCTCCGCTACGCCCAACAGCTTCACCCTCGCGCCGCAACAAGAGCAAAAAGTGCTCGCGCGTTTTGCACCCGACGCGCTCGGCCCCATACACGATGTGTTGACGATCACTAGTAATGCCGTGAATTTGCCGCAGGCATTTGTCGCGGTTTCAGGCGTCGGCATTGCCCCGCCGATCATTGCGG
This sequence comes from bacterium, assembly GCA_041918175.1. Lineage (GTDB taxonomy): Bacteria > Zhuqueibacterota > Zhuqueibacteria > Zhuqueibacterales > Zhuqueibacteraceae > JABWAN01. Next base: position 22,066 of record JAYRWE010000034.1, read on the forward strand.
TTATGCCGGATTCGCTTTCTTTTGTGGTGGATGAAAACCAAACCGCCACTGAATTTTTGACGATCACCAACAACGGCAACAGCCCGTTGGAGTTCAGCATTCGTGATGAAGAACAACGCCCCAATACCCTGCCTGGCACGGAGAAGAAAATCTATTGGAGCAATTTAGGGTCGAATCGACCACCGGCGCAAATCTTCCGCAGCGCATTGGACGGCAGTAACCTCGAAACGATTTTCTCCGGCGGGGGTAACATTCGCGGCATCGCCATTGACGAACAGCAGCAACGCCTTTATTGGTGCGATTCGTTTCAGCGCGCGATTTTTTCCAGCACGCTTGACGGCGACAGCACACACGCAGTGGTGAGCAACTTGAGCTTTCCCGTTGATCTCGCGCTTGACGTGGAGCGTAACCACATGTATTGGACCGACCTCAGCGCGGGCACGATTGGCCGCGCCGACCTTGACGGCGGCAATGTGATCGTGCTCGTGAGAGGTGCGGCGCATCCGCTCACAAATATCGACGTCGAAACGCAAAGCAGCGCCCTCGCGCCGCAAAGCCGCTTCGCGCTCAACTCGCCGTTTGGCTTGACGCTCGATTTGCAAAACGATAAAATTTATTGGACGGAAACCAACGGCAATCGCATCGGTCGCGCCAACTTGGACGGCACCGGTGTCGAAACGGTTTTGACCTCGCCGCACACCAATGGTCCGCGCGGCATTCGTTTGGATCTGGCGCAACGCAAGATCTATTTTCTCGACACAAACGTGGATCAAGTGAAACGCGCCAATTTCGACGGCAGCAATGTGGAAACGCTGGCGACGCTTTCGTTCGCGGCGTTCCTCGAATTGCTCGAGCTGGATTTGAGCGAAGGGAAAATGTATTGGACCGACTTTGGGTTGGATAATCTCGTGCGTGCGAACCTCGACGGCAGCGCGCAAGAAATTCTGCAGCAAGCGCCGAACGCTTTCGACACGTACGGCGTGGCGTTGTTGAACACGGGCTGGCTCTCGGAAACACCGGTGCGCGGCATCATCGCTCCGGGCGCAAGCGAAAACCTCGCGCTGACGGCGAACACCAAGGATCTCGCAGCCGGCGATTACATGGCGCAGGTGTTCATCTCCTCCAACGATCCCATTGACAGCGTGAAAGTTGTGCGCGTGCATTTGCGTGTGCGCACGAGCGATGTGTTCCTCGCGCTCGCGGATTCGAGTTTCGGCGTGCCGCGTGATACCGTAGATGTGCCCGTGCAAATTACATTCAAAAATCCGCGCACACTCGCTGCGTTGCAGGCATCAATCAAACTCTCAAATCCGAGTCTTGCGTTTCTGGCGTACACGCCCGGGCCGGTGGTTGAGCGTGGCTTGCGCGTGCATGCGCCTGCCGCGGATAGTGTGAGCGTGACGTTTGCGAGTGAAGGCGGGCAATATTTGAAAGAAAACGGTGTACTGGCAACGCTGCACTTTCGCGTTGCAGACAACGCAACGCCGGGGCAAACCACCGCGCTACGTTTCTTGCATCTCAGCGCGACAGATAGCGTCGGCGCGATCCCAACTTTGTCGAGCCGCAACGGTTTGTTCTTCACGCGCAAAGCGCCGGAAGTGAGCGGCAGCGCGAAGTATGCGCGCGTGAGCGGCGGCGGCAATGCGGCGCAACCCGTGGTTGGCCTGTCCGCCGTGCTTTCGCGCAACGGCGCGTTGGTGCAACAACAAGCCACGAACAGTTCCGGTCGTTATGCACTCACCAACATTTTGCCGCGCACGAATTATCGCGTGGAATTGCGCCGGGAAAACGGCGGCTTAGGCACGGCGATCTCGCCCACCGATGCGCTGTTCGCATTCAACGGATATTTGGGCAATCTCACGCTCACCGGCGCGCAGAATCTTGCGGCGGATGTGGATGCGGATTTGAATATCACCCCGGGCGATGCGCTCGCGATCTTCAATCGCTTTCTTGGCGTAAGCAATCAATATCCGGTCGCGGATTGGCGCGCATACCCGGCGAGTTATGCGATTGATGCGAATGTGAGCGCGTGGAAGAACGCGCCCACAGGCGTCGATTATCCTGCAATCATGAGTGATCAACTCAATCAAGACTACGTTGCGCTTGCGCGCGGCGATGTGGATTTGAGTTGGGCAAGCAGCGCGAATGCCGCAATTTTGTCGGCAGAGACGCAAAGGGAGACATCAGCGCCGAATGCCGTGACGTTCAAACTGAATGAGGCCCGGCTCGTGCCGGGTACGGATAAAATCATCGTGCCGCTCATACTGCACGGCGTCGCATTAGAACGCGGGCTGTATGCTTTCGGCGGCGAATTGCAATACGCGAGCACGCAAATGCAAATCACCGCGGTGCATTGGGGGCCACTCGTGCCGCAGCAAGCGTTTCGCGCGAGTTATGCATTATCGCACGCTACGGATGCGTCGGCAGGAAGCGAGGAAACGGGCGCGACGAAGCTTGCTGGACGTTTGCGCTTTGGCGCTTTTGCAACGGCGAGCACGGTGATTCGTCAAAGCGGCGTGTTGTTGGAAATTGAAGCACGCTTGTTGGAGCATATGCAAGCCGGGGCCAAGCTGGTGTTGCGCTTGCATGAAACTTCCGCGGCCATTGGCATCAACGCGATTGCCTTGCAATCCGGCGCGGGATTCGAAGCCGCGCGGGTGAGTGTGGAACAAAGCGAGGCGGTTGTGCTCGCAGCGCCCGCGACTTTTGCGCTACACCGCAACTATCCCAATCCTTTTAATCCAACCACAGAGTTGCGTTATCAATTGCCCGAACCGGCAACGGTGAGTTTGACGATCTTCAACGCGCTGGGGCAAAAGGTGCGCACGCTCGTTTATGCGGAAAAACAAAGCAGCGGCTATTATCGCCACACTTGGGATGGCAAGAACGAGCGCGGCGAAGTCGTGAGCGCGGGCGTATATTTCTATCATCTCGAAGCCCAAAGCGCGAGCGTGAAATTTCAGCGGACGAACAAAATGCTCATGCTGAAATAGAACCCTCAGATTCATACGCTTTTCGATTCCGAACTCCGCTTTAGCTGTGCTAGCGGAGTTCGGACTGAGTTGCTCATGTTTGCTCAGCCGTTTGCTTCCTTTGTGACGAAGCGATAGTCTTTACTTTCATCTGCCAAACGAAATAAATTTTTGACCCGTGGCCGTTTCAATTTCGAGGTCCAACATGCTTACGAACAATCCATCCTCGCGCACTAATCGGCGCAGATATTTTTGCCTTACGCTCGTATTCTGTTTGCAGTTCACGCTGACCGCGTTGGCGCAGCAAACCCAGCTTGGCTATCGTATTGATCGCACGCAACAACCACTCGCGCTCTCCGGCGAGGAAGAAACGAACGCAGTTCCTCGCCTGGTGCGACCACACTCCGGCTATTCGAGTCGTGCCGTCGGCCCGGGCTATTTTCTGATGGAGTCTTATTATGATTATGGCTCCAACGGCGGCGTGTTGACGAATCTTGAACGCGGGCAAGACGGCACGCTAGCGATTGGGAGAATGGCGGCACCTTCACCCAACACCGCGGATCGCGGCACTTACTTTTTCTTCCACGACGGGAGCATGTGGAGCGGATATGGCAAAGTCGAAAATCTTCGCCGGGGCTGGTCCAATATCGCGGTGATGAACGATGGCCGCAGTGTCACAGTCTCGCACGTCGCCAGCGAGGTGAATATTGACGCGCTTCGCGGCTTTGGCATTTGGAGCAGTTCGATCACGGGCCATGCCACGGCGCTAGTTGCGCAGTGGCCTCGACTCGTTGTGGATGATGCTAACACCATTATCGTATGCGCGAGTTCGAGCACGAGCATTGCAGGCATCTCGCAAATCAAAGAAGTCGCAATCTCACGCGACGAGGGCGCAACCTGGACGCATGAAATTTTATTTCCCGATACGAGCAACGGCTTGCCGCAATTCAGCGCGGACGATCAAGCCATGGCTAGTTTCGGTGCACGTGTTGCGATTGCTGCGGCAGAGTTAGGCGGAGATATTCATTTGTGGGAGAGTGTTGATCGCGGCTCGACGTGGAATTATCGGAATGTCACGAATTATCCCCGCGATTTGCCGGTGGGAGAAACCTCGACGCGCCCCTTGGGCACATGCGAATTGATTTTTGATCTTGAGGGCAAGCTACATCTCTTTTGGGAGTCCGTATTAGCAACGCAAGACGTCGCGGGTACAGAAATAGACCTTTACTTCGATCGCAATGCAGGTATTCAACATTGGAGCGAGACTACGGGCGCAAAACAAGTTGTCGCATGGTCGAACCTGCCGCATGCGGCGGAGGAATCGGACGCGTCTTTGTTTGTCAGTGGCAATCCGTTTGATCAAGTCAATGCCGACGCGACGCTTACTATGCAGCCACAGGCCGGCGTTGATCGTGAAGGCGGGCTTTATTTGCTCTTTGCCGCGCTGCGGCCGTTGGATTATGATCCCGTGGATTCCACGCATTACACTGATGTGTATGCACTCGGCTCCGCGGACGGCGGCGTAAGTTGGGGCGAAGTGGTGAATATCACGGACACGCCACAATCAGAGGATTTGTGGGCCTCGCTGGCGAAGGTAGTTGATGATAGTTTGCGTTTCGTGTATCAATCCGACGGCGAAACAGGCAACAGCATTCAAGGCGGTGGGGCGGCGCCAACAAATTTATTTTATCACGCCTTTCCCAAAAATAAAATCCTGCTTCAAACTTCCAAACAGGTCACGCTCTTTACAGCGGATACGCTCACCGGTTTTCCGGCGGCATTGCTCGAGGTGCCCGTGCATTTGACGCTCGCAGGAAATCGTCTCGCAGCATTGGGCGCAGTGTTAAAAGCGACAAATCACCGTTTGTCTTATCAAGGCTTCACGCCCGGACCGATCTTGCCAGCAAACGCAACCTTCACCGTGCAAGCGAGCGCGGCAGATAGTGTGCGCCTCGCGTTTGTCGATTTTGGTTCCGGCCCGATCACGCGTGATGGTGTGCTGGCGACGTTGCATTTTCGTGTCGATAAAGATGCGCATGCGGGCAGCATTTCTGAATTGCTCTTGCGCGAACTTTCGGCGTCGAATGACCAATTGCAGGCCGTGCACGTGCGAGGCGACCTCGGTAAAGTCACGATCATGACGCGCGCCGCAGGGCTCGCGCTTGACAAAGACTTGAGCGGCGCTCCGGGCGACACCATTGCCGTGCCGGTGCATCTCGCGTTGTCCGGCAATGAAATTTCCGCGCTCGGAGCCGTGTTGAAAGTCAATAGCACGCTGTTGTCTTTCGAGCGCTTCACGCCCGGCGACATTATTCCTGGCGCTTCGTTCATTGCGCATGCGCCCGCGCCGGATAGCGTGCGTTTGGCCTATGTTGATTTCGGCGGCGGTCCGCTGACGCGCGAGGGTATGCTCGCCAAACTCTATTTTGCAATTTCGCCCAATGCCAACGTGGGCGATAGTGTGAGTTTGCATTTCAACCACGCGTCTGCGACGCGTTCAAATTTTGAAAACGTGCCGCTCACAAGTAGCTCTGGAAAAATCGCGATCAAATTCACCACGGGCCAAATCCGCGGCGTGCTCTTCAATGATTTAAACGGCGACGGTGCGCACGACACAAACGAGCCGGGTTTAGTGCGGCGTACGGTACGCTTGAACGGCGTCGCCCTCGCAACGGATAGTCTCGGGCATTTTAATTTCACGCGCATTGCCCCGGGGCGTTATCAACTTTCGCAAGAACTGCCTTCGCGCTGGGTGCAATCGCAGCCGCAACCCGCGGCATATGAATTTGATCTCGCGGCGGGCGCGACGCTCATGTTTGAATTTGGCAGTTGGCAATATGCCACGCTGCGCGGTACAGTATGGCATGATCGCAACGCGAACCAGAAACGCGATATCGACGAGGCGGGCTTGAGCCGCAGACAGCTCCTATTGAGCGGCGTTTTGGCAAATGGGCAAACGCTCACGCAAACGCTTTCGACCTCGCGCCTCGGCAACTATCAGGCACTGCAATTAGCACCCGGGCAATATCATCTCAGCCTAAAACTCCCGCCACTTTGGACGCAAACTTTTCCGGCCAAAAAGAGCTATGAGCTTACACTAACATCCGGCCTGGTGCGCGAATCGCTCGATTTTGGTGCGCTTGAGTTCGTAATTGATTCAAGCGCAGGGCTGAATAAAGAATGGGCGGAAAATTTGTCTACCATCCCCGTAAGGTTCGCGCTCGCGCAAAACTATCCGAACCCGTTTAATCCGCAAACAACGATTGCTTATGAATTGCCGCACGCGGTGTTCGTGACTTTGAAAGTATACAACGCGCTGGGGCTGGAAGTGGCGACGCTCGTGAGCGGCCCCCAAACGCCGGGGCGATATGAAGTGCAATTCACGGCCACGGACTTGCCGAACGGCGTTTATGTTTATGAACTGCGCGCCGGAGAGTTTGTGCAAGCGAAGAAGCTTATCGTGCTCAAGTGACAATGAACCGACAAGCTTTCGTCTGATGCTGAAGCATCAGGCTAGGAGATGCAAGCCAACTAAAGTTGGCTACTACATCAGCGATCTTTAGATCGCTTCCACCTTTTAGCCTGACGCTTACAGCATCAGGCGGAGGTTGGCGGTAGCACGCGTGCAAAATTCAGAGACTAACCACTCATTGGGTGGGAGCGCCGTTCACGGTGCTTACATCTTCTAGCCCGATGCTTCAGCATCGGCCGATGATGAGCACGATTCGCAATGCAAAATTCAGGTTCTACAAATGAGTTGCAAGAGCAAGTGTGTTCCCAAACGGAGTTGGGGAATAAGCAACCGCAAGGCGAAGAGCTAAAAAAAAACATTTTGCAAAGCAACAATTCACACCCAACCGTCAGGAGTGCTGCAATGAAGAACCCGTTTCGCCGCTTGTTGTCTGTCGTGACGATACTCATGCTCGTGTGCATACTTCCTGCGCGCTTGTCGGCGCAAGAGTGGGTGCGTTTGATGCAAGACCCGAGCGTGAATTTTTACGACGCGCAAAAGAGTTTCAACGAATATTGGGCGGGCAAAAACCTCGCAACCGCGAAAGGTTGGAAGCAATTCAAACGCTGGGAGTATTTTATGGCGCCGCGCGTTTATCCCTCGGGCATTCGGCCGTGGCCCGATCAAAGCGCGCAAGCTTTTGCCGCATATAAAAACGCAAACGCCGCGCGCTTCTCCACGCGGACGAGCAACGCGAATTGGACACCGCTCGGACCTTCGTTTTGGCAAACGGTGAGTTATAATCCCGGCATTGGCCGCGTGAATTGCGTTGTGGTTGATCCTTCCAACCGCGACGTGCTGTATATCGGCGCGCCCTCCGGCGGCTTATGGAAATCAACCGATGGCGCGACGACTTGGAACACCACCACGGACGAGCTGGAAGTGTTGGGCGTGAGCAGCGTTGCCGTCGATCCCGTGAATCCGGATATCGTTTATATTGCCAGCGGCGACGGCGACGCGGGCGATACGTATAGCATCGGCGTGCTCAAATCAATGGACGGCGGCGCAACGTGGAATCCGACCGGGTTGAATTTTTCCATCACGCAAACGCGCACGATCAGCAAGCTGCTGATTGATCCGAACGACGCCAACGTTCTTTTAGCGGCGACGAACAACGGCGTGTATAAAACCACCAACGCCGGCGCGAGTTGGACGTTGACGCAGGGCGGAAATTTTAAAGATATGGAATTCAAACCCGGCGATCCCACGACGGTGTATGTGTGCGGCACCTCGTTCCATGTCTCGAACGATGGCGGCAGTAGTTTTCGCTTCGTCGGTGCGGGCTTGCCCGGCGCGAATCAGGTCAATCGTTTTGCGATTGCCGTGAGCGAGGCGAATCCGGAGTATGTGTATTTGGTTGCGGGCAACGCGAGCGATTCCGGTTTGCAAGGCGTGTATCGCTCGACAAACAGCGGCGCGTCTTTCGCGTTGCGCGCGAATCGTCCGAATCTTTTGGGCTATGCGAAAGACGGCTCCAGCGCGGGCGGACAAAGTTGGTACCTGAATTTTGCACCCAAATTGTTCTTTGACAGCAATCCGCTAGCGGTTGCGATGCGGACAGGGCATACGTTGGCGCTATGAAGTGATGCCATTTTTTTTGAATCGGCTTTTCATCTTCCGAAGCGCATCTGCCATCGC
>JAYRWE010000035.1:0-28009 GCA_041918175.1 bacterium
TCGCATCACTGCTCGTGGCGGAATGTGTGATCGTCCCGCTGTGGTTGCCTTCCACTGCGTTGTCGTCATTCGCCGTCACGGTGATGGTTTGCGGCGTGTTCCAATTTGCCGAAGTGAAAGTAATCGAAGTGATTGCTTGCAACTGCGCTCCGGTGTTGAACGCAATGGTAACATCTGCGCTCGGTTGTGTATTGAGCGCAAGCGTGTATGAATCCGTTGCGCCGCCTTCGGTGACATCCGTGCTGCCGCTCGACTCGACTATCGTCACGTCTGCAATGTCGTTGTCCGTGATGTTCGCCGTCACGCTCGCGATGGTGATGCCGTTGTAATTCGCATCACTGCTCGTGGCGGAATGTGTGATTGTGCCGCTGTGGTTGCCTTCCACTACGTTGTCGTCATTCGCCGTCACGGTTATGGCTTGCGGCGTGTTCCAATTTGAAGAAGTGAAAGTGACGGAGCTAATGGCTTGCAACTGCGCGCCGGTGTTAAAGGCAATGGTCACATCCGCGCTCGGTTGTGTATTGAGCACAAGCGTGTATGAATCCGTTGCGCCGCCTTCGGTGACATCCGTGCTGCCGCTCGACTCGACTATCGTCACGCCCGGCGGAGTCGCGTATTCCGCCAATTGAAAATCACCAAAAGTACCGATGCCCGTGGCCTGCGTGCTCGTGGCCGTGCGTGTGCCGACCGTAGGATATGACCAGCCGCCGGAAAATTGTCCTACAACCAAAGCATTTGTATTCACCCCCGCATCGAGATCGCTGCTCACGAAATTAAACGTGGCGCTGTAGGTTGAAATGGAGAGGCCGATCGCGGAAACGCTCCATCGACGATTGACGCTCTTGCTCGCGTTCAACAGCGATAAGCCAATGCTGCCGTGATCGCCGGCCGCGGCGTTCAATGTCATCGTGCCTGCGCCGCTCACGTTCGCAATCGTGATATCGACCGGCGTGTAATCTACACCGGTGCCGATTTCAAACGAGCGCGCGACGTTTGTGCCCACCGCAAAACTTTTGCGCAACTTGCCGACCACGTGGCCGCTGGTGCGCGTGATGCTGCCTGAGGAACCGATAATCGCATTGAGCGTGCCGGTGTTGAGATTGCCGGTGATGAAGTTGAGTGTGTTGTTGATCGTCGCGTCGTTTTGCAGTGTGACGCCCGCGGCGTTGTTGATGGTGAGATTGTAAAGCGGAACTTGACTGAGCAACGTCATGGCAGAGCCGACGGGCGTCGAAGCATTGCCAAAACGAAACTCGCCGCCGGTGAGGCTCTTGTTTGCGGCGTTGATCATTTCAACATCCCAGCCGCCGCCGGAATTGGCGCGTTGAATCGTCACTATACCGCCGGTCATGGTGAAACGACCGGTGGAGTTCATGGCGAAGTTGGCAATCGAGCCGCTGCCGTTGCCCACGGTGGTGGCAACCACTTCGCCGCCGTTAATGAATAAACCGTTGCCCACGCCCGAGCTAACGACTTGAATTCTACCTGGCAAATTCAAGGTGCCGCCATTGATCGTAGCCTTTGAAGTGGAACTGCCCACAGTTAGTTGATTGCCCGAAGCGCTACCGACATTCATCGTGCCGTTATCAATCGTGAGTGTACCGTCAAGTGTAAGCGAACCGCTGCTGCCCCAATTCGAAACCGCGCTCGCGTGATTGAGATGAAAGCCCGCATTCGCCGGAATCGTTGTGGCGCCGGAAAACGGTGTGATCGTCGAAGCGCTGGAAAGTTTGAACGTGCCTTGGGTGAGCGTGAGGCCGTCGCTCGTCATCGTTATGGGCGAGAGCATTTCGGCGATGCCGGCGCTGCTGCTTTGATTGACCGTCACAAAACCGAAGTTGGTCGTGCTGCTGCCACTCACGGTTTGCGTGCCGCTGCCGTTGAACGTGACCGTGCGCGAGTTCGCGTTGAACGTGCCGTTGTTCGTCCAATTGCTGGCCACGTTAATATCGCCGCCGATGACATTGCCGAGATTGAGCGTTGCACCGCTGCTGATGACGACATTGCCCGAAACGGTTGCCGCGCCCGTGTTGTTGTCAAAGTGAATCGTGCCCGCGTCCACGCGCAGGTTGCCGCCGATGGTCCACGTTGAGGCATCCGTTGCGCGAAAGATCTGCCGCCCGGTGGAGTTCATCGTGAAATCAAAAACACCAATTGCGCCGAAACCGGAAATGTCGCTCGTGCTGTTGAACACATAGCTGTTGCGCGAAAAGGGTTTGGTGCTCGCGCCGTTGGTGGTCGTGCTCACCGTGAAATAGCGCGACTCGCGCGCGGAAGTGCCGATGAAACCCTCGCCGTTCTCCGTCGGCATTTCGCCGTAAACGAAACCGCCGGACGAGGTGACGTAGCCGAACCAATTGAAAGATGCGGGCATACTGCCGCTAATATTGCTCCACGGAATCGCGTACTCGCGCACGTTGCTGCCATTGGACCAATAGCTGCCGGAAAAAGTTGTTGCGGAGGACCAGCCGTTCGCGCCGTTGGCCGTGCGATGCTCGCGATATCCGTCTTTGAATAAGGAAACATGATCTGCGCGAAATTGCAGCGCCGCAAAGTTGGTGTTGTCGTAGCTCTGCCCGATCAACGTGCCGTCGCTATTTGTGCCTCCGTTGATGGGCGCAATGGGGTTGCCGTCAACGTAAATCACCGCGGCTTCTAAAACGTTTGCGCCGGAAATACCGATATAAAGATTCGTGGCGTCCCATGTCATAAACCAGGTTGTGCCGCCGTTGGTTTGTTGATTGTTGCCCTCAGTGTGCGTGCCATATTCGCCCGCGCTGATCACGCCATCGAGCGCAGGCGTGTTGAATTGCGCGAACGCGTTCGCGGCCTGACCTAACATTGCGCCCAACCAAACGAAAAAAAATACTGCCAGCCTGAGCGGCAGCCGATCTCCGAAACGGAGTACGCGCTGTTGCGATGCCATGATAAGCTCCCGAAAATAGTTGTTGGAATTTTGAAGCGGCGTTTTTAGAGAGGTGGAAAAAGCAGGAAGAGAATCGCGCTAAAAGCTTCGTCGCTGTCCAGCCATACAAGACGCAGTTCTAGCAACGAAGACGCGGCCAATTAAACAGATTTTTTTGTAATGACAACAACATTCTCTTGTGCGATTGTAAAATTTTTCCTGCGGCAAAGCTGAAAAATCATCGTGAGAGCAGATAAATTGCTTCCGGTGAAAAAATGACTTGCTTTTTTTTGAGCGGATGATTATATCAAGGCGCGCAAAAAGAGCGCATGTTCTTTACGCAACTTGATCGCATAGCGAATACTAATCGGCACAAATGCGATAAGCCTAAGGATGTGATTCTGCAAATAAGTTGCAGAATCTCCCTTGCGTGCAGGAGTTCGGGCCTGCAAGTAGAAGGCGTTGTTAAGTTTCCTCGACTGCGAGGAGGCTTGACTACGCCTTTTTTATTTTATGCCCACCCTTCCGCACTCGGGCTGGATAGTCCCGCGCGAAAGGCTCTTCCGGTTTTTGGCGCGCAAGGTCCAAACGATCTTAGAAGAATGCTTTACAAACGATTAGGATGTGAGACGTATGTTTTGTGAATCCGACAATGACACCCAGGATGGGTGCGCACGTGAAAGTTTTGCCGACTTCATGTTGGCACAAATCCAGACCATGGAAAAATTTCGCCAAACGATTGTGCGTCGCACCGGTCGTGAAGTGACTTCAGAGCAAGCAGCTTTTATGTGGATTGAGCGCGGTTATGCCGCGGCTTTTCGCCGGCGCTTCGGCCCAAGGCCTAGCGAAGTCGCGCTGCTAACGAATTGAAGCGTTATGACCAATGAATCGCAAGTGGCAATGAAGAGTGCGCAGCATGAGCTAGCTGTGCCGCCCTCTCCGCTTGAGCGCAGCCGCTTGAACAACAAATGCCGGCTGCGCGGCATTTTGGAAACCTCGCTCTATGTCGAGAACTTGGAGCGCGCGGCACGTTTTTATCAAGACCTGTTTGGTTTTGAACTCATGTATCAACACCTGCGTTGCTGGGCGTTGAGTGTGAATGGCGCGCAGGTGCTGTTGTTGTTTAAAAAAGGCGCGTCGCTCCATCCCATACCAACCACGGGCGGAATCATCCCTGCGAGCGAAGGCGGCGGCCAATTGCATTTAGCCTTTGCCATCGATCGCGAAGAAGTCGGAGACTGGGAGCGTAAATTGCAAAACTTGGAAATCGTGCTGGAGAGCAAAGTGCACTGGCAGCGCGGCGGCTTGAGCCTTTATTTTCGTGATCGTGATCAGCATCTCATCGAACTTGTAACGCCCGGCTGCTGGTCGATCTTTTGAAACAGGAATCGGATGGTGGATTTTTAGGAAACCGTAAATGTAATGCTCAAGGAATGGGAGATCTGCCTGCGCTCATCCCATTCCGCCTGTGGGCGGCGGTTCATCTCGGCGAGTGCATCGTGCCATGTCCGCCGCCCCTTTTTCTTTAGCGAGGGAAATGCCCCAAAAATTCTCACTCCGGAGGCGTCTATGTTGTTCACGGAAATGAACCATCCGCACACGCGTACGCGAGCGCATGAGGAAACGCCGCAACAACTTTTGGAGCGCGTCGCAGAGGAACGCACGCATATCGAAAGCCTGTTTCTCTTCAACCCACTTGGCAAGTTGCTGGCCTCCGCCCCCAAACCGACTGTGCGCGATCAGCGTTGGCAATTGATCGCACGCGAAGTTTGGCAAGCTACCCAGCGCACCTGCATGGATCAAGCCGATTGCGGTTTAAAATTTTTCGCGCTGCAATGTCAACTCGGCCAAGTTGCGGCATCATCATTAGAAAGCGGTCATACGATTGCAATTGTTGGTCGGCATCATGTGCGGCTTGGCGTATTGCTCTACGAAGTCGACGGATTAGCCGGCACGCTCTCGAAACTTTTGGGTTAAATCGTTCTGTGCAATTTGGCGGCACTTGTTAGAAGTAGGCTGTGCGAAGGACTCGCAGTAGTCTTGTCGTGCAGGCAGTGGTGGCTTGCAAGACGAAGATGCAATCAGATCACCCTTTTCCATCAGATGCTTTAGCCTGTGCCTTTAGGAGCGTACGAGCAGGAAGCTCACATAATCCAGGAAGGATTATGTTTTGAAAGCAAGCAAGCTTTCTCCGCAGGTCAAATCATTCTCAGAAAAGGGAGATCTGAATTGCATCTGTGCTTCGCCGCTACTCTTCTCTAGTAGTTCTCACCTCTTGGCCGTTGGGCCACAATATCTCCCAAAGAAAATCCACACCTCCGCAAAACTTTTTCCGCAACGCTTGCTATGCGCGCTATTGTTTAGCGTGATAAAAAACGGGGAAGACCTCGGGAAGCTTGCGGCACTCCAAAGTGGAATGCGCAAACTTTAGTTCCAAAGAGTTCCTACACATGGCTGTGAAAGTACTCTAACCTGACCTCTTCCTTCCGTGTTCGTTGGTAACGGGCACTCCTATCTCAGCACTCTCGTTTTGTAAACGAATTCGCCGCTTTTGGGCGAATCCCTTGTCGTACAAGATTTGGTCTTGTAAGTCGAAGGCGCATACGCAACACTTTCTTCAAAGTGTTGCGGTGCGCCTTTTTTATTGCCCGGCCGCACATGGTTGCGGCAAAAATTTTCTAAAACTGTTGCAGGCTCGCAGAAAAGACTGCCGAGTCGCAGCCTTGCCATACAAGCTCGGTGTTTGTAGGTCGAAGGCGTAATATCACACAACGCACCAGAAGTGCGCCCGTGCATTACGCCTTTTTGCTTTAAGAGAATCGGTTTTATTGGAACTATCGCCTCATGACTCTTTCGTTGCGATAGCATGATGCCGCCGTCATAGGACAACGAGGCCAATTTCACGAGCAGGGAGCAAAAAAAATCTCACACAGGAGTTGAACATGAAAGCAAACGTGCACACCAAACTCGGGGCGACCCTGTCGCTGTGGATTTTGCTAACCGCAATTCCACTTGCGGCGCAGAGCCGCAATCCAGAAGCGTTAAATTGGTTCAAAATTGGATTGCAGGAAAAAGATGCTCCAACAAAAATCGTGGCCTATCGCAAAGCGCTGGCGCTCGATTCACTCTTTGTCGAAGCATGGTACAACCTCGGCATGACCTACAAGAAGCAGCAAGACTTGCCGCACGCCGAACACTGCTTGCAGCGTGCACACGTCGTGCGCAAGGGTAACGTTGCGAAAGAATTGCAAGCCGTCATCGCTTACGAATTAGGGATGACCCACAAAAAGCTGGGAAAACAGCGCGAGTATGAAACGCGCCTGCTGGAAGCGAAAGTTCTCGCCGAGGAGCAAAAAACCAAAACCAGAATCTTGCTGGAATTGGGACGCTTCTACAACGAACGCGAGGAGTATGCCAAAGCGCTCGCGGAGTTGCGTGAAGGCCAGCAGCTTGATCCGGAAAATTCAGAACTCACCAAGCTGAAGGCGACGATTGAAACGGCCAGTGCGCTGCAACAACTCTATCTCACCGCACTCCAAAACATGAACACCGGCAAATTGCAAGACGCCAAAACGCAATTTGCCAGCATCGCAGCGCAAGCCCCGGCTTACAAAGATGTCCCGCGCAGGATAGTAGAATTGGACTCTTTGCTTGAGGCGGAAAACAAGAAGCAGGTTTTGGCGCTGGCCTATGAACAAGCGCAAAGCCATGAGACCGCGGGCCAATTTGAATTGGCCATCAGCGGCTATGAGAACGTTTTGCAGCGCGCTCCGCAGCACAAAGACGCCCAGGCCCGGTTGGAGCATGTCCGGCAATTGCTCACCAACAAACTGCAAGCAGAGAAATCTCGCCTGCTCGAAAGCGAATACGCCGCGGGCACCGCTGCGCTGAAAAAGCAAGATTGGACCAATGCCATTATTGCCTTCAAACGCGTGCTCGAAATCGAGCCGAACTTTCGCGATACGCGCAACAAGCAGGCAGAGGCTCAAAGCGGCCTAAGCGGTGAAAGCCTGAATGTCGCGGTTGCGCGCTTCTACGAAGACGGTGTTGCGGCCATGAAAAGCAATAATGCGCAAGAAGCGCTCGCCGCGTTTGAGAAAGTTCGCCTGCTCAATCCCAACTATCGCGACCTCGCCGCGCGCCTGCAGGAACTCGCAAAGGTGGCGCAACCGGCCGGGATGAAGCCGCCAATGCCGCAAGTGGCCGTTAGCGCGAGCACACCGCTAGACTCGCTTTATCACAGCGCATTGTCGCTCATGATTAAAGAACAGTGGCCGGCTGCAATCAAAACTTTGGACACGCTGCAAGCACTGCATTCCAACTATCGCGATGTTCCCGAGCTGCTTGCGCGTGCGCAACGACATCTGCCCGGCGCTGCGCCGGACACGCTCGCCCTCGCACAAGCAGAAACCGGCGCGGCCAAACGCTACACCGTATTGCTTTGGAGCTGCGGCTTTGTGCTCGCTTTGGTCGCGTTCTACTTTTTATCTGCGCCGACGACGCGCGCGCGCCTTCTGCTCCTGCGCGGAAAAAAAAAGGAAGCACAAAACATTTATGAAAAACTGCTCGCGCGCAACCCGCAACAGTTGAGTCTTTACTCCGCGCTCGCGGGTATTTATCTCGGCGAGAGCCGCAACGACGACAACGCCATGCGCATCTATAAAAAAGCGTTGCAGCTTGATTTGCCGGAGCGCAAGCGCAAAGAGCTGCGCAGCTTTGTCACGCAGGTTCAGCTTGCCGAAGCAGCCGCCAACGGCGAAGCGCACACGGAATCGCATGCACGTTGATGTTTGTATCTCGTATCTATCACACAAAACCTGAGGAGAAAATTTATCATGTCACGCACATACGCTTTTCAACGCCGGCTCGGCCTTGCCATTATCGTGCTGCTCTGCTCGTGGCGCGCCTTCAGTTTCGCCCAAACGCCGCAGACGCCCGAGGACGAAAGTTTGAGTTTGGGCGAGATGAAGATTGCGACGGTTTCAAAGCGCGCACAAAAAGTAACAGACGCGCCGGCCGCGGTGTTTGTCATCACCGATCGCATGATTCAAGAACGCGGCTACAACAACCTCGCGGAATTGTTGGAAGACATTCCCGAAGTTGAATTCAACAAACGCACTGCGGGCGAGTATGGCAATTTCATCACCATGCGCGGCATTGCGGGCAGCGAAAAGCTGGTAGTATTGCGCGATGGGTTTCGGTTTAACTCGCCCACGGGCGCGCCGTTCATGCTCGGGCCGCAATACTCATTGGTCAATGTCAAACGCGTCGAAGTCATCATCGGCCCGGCCTCGGCGCTCTATGGCCCGGATGTGTTTGCCGGCATCGTGAATATCATCACCAAAACCGGCGAAGAATTGCGCGGCAGCAGCGTTTCGACCAGCTTTGGCCGCTATGGCACCGTCGAAAATACTTTCGCCACGGGCTTCAAATTATCCGCGCAAGACGGCGTGTCGGTAGCGATCAGCGGCCAGCGCTTTACCTCCAACGAGCCGGATTTTCCCAATCTCTATCCGAGCGATTATAAATGGTACAACACCAAATATAAAACGCAGGGCAAGCTGCTTGCGAATCCGTTTTCAAACGCTGAAGTCGCGGTGCCAATCACTGCGTTTGAAATTCCGACTTCGGGCTATGCGCTCAATTTGAAAATTAACGCGAAAAATTTTGAGCTGGGTTATGCGCGCAATCGGCTGGAGCACAGCGCGGGTTTGGGTTGGCGGCCGGAGTTTACGCTCTTTCGCGAGGACGTTCTCTTCGGCAATATGATGGAAGCCATGTGGGCGCAATACACGCTGCAATCCGTGAGCGGCAAATGGGAATCGCGCACGGCGCTGTCGCGCTCCATGAACGAACTGCCGCCGGAAGCGAAATTTTTGAATACCTATTCGAACTACTTCGACGCGTACAAATATGCCTATGACAAAGTCGTGCGCTTGGAAGAGCAAGTGAATTTCAATCTCTCCGACGCCGTGTTTCTCACCGCGGGCGGCAGCTATGAAGACTTTGAATCATTGCCGCAAACTTCGGATTTGCCGTTTCAATATGACAAAACCAAAGCCGCGGACGCGCAAAACATTCACTATATCGGCACCGACCTCCAAGACAAGAACGGCGCGTCGCTGCTCATTCTGCAAGATTTTTATCACCTCGATTTTCAAAACCTCGGCGGTTATGCGCAGCTCCAAGTCAAAGCCGGCCGCGATTTGGAAATGACGTTCGGCGGCCGTTACGATCACAACACGCGCTACGGCGATTCTTTCAAACCGCGCGTGGGCTTGGTTTATACGCCGACCACGGGCGTGAAAATGAAACTGCTTTACGGCGAAGCGATTCTCGCGCCCTCGCCGCACAAAGCGTATCAACATTTCGGCTCATTCTTTCCGGTAGTTGACAGCACGAACAAGATCGTGCGCTTGGGCAGCGCGTTTTGGCGTTTGACCAGTCCGGATTTGAAGCCCGAAAGGATGCGCGCGTATGAAGGCAGCTTCGTTTATTATACCGCGGGCGGTTTTGTGTTTTCCTGCAATGCCTATTACACCGCGCTGCGCGATTTGATTGTGGACAGCGGCAGGCCCAATGTCGATTTCAAAGGCGTCAACATTGACTTCGTGCAAACGCCGACGAATCGCGGCGAAGCCTCGAATTACGGCGGCACGTTGCGCCTCGAAACGCAATTCCGCGCCGGCAAAACGCGCTTGAAACCGTATTTTTCATACTCCTATTCTGACGGCGAGATTGACGGCGGCCAACTGTATTACACCGCGAAACATACTTTGAAAGCCGGCGTGGATTTGACTTCGGGAAAACTGTCGCTCTCGCCGCGGCTGCTCTATCGCGGAGCTTCGTATCATCCTGCGCTTAATGGCAAAGGCGAGCATTATGAAAGCGCGCCGTATACTGTTGTGAATTTGTACGCGCGGTTTTCAAACTTGATCATGGCCAATGGCTGGAAGGCCTCGGTGTTCGCGCAGTTCCAGAATCTCTTTGACGCGCGCTATTACAATCTGGGCTCCGCTTCCGATCTCGGTACGGCGAGTTTTATTTTAACACCGCAAGATCCGTTGCGCTGGAATGGCGGAGTGGCGATTGACTTTTGAAACTGCTCGGTGCGTTTCTTTTTCGAGCAGGTTGTTTGTTGTCGCTCCAAAGCATGTCATTGCCACAGAACAATCATTTTGCTTGCGGCTCGCCGCATCGGCATAAAAGAAGGAGATTACCATGAAGCACACCAGGAATCTATATCATACACTTGTTGCCATGTTGCTGTTGAGTTTGGGAGTCGGAGCGAGTTGGAGCCAGTCCAACAATCCGCAAGCCGTGGATTGGTTTGAAATCGGTTTGAAAGAGAACAATCTCACGAAAAAGATCGCGGCCTATACGAAAGCGGTCGAGGCCGATCCGAATTTTTTCGAGGCGCTCAACAATCTTGGGCTTGCTTATAAACAGAAACAAGATTACGCGAACGCTGAAAAGTTTTTGCAGCTCGCCACACAAGCCTGGCCCCGCGAAATTCAGAACGAGGCGAAGACGCGGCTCTATTATGAATTGGCCACGGCATATAAAAGAAATGGCAAGTTTGAACGCGCAGAGGCCACGTTGCTGCAAGCAAAAAATTTGGCGCCCAGCAACACGCTGCAAGGCGCGCTCGCCGCGGAGCTTGGCCGTTTGTGGTATGAACAAAATCGCTACAACGAAGCGCTCACCGAATTGCGCGCGAGCGTGCAGCTCAATCCCGAGAATCAAGCCAAAGTTAGCGGCTTGATTGGCACGATTGAAAGCGCGATGGCTTTGCAGCAGCTTTATACACGCGCGCTCACCGCCAAGCAAAGCGGCAATGTGGAAGAAGCCAAAACTTTGTTTGAACAAATTCGCGCGATCAACCCGAGTTTCAAAGACGTGACGGCGCAGCTCGCGCAGCTTTCCGAGCGCCAGCCGGAAGCGCCGAGCAAAGTTGAAACCTCGCTCAAGCCCGTGGCGCGCGAAGAAGCCAACACCGAAACCGCGAGGCTTTACGAGGAGGCGCGACGCTTTGAGGCCGAAGGCAAACTCGACGCTGCTCTTGCTTCTTACGAAAAGCTCTTCGCACAAACCGAGAGCTATAAAGATGCGCGGCTGCGCATGCAAGAATCCAAACAAAAACTCGAAGAAGCGCGCACGCAGGCGCAATTAGAAGAGCAATACATTGCGGGCAATGCCGCGCTCAAAGCGCGCGATTGGACACGCGCCGTCGTTATCTTCGAGCGCATTCTCAGCCAGCAACGCGAATATCGCGACACGCGACGCCGCTTGCTCGAAGCGCAAAAGGGCTTGGAACGCGAAAGCAGCGACGCCATTATCGCACGTTATTATGCCGATGGCGTTGCAGCCATGAAGCGCGAGGATCTCGGCAGCGCGCTCGCTGCTTTCGAAAAGGTGCGGAGTTTCAATCCCAATTATCGCGATGTGGCGAGTCGCTGGAGCGAGGTCGATAAACTGTTGCAACACCAAAATGCGCCGGCAACGCATGCGAACGTGCCTGCGCCCGCGGCCACTTTGGTTGATTCGCTCTATCGCGAAGGTTTGGAAGCTTTTGGCAAAGAGGATTGGATGCGCGCCGTGGTGACGCTGGAAAAGCTGCAACTGGTGCAGCCGAATTATCGTGAAGTGGCGTCGTTGCTTGCGCAAAGCAGAGCACATTTGCCCAAGCCGGAAGAAAATCTTGATGCGCCGGAGGAAGCGGCGAGCAACACGGGCGCGATCTATCTCGGCGGTTTTGCGTTGTTGCTTGCCGTTGGCGCCGGGTTCATATTTTTTTCGCCCGCGGCGCGCGCGCGTTTGCAACTCATGCGCGGCAACGAGGCCAAAGCCGTGGCCATCTATGAAAAGCAAGTGGCGCGTCATCCCAACCGCGTGAGCCTTTATCCCACGCTGGCGCGTTTGTACTTGCGCGAGGGCCGCAAAGACGAACGCGCGTTGAAAGTTTACAAGGCCGTGCTGCAACTCAATCTCGCCACGAGCCAGCGCGAAGAGTTGAACGCCGTGGTAGCGCAACAATTTTTGCAAGAAGGCCGCACCGATTCGGATGCGATTGAGGTTCTCGAAAAACAACTCGCCGTAGAAATCAATCGCCAAAACCGTTTACACTGAAAGGACGAAACCATGAAAGCAATCAGCCTCTTGCTTTGGGCCGCAACGTTTGGATGCGGCTTCGCGCACGCGAGTGCTGCCGAGTCGGCGACGCCCCAATTGGCTTACAGCCTATCTTCGCTGCAACTTGGAACGACGATTTCGCAAATGGCGCCGTTGAGTATCGCATTGGCGCTCGCACTTCCGCTGGGTCTCGCGCTGGCTTGCTGGGCGGAGAGCCGTGCGTGGATTTATGCGCTGTGCGGCAACTATGAAGCAGCAGCACAGATCTATGAGAAAAAAATGCGCCGCGGCCGCGTAACGGCTTCGGCCTATCTTCGCCTCGCGAGTCTCTATTTGCTTCAGGGGCGCCATGATGCGCGTGCTTTGCTGGCCTATCGCATTGTGCGCGAGATCAATGTTGCCATGCGCGCGCATAGTCACATCCCCGAGGTTGTCGAGTTTGAGTTGGTGACGTGAGCCGATTTTTTACATCCGCATTTTCTGCAATGCCGGGTATAGCATCTTGTGTTTAGTGTAGGAGAAGGTGCGATTGCATTTCGGGCCGAGGTTAGGCTTGCATGCGATTGCGCCTTTTATTTTTAGGCCAAGCTGCTTCCACGCTCGGCGCGGCGCATGGTTGCCGGCACGCAAGCTGGAAGCCTCACTCCCCCACTGGCTGTGAGCACTGTCACCTTAGCGGCAATCTTTCAAAACTCTAAAGTCTCAGGTGAGAATTTCATTCGTCATTTGCCTTGGAGGCGCATATGCAGAGAATGACTCAATGCATCCCTTTCTTAGTCGTGTTGCTTATTGTGAGTTTTTGTGCGATGCCACTGGCAGCACAAGAGCGTTCAGCGAATCCCAATCGTGAACGCCAGCAGCCGAAAGCCGAGAGCACGCCGCACGACGCGAATAGTTGGTATGAACAAGCGCGGCGCCACACTGCGCGGGGCAATCTGGAACAGGCCATTGTTGCGTATGAAAAATTTTTGCAGCAAGCCGACATTCAAAAAGACGCGCAAGAGCGCTTGCTGGCACTGCGGCAACAGCTTGAACAAAAGCATCTCACCGAGAAGTTGGAGCAGAAATATGCCAACGGCAAAGCGGCATTGACAGCGCGTGATTGGCCGCGCGCCGTGCTCGAATTTGAAACTCTCATGCAGCACAAAACCGGCTTCCGCGATACCGAAAAGCGTTTATTGGAAGCGCAAAACAAACTCGCGACCGAAAATCGCGAAGGCATGGTTGTGCGTTTTTATGCACTCGGTGTTGCCGCGCTCGCGTGGTATGAAATTGATGCAGCACACGTCGCGTTCCGCAATGTGCAACGCCTCGCGCCTCACTATCGCGACACAGACGCGCGCATAGGGTTGTTGGAAAGCATGCGCACGCAAGCAGGGCCGGGGCATATCTCTGCCGCACAGGCGGATTCGCTTGCGCAATTGGCGCAGAACGCCGCGAACCAAAGCGATTGGCTGCAGGCCGTGATTGCGCTAGAAATCCTGCGCCTCCTCCGCCCCGAAGATAACACAATAAACGAGCGCCTCGCCGAAGCCCGCACCGCGCTTGCGCTGTCGCAAACGCCCACGATGAATATCGAGCCGGCGGCTTCGGGCTCGGCGTTTTCCTATCTCGGCGGATTTGCGCTGCTGCTCGCCGTGCCGGTTTTCGGCTGGCTCTATTTTACTCCGGCAGCGCGCGCGCGACGTTTGCTCTTGCGCAATGATTATCGCTCCGCGGCAAAAGTGTATGAAACCGAACTGGCGCGCCATCCCAGTCGGGTAAAATATTTTCCCAAACTAGCGGAGATTTATTTGCTCCAAGGTCGGAAAGATGATGAAGCCATGAAAATCTATCGCAATGTATTGCAACTCAATCTTGCGGCCAACCATCGCGAAGAGATCACCGCGGTCGTGGCGCAACAATATTTGCAGGAAGGCCGCACCGATTCCGATGCGATTGAAGTATTGGAGAAGCAGCTCGCAGCAGAGTTACATCGTCAGAGCCGCGCACTGGTCAAAGCATGATACAAGCGTTGATGCAACGCTAATGCAAAGGCCGCGAAAGTGTGATACGCTTTCGCGGCCTTTTATTTTGATAACAGCAACCATGGTTCCAATTTAAAATGCGATTTGCTTTGCAAGCATTAGAATGCCGTTTTTATAACTTGCCGATTTGCTCTAAGCGGCGTGAGGAGGAATAAACTCGCGCAGCACGCGCAGGTTGCAAGGGCAAATTTTCAAACTCAAACTTGCAATGGCGGCATTTCAGATCAGAGAGCCTCCTAAACTCAAAAAGTTGGGAAAAGTTGTTTCATAACCCCGGAAACATGTGATTGCGAAACGCATCGATGAACAAGCGATAATCGTCGCGCACAATATCGCCGTAGGCCGCGCCGAAGCTCACCATGGCATCCACGAATTTTTCTTCGCGGCCGCGCAGCGATTCGTGAATCGCTTCTTCAATCGAAAACGGCACGAGGGTGTGGTCGCTGTCGTCGTCCGAGACGCAATGGATCTTGGCCACGGCTTGGCCGAGGAAGTTCAACATGTCGAGAATGTCGCTCGTCTTGTTGATGTCGTCCCACGAAAGATCGCCGGTGTACGGCGAAAATTCCGCGACGAACTGGCCTTTGCCCTCGAGCACGGTGTGGCCGAGCCACGGATCGGAGTAGGCTTGCAGCGCGCGCTGCGACATGACGGTGCGATGGCCGTCGTGCATGAAAGCTTTGCGAATCGCGGCGTCGGTGATGACGCGGCTCGGGGCCGCGGGCTGGGCCTGCTTCATCGAAATGATGATATCGTTTTCGAGCGTCTGCGTAGGGCCTTCGAGCAGGATGGAGTAAATTTTCAAGCCTGCGCTGCCGATGCCCACGCCGCGCACGGCGCACACGTCTTTCACGTGATAACTCACCGCGCTCAAGCGTTTGCTTTGCGGAATGGTTTTGAGATATTGCTCGAAAGCCTGCAAAACTTTGGCGCGCATGGCCTCGTCCACGGGCGCGAGAATTTTATTGCTCGCAAAACGGCGATCGTAGTTTTCAATCGTGGTGTTGTTGTTCAAAAGCTCGACGCGCGTTTGCAGCCGGCTCTTTTGCAGCAGCTCGAGCAGCTTGCCTTTGGTGTTATCGAGCGTGAGCGCAAAGTCGCTCGCCTCTTGTTTGGTGGCGAAGCGCGCCACTTGCGCGACATAGCTTTGCACAAATCCTTGGATCATCGTGCGAATCTCTTCATCGCTCAAGGCTTTTTGAAAACCGATGAGCGCGAGGCTGGCAACCAAACGTTTGATGTCCCATGTGAACGGTGCGACATAGGCCTCGTCGAAATCGTTGACGTCAAACACAAGCACGCCTTTGCTGTTGAGATACGTGCCGAAATTCTCCGCGTGGAGATCGCCTTGAATCCAAACGCGGTTCGTTTTTTTATTCACAAACGGTTCTTCGTCGCGAATCATGTCGGCGTAAAAGAGCGCCGCGCTGCCGCGATAGAACGCAAACGGCGTCACAGCCATTTTGCGAAACTTGCCGCGCCACGCGTCCGGGTCGGCTTGCATGAGGTCGCTATAAGCAGAGGTGAAGGATTCGACGATAAACTTCTGTCGTGCTTCCGGCTTTTCAGTGTTGAGGCGTTCGATGAGAGAAGGCATGGTCGCGCTCCAAGCGAATTGGGGTAATAATTTAGTGGATTGAAAGTTTGTAGAAGCGCCTTTAGGCGCAGGCGCTGTAGAATGATCACAGGCAGTCTGCGCCTAAAGGCGCTACTACAAACGAAAGGCGTTACGACGAACGAATGTGCAACATGACCCAATGAAGAAGCCGGACTCTGCAAGCACTCGGGTTTTGCAAAATCCGGCTTTTTATCAAACGAAAAACAACACAGCAATGCAGCGCTTAACGCCGCAACGTTTTGTGTATGCGCTTATTGCATGAACAACGGCGCGAGCACGAGCGAGATGACAGCCATGAGCTTGATCAAAATGTTGATCGAAGGCCCGACCGTGTCTTTCAAAGGATCGCCGACCGTGTCGCCGATGACCGTGGCCTTGTGCGTGTCCGAGCCTTTGCCGCCGAAGTGACCTTCTTCGACGTACTTTTTCGCGTTGTCCATCGCGCCGCCGCTGTTCGCCATTTGAATGCCGAGCATCACGCCGGTAACGAGTGCGCCGATGAGCAAGCCCGCGAGCGCGCCAGGCCCAAGCGCCAAGCCAACAACCACGGGCGCGAGAATCGCGAGCGCGCCCGGCAAGAGCATGCCGTTGATCGCGCCCACGGTGCTAATGTCCACGCAGCGCGCGGAATCGGGCAGCGCCTTGCCTTCGCGCAAACCGGGAATCTCGCGAAATTGGCGCCGTACTTCTTCGATCATTTTGAATGCGGCTTTGCTCACCGCTTTGAAGAGCATGGAAGAAAAGAAGAACGGCAACATGCCGCCGATGATGAGGCCCGCAAGAATCTTCGGGTCTTGCAAGTCCGCGGTTTGCAATTTCACCGTGTGCATGTATGCGACGACTAGGCCCATGGCCGCAAACGCCGCGGACCCGATGGCGAAGCCTTTGCCGATCGCCGCGGTGGTGTTGCCCACGGAATCGAGACTGTCCGTGATTTTGCGCACGCTTGGATCGAGATGCGCCATTTCTGCGATGCCGCCCGCGTTATCGGCAATGGGGCCGTAGCTATCAACCGCGACGACCATGCCCGTGGTCGCGAGCATACCGAGACTCGCGAGCGCAACGCCATAGATGCCGGCAAGATCATGCGATACGATCAATGCAATCGCAAGCACGATGACGGGAATTGTGGTCGAGGCCATGCCCAACGCGAGACCGCCGGTGACCGTGATGGCCGGGCCGCTTTGCGATTCGTCCGCGAGATTTCTGACGGGTTTATATTTGGAGGAAGTATAATACTCGCTCGTAAAGCCGATAATCACACCCGAAACCACGCCCGCAATCGTTGCCCAAAACGGGCCCATGACGTCGTGACCTTCGAATACGACGTTGTGGTGTTTAACGATGAAGTACGTGCCGATGACGGTGAGAATCGCGCTGACGTAGAGTCCGCCCATCAAGGCGCTTTGTGGATTACCGCGGCCCGTGGCTTTCACGTAGATGATGCCGAGAATGGAGGCCACGATGCCGACGCTCGCAATTTGCAAAGGCATGAGGCTCAACGTTACGATGCCGAGACCAGTTGCAATGGCCATGGCCGCGATGATGGCTTCGACATAAGATTCGAGCAAGTCCGCGCCGAGGCCCGCAACGTCGCCGACGTTATCGCCGACATTGTCCGCGATCACTGCGGGGTTGCGCGGATCGTCTTCGGGAATGCCGGCTTCGACTTTGCCGACGAGGTCCGCGCCCATGTCCGCGCCTTTGGTGAAGATGCCGCCGCCGCTGCGCGCGAAGAGCGCAACGAGGCTCGCGCCCATCGCATAGCCGTTCACGATTTCCGGCACGCCGTTGAACATGACATACACAATGCACAAGCCGAGCAACGAAACGCCGACCACGCTCATGCCCATGACCGAGCCGCCGGAAACCGCAACGCTGAGCGCGCCTTTGAGTCCGCCGTCAATCGCGCCTTGCGTGGTGCGAGAGTTTGCGCGCGTCGCGATGCTCATGCCGATATAACCCGCGATGGCCGATGCCAATCCGCCGAAAATAAACGCGACTGAAGTTTTCCAATTCAACGCGACATTGGGCGCGAAGAACGGCGTGGCTGCAATGAGCACGGCAATGATTCCAACAAACACAGAAACGTAAAGGTACTCACGCCGCAAAAAGGCCTTCGCCCCTTCTTGCACGAGTTTGGAAATTTGCACCATGCGCTCGTTGCCGGGATTCTTTTTCAAAACGTCCATGGCCAAATAGACCACGAAGCCGAGCGCGAGCAGGCTAGCTGCCCCAGGAATGAGAATATCCTGCACTGCGTCCTCCTTCAGAATGATGATGATTCGAGATGCACGTCAAATGAATTAAGCCGGCCAAGCGGGCCGTGCGCTAAAAAATAAGGCGCAATATAAAGTCCGAAGCTGCGTTTTCCAAACGGTTTTTGCGCGGCATTGGGCTGTTTCCAAAGCATTGCGCATGATTGCGTCCCCGTGAGTTGCGCGCAACTTCCGGCCTTTTTGCATTGGGAAAATTTTGTGCGCTCGCAGCCATATTTTCTCGGCATACTTCGGCGCAACCTGAACGCACGCCGTCACTGCGATTGCCAGCAAGCACAAACACAGACCCGTTTTCAAAACTCTCTCCACGCGCACGCTTTGATCTTTTTATGTTTTGTCGCTGCGCGTTGTTGCTTTTCATCTCCGCTTGTTTACCGAGGTGGCCTTTGCAAGCAAGCGGACTTACAGCGCTTCGCAGACCTCAAAAAGCAAAGACTGTGTCAGTATAGACGTCCCGGCGGGACGTCTATACAAACCTCAATTGATGCGAATCCCCGCCGACAATTTCTCCAGCCGCTTGCGATCTTCTTCGCTCGGCGGCCAATTGCCAAATCGCTCCGTGTGATTCTTTATCGCTTCATATATCGCTCCGACTCCCTCCATCTTGTTTTGTCGTTGCGCCTCGTCTATCACGCCTTCCGGCCCTAGGTGAAAGCCTTCTTCAACGGAGTAGATTTCACCCACTTTGTTCATCCATGCCGGTTCGATATGATGAATCGCACTCAACGCCACCAAGATTGATTCCGGCACCGCCTCAACTTTCTTCGCTTCCTCTTTCTGTTTCAATCCCGCCCACACTGCGAGCCTCTGCCAAACACTTTGCGCCTCCATCTCCGCGGATTGCCGCATGGCAAAATAGCGCACGCGATTCACGAAGCGTTTCACCGAGCGCGGCGTGTTGCGTTTGGCAATGAGCAGCGGGTGCCAAATCTTCAACGCGTCGAAAAACTCCGGCGAGTCTTTCACCACGAGGTCGTTCGGAATGGACAAACGCCAAATGGCGAGGCCGATCATGATGACGAGCGCAACATACACGAAGGCGAACGAAGCCGGCTCTTTCTCAGGTTGAATCAACTCGCCAGTACCGCGCGAGCTATCTGTGGGCGTTTCGCGTTGCGGCGAGGGCGTGGGTGTCGAAACCGTTGGTTGAGTTGTAGAAGTCGTTGTTGGCGCCGGTGCCGGTGCGACGGTCGTTGTGCTCGGCGCTTCTCGCTGTGGCGAAAAATATTTCACGCTGAACCACATGCTGCCAAATAGAACTCCCACGACCAACAGCACCGGCGCGACTTTGCGCACAAGCGGCGCGCTGATTTGAAACAAGTTTTGCCACCACGTCAGCGGTCTCGGCGCAACCGGCTCCGGCGGCACGATTAAGTTTTGCGATTGCTCCGGCTGCGGCTTGGGCACCGGCACTTCGATGTTGATGAGCTTCTCCAAATACTGCCGCGCAAATTTCTCGCGGCGGAGTCGGCCCTCTTCTTTCTCCGTGTTATCGGGTTGCAAATCATCCACTAATTCTTCGGCCACGTCTTTGAAGCCCAAGCCCACGCAGCGCTCGACGCGCGTGAGATCGAGTCCCATCACCACATAACAATCACCGGAGGACACGAGAAAGTTCACGGCTTCGAGCACTTCCAAAACATTTTCGGGACGGCAGCGGTCGAGGTCGTCGATCAAAATCAGCATCGTGCGCGGATTGAGCGCCGCGGTCACTTCGCTGAACTCGCGTGCAAAGTCGTGGCGAAAGCCCATTTGCGCTTTCGCTTCGCTTAATTTAAAATTGTTCGACAGCGAAGCCATGAGATTCGCGGGGTTCACACCGAACGCGCGCAGCCCACGCCAGAGCACGAGCATTGCCGCGCCGAGACTGCTCAACAAAGCGAGCACCGAGGTCGTGCCGAGTGCCGCGAGCTTGTGCTGCAACCATTCGAGTATCGTGCCTTCCAGTGTTTTGTCTTTTGTAAAGAAATTTTCGATCTGCTGCACGGCCTCGTGCAAGCGGCTCGGATGATCCGCCGCAAAATATCCGACGGCCACGCTGAAGCCCGCGAGCAGCACGAGCGCGAGCACACGATAGCGCCGCACTCTGGCCCAAAACAAGCGTGCACGAAAGCTCATGCCCTCGGGTCGCCACCAGCGCGGCAGAGCTTGCTTGCGAATGTTTTGCAGCAGAGCCGCGAGCAGATGCTCTTCTTTTTGATGATGCCACGCATTGAACCACACGGGCCGAAAGCGATAGCGCGCGAGATCAGCCTTGAGCAAGTTCATGAGCGAGCTTTTGCCGCTGCCCCATTCGCCGGTGATGGCAATGGTCAGCGGCGGCTGCGTGTTCTCATTGCGCAAGAAACGCGAGAGGCCGCGTGCGATAGCATTGAACTCCAACGGATCCGGCTCGCCCGCAGCAATGGGCCGATCCGACACGAGCATATCCGCCACGGTTTTCTGCTCCGCCTCAATGGGCTTGGGCTTTTTGAAGGTGAGGAATAGTAGTGGAGTGATGAGCAGCATAGAGACGTAATACCACGGCGCGAAGGAGCGGGAGTAGGGAAGCGTTGGGTCTTTCCAGGTTTGGCCGCCGTCGATGGTTTTCAGAATCGTACCAAAACTACCCACAATCCAGCCAGTCGTGGCATTCACGAAATGCACGTTAGAAAGCCACCTCGATGTCCCACTCGTCTGGGCTTGCCAAGTTGCGCCGCCATCGCGCGTCGCGAGAATGATTCCATTATTACCCACGGCCCAGCCGGTGGTGGCATTCACGAAATGAACGGATTGAAGCCAACTCGTTGTCCCACTCCTCTGCGCTTGCCAAGTTGCGCCGCCGTCTCGCGTCGCGAGAATGATTCCACCCCATTCCACAGCCCAGCCGGTGGTGGCATTCACGAAATGAACGGATTCAAGCAAACTCATTTCCCTACTCTTCTGCGCTTGCCAAGTCGCGCCGCCATCGCGCGTCGCGAGAATGGTTCCAGCATAACCCACGGCCCAGCCGGTGGTGGCATTCACGAAATGAACGGAATAAAGCTCACTCGCTGTCCCACTCCTCTGCGCTTGCCAAGTCGCGCCGCCATCGCGCGTCGCGAGAATGGTTCCATCTCTACCCACGGCCCAGCCGGCGGTGGCATCCACGAAATGAACGGATTGAAGCCGACTCGTTGTCCCACTCCTCTGCGCTTGCCAAGTCGCGCCGCCGTCTCGCGTCGCGAGAATGATTCCATCTTCACCCACGGCCCAGCCGGTGGTGGCATTCACGAAATGAACGGAAGAAAGCCAACCCTCTGCCCCAATCCTCTGCGCTTGCCAATTCGCGCCGCCATCGCGCGTCGCGAGAATGGTTCCTTCATCACCCACGACCCAGCCCCGATTGGCATCTACAAATTGAACCGCTTGCAAATGGGGCAAGCTTCTTGGTGAAATCGCACGACTTGTTACAGGCGTTCGCACCGGCACATTCGCTTGCTTCGCGGCCGGGTTCAACCCTTTCTGCGCAATGTTCGAAGGAGGTGCATTCTCTTGGGCCACATCAAAAGCTTCCGTGCTCTCACTCCGCTGCTGCTCTACGTCCGGCACCTCTTGCGTGAGCAGACTATCCGCCACCGCCTCCCAATCCACCTCCTGCTGCACCCACGTCTCGCCTCCATCATCGCTATGCACGATCATCCCCTCATCTCCCACAGCCCATACTTTTTCTGAATTGGGCAGAGCAAAGACGTCGTTCAAATTCGAAGTGATCACCGGCAGGCGTTTGAACGCGTTGCGTTCGAGGGGATATTGCCACCAATCCCAACTCAAAGCTTGCACGGGTTGAAAGGGGTCGGGCCGCGGAGCTTGGCGGTGGGCGAGGAACGTGAGCAGAGCAAAGACGAGGATCGAGGATAGAAAATAGAGAAAGCGCGTGTTCGCAAAAGCCGCGCGTGAGGCCGCGCTTTGAACGCCGGATGAAGATTGTTTTCGGATCTTGTTGGGCGCGGGGTTGGCTTGTTTCATGGCGGTTTCGTGCAAGAGTGCTCATGCTACGGCCAAGCCATAGCAGAGCGTGTTTGGGGCAAAGTTCGGTGTTGCTATTGAAGCGGCTTCAATTTAGATTCGAAAAAATTCAGGAGAAGCAAGATGGCAATTGAAACGATCCATTTGAGCCAAGACCATGTGTTGCCGCCGTCTCTCATGGCGCACCTCGGCGTTGACGTGCAGCAACCCATCAAAGCCGTGCGCGGCAATATGGGCGTGTTGTTGCTCAAAGAGTCCGCGTCTTTGAGCGACATTCTTTTTGCACTGGAAGAGATGAAAACTCTCTACGCAAATGAGCTGAAAGTGCTCGATCGCGAATGGGACGATTTCACTCTTTCCGAGGAGTTGTTGAACTCAAACTTCTAATCGAGGGGGCGAGCATGATACCCGAGCTTACGAAAGACTTTTCGCGCGGCAGTATTTACTTCGTCGACCCTTTGACCCCGTTGGTCACGTGCCCGAGTTGTCGCCATCAATTCGTCGCGCTTTATTCTGCGCCAGTGGAGAAATTCACTTGCGAAAAGTGCGGCCAGCCGTGTGATCCCGACTTCGTTCATCGCGGCAAACGCCCCGTCTTGATTGTCCAAAATCCCGCCTTCGATTTCTTCAACACCGTTTCCGTCATTCCGATCACTTCGCAAGAAAAGGCCAGAGAAAAGGTCGGGGCCATCCACATTCCCAAAGGCAAGCCCGCGGGTTTGGAAAAGCATTCGTGGGCGCTAGCTTGGCAGATACGTACGATCAACAAGAATCTCTTTTTCAAAGAAGATTATCTTGGCAAAATATCCGGCAAGAAGCTCAAAGAGGTCAATACCGCTTTGCGAAAGCATTTGCTGCTTTGAGATGGCAATCTCAAGATTGCTTTTTGCTTTCGAAACTCTTTAAAACATGTCTTCGACTCTCATCCCGCCTTCTTGCTCAACACCACATCCATCCACACTGCAAGTATCAACACAATGCCGCGCGTGATGAATTTCATTTCGGGCGAGACCGCGAGCAACGTCATGCCGTTGAGCAGGCTCGTCATAATCAACGCGCCGAAGAGCACGCCGAGCACGGTGCCGCGTCCGCCTTTCAAACTCGTGCCGCCGATCACGCACGCCGCAATCGCGTCAAGCTCCATCAAATCGCCGACGGTCGTAGTCGAAGCGCCGGCATAGGCGGTCTGCATGTAGCCCGTGAGCGCGACAATCGCGCCGAGCAACGCGTACGCGCCGACAATGACTTTCTGCACCGGAATGCCGGAGAGAATCGCGGCTTCTTCGTTGTCCCCAATCGCGTAGAGATAACGACCGAACGGCGTGTGCTGCGTGATCATATAAACCACAAACGCGAGCGTGGCGAGCAGCACCACAGCGAGCGGCACGCCGCGAAATTGATTCATGAGAATCACGACGAGCAAGATCGCTTGCAGGCTGATAAACGTTTTGAGCATCGCCACTTCTTTGTCTTCCACCTCAAAGCCGTGCTCCACACGCTGCTTGCGTGAGCGCAGCTTCGAAACGATCAACGCCGCGCCAATCAACGCGGCAAGCGCATAGCCCGCCCATGAAGGAAAGTAATACGTCGTGAGCAGCGAATAGAGGTTCGAAGTATTGCCCTCGGTCACGGGCACGGTCGCGTTTTGAATCACCAACCAAAACGTACCTTTGAACACAAGCAATCCGCCGAGCGTGATAATGAACGCCGGAATCTTTTGCGTGATGATGACTTTGCCCATGAGCGCCCAAACCAAAACGCCGAACGCAAGCCCGGCGAGCATGGCAAGCGGCGAAGGCCAATGCTGATGGAACACCAGCACGCTCGCGATGCCGCCGATCAAGCCCACGCCGCTGCCCACGGAGAGATCGATCAAACCCGGCAAGAGCACGAGCAACATGCCCAGCGCCAGCGTTGCGGTTACGGCGAGTTCAATGGAGAGTAGCGAAAGATTGCGCGGCCCGAGAAAGTTATCCGAAGCGAACGCAAAGAAAATCCAAATCAGCACGAGCGCAATGCCGATGGAAAAATTGCGGAGGGAGAGTTTCGTGGTAATGGGAGACTCCTCACAGTTTGTTATCGCAGCCGTTTATTGTTTGACTTTCGCTCCCTCCTATTTGTCATTCAGAAGGAATCCTTTTGAGCACTGGGAGTCACCGTCAGATTGAGTGCATCGCCAGCGAGTAAAAAGATTCCGGCTGAATGACAATCTAGGAGAGGTGTTGCAGAGCAAAAGCTTAAGACAGAAAAATGGAGGGCAGAAAAATAAAACCGGCGTTTAGATGATTACAGTTGAGGTCGACACACGAAAGAAAACGGCTATCATTTTTCTGTCCTCCATCTTTCTGTCTTCTAAACGCTTTTAGATACACCGTCAACTTAACGCTGTCGTACTAATGAAACTTCATCGCCGCCGTCAATATCCCCTCCTGCGTCGCCGCCTCGCGCGTGAATGAGCCACCAACGCGACCGTTGCTCAAAATGATAATGCGATCGCTCATGCCCATCAACTCCGGCAGCTCGCTCGAAACGAGAATCACCGCCTGCCCCTGCTCCGTGAGGCGATTGATAATCTCATACACCTCGATCTTCGCGCCCACGTCAATGCCTCGCGTCGGCTCATCGAGAAACACCACGCTCGGTTTCGTCATCAGCGCTTTGCCGAGCACCACCTTTTGCTGATTGCCGCCGGAGAGCGTTTCGACCAGCGTTTCCTGCCCCGGCGCTTTAATGCCCAGCGAATCAAAATACGTTTGATTGCTCTTCGTCTCGCGCGCGTGATCAATAAGCCCGTTGCGCGAAAATTGTTTCAGCGCCGCGAGCGAGAGATTGAAGCCGATGGATTTTTTTAACAACAAACCGTAACGCTTGCGATCTTCACTCACCAGCACCAAGCCTTGGGCAATCGCTTCCGCGGGCGAATGATTGCGCAACTCCTTCTCGCGCATGGCAATGGTTCCATTCACGCGCTTGCCATAC
Organism: bacterium; assembly: GCA_041918175.1. Classification (GTDB taxonomy): domain Bacteria; phylum Zhuqueibacterota; class Zhuqueibacteria; order Zhuqueibacterales; family Zhuqueibacteraceae; genus JABWAN01. Next base: position 24,928 of record JAYRWE010000035.1, read on the forward strand.
ACACCGAAAATGTGCAGCAACAACTCCGTGCGGCCCGCGCCCATCAACCCGCCGAACCCGAGCACTTCACCCGCGCGCAATTCGAAACTGATTTCATCCAACACCGGCTTGCTCTTTCCCGTTTCGCTCACGCGCAAGTTTTCCACTTTAAGCAGCGTCGCGCCGACGTGCGATTGCCGCCGCGGAAAGAGGTCTTTAATCTCGCGACCAACCATGTGGCGAATCACCTCGCCCTTGTTCGTCTGCGCGCGCTCCAACGTGATCACCGACTCGCCGTCGCGCAGCACCGTGATGCGATCCGCAATCGCGAACACTTCGTCGAGCTTGTGCGAAATATAAACGCAGGTCAGCCCCTTCGCCTGCAAGCTGCGAATGATGCCGAGCAAGATTTCAACTTCCTTCTCCGTCAACGCCGCGGTGGGTTCATCCAACAAAAGAATCTTCGAATTCTTCGACAGCGCTTTCAAAATCTCCACCATCTGCTGTTGGCCGATGCCCAAATCGCCCACACGCGCGCGCGGATCAAGCGTGAGTCCGTATTGCGCCATCAAATTTTTCGTGTCCGCATACAAACGATTCCAATCAATGCGAATGCCCTTCGTCGGCTCCGCGCCGAGAAAAATATTTTCCGCCACCGTCATCTCGCGAATCAGCGCCAGCTCTTGATAGATCACCGCGATGCCCGCGTGCTCCGCGTCCGCAATGCCGCGAAACTGCACGGCTTGCTCGCGCAGCGCAATCGCGCCTTCATAGCTGCCGAACGGATGAATGCCCGAAAGCGTTTTGATGAGCGTGGATTTGCCCGCGCCATTTTCGCCGCAGAGCGCATGCACTTCGCCTTCATTTAAATCGAACGAAACGTTTTTCAACGCAATCACGCCGGGGAAGCGCTTGGTGAGATTTTGCACGGAGAGCAATTTGCGAGAAAACTGCGCAGCAGTTGTCATAAAGAGCGACTCGGTTGATGATGAGATTGCGGATGGATTGATCGAACGCGCGCAGCAATATGTTGAAACCGACTAGGAATGTCAATTCCAAATTCTCCATCCATTATTGTTCGCACCCTCGTGCCGGTCGCGAGGCATTTTTTTGTCTTGTCGCTGCGCGTTATTGCTTTTCATCTCCGCTTGTTTACCGAGGTGGCCTTTGCAAGCGAGCTGACTTAAAGCGCTTCGCAGATTGGGAAAAGCAAGTGCAGCAGCAACCTCGTGGCAATTCCAACACAGTGTGGATTCTTTTCACGCCGCAATCCACTTGCGAGGCTCGACAAAACCCTGTCAATCGCGGCTTCGCAGGCTTTTCGCTTCGCGGCATGTGAATTGAACAAACTGCGGACAAGCACACCCAAACCGGAAAAGCCTATCCGCCGAACTTCGACGTCACTCGGTGGAAAAGTCTTTGCTTTTTTTTGCAACGATTTCACTCTAAAAAGGAGTATGCTATGAAACCCAAAAAATACCAACTCACGCTCGCACTCGCAGTCATGTTCGCGCTCTTGCTTTCGGCTTGTTCGAAGAATCCTTCAGCGCCGCAGGAGCAATCGCCGCGCGCGGAATACACCGCCACGGCGAGCAACACGGGCGCGGAAATTTTTCGCAGCGTGCAAACGCTGGAGCAACTCGACCAAGCGCTCGCCGGACCGCCTGCATTTGGCAAACTGCAATTGCCCGCGGTCGGCAGTGTTTCCGGCGGCGCGAGCCTCATCTCTCAACGCGTGCAGCCGTTTCATCGCCATGCGCACGCAATCGCGCAACGCGCACAAACCTTGAGCAAAACCAACGGCGACTCGCTCGTCTATGAAAACCGTTGGACCGATCCCGCCACGGGCATTTCATATCACGCGCGCATCACGTATGACTCCGCCACCGGCCTCGCAAAGGTCACCGTCGTCGCATATGATTTCCCCGCAAGCAGCGTGATCGCACGTGACTCCGCGCATGTGCTTGTGCATACCAACTTCACGCTCGCCGATACCACGGACGACGTTGTGCAGCGCCTCAACCTGCGCAAAGATTATCTCAGCGGCTATCGTTTGCGCTATGAAGAAGGCACGCTCGTGCCCGAGGCGTATCAACCCGGCACCGAGCCGAAAGGCGGCGTGATTGACGCGCGCAAACGCTTCAGCGCCGGACAAGACACGCTCGAAGCGAATTATCATCTTGAATATCATTCCAATCAGAGCGGCAATTTCTCCGAAGCTCTGCTTTTTGAAAACGGCGAGCGCGCGAGTGCGAATGTCACGTTCACCGAGAACAGCATCATCTTCCGCGCAAACTTTCGCGACGGCTCCGCAGAGTTGACGCAAGTGCGCAAGAACAGCGAGCATGCGTTCGCGTTTGACAAGACGCTCACCTTTGCGCCCGGCGCCGATCCGGTTTCGTTGCGCGAAGACGGCGACTTCGCTTTCAACCCCAGCGACTCCTCCGCGCACGCGGATTTCGTGCGCGAAACGCTGCGCTTGAGCGGAACCAAAGAGCGCTGCGAGCTGCACGCCAACGAGACGCGGCAAAACGGTTTTCGTCGCATCAAAGTTTCTGCGAGCAGCAGCAACGGCACGAGCTTCAACTGGGTGTTGCAAGAGAGCGCGGAGAAGACACGTGTGGAGGGCAATGCGATTAACGAGGAGGGACAATACATTTTGTTCAACGCGGATTTCTACGCGAACGGCAGCGCGGATTTGCATCTTGAAGTGTACGCCTCAAAAGCCGCGTATGACAACGGCGAAAAGCCGATCTTCGTCGCGGACATACACTATCGCCCCGACGGCTCCGGTAACGGCAGGATTACTTCAGCAGAGGGCGTCGAATCATTCACGTTCGGCTCGGAGGGCTAGCCGGCAGAAGGAGTGAAGATGACGAGTCACAAAAATATTTGGGACAAAAAAATTAAGCCACGGTTTAGCCGTGGCTTTTTTATTTTGTGGCTAAGAGCTCTCGTTCCCAAACTCCGTTTGGGAACGCGCTTGTGTTTGAAACTCCGTTTCACGCTTTCACGCTTCATTTCCAAAGTGAAGAGATCTTATTGAAAAGAGAAACGGAGTTTCTTTGGCAAGTGTGTTCCCAAACAGAGTTTGGGAACAAGA
>JAYRWE010000036.1:0-58566 GCA_041918175.1 bacterium
CCTCACGACGCGTCAATGGACTCTCATAGAGTTGTTACGCTGTCGCCGCTTGACGTCAAAACCAGAACACGCGGAGCAACCCTTGAAAACCTTTCCCCTGCTTCAAATAACATAGTCCACGATTAAGTGGAGAGCTACCTGTGATCGAAACCTCGGAGCCGTCATGAAAAGCAAAAGCGTTTTTTGTTTAATGGCACTCGTGCTCGTTATGCAAACGACGTTGCACGCCCAGCCCGAAACCCCAGCACAACGCGACAGCCGCATGCAATGGTGGCGCGAGGCGCGGTTCGGCATGTTCATTCATTGGGGCCTCTATTCCATTCTCGCGGGCGAATGGAACGGCGAGACGAATCATGCCGAATGGATTCGCACCACCGCGCAAATTCCTCTTGAAGAATACGACCAGCTCGTGCCGCGCTTCAATCCCGTAAAGTTCGATGCCGAAGCATGGGTGCAAATGGCGAAGGACGCGGGCATGAAGTATATCGTGCTCACTTCGAAACATCACGACGGCTTTTGTTTGTTTGATTCAAAGCACACGGACTTCGACGTCATGTCCACGCCGTTTCAGCGCGACATTCTCAAAGAGCTGGCCGAGGCATGTCGCAAAGCCGGTTTGAAAATCTGTTGGTATCATTCCATCATGGATTGGCATCATCCCGATTACGTGCCGCGGCGCGAGTGGGAGAAGAATCGCTCCTCTGAAGGCGCGCAGCTTGATCGTTATATCGCGCACATGAAAGCGCAGCTCAAAGAGATCGTCACGAATTATGGCGAGATCGGCGTGCTCTGGTTCGACGGCGAATGGGAGAGCACGTGGAATAACGAACGCGGCCGCGATCTTTATGACTACGTGCGCGGCTTGCAACCGAACATCATCATCAACAATCGCGTAGGCGCGAGTCGCGCGGGCATGGAGGGTTTCGACAAAGCCGGCGAAGGCGTGGGCGATTTCGGCACGCCGGAGCAGCAAGTGCCCGCGACCGGTTTGCCCGGCGTAGATTGGGAATCATGCATCACCATGAACAACAATTGGGGATACAACAGTCACGATCAAAATTGGAAATCGCCGACGGAGATGATTCGCATACTCGCGGACATTGCGAGCAAAGGCGGCAATCTCTTGTTGAACATCGGCCCAACGAGCGAGGGCGTGTTTCCTCAACCGAGCATCGAGCGTTTGCGCGAGATCGGCAATTGGATGCGCGTGAACAGCGAAGCGATTTACGGCACGCACGCGAGTCCCTTCAAACAACTCGTATGGGGGCGTTGCACACAGAAGAGCATCGCCGGAGGCACGCGGCTTTATTTGCACGTATTCGATTGGCCAACGAACGGCAGCTTGCGTGTGCCCGGAGTTTTTAATCAACCCCAAAAAGCTTTTTTGTTGGGTGATAAAGAAAAAGCCGCGCTCGTAGTGAAGCGCGAAGACGAGGCGCTGCTCATCAGTGTGCCGCAACAAGCGCCCGATACGCACAACAGCGTCGTCGTGCTCGACATTGTCGGCGCACCCGACATCAATCATCCGCCGGAGATTGTGAGCGAGCACAACATCTTTGTCGATCAAATCGCAGTGGCGATCAAAACCGCAAGCGCGAAGAGTGAAGTGCGTTATACGCGCGATGGCAGCGCGCCTTCAAATACTTCGCCGCTCGCGCAAGGCATGATCACGCTCAAAGAAACTACGACACTCGCGGCGCGCTGCTTTCGCGCAGGCAAACCCGTGAGCGAAACCGTGCGCGCCACGTTCACGAAAGTCGCGCCGCGCGATGCAATCAAAGTTGACAAACCGCAGTCCGGCATTCGCTATTCCTACTTCGAAGGCGAGTGGAACAACCTGCCCGATTTCAAAACGCTCACCGTGGTGAAGAGCGGCGTACTCGCGAACTTTGAGTTCTCACCGCGCAACGAAGTGGAGCGTTTCGGTTTTGAATACACGGGCTACATGCGTGTGCCCGAGACCGGCGTGTATGCGTTCTTCACCGAGTCCGATGACGGCAGTCGGCTTTACATTGGCGAGGAGTTGATTGTTGATAATGACGGCTTGCACGGCATGGTCGAGAAGCGCGGCGTGATCGCGCTCGCCGCGGGCTTGCATCCCATTCGCGTCACGTTCTTCGAGAAAACCGGCGGGGACGGTTTGCGCGTGTCGTATCAAACCGCCAAGAACGCAAAGCAGGCTGTGCCCGCGGCATGGCTGTTTCATTGAACAAACGCCTTGCTTGAGCACTCCCTCTTGTGCCCAAACTCTGTTTGGGAACAAGCTTGCTGAAGAAACTCTGTTTCGCTTCATTGAACAAACGCCTTGCTTGAGCATTGAAACGGAGCTTCAAACGCAATTGCGTTCTCAAACGGAGTTTGGGAACGAGATGAATCCATCCCTCTTGTTCCCAAACTCTGTTTGGGAACACGCTTGCGTAAGAAACTCTGTTTCGCCTCATAAACAAACGTCTTGCTTGAGAATTGAAACGAAGCTTCAACCGCAATTGCGTTCCCAAACGAAGTTTGGGAACGAGATGATTTCATTCTTCTTGTTCCCAAACTCAGTTTGGGAACAAGCTTGCTTAATAAACTCCGTTTCGCTTCATTGAACAAACGCCTTGCTTGAAAATTGAAACGGAGTTTCAATTGCAATTGCGTTCCCAAACGGAGTTTGGGAACGAGATGAAACAATCCATGAATCCAACAATCCATCAATCCAACAATCCATCAATCCAACAATCCATCAATCCAACAATCCATCAATCCACCAATCCAACATTCCACCAATCCATCACTCCAAACCATCTTCGGAGGCGAGCGTGAAATACATTTTGGCTTTAGATCAAGGCACCACGAGCAGTCGCAGCATTCTGTTTGATCGCGACGGACATATTCACGGCATGGCGCAGAAGGAGTTCAAGCAATATTATCCACAGCCCGGCTGGGTGGAACACGATCCCGAAGAAATTTGGAGCACGCAGCTCGCGACCGCGCGCGCAGCCTTGCAGCAAGCGAACGTGAGTGCGAAAGACATTGCCGCGATCGGCATCACCAATCAACGCGAGACCACAGTGTTTTGGGAGCGCAAAACCGGCAAGCCTGTGCATCCCGCCATCGTCTGGCAGGATCGTCGCACTGCGCCGATCTGCGAAGACATTCGCAAAAACGGTTGGGCGAATGAGTTGAGTCACAAAACCGGACTCGTGCCTGATCCGTATTTTTCCGGCACGAAAGTGAAGTGGCTGCTCGATAACGTCGCAGGCTTGCGCCAGCGCGCCGAGGCCGGCGAGATTGCGTTTGGCACGATTGATTCGTGGCTCTTGTGGAAATTGACGAACGGCAAAGTGCATGCGACCGATTGCTCCAATGCCTCGCGCACGCTGCTTTACAATTTGCACACGCTCGCGTGGGACAACGACATTCTCGCGCGCCTCAACATTCCCGCGGCGCTCTTGCCGAGCGTGCGTTCGAGCAGTGAAGTTTACGGCAACGCCGATGCGGCATTGCTTGGCGCGGAGATTCCGATTGCGGGCATTGCGGGCGATCAACAAGCCGCGCTCTTTGGGCAAACGTGTTTCAAGCCGGGCATGTTTAAAAATACCTACGGCACGGGCTGTTTCATGCTCATGCAAACCGGTACTCAAATCGTGCATTCGAAGCATGGCTTGCTCACCACGGTCGCGTGGCAAATCGGCGAAGCACCGGCGCAATATGCGCTCGAAGGCTCGGTGTTTATCGCGGGCGCGGTGGTGCAATGGCTGCGCGATGAGTTGGGCTTGATTCAATCTTCAAAAGACATCGAAGCGCTCGCCGCGAAAGTTGCGGACAACGGCGGCGTGTATCTTGTGCCTGCGTTTGTCGGACTCGGCTCGCCCTATTGGGACGCAAACGCGCGCGGTGCGATTGTCGGCCTCACACGCGGCGCGAATCGCAGCCACATTGCGCGCGCGGCGCTCGAAGCAATTGCATATCAATCCGGCGAGTTGGCCGAGGCGATGCAAAACGATTGCGGCGTCACGCTCGGCGAGTTGCGTGTCGATGGCGGCGCGGTCGTGAACAATTTGCTCATGCAGTTTCAATCCGACATTCTCAATACCACGGTTGTGCGCCCCACAGTGACGGAAACGACCGCATTAGGCGCGGCTTATCTCGCGGGTCTCGCAGTGGGCTACTGGTCTAATTTAGATGACATCGCCGCGCATTGGAGCGTGGAGAAAAAATTCTCGCCGCAGATGAAAGACGATACGCGACAAAGCTTGAAACGAAATTGGAAGCGCGCGGTTGAGCGCGCGAGAGGGTGGGAAGCGTGAAGGGAGTCGCGGCTGGCGGACTGATGGAGCAGTGGATTGCTCGAACCTGAGTTGGGATTGAGGGATCGTTGGAGTATGGGGTTGTTGGGGTTTTGAGGTTGCCGAATTGTGCGTCCCGTTCAAACGCTCAAATGAATCTCACGGCCCACGATCTGTTTAGCATAGAGATCTTGGGAGTAAAAATTCGTTGTGATAAGCTGAAGCATGATTTCAAGATTGACGGGTGGGGCGTTGAAGTGTGGTAGATTCAAAACGGCATGCATGTGATATTCCGGCTTGCGAATGAGATCATCCGTCTCCTCACGCTCATAACGGAAGTAATAGCCGTTCGCGCGTTCGTAATGATAAGTATATCGCAACCGCTCAACTTTCGCGTTGGAAACTTGTACGACTTCAAGCACACGTAGTGAGGCGCCGTCTTTGAATTTCAATGGCGGGTCGGTCGCTTGAATCAAACCGCCGTGTTCAAGCGGGATCCCCTTTGCTTGTAGGAAAACGATCGGACTTGCACCGCTCAAAACACCTTGCCGGCCATATTCCACAATCAAGCTGCGAATATGCTTTTTGTAGTCGGCATATGTTTCGAGTGTCATACGAGTTTTCCGTTGCGCGAGTTCGTGCCGTTCATGATTTGATACGACTCGAAGATCGAAACCCATTCCACCGATTCGGCGACGTGATAGGTTTGCCCCTTCCGCCATTTTTCATAAAACTCTTCCGAAGGCATGGCGTACTTACGCTCAAACTTTTTGAGTGCATCTTTCACCTCTGCGAGAGTCATCTCGCGCTCTTCGAGGGAGAAGTCGTTTTCGATCATGGTATTGGTCTCCTTTGGGAGAAGCATTATGGGATGGCCGATAATACATTGCCCCCTTCCGAAAAGCAAGCCTTGATTCGTCGCGCAGGCTTCCATACCAAGCTACGCTGGCCGAGGAACATGAGATAAACAAAACTCAGAATGCCGGCGAGCGCGGCAATGATAGCGAGAAGTTCCATGATAAGCTTTCAAGGCAAAATTTATTTTTGGCGGATACGAGACGAGCCGTGAACCGGCTGCTTTAAAAGTTCGAAGTTTAAAACCTCGGCCAAGCCGGATTGGAACATTTACCTCGCAGGCGAACACGAAACAAACAGCATTCCCAGTGCTTAAAAAGATTCCTATGGAATGACATCGTTTTTATTCCACAACTCCATCAATCCACCAACCCATCTCACCTCCCCATCAACTCCAACACCGCGGCGCTCATTGCCTGCACGCCGGTTTTGATTGAAGGCTCATACTGCGGCGCAAATTGACTCGAATGTAACGACGGCAACGTCGTGCCATTCGCGCGACTCGCCGCAACTTTCTCCGGCGCGATCGCACCAAGCCAGAAAATGCAAATCGGCACCTTCTCTTTCGTGCGTCCATACTCGCCGAAATCTTCGCCGCCCATCACCGGCTCGCCCGCAATCACATTCTCTTTGCCCAGCGCGCGCTCAAACGCAGGCACGATCCGCTGCACCAACTCGGGATTGTTGTACGTCGAAGGCGTGAACTCATCCGCCACCTGCACGATCGGCATGCGCTCCGGCGGAACCCCCGCAGCCTGCGCAATGCCGTTCGCAATGCGCCGAATCGCCGCAATCGTATGCTCGCGCACCTCGTCGGAATACGAGCGCAGCGTCAGCTCCATCTTCACTTCATCCGAAATAATGTTGTGCTTCGTGCCGCCGTGAATCGAGCCGACCGTGACCACCGCGGGCTCAAGCGGTTTCGTCTCGCGGCTCACGATGGTTTGCAAAGCGAGAATCACTTGCGCCGCGATCACAATCGGATCCTTCGTCGTGTGCGGATACGCGCCGTGGCCGCCCACGCCGCGAATCGTGAGATCAACCGAGTTGACGTTGGCGAGCGCATAGCCCGCGCAATGCGCAATTCTACCCGCTTCCAGTCCGGAGCTGGCATGCAGCGCCAACGCATAATCCGGCGCGGGAAAGCGCGAATACAAACCGTCCGCCAACATCTTGCGCGCGCCGCCGCCGCGCTCTTCCGCGGGCTGGCCGATGAACACCAGCGTGCCGCGCCATTGTTCCTTCATCTGCGCCAACACGCGCGCCGTGCCCGCGAACACCGTCATATGCACATCATGCCCGCACGCATGCATCACGCCCACCTCATTGCCCGCCGCGTCTTTCACGCGCATCTTGCTCGCATAGGCCAAGCCCGTATTCTCCGTCACCGGCAGCGCGTCCATATCCGCGCGCACCAACACCGTCGGGCCTTTGCCGTTTTTCAAAATGCCGACAATGCCGTGGCCGCCCACTTTCGTCGTCACCTCGAAACCGCTCGCGCGCAACTCTTGCGTCAAACGCGCCGCGCTCTGCTCCTCCTGAAACGACAGCTCGGGATTTTGATGCAAGTGCAGATAGAGTTTCTCCAACTCGGCATATTGCTTCGTGATCTGCGCGCGTACCGCCTCGTTGTGCGGTTGCGCCCAGAGCGTCGTGCTCCACAATACGAGTACAAGCATGCGTAATGACATCGACTTTCCTCCGTGCGTGCAACGTGAGTGTGAATGAATTGCGGCAAGATGTCCAAATTTTCGCTGGAGGGCAAGCGGGAATTTTTCTTTCCCTGCGCGCGCGAGTATTTTTTTGTTCCGTCGCTGCTCCCCCGAGGGTTCATCGTTGCTTGTTTACCGTACTTTTATCTTTTCAAGCGAGGTGACTTCACAGCGAGAGCAAGTCCCCCGTTGAAGGGGGATCTAGGGGGATGTTGGTCACTTGAACAATTTTAAAAAGGCATTTTTCAATCGACCAACACCCCCTTAAGCTGACCATGTCCCATAACTTCGTTACTGAACACAGGAGGCGGCATCCACATGTCACCCCTAACGGGGTTCGAAGACGCTGATAAGGGGCATGCTTGCTATAAACATATCACCGCTACGCGGTTTTTGATGGCTCAATCGCTTCGGATAGTTTATCAAGCACCCCGTTAGGGGTGCCATGTTTATAGAGAATCGCCCACAAGCTGTGATTAAACTCCTTTAGGAGTGGCATGTTATGATTTCCCTCTGTGTCCAGCATTCAAAATGTGGGTAAAGATCAGCTCAAGGGGGGAATGGTTCGGTGCATGTTTCCTTTGCTTGACACCTATCGGAGCCGGGGGAATGAGTTCGAAAGCGCGAAGACTTTCGAACGTGAGCGTCAAATTTCAAAAGGCAGAACCATTTTGTCATCAGCCCGCCGAACGATTATTCTGCCACGGGCTTTTTTTTAGAATATGGGCGGCAATCATGGGTTCGAACCGGGTGTTGCGCGGCGGCAACTGGAACGGCAACGCGTTGAACTGCCGCTCCGCGAATCGCAACCACGCGGACCCCAGCAACCGCAACGACAACATCGGCTTCCGCCTCGTGTTCGTCCCGTAGCTCATGGGTAAAGTCGGAGGGCTGCCGCTGAACCGATTGCCGTCCCGCTCGTCGCGCGCTCGTGCGGCGACAAACAGCAACACGAAATGCCCGGTGCTGGTAGGGCAAATGGATTTTTGTCTCGAACGCTCCGGGCATTGTTTTAGCGCAAACTAGAAAGTAGGTTTTATGAAAGAATTTTTAGAACCCCTCGTTGCGCTTTTAAACAATCCGCTGACTGACTTTTTTCAGTTGATCGGATTCAATGCCGAAGTGAGCAAGGCGCTCTCTGCGGCGCTCATTGCGGCGTTGGTTTGGCAGTGGGGCGTGTGGCTGAAAGCCTGGCAGCAACGGCTGAAAAACAACAAGACCGCGCGCGATTTAAAACCCGAGTTCGATTATTTGACCATCAAACGACTGCGCGATATTTTTATTCCCACCCGCTATGCGCGCATCAGCCCCAACCGCTACGATAATCCGCACGAAGCGCACAAGCACGACGAGCCCCGGAAGCTCATTCCGTTCATGCTCAAAAAATCATTCAACGAGCGCGTGGAAAATGAAAAGTTCTATTTGATCCTGGCCGATTCCGGCATGGGGAAAACGGCCTTCATGGTCAATCTCTACATGGCCTATCATTCCTTTTTCAATTTGCGGCAGAAGCAAAACTACAAAATGCGGCTGTTCCGCTTTCAGCCTCCGGATCCTGAGAACCCGGTAGACCTCGTTGAGCGCATCAAAACGATCAAGGAAGAAGAGGCGAAGAACACCATCTTATTGCTCGACGGTCTCGACGAAGACCCGTATATTCTGTCGAAGGACCCCAAGATTTCCGATGATGAAGCCTTTGTCGCCCGGCTGAATCGCATTGCGAGCAATTCGATCCGTTTTTGCGACGTGGTCATCACTTGCCGCACGCAATATTTCCCGCAAGAGGAAAAGCATGATTACGTGCTCAATATCCGCAAACCCGGCGGCGGTTACTATAAAATGAACAAGTACTACTTGTTTCCTTTTTCTGACAAAGAGGTCGGCAAATATTTGAATAAGAAATATGGCCGGCTCAAATTTTGGAATTGGCCGAAAAAAGAAAAGGCAAAAGCGCTCGTCAGAAATTCGCACAAGCTCATGTCCCGGCCCATGCTGCTTTCTTATTTGGACGATCTGGTTTTGGAAGAGAAAAATTATCGTTTCAGCTTCCAAATTTATGAGACCCTGATTGAAAAGTGGCTCACGCGCGAAAGCGAAAAGTGGAAAAGGAACGACGAGCAAGAAAAGTTTCGCGAAAGCCTGCGCCAATTGGCCCGCGCCACCGCCCTGCAAATTTACGAAAATTGGCGCACCACCGGCGTGTTGCACCTGGCGAAAGGCGAAGCCGAGCAAATTGCAAAAGCGCATAACCTCGAACTGAACCCGGATGAAGTCAAGGGCAAATCCCTCTTGACCTGCGACCCGCTGTTGAATTGGAAATTCGCCCACAAATCCATTCTCGAATATTTTCTGGCAAAGGAGTGCGTCGCCGATTGGTCGTTTGCGCTAAGCTTTAACTTTTCGAGTATGGACATGGCCAAACATTTTTACATGGAAATGGTTCCTTATTTCAATGCGCTCAATTTTGTCAAGGTGAAAGGCGGCACGTTCCAAATGGGCGATGAAACGGGCGATTTGGACAAACGCAGCAGCCCGGTGCATCCCGTCACGATCTCGGATTTCTATCTCGCCAAAACGCCGGTTACCCAAAAACAATGGCGCGAAATCATGGGCGACAATCCTTCTCGTTTCAAAGATTGCGAGGATTGCCCGGTGGAAAACGTGAGCTGGAACGAGGCGCAGAGCTTCATTGCCAAGTTGAACACAAAGACCGGCATGAAAATTCGTTTGCCTACTGAGGCCGAGTGGGAATATGCCTGCCGCGCCGGCACCACCACGCCGTTTAATACCGGCGAGAACTTGACCACGGACCAGGCCAATTACGATGGCAACTATCCGTATAAAAACTTTCCCAAAGGCAGATATTTGAAGAAAACCACACCCGTGGGAAGTTACCCGGCAAATGCGTGGGGGCTTTATGACATGCATGGCAACGTGTATGAATGGTGCCACGATTGGTTTGATGAGAAATATTATGCGGAGTGCAAAAAGAGGTAGCTCTGCATTCAATCGTGGAGTCCTGATTTACTTTGCGCTCCTGCGATTTCTTGTGCATTTTTAGGGAAAGAACGCGACACTCTTTTCAGGAGCACAAGTCATGGATTCTGCGCTTCACTTTTGTCCCAATCCGAAGTGCGAATGGGTTGGCCAGATCGGGGCGGGCAACATCGGCATTCACAGTGCGCGGGAGAAACGCTTGATCTGTCATCGTTGTCGCAAAACCTTTGCGGCAACGACCGGGACGCCATTCTATCGCCGACATCACAACCATCAATTCATCGGCGAGATGCTTTCCCTCTTGGCCCATGGCTGTCCGTTACAGGCAATCGTCGCGACCTACGAGGTTGACGAGCGAACGGTTGCCGCATGGGAGAAAAGCGCGGGCGGACATTGCCAAGCACTTCATCAGGCCACAGTTCAAGCCGGCCAACTCGACTTATTCCAGGTTCAGGCCGATGAAATTCGCGTCAAAGCACAAGGCGCGATCTTGTGGCTCGCCTCAGCAATTGCCGTGTCAACGCGTCTGTGGTTGGGCGGCGGCGTTCAAAAATCGCGCGACACGAGCCTCGTGTTCGCGCTGGCGTTACAGGTTAAGGCTTGTGCTCTTTGTCGTCCGCTGTTGCTTTGTTTTGATGGCTTTGTGGCCTATGTGAAAGCCTTTCAGCATGCCTTTCGAAGCCCTTGTCCAACGGGCCAACGCGGACGGCCTTCGCTTGTCGCATGGCCGAATATCCTCTTGGGGCAAGTGGTCAAGCAATATGAAAAGCGGCGCGTGGTTGCCGTGCAACGCAACCTGGTGCAAGGCGACAAACAGATGGCTTCGACCTTGATCGCCCAGAGCCAAGGCCAAGGCGTCCTCAACACGGCATTCATTGAGCGCCTCAACGCCACCTTTCGCGCAAAAATGAACAGCCTCGTGCGGCGTGGGCGAAGTTTAGCGCGCACGATTGAAAAGCTAGAAACGAGCCTGTATCTCGTCGGTTGCGTCTATAACTTTTGTACGTGGCATCAAAGCCTGCGCTTGCCGCTGTATCTCGGCACCAGCGCACGCCGCCGTTGGGTCCAACGCACTCCTGCGATGGCTGCCGGCCTCACGACGCGTCAATGGACTCTCATAGAGTTGTTACGCTGTCGCCGCTTGACGTCAAAACCAGAACACGCGGAGCAACCCTTGAAAACCTTTCCCCTGCTTCAAATAACATAGTCCACGATTAAGTGGAGAGCTACCTTCAATCTCTGGCCGAAGCTTTAATAGCGGTGTCGAGAGAGATTACGCCCGAGCATGCCAGCGGGGCATCTGCCCAAATTCTGGTATGGATTGGGAAAACCACAGAGCCCATCGCCCTTCAACTTCTGGCTCAAGCTCTAACGTCGGTGCCGGGAAAGCTTTTGCCTAAATATGCCGACAGCACATTTGCGCAAATTCTGGCTCGAATGAAGAAGACCATTAATCCCTACGGGCATCAGCAGTCTTTCGCCAAAGCTTTAGAAGCTATAGCAGACAAGCTCACAACTGAATATGCTAACAGAGCATTTGCCCAAATCCTGGCACAGATGAAGAAAACCACTGATCCTTATGCTCTTCCATCTTTAGCACAAGTGTTGGCAGCGATGCCTGGAAAATTTGCACCTGAATACGCAGATAGCGCATTTGCCCTAATCCTGTCGCAAATTGAGAAGAACACTTATATCTTCGAACGTGCATCTTTGGCCGAAGCTTTAAATCTGTTAGCGGCGGAAATTGCGCCTGAACATGCTAATAGAACATTTGCCCAAATACTGGCGCGGATGGAGAAGAGCGTCAATCCCGATGCGCTTCGATTCCTGGCCCGAGCTCTGGCAACAGTGCCGGGAAAGCTTGCTCGTGAACATTCTGATGAAGTATTAGCCCAAATCCTGGAACGAATGGAGAAGAACATCAATCCCAACGGGCTTCGATTTTTGGCTGAAGCTTATACCGCAATGCCTGGCAACAGAAATCCTCAGCAACTGATCGACATCATGAAGTGGCCAACTTGCGTCGGAGAAGTTCGCGCCCCGCTCTTGGCGAAACTGGAGCAGCAAACCGGCCAAAAGTTTGACGGCAATGTTTGGAAGATGGTCGAGTGGGCGCAGGCGAACGGCTACGACGTGACAAGCCCGCCACAACGGCCGCGGGGAGAGTGAAGTCGAACTTGCGCGCAACTTGTTTGATAAAATTGCAAACCTTTTTTGCGCAAGTTCGACTTCGCCCGCAAGGTCTCTCCAAAATTTCAATTGGCATTCCGCGGAGAATTTTCATATTGTACTCGCCACAAAAACTCTTCTCACTTTGTCATTCTGCAAAAGACTTCCTCGCGCTGGGAATATGCCGCGCACGAGAGAAGTACCGCGCAGATGACGGCAAGGAGAGGCGTATTACGTGCGGTTTTACTTCACGAGGAAAGTATCGGCTGTGAATCATCTGTTGGACGAAATCAACGTCACCTTTGCATTTGCCCCTCCGCAAAATCTCTCCACCTTTGTCGACGCGCAGCTAACCGGCGAAACGCGGCCGCGCCAGGATTTCAAACTTTATCAAGCCAAACTCGATCTCTATCGTCTCGCGTTGTTGCGCGAGTATGACGAGTTGCTCTGCCTCGACACGCTGCGCGGCGTGGATCATTATTGGTATCAAATCGAGACCGTGCGCAAGGTGCTCAAGCAGTTTCGCGGGCGCGTGCTGCTTGCTGCTCGCGGATGAAGTGGGCTTGGGCAAAACCATCGAGGCGGGCATGCTCATCAAAGAATATTTTCTGCGCGGGCTGGTGAAGAAAGCGCTCGTGCTCGCGCCGCCCGCGCTGGTGAGCCAATGGCAACAGGAGATGAACGCGAAGTTCGGCATGGCGTTCGTGACCACGGACGACTTCGACGTGAAGCGCACGCCGCAGTTTTGGAGCAAACAGGATTGGATCATCGCTTCGATTCACACGGCGAAGAGCAAAAATAATTTCGAGCGCGTAACCGCGGAGAAGTTCGATCTCATCGTGATCGACGAAGCGCATCATCTCAAAAACCGCTCGACACTGTCGTGGAAACTGGTGAATGCGCTGCAAAAGAGATTCATCTTTCTGCTTACGGCCACGCCGGTGCAAAACGATTTGATGGAGCTGCACAATCTGCTCACGCTGCTGAAGCCCGGGGTGCTGCACACGGCCAAGCAGTTTCGCGAAGAGTACGTGGCGCGCGGGGACGAGCGCATGCCCAAGAATCAAGACAAGCTGCGTGAGCTGTTGCGCGAGGTGATGATTCGCAACACGCGCAGCCTCGTGGACGTGAAGCTGCCCAAGCGTTTTGCGACCACGATCACGGTCGCGCCTTCGCCGCACGAGCGCGAGCTGTATGAGCACGTCTCCAAATTTGTGCGCGAGACTTACGATCAGCTCGAAGGCTTGGACAAACTCTCGCTGCATCATTTGTTGATGAAAGCCGGAAGTTGTCCGTTCGCGTTGGAAGATTCGCTGCGCAATTTGCAAACACGCTTGAACGGCAACGCGGGCGCGATTACGCCGATGCTGTCGTTGCTGCGCGAGATGAAAGAAACGGAGAAGGGCAAACAACTCGTGCAGCTCGTGCGCAAGAGTCCGGCGAAGAAAATCATCTTCACCAACTTTATCGCGACGCTCGATTATCTCGGCGAGTTGTTCCGCGTGAATGGTCTCGCGTTCGCGGAAGTGCGCGGCGGCATGAGCAACGAGCAGAAAGATGCGGCAGTCGCGAAGTTCCGCGAGGAAGTCGATCTCCTGCTCATGACCGAAGTCGGCGCGGAGGGCAAGAATCTGCAATTCTGCCAAACCATGATCAACTACGATCTGCCCTGGAATCCCATGCGTCTGGAGCAACGCATCGGTCGCATTCATCGCATCGGCCAAACGCAGGACGTGTTCGTGTTCAACTTTTGCCAACAGGACAGCATCGAGGAATCCATTCTCTACATTCTCGACCAGAAGATCAACATGTTCGAGCTCGTCATCGGCGAGATCGACAGCATCCTCGGCAATCTCGACACCGAGGAGGATTTCACGGATTTGATCATGGACATTTGGGTGCGCAGCACGCAGAAAGAGGCGCTGCGAGAAAACGTGGAGCAGCTTGCGGAGCGCATGCTGCAAGCGAAGGCTGCGTATCAACAGACGAAGGATTTGGATGAGGCGCTGTTCGCGGAGGAGTTTGAGGTGTGAAAACACCGTCTCTGCGTGTCATTCAGAAGGAATTTTTTACTCGCTGGGAATAGGCTCAAGCACAAGAGGGTGATGCCAGTGCTAAAAAAGATTCCTTCTGAATGACAGTTTTTTTTTGATAAAGCACAATCGAGCAAATATCCATGTCCCAACAACTTCTCGAAACCGTCGGGCGCGTGCTGGAATTGCAGGGCGCAGAGATCGAGGCGCATGAAGAGCGATTGGAAGCGCTCATGCCGCCCGCACTCGCGCAAGCGTTGCACTTGCCGGAAATGGCGAAGCTTTATTTCAACGCGAACACGGCGCAAGCAGACGGCGAGTTGATCACGTTTCAATCGGATTTTCTCGACCGCTTATTTGCGCTCATGCAGGGCTCGGGCAATTGCGCGCACCTTACCATGCCTGATTTGTATTTGAAGAAAGGCGCAGACGAGGCCGCGGAGCAGAGTTTCACGGTGCTCAACGGTCTCGGCCATGCGCTCGGCTCGCGCGAGCAGAGGCTTTCGTATGTGCTGTGCAATTTCAAATACACCGCGATGTCGGATGAAAAGAAAGAAGGCCTCGCCGCGACCATCATCAACGAGCTCACGCTTGCCGCGCTGTCCAGTCGCGCGTTGAGTTTGTATCTTTCACAGGCGCGCGAGACCGCGGCACAGAGCAATCTCGAACGGCAGCCTTTAGGCCGCGTGTATCATGCCGCATGCAAAAGCGTGCAGGGAAGCATCACAAGCGAGCTGGCGGATTTCAACAAGAGCTTGAATCGCCGCTTGCAGCGCGACGTCAAACGCTTGCACGAATATTACGAAGAACTCATCGGCGAGATCGAGCGCAAGATCAAACGCCGCGGCTTGGAAGGCAAAGAACTGGAAAACGAGCAGGCCCGCATGCGCGCGACGCGCCTGGAGTTGGAAAAGAAGATCGCGGATCAACGCGAGAAGTATCAGATGAAAATCACGGTCGAGCCGGTGAATCTCTTGCGCTTCGAGTTGGCCGTGCGCACCGTGAGCTACGAAGCGCGATTCAGCAAAGCGAGCCGCGAACTGACGCTCGTGTGGAACCCGCTGCTCAAAGATTTCGAAAGCTTGCCGTGCGAAAGCTGCTTGGCCGGCCTGCATGCTTTCTGGCTGTGCGAGCAAAAGCTGCACGTGCTCTGCACCGCATGCTCGCGCTGTGCGCATTGTGAGCGCAAAGTCTGCCGCGTGTGTCATCGCAAACAATGCCCCAAGTGCGGCGCGCGCGGTGATTTTTCTCCGGCGCGGTGAGATGCTCTGTCATAAATTTTCGCGCCGCACACGGCGTAAGCGGCCGGCCTACTATACTCGTTTCGGGTTGGTTTGTAAATCCCCCAACCTATCATTCTGAAGAATCTGCCCTCGTGCTCGGAAGAAACTCAAGCCTTGAAGCGCATCGCGAGCACTAGTTTGAGAGGAGCATTGCTAACGAGAATGGCGTATCGCCAAAGTCTGCTTGCCTTTTTAAACCAAGAGAACTACTTTGGGGTAGGATAAAAATTGTGCATGAACAGCAGAGGAGTTTTTTATTGACTAAATCTTAATCGCATCCGCTATGACGAAAGCTCTGCTCTCGCTGTCCGGCTCGCCTCGTTCTCGCAATCATCTCCCGAATTTTATTCTCCCACCCTATTCTAGTCCATTCCGAACTGACGGCGCGTAAAGCTTCCGCTTGACGAACAAAAGCGTCCTGCGGCCCAACTGAATTTTGAGGCTTCGCACCAACCTGGCAACGAACCAATCGCCGAGCGCGCTCGGCGAACAACGGAAAGAGGAAACATGGAACGACTCATCAGTCTCGTCGGCGTGGTTACGATGATTTTCATCGCGTGGTTGATGTCGTATGATCGCCGCAATTTTCCGTGGCGTGTCGTGTTTTGGGGCACGGGTTTGCAACTGGTGTTCGCGTTTTTCATTTTGTGGACCGACGTGGGCAAAGTCGTCTTCCAATGGACCGGCGACAAGATCGCTGCGTTTCTCGATTTCACGCGCTTCGGCACGCAGTTCCTTTTCGATAATCTTGCGAGGCCGGAGTATCAAAGCACATTCGGCTTTCAATTCGCCTTCCGCATTTTGCCCACGATTATTTTCTTCTCCGCCATCATGTCCATGCTCTATTATCTCGGCCTCATGCAAAAGATCGTCGAGGGCATTGCGCGCGTCATGGCGAAAACCATGGGCACGAGCGGTGCCGAATCGCTTTCATGTTCGTCAAACATTTTCGTCGGCCAAACCGAAGCGCCGTTGCTCATTCGTCCGTTCATTGCTAAAGCCACGAACTCGGAATTGATGGCGATCATGTGCGGCGGCTTCGCCACAGTCGCGGGCGGCGTGATGGCCGGCTATATCGCGATGGGCATTCCCGCGGCGCATTTGCTCGCGGCGAGTGTGATGTCCGCGCCTGCGGCGTTGCTCATTGCCAAAGTCATTTTGCCGGAAAAAGAAGAGCCGGTGACGAAAGGCCACGTGAAAGTGCCGCCCGGAAAAATCGCGGACGATGTGATTGAAGCGGCCGCGGTGGGCGCTGCGGATGGCGTGAAGCTCGCGGTCAATGTCGGCGCGATGCTACTCGCGTTCATCGCCATTATCGCCGTGATCAACGCGGGCATGGGGGTGATTCACGACGCGCTCGCGAATTGGGTGGGCTTCACTTATTTCCCGCAAGATTTGCGCACGTTGTTTGGTTGGATTTTTTCGCCGCTCGCGTGGCTCATGGGCGTGCCGTGGAAAGATTGCGCGGAGTTCGGCAGTTTGCTCGGTACGAAAATTTCGATCAACGAGTTCATCGCGTATGTGCATCTCGGTGAGTTGATTAAAAGCGGCGGCATGAGCGAGCGCGGCATCACCATCGCCACATATGCATTGTGCGGCTTCGCAAATTTCTCTTCGATAGCAATTCAAATCGGCGGCATCGGCGGCATGGCGCCGGAACGTCGCGGCGATCTTGCGAAGCTCGGCCTCCGCGCGATGTTCGGCGGCGCATTGGCGAGTTGGATGACCGCGGCCGTTGCCGGAATGCTGATATAGCAACGGGCCAAGAGAGCAAAAAAGATAAACTGCCAACGGGACAAAAAAGAAAAGCGCTGAACAAAAAATAAAAATGCACCGACTTCTGAAAGAGGGTGTCGCTATGGAAAAAATGGAGCCGATCTTTGATCTCCGTGAGCGGACGTTGCGTTTTGCGATTCAGATTGTTAAATACGTGCGCACGTTTCCGCGCGATGTGGCGGGTTTTGAAATCGGCAAGCAACTCGTGCGCGCGGGCTGCTCTCCCGGCTCGAATTATGATGAGGCCGATGTTTGCGCGAGCCGAAAGGACTTTATCTACAAAGTCCGAATCTGCTTGAAGGAATCGCAAGAAACGCGCTACTGGCTTTCCGTCTCCAAAGAGACGTTTGGCGAAACCGACTTGAACACTTGGTTGCTGCAAGAAGTCCATGAGTTGATTCTGATTTTCAATTCGATGCTCGCAAAAGCGATCAAGCGCGGCCAATCGCAAGAAGCAGCGTCATCGCAAGCGTAATGCTTTCGAGAACGTTTTTGTTGTTGGCACTTTTTCTTTTTTTCTTTGTTGGCACATTTATGAAGTGGCAATCCGACATTGCGCCGCACGTTATTCAAAAAAATCTCGCGAAGGGTTTAGTGCTCGCGGCGCTTTTGCATTTTTTATTGCTCGCTTTGTTTCGTTTAGATAAAGCCTGGCAGCCGCAAACCGAGTTGCGCACTTACGCGGAAACGCGGCCGCAATTTGATGTGCGCCTCATCACGTTGCCGCACGAAAGCGGCGGCGGACAAGGCGGTGGCGAGGGCGGTGGTTCACTCACCGCGCCGATTCCCGATAAAATTCCCGCGCGGCCCGTTGCCGTGCCCGATGAAATTGCGCCGCAAGAAACACTCGCCGTCGCGCCGCAAGTGAGTCCCGCTTTGGATAGTGCGAACGCGGGCGGAACGGGATTGCCCGGCAGTTCGTGGGGCACCGGTGGAACGGGTTGGGGCATCGGTCAAGGCACAGGCGTGGGGCTTGCGCCCACGATCATTTCACAGCCGCGACCGATCTTTGAAACTGTGCCGGAGTATCCGCAATCCGCGCGGAAGAAAAACATTCAAGGTACAATTGAATTGAATGTCAAAGTCGACGAGACCGGCAAAGTGGTGAAAGCTGTCATTCTTGAAAACACGACGAATGATGAGGCTTGTGCGCAATCTGCCATTGCCGCGGCCATGCGCACACGCTTCCGGCCCGCGCAAACACAGGTCGGGCCCGACACCGCGTGGGTCGTGCGCCGCTATCGGTTCGCGTTGAATAAGTGAAGCTGCTTTCTGCCGGATTTTCCGTTTGGTTTTATCGCGAGGCGTGGTTATACTGCTTGCACAAAGGAGAGTCGTTCATGACCGACATTTTTGCTAGGCTTAAACAAGCCAACCTCCCGTATGTGATCACCGGCTCTCATGCTTCTTTTCAATATCATCACTGGTTGTTCCCCGTTGCCAACATACTTGAATTGCGCATCTATCCGCAAGACCTTCGCTCGTGGCAACAAAACCTGCGAGCGGAAAAGACTCATGTCGCTGAAAAACCGCCAACGTCAAAGATGCTGCAAAACCTCGAAAGCGCAGTGGTATTGAGCACCAGCCTCACACCGGAGATTTACAATCGCAAAAGGAGCATAGCCGAATTGGATTATGAATCGCCGGAAGACTTATGTCTCGAGTTTCTCAAACCTTTCATCACCGAAACCGCTTTAATGGAAATTCTCGCGGTCATGTTGGCGCAACGGCAAGTTCTAGAATGGGAGTATTTTTGCGGTCGTTTGTTGCAGGCACAACTGGGCCACGAAGCCGGAATTCTGCTTGATGTTATCAATGAACACACCCGGCAAGCTTTGATGCCGGTTGCAATTTCCAATCTGCTTTTCGAGCGCGCCAGCCGCCGTGAAGATTCGACGAGCGTGTATTATCCGTCTACTTGGCGAGTACAACAAGCGTTACGACAACATCGGGAGAGCGAGTTGAAAGTCACCTATGCGCAGACGAGCCAAAGATGGGGTTACAAAGTGATCCTGCCACGTTATCTGATGGACAAGCTGGTTTTGGATTTGAGCCATATTCTGTGACACCTAACCGTGCCCCGCATTTGAAAAGCAATCCATGCGTCTTCTATGCAAGAAGCCCTGCTGCTCGCAGAACTGAAAACCATCAGCGAAGAGAGCAAAAATCGCGGAATCGAAATCTTTGTGATCGAAAAAATCGGAAGACTCATAGCCTTGTTTTAGCCTTTTTCGTACCAAACACCTTATTTTCACTACTCACCAACCAACGGAGGAGGTACCCGCATGAGTGATCACAGCGGCGGTCGTGAAGCTTGGGCTTCGCGCATCGGTTTGATTCTCGCTATGGCCGGCAACGCCATCGGACTCGGCAACTTTCTGCGCTTTCCGGTGCAAGCCGCGCAAAACGGCGGCGGCGCATTCATGATTCCGTATTTCATCGCACTCTTGTTGCTCGGCATTCCGCTCATGTGGGTGGAATGGGCCATTGGCCGTCGCGGCGGAGAATACGGCTACGGCTCCGCAGCGGGTGCGTTCGGCGCTTTGATGAAAACCCGCGGCAGCGCGAAGATGGCAAACTATCTCGGCGCACTCGGCATCTCCATCCCGCTCGCGTTCGCCATCTATTACAACTATATCGAATCGTGGACGCTCGCCTATAGCACGTTCTCGGTGACAGGAAAATATTTTGGCATCCTCGACACTGAAACCATGACGAGCTTCCTCAGCAGCTTTCAAGGCCGCACCAATAGCGAGTTTTTCTCCGGCTTGGGCACGGCATTCGTATTCTTCTTCATCACGCTGGCGATCAACGTTTGGATTCTCTCGCAAAGCGTGGCGCAAGGAATCGAACGCTTGGCCAAGATCGCAATGCCCACGTTGTTTGTCTTTGCCTTGATTCTTGTCGTGCGCGTGTTCACGCTTGGTACGCCAAATCCCGAGGTGCCGGAGAACAGTGTGTACAACGGCTTCGGTTATTTGTGGAACCCCGACTTCAGTCAAATCACGCACGCGCGGCCATGGCTCGCCGCAGCCGGCCAAATCTTTTTCACGCTCAGCATCGGCACCGGCTCGATCCTCACTTATGCGAGCTATATGAAACGCAAAGACGATCTCGCACTCACGGGCTTGAGCACTTCAATCACGAACGAGTTTGCCGAAGTGATTTGCGGCGGCTCGATTGCGATTCCGGTGGCGGTCGCGTTCTTCGGCATTGCGGAAACCACGACGATTGCGCAAGGCGGCTCGTTCAATCTCGGATTCATGGCCATGCCGATCATTTTTCAAAAGCTGCCGTTTGGGCAATTGTTCGGCTTCATGTGGTTCATCTTGCTCTTCTTTGCGGGCATTACTTCTTCGGTCGCTTTGTGTTCGCCCGCGATGTCCTTCTTGCAAGATCAAATGAAAATGACGCGCAAACAAGCGGCATTGGTCGTGGGCGCGATTCTGCTCATCTGCGGATTGCCGGTGGTGCTCTTTCTCGGCCACGGCTTCCTTGATGAGATGGATTTTTGGGCCGGCACTTTCGGGCTGGTCGTCTTTGCGCTGATCGAAGTCGTTCTCTTTGCGTGGCTCTTCGGCATCAAACGCGCGTGGGGAGAAATTAACGACGGCGCGGACATTAAAATTCCCACGGTCTTCCGTTTCATCATTCAATACGTCACCCCGGTTTATCTGATTGGCTTGCTCTTTTTCTGGGGATGGCAGGACGGTATTCCCATTCTCTTGATGGAAGGCAAGCCCGAAGCAGACATTCCGTATTTGTGGGGCGCGCGTTTGATGATGCTCGGCTTGACCGCAGGCGCAGTGTTTCTCATTGCGCGCGCGTACAAACGCGGCACGATTCGAGATGAAGTGGTCGCGGACATGCGTTAAAAACCTCGAGGATGGAAGACAGATGATCGCGATTCGAAAAATTATTATAACCTTCGCCTCTTCGCGATCTTCTAGCCTCGCTTATCCAACTCTGAAAAAATGGAGCATCACATGAACGAACTCGGCCTCAACCTCGGCGGCTGGCTTTTCATCGCCTCCGCCTGGATCGGCATCATCTGGACGACGATCTTCTGCTTCAAGCGGGTGCTGGGCACGCAGGGGCAGAAGAAGTAGCGGTCGCGGAGTTTTGATCAAAGCCTGCCCCGAGAATGTTTCTCTCGCGGCAGGCTGTTTTGTTTTTGCGAGCCTTTCGTGGCGGGAAAGATTCCGTTGTCAATCGTGCTCGCACTGATTATATTCTTGTGTTGAGATTGGAAACAAAACCTTGTGAGGAACCATCTGAGCTCCGGCAAAGAAATCACTCGCACCGTTCGGTTTCTCCGCTATCTCAGCTACGTTGATCGTTGGCGCCGACTTCACCTAGCCGGGAGATGAGAAAACATGACACGTGAGGAAGCCGTAAACAAAAATTTAGAATTGTCTTTTGAGTTTGACCGCTACCTTTTCGAACATCCTAAGTTTGCCGAGAAGATTCCTGACAACGCGTTAGTCGTGTTGCTGCCGCAGTATGATGAAGCGCTCCGCGAGTATAATCTAAAAATAGCAGAAGAGAATCGCGAATCTGAGCAGCAACTCGTGTTAGTGGAAATTGCCTCTCTCAAACCGCAGAAGTCGCGACTGACGCGCCCACGTCTAAAGGTGATGGCTGAAAGGGGAGGCATTAAACCTCGCATACGAGAGCAACTATCCGTTGCGGCATAAGGCAAATCTGAAAATCTAGCATAGAATGATTTTTCCCGTCGAATTTTTACGGCCTGCCTCGAGCCTCGCTCTTCCGCTCGCGACAGGCCGTTGTGTTTGCTGCCCCTTCTATAAGAGAAAGCTGCGCTCCATGAGAACAAGCCTATTGTTCGTGCTTATCCTCGTCGTCAACTCTGCCTCCGCACAAATTTCCACTTCAACTCTCACCGAGCTTTTGCAAACCGGCGATCGCGCTTTTGCGCAGTTTGATAATCAAAGCGCGCTAGCAGCATATAGCAAAGTCGTCGCGCTAGATTCCTCGAACTATCAAAGTTTGTGGAAGCTAGTGCGCGCCCACGTCGATGTGGGCTACGGCGCAAAGGGCAAAGAACAAGAGCGGCATTACTTCACTGCGGCGAATTTGGCGCGGCGTTGCGTGACACTATATCCCGACTCCGTCGAGAGCCATTTTTATCTCGCCGTGGCGCTCGGGCGCATGGCGTTGAAAGTTGGCGGCAAGCAAAAGATCGCGCTTTCGAAGGAGATCAAAGCGCAAGCCGAGCGCACGCTCGCGCTTGCTCCACAGCACGACGGCGCGATGCACGTGCTCGGGCGCTGGAATTATGAGTTGGGCAATTTGAATTGGATGTTGCGCGCGTTCGCCAAAGTTTTATACGGCGGCGTTCCGCCTGGTGGGAATGAAGCAGCGAAGGCATGGTTTGAAAAAGCGCTCGCAGTCGAGCCGAACTCGCCCTCGCATCATCTCTGGCTCGGTGAAACGCTTATTCAACTCAAACAATACGAGCAAGCGCGCGAGCATTTGCAGGTGTGTGTGAGTTTGCCGAGTTTGTTATGGGATGATGCGATGAATAAGAAGCAAGCAGAACGGTTGCTGCGGAAGATGGAAGGAAAAGAATAAGCGGCATGACGAGCCGTTGCTTGAGAAGTTGAAAGTCAAAGCGCATCGCTTCGGCTCTGGAAAAGCCCTTGCGTCGCCACGTCAAAAGGCTTAAATTGGATTAAGACAAAAACAACATGGCAACCAAATCCAAACATCGCGCCGGTATCATGCACAAACGTGCGACAACCGCAGCGCGAGTGCCAAAATCAAAGAACGAGTTGGCTGTACTAACCCAACGTATCTACAACGCTCTCTCCTCAGAGTTTTCGAAATATGAAATTCTACTCGAAGCTACGCCGACGAAAAAAGTCGGCGGCTATGTGGTCTCGCCCTCATTTCGCGGCAATACGCAACTGGTCCGACAACAACGTGTTTGGCGTTTGCTGGAAAAAAAGCTTAAACAGAGCGAAATTCATCGCATCGTGGGCATTTTAACTTTCACGCCAGAAGAGCGCAGTTTTATTCTCACCGAATAACTCACACGACACCTCATGTCTGAACAGAAAATCGGCTCCATGCTTTGCCCGGATTGCGGCAAGCTCATCAGCATCAACGCGGAAGCCTGCATCCATTGCGGCCGCAAAAATCCCGGCATGTGGGGACTCAGCAGCGCTTTGCGCAACTCCGTGCTGCAATACGGCTTCACCGACATCGTGACTGCGATGTGCGTGATTTATTATATCATCAGTCTCTTGCTCGATCCCAGCGCCATATTCAAAGGGGGCATGTTCGATTTTCTAGGCCCGAGCAACTACAGCATGGTGATGCTGGGCGCAACCGGCGCGCACCCCGCGCTTGAGGGCCGCTGGTGGACTTTGATTACCGCGGTTTACTTGCACGGCGGCCTCATGCATATTTTCTTCAACCTCATGTTCCTCCGCCAAATTGCGCCGCAAGTGGAAGAGATTTTCGGCACCGCGCGTTTGATTTTCATTTATACTTTAGCCGGAGTGATCGGTTTTCTCGTCTCCAATTTTCGCGGCATTCCATTGACCATCGGCGCTTCGGGTGCGTTGTTCGGATTGCTCGGCGCGTTGGTGGCTTATGGCCGTATTCGCGGCGGCACATTTGGCGAATCCGTTTACCGCGCGGGATTGCAAAACGCGCTCATCATGTTCATGTTTGGATTTTTCATGTCCGCGGTGAATAACTGGGCACACGGCGGCGGGTTTATTGGCGGTTTTCTTGCGGTCTATTTTGTGGGTTTCGCGGAACAAGGCCGTGAGAATTTTCGCGTGCAGGCGCTCGCGCTCGGCACCATCGGTTTCACGGTGTTGTGTTTTGGGATGGTGGTGTGGCAGTTTATTGGGGGATAAAAGAGGAACCGCTTTGCTCAACTCTCCAAACGCGCGCAAATTTCATCACATAAAAATATTCCTTCCTTTGACAAGCGCAGAAAATTTTCGTCCCGCACCAGCAACCCCTCGCGCTCCATTTCTGGCACCGCTCCATTAAAGGCTCTTTCAAACGGCTTACGAAACTTGCGCTGAAACTCGCGCAAGTTCACGCCCTGCGTTTGCCGCAAGCCTAAAAATGCAAATTCAAATTGCGCCTGTTGCGCGGTCAACTCTTCGCCGCTCTCTTCCGGCAACTCTTGCTGCGAGAGACATTCAAGATATTTGCGCAAGTTGGCAACGTTCCAAAATCGCCGCTTGCCATTATATGAATGCGCTGAAGCGCCAAGGCCGAGATACGCACTGCCGTCCCAGTATTTGAGATTATGTCGCGCTTCAAAGCCAGGCCGAGCGAAGTTTGAAATTTCATAATGCCGATAGCGGTTTTGCGCCAAAAAATCTATCGTGAATTCATACATCTCGCGCTCCTCCTCTTCGGTGAGCGGCTGAATTTTTCCTTGCGCAATGGCGCGATCTAATGGCGTCCCGGTTTCAATCGTTAGGTTATATGCGGAGATATGATTAGGCTCCAATTCCACTGCCTGTTTGAGATTCTCTCGCCACAACTTTTGCGTTTGCTTGGGCAATGCAAAAATCAAATCCAAACTAACGTTTTCAAAACCGGCGTAGCGGGCGCCGAGCACCGCGGCGCGCGCCTGCTCCGGTGAATGAATGCGATCCAAGAGCAGCAATTCATTTTCATCAAAAGATTGCACGCCAAAGCTGAGGCGATTGATGCCAATCGCGCGATACTTCGACAGTTGCTCGTTGGTGATTGTGCTGGGATTGGTTTCGAGTGTGATTTCTAAGTTAGAAGAGAATTGCAAGCGCGAAAAACAAGCTTCGAGAATTTCCGCTAGCTGCGCGGGAGAGAGCAAAGAGGGTGTGCCGCCGCCGAAGAAAATCGTGGCAAAGCGTTGCCGCTGCCAAAAATCTTCGGCAGCGCGGAGTGCGATTTCTTTTTGCAACGCGGAGACATAATCGGGGATGCGCGTTTCCACACCGGCCACTGTGTAGAAATCGCAATAGAGGCAGCGCTTTTCGCAGAAGGGAATGTGGATATAGAGGGCAGCGTCGGACATAGCAAAAAGCGTTTGGGCAGAGTAACGCGATCAGTGCGGGTTGCTATCGCTGTGATTGAACCAGTGGGCTTCGCGCCAGGTGCTCTTTCAAAAAAAGATTGACCAGAATATCAATGGATAAATTTTCCTTCTTCGAAACTTCGGAAAGCCGCCGAGCGAGTGGATATTCTAAAGCAACGGCTTTGGGGGTATCGTCAATTTCGATCTCAAAATGGGCATCCTCCATCTCGTCCCAATAATCGGCGACGCTATGCGCATCCCAAAAATCCGCGGCTTCTTTTGGGTCTGCAAAGTTTTTCGGAAGAGAATCTACTTTGCGTTTACTTTTTGGCATATCGTTTCCTTTCTGCGGAATCCATGTCTCGAGCGCTAATGACGAGAGCAACGCGAGAAATTTTGTAGATGAAGAACACGGTTAAATACCGTCCCGCATCGGTTTGGCAAAGAGCGATATAAAGGTTTTCATCTTTCACCTTCCCGCGTTGATGAAATCGTACTTTAGGCCGATTACGTAATGCCTGACGAACCTCCTGCTCTGTGACCTCGTGCTTCCACAAGAGCTTCTGACGCGTATCCGGCTTAATTTCAACGTCAAGAATTCTCAATCGACCTCCTCACTTGCAAAGACGATATAGAAGACCTGCGATTAAATCAAGCCATTTTCCAGAGGAGAAATAAGCTTATTTGATCAAACTCCCAATACGCTCCCACCGGACTTTCGTCAAAATGCGATGCAATTGCTCTTCGCTATCCCATGACCAATAAATCACCATCGCTTCGCCGACAACATTGGCGCGCGGCAAGAAGCCCCACACGCGGCTGTCGGCGCTATTGTCGCGGTTATCACCCATCATGAAATATTGATCGCCGTCGTAGCGGCCGTCATTGTTGACGTCAAACATTTGCCGCAATTGCGGATCGCCCTTGATTTCCGGCGACAACTCTTCGCCTTGTTTGGGCACGCGAATTGGCCCGAAGTTTTCCGAAGCGGCATAATGATCGGCATAATGGCGAATCGTATAAACCTGTCCACGCGTCGTGGTGATTTTATAATAATTGATGTAATGGCCTTCTTGGGGATCGTATTCCTTTTTCAAAAACTCCTTTTGTCCCTCCGGCTTGCCGTCAACATAGGCAATGTCATCGCGCACTTCGATAGTTTGTCCGCCGACGGCAATACAGCGTTTGATGTAATCGAGTTTGGGATCGCGGGGATATTTGAACACGATGATCTCGCCCGTTTCCGGTTCTTTGAAACCGGGCAGCGTCGTGAACGGAATCGGAATGTCGGCGAAAGGAATGCCGTCGGGCGTGCGCACGCCATAGACGAATTTGTTCACGAGCAAAAAGTCGCCGATGAGCAACGTATCTTTCATCGAGCCGGTTGGAATGCGAAATGCCTGCACGACGAAGGTGCGCAATAAGAGCGCGGCCAACAAGGCGACCAAGCCGGCTTCGGTGTATTCGCGAATTTGGCTTTTCGGTTTACGGGAGGAGACTTCTTTGGCTTTATCCATTTTCAATGCGGATTCGGACATGCGGAGCAACCTTTCCAATCTCAAATCTGAAACGACTCGCCGACCTGCGCGCGGCGAATCAATGCTCTACTTTCAACACGGCTAAAAACGCCTCTTGCGGAATTTCGACGCGGCCGAGTTGCTTCATGCGCTTCTTGCCTTCTTTTTGGCGCTCAAGCAGCTTGCGCTTGCGCGTGATGTCGCCGCCATAACACTTCGCGGTGACGTTTTTGCGCATGGGCCGCACGCTCTCGCGCGCAATGATGCGCGAGCCGATGGCGGCCTGAATCGCGACTTCGAACATTTGGCGCGGAATCAACTCGCGCAGCTTCTCGCAAATTTTGCGGCCCCAATCATACGCCCGCTCGCGATGCACGATGTGCGAGAGCGCATCCACTTCATCGCCGTTGATCAAAATATCGAGCTTCACCAAATCGCCGTCGCGATAGCCGATGAAATCATAATCTAAAGACGCATAGCCTTTGGTGAAAGACTTGAGCTTGTCATAGAAATCAAAAATAATCTCGGCGAGCGGAAATTCGTACGTGAGATCGACGCGTGTGGGATCGATGTACGTCGTGTCTTTGTGCACCCCGCGGCGGTCTTGCGCCAGCTTCATGATGTTGCCGATGAACTCCGAAGGCGTGATGATCTGCGCGCGAATGTACGGCTCTTCGACGTGATCAATCGTGCCCGCCTCGGGCATGAGCGCAGGATTATCGACGACGAGTTTTTCACCGCTCTCTTTGAACACCCAATACTCCACGTTCGGCACCGTGGTAAGAATGTCGAGATTGTATTCGCGTTCGAGGCGCTCTTGCACGATTTCCAAATGGAGCAGGCCGAGAAAGCCGCAACGAAAACCGAAGCCCATCGCCACCGAAGACTCCGGCTCGTAGATGAGCGAAGAGTCGTTGAGCTTGAGTTTTTCAAGCGCAGTGCGCAACTCTTCGTATTGCTCCGTGGCTGTGGGAAAGATGCCGCTGAACACCATGGGCTTCACTTCGCGGTAACCAGGCAATGGTTCTGCCGCGGGATTATCCGCGGCCATAATCGTATCGCCCACTTTCGTGTCGCGCACTTCTTTGACGCCCGCAATGCAATAACCGACTTCGCCCGCACAAAGCTCGTCGCTCGGGAAACGACGAATGCGCATGTTGCCCACTTCTGAAACTTCGAACTCTTTGCCCGTGGAAAAAAAACGAATGCGCATGCCGGGTTTGATCGCGCCATCGACCACACGCACATACGCCAGCGCGCCGCGATAGCTGTCGAACACGGAGTCGAAGATCAGCGCACGCAACGGTGCGTCATCATTGCCGCTCGGCGGGGGCACGCGCTCAACCACGGCTTGCACAATCTCTTCCATGCCGATGCCGAGCTTCGCGCTCGCGAGCACGATTTCGGATTCGTCGATGCCGAGCACGTCCGTGATTTGTTTTTTTACCAAATCAATCTGCGCGCCTTGCAAATCAATCTTGTTGATGACGGGAATGATGGTGAGATTGTGTTCGAGGGCGAGATAGAGATTCGAGATGGTTTGCGCTTCCACGCCTTGCGAGGCATCGACCACGAGAATCGCGCCTTCGCAGGCGGCGAGGCTGCGCGAAACTTCATAGCTGAAATCCACGTGGCCCGGTGTGTCGATGAGGTTGAGTGTGTACTTCTTGCCGTCCTTGTGCGTGTAAGGCATCGTGACCGCGTGCAGCTTAATGGTGATGCCGCGCTCGCGTTCGAGATCCATGTTGTCCAATGTTTGCGAAACAATCTCTTCTTTGCGCAACGAGCCGGTCAATTCCAAAAAGCGGTCGGCAAGTGTGGATTTGCCGTGATCGATATGAGCGATGATACAAAAGTTGCGAGTGTTTTCTTGCATAAGAACTAGAATAAGTGAAGCAAATGAGGATAAAGGTACTCTCGGGTTGTGAGAACGCCGTTCTCACACTTTGTCATTCCGTAAGAATCCATCTTCGCGCCCTGCCCCTTTAAATTACGATGCGTCTCGCGCTCCAGAGAGGTTTCTTACAAGATGACAACGCAGAGTTTCGCGACGATAAACCAATTCTATTCTGCGCCGTCTGCGCTGCAAAAATTGGCTGCGAATGTATCAATTTCACTGCAAACAGACAACAGAAATTCCGGTGTGAAAAAAGAAAAATATGCGTTTCACACCGCCGATTGTTCGTTCGTCAACGCGAGCGCCAAGCCCGCACGCGGCGATAATCCGAGCGGCGGATAGCCAAGCTGGCGCGCGGGAGTTGATGGAGATCGCGCTGGATTTGGAGGAGAGGAAGGTATTCGAGTTGCATAAGAGCCGACTTTATCCGACACAGTTTAAGCCTCAGCTTCCCAGCATGCGTTTGATCGCATCTATCTTCTCTTCTGATAAACCCTGCAAGTCTTCCAGGCTGATGAAACTGTCTCTGATCAATTGAAAAAAAACGAAAGGGAGCACGGAATAGCGATAATCATATTTCTCATCCACCTCTTTCCGCCGCACCGAGAGATAATCGTGAAGCTTCCACACCTCGTGCGGGTCTTGGATCAAACGAACCTGCTCTCGCACGGCGGCATAAATTTGCGTGATCTCATTGTCATATGCCTTTTCAAACGCGGCTCGTGCGATCTTTTTTTCCGAAGGCGACCATTTGAAATCGCGTATGGACATTTCCTCGACTCCTTTCACCTCGCGGGGATTAGCTACCATGATCCAACTTCTTCAAAATACCCTCCGCAAAATTTCTATCCGTGATGCCGAACACGCCAATGTCTTTCTTGCCCCAAAATTCTCCCCATTCTTCTTTGGTGCCAAGCGTGACTTCCGGAATTTTCAAACCGGTTAAAGAGACTTGCCTTCTCGAAGAGGCGGAGAAGTCTTCGGCAAAAATCAGCAACTCGACGTTTTGTCGCAGCAATTCGCGGCGCACGGACTCGGTGCCGATCACGATTTTGCGCGCACGGCGCACGAGGCCGAGCAGATTGGTAATTTCAGGAGGCAGCATATTGCTCCAAGTATGCAATGATCGCGGCGTAAGCGGATTCGGAAATTTGCGAGCGAAAGCCGTGGTGCAATCCCTTTTTGCGGCGCAAGAGTTCTGCGCACTTGCGCTGTGGACAAATATATCCGCCGCGCCCAGGCAAGCGGCGCTCGCGATCGACAACGACATCATGATCAACGCGCACGAGACGCAGCAGTTCATGTTGGGCAGTTTTTAAACCGCAACCAAGACAGGTACGGTGAGGAGTATGAGCCACAGCCATTCACGCGCCTAGAGTCATTGCCACACAAACAAAACGGCACTTCAATGAGTGCCGTTTCCAAAAATCATTTATTGCAAAACCGCAGGTTTATTTTACCATGGGCAAGCCGTACTTCTTGGCTTTGCGATAAATGGTCGCGCGCCCGATGCCGAGCTTTTTCGCGGTTTGCGAAATGTTGCCGCCGTTTTCGAGCAGGGCTTTGCGCAGCGCTTCTTCTTCGAGCTTTTCAATCCAACTCGAAAGCGTGTTATCGGACTCATAGATTTTTTTCTCGCCGATGGCGCGCACGGTGTTGGGCAAATCGCGTGCGTTGATTTCCACGCCGGAGGCAAGCACGACCGCACGCTCAATCGCATTCTCCAATTCGCGGACATTGCCCGGCCAGTTATAGGCCATAAGCAATTCCAACGCATCCGGCGAAATGCCGTCAACTTCTTTGCGCTCGCTCTGCGCATACTTATTGACAAAGTGCGCGGCCAAAAGCGGAATATCTTCGCGGCGGTCACGCAACGGCGGCAACTTGATCGGAAAAACGGAGATGCGATAAAACAAATCTTCGCGAAACTCGCCGTTGCGCACGGCTTCTTCGAGGTCTTTGTTGGTAGCGGAAACGACGCGCACGTCAACCTTCACCATTTCATTGCCGCCCACGCGCTCAAACTCACGCTCTTGCAAAATACGCAACATTTTGGCTTGCGTTGCGGGCGTCATCAAGCCAATCTCATCGAGAAAAATACTGCCGCCGGCTGCGACTTCAAACTTGCCAATGCGTTTGCCCACTGCGCCGGTGAAGGCGCCTTTTTCATGGCCAAACAACTCGCTTTCGAGCAATGATTCAGGCAATGCGGAGCAATTGACTGCGACGAACGGTTTGTTGCAGCGTTGCGTGTTGTGATAATGAATCGCGCGCGCGATCAATTCTTTGCCGGTGCCGCTCTCGCCTTGAATGAGCACGGTCACGTTGCTGTTCACAACCTTTTCCAACGAGCGAAAAACTTCTTGCATCACGCCCGATTGGCCGATGATGTTTTTGAATTGAAAACGGTCTTTCAATTCCGAGCGCAGCGTGTCGATCTCTTGTTTGAGCGAGCTGGTGGTGAGCGCGTTGCGAACGGTGATGAGCAAACGGTCGCCGGCAAACGGCTTGGTGATGAAGTCATACGCGCCGAGCTTCATCGACTTCACGGCTTTCTCAATCGTTCCGTGCGCGGACATCATGATCACCGGCACGCGCGACTCTTCGTCGCGAATTTGCTTCAGCGTTTCGATGCCATCGATGCCCGGCATTTGAATATCCAGCAGAATCAAATCCGGCGAAACTTCGCGCAACATTTTTAAACACGCTTCGCCGCTATTCGCCGTTTCGACGACGTATTCTTTCTCCTTGCGCAGATTGATCTCGATCATTTTGCAGATATTGCGATCATCATCCACGACTAGGATGGTATATTTTCTGGCTTTCCGGCCGATGTTGTTTTCTTCGCCCATGGTCTCGGCTTAACTAACACGTGAAATCGCGCGTCGCGCGAAAGTTAAAGTTGATTAAAAGGCTTGCTATTCTTGCTCAAAAAAGCAGGCCGAAAGTACAAAACCACCTTTAGAAGCGCAAGGCTTTTCTCCCGCCTATGGCGCGTTATGACGCATCATTCATGCCTCTGCGTCTCTGGCGAGCACGGTTTCCAACAGTTCCGTGAGGGCTGCGGTTTCAGCAGTGAAGCACGATTCGAGAATGTAGATTGGCAATGGCTGCAATTGCGCGAAACCTCGCAACTTCACTGCGTCTTTGGCCGTGGTAAGTATACTCTCGGCGCGCGCGTCATAGAATTTTTTGATGATGCGCTCAACATCTTGCGTTGTGTACTTGTGATGATCGCGATAAACGATATGCTCCACCACGTGAATGCCCGCAGTTTCAGCGCTCTTGCGCAAGCGCTCCGGCCGCGCAATGCCACTGACGAGCAACGCGTTTTGCGCGTGCGTTAAAGTGCTTGCAAGAGTCTTGCCTGCAAACAACGCGTGTATTTCCCCAGGCGTAAAGGCAACATCCAACACGCGCGCCGAGGTGTATTGTTGCAATGCCGTGCGTGCGATTTGTTGTTCTTGCACATTGAGCCGACTCAACTCCGTGAGCAAAACCACATGCGCACGTCGCAGATTGTGCAGCGGCTCGCGCAACGGCCCCGCGGGCAATAACCACGGTTTTTGCAAGGGCATTGGAGCGGGCAGCAGCAGCACATCGAGATCGCGCCACAGACGGCGATGTTGAAAACCGTCATCGACCAAGATGAAGTGCGGTTGAAAACGCTCGGCTGCAATTTGTGCCGCGCGGGTTTTATTTTCCGCGACCACGATGATCGCGCCGGGACATTGCTGTGCGAGCAAAAGTGGCTCATCTCCGGCCTCATGTATCGTAGCGAGCACAGTGTGTCCGTCGCTCACGATGCAATCGTTGCGCTGTGTGCGCCCATAGCCACGCGCAACGAGGGCGACGCGATAGCCGCGCGCGAGCAGCGCGTTCGCAAGAAATGCGGCTGTCGGAGTTTTACCGCTGCCGCCGACATTGAGATTGCCGATGCTCACCACTTTCGCGGGAACACGCACCGTGGCAAAGATTTTTTTATCATAAAAAAAATTGCGGCACGCGACGAGGCTGCGATACAACCACGAGAGCGGGAGCAGCGGCGCAAGCAGCCATTTTTGTTTGGGCCAATTCACAGCTTGCTCTTTGTGGGAAACAAAGCTTCGGCCTCGGCTTCTAAAGCCAGCATGCGCTGCTCCACCTCGCGGCGTTTCATTTCAAACTCGGCTTCATCCATCTCCCGCGGAACGAAAATCGGCTCGCCATAAAGCGTGACGGTTTTGCTAAACGGTTTCGGCAGCGTGAATTGATCCCAACTTCTAAACCGCCATGCGCGCGTGCTTGCAAAGGTCATGGGCAAAATCGCAGCCTGCGCTTTTTGTGCAATGGCGAGAAGGCCGGCTTTGAAGACATGTCGCGGGCCGCGCGGGCCGTCGGGCATGATCGCGCCGACGCCGCCGTTTTGCAATGCGCGAATCATGGCGAGCATGGCGCGTTTGCCGCCGCGCGTGCTGGAGCCGCGCACAGTCGTGTAGCCGAGCCGATGCAGCGTTTGCGCAATCATCTCGCCGTCATTATGCTCGCTCACCATGCCACATATGCCTTCATCGCGATGCACAAAAATTGGGATCATGATTTTTCCGTGCCAGATGGAATAGATGAACGGTTGCCGCGCCACGCGTAAACGTTCGTAGTGCTCGCGACGACGAAACTCAATGCGGGTGAGTTTGCCGAGAGCAATGAGCACAAGCCAACCCAAACGCGTAGCGAGCCAAAAGAGAATGCGGCGTTTCAAAGAAAGAGGCGGGAGAGAGGCGGAATGATCGGGCAAGGCGGAAACTCGTTGGGTCTTTGGAAGAAAACTGCTGCTACATTGCGGCCAATTGCGCCAGCGCATTTTGCGCGGCTTGTTGTTCTGCGCGCTTTTTGGAATGGCCGACGCCGATGCCCATCGGCCGATTTTGAATCTTGACTTCGACCGTAAATAATTTTTCGTGATCCGGTCCTTCTTCTGTGAGCACGGCGTAATAGGGCGTGCCCATGTTGCGGCTTTGCGAAAGTTCGAGCAGCAAGCTTTTAAAATTGCGATGCTGCTCTTCCGCAACGATGGCTTCCATGTCGCGCATGAGCGTGCGTTCGATAAAGCCACGCGCTTTCTCCAAGCCGCCGTCGAGATAAATCGCGCCGATAACGGCTTCGAAACTGTCGGCCAGAATCGAAGGCCGCGTCCGCCCGCCCGCATGGTCTTCGGAGTCGCTCATCAAAACGAATTTGCCCAAATCGAGATTGCGCGCGATACGCGTGAGAATTTTCCGGCTTACCAACAATGATTTAATGGCGGTCAACTCGCCTTCTTCTTTGTTGGGATACCTGCGATAGAGATGCTCCGTCACTACGATGCCCAACACGGCATCGCCGAGCAATTCCATTCGTTCATTGGAACACACGCGCTCTTCGCTCACTTGCGGCAAGAAAGAGCGATGCTTTAACGCCTGCACCAGCAAGATACGCCGGCGGAAACGGTAACCGGCAATTTTGGCAAACTCGGAAGCCGCCGGAATAACTTGCTCCCCTCCCGTATGCTTCCTTCGAGTAAAAATCTTGCGCCACCACTTCAGCATAATACGCACGGGAGATTGTTACTGCGCTCGTCGTCGAGGTTCGTGCGCAAGCCATGATCACGCGAAGCACTCCCGCCCGGCATGTGCGAGGTGAACTCCGGGCGCGCATAGCATCGCGCTTGCTTTGAACCAGCGACGTCTTAATTACAGGGGGAATTATACAGGCGTGGTTTAGCCGCAGAGGGCAAAGAGGGACTTTTATGCGGCACCCAATCTCCACGAGCACGAGGCCAACGAGCAGCCCCTCCGAGCGCCTGCCAAGAGGCACCCCGAGGGCCTGCTCACTCCCTCGTCTTCGTGATTATTTTGTGCTAACCGACAAACGCCACAAAAGCTTCTAAGCACCCAATCAACTACTGCTGGCTGTCACCAGCGTGCCCGTTTTGTTGCATGCTGCTTCAACTCAAATTGAAACGACTTTGCGCGAGCGACTGAGCGGCTTTAATAAAAAACTAAAAGGGGCTATGCTCCCGCCCCTTTTGATTTCACCAAAAAGCCGAATCGTCGTCGAAAACATTTCGCCTCGTTTGCGTTTTGCGTAAGCCGTCGTTTCCTCTGCCTCCGTAAATCCCTCATACGATACGCAACGATGCGATCATACCCAAGCCCGCGCTAGCGCATTACTTGCTGGGAAGTTTTTCGCGCAAATAGGCCAACGCTTGACCGACGGTTTGAAGTTTTTCCGCGTCTTCGTCCGGAATTTCGACGTCAAACTCTTCTTCGAAAGCCATAACCAATTCCACGGTATCCAACGAATCCGCGCCGAGGTCATCGACAAAGCTCGCGGCTTCCGTGACTTCATTGGCGTCAACGCCAAGTTGATCCACGATGATCTGTTTTACTTTAGCATGCATCGCTTCATGATTTGCCATGCGACATTGCTCCTTGTGTAGTTCGAGTGAATATGAATTACGAAATTATTTGAGCTTTGCAAAGGTTTTACACCTTTGGTGGACTATACACTTTTTAAGGTCGGCACTGTTTTCTTTTTAAAAGAAGACCGCCATCATTGTTGAATGCAACGGCATTTTAGCATTGCCGTTTCGTTTCGCATGAACGGCTTCATAATGCGAGCGCTCGGTAATGCCGAGTCCAATATGATAGCCGCTTTTATAAGAAATTTCCGAACGGCGCTCGGATAAAATTTCGGAGATTTCTTCTTCATTCTCATCGGGAACGATAATATCAATCCATGCATCCAACTCTTCATAACCGGGAATCCGAGTCTCAAGAATCTCTATTTCCGGCGACATGTTTTTCGCCAACGAAGTAAGCTCTTCGATATACTTTTGCAGGCGGCGTTTGGAGTGTTGTCCGTTGTGACGTTTCATTTGGTTGTGATCTCCTCAACCTTTGCAATAAAATCCCGTGTGTGGCCCAACAACCTTTTGCTACGTTTTGCTCCAACCCCTTCAACCCGATAGTGCGCTTTTAAGCGTTCCTCATATGCTTCATATAGCCACCGCTCAAACTGCTGCGGATAAATATGGCGCTTATGGATTAGCTCTTGGTTGAATTTTATCTCTTATGCCATTATGCGACCATTCTTGCTGCTTAAACCCTTCGTGCATCATGGCTAATTTCGCAATCCAAAATAAAGCGTAGTAGCAGTTCGCAACACAACCGTTGTACAACTCCTTTTGTAAAGACAACTCAGCGACGTGTAAAAATTCCTTTGCTCGCTCTAACATTTTGAATGCTCCCACCTTGCGGTTCAACAAAGCGAATCGCGGGATGTACTACGCCATAACCAACCCGCCATCGACATTCAAAATCTGCCCAGTGACATAATCTGCTTCCGCCGAAGCGAGAAACACGGCCATGTTGGCGACATCCTCCGCGGCGCCCATGCGCCCAAGGGGAATTGATTGCAGCAAACTTTCTTTGGCGGCGTCGGATAAAACCGCGGTCATATCGGTTTCAATGAAGCCGGGCGCAATCGCATTGATTTGAATATTGCGGCTCGCCAACTCGCGCGCGACGGACTTGGTGAGGCCGATCACACCGGCTTTCGCTGCGCAATAATTCGCCTGGCCTTTGTTACCCATCTCCGCGACCACGGAAGTGAGATTAATGATTTTGCCTGCGCGCTGCTTCATCATAATTTTAGAAGCGGCGCGAATGCAATTAAACACGCCGGTGAGATTCGTCGCAAGCACGGCGTTCCATTCGTCATCGCTCATGCGCATCACCAGATTGTCGCGCGTAATGCCGGCATTGTTTACGAGAATGTGCAGCGCGCCGAATTTTTCGATCGTGGCCTTAAACATGGCCTCGACCTGCGCGGGCACGGCAACATCGACTGCGAGCGCAAGCGCCTCGCCGCCTTGCTGGCGAATTTGTGCAGCAACTGCTTCGGCGGC
The DNA here is from genome assembly GCA_041918175.1 of bacterium. Taxonomy (GTDB): domain Bacteria; phylum Zhuqueibacterota; class Zhuqueibacteria; order Zhuqueibacterales; family Zhuqueibacteraceae; genus JABWAN01. The sequence goes on from JAYRWE010000036.1 coordinate 36,491, forward strand.
TTCAACTGTTCGCGCCGTTAAAACCACGCGCGCGCCTTCTGTCGCCATTTTTAGAGCAATGGCTTTTCCAATACCACGCGAACTGCCGGTGACGAGTGCGACTTTATTTTCGAGACGAGACATAACCTGCTGGAGTGTTGGATTAGTGGAGTGATGGAGTGGTAAATTGATGAAGATTGGGGCTAGAGCCATTGCTCCATCAATCCATAACTCCACTACTCCAATTCTTTGACTGTGCCGATGGTGGTCACGGTGAAATTTTTATTGATACGTTTCATTAAGCCCGCGAGCACATTGCCGGGGCCGATTTCGTAAAACGCGGTTGCGCCATCGGCAATCATGTTCTCTATGGTAGCGAGCCAACGCACGGGGCTGGTCAATTGTTGATTGAGCAAGTCGCGCAACTGACTCGGCTCCTGCTCGGGCTTCGCAGTCACATTGGCATAGACCGCGGCTTGCGCCGTTTGAAACGTGGTTGCCGCTAATGCCTTTTGCAAACCTTCGCGCGCGGAGGCCATGAGCGGCGAATGAAAAGCGCCGCCGACCACGAGTTTCTTCACCAACTTCGCGCCGCGCTCTTTGGCAATTGCCATGGCTTGCGTCACGGCATCGACCGAGCCGGAGATCACAGTCTGCTCGGGCGAATTGAAATTGGCGCATTGCACCACGTGTCCGGCGCTTTGCATGTTCGCGGTCACTTCGGCGCACACCGCTTCAATCACATCCGGCGCGAGCCCCATCACCGCGGCCATCGTGCCGGGGTTGTCAATGCCAGCTTGATGCATCAACTCGCCGCGCAATTTTACTAAACGCAACGCCGCTTCAAAATCGAGCACGCCGGCGGCATAGAGCGCAGAGTATTCGCCGAGGCTATGGCCGGCGGTCATTGCGGGCACAAGATTTTTTTCTTCTTTGAGAATGCGCGCAACGACGGCGCTATGTACAAGAATGGCGGGCTGCGTAATCGAGGTTTTCGTTAACTCTTCAAGCGGGCCTTCAAAGCAAATGCGTTGCAGATCAAAGCCGACCACCTCATTGGCGCGCGCAAACATTTCGCGCGCAACGCTGTAGCGCTCGCAGAGATCTTGGGCCATGCCCACAAATTGCGAAGCTTGGCCGGGAAAAAGAAAGACGCGTTTTGCACTCATAATTTAAAATTGAACTAAGGCCGAGCCCCACGTGAAGCCGCCGCCGAATGCGACCATCAAACAACGCTGGCCGTCTTGCAGGCGCTTCTTTTCGCGGGCTTCATCAATTGCGATTGGAATCGAGGCCGCGGAAGTGTTGCCGTAATCTTGCACGTTGACGTAAACTTTATCCATCGAAACATTGAGGCGTTTCGCGGTGGCAGTAATGATGCGCAGATTCGCTTGATGCGGAATGAAGAGATCGACGTCGTCACTGCTCATGCCGTTGCGTTCGAGAATGTGCGTCGAAGCGTCGCCCATCGCGGTCACGGCATATTTGAAAACTTCGCGACCTTGCATGGTGATAAAAACTTTGCGCTCCGCCAATGCAACTTCTAACGGCATCTTCGTGCCTTTGCCCGACATGCAAAGCAGCTCGGTCAAACGTCCGTCGCTTTTGATGAACGTATCAATAATGCCGCGCTGCCCGTCACTCGGGCCAATCACAAATGCGCCTGCGCCGTCTCCAAACAAAACACAGGTTGCGCGATCTTTCCAATCCGTGATGCGGCTCAAAAGCTCGCAGCCGATCACGAGCACATAACGTGCTTTGCCGGAGGCGATGAGGCTTTCGGCGAGCGTCAAACCGTAAATAAAACCGGAGCACGCCGCGGAAATGTCAAAAGCCGCAGCGTTCGTCGCGCCGATGGCGTCTTGCACATAACACGCGTTGGCGGGGAAACCAACGTCGCCGGTGACTGTGCCCTGAATGATGATGTCAATTTGATCTGCGGTGATATTGGCGGCAGCCAATGCCTGCTGCGCCGCGCGAGAGGCGAATTGGGAATTGGTTTCGTGGTCGGCAGCGATAAATCTGCGCTCAATGCCGGTACGCTCGCGTATCCATTCGTCGGTGGTATCGACGACTTTTTCGAGATCGGCATTGGAGAGCACGCGCTCGGGGGTTGCGCGGCCCGTGCCCAGAATCATCGCCTTAGGCGTTTTCTTCAACGAGCTTGACTCCGTTTTGTCGCTGAGACTCGAGCTCCTGCTGGATAATTTGGTTGAGACCTTCGCTCACCATTTTTACCGCTTCCTTGACAGCGTTGCGAATAGCTTTCGGCGTGGAAGAGCCGTGACAAATGATGCTCACGCCATCAACACCCAGAAGCGGAGCGCCGCCGTATTCCTCATAATCAAAAACTTTGCGCAGGCGCTTGAAAGTCGGCTGCATCAAAAAGGCCCCGAGGTTCACAAAAATCTTTTTGCCGATTTGGCGCTTGATGTGTCGTTTAAAAACGCCGCCGAGGCTTTCGGTAAATTTCAAGATGACGTTGCCGACGAAACCATCGCACACCACCACATCGGCCTTAGCCTGCAAAATGTCCCGGCCTTCGATGTTGCCGATAAAGTTGATATTGCTTTTTTCCAGCAACTCATAAGCTTCGCGTGTGATCTCGGTGCCCTTCGTGCGCTCCTCGCCGATGCTTAACAATGCGACACGCGGCTTTTCCAATCCGACCACGCGCTGCATGAAAATGCTTCCCATAAGGCCATATTGCACCAAGTGCAAGGCGCGCGCATCGACATTCGCGCCGACATCAATTATCATAGTCACGCCGCTGCCATTGGGAATTAACGAACCGATGCCCGGGCGACTAACCCCAGAGATGCGACCAAGAATCAGCAGCGCAGAAGCCATAGCCGCGCCGGTATGCCCGGCAGAAACCACGGCATCGACTTTCCGTTCCTGTTGCAAACGATTGGCGACTACGATCGAAGCGTCTTTTTTCTTTTTGATCGCCACCGTCGGGACATCGCACATTTCGATTTTTTCCGCCGCGTGATGAACGGAATAGCGCAATGTTTGACCGCGAGTCAGCAAAGGATGGCGCGCAATTTCCTGCTCAATGAGGGCTTGATCGCCGACAAAAACGATTTCACATTGGGGAAACAGCCTGGCAGCTTCTAATCCACCCTGCACAATTGCCGCCGGTGCAAAATCACCGCCCATAGCATCCAAAGCAATTCGCATAGCTTCCTCTTCGCAGCCAAATCTAGTATGCGCCCGCGAGGGCAATCGGCTAAAAGCAAGCTCCTGAATCGGTCATAGATAAATTAGATCGTATTCAGGGAAAGCGCCAACATATTCCTCAGAGTTCGGGAAGGAATTAAGCTTCTTGTGGAATGAAGACGGAGCGTTCGGCGTAGTAGCCACAGTTGGGACAGATGCGATGCGGCAGTTTGGGTTGATGGCAATGGCTACATTTCGCGGTCTGCACGGCGCTCAGTTTCCAATGTGTGCGGCGTTTATCGCGGCGCGTGCGGGAATGACGTCTTTTCGGATTCGGCACAAGCTACCTCACTTTGAATTGTTTGCTAAATTTTGCAGCGCTTGCCAGCGCACATCAACTGGACGCGGCGCACACTGACAGGATTCCACATTTAAGTTCACACCACAACCGGGACAAAGCCCGCGGCAATCTTCCCGGCAAATGAGTTTTACCGGGATTGCCAACAACAACAGATCGCGGACATCCTCAGTAATATCGATCTCGCGCGCTTCAGGATCGAACGCACGGATTTCCTCGTCGCTGTTTTGCACCAATTCTTCATCGTTGGAGAACATCACACGGCCAACGTCATCCAAAGTCGCCTCGAACGGTTCCAAACAACGATCACATTCAAATCGTGCAACCGTGTGAACCTGATTTCGCAGAAACAAATGCGTCGCAGTCTTTTCCAGTTGCACGTCGAGTTGCACCTTCGCGCGCAGATTGGGATGATTTTCAAAACCCCACATTGCAGGCGGTTCATCAAACTTGAACTGATGAATACCGGGGCTAAGGCCGACGAGTGGTATCTTCATGATGATATTGATGCGAAAGAATTGGTGGCGAATGTATAAAACACACCCCTGTAAGTCAAGATAAAATTCCCGCGGTGATCGACGTTGCGAGCTATTGTTTCTGTGTAATCCAATATCCTGCCTCAAGCTGCACTTCCAAATCACGCGCTTGTCTTTCCGCTTCAGCTTTTACGCTGAATTGGCCGATGCGGACGCGATACCACACGCCGCCTCGTGTCGGGAGATAAACTCTTTGCACATACGCCGCATAGCCGGCATTGCGGAACCGCTCCGCTTCATATTCGGCCTTCGCACTGCTGCGCCATGCTGAGATCTGAACCGTGAAGGTTCCATTTTCATCGACAACGACTGTGGGTGAGCCTTCCGTGGGAGGAGGCTCTTTCTTTTCCAGCGGCACCTCAGTCACCAGCGGCTGCTCTCGCACGATCAAAGGCGAGCGCGAAGCCTGCTCGTTGGCACGTTGTTTTTGTATCCACCAAAAAGCAACCACTGCCAGCAGAACCATGCCGGCAGCGGCGGCGAAAATTTTTACGCCTTTCATAAACGAACGCTCCTGCTTCCCAATCGAAGCGATGAGGGCGGCACGTCCTAGAGAGTCTCGATGAGTTCCTTCTCAGAGAAATAGAATGCGATTTCGATCTTCGCATTTTCCGGCGAGTCGGAGCCGTGCACGATGTTGTTCTGCTTGCTCGTTGCAAAGTCTTTGCGAATCGTGCCCGCCGCGGCTTCCGCAGGATCGGTTGCGCCAATAAGCTTGCGAAAATCCGCAACAGCGTTCGCCTTTTCCAGGGCGACCACAACCACTCGATCGCTCGACATGAACGTGCAGAGATCTTTATAAAACGGACGCTCTTTATGCACTTCATAAAACTTGCCCGCGGTTTGCGCCGTCAGGCGAACCATCTTCATGCCGAGAATGCGAAAGCCCGCGGCCTCGATGCGATCCACGACTTTGCCGATCTTGTTTGCGGAAACTGCGTCCGGTTTGAGAATAGCGAGAGTACGTTCCAAAACAAATGCTCCTTGTGATAAAAATGTTTGTCTTCCTGCCACAACAAAAGTCTTTAAGCTCACGCGCAAAGTGCGCGCGGCAAAGATCACCTTGTCATGAGCAAAATATTATTTCGTTTTCTTGCGCGCGACAATTTTCGCCGCCGCTTTCTTGGCCACACGTGGCGCAGCTTTGGCCTTACTCACCGCCACAACCGTCTTCTTCTTTTTGCTCAATGCTTTTTGCATTGTGCTCCCTAACTCCGCCGGGCTTTCGCATACGTGAGCGCCCGCAGCGCGCAGCTTTTCCATCTTCTCTGCGGCCGTGCCTTGCCCGCCGGCGATGATCGCGCCCGCATGGCCCATGCGTCGCCCCGCAGGCGCAGTGCGTCCGGCGATGAATACAACAACGGGCTTGCTGAAATATTTTTTGATGTACGCCGCGGCCTCGTCTTCTGCGCTGCCGCCGATTTCGCCGATCATGACCACCGCATCGGTATCATTATCGCCTTCAAACAATTTCAAGGCATCAGTGAAATTCGTGCCGATCATCGGATCGCCGCCGATGCCGATGCATGTCGATTGCCCAATGCCGAGATCGGAGAGTTGCTTCACCGCTTCATAAGTCAACGTGCCGCTGCGCGAGATCACGCCCACGCGGCCCGACTGATGAATGAAGCCCGGCATGATGCCGATCTTGCATTTGCCCGGCGAGATGATGCCCGGACAATTCGGCCCGATCATGCGCACACCGGTTTTCGCGAGTAATGCTTTCACCGGCAGCATATCCACGACGGGGATGCCCTCGGTGATGGTCACAATCAAAGGCACAGCTTCCGCCGCGGCTTCCATAATCGCGTCGGCCGCGAGCGCCGGCGGGACAAAGATCGCCGAAGCATTTGCACCGGTTTCGCGCACCGCTTCGGCCACCGTATTAAAAATTGAAACCGTGTCATTAAATTTCTGTCCGCCTTTGCCCGGCACTACGCCCGCAACGACATTAGTGCCATACTCGATCATTTGCGTTGCGTGAAACGAGCCTTCGCTGCCCGTGATGCCTTGCACCAACACGCGCGTTTTTTTATCAACAAGAACGCTCAAGCCATCCTCCTTCAGTTGTCATTTATTTTTGACTGCATTTCATTTCTTAGGATTCTACTTCAAAGATTTCTACCCTATTTAAGTCGACGACCGTTTGCCGCGAGGCTTGGCTTCATACTTCGCTCGCGCCTCCGCGACTTTCGATAAGGCACGCTTGTCCGCCGCCAGCGCATATTGCACCGGCGCTTTTGGTTGATTGCAAATCAGATTCGCCTCGTTCAGCATATCGTCCAAATACCACCACCAATGCGTTCGATCATAGCGGCCTTCGCGGAATCGCCGCAATTCACCTTTTTCTGCGCCTACGATCAATAGGGCAGAGCGACGTATGTGCGAATCAAGATCTGCCAACCGCTGCCTTTGCCCTGCCGTCAAAACCGAAGGCGCTTTTTCTAAAACACCTTCTAGCTCACTCCGGTGCCACAACAAAGCATTAATATCACCGCTATCATCAAGGATGGCCTCCTCTGGTGAAGGAGGTATCGCTGTCGGCAAAAATGAACTCAGCCAGTCGAGTAATTTTGCGGCAGTTTGCTTTGTCGTTTGGATGGATGTCAACTGAGCCATATGCCAGTCACCTCGGTCTCCAAATAAATTGCCAATCATATTGTCGCTTCAAATAATTCAAGCCGCCCTCCGCGATGAAGCAAGTTTTCAGTTCTGAGGGATATTCCGAGCGCCACCCGACAAACACACAGCTTGTCGGGTCAAAAAATCCGATTCGCAAACCTCCGTGCTCGTATTGGATGATATAGCTCTTTTTGCTTATCGCTCTCTCAGCAAGATGAGGGGATATGCCGCGACTGTGCAGTTTTAGCCAAAACGCAGATTTCGCCTTTTCCAGCACAAAATCACGCCGCACGTTCGCGATCAACTCGTCTACCTGCGCTTCCGTCCACGGCATGAGTTGCCCCTTTCCCTCACCCTCGACTCACTTTCTCGCGCTGCGAGGCTTGGCTTCATACTTCGCTCGCGCCTCCGCGACTTTCGACAAGGCACGCTTGTCCGCCGCCAGCGCATATTGCATCGGAGCTTTCGGTTGATTGCACATAAGACTTTCTTCAATCAGAATGTCTTCCAAATACCACCACCAATGTGTTCGGTCATACCGGCCTTCGCGGTAATGATGCAGCATGCCTTTGCCGGCGCCAACCAAAAGCAGCGCAGCCGCCCGAATCTCTCTATCTAACCTCGACAGCTTCTCTCTTTGAAATTGATTCAGCACTTGCGGTGTTGCCGCTATAATCTTTTGCAACTCGCTGCGGTGATAGAACAGTGCGTGAACGTCTTCAGAAACGTCGAGAATTGCGTCCTCAGCCGAAAGTGGAATTGTGCCTGGCAAAAAGCCGATCAGCCAGGTCAGCAATTCCTCGGCTCGTTTTTGAAGCGAGCGCACGGAGTTTTTTGATGGAGTCGCTGTTTTCATAAGTTATTTGGGCGACCAAATCAATTCGAATCCCGATTGTTTTAAGAGATAATCAACGCCGTTATCCGCGACAAAGCAAGTTTTAATGTACGACGGATAAATATCCCAACTCCGCGCCACGAAAATATTATTCCGTGGATTTAAAATGCCTATTGCTTCGCCCTTTTCCGTTTCATATCGCCCAAGATAGCTGTGCTTGCCGATCGCCTTTTCGGCATCCTGTATCGTCACGCCATGATTGCGCAACTTCTGGCGAAAGCGCGGGTGAAATTTGCCCAGTGCAAAATCGCGCCGAACATTTACGATCAACTCGTCTACCTGCGCTTCCGTCCACGGCATGAGCTTCCCTCCTCTACAGTCGCGCCGGCGGTGTTATGCCTGAATACTCGCCACCACCTTTTCTGCCGCATCCTTCAAATTGCTCGCAACAATCAGTGGCAAACCGGATTCACGCAACAAGCGCCCGGCTTCTTCCGCATTCGTGCCTTCCAAGCGCACCACGAGCGGGACGTTGATGTGAACGTTCTGCGCCGCTTGAATCACGCCATTGGCAATGCGGTCGCAACGCACGATGCCGCCGAAGACGTTGATCAAAATCGCTTTCACATTCGGGTCGGAAAGAATGATGCGGAACCCATTCTCCACCGTTTGCGGATTCGCGCCGCCGCCGACATCGAGAAAGTTCGCGGGCGCACCGCCGGCGAGTTTGATAATATCCATCGTGCCCATCGCCAAGCCCGCGCCATTCACCATGCAGCCGACATTTCCATCCAAACGCACATAGTTGAGATTGTATTTCGAAGCTTCAACTTCGAGCGGTTCTTCTTCGCTCAAGTCGCGGAGCGCCGCATATTCCGGATGGCGATAGAGAGCGTTGTCGTCGAAATTGATCTTTGCATCGAGCGCGAGCACTTGGCCTTCTTGCGTGACAATCAACGGATTGATTTCCGCCATCGAGCAATCGGATTCCACATAGGCCTTATACAAGGCCTGAAAAAATTTCACGGCATGCTTGAGCACGTCGCCTTCCAGCCCGAGGCCAAACGCGAGCTTGCGCGCTTGCGAAGGCCGCAAACCCGTAAGCGGATCGATGTGCTCTTTCAAAATCAACTCAGGCGTTTCTTCCGCGACTTTTTCAATCTCAACGCCGCCTGCGGTGCTCGCCATAAACACGAGCTGTGACACGGAGCGGTCAAGCACGATGCCGGCATAAAGCTCGCGCGCGATATTCGAAGCTTGCTCCACCAAAACCAAATTCACGCGCTTGCCTTCCGGTCCGGTCTGGTGCGTGACGAGTTGCATGCCGAGAATCTTCTGCGCGACTTCATACGCTTCGTGTGCGTCATTCGCGAGCTTTACGCCGCCGCCTTTGCCGCGGCCACCCGCGTGAATCTGCGCTTTCACCACGACGCGGCCGCCAAGCTCGTGCGCAATCACGCCAACTTCTTCCGGCGTGTGCGCGACTTTTCCCTTGGGCACGGCCACGCCGAACTTACGTAAAAGATCTTTGGCTTGATATTCGTGAATCTTCAAAAGGGTCTCCTCACATTTTCAAATTCAAAGAATGACAACTATTCAACCTGTTTAAAAAAGCAAAACCATTACTGGCAAAACTATTAAAAGCTACTTAACGCAACTCGGTTTTGCGGGCATTACGCTTTTCTCGCTTCGGTGTGCCATAAAGATAATGATCATGTTCTCTTGCCAGGTCGTGGACGCCGGTCTCTACTGCTAAATCAGCCAACGCAAAAGCCGGATCTTGGTCTTTATGATTCTGGGCAATGACAAGCTCAACCTTTTGCCCTTCACGCAAGTTTAGTTTTGTGCGCCGTAAAGGCTCGAAGACGCCGTTTTTGTAAATTGCCGGAATTGAAGCCTGCATTGTACGCATCTCCAAAAAGTTTACTCGTAAAGTACGACACACATATTTTTCCACGTTTTGATTTTCACAAGCGGCGCGAATATAGCCGAAAATCGCCCGATATGCAAGCTTTCGAAACGGAGAAATAAAATTGTTGAGGCAGGTTTTGCAGGAGGGCGGAGCAGCAGCTTGCGAAGGGTTTGGCCTTCGCAAGGCTGATCAAAACTTCACTTGTGCGGTCAATCGGATTTCGTCACCAAAGCTCACGAGGCCTAATTGTGGGGAAGCGCCAGAGGAGGAAGGTTTCTCGTTTGTATTGTGGCGGCGCGCGAGCCACGCGGCGTGAATGCCGCTGATGATGTGATTCGCCAAAATCGCGGCCACAAACAATTCCGAGCGCGAAAAAGCTTTGTCGCTGCGCAAGCGCAATCCCGCAAAGCGATTGCGATTCGCCTCCGTGTCCCATTGCCAATAGTGCGTCGCCGGATCATACAAGGCGGGCACGTCGCGGCGCTGCAAACGTGACTGATTGTATTCTTCAATGTTCGTGAAATTGCCGACCTCGACGTAATACGCATCGCTCTTGGCGCGCGTATCCACCTGCGCATGCTCCGAAGCGAGCAAACGATAATCATCTTTCAGCCAATTGCCATGCACGTTGAAAGAGATCACGCCGAGCCACAGACTCGCTTCGGCCACAAAGAAATTTCGCGCCGCGCCCTTTGCGCCGGTCGCGCGTTGCCCCCAGCCGGGAATGACCGCGGAGCGCAAGAACGCACTGCCGATGGAGATTTTCTTTTTGGAAGCTTGCGTTGAAACGGAATCTGCGGGGAGCGCGTTAGGGCGCGACTCGGAACGAGCTACGAGGTTATCGCTGCTGCTTTGCGCGTTGGCGACATTCATCGAAAAACAAAGCGCGAGAAGCGACAACGGCAAAAAACTTTTGGGGGTTAATTTCATCTTGGGTTTTTATGAGAAGAATATAATGGGAACGCCTGTAGTAGCTCCTTTAGGAGCCGCATGCTCATTGCAATCTGCGCCTGAAGGCGCTACTACGAGCTTTGATTTCACCACGCCACACGCATGCTCAACGTCGGCACCAACTCGTCGTTGTAATTCTCCATCCTCATGCCGAGCGCAGCCTTGACGCTTTGATTGTGGCGATGCGTAGTATAAGCCGCGTGCAACGCGCTCAACAAATGATTCACCAGCACGACCGTCGTGGCGCGAGTCGCATTCTTGAATTGCTTGTTCGCGTCGAGCCGAATGAAAGTATAGGCCTCGCGGTTTGCGGAGTCGCGTTGGCGCGCGTCGCCGCTTTTGCTGTCGTCCCAGCCCGCGTTGAATTGATCGTACTTGCCGATGTTCTCGTAGTACGTTTGATTTTTCGAATCCGGCAGAAAGTGGCTGAAACTCGTGCGCTCGTAATCTTTCAAACAGGCGCGGTCGCTCGCCGAACATTTGCCGCCGCTATCGCGCGCAAGTGATTCCCAATAGCGCTCTTCGTTCCAATGCGTGTTCGCGTAGAGTTCAAACTCGTCGGTCAATTCATTGCCGCAATTGTTGTATTTGGCATGGAGCGCCCACGCGCCGATTTCAACCCCGAGAAATGCGAGCGCCGTGAGATAGGAGCGATTGTACAACTCGCCCGCGCCGGGAATGATGGCCGAGAAGATGAAGGCTTTCTTCACGGAACGTTTTGGCTGCACCGCGCCGGCCTCGTCGTTCATCTTTTTTAAAGAAGAAGCCTCGCTTTGAAAATGATCGACAGATGCTTGCAACTCGTAGCGCGCTTCCGCGAGCGGATATGCGAACCCACGATTCCCCCCTTGAGGGGGGCTAGAGGGGTGTTCTTCGGATTGAGCAAGACTCTCGGTGTTACTCGCAAGGACTTCTTGTGCCTCACTCTTCGCAAGAGCCAAGATCAAAGCTAGTGTGTTAATCAAAACAAGAAAACGCTTCATAAATTTCTCCAACGATACTCGTTTCATCTCAGCTTGCAACTTCCCCTCGACCGTCATTCTGGAAGAACCTTCCCTCGTACTGGGAAGAGAGCCAAGTTCTAGAGAAGTTCCTTGCAGGATGACAATTTTAAAAGGTGCGCTACTGAAACAGCGCAACGACTCTGCGCGGCAACAAAAGCTTTCAATCACCAAAAAAGTCAAACGCGACCGTGACGTAGTACCGCCACTCTTTGCCGTATTGAATGCCGCGATTCTTGAATTGATCGAAGCCATATGCCGCGTCGAACGACACGCGTGTGGGGAAGCCATAAAACGAAAACAACTCCGCGCGCAATTGCAAGTTCACGCTGTCGTGCAACTTGCCGGTGAAGCCTTCAGTTTTCACGAACGCGCCGCCGTAATCATACGAAGCCGCGAGCGCGATCTTGTCGAAATACAAATGCAGCAGCGAAAAATCCATGTGATTGAACAACGGCACGCGATACGTGACGCGACCGTGCATGAGATAACGACCTTCCATGCTGTAAAACGGATAGCCGCGCACGCCGTCCAAGCCGCCGGCGAAGAAATAGAAGAAGCTATCGACATTGCGACTGAGCAAGCCGCCACGACCATAGAACGTCAATCCCGAACGGCCGGGCAGAGCGAAGCGCTCGGTCCAATCAAGCTGCACGCGATGCAGGTTGTGTGGCTCGTAATTTTCGACGAAGGTGCCGAAATCGGTGAGCGTGAAGGCTTGCTCGGCGTCAGAGTGAATGAAGCTGTTGTACTCGTGCGCATAACGAAACTTCACGTCGCGGCCCGCGCGCGGATTGATCTCGCCATCGACCGCGCGCAGTCGCGCTTCATGCTGATGCTCGAACGCAACGGTCTTGCCTTGAAAGTAGGTGTAGCCAAAGCTCACGGGGAAGTTGTCGACTTCGTATTTGATGTTCGCGTTGTAGCGATCATAAATAAAACTGAGCTTGGAATGATGATGGCTCGAAAGGCTGAAGCGCGTGCCGAGCGCCACTTCGGTGAGATTGTAGCGAAAGCGCAGCTCGCCCAACTCGGCATCGTCCGCGGAGTTATGTCGCACTTGATTGAACGCTTCAAGAAAGAGCGTCGGCCCGAACTTGCGATAATCAAACAAGAGAAAGAGATCGTAATCCTTTTTGCGATTCGCGGCCGCGCCGCCGATGAGCGTGAACTTGTCGAGCATGTCGCTCGAATAGAAGTAGCTGCCGAGTTTCGTGGTGCCGTAATCGCGGCGCACGAGCGGCAGAATCGAAAACGCCGTGTATTGATTGCGGTATGACTTCGTTTGATACTCGGGCAGCTTGCGATCATCATACGCGCCGTGCTTGATCGCGCTCACGTCATAAACGGAATGATTGCCGTTGTTCGAAGCAAGCTGCACTTGTTCGCGCGAAGCGGGAAAATAGGTCGTCACTTCCGGAGCGAGCGGTTGCGGATTTTTGAGCAGCGCGATTTTATAACCTTCGGCCACGAAGCGGCTAAACGCCAACTCACCTTGCGCATTGATCGACGGCATGAACGCGCCGCCGACAACGTTCGTCATCGGCGTGACTTGTTGCGACTCCAAATCAAGCGCATAGATGTTAAAAATGCCCGTGCGATCCCAACTAAAATAGATGCGTTTGCCATCCGCGCTGAATACCGCGTCGCGTTGATCCGTCACGCGCTCCGTTTTGTCGAATGCAAGCGCGGCGGTTTCGTTGTTAGTTAGATCGAACCAATAAAGTTCGCGACCGCGTGCCTGCGAGTAACTAAACAAAATTTTTTGGCCGTCGGGCGACCATTGCGGCGTGAAGACTTGCTCTTGATTCTTGTAATGCGTGAGCTGCTTAAGTTCTTTGTTGGTTAAATTAAAAAGCGCGAGATTTTGCGTGCCGTCGCCATTCACCACGCACGCGAGCGTTTTGCCATCGGGCGCAAGACTCGGGCTTTGCGCGCGGCCGGCATGCGTGAGGCGTTCTTCTTTTTTGGAAGGAAGATCATAAACATAGAGATCGTACACCGCGGCGCGAGAAGGATTGTTATCCGACTTGCGCGAGTAAAAAATTTTTTTGCCGTCGTGCGACCACGAAAAGCTGTAATGCACTCCGGCTTTGATCGCCTTCAATTTGCCCGTGGCTTGCTCACGAACGACGAGCACGGTTTGGCCGAGATAGTCCAAGCCTTCGTTGGTGAGATAGGCGAGGTACTTCCCATCGGGCGACCAGCGCGGGAAAAAATTTGCCGTGCCTTCTTTTTGAACAAGCTCGCCTTCAACGCGCTGCGCTTGAATATCACGTAAACGCTGCGCGTAATCTTCTTCCAAATGCTGCTTCCACTCGCGATACAAATCCGAGCCGTTCTTGCCCGTAGCTTTTTTAATCGCGCTATCGAAAGAGAATTGCAACAGGCTGCGCATATTGTTGGCAATCGCGCGCAGCGACTCGATGCCGTAGCGTTCGGCAATGTAGCTCGAAAACGAGTAGCCTTGATTGTACACGCGCTCGCTGCCGATGCTGTTCTTGCCGAAACTATTCATCTCCGAATACGTGAGCAGCTTGTGCTCCACCGTCGCGGTGCGCAGCAACATATCGCGATGCGAGTCCCACAGATCATATTCCAATTGCGGGCGCTGATATTGCGCCACGCCCTCGGCCCACCACGGCGGCACAACCGTCATCGGAATCGGATACGAGATGATGCGATTGGGATAGCCATACAAAACATCGGGGCGCTTCTCGTCTTCGTAGCTGAAGCCTTGCACATAAAACGCGGGAATGCGGCGCGTGATTTTGCGCGCGGCGCCGAGCGAGATCATGTGCGTGAACTCGTGCGTGATCACGTTGCGCAGCCAGTTGTGCGTGCCGCGCAATTCGAAATCCAACGCGCTCGCCCAAATCTCCACTTTGTTGTCGAGATAATATGCCGCGCCGTTGGAGAAGTCGTCGTAATCTTTGATCACGAAATGAATCTTGCCGTCGGGCTTATAATTGTAGAGCGAAGTGATCGGCTCGAAAATATCTTCGGCAATCTTCGCAGTGAGCTTGCCGCTGTGCTCCGCGCCGTTGTGAAAATGCACGAAGAAATGCTCGGTCTCGATGGTGCTCCACTTCAGCTCGGAATGATTCCATTCGGGCCCGAGTTGGGCGTTCGCGGTTTCCCTCATCAGCCAACAAAGGCTAGTTACCAAGACGACGGCAAAGATTCGTTTCATTGTTTAAAAGATTCCTAAATGTAAACCCGCGACAACCTGCAAGAGCGACTTTGAGTATTTCAACACGAATGGCGACGCTTGCCCAAAACTATACCCGTAGCGCGCTTGCAAAGAAAACGGAATTTTTCGGTTCTGCGACATAACGGTCCAACTCGCATACAAGACCGAGCGGCGCACGTTTTCGTGCTCGCCGATATACGACGCGATCGGCACATTCGAGACGTCAAAATAACGATATTCAAATCTGTCCCAGCTTTGCCCAAAGTTAAGCCCCAAAAGCGTGACAGATGATCGCCCATGAACCATGATGGGATAATGCACTCCCACGGCGACACGGTGCGTTTTGCTGCGGTCACTAGAAATCGTCACGAGCGCATCTTCCATGCTCCGCGCGTATTGTTCAACGCCATTATGAAATAAATACTCCGCGCTGAATCGAAATTTCTCGCCGGCGGAAAGCCAGGTCGAGGCGCCGATCATCGGTGTAGCTTGTGAGCGAGACGGGTACGTTTGCAAGCCGAGATTCAATCCCGTGGTCATGTGCGTTTGCGTGTGCGCGATAAACGGCGGCGCAAAGCAAGCAGCAATCAAAAACAGACGAGACCACACGTAGTTTTTCATGCGACCTCCATTTGTTAAAAACAACGGTGATGGCGGCCCGATTTGAATTTGAGACGATTCTCGTAACTTGGCTCAATGCACTTCCGCGCCGATGCGCGCAAAGAGCGCTTCGGCTTCGGACAAATTTTGGGTTTGCTTCAATTGCTGCAGTAAAACTTGCAGCGTGTCCAAACTTTTGATTTGCGCAATGTGCTCGTTTAAGCGCTGCGACGGCAAGCCAAATTTGACTTCAAGAACGGTTTCGAGCGCTTGTTGCACAGCACCCAAGCTCTTCTCGATTCCCTTTTCGATTCCGATACGTTCGGCAGTGGTGATATGCGGCATGGTTCTCTTCTCCTCTATGGTTTTTACTTCATCGTGCAGGCTCGCTTCCAACTCTCGCGGCAGCGTCATAATCCAATCAATAAACTTGTACAACGCGAGAATGGTTTCGCGCGACAAGCCGCGCTGATATAATTCCAACAGAAAATGCTTCTTCCATGTATACGTCGCTGACACGTCGCCCTGCGTTTCGAGCGTTTTCAAATAAGCGGCAACGGCAAGGGCAAACGGATTCGCGCTGATCGCTAACTCGTCTTCGCGTGTGCAATAGTCGATGAGCTTGATGAGCGGATAGCGGCACAACAGTTCGAAGCCCCAACGCGAAACGTGAAATGCTTCGGGCCGGAAGTTCGGATTCTCGTCCGTCAAGAGCGCGAGGCTGATGACCGTGCGGCGAAACTTGTCAAAGATACGATAGTTGTAAACGTACATGCGCTCGGGAAATTCTTCCTGCGCGTAGCCTTGAATCTCAATATGAATCAGCAGCCATTTCTCCGAACCGTCTTTAAGATACACTTTGACGAGCTTATCAACGATGCGCTTACCGGTTTCGCTGTCTTTAATGATTTGCTGTAGCTCTTGGTCAAGGAACTCATGACTTTTGCTGAAATCAATGTCGCGATGAATCTGCGGGAAGAAGAACAGCAGAAACGGCTCGAACAAATCTTCGAGAATTTCCTTCCACGGACTATCGAACTCCATATGCTCCTTCCTTCAACACAACTATGCCACTAAACGTTCGGCAACCCGCTTTTGTAACAGTGCCAACTCGTCACGGTTGAGACTATCGAGCGCCGACATAAACATTGCCAGGGGGATTTGCAACCTTACTACCGGCTGGGCTTTGAGCAAGTTCTTTTGCAAAAGTATGGCAGCGCGTTGGGTATCTTCCCATGCCTCTTCGGCGCTCATGACGTCGGCTTCGGGTTCATGAGCAGTTTTTTTCTTCTTCATATCGAAGATATACTCATTGAAGGTCGGTTTGCAACTCCCTCAAATTGTCATTCTGGAAGAACCTTCCCTCGTGCTCGCACCGACTCTTATCTCTTAAAAGTGTGCCCAGTGCGAGGGAAGTTTCTTCCAGAATGACATTCCAAAGAAAGGCATTACAAATTAATCCTAAAGCACTATAACATTTCACTTCCCCGCTTCCAGTCGGGCCGACTGAGTTACCTCACCACTGCAATCTTGATCATCTTCACCGCCTTCTCGCTTTCGCCTTCCGCTTCCACGCGCGCGAGGTACACGCCGCTTTGCACGTTGCTCACGCTCCATTCGACTTCGTTATCGGTTTGCGCGAGGCCGGGGCCTTCCATCTCCGTCACCAAATCGCCGGCAACGTCATAGATCGAAATCTTCACGCGCGCGCTTGCGTTCAAACGATAGCGAATACGCGTGGCGTTGTTCTCCGTGGGATTGGGATAATTATAAACCGATTGCGCCGGCATCAAATCGCCTTCGACGATCACCGGCGTTTCTTTCATCGAATTGAAACTCGTCTGCGTCGCGTTGTGATGATACATCGGCCAATCGGATTTCGCACCGCTCTCGGGCAAGCGCCACACATGCACATAGCCGTTACCCGAAACGCCGACAAGTTCGAGCTTGCCGTCGCTATCGAGATCGCCCACCGCGAGGCTGCCGCGGCCCGCGCTGGCCATTGCCAATGGGAAGCCGCGCACAAGCGAGCCGTCGAAACGAAACGCGTACACATTGCCTTCGCTGCCGGCCACGAGCACGTCTTGGCCGCCGTCGCCGTCAACATCCGCGAGAATCGGCGTGAGGTCATAATCATTCGCAAACGATTTGGCTTTGCCGATGACGAACGGAAAATTTTCCGCGAGCACGCCGTTGCCATTAAACGCGAACAACTCATTGCCGGATGCGAGCACGACTTCCTTGCGACCGTCGCGATTGATATCGCCCAATGCCAAGCCGCCGAGCGCGTGTTGAAAATCTCGCGCGCTGTTGTTTGATGAAAAAAATAAACGGCCTTCACTCTCGCCAGCAAGCGCTTCGAGCACGCCGTCGTTATCGAGATCGGCAATCGCAAAAGCATTTTGCGGAGAAGTCACAGTCGGGAAATTCAAATCCGGTGCAGTGCTCAACATTTGGCCGTCGTCATTCACAAAAGCGAAACCGCTTTCTAATGCCACCAACAAACCTTGCGGATAAAGGCTGATGCCAAGCACGGGCTTCTGTAAATCGACTTGCCAAAGCTGATTGCCGACTTCGCCAAACGCGAAGAGTTTGCCTTGCTCCGTGCCGCAAAAAATACGCTTCGAGCCAAGACGCAGCGCAAGGTTCGAACGGCTTGCTGCACCGAGCGGCGCTTGCCATGCAAGATCGGCGCGACCGTCGTTGTTGTTATCGCGCGAATGCCACATGCGCAACGTGCCGTCGTTGCTCATCGTGATGACTTCCGCGCGATTGTCGGCAATGAGATTCGCGAGCACAGGCGGTGCGACCATCGCATCACCGTTGATTGCAAACAACGCCTTTGCAACTTGTCGCTGCAAACCATTCGGCTGCGTGATCGTTGCGGATTCGTTATTCGCGATGACTTTGCTGCCGTCCGCTTGCCATGCGAAAATTTCTCCAGCGCGTGTGGTCACGACGATATCGAGCTTGCCGTCGCCGGTGAGATCGGCGAGCATGGGCGAGAGCGCGTTCGCGGCGCCGCCGGCAAATTGCGGAAAGTTCGCCGCGCCGAATTGATTGCGCACAGAGAACGTCATAACCGGCGCGACGTTCGAAAAGTTGGTGATGACAATGCCGGTCGCTGCGCCGTCGTTCGCTGCGGTGCTCGGAATTGTGCTCGGGCCAAACGCGACTTCATCGTTTGGTCGCAAAAATTCCGTGATGATCGGATTCTCTTTCCACCACGCATCTTCGGCGAGGCCCAATTCCGCGCCCGAACCGGGATCGAGAAAGCCGTAGAGCTTGCCAATGTCTTGCGCGCCGTCAGCTTCTTCGAGATCGACGCCGCGGCGATCACGATCGGCATTCACTTCGTTGTTCGCATACTTTGCGCGAATCACGGACTCATCAACATGCCAAATCAAAATGCCGACGCCGGGCAGCGCGCGCGTTTGCGTTTCGAGCGCATACGGCAAGCCGAAATCATATTCATCCACCGAAGTAATGACGCCGAGCGAGCTACCGCCCGCGGCGAATCCGGTCTCTTTGAACTCGACGCGCACGCCGTTTATATCGCGGCCAATGGCGACGCGGTCGTTGTTCACGTCGCGGCTGCGATTCTCGATGAGAAAATATTCGTCGTCCGTGATCGGAATTTTATAAATCTTGTTCGGGTTGGAATGCAAAGCCGCGGCGATTTCGAGATTCTCGCCTTGCGTGAGCACGAGGGGTTCTTCCCAGCCGAGAAAAACTTTTTCCCACGCCGAAGGCTGCGCGGGCAACAAGCCTTGATAGTTGTTCGAGCCTTGATCCATCAAACCAAAATAGCCGATGCCCGAAGTGCCGTTTTGCGTATTGAACAAACTCGGCAAACCGAGTTGGCTGCCAAACATGATGGCCGAAGTGCCGAGCAATCCAAATTCGAGCAGGCCGCTGTTGCTCACTTCGCGCGATTGCATTTCGGGAAGAATGATGCCGTCGGGAATGAAGAACGCGCCGTTCTGCACGCTGATGCCACGATAGGTCGCCGCATTGTTGCCCAACTCTTTGCGCAAATCCGCGAGCGACAAAAACGCGCTGGGAATATCGTTCGGCGCGGGATCGAAGTCTTCGTTGAAATCCTCGCCGACTCCAGCGTGAAAGAGAATAAAGCTGTCGAACTTTGTAAAGTCCGGATGATCCGTCGCATCGGCTTTTTGAAAACCGTCTTGCAATAATTCTGCGAGACGTTGATCGCTGTTCGGCGCGTCAAGGCCGGGCCCGAAATAATCCATCGCACGATCAAGCGCATAGGCCGCCTCTTCCGCCTGCGGATAAACTTGAAATTGCAGAACGGCTTTGCCGCGCGAAACGGATTTGAAGTAATTCGCGAGCGCGGTCAATTGCGCGACGAAGTAGGAGCGATTGTGCGGCGGGGCGTCGATGGTGTATTTCGCATCCGCAGCGCGAAGAAAGCGGCCGTCGCCCGTGGTTTGACGCACGGTGTCGCGTTTGAATTCCACGCGAATCGCAAGAATGTTGATGGTATCAACTGCCGCGACCATGTGTTTGTGCAAACGTTGCGTCGCGTGATTGATGCGATATTTTGCGCGAAGAGAATTGCCGGAAGATTGCGACCCGGCGCGGCGAGCGTTCGAAGCGAAGGAGTTGCCAAGCAGCAGCGCAGAGATCGTGAGCAAGAGCCAAACGCGACGTGACATAAGTTGGATTGAGAAGGAGTGAGGAGGCGAAGTTCAAAACAACTCAAAGCCGTCATGCTGGAAGAACCTCGCCTAGCATTGCACACACCTCTAAAAACAAGTTGCGTCTCAAGTGCGAGGGAAGGTTCTTACAGAATGACAAAGCGAGAGTGGGCGCACGCGACGTGAATATCGCGATACAATTAAAGTCCGATGCCGAGCGAGAAGCGCATGGTGTCGCTGAGTGGATGGCCTTCGCCCGCGGAGATATAGCCGAAATCCAAATTCAGGCTGGAGTATTTCAAGCCCGCGCCGAAGGTGACGTATTTCACGCGGCCGGTTTGGTCGTAATGATAGCCGGTGCGCAGCGCGACGAAGTTGTTGTACCAATACTCCGCGCCGACGTTATAGATGAAATGCTTGAGCTCCGCGCTGGAAGGCTCGTCGGAAAACGCCTTGAAGATGCCGGGAATCACGCCGAGCGCTTTGCCTTCATCGTCAAACGCAATGAGCAGGCGATTCACTTCAGTCGCGACGGTAAGGCGATTGAACTCTTGGCGAATGAGTTGATAGCTCAGGCCAATGCGGAGATTGGTGGGCAGAGGATCGGCTTGCGCCGCGTCAACGTATGTGATCTTGGGGCCGAGGTTGGTGAGATTGACGCCGAAGTTGAGATAATCGACGAGCAAATTTTTGTGCAGATAAGAAAGGTCGAGCGCAAACGCGGTCGCGTTGCCGTCGCCTTTTTGCGCGGTGTTGTCCAGTTCCGGCGCGAGGTTGCTATAAATAAATTTCAGCGCCACGCCCGCGGAATTATTCGCGCCGAGCTTGGTGCCGAAGGAGCCGGCAATCGCAAGCTCATAGCTGCTGAAGCGTCCCAACTCCGTGGGATCATTTTCACCGGTGATGATCTGCTCGCCGAGATTGATGAATGTGACCGCGAGGCCAGCCGTGCCGATGCCGCTGATGGGCTTGACCACGCTCGCGTAGTCATAATAAAGATCGCTGGCGAGTTGCGGCAGCCAGTTCGCGTGCATGAGTGAAATGGACATGCGCTCTTGAAACGCCAAGCCTGCGGGATTCCAATAAGTGGCATTGGCATCATCGGCAACCGAGACGAACGATTCGCCCATACCCGCCGAACGAGCACCCGGAGAAATGAGGAGAAACAACGCCGCGGCACTGCCGGGACCTTGCGCAAAGGCGCTGGAGACATGCGTGAACACCACGCACAAGCTGAGAAGAGAGAAGACCTTCTTCATTGTCGGAACCTCCAAGTTAAAGTTTGCTGGTTTGTCCATAAACAAAAAAACCGAAAACGTGGGTGCTGTAAACGCAGCCCTTTGGAACCTCCGGACCATGTGCCGAAGTTCCAACGTTTCGGTCTCTGCAAGTTAGCCTACACCGAACCACGCTACGTTAGCATGCGGTATAACGAATACACGAATCAAAAAATTTCTATGATAATTACCGCACACCCGATAGCGAACGATTGATAGGCAAACTCCAACAATGATGTTTTGAACAGGCTTTTTTGAACGCGGCCAAAGTAAAAATCCGAGTTCTGAGAGTCAAGCGCTTTTTCGGAGAAATGTCACCGCGTTTTTGCAGTGAACAAAACAACAGGCCGTTGCGCTTGTGAGGTGTTTGGAATTGAAAAAGAGTACCCGCAGCGCGTGGCGTTGCGGAACACGCCTTGTATACGATACAAAGCCTTCAGAAGATCTATGCAGTTGGCTCCGCTTGTAAAAAAATTGCTTGCTTCAGCTTGTAAAAACCATATCTTGTTTTCAACAAATTTCCTCATGCGCGACTTCCAGAAAAGCCTCCTTCCTGCAACTTAAAGTCTGAAAATTTAGTATGATTCGAAATCATCAAAGCGGCAGTATTACAAGAAAGGGTTATCTCAAAGCAATTGGGAAAAAATTTTTAGTTGCTTTACTCTATGCCATTGCAATGAGTGCGATAGTCGTTTCGTTAGTGTTTGTCAATTGGATTTTTGCCATAGAGGCTCCAACTTCAGATGGCGATTTAGAAATTTTACGAAACTTCATTGAATGGTTTGCTGTAATCTATACACTTGTTTTGAGTTTTATCATCAGTCAAGCATGGTCGATTCATAGTCCCTGAATTTTGCACTTCTTTTTCGTTCCTTGACAAACGCGCTTGCGAAAGTGTGATAAAACCCCTTTCTTTACAGGACAAAATCACGACTAGCCGCTCTGCCCCTTAACCGCGAAAGGACACCCAGATGGTGGCTGCTCCA
>JAYRWE010000037.1:0-57620 GCA_041918175.1 bacterium
AAGCGATGGCAGATGCGCTTCGGAAGATGAAAAGCCGATTCAAAAAAATGGCATCACTTCATAGCGCCAACGTATGCCCTGTCCGCATCGCAACCGCTAGCGGATTGCTGTCAAAGAACAATTTGGGTGCAAAATTCAGGTTCTACCTGAGTTTTGCATTGGTGAAATCGCCAACCTCCGCCTGATGCTGAAGCATCAGGCTAAAAGGTGCAAGCGATCTAAAGATCGCTGATGGTGGTAGCCAACTTTAGTTGGCTTGCATCTCCTAGCCTGATGATTCATCATCAGGCGAAGGGCGGCACGAATGAAGCGCAAAATGCAGGTTCTAACCACCTACGTTGTTCGTTTAAAAGCAAGCCACGGCCAAGCCGTGGCTGAACAGTTTACTTCTTCCGAGGTGTTGCAATGAAATCATCTCTTTTAAGAGTTTCGATCACACTCGTTCTCTGCACGAGCGTGCTGTTCGCGCAAGACCATCGCATCGACTATAACAATCAAAAACTTTTCCTCAGCGGCGCGAACCTCGCGTGGGTTAGCTTCGCGCGCGACATCGGTCGCGACCCCACGGACTTCAACTCATTCGCCGACATTATGCTGCAAATGCACGATCACGGCGGCAATGCGATGCGTTGGTGGTTGCACACCAACGGCGCGTACACGCCTTCATTCGACGGCTCCGGCTTCGTCAACGGCCCCGGCAGCGATGCGATTGCCGACATGAAAAAGATTTTGGATCTCGCGTGGGAAAGAGAAATCGGATTGAAGCTGTGCTTATGGTCATTCGATATGCTGCACACGCAAAACAGCGCGCTCATTCGGAATCGCAACAAGCTCATGCTCACGGACACGACGTACACGAATGCTTACATTCGTAAATCGCTCATTCCGATGGTGACTGCGCTCAAAGGCCATCCCGCAATTATTGCGTGGGAAATTTTTAATGAGCCGGAGGGCATGAGCAACGAGTTCGGTTGGAGCGGTGTGGAGCACGTGCCCATGGCTGCAATTCAGCGTTTCGTCAATCTCTGCGCGGGCGCGATTCATCGCACTGATCCCACGGCGAAAGTGACGAGCGGCGCGTGGAGCTTTCTCGCACTCACGGATATTACCTCGGCGTTGGGCAAGGCCGGTATTGCGCTCGAACAGTTGAGCGTCGAAGAGAAAGCTGATATGGAAAAACGCTTCGCGCAAAAATATCACGTGACGCTCTCTGCCGAAGAGATCGTGCGTCATTTTGAAAAAGCGCAAGCCGCGAATTTTAACTACTACACCAATGCGCGCTTGTTTGCCGCGGGCGGTGACGTGGACGGCTTTCTCGATTTTTATTCCGTGCATTATTACGATTGGGCTGGAACGAACCTATCGCCGTTTCATTATCCCAAAGGCCGTTGGCAACTTGACAAGCCGCTCGTCGTCGCGGAGTTTCACATGAAGAATACGCTCGGTGTGCCGCGCGATAGTTTGTTCGGCCAACTTTATCGCACGGGCTATGCGGGAGCCCTCGGTTGGTCGTGGACGGATAATCAAGTGACGCAGACGGTCGATCTGCTTGCGGGCATGCAATACCTGTGGGATCGTTATCGCGCGGACGTTGATGTGAACGGCATCGGCGGCGATTGGCCCACAGTGAGCATCACGAGTCCGGCGAGCGACACGCAGTTTCCGGAGGGCGCGGAGGTGAAGATCGAAGCCGCGACCGCGGACAATGACGGCGCGGTGACGTTGGTGGAGTTCTTTGCTGCGGACACGATGAAACTCGGCGAAGTGAGTGCGCCGCCGTATGCGATCACGTGGACGAATATCAAGTCAGGAAATTATACTCTCACCGCGCGCGCCACGGATGATCGCGGCCACCAACGCAAATCGAGCCGCGTGCCCATTGTCGTGGGCAAGCCGTTCTTCACGCGTTTTGAGGCGGAGCGTGCGACGCGCAACGGCACGCCGGCGATTTTGAATGACCCCACGGCGAGCAACGGTGCGTGTTTGCGTATGCAACAAACCGGCACGATCACGTGGCAAGTCGGCATTACCACGGCGGGCACGTATGAAATCGCGTTCGGCTATCGGTTGCCGTATGATTCACCCAAAAATCAGTATGTGAATATCAATGGCGTGCGCGCGGGCGAAGTGTCGTTCAACGGCGCACTGAATACATGGCTCGAAAAAAAGTTTAACGTTGCGCTGGCGCAAGGCAACAACACGATTCAAATTGAACTCTCGTGGGGTTGGATGGATCTTGATTATCTCGGCATTCCGGCGAACATCATTACCTCCGTCGCGGAAAATTCCCAAACGCCGCATAGCTTTGCGCTCGAACAAAATTTTCCGAATCCGTTCAATCCGACGACGACGATCAATTATTCGCTCGCGCGGCCAGAGCGGGTGAAGCTTGCGCTGCATGATGTGTTTGGTCGGCAAGTGCGTCTGCTTGTGGATGCGCAACAAAGCGCGGGACGATACACGTTGAATTTTGACGGCAGGAGCCTCGCGAGCGGCGTTTATTTTTATCGCCTCACTGCCGGCGCTTTTGTAGATGAAAAGCGCATGCTGTTGGTTAAATAAAATTTCGAAGTGTTTGATCAAGCCTATCACAGTGAATACGTTGCAAGGGAGCATTATGCGTCGAAGCCCTCAATTCATGCTTGCAATCGGTTTGCAACTGCTGGGATACAATGCGCAGCTCGTCGCGGCGCAATTTATTCCCGCGCAGCATCCGCATATTCAATACTCCGGCCGGTGGGAGCGCAGCGATTCGCTCAACGCGAAACATTCGTGGCCCGGCGTGACGCTCGCGCTATCCTTCACCGGCACGAGCATCGGCGTGCGCATGACCGATGATGCGAATTATTACAACGTCTATCTCGACGGCAAACTGCACAGCGTTTTTCGCGGCACGCAGCCGGGCGCGGCCGATTACGTGCTCGCGGAAAATTTGCCGAACGGCAATCACACTTTGCGATTAACCAAACGCAACTGCGCGCAGAACAAGATCGCCGTTTTCTCCGGCTTTTTGCTTGATGAAAAAGCGCAAACGCTTCCGCCGGCCGCGCGCACAACGCAACGCAAGATCGAGTTCATCGGCGATTCATTTACCGTTGCTGAGGGCAATGAAGCGGAAGCGCAGCGTATGCCGTGGCTCGAAACGTTTCCGGTCACGAACATTGATCACGGCTTCGCGACGATCCTCGCACGCAAACTGAACGCGGAGTATCATGTCACGGCGCGCTCGGGCATCGGCATGGTCACGGATTGGTCCGGCGATCACACGCTCAACATGCCGGATCGCTTCGATCGCACATTGATGGACGCGCCCGCGCCGCAATGGAATTTCACGCAGTGGCAGCCCGAGTTGGTTGTTATCGCTCTTGGTTTAAATGATTACTCCGGCTTGAAAGATCCGGCGGGCAATGTTTCCCCGGAAAACTCGCTGCGCTATCGCACGCAGTATCGCAAATTCCTCGCAACGATACGCAGCGTTTATCCGAGCGTAAAAATTCTCGCGGTCGCGGCGCACGTGCCGTGGATGCGCGAGCAGGTGCAACGCATTGTTGCAGACGAACGCGCGCAAGGCCGGCGTGATGTTCATCATGCGCAGTTCGATTATTTCCCCGGCGGCTATGTGGCGAACGGACATCCGAGCGTTTTTTCGCACGAGAAGATTGCGGAGCAATTGCTCGCCGCGATGCAGAGCGCGCGGCTTTGGGATTCGGTCTTTGAGCATTAC
Organism: bacterium; assembly: GCA_041918175.1. Lineage (GTDB taxonomy): Bacteria > Zhuqueibacterota > Zhuqueibacteria > Zhuqueibacterales > Zhuqueibacteraceae > JABWAN01. Next base: position 3,725 of record JAYRWE010000037.1, read on the forward strand.
GTGACGGTGTCTGGCGATCGTTTGAGGGACGGCAACAATGAATTGCGCTTCATCTCCTTCAACATTCCGAATCTGCATTGCATCGAAGACAACATGCGCTTTGAGGAAACGAATCCGTGGCGCTTGCCGGAGGCGTTCGAGATTCGCGATGCGCTTGAAACCGTGAAAGCTATGGGCGGAACCGTTGCGCGTTTATACACGATCACCGTGCGCCGCAAAGATGATTTGCCGAACACGCCGCGCTACGTGCTCGGCTCGGGCGAGTTCAACGAAGAAGCGTTTCGTGTGTATGATCAGATTTTGGCGCTGGCGAATGAAGTCGGCGTGCGCGTAATCATTCCGTTTGTCGACAATTGGAGTTGGATGGGAGGCCGCGCGGAATATGCCGCGTTTCGCGGAAAGCCGAGCGAAGCGTTTTGGAGCGATAAACAAATCAAAGCGGATTTCAAAAAGACGATTGCGTTCATGCTCAATCGCGTGAATACGATTACGGGCGTGCCTTATCGCGAAGACAAGGCGATACTCGCGTGGGAAACCGGCAACGAGTTGCAAAGCCCACCGGAGTGGACGCGCGAGATGACGGCGTATATTAAAAAGCTCGACGCGCATCATCTCGTGCTCGACGGTTTTTATACGAGCGTATTGCGCGAAGAAAGTTTGAGCGATCCGAATACCGATTTCGTTTCGACGCATCATTATGAGCGCGACCCGCGCGAGATGATCGCGCATATTCGTGAGAGCGCGGAGCAGGCGAAAGGGAAGAAGCCCTACTTCGTCGGGGAGTTTGGTTTCATCAGCACCGCCGCGATTGCCGCGGTTTGCGAGGTTGTGCGGCACACGCCGAATGTGAGCGGCGCACTCATTTGGAGCTTGCGTTTTCGCGCGCGCGACGGCGGCTTTTATTGGCACTCAGAGCCGGGCGCGGGCGGATATTTTTTTAAAGCCTATCATGCGCCGGGCTTTGCTTCGGGCGAGTTGTACGATGAGCACAATGTGATGTCGGTCATGCGCGAAAATGCCTTTGCGATTCGCGGCTTATCTGCGCCGCAGTGGGCGGCACCGAAAGCGCCGACGCTCTTGCCCTTCGTCGACGCGGCGCAAATCTCTTGGCAAGGCGCGGTCGGCGCAACGAGCTATGAAATCGAACGCGCGGATTCTTTGAACGGCGCTTGGCAAACCTTGGCGTGGAATCTCACCGAGGCGAATACTTCGCATCGGCCGTTGTATCATGATCGCGAGGCCGTGGTGGCGCAATCGTATTACTATCGCGTGCGCGCGCGCAATGCTTCCGGTGTTTCCGCGCCTTCGAATATGGTTGGGCCGGTGACGATTGCGCATCGGACATTGGTGGATGAGATGATGAATTTCGGCGCAACGTTTCATCGCAATCAACGCGTGACGCTGCAAACCGACAATGCGCGAGCGTTCAAAGAAGACGCGCATCGCATAAAAGGCGAGAGCGGAGGCGAGGTGATTTACTATACTGATGCCGCGATGCACAGCGTGCGCGTGTATGTGTTCACAAATTCGGAAGCGTCGCCATTGGCGTTGAGCGCTTCCACCGAAGGCGCGCGGTTTGATTCGGTGCAAGCGAGCACGGAGGTTTTTTATGCCGGGCAAGCAGATTACAACTATGCGCGCCCTATGCTCGTTTCCGCCACGGCATTGCCGCCGAACACGCGCTATCTCAAACTAAGTTTTCTGGCAGAGGCGCAAGTCGCGCGCGTGGAGATTGTTTATGGCAAATGAGTTTTGATGAGCGCAAGCCAATGTGCTTAGGGTTCCGCCGCAGCTAGATCATGGCGGAACGAAGCGAGCACAAAGCCGCAAATCAGAAATCGTCATCTTCCCGTTCTTCGCCGCGGCCGTTGCGTTCAGCTTTGTATTGGTTGAAATTGTATTTGAGATTGAGCAGGACCACGGGCGCTTCGCGGCGCGAATAACGCGCGTTATAAAAATTTTCACCTTCGGAAATCCTCTCCTCTTTGGCGGTGCGAAACACATCGCGCACTTGCAGTGTGGCTGAAAACATTTTAGCAAAAAACTCTTGTTTGATTGCGACGTTCGCGGTGAAGAAGTCTTCGCGCCGGCCCTGGGTTGCGACCGAAGGGCTGTTGTATATGGCATCGAGCTGCAATTGCGTGCCACTGCGCAGTTTGAGCGAATTGCTTCCGCGCAAGTTCCAATTGAAACTTTCGCGCTCGAAAGCTTCATCAAACAACACGCCTTTGATGCGATAGTGATAAAGGTTGCCGGTTAAATTCACCGACCATCTTTTGGTGAAGTCGCGCGTCCAGAGCAACTCGCTGCCGAACGTATAATCCGCGCCGATGTTGGCCGCGGAGCGCAGCGTCACATTGTCGGCATAAACCGAGCGCACGTCTTCGATTTTGTTGTGCGTGTTGCGGCCATAGGCTTCGAGCGACCATTGGCTTTGGGCAAAATTCATTTGATAGCCGATTTCATACGAGTCGATAAATTCCGGCTTCAACGCGGGATTGCCCACGCGCACGTTGTACGCATCAACCCACGTGAGAAACGGCTCAAGCTCGCCGCCCTCCGGGCGTTCGATGCGTCGCGTGTAACTCGCCATGGCTTGATGCTGCCCGGCGATTTGCCGCGAGATATGCAACGAAGGAAAGTAGTCCCAGCGATCAATCACGAAGCGTTGCGCCGCGCTCGCGGAAGAGATTGCACGGTCGGTGCGTTCGCCGCGCAGGCCGAGTTGATAGCTCGTGCCGCGCCACGCTGTGGCAAAGAGCGCATAAAGTGCGTGCACGTTTTCATCGTATTGCGTGAAGTTGCTGAATTGCTCACGCGCGACGTAAGCGCCCAAGGTGCTGTCATATTCCGACAAGCCGGTGCGATCTTCCGAGCGCCCCCACTCGCTTTGATAACCGGCTTCGAATTTTCCCGTTTCACCGTGCGCCAAAGTATAATCGAGCTTCGCGCGCAGTTCGCGCGAGGGGCCGATTTCGGTATTGCGTTGGCCGCTGATCATATTCGCCGCGAGTGTGCGCAAAGCAAATGTGTTCGCTTCATCGCCTTCCCGGCGGCTGTAAAACAACTCCGCGGCAAGCTCGTGGCCTTTGGGCGCGAAGCGATGTTTGTAGCCTGTGTTCAGCGCATAAAAATCGCGCGTGCGCGTGCGATCCGAAACGCTCGAATATTCTGAAATCGCATTCGAGGTCGAAGCGCTCTCGAAATATTGCAAGGTGGAGCCACGCACGGAATTGCGCTCGCCGTAACGTCCGCCGAAATTAAACTCATCTTTGCGGCTTGGCTGCCAGCGCACTTCGCCGCGCCCGCCAAGATTGTTGTCCTGACGTCGCGAATCGCCGTTTGAGTTGATGGTTGAAATCACTTCCTCGCGCGTGGTTTGATTTTTTTCCTGCTCCGTGCCGGTAAACAAACGCCGGTTGTAATCCACTCCAAGTGTGGCTTGCGCGCTGCCGCTTTTGTGATCATACAAAAAATCCCCGCCATATTTCTCTCCCGCGCCCAAGTTGAGATTGAAGATGCCGCTGCGTCCGCTGCGCTGCTCTTTTTTCAAAACAATGTTGATGATGCCCGAAGCGCCCTCGGGATCGTGTTTCGCAGAAGGATTCGTGACGATTTCGAGGTTTGCAACTGTGCTCGCAGGTATTTGCTGCAACGCCTCGCTCGGCTCCAAAATCGAGGGCCGGCCATCGATGAGCACAGTGAAATTGCTGCTGCCGCGTAGGCTCACATTGCCCTCAATGTCGACGCTCACGGAGGGCACGTTTTCCAAAACATCCACGACTGTGCCTGAACTCGCTGCGGCTTGCCGGCCGACATTGATGACCTTTTTGTCGAGTTGATAGGAAACTGCAAGCGCTTCGGCTTCCACTTCCACGCCTTCGACCGTGAGCGTGGTTTGCTTCAGGAGAATGCCGCCGAGGTCAAACGTCGGTCGCGCTGCGTTGAGTGTAATATTCGCCACGCGCTTCTTTTTGAAACCGATGAATTGCACGTCGAGATAGTATGTGGCGTGGGCGAGCACTTCGAAACGAAATTCGCCTTTGGCGTTTGTCGCAATGCCCGACACCATCGCACTATCTTTGGCCGAAAAGAGGAGCACATTGGCAAACTCAATGGGCGCGCGTTGCGCAGCGTCATGAACTTTGCCGAAGATAGCGCCATTACCGCGTGCGCGCTCTTGCGCAAAGCTGAGGGTGGCGAGTGTTATGAACAGAAGCAGAGTGAGAATACTTTTCATGTGGCTTTCAAAAAGTGTTTGTTATGCGCAGCCGGTTTCTATCCCACGAAAATGGAACTGTCGCGAAAGTACCGAATTGTTTTTTGAACCGCGAATCAACGCAAATGTACGCTAATTCTTTTAATTCGCGTTTTAAGAAACGCTAATCGGCGCTCCATTTTCGTGTGAACGAAGTTTTGCAGAAGCAATTTATAAGCAAGCCTGCGGGTTCGCCGAAAATAGGCAGAGTCGGGGAAGGAAAGAAAGCAAATTGCAGGTAAAGTACGCGGCCGATGAGATGTGAGTACGCGGGGTTGAACAAAAAAACAGGGTCACGACTATAATTGCACTCCGAACTTTTTTTAGAATAAACAAAAAATACTTTTGAAATTGAAAAACTTTTCTATATTTGGCTTCACTTTTTTAAATCAAATCACTCCATATCCCTGCTTGCGAAATTTCCGCACCAGGATTTGGCGAGCTTCAGTCGAAACCTTTTAGGAGGATTGCCACCTATGTCCAAGAACTACTCCCGACGCTATGAGGTGTTGGCCGCGGCCAAGAATTGGCACTTGCGCGAAGCGCCGCAACAATTGACTGCGGACATCAACGCGATCTTTGGCGAGCACACCTTTACGCTCGACATCATGCGAGACAAGCTTCCCAAAGAAATTTTGCAGGCGTTGCAAGCCACGATTGACAAAGGCCAACCGCTCGATGCGAAGATTGCGGACGTGGTGGCGCTCGCCATGAAAGAGTGGGCCGTGGAGCATGGCGCAACGCACTTCACGCATTGGTTTCAGCCGCTCACGGGCAGCACTGCGGAGAAGCACGACAGCTTTGTCACGCCCAATGTGGGCGGCGGCGCAGTGGCAAAATTCTCCGGCAAAGATTTGATTCAAGGCGAGCCGGATGCTTCCTCGTTTCCGAGCGGCGGCATTCGCGCGACGTTTGAAGCGCGCGGCTATACCGCGTGGGATCCCACTTCGCCTGCCTTCATTATTAAAAACCACAACGGCGCGACGTTGTGCATTCCCACGGCGTTTGCTTCGTGGACGGGCGAGGCGCTCGACACGAAGACGCCGCTGTTGCGCTCGATGGAAGCTTTGAGCAAGCAGGCGTTGCGCGGCCTGGCGCTCTTCGGCGTAAAGAATGTGCATAAAGTGTATGCAACGGTTGGCGCCGAGCAAGAATATTTTTTGATTGATGAAGAGTTTTATTATCGCCGTCCTGATTTGGTGACCACGGGGCGCACGCTTTTCGGCGCAAAGCCGCCGCGCGGCCAAGAGCTGGAAGATCATTACTTCGGCTCCATTCCCGAGCGCGTGCTCGCGTACATGACCGACGTGGAGTATCAACTTTATCGTTTGGGCGTGCCGATCAAAACGCGCCACAACGAAGTTGCGCCGAGCCAATTCGAGATCGCACCGATTTTTGAGAATTGCAACATCGCCGCGGATCATCAACAGATGACGATGCAGGTCATGCGCAACACCGCGCGCAAGTATGGCTTCGTGTGTTTGATGCACGAAAAGCCTTTTGCGGGCATCAACGGCAGCGGCAAGCACAACAACTGGTCGATGTCCACCGACACGGGCATGAATCTGCTGGAGCCGGGCGAGACGCCGCATGACAATATGCAGTTTCTCTTTTTCTGCGCCGCAGTGATCAAGGCCGTGGATCAATATCAAGATTTGCTGCGCGCGAGCGTGGCGCATGCAGGCAATGACCATCGCCTCGGCGCGAACGAAGCGCCGCCCGCCATCATGTCGATCTTTCTTGGCGATCAACTCGAAGACGTGTTCAATCAAATTGAAAAAGGCAAAGCGGAGAGCAGCAAATCAAAAGACGTGCTCGCGTTCGGCTCCTCCGTGTTGCCGCATTTGCCGAGGCACGCAGGCGACCGCAATCGCACTTCGCCGTTTGCCTTCACGGGCAACAAGTTTGAGTTTCGCGCCGTCGGTTCGAGCCAGTCGATTTCGTTCACGAACACCGTGCTCAACACCATTGTGGCTTCAGCCATCGATGAGTTGGTCACGCACATCGAGTCGCGGCTGCAAGCCAACGTGGCGTTTGAGCAAGCATTGCACGAAGCATTGCAAGGCGTGATGAAACAGCACAAGCGCATCATCTTCAACGGCGACAATTACACCGAAGAATGGCACAAAGAGGCGGAGCGTCGCGGCTTGTTCAATCTGCGCAATTCGCTTGATGCGTTCGAGCGGTTGCATGATAAAAAGAACGAAGCTTTGTTCGAGAAATACCACGTGCTCAACGAGCGCGAGCTTGCCGCGCGCGCGGAGATTGTCTTCGATCAATACTTCAAAACTGTGAACATCGAAGGCGAAACCACCGCGAGCATGGCGCAAACCATGATTCTGCCCGCAGCGATTCGTTATGTGCATGAGCTGGCTTCGACCCTCGATGCCGCGAAACGCAGCGGCGTGGAAGCTCTGGGCGTGCTCAAAACTTTGCAGGAAGTCAATGCGTTGGTGAATGACTTCCGCGAGGCTTTGCAACGCTTGCACGAAGTCAATGCCGATCTCGGCGGTGACACCGTGCATCAAAAAGCCTATCACATGCGCGACAAAATCATTCCCGAAATGCGCAACGTGCGCATCCTTGCGGCGAAGCTGGAAAAGGCATTGCCGGATGACTATTGGCCCATGCCGATTTACAGCGAGATGCTTTTTGTGAAATAAATCTGAGGTTGTTGCGCAACGACGAATAGTTGGTGTCGTGATTCTGCAAGGGCGTGCGAGCCAGTCTCGCACGCCCTTTTTGTTGCTGACGTCTTGCGCCGAGAAATCGGTTGTGTGCCAGGCAACAAACGCTGCATGCGAGGCGAGCTGCAAAAGAGTGATAGGGGGTGAGTATCTCGGCATAACCTTTACCCAGCGTGAATACTTTTGAGAGAGAACGAGAAGCTGTTGCAGCAAAATGGCGCTTCTTTTTCCGCGCCCAACGCTAGAATTTCCGCTTCAGATTTTCCGCCCACACGCGCAGAAAATTCTCCCCCATGATTTTGTGCACGTCGCTCTCGGCATAGCCCAATTGCAACAACGCCGCGGTGATTTTGGGATAACTCGCCACATCTTCCAAGCCGAGCGGCACAACGTCGATGCCGTCGTAATCACTGCCCAAGCCGACATGATCGCTGCCGATGAGCTTCACGGCGTAGTCAATATGTTTGATGAGTTCGGCGAGCGTGGCATTGCTGATCGTCGCGGTTGCACGAATTTTTTTCAACTCTTTTTCCAATTGCACGGGATCACTCTTGAAAGTTGCTCTTGCCGCTTCGAGTTGGCGATCGCGCGCCACCACCGAGGATTGAAACGATTCGCTCAAAAAAAATGAGCCAAAGTTTAGGCACACCACGCCGCCGTTCTTTTTGATTGCCACCAGCATGGAGTCCGAAAGATTGCGCTGCATGCGGCGAAACTTGCGCAAGCCGGAGTGGGAAGCGATCACGGGAGATTGAGTACGCGCAAGCACTTGCCAAAATGCTTCATCTGAAATATGCGAAACATCGATCATCACGCCGAGACGATTTAGTTCTCGCACCACTTCTTGGCCGAATGCCGACAAGCCACGATACGTGCGGCGACGATCATATGAAGCGTCGCAGATTTGATTGTCCTTCGAGTGCGTAAGCGTGACATAACTCAGGCCACGCTCCGCAAGCGTGCGCAGGTTGGCGAGGTCGTTTTCAATCGCGCTGCCATTTTCCAAACTTAAAATGATCGCGTGCTTGCCGGATTCCACGACGCGCCGCACTTCTCCCGGCGTGCGCGCCAATGCCGCGGTATTGGCATTCTGCGCGAGCGTTTTGTCAATCAACTGCAATATGCGCTGCGCCTCCGCAAATGCACCGGCTTGCACTTTGCCGGAATAATCAAAGCGGCTCGCAACATAAATTGCAAACACGGAAGCGTCCAAGCCCCCTTCGCGAGCGCGCACGAAATCGAAGTGACCCGTTGCGAGGCGTTGCGAAACCTCCGCGGGCGAGCGTGTGAGGCGATAGGGCGTATCAATATGCGCATCAAGCACCAGCGCGTTGACATGAACTTGTTGTGCACGTTGGCTAGCATCGAAAGATGAAGTTTGCGCATACGCATGACCAAAGAGCGCGAGCGCGGCGAGCATGATTTTCATCGACTATCCTTGCTGTTGTTGTGCAAGATAACAAGCGGGTCGGCGCTTTTCAAGCTCTCATTTGCGGTCAACAGTGGTGCGTGCATTTTTTGTGAAAAACAGACGCCAGAAAATAGTCTCCCAACTTTCATGAATTTCGCCACTAAAGCTTCCGTCACAGAAAAAATCCTGCTTGCATTTGCGGCAACGGCATTCTATTTTTGCCCCGCAAAAAAATAAACACCCCTCTTCAACCCTTAAAATGGAGTAGTCAGATGAGCAGTATCAACGCAAGATTGCACGAGCACATGCTAACGCCGGTTGGAGTTGTTTCGGCAAAGTAGGCGTTCGCGCCAATTGTTGGTTCTGTTGTGAATGCGTCCGCGTTGACTCCGCGCGCATTCCTTTTGGTGTTCCCACCCACAGTTGCACGAATTCTTGCCCTTGCCTCTCCCTCTCCGCGGCAGCATTTGATTCATTTCTTTCTCTCAATTCAAAAACGCGATGCTTGCCTCGCATCCTCTATTTATGCGAGCAATGCACTTTTGCTTATTCTGATCTCAAAGGACAAGAATCCCCCATGAGTAAATGCCATTTTATTTTCATTGCTGTCTTCATCGGACGAGTCGCGGCATTCGCACAAAACGGCGCACCGCCGCCCGCGGCTCACGTGCCTCCGATGAAATTAGCCTTTAAAATCGCTATTGATGGACGCATCGATGAGCCGGCCTGGCAAAAGGCGACGGTATTCACGCAGTTCGTGCAACGCGAACCGGACCACGGCGTTGCGGCATCCGAAACGACGCGCGTGTCGCTGCTGTATGATCGCGAACATATCTATTTCGCCGCGGAGATGTTTGATCGGGAACCGGAGCGCGTGGTTGCCAACGTCATGCGCCGCGATGCGGAGCTGCAAGACAACGATAGTTTCGAGATTTATTTGGATACGTATCACGACCATCGCAATCTGTTTTACTTTGCGACGAATGCGCTCGGCGCACAACGTGACGGCCTCATTCGCAACGAAGGCGAGAGCCAGAATTGGGATTGGGACGGCGTGTGGAAATCCGCTGGCCGGCGCACGGCAACCGGTTGGAGCGCGGAGATGGCGATTCCCTTGCGCACGCTGCGTTTCAACGCGGACTCCATACAAACGTGGGGCGCGAACTTCGCGCGCCGTATTCCGCGCAAGCGCGAGGAAAGTTATTGGGCGCCCATAGCGCGCGATCTCGGTTTCTTTGGGCATTTGAAGCCCTCGTATTTCGGCCATCTCGAAGGCCTGCGCGATTTGCAGCACGGCGGCATGCTCGAACTTAAACCGTTCACGCTCACCGGCTGCGTCAAAGATTTTGAAGAGCACGAGCCGCTGGAGCGCAAGCTCGATTTCGGCGCGGATGCGAAGGTGCATCTCACGGCGAACCTCACCGCGGACTTGACGCTCAACACGGATTTCGCGCAAGTAGAGAGCGATCAAGAGCAGGTCAATCTCACGCGCTTTGATCTTTTCTTTCCCGAAAAGCGCGAGTTCTTTTTGGAGAACGCCGACGTATTTCGCGTCGGCGAGCGCGTGTTGGATTTCGAGCCGCCTTCAACCTTGCTCTTTTTTAGTCGCAGCATCGGCTTGACCGACAACGGCGAAGCCGTGGCCATTACTGGCGGCGTCAAGGTTACCGGCAAAATCGGCAAGTATGAAGTCGGCCTGCTGGATGTGCTCACCAGTCGCACGAGTTATCAAGATGACAACGATACTGAGGACGAGAGCGACGACAAGTTCGTGGAATTGCCGCGCCAAAATTTTTCCGTGTTGCGCGTGAAGCGCGATATTCTCGCAAAATCTTCCCTCGGCCTCATTGCCACGAACAAAGCGTGGTGGGGTGATGTGATCGAACGTAGCGCGCAGTCGCGCGAGGTGCTCAGCCGGGAACGGGAGCAGAATCGTGTATTTGCCGCGGATGTAAATCTCGCATTCGGCGCGGGCACACGCTTCACCGGGTTTCTCGGCAAGGCGCACACGAGCGGATTAGAGCGCCGCGATTGGGCCGGGTCCGCGTTCTTCAGTCATGAGCGCGACCGCTGGGGCATTAGCCTGGAATACAGCGACATTCAAGAAAATTTTGAAGCGCAACTCGGATTTGTGCAACGCAACGGGGTGCGCAAAAGCCGCGCGATTCCTTATCTCTCGCAGCGTTGGGCGCACGGCCCCATTCGGCAAACGTGGTTTTTCAATAGCTATCAATATATCACGGATCAACACCATGCTCTTGAAACGCGTACGTCGTTCAATGGTTTGTTTAATCTCTTCCGCAATGGCTCCGAGCTTTTCGTTGCCGCGCTTACAACGTATGATGATCTCGACGAAGCTTTTGAGTTGCGCGACGGTGTCGAAGTGCCGGTGGGCGCCTATTCGTTTCGCAGCTATCTCGCGGAGTTCAATTCTGACAAAAGTAAGCGTATCGCGCTCGAAGCAACGGCGAACGTCGGCGAGTTTTATAGCGGCAAGCTCGCCTCGGTTGGCGGCGGCTTGCTCGTGCGGCCCAACGCGAATCTCTCCCTCGAGTTGAATTACACGCGCAATCAAGTTGATCTGCCGACGGCAAACGGCAAGTACGGCACGAACCTCGGTTTCGCGCGCGTGCTTTACTCTTTCACGCCGCGTTTGTTCGCGAAAGTCTTCACGCAATACAACAGCGATGATGAACGCTTTCGCCTCAATCTGCTCGTGAACTGGATTCATCGTCCCGGCAGCAATTTGTTTTTGGTTTATAATGAAGAGCAAGACACAAGCGGCGCAAACTGGCGCGGCCGCAATCGCACCCTGCTCGCGAAGTTCAATTATCTGCTGGGAGGATGAGGCCGGGAATAACTGCCGCTTGCATTAAAACGGATTGCTGTTAAATTATGCTCGTCTTTGCGCTGCTAAAATTGCCTGGAAGCAAGATCTAGGTGCGCAATGACGAGCAGCTATTCTTGCAGCGCGTTGGAAGAAGTTTTAATGAAAGAAGAGTGGACATGAAACGAGGAGAAGTTTGGTGGGCTAATTTACCGGCGCCGGTTGGAAGAAGGCCCGTGCTCTTGCTCTCTCGTGATCGCGCCTATCAAGTGCGAACAGCGGTGACTGTTGCTGAAATCACAAGAACAATTAAGTTTGCATTGAACCTTCCATAATCCGCTCGCCAAATTCACAGCGTGCAATACGAGTTTTTAGTCATAAGCCAATTGTAAGCATTTCTCCCCTTTGCCGACCAATCTCCGCTAAACCACTTCGCATATTCTTGTTTGAAATATACTCGCTGCGAGTTGTTTTGCGATCGTGCTTGCGAGCGTCTTTATGCGAAGTAATCTGCTGAACACTTGCGGATTGCTTCGGCAAAGAGCCGTCTCGCAATGACTCACATTGCAACCCGCAACGAGTATTAATCGGAGAAAACCATGACTCGCATTCTCATCCTCGGCGGCGGCTTCGGCGGGCTGTATACTGCTTTGGAATTGGAAAAGACGCTCGCACGCGATCCGAATATTGAAGTCACGCTCGTCAATCATGAAAACTTTTTTCTCTTCACACCCATGCTGCATGAGATTGCGGCCAGCGATCTCGATGTGACGCACATCGTGAATCCCATTCGCAAGTTGCTCAAACGCGTGCGCTTCTTCAATGGCGACGTGGCGTCGATTGATTTGGAACGCAAGCGCGTGCGTGTCTTTCACGGGGAAGACAAGCATCCGCACGAGTTAGAGTACGATCATCTCGTGCTTGCGCTCGGCGCGATCACCAATTTTTTCAAACTCCCCGGCTTGGAGGCGCGCGCGCTTACGATGAAATCGCTCGGCGACGCGATTGAACTGCGCAATCGCATGATCGAGTTGCTGGAAGAAGCGGATTTCGAATGCGCAAGCGGTCAACGGCACAATCTGCTCACGTTTGTGGTTGCGGGCGGCGGCTTTGCGGGCGTGGAAACCGTTGCTGCGATGAATGATTTTCTGCGCGAAGCGTGCGAGTTCTATCCGCATCTCAAAGAGGAGCAAATTCGCGTGGTGCTCGTGCATCCGGGCGGGGTGATTCTGCCGGAACTGGGCGAGAAGCTGGGCGCGTATGCGCAGAAGAAATTGGCGGAACGCAAAGTCGAGATTCGCGTGCATGCGCGCGTCGCGGGCGTGACTGAAGAGGGCGTCACGTTGAGCGACGGCACGATGATTCCGACAACAACGATTGTTTGGACCGCGGGCACTTCGCCCAATCCTTTGCTCGAAGCGCTGCCGTGCAAAAAGGACAAAGGCCGCATCATGGTTGAGGCGACGATGGCCGTGCCGAATTTTCCCGGCGTGTGGGCGCTGGGTGATTGCGCCGTGATTCCCGATCCGAAAACCGGCATGCCTTATCCGCCCACGGCGCAGCACGCAATTCGCGAGGGTCGTGTGCTCGCGCAGAATTTGAAAGCCGCGCTTCGCGGCGGGAAGCTGAAGCCGTTTGTGTTCAAAACCATTGGCCTGCTCGCTTCGATTGGCAGGCGCACGGGCGTAGCGCAAATTCTTGGGCGCAATTTCTCCGGCTTCTTTGCATGGTGGATGTGGCGCACGATTTATTTGAGCAAACTGCCGCGCTTTGAAAAGAAAGTGCGCGTGGCGGTGGATTGGACGTTTGATTTGCTCTTCTCGAAAGACCTCGTGCAATTCCCAACGCAGCGCGCGGTCACGGTGTCGCATACGCGGCATGAGAAACATGAGCCGCAGCCTGCGCCTGAAATATTACTCTCAGAAACCAGCTTAACCGCGCAAATGTTGTAACGCACGTTTGAAAATATATTCTAGGCGACGGGATGCCGTCGCTTTGAAGTCACCTCGCTTGAAAAGATAAAAGCCAGGTAAACAAGCAACGATGAACCCTCGGTGAAGCAGCGACAAAACATAAAAAGGCCGGAAGCAAGTCTCCGGCCTTTTTTATTTTACTGCATAAACCGCCGTATTCGGAGCTATACATACGGCGAAGTGGGGAATGGCGGGATTCAGCCCGCTGCCTGCCTAATTTAGCAGTTGTTCCAGCCAGAAAAAATTGCCGCACCATTTCGTTGCTCTTCACAACCTGCCGGAATAAATCATTACATCTTCTATGTGCCGTCATATTTCGTGACGATGACTTCGTGAGCGCGTTCTTCAGAAATACAGTTGTTTGTCATCGCTTCGCGGCTCGCCCCACGCTCGCGCACCAATGGCGCACGCCTTGCAAAAGGAATAGCTGTCGCAAAAGAAATCGACGCGATGCCGTTTGGCCCCGCTCCCTTGCGGAGCAGAGCAGCGTGCAGGCGCAGCACCCGTGAGGCTGGGACTACGAACAAGCCTCGAGTTTGAAAGCCAAAACGCAGCAGCGGTAATAACGCGCAACCTACTTTAACCCGAAGCACGTGTTTGATGATGCCGTGCAATTTGACTCTTCACATATGATTGTCGCACAGAAAAAAATCACAACGACGATGCTGATCTTCTTCGGCATTCTGGCGCTAGGGATTGCGCTGCGCGCGTGGGGTTTGCACGAGCAAAGCTTGACTTCGGATGAATTGCTGGAGCTTGCCATTGCCAAAAAGCCAATGCGCGAGATCGTGCACGAGCCGGATGGGTTTCCGCCGCTGTATCACCTCGTGCTGCATGTGTGGCTGAAAATTTTCTCCGAGGATTTGGCTGCGCGCACGCTTTCGCTTGTGTTCGGGGTTTTGGCTATTGTGGCAATGTGGAAACTCGCGCCGTGGCTGGAGAATCGCTCAGCGCGTTTGTGGGCAACGTTCTTGTTGGCGGTTTCGCCGCTTCATGTTTGGTATTCGCAAGAGGCGCGCGCTTATGCGTTGTACTTTTTAGCCGCACTGCTTGCGCTCGGTTTTTTAGCGCGCACGGCACGCTCGAATCGTTGGCAGGACTGGAGCGCCTATGCGGTGGCGGCTCTCGCGGGAATTTATACGCACTACTACTTTGCAATTTTTCTTCTGCTCGGTTGCGCCTTTTTTCTGTTGGAAAAAAGAGACGGCAGCGCATTGAAACGCGCCGCATTGCTTCATGGCGCAATGGCGATCTGCACGTTGCCGGCGCTCGTACTGTTGATCGGCGACATCAGCTATCAAACCGGCGCTATTCTCGCGCGCACGCCGTTCTCGTTTGTCGCATTCGGTTATACTTTCTTCGCGTTTCTCACGGGCTTTAGCGCAGGCCCGGCGCTGCGCGAGCTGCATATGCTCCCGCAGCACGAAGCGATTTTAGCCGCATTGCCGTGGGTCGCTTTGCTCGCGGCGAGCGTGCTCGTGCTCCTCTTTAACAGCCGCAAAGAATTGAGCAACAAGCATTGGTGGCTGCGGGTCGCGGTTTGGTCTGCGCTGCCGGTGTTGCTCTGTGGCGCGCTCGCGGAAACGCTCGTGCTTTGTTTCAAGCTGCAATATGTGTTGTGGGCCGCGATTCCACTTTTTCTCGTGCTCGGTCACATGCTCGCAACGAGCTTCGCGGCGCGCTCCACGCGTCTTGCTTGTCTCGCGCTGTGCTTCCTATTCGGCGTGTCGTTGTACAATCGCCGCACGGTGGCGGTTTATCAAAACGACGATGCGAAAGCGCTGGCCACGCTCTTAAAATCACAAAGCGAACGGAGCACACCGATTCTCGTGATGGCGTGTTACATGACCGAGCCGCTGCGTTACTATCTCGGCAACGAGTGGAATATTTTGCCGCTGCCGGATGTCGGCTTTCAAGCGCAACATCTCGAAGAAGTGCTGCACAAACTTGCGCCGCTGCATGCCGCGGACTCCGATTACTGGTTGGTTTATACGCGCCCGTATCACGGCGATCCGACGGGAAAATTCAAACAAACGATTCTTGCCCAAGACCTGGTCCAAGCCAAAGCCCGGCTTGCCGGTATCGAATTGTATCAAAGGAAATGACGTAGCGCAGGCTTCGAACCTGCAAACGAAAGCCCCATGAGCGGGGTGCTACAGTACTTTCACAGTCGCGTTAGCTCTTCGATAAGGAATATGATATGATCATGCCCAACACATTCGACCAAATTGTGACGCTGCTCGGCGCACACGCCGGAGACACCGTTGTTTGGGAAAAGACCAACGCTGTCTTTGCGGGAAAGCCAATTCGCCGGCCGTTGAAGGTAGCGTCGATCTTCGGCACGAGGCCGGAGGTTATCAAACTCTTTCCTGTCATTAAACAAATCGAGCGGCATCCCCGTTTGCAGAGCATGGTCATTTCCACCTCGCAACATCGCGAGATGATCGACGAGCTGTTGCCGTTGTTCGGGCTGCACCTCGATTATGATCTCAACATTATTCAACCCCAGCAAACGCTCGCGGATATTTCCACGCGCGCGCTCGCCGGTCTTGATGCGATCTTCAAACAAGAGCGTCCGGATTTTGTGATTGTGCAGGGCGATACCACCACGGCCTTTATCGGCGCGCTCGCCGCGTTCTATCACAAAATTCCGGTCGGGCATGTTGAGGCGGGATTGCGTTCGCATGACAAGACCAGCCCATATCCCGAAGAAATCAATCGCCGCCTCATTGCGCCGCTTGCGGATCTGCACTTTGCGCCGACGATGAAAAATGCAGCCAATTTGTACAAAGAAGGCGTTGCCGTGGAAAACATTTTTGTGACGGGCAACACGGTCATTGATGCATTGCTGCAAGTTGCCGGGCGAGGCAACCAACGCTTGCGCGAACATCTTCCGGCCGCAGCGATGAATGCGCCGCGCATGATATTGGTGACTGCCCATCGCCGGGAAAATCACGGCGCGGCGTTGACGAATTTGTGCGCCGCGTTGAAAGAAATCGTGCAGCGCCATGAAGACGTGCACGTGGTTTATCCCGTTCATCTCAACCCCCAGGTGAAGCAAACTGTGTTCGCCATGCTCGCAGGGGAAGAGCGCATCCATCTGTTGGCGCCGCTCTCTTATGAGCCTTTTGTGGAAGCTATGGCGAAAGCGCATTTGATCATCACCGATTCCGGCGGCGTGCAGGAAGAAGGGCCTTCGTTGGGCAAGCCGATTTTGGTTTTCCGCAATGAGACCGAGCGCCCCGAAGGCGTTGCGAGCGGCGGCGTCAAGCTCGTGGGAACGAGCTGTGCAAGCGTGGTGCAGGAAGCTTCGCGTTTGCTTTGTGATGCGGCAGCGTATCGCCGCATGAGCACGGTGCGCAATCCTTACGGCGATGGCAAAGCCGCGCAGCGCATCACCCAGGCGCTTGTGCATCATTTGGGCATGGCGGAGCGGCCCGAGAATTTTGTGGAAGCCACGCCGGCCAAGCCACAAGTGATTCGACCTGTACACGCGCCGGCAATTGCCCTGGCGGCGTGAATAGTAGCAGTTTACTCGCCGGCATGATTCCGTAGCCAAAAGACGCGCACATGAAGAGCGAATACGCCAATTTTCAAGATCCTCTCGGGCTTTTGAAACGCATGGTGCTTTCAAAAGATCGCGCTGCGCGCTCGGCGCTTTATCGCGCAGCCGCAGGCAAGATGCTACAGCCGTTCGATTTGATATTGGAAAAAGTCGAACGCAGAAAATTGCAAGAGGCAAGGCCCTCCGCATTGCCGATGATTTTTATCGTGGGTGCGCCGCGCAGTGGAACGACATTGCTCTATCAAACGCTCGCGCGCTTTCTGCCGGTGACGTATTTCACCAATTGGAGCGCTTTGTTTCCGCATGCGCCCATCACGGCAAGCCAGGTTGCGTCGCGTTTTCTCAGCGCGAAGCGTTTTGACGATCGCAGCTTTTACGGCAACGTTGCCGGATTGACTGCGCCGAACGACGGTTTTCATGTTTGGAATCGCTGGCTCGGCGCCGACCGCTATCGCGCGCCGCAACAAATCAGCGCGCACGCCGAGCACGAGATGAAAAACTTTTTCAACGCGTGGTTGGCCGCATTTGCAAAGCCGTTTCTCAACAAGAACAACCGCAATACCGATTGCATCGCGCTGCTCGCTGCGCTTTTCGAGCACGCTTATTTCATCGAAGTGCGCCGCCGTCCCGTTTACGTAGCGCAATCGCTGCTGCTCGCGCGGTTGCGCATTCAAGGCAGCAAGGAAATCGGCTGGGGCTTGCGCAGTGCGCCGGGCGCTTCCGGCAGGAGTTATATCGACGAAATTTGCGAGCAGGTTTTTGAGATTGAAATGAAGCTGCGCGCCGACAAATGTCATGTGCCGCCCGAACGGGTGCTGGAAATTTCTTATGAACGCTTTTGTGAAAATCCGAGCAGTGTGGTGCAGCGCATCGCGCGGGAATTTTTGAAAAGAGAAATTAACGAAGCCTCGTTGCACCGCGAACTTCGGCCGTTCGAAGCCACCAATGAAATCCGCGTCGAACGCGCAGAGTTTGAAATGATTCAGGGACGAATCAACGAACTGTATGGCGCAACGGCTTTGTCGGAGTTTGAAGAGGAATCATCAACGAGCAGTACGGCTTCGCGCGCAGCGTTGCTCGCATGAGAACGCGCGGCGAAGCGTAACGAGACGGCTCTTCGTGAAATTTGAAGTTCACATTCGGTAATGAGCAAATTCTAACTCATCCCTCGGCCCCCTTCTCTTGAGAAGAGAAGAGGGAGAACTGCCGAAACATAAGCAGTCTTTTCTCCCCTTCTCTTTTTAAGAGAAGGGGCCGGGGGATGAGTTCAGAGGCGTGAAGCTTATCGAAGCTGAAAATCAAAAATCAAAAAGAGCGATCATCAACCTTCAAGGAGATCATCATGCAACTACCCAGCGACGCCAACCATACCGGAAGAAATTTCGGCCAAGAGGAGCTGGCCCAACTCCAACGCGTCATCGAGTCCGGCACGCTCAATTGCACCAAAGGCACTGCGGTGAAAGAGTTCGAAGAAAAATTCGCGCACAAGTACGGCGTGGAATTTTGCCGCACGACCACTTCGGGCACCGCAGCCCTGCATGCCGCCATCGCTGCCATCAACCCGGAGCCGGGCGATGAGATTATCACTTCGCCCATCACCGACATGGGCGCGATCACGCCGATCATTTATCAAACCGCAGTGCCGATCTTTGCGGACGTTGATCCGCTCACTTACAATGTCACCGCGGAAACCATTGCGCCGAAAATCACCAAACGCACCAAAGCCATTGTGGTCACGCATCTCTTCGGCAATCCGTGTGACATGGAGCCGATTATGGAGCTTGCGCGCCAGCACAATCTTCCCGTGATCGAAGACACGTGCCAAAGTTACTTCGCAGAATACAAAGGCCGGTTGCTCGGCACGATCGGCGATATCGGCTGCTTCAGTTTGCAACAAGGCAAGCACATGACCACGGGCGAAGGCGGCATTGTCGTGGTCAACAATGCAAAGTATGCGCGGCGCACGTGGCTGTTCGTGGACAAAGCGTGGGGCTATGGCGATCCGCAACCGGATCATTATTTCCTCGCGCTCAATTATCGCATGACCGAGTTGCAAGGCGCAGTGGCGCTGGCGCAGTTGGAAAAAGTTGACGGCGTGGTTGCCAATCGCCGCAAGACCGCGCACATGTTGACCGAGATGATTTTGAACGTGCCGGGCGTGCAACCGCCAAAGATCACGTCGCACGGCAAACACGTGTATTGGAAATATCCGTTGCGCATCGACGAGACGATCATCAACGGCGGCGTGGATCAATTCGCCGCGGCGTTGAAGGAAAAAGGAATTTTCTCCGCGCCGCGCTATATCCAAAAGCCCGCGTTCATGTGCCAAATTCTGCAAGAGCGCAACACCTTCGGCAACAGCCGCTTTCCCTTTGAAGGCGAATGCCGCAAAAACGATCCGCCCGTGGTTTACAATCCCGCGGAATATCCCGGCACTTTCGACGCGCTCGCGCATGTTGTGGTGTTGCCGTGGAATGAATTTTATACCGTTGATCACGTGAACTTCATTGCCGCGAGCATCATTGAAGCGGCCAACCAGCTCGGGAGATAATGTCATGACCGCGAAACAGGAACAGGCTCGTCTCAATCTGGCGTTGATTGGCTGCGGTCGCATCGCGCAATCGCATCTCGAAGCCCTCGCGCAAAACCCGGCGTGCAATCTATCGTGCGTCGTGGATGTGAACGAAGCTGCGGCGCAAACCGTCGCAGCGAAATTCGGCAGTCGTGTCTTTGCGGATTATCGCGAGGTTGCGCGCGCGGAGCAGATCGACGCCGTCATCATTTGCACGCCGCCGGCGACACACGCGGAAATCGCGCTGTTCTTTCTCGAACAAAACATTCACGTGTTGTGCGAAAAGCCGCTGGCCGTGCGGGTGGAAGATGCGTTGCGCATGGTGCGAACCGCGGAGCAAAAAGGCGCGTTGCTCATGATGGCTTCGAAGTTTCGTTACACCGAAGACGTGATTGCGCTCAAACGTTTGCTCGTCGCCGGCGTGCTTGGCGAAGTAGCGTTGTTTGAAAATCTTTTCAGCGGCAAAACGGATATGAGCGGGCGCTGGAATTCGCAGAAGGCGCTCTCCGGCGGCGGCGTGTTGATTGACAATGGTTGCCACTCGGTAGACATCGCGCGTTACTTATTCGGGCCGATCCTCGAAGTGCAGGCCATGGAAGGCAAACGATTGCAAGCGATTGCAGTGGAAGACACAGTGACGCTCAACTTCCGAACTGCCTCGGAGGTGATAGGCACGATTGACCTGAGTTGGTCGATCCACAAAGAACGCGAATCATTCCTCGATATCTACGGCACGAAAGGCGTGGCGCATGTCGGTTGGAAGGGTTCGAAGTACAAGCTTTATGAAAACGGCGAATGGATTGCGCTCGGCAACGGTTACGACAAACTCCGCGCGTTTGCCGCACAGTTAGAAAATTTTGTCGGTGCGATTAAAAGCGAAGCCGCGCCGCTCATCAGCAGCAAAGATGCGCTGGAGTCCGTCAAAGTGATTCAGGCCGCGTATGTTGCGATGCAAATGAAGCGTTGGGTGGAAGTCGAAAGCCGAGAGCCGCTGCAAGTTTATCGCAAAGCAGCGTAATGGAGAATCGCAATTTTTCGTGCAGCACACGGAGCAAAAACGCACATGGAAAACCCGAGCCAAGCAATTCCCCCCTTGAGGGGGCCAGGGGGTGTTTGAAGTCGCGCCGCAATGCCTCGATTTCATAGCAAGCTGCCCTTCGTCTTTTGTGTGCGATGTTTCACCGCGGCAACGACATCGAGCAACACCCCCCTGGCCCCCCTCAAGGGGGGAATTTTAAAAGGCCTGCTAACTGAGGAAAGCAAAATGATGCGTGCAGAACAACAATTCGAAATACCGCCTGCGAGTTTGCCTGCTCCGCGTATTCATCCCACAGCGCTCATCGAAGCCGAGGTTGAAATCGGAGCGGGCAGCAGCATTTGGGATAATGTACACATTCGCCGCGCGGCACAAATCGGCGAGCAGTGCATCATCGGCGAAAAATCCTATATCGCCTATGAGGTCACGATCGGCCATCGCGTGAAGATCAACGCGTTCGTTTATATCTGCAACGCAGTGACGATTGCAGACGGCGTGATGATCAGCGCGGGCACGATTTTCACCAACGATCGTTTTCCGCGCGCCACCACGCCGGATTTGAGGCAGCTCCGCTCTTCGGATCCCGACGAGCACACGTTGCCCACGCTCGTGCGCGAAGGCGCGACCATTGGCGCGGGCTGCACCATCGGTAATGATTTGGTGATCGGCCGCTTTGCCATGGTCGGCATGGGTTCATTGGTCACGAAGTCCGTGCCCGATTTTCATCTCGTGCTCGGCCATCCGGCAAAGTCTGTCGGCTGTGTTTGCCGTTGCGGGCAATTGTTGTTGCGGTTTTCCGAGGTCGGAGGCGATGATCGCGATGAAGTCGCATGCGCCGCGTGCGGGTTGAAATATGGCGTGAAGGATTATGTTGTGATCGAACACACGCCGCCGGTTTGATCTTTCTTCGTTTCTCTGTAATGCGCCTTTTGAAATGTCATCCTGGAAGGAACTTCCCCGGCGCTCGGCACACCTCTAAAAACAGAGCAGTGGTTCCAGTGCTAGGGAAGGTTCTTACAGAATGACAGATTGAAGAGGAGTTACAAAACAACCCGCAACGAGCATATTCTTTGGTTTGTTTTCATCCGTCGAAAAAATTTGAAGAGCTTTAGCGATGCAGTTACATTCCAACACAAACGGCGCGGTTATGCGCAAACAGTCCTCGCAACGCGAGCGCTGGGCCATCATCGGCGGCGGCATGCTCGGCATGACGCTGGCGCATCGGCTCGCGCAACGCGGGCAAGAGGTGACGCTCTTCGAAGCTGGAAAAAATTTAGGCGGTTTGGCCTCCGCGTGGAATATCGAGAACCTCGTGTGGGATCGTTTCTACCATGTGATTCTCATGTCGGATGCGCATGTGCGTGCCTTGCTCGCCGAGTTGGGGTTGGAGCGCGAACTCAATTGGGTCAACACGCGCACGGGTTTTTATACCGATGAAAAACTCTACTCCATGTCGAACACGCTGGAGTTTCTGCGCTTCCCGCCGCTCAATCTTATTGACAAGCTGCGTTTGGGCGCAACAATCGCATACGCGGCGCGCGTGCAGGATTGGCAAAAGCTCGAGCGCATTCCTGTGGCCGAATGGCTCACGCGCTTGTCCGGCCAACGCACGTTTGAAAAAATTTGGCTGCCACTGTTGCGCGCGAAATTGGGCGAAGCGTATCAGCAAACGTCCGCAGCGTTCATTTGGGCCACCATCGCGCGTATGTATGCCGCGCGTCGCACCGGTTTGAAGAAGGAAATGTTCGGCTATGTTACCGGCGGCTATGCGCGCATCATCGAACGCTTTGCCGAAGTGCTCGCGCACAACAATGTACGTATCGAAACCGATTGCGCGGCGAAAAAAGTCACGCCGTTTTTTGAAGGCCAAGTCAGCGTCGAGTTTGACGGCGACCGTCGCGAGCTTTTCGATCAAGTCGTGCTCACGCAGCCGGCGCCACTCATTCCGCGACTTTGCCCGAAGCTGACTGCAAACGAGAAACGCCGTTTCGAGAGCGTGAAGTATCTCGGCATTGTTTGCGCTTCGGTGTTGCTCAAAAAGCCTTTGGCGAATTATTACGTGACCAATATCACCGACCCCGGCCTGCCTTTCACCGCGGTGATTGAAATGACGGCGTTGGTCAAACGCGAGCAGTTTGGAGGGAAGTCGCTGGTTTATTTGCCCAAGTATATTGCGCCCGAAGATCCATTTTTCTCTTTGAGCGAGGATGAGATCGAGGCACAATTTCTGGCAGGTTTGGAAAAAATGTATCCGCACTTCCAACGCAGCGACGTGATCGGCTTTCGTGTGGCGCGCGCGCGTCAGGTGTTTGCGCTTTCGACTTTGAATTATTCACAGCATCTGCCCGCGATGCAAACTTCACTGCCCGGTGTTCACGTCGTCAACTCGGCGCACATCGTGAACGGCACGTTGAACGTGAATGAAACCGTGCAGCTTGCGGAGAAAGCCGTTGCGGAGATGATGGAAAGTCTTCAAAACAAAACCATGAGCGCAGTGGAAGCCGTTTAGAGATCGTGCACGAAACTATTCCCCCCTTGAGGGGGGCCAGGGGGGTGTCGCTCAGTATCGTAAGCTTAGTGAAAGTATTAAAGCATTGATGATGAATTTGAATAGTATCATCGCTCTCAAGAACACCCCCCTGCCCCCCTCAAGGGGGGAATTACGAGCAGCGAGTATTCAAAAAACACGCAACCAAACACAACCCATGCACAACGATAAGCCTCTTGCCAGTCTCTCGCTCGACCTCGATAACAAGTGGTCGTATATGAAAACGCACGGCGACGCAGGTTGGAAAACGTTTCCCACTTACTTGGACGTTTTTATTCCGAGCGTATTGAGCGCATTGGAACGCCTCAAGCTGAAGATCACTTTTTTTGTGGTGGGGCAGGATGCGGCGTTGGAAAAAAACGCGGAGTATCTGCGCGCGATCACCGCGGCCGGACACGAGGTCGGCAATCATTCGTTTCATCACGAGCCGTGGTTGCAGCTTTATTCCAAAGCGGAAATTGCGCGCGAGATTTTAACCACGGAAGAGCACCTCGTTCGCGTCACCGGACAGAAGCCCATCGGCTTTCGCGGTCCCGGCTTCAGTTGGAGCACGGAACTTTTTGAAGTGCTGGCGGAAAACGGTTATCGCTATGACGCTTCAACTCTGCCGACGTTTCTCGGGCCACTCGCGCGCGCCTATTATTTCCGCACAGCGAATTTAACCAAAGAAGAGAAACAACAACGCCGCGAACTGTTCGGCACCTTTCGCGACGGCTTGCGGCCCGTGCAGCCGTATCATTGGCAATTGGCGAGTGGAAAGAAATTGCTGGAGATTCCGGTCACCACCATGCCGTTTTTTAAAGTTCCTTTTCATCTCAGCTACTTGCTCTATTTGAGCCGCGTGTCGGAACAACTCGCGTCGCTTTATTTGCAATCCGCATTGCAACTATGCCGCCTCACGCGCACCGAGCCGAGTTTCTTGCTGCATCCGCTCGATTTGCTCGGCGGCGATCAAGCGCCCGATCTCGCTTTCTTTCCGGGCATGGACCTCAGCGGCGCGCGCAAATTAGAATTGTTCGAGCGCGTGCTTCAGAAGCTCACGGTTCATTTCAAGCCGGTGAGCATGAGCGAGCATGCGCGTGCGATCACTGCTCGCGCACAAATCAATATGCGCCCCGCGCCGGCGCTTCGCCGCGAGCAGCACGCGAATCTAGCACAACCACCAACCTCCGCGCCCGGAGCGGCGCGTGAATACGCCGCAACCGCGGCCTTGCTTTAGCATTCGTATTCACCCTCAAAATGTTAGGACAACATTATGAACGTCGTCAGAGCACGGAAGTTTGACACCCAACCTGCGGCAACCGCTCGCCCCAAGCCTTTGGTCTCCGTTATTGTTCCGGCATTCAACGAAGCTGAGATTATCACGCAAAACTTGACGCGCTTGCTCGAGTATTTGCGCACGCTCGAAGCGGAGTATCGCTGGGAGTTGCTCGTGGTCAACGATGGCAGCACGGATGAAACCGGCACGTTGGCCGAGGCCTTTGCGCATGAAAGGAAAAATGTGCGCGTGCTGCATCACGCCACGAACCTCAATCTCGGGCAAGCGCTGCGCACGGCCTTTCGCCAAAGTTGCGGGGATTATGTCGTGACCATGGATCTTGATTTGAGTTATTCGCCGGATCACATTGCGCGCATGCTGGAAGAGTTGCAGCGCAGCCGCGCGCACCTGGTTCTCGCTTCACCGTATATGGAAGGCGGACAATGTTCCAACGTGCCGTGGGAGCGCGAGCTGTTGAGCCGGCAAGCGAATCGTTATTTGTCGCGCATGGCGCCGGGCAAGCTCTCGACGCTGACCGGCATGGTACGCGCTTATGAAGGGCCGTTTGTGCGCGCGCTGAAACTCAAAGCGATCGGCATGGAGATTAACACGGAGATCATTTATAAAGCGCAATTGTTGAATGCACGCATCGCCGAAATTCCCGCGCATCTGCATTGGGAGACGCAGAAATCCGGCGGCGTGCGCCGCGGCGCACACATTAAAATTTTGCGCCAGATCGGTCGCTGTTTGGTTTCGGGCTTCATGTTTCGGCCGGTTTTCTTCATGATCATTCCGGCGTTGCTCGCAGGTTTGGTTGCGAGCTGGGCGCTGGGGCAGGTGATTGGGGAAACCCTCGCGCAACACCAAGCGCTTTTCGCCGCCGCGGAATTTAGTGTGGCGCACATTGGGACCGCGTTTGCCGCGGCGTTTCAACACGCGCCGCATCTGTTTTGGCTGGGCGGCCTCGGCGCACTCGCAACCATGCAGTTTCTCGGCTTCGGCTTGATGGCGCTGCAAAACAAGAATTATTTCGATGAGCTTTTTCATCTCGGCGCGCACGCGTATTGAGACCCGCCCCAGATTTTAGAAGAAGGCAGATATTCGTCGCAACAAATCTCCTCTCCTCACAACCAGACCGGAGCTTCGTATGAGGCTCCGGTCTTTTTTTGTACGCGTCCTCGCGATAACGCTTTTCGCACTCATGCTCTGGCGTTCACGAACTTCTGCTTTTGTTGCTCGTGCTTGAGTGCCTTTTCGAAGATTTCGATGGCGTCCGAGTCGGTGCGGCCTTCGCTTAAAAATTTTTGCGTCACAATCGCGTCGATGCGATCGCGATTGGGCGTGGCGAGATTCAATTGCGCGACCATGCGAAACACTTTCAACGCATGGTCATCTTCACGCCCTTGCATTAGATAAATGTCCGCCAAACGCGGATACAGCCCCACCCGTTTGGGCTGGCGCGTCAACAGCTTTTCATAAACCTTCGCCGCGGCCGGATAATTACGCCGAAACATATGCCAGCGCGCGTGATTGATCGGCAGCAAAAAGAGCATTGACAACACGGCCATGAGACCGCTCATTCCGGCAAGATAATAAAATGAGATATTGCCGGCGCGGCGCGCGGACGCAGCCTTCTCGACCGGCGCGGGTTGCTCGATTTGCGCTCGCGCCGCGGCCAGCCGTGTTTTGAGGTCGCGATAATCCGGCTGATGGAAATGAAGCGCTTCCCACGCGAGCACGGCCTGCATCCAATCGCCGCGTTGCTCTGTTGCCAGCGCCGCTTGATAAAGAGAATCGAGATTGACCTCGGGCGCGGTAACGCTTGCAACCGCGACGGCCGCGGGCGTGAGCGCTTTTTCAATTTCCGCCAAACGTGTCGCCACGTCACGATAGTTCGGGTTGAACTTGCGCACATTCTCAAACGCGGCCAGCGCGCCGCCGAGATCGTTGCGCTGCTCCGCGGCCAGGCCCTCAGCATAATAACGCGCCACGTCGGTCTCAACGCCTTCGCGCTCCAATGCTTTTCGGGCTTGCGCAAGTTTCTTGCGGGCATCTTGAGCACCGGGATTCAATGCCTCGACGGTTTCAAAGGCGGTAATTGCAGCCGCCCAATCGCGCACGCGCAAAGCCGTTGCGCCCGCGGCATACGCACTTTCCAGTTTTTCGCGGCGCTGCTCGTGTTCGAGTCTTTGTTTGAGGCTGTGGGCTCGGGCCTCGGCATCTTGGTAATTTCCGGCTTGCCGCAAAAGATTTTCATACGTTGCAATCGCGAGCGCGAGTTTGCCCTCGGCTTCGTAGGCTCGCGCCTGGTCGTATAAGCCGGCGAGAGCGGCCTTATCGTTTGCGCTTTGCAATTGCGCTTCCACCTCGGCCAACCGAGCTTTGACCTCGCGAAACTCCGGATTCCCCGCGGCGATCTCTGCGAACTTCGCCCTCGCCTCTGTTAGTTTCCCGCTTGCTCGTTCGCGCTCGGCTGTGGCGTATAATTTTTCCCAGCGCGCCGCTTTTTCCGCCAACTGCATCAGGCCGTCGTAATTCTCCCGATCCCGCGTGACATATCTCCGCCCTTCTTGCAGCTCGAGCACGGCCTCATCATAACGTTGCCGCCGATACAGGTGACGCCCCAATTCAAAAGCGAGCATGGCCAGCGTTTCCTGATTCCGTGCCAGCGCTTTTGCCTGTTGCAACGTGCGCTCATAGTCTCCGGGTTTGCCCTGCTTGCTATAAACATTGGCAAGCTCGTAAACGATTTTGAACTTGAGTGTCTGGTCTAATCTATCCGGCTTGACGTTGTAGGCGCGGCGGAGACATTCTTCCGCGTGCGTATAATCTTTTTGCTCGCCATGGGCCATGCCCAAATTGAACCATGCTTCCACAAAAGAGGGATCGTGCTCGCAGGCTTTGGCATAGGCCGCAATTTTTTTCTGCGCCTCGGTCTCGCGCAAGCCGACTTCGAACCACGACATCGCTTGCCGATTTTGCGATTGCGCATGAGTCGGCTTTGCCCACAACGCGATCAACAAAAACAGGATGAATACAAGCATCGATACTGGAATGCGTTTCATTTTGCTCCTCCTTGCATCAAAGTGATTGCGTCACTCG
This sequence comes from bacterium, assembly GCA_041918175.1. Taxonomy (GTDB): domain Bacteria; phylum Zhuqueibacterota; class Zhuqueibacteria; order Zhuqueibacterales; family Zhuqueibacteraceae; genus JABWAN01. The sequence goes on from JAYRWE010000037.1 coordinate 30,962, forward strand.
CACCATGCCTAATCGTCCAAGCTCGGGTGCACCGACGATTTCCACATGCTTGCGGTTCAGCAGATTCTGAACGGTTACAGTCAGTTTGGTGTGATGAAAAAAACGATAATCCAAAGTGGAATCGAGGGTCAGATAAGGCGCGCTCGCGCCGAGGTAAACGCCGGAGCGGACCTGGAATTTATCGACGTAGCGCGCGCGTAATTCCATATCGAGGCCGCGTTTCAAATTTTGATACCGCACGCTGCCGCCGAGCTTGTGCCGCGGCGCGTTCAACGCGATATCGCTGATGCCTTCTACGTTGCTGAAGAGATCGCTGCTCACATAAGAATAATTGCCGCTCACGCTCCAGTTCGCGCCCGCGTAATACGTGAAATCCACATCCGCGCCGTGCAACGCAATCTCCCCGAAGTTGCGATAAGTAAGAACGACGTCCGTGTCGTTCGCGATTTCGTTGGGCGTGACGATGCCGAGGGGCAGTTGCGCCGCGGAAGCGACCAAACCGTTGACAATCGTATTGGCCTGCGTTTGCGCGGCCTCTGCGGGCAGGCCTTTCGCCATGAGCGCATTCGCAATCGCAACCGCAGTCGATTGCAACGCAAGCCGCAACTGCGCGGGATTGGCAAACACGTTCGGCGTCTCGACTTTCAAAGGCCCGATAAAATTCTGCACGCGGGAATGATAAACCGAGGCCGAGAAAAACAGCTTGTTCGCCGCCATGGCTTTATAACCGGCTTCGAGCGTGTTGGTGATCGTCGGCCGCATCGGATCCACGTTGTGCACGTCGTCCACGAGATCAAATCCGCCCGTGGTCGGATTGAGTTTTCTGAAATCGCCGCGCACCTCCGCGCCGAGTTGTTGCGGCAAGGTGGCGTGCAACAACGCTTGCAATTCGAGGGGCGAGCCTCCAATCAAAAGTTGCCGCAACACGGGCCAAACCGGATTCACGTTGGTTGGAATGTAGCCCGCGCCTGGCGCCAGTTGCGACATCATGAGCGGCCGGCCCGAAGCGTCGCGCTGAAACGTGAAGCCCGTGCGCGAAGGAACGCCCTGCGCGCGGATCGCCAGCAAGGTTCGCGGAAACGGCTGCGGCAGCGGGCTGGGAACCGTTGCCGAAAGCAGATCGAGAAAAAGATTGTTGGTGGTCGGCGTGCTGAACGCGCGATTGTAAGTGAGACGGAAATTTTGTTGCGCACTTGGTTTGAAAATCAAAGCCGCGCGGGGTGAGAACGTGGGTTTATTGAGATGGTTGTGCTCGTCGATGCGTCCGGCCAGAACGAGATTTAATTTCGAGAATGGCGTGGTCTCGGATTGTAGGAATGCGCCGACCTCGTTGATGTCATCCTCGTCTTCGTGGCGGCCGTTGATGGTGCGCTCCGTGTTGGGAAGCGTGCGCAGCAAATCCACGCCGTAGGTGAAACGCTGGCGGCCTCCCGCGGAAAAGCCGTGTTGCACTTGCGCGCCGAGCAGACGGGATTTGTCGACAATGGGCACGCCGGTGCGCAGAATGAAAGTATCGCCCGCGTCGCTGAGGTTAAAATAGGCTTGCGCAAAAAGGTTTTTGAAAGTAAACCGGCTCTGCACGTAGCTGAAGGTCCAATCCTTCGCCTGCGCCGCGCCGAGGCCCGTGAGTTCGATATTGCTCTGGCGATTGAAGCCGCCGGAAAAGATCGCGGTGAGATCATCAGTCAAGCGCAAGTCGAAGCGCGCATCGCCGCTCAGTTTTTCCACTTGGAAATCGCGGCGCGGTGCCGGAACCATTGTTGCGCCGAGACGAAACGAATCCGGTTCCGCGGGATCATGATATTCCCAATCCTGGGCCTGATAGTATTGGCCAGAAATTTTATAGCCGATGCGTTCCTTGAAACTCCCTGCATGCCGCAGCGAGCTGATCAACAGGCTGCGCTCGCCGCGGCCCAATGTGAGGGTTGTGCCCTCCGAGCCGAACGGCGATTTGGTGATGACGTGCATCAATCCGTTGGCGCTGTTCGGGCCGTACAAAGCCGAGGCCGCGCCGGAAATCGTCTCGATTCGCTCGAGGTCCTCATTGGCGAGAGGCAAATGATGAAACGCATTGTAGCGCAGCGAAGGAACGCCGGCGATACGATAATCGGCCAGGAACAACACCGCGCCCGAAAAGACGTTGTTGAAGCCGCGCACCACCATGTTGGATTGATTGATGCCGCTGTTGATGAGATCGACGCCGGGCAGCGCCTTCACATGCTCGGTCGGGGTCAGCACGGGCCGGGCTGCGATGCGATCCGCCTCGACAAAAGTCACTGCGGCGTTCGCGGCAAAGGCGGATTCCGCGCGCCGCGAAGTGGTCACGTTGTCAAAGAAAGGTTCGGTGCTGCGCGAAGTCGCCAGCTCTTTTTGATTCTTCTCTAAAATGCCTGAAGCGGAAAGTGCAATGTCCAAGGCTTTCACCTCGCCCGCTTCGATTTTTAGGACGAGGCGTTTGGGCGCATAGCCAAAACAGGAGGCGGTGATGGAATAAAAATCCGGCGGGAGATTTTCGAGCTCGAATTGTCCGCTCGCGCCAGCGAGGGCGCGAAAAGTCGAATCCGAAGCGCTGGCAGGAGTGAGCACGAGCCGGGCGCCGGGCAAAGCCTCGCCGGTTTCGCCGTCGGTCACTTTGCCGCGCAGTTTCGCAAACTCCTGCGCCATAAAAAACGCCGGTTCATTGCCGGCGTTCGGTATTGCGAAAGAGAAAGCATTCGGCTTTGGCAGTGTTTCCGCAGCCGAATTTACTGCAAAGAAGATAACCAGGAAAAGCGTCGAGATCGTTCTCGACTTCAGAACGCGATTCATGCTCTGCCTCACGAATGGTTTTAATAAAGGAACGAGGTTAGGGCGCGTCAGTGCGCGCGAGAATAACGTAGCCATCCGTGGAGAAATCTAGAAAAGCCGAGCGGTCCCCAAAAAAATCGCGGCAGGAATACCGGCGTACCGGCGTCCTACCGCGATCAGAACAATACAGTCAAAAATCAAATGGTGACGAGCGTGTTCAAACCCGAGCTTTCGCGCACGGAAGCTTTTAGTCGCTTAAAAGTTGATTCGCTGCAAAAAAATGCAAAGATTTTTTGTAAGCGGATTTCACGAATCTAGCGGATGGAGCTTTTTCTTTATCCGCTAGACTCGAAGAATCCGCCTTCGGAAAGCTTTTGGGTTGCGGTCGGTCCACGTGGTTGCTTTGCAGTCCGGCGGACTGCGTTACGTGTTGCCGTCCAAGTCTCCGATGAGCTTTTCGATCTTCTTGATTTCGCGCTGGGCTTTGAGCAGCTTGAAATGCTCCAGAGCTTTTTGCAAATGTCTGCGCTCGGATTTTTTGTTGCCCTTGGCACACCAATACTCGGCGTAGCTCTTGTGGGTTTCGGCCAAGCCCAGCGGATTGCCGGGCTGCCCACAAAGTTGCAGCGCCTCGTCGAGATACCTTTTTGCCAAGCCCCAATTTTCTTTGCGCGTATAAACCACGCCGAGCAAACGGCAGGCATCGGCCTCACCGGAGCTGTGTTCAAGGTTGTGAAACGCACGCAATGCAAGCTGGCATTGTCGCTCTGCCATATCCAAATCGTGCATCAAGAGATAAAGCTCAACCCGATTGAGGTTCACTTGTGCTTCAACCATGACGTCGCCGGCTTCGCGCGCGAGTTGGAGACTTTTAGCATAACACTTTCCGGACTCATGCCAAAACTCTTTGTCGCGATAGGCCGTGCCCATGTTGTTGTAAGTTTCCGCCAGCCCGCGGCGGTCGCCCAACTTTTCAAACAAGGGCAAACTCTTTTGCAACGCCGCCAGAGCTTTGTCCCACTGGCCTTGCAGATTGTGCATTGCACCCAGGTTGTTATAAACGCATGCGGTCAATTCCGCATCGTCAACCCTTTCCGCAAGTGCCAGAGCATGCTCGCAAGCCGACTCCATCTTGCGCCACGCCGCGGTGTGGAAATATGCCGCGGCGAGACTGTTCAAAGCATAAGCCTCGTCGCGCGTTTCGCCTTGGTCTTGGCAAATCTTATGGCTAAGCTCGAAACAGCCAATGGCTTCCTTCCATTTGCTCTGTCGCAGCTTCAGATTGCCGAGTTGGCGCAATGCGCGCGCACGCGCCGTGTCGTCGCGGAGTTGCTTGCTTAATGCAAGAGTTTGTTCATAATTCTCTGCCGCCTCGTCCACCAATCCGAGCAAGGCATATGTTTGACCTGCGCTGTAACATAGATTCAACTCTTGCGCCTGATCGTGCTTGATTTGGGCAAATTGCTTTAAGTTGTTGACGGCCGTTTTGAAATACTCGGCGCCTTGCTGCGTCTTCTCATCATGGAGAAATTTTCGCGCTAGCTTTTCCATGTTATAAGCGAGATCGACATATTCTTCAGAGTTCGTCTCAACTCCTGAGCCTGCTTGTTTCAGCACCGAGGCCAGTTTGGCCAGTATCGGCTTATAGTCTTCCATGCCGTCGCGCTGCAATTCTTTTGGGATTTTTCGTGACATGTTTGCATCTCGTTGGAGATCAATGGCAAGAGCCATACCGTCCCACACCAGTGTTGCGGAGTGCGATAAATCCGCGAGTTGCCATTCTGTCGATGGCGTTTGTTTATCTCCAAGACAAAACACTGTAACGTCTTATTACAGGAGGGCGTAATTTCCGCCGTTTCGCGCAGAGCCTCATGCTAGCGTGTGGAGAGGGAGTATCGCGTAAAATGGGAAATCGAAACGGATACCGTCTTCGCAACTTGGTCAACGGTTCCGCCGATATTGACCCATTGATTCGTGGCCGTATTGAACCAACTGATGGAGAGATTCGAAGGCTTGAGGTTTCTCAAATTCGCCGTCGCATAACTCACCGTCATCGTCGCCGGCGGGTCGAATTGCGTGCCGTCTGGTCCAAAATCCATCTGAATGTAGCTGTCGCTCGTTTGGGTGATGCTGATAATGGTGTCTTCGTCCAATGCTCCGGGCGGAACATAAAACGTGAACTCACCAAAGTATAAAGTGCCGCCGGTGCTGGCCGGCACCAATTGCGAATAGGAAAATTCTTCTACTTCCATCAGCGCCATGTTGAGAGCATTCGCCCGCTCGACGAGCGTTGAGCTGGTGGGGCTGGCGGTTTCGCTCGGGCCAGCTACCTTTTTGCCGAGCGTCGTTGCTTGCCCGGAGGTTTCGAGTTGTGAGCCGAGCGGGGCCTTAGGCTGTTGCTCGCCGCAGCCGCCGAGTAAAAGCAAAGTGATCAAGCTGCTCGCCCAAATCATGCGAGAAACTGGTTTCGTACGCAACATGTGATACTCCTCTGGGTTTTTAGCGTCCTACTAAATTGAGTGAAATTGCAATCTGTTTAAAATGTTGGCGGCATTGAAGTCGTTTGCTCGACGCATTCCACCCTCTCGCCGATCGCGATCCAGTTTTCTCGTGCCTGGAGAAGGAATACACTCCGTTCGACGTTGTGCTGGCGGGAGGAATGCGCTTTGATCATGAGCGTTCGCTATGCTATTTCGCAGAGAGTGTGTATTGGGTAAAATGCCAAGCTTTGGCCGTCACTGTTTTCTTTACCAAATCCACCACGCCGCCGAGGTCGACCCACTGCTGCGTGTGCTCATCAAACCACGCGAGCGTGAGCTTGTTGGGATCGATGCCGCTGAGGTCTGCGTTCTCATAGGAAATCGTGACCGTGACCTGTTGATCAAACCAGCCATCCGGTCCGAAATCCACGGTGATATAATCGTTGCGCGAAATGGTGATGGAGAACTCGGCGTCTTGCTTGGTCGCATATTTGGGTACGTCAATGCTGTGGCCGGCGAATTTGATCATGCCGCCATAGGTGCGCTTTACCCAAAGTTCCTTGCGCTCGCCGCGATGATCGTTATCATGATGCACACCATAGCGAATCTGCTTGTCAAGCGCATCAAGTTGTGCGAGAAATTGCGTGCCTTGCGGCCAGAGTAAATAGCCCCGATACATAGCATCCTGAATTTTTTCGCTCGCACGACGAATTTTATCCAGCGCGCCCTTGTCGTCCGCGGGTACGCGTAAAATTCTAAGTCGCGCTTCGGTTGCCTCTTTTACCGCATCTTCAAGCCGGTCTTCCACTGGACGACCGGGGCCTTTCGCCGTGATCCCTTCCAATTCGTCGCACACCGTTTGAAGCTCGCGCGCCACTTTATCTACATTGTATCCGGCTTTGGCAAGGCTTTGCGTGCTTTTAGCCAAGCGCTTGACCGGACGCACTGTGCCGACCGTTGCCGTGGCTTGCGGAGAAGAGTTGCTTCTGTTTGCATTCGCGCTGGGCGAGATCGGACTTGGCGCGGGGCCTTCGCTACAACTCCACACCAACAGGAGCGTGGCAATCAAAGAAACGCTTGGGGCGATTTGGCGGAGCCTGCTGTTGCATGGCATAACTTTGTTCCTCACAGATAATGCTTTGGGTTCACGTCCTGTATTCACTCGCGGAGGCGTGCTTGCCTCGCGTTTTCTAAAAGGGAAAGAGGTAGTGAGGTCGGCTTTGATTGTTTGTTGGATAAAAGAAGTGACGCTCTCTCCTTTTCAACTCACATGCCACATATGCGACCCAGTGCTGGGGCAGCGAGGCCTTTGCCAAAACAACCAGTTAAATTGCTTGTCTGCTCTGCCTTCCTGAAATCTCCACTGCAACGAGGCGATGCCACTGGAATGTTTTATTACGGCGGTATCGAACTTCAGAATGCAGGTGTAATGTTTCATTCCTTTGGAAAAGTCTGAAAGCGCACATGAAATCAACGCGCGCGCAGCAAGGCTGAGGGTTTGCAACTGCAATGGCCACGACAACAATTAGACAGATCTAAAAATTTTTTGGAAGTGCACACGCTTCGGTTTCATCTAAAAATAACTTCCTGCGCCATCGTAGTCCCCGCCGCTTGTGGGCGGATGGTGGAACAATGAAATCTCTGTGCTCCATCAACGCCCCACAAGGGGGCGGGACTACGGCGATTTCGGGAAGTAATTTTCAGACGCGCACTTAGGCCGTTACTCGTTCGCGATGGGAACTGCTGTAAACAAGAAGCACTCCTAACTTTACGCAAATCCTTGCACTGCGACTATCTAAACAGTTAGGCGATTAGCTTTTCATATTCTGAATTTTATGATTCGATGTTGACTAGTCGGCTGTTACCTCAGTTTTGCCGAAGCTGCGGGCGGGTCGAGTCATTATCACAGTCAACGCGGTGTGGGAACGATTCTTTGCTGTTCCCTGCCTATAGTCACAACTATGGAGAATTGACATGCGCGAAAAGAGTGCGGGCAAGATTTTGATGGCGGACGATGAAGTGTCTTTTCTAAAATCCACCACGGCGTTGCTGCGCCATGCGGGGTACGAATGCGACGGCGTTGGCGATGCGCCCAGCGCCATGGAAAGATTGCGGGCCGCGCATTATGATCTGTTGATCGCCGACATCAAAATGCCGGGCAATGTGGATTTGGATTTGATCAAACAAGTGCCGCGACTCGCGCCGGGCATGCCGGTCATTATGGTCACGGGGTATCCCTCGCTTGAATCCGCCACGCAATCGATTGAGTTGCCGGTCGTGGCATATATGGTCAAGCCGGTTGACTTCGAGGAATTATTGCGGCAAGCGCGCACGGCCATTGAGTGCGCCCAAATCTATCGCACGCCGGCGCAACGCAGTTCCGAGGAAATGCAGGATTGGCGCATCGAGCTGAACAATCTCAGGCATTTGCTGAATCGCACCTCCGACGAATTGCCGTACTCCGGCATTGACGCATTCGTAACCCAAACCTTTCGCATCATCGTGACTCATCTCGCGGAATTGAAGAACTTGGTGGAGACTTTGGCGCAACGCCACCTCGAAAAAGATGCGGGAGCAGCACTCGGCACGCCCAAGCAGATGGCATGGCTTGACGCCATTTTCGAAACGATTGCAGTATTGGAAAAAAATAAGACGGCTTATAAGTCCGAAGACATCGATGTTCTGCGCTTAAAACTGAAACGTTTGGTGAAAGAGTGAGGCTTATGATTTGGGGTGAGAGAAAGCAGGGGTTCGACTAGCAGGAAACAAAGCAAAACCTCTCCGATTTATCCCTCCATTGCCTTCAAGCCGCGGAAGGGCGCGCCGGCCTAGCGCCCTATTTTTAGCAGCGCCGTTTGCATACGAAGCTTCACCTGCCGAGACGATATTCGTCGATCTTGCGTTTGAGTCGCGGGCGCGAAATGCCCAGGATTTCCGAAGCTTTGGTGCGATTCCACTTCGTCAAGCTCAACACTTCTTCAATTAAGCGGCGCTCGCCTTCTTTTAATGACATGCCGTTTTCCGGAATTTCGATGCGAGGGATGCTCTCAGGCAACAACGTCTTTGTTGCGAGCGGCAGCGGCGAGGAAGTGAGTGGGACCTTCAATCCCAACACGGAGCGAAGCTCGGTCGCGTCAATCTTATCCTGCTCGCCCAAGAGCACGGCGCGCTCAATCGCATGCTTTAACTCGCGCACATTGCCGGGCCAGGGATATTGCATCAAAATATCTTTTGCTTCCGTCGTAAAACCCGTGATCGGCGTTTCGTAGGCGCGGCTATATTCCCGCAAAAAATTTTTAGCGAGCAGCAAGATGTCTTCGCCGCGCTCGCGCAAGGGCGGCAATTCAATGTTGATCACATTGAGGCGATAGTACAAATCGCGGCGAAAGAAGCCGTCTTCCACCGCATTTTTCAAATTGAGATTCGTGCCGGCAATGATGCGGGTGTTGACGTAAATATCTGCTATGCCGCCGAGCCTGCGAAATTTTTTTTCCTCAATTGCCTTCAATAATTTGGCTTGCAGCTTCAAGCTCATATCGCCGATCTCGTCGAGAAAGAGCGAGCCGCCTTCGGCCAGTTCAAACAAGCCGTGTTTGCGCGCTTTCGCATCCGTGAAAGCGCCTTTCTCATAGCCAAAAAGTTCGGCTTCCAGCAAGTTCTCCGGAATCGCAGTGCAATTCACTTCCACGAAATTGCCTTCATGGGAAAGCGTGGTAGAGGCATTGTGAAGCGTGCGCGCCACGACTTCTTTGCCGGTGCCGGTTTCACCGAGAATGAGCACGGTCACCCATTTGCGTTGGGAGAGGCGTTGGATCATTTTGGCGACGTTCTGCATTTTTTCGCAGGTGCCCATCGTCAAATTCGGGGCTGCGTTCGGCGCCGTTTCGTGCGGCAATTGCAAACGGGCAACAATGCTTTGGAGCTGCGCGCGCAATTTTTCCGGCGCATCGGGAAACTGCAAAAAGTCGCGAGCACCTAGCCGAAGACATTTCACCACGGCATCCGTTGTCGGCTCTGCCGCGAGCATGACGACATTTAGCCCCTCATGGCTCGCGGTCAATTCTTCGAGCATGGGGAATGGCGGCAATTGCGGCGCATCAAATTGCGCTAAAATGAGAAAGGGCATGTGCGCGGCAACATGCGCAAAGAGCTGGGCGCTGTGCGTGGCACGGCGCAGCGTATAAGGCGGGCAATTTAGGCAGGAATGAAGTTCTTCTTGAAAACGTTCCTCCCCGGCAATCAAAATTTCAAATGTCTGAGCTGGAGCCATCGTCGCCTCAAAACCGATTCCGAGTTTGCAATGCTGGCCGCTTCTGAGCCGGGCCTGCGCCTTCTGATTTGTACTCGCAATGGGTTAGAATTTTAACGGGGCATCATTCCCGTGCATCTAAGCATCAAGTTCGGTAATCTTCACGTTTTCGAACTCATCCCACCGCCTCCTTCTCTTTTTAAGAGGAGGCGAGTGAGCAGGTTCGTGACAATCGAGTACACTGTTACCATATTTTTTGTAATCCCGGCCCTTGTGGGCCGCAGTTCAAGCACATTAATTTGCGGGTGCGACAATGCCCCACAAGGGGGCAGGACTACAAAATTAAGGCAACAGTGTACTAGGCTTCGGCATACTGCAACGGCACGTGGCGCGTGTCTTCCAGATTGTATTCTTCGATTTTGCGCGCCAAGCGCGGCCGCGAGATGCCAAGTATTTGTGAAGCGCGGGTCTTATTCCATTTCGTCAGGCGCAGGATTTCTTCAATCAGCTTGCACTCGCCGTCGCGCAAGGAGAGGCCTTGGGGCGGAATCTCGATAATGCGGCTGAAGTGAGATTGCGCGCCATTGGGAGCTGGAATGGCTTTGGGCGCTTTAGGCTCCAGCCCGAGCGCTTCATGAATCTCGCGCACGTCGATTACCACGCCCTCGCCCAAAAGCACGGCGCGCTCAAGCACATGCTGCAATTCGCGCACGTTGCCGGGCCAATCATAATTCAGCAAAGTCTCTTCGGCCGCAGGCGAAAGTTTTTTCGCGGCAGCATCGTACTCTACCGCATAACGGTTGATGAAATGTTGCGCGAGCAGGAGAATATCTTGCCCGCGTTCGCGCAACGGCGGCAAATTGACATTGATGACGTTGAGCCGATAATACAAATCGCGGCGGAAACGCCCTTCTTCGATGCCGCGCTCCATATCCGCATGGGTGCCGGCCATGATGCGCGTTTTCACTTCGATGCTCTGCGTGCCGCCCAGGCGGCGAATGCGTTTCTCCTCGATGGCTTTCAACAGCTTCGCCTGCAACACCAAGCTCATGTCGCCGATTTCGTCGAGAAACAACGTGCCGCCCTCCGCCAATTCGAACAAGCCTTTCTTGCTGAACTTGGCGTCCGTAAACGCACCCTTCTCATAGCCAAACAATTCGGCTTCGAGCAAGTTTTCTGGAATCGCGGTACAGTTGATCTCGACGAACGGCGCAGTTTTCGAAGCTTCGGAACTGCCATAATGAATCGCGCGCGCGACCACTTCTTTTCCGGTTCCGGTTTCGCCGCGAATGAGCACCGTGACCCAACGCCGCCCGGCGATTTTCTGGACGAGTTGCACCACGTGTTGCATCTGCGGGCTGGCGCCGATGATGCCATGAACCGAAAAACGCTCGTGCTGTTGCGCCTGAAACGCGGCGCCGTTACGGCTTTGCCGCCATTGCGTAAGCTTGTTCTTGATGATTTCGTGCAGCTTGGAATTCTCTTTGGGCACCTGCAAGAAATCACGCGCGCCCAACTGCATGCACCGCACGACATTCTCAATTGAAGGCGCTTCCGCGACCATCACCACTTCGCGTGATTCTGGCGCGCTGCAAACGCTGCTCAAGAATCGTATTGGCTTGAACTGCGGCAAATCGAAACTCGCCACAATAATGTCGGGCGCTTGTTTCGCCAAGCTAGTTTGCGCTTTATCTTCATCTCCGCAGAAAATAAAGCTGATCTCCTCCTCCTCGGGCAAACAGCGGCGCACGGTATCACCTAGGCTGCGCTCGCCAATGACCAGGAGGCTGAAATTTCTATCGGCTGAGTCTTTCACGGGGACTCCTCATGCTCGGGGTTTGCAAGAAACCAATCTTCGACATTGATGAGATAACCGCGCACATCCATTTTGACATTGTGCAATCGTTGACTAACAACGGCCGGGTTGTTCTGAGTATATAAAAAAACATACGGAAAATCGGCGACGACCTGGCGCTGAAAGGCATGCCACAGCGGCGCGGCCTTCGCGCGATCGCTTTCCAAGCGCGCCGCGGTCAATAAAGAATCGACGCTCGCATTGCGATACGCGCCAAGATTATAACCGTCCGCGATCGCGCGCGAATGCCACACCGGCGAAGGATCAACGGCAAATCCGGTTTTCCAGGAGAGCAGCACAGCGTCAAAATTCCGCGCTTGCAAAACGTCCTCGACCAGCTTGCCAAATTCCAACAACTCGGGTTGCGCGCGCACGCCAAGCTTTGCCAAATCAGCCTGGAGCATCACCAGCGCATCACTGCGGAGTTTATTATCCGCGTTGGTCTTCATTGTAAACTCTAAAGCCGTGTTGCCCTGCTTGCGCCAACCGGCGGCATCGCGCGATTGCCAACCGGCGAGATCGAGCAGCGCATTGGCCTTTTGCGGATCAAACAAATCCGGCGGCAAAGAAGTATCGCAGGCCCAAAAGTATGGCGGAATCGGCCCGGCGATTAAGCGCCCTTGCCCGTTGAGCAACACGTCAACGAGATTCTGCCGTTGTATCGCCCGCGCAATGGCTTCCCGCACGCGACGATCTTGAAACACAGGCCGCTGCAAATTGAACGCAAGAAAACTATAACCGCGATCCGGATAACTGAGCACTCGTAAATTCGCATCAGCTCCCAACTCCCGCAATCTGTTAGGCGCGAGATAAGGCAAAAGATCGATTTCGCCGGTGCGTAAGCTCGAAAGCAAAACCGTCTCTTCGGGCACGATGCGAAAGATGATGCGATCTAACTTGGGCTTGCCGCCAAAGTAGTGCTCATTCGCTTCGAATACGATGCGATCATTGGCGCGCCACTCTTTGAGCAGGAACGGCCCGTTGCTGATCGGTTGCCGGCCGAACGGCGCTTGGCGCAGCTCTTCCGGCGGCACTTTTTCCAGAATGTGTTTGGGCAAAATTGGAATCTGCAAATCCAATAATGCGTCGGGATACTTTTTGTTAAAAATGAAACGAATCCGATACGGATCGAGCACAATCGCGGTATCAACTGCCGAAAAGCGATCGCGACCGGTATATCCGACTTGAGGATTCACAGCCCGTTGATAGGTGTGGAGAACATCTGCGGCGGTGGTCGGCTGCCTGTCCGACCAGAAGACATCATCGCGCAAAGTGAAAGTTATTTCTTTGCCATCTGCACCAATATGCCAAGATTTTGCCAGGCGCGGCTGTAGATTCAGCTCTTCATCCAATTCGCACAACGTGAGAAAGAGCATCTCTTCAATCACGTGAAGCGCATCGGCATTGGCCGTTCCCAATTCCAACAGCGTATCGAAATCACTGCTCAGGCCAATGACCGCTGTGGTTGGGGTTTGGCGTTGGCTTTGGTCAGAATTTTTGCCACAACTGTAAAAAAAGCATGTTGTCAGGAAAACAACTACAAAGGTGTGCGTTGATCGCATACAAAAGGTTTTGCAAGAAGTTTGGGCGCAACTTCCCTTCCTAGACCGAATTCGTGCGCCAGCGCTGTTTTGCTATGGGCATGAAGAATCCATCCGCTCGTGCCGAACGACATGGAGGCGATCAACTTAATTCATGCCGGCCACGATGACAGTCAAAGCAACGCTGTCTCGCTTCCAGACCCAATAGCCTCCTCGCAAACTATAAAACACTTAAATCTATAGAGGCAGAACGCATGAGTGCAGAAAAAAATCTTATAACGGCTCGACTTCCGCAGCAAACGCCGAGGGCACTTATATGCTTGTCAACTTGACTCTGCACTTTTTGCGGTTCATGCGCTTCGCCGTCCTAACCGGTCATGAAGAAATTCATTCTTCCAAGATACATTCTACGCCAACATCTCGGCCCGTTCTGCTTCAGCCTCGCCGTGATCACGATGATTTTTTTGCTGGATTTACTCTTTCGCTACTTGAATCGTATTCTCAGCAAAGGGTTGCCGCTTGCTTTCGTGCTCGAGTTCTTTGTTTTGAACCTCGCATGGATCCTCGCGACGGCCGTGCCCATGGCCGTGCTCACGGCGACGCTCATGACCTTTGGCCGCCTTGCCGCGGATAACGAGAGCGCCGCAATGCACGCCTGTGGAATTAGCCTCTGGCGCCAAGCCGCGCCGGTGCTCGGTTGCGCGGCATTGCTGGCAATGGGTTTGGTTTGGTTCAATGACGTCATTCTGCCCGACTGCAATCTGCGCGTGCGCACACTTGCGACTGAGATGATGAAGAAGAAACCGACGGCACAGATTGAGCCAGGAGTTTGGTACAAACAAATTCCGCAGTATGGGCTTTTGGTGCAAGCGCTCAAAGATAGCGGCGGCCACACGCGTGCGCACTCGCTGCTCATTGAAGACAACAGCGAGCCTGAAATCCGGCGCACAATTTCCGCGCGCTCAGGTTTGATTCAAGCTCACAACGGCTCTGATTTGTTGCAGCTCACGCTCTTTGAAGGCGAAATTCAAGAGTTGAACCTAACGCAGGTGGAGCAATTTCGGCGGCTCACGTTTGCCAAGCACACGCTGGCACTGGGCGCGAAAGACAGTACACGCACAGAGCACGAAACCCAAGCGCGCACCGATCGCGAAAAGAGCACACCGTTGATGTGGGAAGAAGTAAGCAAAGCGCGCGCAGAAATCGCGCTCTTGCAGGGAAGCCTTGCGCAGCTTCCAGCGCAAGCCAATCTTGCAGGATTGCGCGAAGCCAAGCTTGCGGAGATAAGCCGGCTCGAAAGCATTGCGCAAGGCTTGCTGGTCGAAATTCACAAGAAGTATGCGATCCCCGCGGCTTGCCTCGTCTTTGTGTTGATTGGTGCGCCGTTGGGCGCGCTCACTCGGCGCGGCGGAATTGGCACGGGCGCGGGCCTCAGCTTGTTTTTTTTTCTATTCTATTGGGCCGGCTTAATTGGAGGGGAAGTGCTTGCCGATCGGCAAATGCTCTCGCCGATATTCGCCATGTGGTTCGCGAATCTCATCACCGGCATGCTCGGCGTCGGCGTGTTTTGTTATGTGACCGCAGGCCATCTCGAAATACCCGCGCTGAGTTTGTTGCCGCCCCTCGTCGCGATTTTTTCAAAATGGTTTGGAAGAAGAAGACGCGCGGAAGAAGCCGCGCGTGCGGAGGAAAATGTATTGGCGCCGCGGGAGGAACATGCGCCGGAGAAGCGCCATGCGGCAGCGCCCATTGCCGCGCGCGCGAAAACGGAGAAAAATAGCACTCGTAAAATTACGCCTCAGCCCAGCGTTGCCAAAGAGATTGCCGCCATAACCTTTGAAGTGGCGGAGCCGGAGTTTGTCAAACGCGCAAAGCTTCCGGCTTCGGTTTCCAAGCCCGCTGCGACCTATTTTCAAAAACCTCATGCAACCGAAGTCTTGCACAACTTTGTTGCTGCGGCACATCTCGTCTTTGCGATCATCAGCGACCGCAACGGCAATGTGCGCGCAAAATACGCCGCCCCCTTTGCCGCGCCCACGCAGCTTTTTGATTTCAACCAACTCGCCGCGCTTGCCGCCGCGCAAATGAGCATGATTCAAGTCTTCGGCAAAATGCTCGACGAAGAAGGCCAGTTTACCTGCATCTTCCAAGAAGGCAAACACCACAACCTCTTCATCTATCAGATTGACCCCGAGCACCTCATGACCGTCTTAGCCGAGAGCACGATTCCGGTCGGTTCCATTCGCATTCACGCAAACTGGGCCGTAAAAAATTTGAAAGAAGGTCATGCAGCGCCGTCGCAACTGTCCTGACCATTCTTGTTTCGCGCTTCGTGGGAGAGCAACACATTTCGCGTGTCATCGCCGCAGTTTTTAAGTGTTTTTGTTTTGTCGCTGCGCGTTGTTGCTTTTCTTCTTCGCTTGTTTACCGCGGTGGCCTTTGCAAGCGAGCTGACATAAAGCGCTTCGCAGACTGGGAAAAGCAAAAGCCAAATTTGAAAACGCAAGCTCGGCGGCGGGATGCCATCGCTTTGAAGTCACCTAACGCGAAGAGATAAAAGTGAGGTAAACAAGCAACGAAGAACCCTCGGTGAAGCAGCGACACAACAAAAAAATGCGGCTGAACACATTACGCGAGAACGAAGCCGTAGCCCCCGCCCCTTGTGGGCGAATGGTGGAACAATGAAATTTCTGTGTTCCATCAACGCCCCACAAGGGGGCGGGACTACGGCGATTTCGGGAAGTAATTTTCAGACGCGCACTCAGGCCAGGTTTCTGCCCGCCGCAACGCCCGCAATGTATCCGCTCGCCCAGGCCCATTGAAAATTGAAGCCGCCGATGCGGCCATCCACGTCGCAAATTTCTCCGCACAGAAACAGGCCGGGGCAACAACGCGAAGCCATTGTGTTGAGATGCAGCTCCTGCAAAGGCACGCCGCCCGCAGTGACCTCGGCGTGAGTGAAGCCGCGGTCGCCCACAATCGGCAGCGGCATTTGTGTAAGCGTCACAACGAGCGCGCGGCGTTGCTCGCGCGTGAGTTGATCGCCGGTCGTGCTCGCTTCAACTCCGGCATGCGTGCACAGCGCGCGCAGCAAACGCTCCGGCAAATGGCCGCGCAGAAAAGTGAGCAGCGTGGTTTGCCGCAACGTTTGCAATTGCTCCTCGAGCGTTTCGAAAGTTTGCTGCGGCATCCAATTGATGAGTAGCGTTGTGTGCGCGTCTTCGAGTTTGGCGGCGAGATAGTGGCGGCTAATATCGAGCACGGCTGGGCCGGAGAGACCGAGGTGCGTGCAGAGCGTCGAGTCGGTGAAGCTTGCGAGGCGTTTGCCCGTGCGCGAACGCACTTCAAGCGTCGCGGGAAATGTGAGTCCGCTCAAGCTGCGAATGAAATGTTCGGCCGGCAGAACGAGCGGCACGAGCGCTGGATGAATACGCGGCGTGAGCGAATGTCCGAGCGATTGCGCGAGCGCGAAGCCGTGGCCGTCCGAACCGGTTTTGGGCAAACTCTTCCCGCCGGTGGCGAGCACGAGTTGGCGCGCGTGTATTTGCCCTTCGACTCCGCTCACAACAAAGTGTTGCTCCTCTTTGCGCACAGACGCGACGCGCCACGGATGCACGATCTCGACATGCACTCGCCGCGCGGCTTCGAGCAAAGCCTCGAGCACGGTGCGCGCGCTGTCGGTGATGGGAAAAAGTTTGCCCGTGGCTTCTTGTTTTAATTCCACGCCCAACTCGCGAAAGAACGCCGTCGTGGTCGCGACGTCGAAATGGCGCAGCACTTTTGCAATCGCATGGCGCGAGGAGCCGGCGTAGTCGCTCGCTTCGACGCGGTGGTGCGTGACATTGCAACGACCTCCGCCGGAGATCAAAATCTTCGTGCCGAGCTTGGCCGCGCTTTCGAGCACGACGACTCTGCGCTCCGGCCTCGTGCGCCCGGCCCAAATCGCGGCCATCAATCCCGCGGCGCCCGCGCCGATGATGACGAGATCGATTGGCTCGGATAATTCCCCCCTTGAGGGGGGCAGGGGGGTGTCGTTCATTTCAAGCATTCAATTCAAAATCGCAGTATTGCTTTTAGTGATTGAAGTAAATCTTGGAGATGGCGGAAACATAAAAGAAAGCTTTCTTTCTTTTAAAACTTTGTGCCTCTGTGGTAAATTGTTTTTTTGATTAATACGCGGACGTTAAGTTCTGCCTGAGTCGCTTCAATGGCCTTAAAGCAAGAGCGTAAGGCAGAAAAATGGAAGACGGAAAAATAAAGCTTGGTTTCAGACGAGTGAAGTTGATATCGGCAGACTAAAGAAAACAACGAACATTTTTCTGTCTTCCATCTTTCTGTCTTCTAAGCGCTTTTAGATACACTAGTTCTACCGATTTTCTAAAACGCTCTCACGCAATCGGCAAGCCCTCCAGCGCCATCACTTTCAACGCGTTCGTCGTTGGGCAAGGGCCTTCGCGGAAGAGATAATCGAAAACCATCCGTCCGCTCTCGACGTGCTCGCGAAAATGATAATTGCGCAAGTTCGCAATCTCGCGTTCAAGCTCGACCAATTCCAAATCGTGCGTGGAAATCATGCCGCAGCCGCGGCCATGCGCGAGCGCGCGAATATATGCGCGACTGCCGATCAAACGCTCGCGGTTGTTCGTGCCGCGAAAGATTTCATCCACCAAAAAGAAGAGCGGCGCAACGGACTCACGCTCCAGCTCGCGCAACAAAGCCTTGAGGCGCTTCACCTCGGCATAGAAAAAAGAAATGCCGTCGGTGACAGAATCGCTCACAGCCATGCACGTGAACAATCGCACCGGCGCGGCTTGCAAGCTCGTCGCGCACACGGGCGCACCGCACTGCGCGAGCACGAGATTGACTCCCACCGTGCGCAGAAACGTGCTCTTGCCCGACATGTTCGAGCCGGTGATGAGCGCGATTTCGCCGAGTTGCTCGATCGTGAGATCATTGCACACGCGCGCCGCTTCAGGCAGGAGCGGATGTCCGAGGCCGCGCGCTTGCAGCAGCGCCGTGTTTTCTTCTTTTTTAATTTGAGGAAAAACGTAATCCGGATGCAAGTAGGCAAAATTCGCGAGCGCATTGAGGCTTTCCAATTCATACCATGCGTCGAGCCATTGCGGCAAAACGGTTTTAAGCTCTGCTTTGCTTTTTTCCAAGCGATACCAAAAATAGAAATCCCACGGCATGAGCAGATTCAAAGCGAGCCAAAAGATTTGTCCGCGCTGCATGCTCGCGCCTTCGGCAATGCGCACCGCGCGGTGCAAATGCTCGGAAGGCCTTCGCCCGCTTTGCCGAAACGGCGCGCAGAGCTGCATCAAATGCGCATGCCGCGTGAAGGGATGCCGTTCGAGATAGCGCGCCACGGTTTGAAAAGGCCGCAGCTTTTGCTCAACGAGAAATGCTTCATCAAACAACTTGCCCAAATCGCCAAAGCGGAGCACGTAAGCATAGGCATAGGCGATCAACGTATACGGCCAAAGCAGCGGCGCAAGCTGGAGCATGTGCAAAATGAACAGCGCAAGATTAAGCGCGGCCAACGCGGCAAGACCGAGCACCCACATCCCGAGCGCATGAGGGCGACTCTCGCGCTCCAACCACGCCACAAGTTTTTCGCCTTGCCAACGCTCGTGTGTTTCTTGTTTTAATAAAGCTCCGTGCAGCGCCAAGTGATCGCGAAAACGCGCAAGCGGCTTGAGTTCGCGAACGATATCTTGCCGCGCATGAATGTGCTCCGCGGCAATGAGCGGCTGCAAAAGCTCTTCGCGCAAGCGCGCGCTGCCGCCGGTCGAGGTCGTGTTATCCAAAAGATGGAGCAGCGAGCGCTCGCCCAAAAGATTTAGATCAGACGCGAAAGGATGCGCGTTGGTATCCACTGCGAGCGCAGGCTTGGGCAATTTTTCCCAATCCAAACCCATGCGCGCGGCGTGCTCGGCCTTGAGGCGATGCCAAATGCGATGCCGCACGAGGCTGCGTTCGACGTGCTCGTGGCGTTGCGCGAGGAGGATAAAAGCGAGCGTAAAGCAGAGCAAGCTCAACCAGCCCGGAGTTGAGCCAAACTGCTGTCCGAGAAAATACGTTGCCAACGCGCCGAGCAGCACGAGCGCCAAACGCGCGCCCGAAAAATTGCGGCTGAGTCGTTCGCGTGTTGCAATGCGCCGCTCCACGCGCGCGAGGAGGCGGGTGAAATGATTTTGCAGTTTCTGTTTTTGAGAGGAAGGTTGCATGTGTTAAAGAAGTGAGTGCAGGTTGAATGAGTTGCGGGCAATATCTCACTTGCAGATGATTTTAGCAAGCGCGCGGCTCTTTATTCAACGAACCGCTTGACTCTCTTCCACATTTTCTTATTTTACTCCCGCACCCCAAAAGGAGCGCGGCGGGCATGATCGAATGGCATCATCTCTTCGGCCTCGGCTTGATCGACTACTTTAAGCGGATTAAACGAATATAGCGGGTAAAACCCTTTGCTTTATCCGCTATATTCGAAAAGTTCGCTTTCAAAACTCTCTGGTTGCGGCTCGTCCGCCTTGCGCTTGAGAAGTGATTTCGTCTCAGATGGCAGAACGCATTCAAAAACCCAAAGGCGCTTCCATGACAATCAAAGTAACAACAGAAGGCGTTGTGATTCCGAAAGAACTGCTCGACGGATTCGAGGAGTTTGAAGAAGCCGATGTGGTGCGAGAAAACGGAAAGATCGTCGTGACTCCGAAGATAAAAAACGATCCGATCTTTGAG
The DNA here is from genome assembly GCA_041918175.1 of bacterium. Lineage (GTDB taxonomy): Bacteria > Zhuqueibacterota > Zhuqueibacteria > Zhuqueibacterales > Zhuqueibacteraceae > JABWAN01. The sequence goes on from JAYRWE010000037.1 coordinate 50,612, forward strand.
TTTGGCAAGCATCCAGTCCGCACGGGCATTCATGATGCGTCCGTCAACCTCGATCATTATCTCTACGGATCCCGCGCATGACCCGCTATTTTGTCGACTCGGGGTATCTCATCGCGTTGGAAGACGAAGATGATCAGAACCACGCTGGCGCGCTGGCACATTGGAAAAACGAGGTGTCGTCCTCGCGTCCTTCTTGGGTCACCACTTCCTATGTGCTTGACGAAGTGGCAACGTATTTTAACGCCTGCAACCTGCATGCGAAGGCGGTTGAAATTGGACAACGGCTCATGAGCAGCACGTCAATCCAATTTGTCCATGTCGATGAACCTTTGTTTCAGGAAGCTTGGGTGTATTTTCAACGGCACCGTGACAAACGATACTCGCTCACGGATTGCGTTTCCTTTGTGCTGATGAACAGGCTTGATATCACAAAAGCATTAACTTTTGACAAGCATTTCGCGCAAGCAGGTTTTCAAAAAATACCCTAACAGAATTGGCATTTTCAGTTTTCTTCTTATTTTTCCGCAAAGCAAGAAAGAACGCGTTACAATTGCACTGAGGCGGAAGGCCCACGCCTCGACATAATTCGCCGCCGGCCAAAGTGGTGTGGACTAGGACTTGGGTGGTGGGATATGGATGGCTATGACGACTTCCTCGCGTGAATACACTCTGCGATTTTCGGATCGCCAAATCGTTCCGCTCGGGCGCGTGACCTGGGCGGTGTTGTTTGTTTTGCTCACCGCGCTCGCGTTTTATTTCCTTCGGCATTTAATCACTCCCGTTGTCATTTCGGTTTTTCTCGCCTATTTGCTCGAACCGTTGGTCAACACTTTGGAGAATCGCGGGGTCAAAAGATTTTGGGGCACGATTGCGGTACTGCTCGCTTTTTGCGCCTTCTTTGGCGTGGGCATCGCCCTCTTGCGCGATCAAATGGCGCATGAAATTGAAGTCATTTTGACCAACGTGGAATTGGACAATCCCGATTTGCTCGTGGAGCAGGCGAAGGAAAAATTGAAAGCCTCGTTTCCCGAACAGAGCCGCATCATTGACATGTTCGCCGGCGTGGCGGCGCATTATGTGAAATCCGTTTTAGGCGCGAGCGCAACGGGCATGACCGAAATTCTCTCCGCGTTCGGCGCGACGATTATCATTCCCTTTCTCGTCTTTTTCATTCTCAACGACTCGCATGCTCTGCAAAAAGCCGTGGTGCAGCAAATTCCCAATCGCTATTTCGAAATGTCGTTGAGCTTGATTCACAAAGCCAACGAGCAATTGGGCCGCTACATTCGCGGCGTGCTGCTCGACGCGGCGATTGTCGGCACGATGGTCGTCATTGCACTCACGCTGCTCAATTTGCGTTATGCGGTGTTCATCGGCATGCTCGCAGGCATGGCGAATTTGATTCCGTATCTCGGGCCGGTGGTGGGCGGCATTCCGGCGATTGTGATTTCGGTGATTGATCACGGCAATTTTTCGGGCGTGCCTTCGATCTTGCTGGCATTCGGCATCGTGAAGATCATCGATGATATTATCGTGCAGCCGCTCGTGGTTTCGAAGAGTGTGGAACTGCATCCGGTCACGGTGATTATTGCGATCTATGTCGGCGGACACGTGGCCGGCATTTTGGGGATGATCGTCGCCGTGCCGCTCGTGGCCATCATCAAAGTGAGCTTGAACATTTTGCACTGGGGCTTGACCAAGTATTACATCTTTCGCCAACCCGCCTTCGCGGATTTACCGATCGAAGACTCCTTTGCGCTCGTTTATTCGCAGCTGGCGCCCGCAACCCAAGCCACGGCGCAAGACCAAGCTGCGCCGAACAGCGCACCTTCCTCTGAGCCACCCTCCGAACTGAAGCCGGAGAGTATGCCCGAAGCGGGTTGAGCATGAGCCTGCGCAAAAAAACTTTATTGATTATCGGCTTCACCCTCACGGGCTTGTTGACGCTGCTTTATGCCATGTCTCACATGCTGTGGCTGCGCGGCTATGAAATGTTGGAAAGCGGACGTCTGCGCAACAACGTCCGGCGTGCGCTCAATCTCTTGCGCGAAGAACGCGAGGCGCTGCAACAACTTGTCGTGGACAATGCCGAGTGGGATGAGACGTTTGCGTTCATGCAAAAGCCGAGCGCAAATTTTGTCGAATCGAATTACCCCAATGAATCTTTGGCGTTGCTGCGCCTCAACTTTTTAGTCTTGCTTGATACCGCGGGAGTCTCGGTTTTGGAATTAGGCTATGAAGCCAAAAGCCGCGCGGTGATTTCGTTGCCCCCAAGCCTGAAAACGCATCTCGCGAAGGACAGCCTATTGGTGCGGCTACCGTTGTCCTCAAAAAGAATCTCCGGCATCCTGCAGCTTCCTCAAGGCAATATCCTGATTGCCGCAAGCCCGATTCTCACTTCGCAAGCACGCGGACCGATACGCGGCGTGATGATTGTTGCGCGATACTGGGGAGAAGCGCAAAGCGAACATTTGACGCGCATCACGCAATTGTCAACGCGCTTGCAGACGCTTGAGGAGCCGCGCTGGCAAGAGCACTTCGCGCCGCAGCTTTCCGATCCAATGTGGGAGGTGGCAGATAGCATGATCGCCCTTAACGTCTTGAACGCGGATTCCAGCACCGGTCGGATTGTCTTGCCGGATATTTATGGCCGGCCCGCACTCGCTTTGCAAGTCACCACGCCGCCGAGCATCTATCAACGGGGCCAAGCGAGCATTCGCTATTTCATGATCTCCTTGCTGCTCTGTGGCGTGGTTTTCGGCGTGGTCGTCATGTTGTTGTTGGAAAAGGCCGTCATCTCGCGCGTTGCACAATTGAGCACGGAAGTGAATCATATCGGCTCGAGTTACGATCATGCTCTGCGCGCGACGGCTGCCGGCGGCGACGAGGTTTCTGCGCTGGCCACGGCGATCAACAAAATGCTCGCCGCATTGCAGGAGGTGAAGGAAAAGCTCGTGCGTGAAAATCATGAACGCGAACGCGCCGAGCTTGAGCTGAAACGCTCGCAAGAAGAGCTGCGCAGCCTCTCCGCGCATCTCGAAAAGCTGCGCGAAGAAGAGCGCACGCACATCGCGCGCGAGATTCATGACGAGCTTGGCCAAGTGCTCTCTTCCTTGCGCATGGACCTGCGCACATTGGAGAATCAATTGCCCGCCGGCAATGCGCACTTGCTCGAATTGACGCAGTCGATGTCCGAAGTGATTTATCTCACCATTCAGCGCGTCAAACGCATCTCACAAGAGTTGCGGCCGAGCGTGTTGGAGCATCTGGCTTTCACCGACGCGGTTTCGTGGCAAGTGCAGAGCTTTATTGCCAAGTACGGTATTCCTTGCGAATTGCTCATGGAAAATGTAGACGACCTGAAGTTGAGCCGACCAACTTCGAACGAACTCTTCCGCGTCTTGCAAGAAGCGCTCACCAACATCGCGCGCCACGCCGAAGCCGCGCAGGTTCAGGTGGATTTAAAAAAAGATCAAATCCGTTTCAGCATGAGCATTCGCGACGACGGCAAAGGCATGCCGTCCTTAGAAGAAAACACCGCGCGCACATTCGGCTTGCTCGGCATGCGGGAGCGCATGCACCGGCTTCAAGGCGCTTTGGAAATCACTTCCAATGCCGAGCGCGGCACAACCATTCTCGCGACAATACCTTTGACCAATTTGGAGGTTGCATGACCAAAGCCCTCATCGCAGACGATCATCCTGTGTTTCGCCGCGGCTTGAGACAATTGTTGCTCTCCACTTTTTCTGCCTGGGAGTTGGACGAAGCCGGCACGAGCCAGGAAATTTTGGAGCACGTGGCGCAACAAAACTATGCGCTCGTGTTTTTGGACATCTCTTTGCCCGGCCGCAGCGGTTTGGAAGTGCTGCAAGATATTCTGCGCACGAAGCCGGAAACCGTCGTGCTCATGTTGAGCATGTATTCCGACGAGCAATATGCCGCGCAAGCCTTGAGAGCCGGCGCCGCGGGCTATATCAGCAAAGATTCCGAAGCGGAAAAATTGCTCGAAGCCATTCAAACCGTATTGCGCGGCGAAGTTTATTTTCGCGCGAACGTGCTCAAAAATCTTGATTCGCAACTGAAGGACGGCAAAACCGGCGCGCCGCACGAGCAGCTTTCCACGCGCGAGTTGGAGGTGTTGCGCATGCTCATTCGCGGCGAACGTCTCGTGAAAATCGCAGAAAGGCTCGCCATCAGCAAAAGTGCGGTGAGCACGTATCGCTTGCGTTTATTGGAGAAGATGCATATGAAGAGCAATAGCGATCTCGTGCAGTATGCGGTCAAAGCGGGTTTGTTGGATTGAAAGACTGCTTCACTCTCGATTGCGCCGAGGTTTGTTGTTGTGGTCCGCCCACACGTTCATGGAGTTGATCTGGCTTGGCTGAACGATTATAGTATTGCCCTGAAAAACTACCACGCCCGCAAAGTTTTTTTCACCACAAAGTTTTGTCTTTTGTTTATAAAACATCGCTTATCAAAGTGAAGGAGCGCAACATGTTTTTCCAAAATGTTTACGAAAAAGGCCTCGCGCAAGCGAGCTACGTCATCGGCTGTCAAGCCACCGGCACCGCGGCCGTGATCGATCCCAAACGCGACATCGACACTTATTTGGAAATCGCCGCGAAGGAGCGTTTGAAAATTACGCACGTCACCGAAACCCACATTCACGCGGATTTCCTCAGCGGCGCGCGCGAACTCGCAGCCGCAACCGGCGCTGAGCTTTTGCTCTCCGATGAAGGCGGCCCGGATTGGCTCTATCAATTTCCGCATCGTGGCTTGAAACACGGCGACACCTTCAAAGCCGGCAACATCAAATTCGAAGTCCTGCACTCGCCCGGCCACACGCCGGAGCATATTAGTTTTCTCGTCACCGACTTGCCCGCGGGCGATGCGCCGCTTATGATTCTCAGCGGCGATTTCGTGTTCGTCGGCGATGTGGGCCGCCCGGATTTGTTGGAAAAAGCCGCGGGCATTAAAGGCACGCAGGAAATCGGCGCGCGGCAAATGTTTGAATCACTCAAAAAGTTCAAAGCACTACCCGACTATGTGCAAGTATGGCCCGGCCACGGCGCCGGCTCCGCTTGCGGCAAAGCGCTCGGCGCGGTGCCAAGTTCAACGGTGGGTTATTCGAAGTTGACGAATTGGGCGCTGCGTTATGAACAAGAAGAGCCTTTCGTCAAATCATTGCTTGAAGGCCAGCCCGAGCCGCCGAAATATTTTGCGATGATGAAGAAGCTCAACAAAGTTGAAAGACCCGTGCTCAACAAATTGCCCGAGCCGAAAGAGTTGAGTCTTGATGAACTAGAAGCCGCCACGCGACAAGGCCTCTTGTTGCTCGACACACGCAAGAAGGGCGACTTCGCGCAAGGGCACATTCCCGGTAGTTTGAACATTCAAGACAATGCTTCATTCAGCACGTGGGCGGGCTGGATGTTGGATTATGCGAAGCCATTCATGCTCGTGGCCGCGAAGCATCGCATGCCCGAACTCGTGCGCGCCCTCGTGCGCATCGGCTTGGATAACCTCCACGGCTACATTCCCGATCTCTCGGCATGGCGCGCCGCGAACAAACCGCTCAACACGGTGAAAGATATTTCCGCCACGGAGTTGGCGAGCATGATGAAAGAGCATAATCTGCAAATTATTGACGTGCGCGCGACCTCGGAATATCAGACCGGCCACATCGCAGGCGCGCAACATGTGCATCTCGGCTATCTCGCCGATAATCTCAACCGCATTCCCCGCGACAAGACCCTCGTGCTGCAATGCCTCGGCGGCGATCGTTCCAGCACCGCATGCAGCTTATTGCTCAAACATGGTTATAAAAATTTATTGAATCTCGCGGGAGGGATAGGTGCGTGGGAAAAGGCGGGCTTGCCGGTGGAGAGATAAACAAAGCGAACCGAAATTTTGTTTGCGCGTGAACGGTAAATCCGCTAACTTTTCGTACGAATTGCAGCGATCATTTACCCCGGAGAAAAGCCATGTCGATAGAACTTCTTGCGCCTCCCGTGCGTCGCCGGGCCGTGTATTATCCCGATGGAGATGGCAAGCCTATGGCCGAAACCAATCCTCATGTTTCGCTCATCATTCAGGTGCGCGAAATTTTGCGTCATTGGCTGCGCGCCGCGAAAGAAGCGAGCGTGTATGCGAATATGTTTCTTTATTATCGCGAGGGTCACCCCAAAGCGCGCGTGGCGCCGGACGTCTTTGTGGCTTGGGGCAAACCGTATGATAAGATGCGCCGCAGCTTCAAGCTGTGGGAAGAGCCGCAAGCGCCGCAAGTGATTTTTGAAATGACTTCGCGCAAAACCCAAGCGGTGGATTTGGGCAAGAAAAGATTCATCTATGCGCGCTGCGGTGTGGCGGAATATTATCTGTTCGATCCGTTTCGCGAATATCTCGATCCGCCGTTGCGCGGCTATCAACTCGCGGGCGAGGAATACGAGCCGCGTCCGCTTGAAACGCTGCCGCCCGCGCATGTCGCGCAAAACGGAGGCTTGCAATTTGCGCAAAGCTGGCGGCTGTGGAGCGAACAACTGCAACTCGAAATCTGGGCCTTTGCGCCGGCGCAAGCCCAAACGCCCTGCGTGCTGCGCTTCTACGATCCGGTTGCCGGAGAATGGCTGACCGATCCGGAGCAAGCTCTGATTGAGCACGGGCTTTTTAAGCAACGCGCGCGCGAAGCGGAAGAACGTGTGGCGCGCCTCGAAGCTGAGTTGAGAAAGTTGCGTGGTAGAGAAGGCTCCGATTTCTAGCTTCATCGAAGTGAAGCGGAAGCCCAGATTGCAGAGGGCAGAATAGTTGACGGCAGAATCATCTGGCGAAAATTATTCTGCCATTTTCTTTTGTGGGGGCACAGCAGGGTTGGTAGCTCTGCATTCAATCGTGGAGTCCTGATTTACTTTGCGCTCCTGCGATTTCTTGTGCATTTTTAGGGAAAGAACGCGACACTCTTTTCAGGAGCACAAGTCATGGATTCTGCGCTTCACTTTTGTCCCAATCCGAA
>JAYRWE010000038.1:0-60263 GCA_041918175.1 bacterium
CAAAGGTTTTGCGACAACGATGACAGATCAAGCGTTTCTCCCGCGCACTGTGAATGCCGATGTTGCCCGCCCCGATCTGGCCAACCCATTCGCACTTCGGATTGGAACAAAAGTGAAGCGCAGAATCCATGACTTGTGCTCCTGAAAAGAGTGTCGCGTTCTTTCCCTAAAAATGCACAAGAAATCGCAGGAGCGCAAAGTAAATCAGGACTCCACGATTGAATGCAGAGCTACCACGGAAATCTCTTTCATACAAAATTTTGACCGAAACAAAACTCCTTTCCGTTAATGAAGCAATTCAGGGTAGGCTCCAAATTGTATATGAAGGCGTAGCCATTCAAAATATTCATCTCCTTAAATTGGAGATTTTGAACGACGGGAATGTTCCAATCACGCCGACTGATTTCGTAGAGCCGCTCAATTTTGAAACAGACGGGAAGATTTTGAGTGCTGAGATAATTGAAACAGCTCCAAATACCTTTGCGCCAAAACTAAACGTAGGCGAACATAGCATTTTGATTGAGCCGACGCTATTTAACAGCAAGGACAGTCTGAGTATCAAGCTTTTTGTAGATCGCTACAAAAAGCTTGATGCCAAGGCGAGAATTGTTGGTGTGCGGGAAGTAAAACGAATCGAAGAATATTATACCCGCCCCAAACTAGTTGCCATATTTGCAATCCTTGTTAGCGCATCGGTAGCAGTTCTATTGACGTGGCCGATTCAAGCAACAAGCATAAAAATACCAGATGTGCTTGTGGCGGTCCTGGGAGGTGTTTTTGTTGAACTCTTTGCGCGTTACTGGGATTTGAGAAATAGGATTAAAAAATCTCCATGAGCCTATTCAATTCAAATTTGCTGATGCTATGATCTCTCACACCAACGGCAAAGCCTCGGCCCGACGAGTTTGCCGTGCAGCAACTCAAAAACTTCAACCTGAATTTCGACCAGCCGCAAATCGTCGAGTTCTATTTTTATTTTCCGACGAGTAAGCTGGCCCGAAAGGCCGACAAAGAAATGATCGATGAAGGCTACGGCGTTACTATAAAATTAGTAGACGAAAAGGATGCCTGGCTCTGCTTCACTACTAAAGAAATAGTACCTTCACCCGAGGAGCTTGGCCGACTGCGCAAACGCTTCGAAGCCATCGCCGAAAAGTATAACGGCGAATACGACGGCTGGGACGCCGGCTTCATCAACGAAGGCAACATTTAAAACTCAGAGACAGAAAAATGGAGGACAGAAAAATTTGAAGCGCGAAAGAACATTTTACTGTCCTCCATCTTTCTGTCATCATGCTTTTGCTTTGACTAAAACCGAGCTTTGAAAAGATACAGCAATGAGTCTCTCTTCTTTCGAACAAATCAAACAACTCGTGCAAGCTTCTCCTCAATGGCAAGAGCTTGTCGCGGCTTGGCAAAAAGAGCCGAACCTCTCGATCAAAAACGCGGCGGGTTCGCTCTCTTCTATTATTATAACTCTGCTCCGCGATCGCGAGCACGCGCCCGTGCTCTGCCTCGTGCCGCATCTCGATCAGGCCGAGCGCATGCGCGAGGAAATGTTCGATCTGCTCGGCTCGACCTCCGTGTTTCATTTTCCGCCTTCGAAGATTATGCCGTGGGGCCATCGCGATGCGCCAACGGTTTCGCAGCAAATGGAAGTCGTCGAAGCGCTGCTCAGTTATCGCGGCTCATCGCAAACCAACGGCGCGACGAATTCTGCACCAATGATCATCGCCACACCCAAGGCTTTGCTCGCGCCGATTGTCTCTTCAGATTTTTTACAAGCGCGCAAGCTCGCGCTGCGCGTGGGCGATGAAATTCCATTCGACACACTGCTCGCTCAACTGGTCGAAATGGGTTTCGAGCGCCAACCCGTCGTCGAGTTGCAAGGCGAGATGAGTGTGCGCGGCGGCATTGTCGATCTCTTTCCCTTCTCGCGCGGCATTCCGATTCGCCTCGAATTTTGGGGCGACAAGATCGAATCCATTCGCGAGTTCGATCCCACCACGCAACGTTCCGAGCAAGAGCTTGCAGCGATCACACTCTTTCCGCAAGTCATCGACGAAGCCGATTCAAAATCTAAACAAAAAAAAGCAGCCGAGAAGACGACCACGCTGCTCAACTACTTCCCCGAAAATACGCTCGTCTCCATTCTCAAGCCCGAACAAATCATCGCCGCGCTTGAGCATTCGAAAAAAAATGAAGAAGAACTTGCCGAAGTCGAAGATCTCGACGACGAAGGCGAAGCGTTGTGGGATTCATTGCTCAAACGCTTCGAACGTTTTCGCCGCGTGGCGTTCACGCAATTCCGCCATGACGAAGGCCACGCGCTCGATTTTCACGCGCAGCCGCAACCCGCGATTCACGGCGACCTCAAAGCGCTGCGACAAGAATTGGAAAACTTTAAAGCGAAGACGCAATCTAGGAATCCTAAATTTTATTTTGTGTGCGAATCCTCCTCGCACGCCGAACGCCTCGCCGACCTCTTCGCCGAGACCGAGCTCGCGCAATTCAACATCGAACTAATCACCGGCAATCTCACGCACGGTTTTGTGTGGAACGATCTCGGCCTCGCGGTTTATACCGATCACGAATTTTACGGTCGCACGCGCCGGCCGCAACGCAAGCGTCGCTACAAAGACGGGCTTACGTTTCGCCAACTCAAAACGCTCGCGCGAGGCGATTACGTTGTGCATATCGATCACGGTATCGGCGTTTATCAAGGCTTGCAGAAAATCAAAACCGGCGAGCACGAGCGCGAATGCCTCGTCATTCATTATCAAGACAACGACAAGCTCTACGTGCCGCTCGAAAAAATGGATTGCGTGCAAAAATACACCTCGCGCGAATCCATCGTTCCCAAGATCCATCGTCTTGGCTCGCTCGATTGGGAGCGGCTCAAGTCGCGCACGAAGAAACGCATCAAAGATATCGCGAAAGATTTGATCGCGCTCTATGCCGCACGCAAAGCGCAAAAGGGCCACGCGTTCTCGCAAGACACGCTTTGGCAAAAAGAACTCGAAGCTTCATTTGAATACGAAGAAACGCCCGATCAAACCAAAGCTATTGACGACGTGAAAGCCGACATGGAAAGCGAGAAGCCGATGGATCGCCTCGTGTGCGGCGATGTCGGCTTCGGCAAAACCGAAGTGGCGATTCGCGCCGCGTTCAAAGCCGTGCAAGACGGCAAGCAAGCCGCGGTGCTCGTGCCGACCACGTTGCTTGCGGAGCAACATTTCAACACGTTTCGCCAACGCCTCGCGCGCTTTCCCGTGAAGGTCGAAATGCTCTCGCGCTTTCGCAGCCGCAGCGAGCAATTGCGCTCGCTCGAATTGCTCAAAGCCGGCGAGGTCGATATCGTCATCGGCACGCATCGCCTCTTCTCAAAAGACGTCGCGTTCAAAGACCTCGGCCTCATCGTCATCGACGAAGAGCAGCGTTTCGGCGTTCGCCATAAAGAGCGCTTGAAGAGTATAAAGGTCAATGCGGATGTGCTCGCGCTTTCGGCCACGCCGATTCCGCGCACGCTCAACATGGCGCTCATGGGCGTGCGCGACATGACGAACATCATCACGCCGCCGAAAGATCGCCAGCCCATTCAAACCGAGGTCTCGCAATTCGAGCGCGATTTGATTCGGCAAGTGATCATGCGCGAGATTCATCGCGGCGGCCAAGTGTTCTTCGTGCATAATCGCGTGCATTCGATCTATCGCATCGCCGGCTTGATCAAGAAGCTCGTGCCCGAAGTCGAGATCGGCGTCGCGCACGGGCAGATGAACGAGCACGAATTGGAGAAGGCCATGCTCGGTTTCGTCAACCGCGAGTTCAACGTGCTCGTGGCCACGATGATCATCGAGTCCGGCCTCGACATTCCGAACGTGAACACGATGATCATCAATCGCGCCGATCGTTTCGGCCTTTCGCAGCTTTATCAATTGCGCGGGCGCGTGGGCCGCAGCCATCACAAAGCGTATTGCTATTTGATGATTCCGCCGATTCGCAATCTCTCGCTCGAAGCCATCAAGCGTCTCGAAACGATTGAAGAGTTCACGGATCTCGGCAGCGGTTTGCAAATCGCCATGCGCGATTTGGAGATTCGCGGCGCGGGCAATATGCTCGGCGCGGAGCAGAGCGGATTGATCGACGCGATTGGTTATGATTTGTACGTGCGCATTCTCGATCAAGCCGTGCGCGAGGCGCGCTACGAGGCCATGCCTGAAACCGAGCCGCTGCCCGTGGAACACGAACAGTGCAAAGTGGAATTGGATGAAGATGCGTTCTTGCCCGAAGATTACGTGAGCCGTGCCGAAGAGCGCGTCGCGATTTATCGCCGCGTGGCCGAAGCGCAGAATCTCAAAGAGATCGAGGCCATCACCGAAGAGTTGCGCGACCGCTTCGGGCGTTTGCCTGGGCCTGCGCAAAACTTGTTGGGCCTCGCGAGCGTGCGTTTGCTCGGCACGCGCTTGGGCTTGCGCTCGTTGCGCATTTTGACGAAAGAGAGCTTCGGCGTTTTCAGCGACGAGGTGCGGCCGCAGCAAGGGGAACCGTTCAAAAACTGGGTCGGTTCAATCGTGCAGCGCGCCGCAGTGCCCATCGAGTTCTTCCAAAACGGCGGCCTCGGTTTCCGCATGCGCGTGCCCAAAGGACAATACTCTCTGCCCGCGACGGTGAAGTTGCTGGCGAGTTTGCAGAAGTAGCGTCAGGCGTCCCGCCTGCGGCATCCTTGCCTGCTCCATTGCATCGTCACAGAATTAAAACTTGAAACAGGCAACGGGGTTTGTTATTCTCCGGCATGATCAAGACATTCAAAGATAAAGAGACGGAAAAAATTTACCGTCGAACATTTTCGCGCAAGCTACCACACGATATTCAAAAATTGGCAATGCGCAAGCTTTGGATGCTGGATGCCGCCATAGATTTGAACGCACTTCGGATTCCGCCTTCCAATCATTTGGAAGCCTTACGCGGTGATCGCGTAGGGCAGCACAGCATTCGAATCAACAAACAATGGCGAATTTGCTTTGAATGGCTTGAGGGCGAAGTGTACAACGTAGAAATCGTTGACTATCATTGAAGGAGACAGAACATGCGCGAGAAGAAAATTCCTCCAATACATCCTGGGGAAATCTTGCTTGAAGAATTTTTGAAGCCAATGAGCATTAGCCAATACAAACTGGCAAATGACATTGGCGTTCCCCCAAAACGCATTAATGAAATTGTGCAAGGTAGACGCGGGATTACAGCAAACACGGCATTGCGTTTGGGCCACTACTTCGGCATGTCCCCGCAGTTTTGGATAAATCTTCAAACGCATTTTGATCTCGAGGTCGAGTCGGACAGATTTGCGGGGCAATTGAAGCGGGAAGTAAGAACGTATGCCACATTCGCGCAATGAGAGGTTTGGTTCGATCTTGCAGAGCGTAGTCACACCCTTTGCGTTTCTCTAAATTGAAGATGAAAACTGCAAGCGCATGACATCACAACACATGTGAGGCCGTGCCCCAATTAATAGAACATCCTGAATGATGCTTGTCAAACAGAAAAATATTCTCGGATTTCTAGCTTTCGGCCTCCTCTTTGGTTGTGAAAACCCAGATCACATAACACCGAGAACATTTCTGCGGCATAAGCAAAGTGGAAGTCCCACTATTTATCCATATGGAGGAATTGAAGGAGGGAGATGGATACCTGGTAGGTATCCCACAAAAGCAGTAAGTGGTCTTAGATTTGAAAAAGCGTTATTCGAAAATGCAAGATTTGACAGCATCGCCGATTTTCGAGCTTCCACTTTTGATAGCTCTGCCTACTTTGGGGGCGCTCAATTTGAAAAATTGGCAAAGTTCGGTTTAGCCCATTTCAAAGAGCGAGCCGAGTTTTCGGGAGCCCATTTTGTGGACGATGTTTATTTTTATTTTTCGCTTTATAAAGATGATGGTAGCGAACTGTTCCTGGGTAGTACTGAGTTCAAGGAGCACGCAGCATTCAATGACGTTTATTTTGGTGGTCGTGCTAATTTTGATCAGACAATATTCTATCGGACAGCATCGTTCGATAACGCCAGATTTAGAGGCCAAGCTAGCTTCAGAAATGTAAGCTTCAAAGAAGCCAGTTTTCTTGCTGCATATTTTGAGAGTTTAGCCGATTTTCGAGATATCAAAGTAGACGGCTATATGGATTTTAATGATGCTCATATAGACAGCATCAATTTTGAGAATGCAACAATATCAGCTATTTTAGTCTTGGGTTCGCCAAACGCACCCAAATTCAATTTCAGCAGGACAATTTTTCTGAAAGGTAGTGCAGTGGTACTCACAGATCTTGTAGATTTAACAATTCACCCTGAGAAGTTTAGAATTGTGTATTTAGATCCAGGAAAAAGCTATTTCCAAAAAAAGAACATCATTGAATATCTCAAAAGCAATAGCTTTAAGAGTGACAAGAGCGCTCAATTCGAGCTGGATTATATTTTTGCAAGATCAACCATTTATCAAATGGAGTCTGATACATTCGAAGACAATAAATGGTATGAAATATGGAAATGGCCGAAGTGGGTTGCCAATACAATTTATTATTCGACGATGGGATTTGGCTACCGCCCCTTCAGGCTGATTTGGTGGGCGCTTGGAATGATCTTGATCTATGCTGGTTTCTTTGTGAAAAAGTTTCCAGGTAGAATCAACGCCTATATAGCAACGAACTATAATTCAGATCAAGACTCAAAATCAAATAAAGTGGAGAAAGAGAAGCATCTAACTTTTGGAGAAACCTTAATCAATTGTGTGTATTTTAGTATTATGGTGTTTTTCACTTTTCGGCTGAAAGGCAATATCCTTACTTTTTTTGACATACATGAAAAAAGATGGATTATTTCAGAGTGGCTTTTGGGATTCGGCGTTTACGTCGCGTTTTTGTTGGGTTCAAAGTCAGGGTCAATTTTGTATAGCCTGAAGGAACTATTTGTTGGTTAGCATGGAGCTTGGCCCGTGAACACAATCCGCCGAATCGCTTGGCCGTGTGCGGTTCTTGCGCTTGTTGAACTGAGTAGATTAAGCCGGTGACTATGAGAATCATCGCTCTCACTTCCGAAAACAGCCGAGCCGTGGAGCAAACTGCAATGTTGCTCGTAGATGGCTTTAGCGATACCGGCTCAACCTCCTGGCGCAATCTTGATGATGCCCTGTCGGAAGTGAGCGAGTCTTTTCAACCCAATCGCATCAGCAGGATCGCGGTTGATGAAGCCGGCAACGTGCAAGGCTGGATCGGCGGACTCGAAGAGTATGAAGGAAACGTTTGGGAGCTTCATCCATTAGTCGTCCGGCGCGATTGCCGCAAACGCGGAGTAGGCCGAGCGTTGGTGTTGGATTTTGAAAAGCAAGTTGCGCAACGAGGTGGCCACACCATTCGCTTGGGCACAGACGATGAAAACTATCGCACCTCAATTGGCGGAGTCGATCTTTACCCGAACGTTTTGGATAAACTTCGCACCATACAGAATCTGCGTCAGCACCCTTTCGAGTTTTATCAGAAACTCGGCTTCGAAATTGTCGGCGTCATCCCCGACGCAAATGGCTTTGGCAAGCCGGATATTTTGGTGGCAAAGAGAATAAACGTCGCGCACGGTGAATAATGCTACTCGCGCCAATCTTAAATGACGCAACAATTATCGCTGCGCTCAAACAAGCGTGGAATGATTCTCTGCCTGGCATCACGGGAGGACACGAAGAAGGTGGGTTTGTCTTAAAGGATTCGGACGCCAACCTAAACGTTTATCGTTGGCCGCAAGGACTAAAGAATAGCATAGCTATACCCGCGCACAATAACTGTAAGTTTGACAGCAAGGAAATCGTTGCAACGTTTCATACGCATCCAAATATTGGAACAGATCATCAGCAAGAGCCGAGTGAAACGGATAAACGTTCGGTACGTGACGATATTGATTTGAAAGGGGAGTTTTACGAAGGCGAGCTTGTCATTTCTGAAGAGATAATCTATCTTGTGTCACCGAACGGACGAGTCAATGAAGTTGGTTTCAGACGAGAACTTTTTGGCGAATGAAGGAGATGAACTATGTCTCTCATCTTTACAGAAGACGTTATTCAAGATACTGTCGCAATATCGGTGGCTCGCGCTACTGCGATAGCGAATAAACGTGCGCACGAGTTGGGCGTCGACGTGCTGCAAAGTCTCATCACGATCACGCAGCGCTCAGCCAATGGCGATGCTTCTTGGCGCATCAATTACGGCCCGAAAGACTATCTCAACCGTCGCGGAGGAGATTTGATTATTGAAGTCAAGCAAAGCGACGGTCGCATCGAGCAAGTGTTGTGGGGACAATAACTTTATCACTGCGAGGCAGAAATGTTCGAACGAATTTCCATCAACTCGCAAGTTTGTCACGGCCAGGCTTGCATCAAAGGTACTCGCATTCCGGTGCATCAAATCGTGCTCATGCTTGCCAACGGCGACACCATTGACGATTTGCTCGAAGCGTATCCGACAATTTCTCGCGACGATATTTTTGCGTGTCTCGCTTACGCGGGATCACTTGCTGAAGAGCAGGTTAGCCCAATCGAAGCTTTGGCAGGCTGACATGAAAATTCTGGTCGACGAAAACATTCCGTCGATGACGGTGGATGCGCTTCGAAATTTGGGCCACGACGTTCTGGACATTCGCGGCACGCCCGACGAAGGCATGCCAGATCCGGATTTGTGGCCGAAGTGTCAGCAAGAGTGCAGATTCTTGATAACGACAGACAAGGGCTTTGCAAAGTATCGCAACAAACCTCATTTTGGAATGATCATCTGCGGCTCAAACAACCCGATCGAATCAAGATTCATCAACGAGTCATGCAGGCGATGAACCTGATTGCCGAAGACGAGTGGGAGGGAACGCTCGTGGTCACGCGCGATACGGTTCAAGCAGTTTGGAAAGCGAAGCAGTGAGCGCAATAAAGATTAACTATTATGAACGCCAAGCCTACGAAGAGAACACATTCCGCGAAACCCGACGACGCAGAGTCGGATGACATGCTGCCGCAATACAACTTCGACTACAGCAAAGCCAAGCCGAACCGCTTTGCCGAGCGTGTTTTCAAGAATTGCCGCGTCGTTATTCTCGACGCGGACATTTCGAAAATTTTTACTTCTACCGAATCGGTCAATGCGGTTTTGCGCGCACTCATCGCCACGATGCCAAGGGCCGCCAAAGCAAAAGCGAAGCGCAAACCCTCACGAAGAAGTCTAGCGCCAAGCCGTGAAACTAAAGTTTGAACTCTGAGCGGAGATGAAAATGCAAGCCCAACTCATTGAATCAAATCCCAACATCATGATGGGCAAACCGGTTGTTGCCGGAACGCGCATCACCGTTGAGCTAATCTTGGAGAAGCTGGCAGCGGGAGAGACCATTGATCAAATTTGGGAAGCTTATCCTCGCTTAACCAAAGCAGCCGTTCAAGCAGCCATCGAATTTGCGGCGCACAAACATGATCGAAAGGCCGCTCTCCTAAAACATGCGGGCGCGATTAAAACCAAATTCACCGATACGTCGCTGAAGGAAGGTAGATGACTTGGTTATAAAACCTGAATTTTTCGCACCGTTCGCCCAGTCGATCGAAATCGCTGACGCGCCATGCTCGCCACTCCGCTAGGAGTGAAATGTTTATAGAAACCGAGGCTCGTGAATGCCCCCGAACTCCGAAGGAGTGGCATGTGGATTTTGTTGAATAGGCACGGGTTTCAAGATGAAAATCAAAAATGTCACTCCTATCGGAGTTTTGAAGTTTAGTGCGATGCTCTACTATAAACATCGCACTCCTAGCGGAGTTGAAAACTTGCCACAACACGGCAGCAAATCAGTTTGCGAATCAAAGCTGGAAGATTCATCCATGAATAAAACTAAACTGGCCTACTTTGAAAAAGAAGACGTGCTGCATCTGGCAATTACGAATGAGCCGGAAAGCGAGAGAATTGAACTCAGCCCCAATATCACGGCTGAATTGAATGACAGGGGCGAGCTTATCGGCATCGAAATTCTCAACGCCAGCGCGTTTATTCGCGATTCGCTCATGGAATCCGTGCAAGCGAAGATGCTGCGCTTCGCCAATGTGCAAACCGCGTAAGTTTGCTGAAATGCAATTAACAACGAATCATCAAACCGAAAGACCGCCACTGTGAAATCAAAACCAGGACAATCACTGTTGTTCGCTGCGTTGAGCGCGTTGCTGCTTGTGCTCTCTGCGTGCGGAAACAACGCGCCGCAAGTGCAGGAAGAAGACATCGTCGCGCGCGTGGGCGAGGCCGTGCTCACGTTGGACGATCTCGCCGCGGAAATTCCCGAAGGTATTCGCGGCAAGATCACGCAAGAAGATTTGCAAGATTACATTTCGCGCTGGATCAATTCGCAGATTCTGTTTCAAGAGGCGAAACGCCGCAGCCTTGACCGTGAGATCGACCTTGCGCGCGAATTGCAGCGCGTGGAGCGCGAGTTGGTAGTCAATGCGTTGCTTGAAAAAGAAATCTACGCGAGCAGCGCGCACACGCCCGAAGGCGAAGTGCAAAAATTTTACGATGAGAACCGCGAGAGCTTTCGCCGCAATGAAAACGAAGCGCGCGTTTATCACATTAATATGAATTCGAAAACTGCCGCGGACTCGCTGTATCGAGTTTTGCGTAACGGCGAGAACTTCCCTAAAGTCGCGCAGGAGTTGGCGGCACAAAGTGAAGACGCAAATAGTTGGGACTTGACGCTCACTACCTCCGAAGTGCCCGAAGCCATGCACTCAGTGTTTAGGCTCAGAGCCGGCGCGGTCTCGCAGCCGATTGAATTGGACGACGGATTTCACATTTTTCAAGTTGTCGAAACATATTCCAGCGGCACGCTGCGCGAGTTGAGCGCGGTGCGCGACGAAATTTCGAATCGCTTGCAAGTGAGCAATCGCGACGAGCGTTATCGCAATCTGCTCGCAGAGTTGCGCGGCGCCACGAAAGTCGAAACGAAACTGGAAAAATTGAAAAGCATGCCGATGGATTCGTTGTTCGCACGCACGGCGAAGAAGGCACAGAGCAAGTAGTCAAGGAGAATTTGCCGCCGAAGTGGAGGTCGATTTGATTTATACTGAAGGTGGCTGGTCGCCTTATTTATCGCTCGACGATGCACAAAAGTTGGACGAAGTTCGCCTTGCCTTGCGCTATGGAGATCTGAAAAAGGCCGGCGCGCTTGCGCGTGTTTTCCGATTGATCCCGTTAGCGGCGTGATCGGCTCAGGCCACGCGCCTGCACGCCGCAAAGATTCATAGAACTATCCTCGCATTCCACGAGTCTCAATCACAGCATCATCGAATTCAACCAAGCAAACACACTTCAAGGAAGAATACCTCATGCGTAGAATCCGAGTCCTCTTTTTCGCATTCATCTTTTCTTCTTTTTATCAAGCCGTCTCCGCCCAAGAAGTTTTGGATCGCATCGTCGCCGTGGTGGATGACAAGATTATTTTGCAATCCGAATTGAATCAATTCAGCTATCAAACGGCGTTTCAACTCGGCATCGATCCGCGCCGCGACCAAGAAAAATTTGCCGCGCTGGAAAAAGAAGCGCTGAACAATCTCGTCAATCAAAAAGTCATGCTTACCAAGGCGCAGGAGGACAGCATCACGGTCGATGATCGTCAAGTGGATCAACTGCTTGACGAGCGCATCAAGAGCATGACCGATCAGCTCGGTTCCGAAGAAAAGGTCGAAGAATATTTTGGCCAGCCTTTGCGCAAGATTCGGCGCACGTTTCGCGCGGATATTGCCGACGCGCTGATGGTGCGCACGCTGCAGCAAAAGAAGATGCGCGAACTAAAAGTATCGCGCCGCGAGGTGGAGCAATTTTACCAAACTTTCAAAGATAGTCTGCCCACGATCAAGGCTTCGGTGAAATTGAGTCACGTGTTGTTGAACGTGCAGCCCGGCGAAGTTGCGGCCAATGCCGCGCGCGAAAAATTGGAGGGTCTACTCAAACGCATTCGCAACGGCGAGGACTTTGCAAAGCTTGCCGGCGAAAATTCCGAGGACCCCGGCTCCATGAAGCGCGGCGGCGAGCTCGGGTTTATTCAGCGCGGCGATTTCGTGCGCGAGTTTGAAGAGGTCGCGTTTGCGCTTAAGCCCGGCGAGATTTCGGAGATCGTGCAAACGCAATTCGGCTTTCACATTATTCAACTCATCGACCGTCGTGGCGAGAAGATAAATGTGCGCCATATTCTTTTACGTGTGACAACAACTTCTGATGATGACGAGCGCGTGCGCGAAAAAGCGGCGAGTCTCTTGGCGGATATCAAATCCGACAAAATAAAATTTGAAGACGCGGCGAAGCAATATTCCACGGACAAGACGACGAATGAGAAAGGCGGCGATCTCGGCTGGTTCGAGCTTGATCAACTACAAGTCGCCGCGTTCCGCGAGGCCGCGCGCACACTCAAGCCCGGCGAAATCACTGAGCCACTGAAAACGGAGTTTGGCTATCATATCGTGCGCTTGGACGAACGCCGCGAGCCGCGTAAATACACGCTTGCCGACGATTGGTCGCAAATCGAAGAAATGGCCATGCAGCACAAAGGCGAAACCGAAATGCGCGCGTGGGTGGAGTCGATCAAGAAAAAGATGTATGTGCGCATCAAGGGCGAGAGTTGAAAAAGAAAGGCAAAACGATTTTGGGCAAGACCATTCCAAAACGAAGGCAGAAAGATGAAAGACAGAAATATTTCATGAATATTTTTCTGTCCTCCCTCTTTCTGTCTTATTTTTGTTTTAATCCGCAAGAGGCGACGGCGCAGCAAAGTCCTTCGAGCGCGTTGATGCTCGCGCGCGTCAAATATCGCGGCGGAGGGGATTGGTACAATGATCCTTCGTGCATTCCCAATCTGCTCGCGTTTATGAAGCAGAACACCGGCATGGCGCTCGCCGCAAACGAAGCGCAAGTTGAGCTGAACGATCCCGCGTTGTTTTCTTATCCCATTCTCTTTCTCACTGGTCATGGCCGCATCACTTTCTCTCCCGAAGAAGCAGAGCATCTGCGCCGCTATTTGACGAGTGGCGGCTTTCTTTATGCCGACGACGATTACGGCATGGACAAGTTTTTCCGCGAGGAGATGAAGAAAGTTTTTCCCGATAAGCAATGGGTCGAACTGCCGTTCAATCATCCGATCTATCACAACGCATTTGATTTTCCCAACGGCGTGCCGAAAACGCACGAGCACGACGGCGGCCCGCCCAAAGCTTTCGGTCTCTTTCATGAAGGCAGCATGATTGCCTATTACACGTGGAACACCAACATCTCCGACGGCTGGGCCGATCCCGAAGTGCATAACGACCCGCCCGAAGTGCGCACGCAAGCTTTGCAGATGGGGGCGAATATTGTGGTGTATGCGGTGATGAATTGAAGAAGAACAAGCCATGAGCACAACGAAAGTCGAAAAAGTTTTTGCCAAAGTGAGTCTCAATGCGCAACCGTCGGACTTCGCTTATTGGCAAACGCAATCTTATGAAGCGCGCCTCGCCGCGTTAGAACAAATTCGCCGTGAGTATCACGGATGGAGATACGGTGCTGAGCCAAGACTTCAAAGAGTTTGTGCGATCGTTAAACGACAATAGCGTTCGCTATCTCGTGATCGGTGGATACGCGGTTGCGTTTCATGGCCATCCGCGCTACACCAAAGACTTGGATGTTTGGATCGAGTTGAGCCAGGCAAATGCCGAACGCATGATCAAAGCGCTCGAACAATTCGGCTTTGCCTCTCTCGGTCTGCAAGAGAAAGACTTTCTCGATTCCAATCAAATCATCCAACTCGGCTATCCGCCGTATCGTATCGATATATTGACGGAATTGGTTGGCGTCAATTTTGAAAGTTGCTATTCGGAAAAAATCACGACTACGATTGACGGCGTGCAAGTCAATTTTATCGGCCTGAAAAATTTGAAAGAGAACAAGAAGGCCGTCGGGCGATTGCAGGATTTGGCGGATTTGGAGAAATTGGCGTAGGCAAAAGATTTTGTGGAACACGAACATCTCCGCCAGTTGGGCCGATTCCGAAGTGCGCAGGCAAGCCTTGCAGATGGGGGCAAATATTGCGGTGATAGAGTGTATTCACCAGACGGAACAACGGGCATGCAACTCGAGTGGGACAAAAAGAAAGCTGAATCGAATCTCGCCAAACACATAGCAACCAAGAAAGAGCGTGGACGCTATGAAGAACAGACAAACTAAACCGCGCAAGGCCGTATCAGGTGATCTGCGGCCAGAATACGATTTTGACTTTAGTCAATCTCGCCGCAATCGCTTCGCAAACCGACCGAAGGAAGATCGTGTCGTGATCGTTCTTGATCCCGATATTGGCAAGGTTTTTACAACTTCGGAAGCAGTTAATAACGTTCCGCGGGCATTGCTTTCAAATATGCCAGAACCTCGCGAGCCAAAGATTTCGCAACGCTCTAAAGTGTGAACCGTCGTTATAACGCAACATCGAATATGCCCCTCCCAGAAATCTATCTCGACCTCATGCGCCGCCTGCGTGAGTTGAGCCAAAAAGAAGCGCAACAACACTGGCTCGCGCGCATCGGCAGTTTCATACTCGCGCTCGCTGCGTTTGCGCTGCTCATGCCCGTGCTCGCGCATGGCGTGGCGCAGAGTGAAACGTTCCGATGGGCTTTGACGCTCTGCGGTCTCGCGGGATTCGGTTACGCGCTTTGGCGATTCATTGCGCAGCCAATGATTCGTGCGTGGCGACACTCCCAAGAGGCCGAGCACATCGATCTCGCGCTGCGTATTGGCAATACGCATGAAAATCTTCGCGACCGTTTTGCGAATGCTCTGCAAGTTTATGAAGAGACCTCACGCGAAGACGGCGGTGAAATTCGACATGCGCTGGCAGGCGCGGCTCTCAAAGAAGCATATGAGGAAGTGAAGCCGTTGGACTTCACCACGATTATTGATCGCAAAACGCCACGACAAAAAATTCTCAGCGGACTCGCGGCTTTGCTACTCTGCGCGCTCGTGTGGGGCTTTGCGCCGAATTATATGCTGGAAGGCATGCAAGTCGTGCTCGCACCGCAGCGTGATCCGAATCAACAGAGATTCAATCTCGCGGTCACGCCTGGCGACGTTGAAATCGTGAAGGGCGAAGATTTGCGCGTCAATGCTTCGATTGAAACGCTCGCGGGCGCAAATGCGAATTTGGAATGGCGATTCACCGGCAACAACGCCGTTAATCAAACCGCGATGATGAATGTCGCCGCGACACTGAAAGCCGAGTTCGCACACACATTGGAAAACGTGCGAGAGAGCCTTTCGTATCGCGTGCAAATCGGCAATGAAACCAGCAAGTGGTATCAAGCCGATGTGGTTGAGCCGCCGTTGATTCAATCGTTGCGTGTGACAATCACCGCGCCGAATTACACACAGCGCAGTGAAGTTGAGTTAGAAGAAAATCTCGGAGAGATCACGGCCTTGCCCGGCTCGAAAATTTCGTTGCGGCTTTCATCCAACAAAGACCTGCAAGCCGGCGTATTGCAATTCGCTTCTGGCGCGACGTTGCCTTTGCAATTGGACAATAATTCCGCGAGCGCGGAATTTATTGTGAGCAAGGCGGACGTGTACACGATCAATCTTGTCGATAAAAAAAATCTGCGCAACCCCGATCCGATTCGTTACCGCATCGCATTGGAAACCGATGCCCTGCCGAACGTGCGCATAACATTGCCAGGGCAGGATGTCGATATTGATGAAAGTATGTCCGTGCCGCTTGTGGTTGAAGCCGATGATGATTTCGGCTTTTCGAATTTGGAGATCGTTTATGAATTGCAACCGAGCTTGGCGGGCGAAGCGCAACAAGGGCGCTGGTCGTTGCCGCTGGCAAATCCGCAGCAAGAAAAAATTACTGTGCAAGCGCTGTGGGATTTAACCAAACTCGATCTGCATCCCGATGACGTGGTGAGTTATTACGCGGAAGTGCGCGACAACGACACGGTCTCCGGCCCGAAGAGCGCGCGCAGCGAAACGTATCGCGTGCGCTTTCCTTCGATGTCCGAGCTATACGAGCAAGTGGCCGAGCAACACGCCGAAACTTCGCAAGATTTGCAAGCCATGCGCGAGCAAGTGGAGCGCGCCAAACAAAAGCTCGAAGAAGTCGCGCAAGAGTTGAAAAAAAATCCGGAGTTGGATTGGCAGCAAAAGCAAAAGCTCAATGAGAGCGCGGGCGCGACGGAGAAGATGCGCGAGCAATTGCAGGCGGTGCAAGAGCGCATGGAAGAGATGATCGACAGCATGCAGCGCAACGACATGCTCAGCCTCGAAACATTGGAGAAATATCTCGAGCTGCAAGAGCTGCTGCAAAAGATGGATTCGCCGGAGCTGCAAAAAGCTTTGGAAGAAATGAAACAGGCGATGCAGAATATCGATCCGCAAAAGATGGCGGAGGCGCTCAAGAACATGCAATTCTCGCAGGAAGAACTGTTGAAGAGTCTTGAGCGCACGATGAACTTGCTCAAGCAAATGCATGCCGAACAGAAGCTTGATGAGGCCATTAAGAAAACCGAAAACTTGCTTGATCGCCAACAAGAAGTAAACGAGCAAGCGGCGCAGCAGCCTTCGCAGGAGAAGCGCGAGGAATTAGCCGCGGAAGAATCGCAGATGAAGGAAGATGCGAAATCGCTGGAAGAGGCGCTCAAAGATTTAGAGAAGATGCTGGAGGAAATGAAGCAAGCGCCAGCTTCGAAAGTTGATGCCGCAGCGCAGATGATGCAGAATCAAGACCTCGCGGGCGAGATGCAACAAATGGCCGCGCAGATGCAGCAGAATCAAATGCAGCAAGCGCAGCAAAGCGGCAAGCGGGCCGCGAGCACGTTGCAGCGCATGCAAGAATCTTTGCAGGGCGCGCAAAAAGAAATGCGCGAGAGCCAGCAGCGTTACGTC
The DNA here is from genome assembly GCA_041918175.1 of bacterium. Lineage (GTDB taxonomy): Bacteria > Zhuqueibacterota > Zhuqueibacteria > Zhuqueibacterales > Zhuqueibacteraceae > JABWAN01. The sequence continues at coordinate 16,945 of JAYRWE010000038.1, forward strand.
ATGCAAGCGTTGCAGCGCAGTTCGAGCGATCTCTTGCAGCTTTCGAAGCAGCAAGAGCAGCTTGGGCAGCAATCCGGTTCGATGAATCGCAACGGCACGGAGTTTAATCAGGCTGCGGATCGTCAACAAGAATTGCTCTCCGGCATGCAGCGCGTGACCGATCAGCTTTATGAGCTTTCGCAAAAAAGTTTTGCGGTCACGCCCGAGGTGGCGCGCGCGCTCGGCCAATCTATGAATCAAATGCAAGAGGCGCTAGGTGGTTTAGAGCAGCAAGATGCGCAAGCCGCCGGTCAAGCGCAGGCGCAGGCCATGCAAGGTTTGGACGCCGCGGTTGCAGGTTTGCGGCAAGGCATGAAGAACATGGGCAACTCCGGCTCGCAAGGCATGGGCGCGGATGAGTTCATGCAACGCTTGCTCGGACTTTCGGGGCAGCAGCAAGGCATCAATCAAGAGTCGCAGCAATTGGGGCAGCAGGGCATGAGCATGCAGCAGCAAGCAGCAATGGCGCGCATGGCGGCGCAACAAGCAGCGGTGCAGAAGAGCCTCGAACAACTCTTGCAAGAGTTCGGCAGCAAAAGTGAAATTCTCGGACGGCTCGATCAAACCGCAAAAGACATGGAAGAGGTCGCGAAGGATTTTCAGCAGCGAAAGATTGATCGCCAGACTTTAGATCGCCAGCAGCGCATTCTCTCGCGCATGCTCGATGCGCAACGCTCCATGCGCGAGCGCGAATACAAAGACGAACGCCAAGCCGAGCGCGGCAAAAATTATCGCGCCCTCGATCCCGGCGCGTTGCCCGAAGATTTGGGCGAGCGCAAAACCAAAATTCAAGAAGACCTGCTGCGCGCGCTGCGCGAAAACTACAGCCGCGATTATCGTGCGTTGATTCAGAAATATTTTGAGGCGTTGACGAAGGAGGGACAGGGAGAAAAATGATGAGGTCAGAAGAATATGCCGCCAGTTTCACATCCATTTAAAAAGGGCGCGCTCGCGGTTTTAATGAACTACAACGACCACGATCCGCCTCATGTCCATGTGAAGTATCAGAGCGACGTGCGCAGTTATCGCATCGAAATTCGAACGCGCAAATGGATGAAATCCGACTCCGAGCTCCCTGCGAGTTTGAGAAAGATGGTTGAGGCGTGGGTTGAAGCGCACGAAAAAGAATTGCTTGAACAATGGCAAAGAGCACAAGTTCGTGAACCCGTAAAAATTGTAGGATAGTTATGAAATGGAAGGAATGGTCAGACTTCGCAAGAAATGAATCCTATTGGCAAGACCGCGAAGAGCACGGCTTGCTAAAGGCAGAACATGTTCGCGATTACATCTTGCGCCTGTGGTTTGAAGAAGAGTTGGACGTTTCCATTTATGAATTGGATTTTCACGCGCTCATCAATGAAGATGATGCCGGCGAAGCGTTTCTTCCTTTACGCGATCAAGAACGGTTTCGCTTGGTTGAAGGAGCCTACGCATTGACTTGGCCTAACCCGGAGACCGGCTTTTATGATGAGAAAACCATCGATCTTGCGCCGGAGTGCGTACGCTTTTTCTGTGAGCGGTATGGCAAGAAGCTAAAGGCTCCCAAGCAAGCCGTTCGAGCTATAGAAGAAACGATTGTGGAAGAAGAAGAAGTATTGGTATAAAACGATGAAACCCATTTTAGTCTTATTCTTTATACTTCAGTCCCTCGCTTTCGCGCAAACCCCGCAGCAAATCAACGAGCGCATGCGGCAAGCGCAGAGTTTTGAGCGCATGGGATTTTTTGAGCAAGCGCTGGGATTGTATCGGCCTTTGTTCGAGCAAGACCCGCGCAATGCGACTTATTATCAAGGCGTGAAGCGTGCGCTATTGCAACTGCGGCGTCATGATGAATTGCTCGCGCTGATTGATCGTCGACTAACGGTCGTGGGCGATCTCAATGCACGCGTCGATCGCGGCGACGTGCTTTTCAAAAAAGGCGATGAGGCCGGCGCGCTCAAATATTGGCAGGAGCTTTTGCAGCAAGCGCCGCTGCGCGATACCTATGCAATGGTTGCCGCAGCCTTACGCGACAACAACTCTTACGATGAAGCGCTGAAAGTTTATCTCGCCGGACGTGATAAGCTGCGCGATCCCGCGCTCTTCACGCTCGACTTAGCAAACCTTTACGAACTGCGTTTGGAATTTGAAAACGCGACCGTCGAGCTTGTGCGCTTACTGCAAAGTGATCAACGTCAGTTTCCGCTCGTGCAGCGCCGTTTGCTCGAAATGACGAACGAGTACGAAGTCACGGAGAATATCGTCGCGACGATTGAAAAGCTGCTGCCCAATCATCCGGCCGCGGAAAGCCTGCACCGTTTGCGCGCTTCGCTTTTTGTGCAGAATAAAGAATACAACCGCGCGTTCATTGAGTATCAAACGTTGGAGCGCATTGCAAATCCCACGGACAAAGCGAATGCGGGCAACGAGATTTTTAATTTCGCGGAAGAAGCGCGACGCGGCGAAGCGTGCGATTATGCTGCGCAAGCGTATCGCCTTATTTTGAATTTGGAAAAATCGCCGTACACGTTTCCCGCGCTCATGGGCATGGGGCAATGTCTGCGCGTGCAAGGCAAGCACGCCGAAGCGCTCGAGGCGTTCGCGCAGTTGCTGCAAAAAACCGGCAGCAACAATCGTAACCCGTGGACGCTGCGCGCGTGGCGTGAACAAGCGGAGATTTATTTCAACGACCTCGCGGATATGTCGAACGCGATTGAGATTTATCGCCGCATTTATGACGCTTATTCCGACAACGCCTTTCGCGAAAAGAGCGATGTCGTTTTCCGTTTGGGCGATTGCTATCTCGCCAAAGGCGATTTGAAGAACGCGGCACAATGGTATGAAACCGCCCGTCGCTTGGCCGCAAAGAGCGCTTTGATTCAAGACCAGATCAATTTCTCGCTCGCACGCTTGGAATATTTTCAAGGACACTTTCGGCCTTCGCTGCAATTATTGGAAAAGGTCACGAGCCGGCAGCGCCCGCGCGAGGAAGACGAGAATGCAGAAGAGTCGGAGAGCATGGTCAACGATGCGCTCGAATTAACGCTGTTGCTCGAAGCGAATTTCAGCGATAGCGCCGGCGCGTTGCTGTCATTCGCGCGCGCAGAGTTTTTAACCGCGCAACAAAAGCGCAATGCCGCGATTGACACTTTGCAGCAGTTGACGCAGCGTTTTCCGCAAGCCACGCTCGTGCCGCAAGCGCAGTTCAATCTTGCCGCGCTTCTTGTGAAAGCAGGAAAGTATGGGGAGGCTGCAACGGCGTATCGCACGATTTTGGAAAAGTATTCCGACAGCGTAGTGGGCGATCGCGCTCTGTTTCGTTTGGCGGAATTGACGGGCGAGCAATTGCGCGACTTTCAGCAGGCGCAAAAGCTGTTCGAACAATTGCTGCGCGACTATCCCAACAGCATTTTTCTCGATGAAGCGCGGCGACATGCACGCCGGCTTTCCGAGAGAAACAAAACATTATGAACCGACCCTCCTCAAATTGTCATTCAGGAGGAATCTTTTTAAGCATAACCACTGTGCCCAGCGCGTAAAAGGATTCCTTCTGAATGACAATTTGAGGGAGGCTTGTATCAAACTCGAAAACAATACTTGCGATGAAAAGAGTTTTGCACCTATTCGCCGCCCTCTTGCTTTCCTGCTCCTCCCTCTTCGCCCAGAAGCTTTTGATCCCGATGGATCTGCGACAGACTGATCATCTCAAAGCATACGGTGTTGCGTTTTGGTCGCTCGAACGCAGTGTTAACGTTGAGTGGCTGCTCAACTATCGCGGCGGCGCGTTTATGTTGGAGCATCATCCTGAGCTGGAGCGCGAATGTCGCGTGCGCGGGGTTACGTTTGAAGCGATCGGCGGCAGCCAGGCCGCACAGATTTATGGCGAGATCGAAGCCGCGAATATGGAAGTCGTGTTATTGGAGAAGGCGCCGGCCATCGCGATTTACACGCCGCCGAACAAACAAGTGTGGGACGACGCCGTGACCCTCGCGCTCGAATACGCCGAGATCCCCTATGAAAAATTGTGGGACGAAGAAGTGCTGCGCGGCGATTTGCAAAAATATGATTGGCTGCACTTGCACCACGAAGATTTTTCCGGACAATACGGCCGCTTCTATGCGAGCTTTCATGCGACCGCGTGGTATCAAGAAGAAGTGATCAAGACCGAAGCCATGGCAAAGCAGCTCGGCTTCACGAAAGTTTCGGAGCTGAAGAAGGCCGTGGCGCGCACGATCAAAGAGTATACAGCGCGCGGCGGATTTCTTTTCGCGATGTGCTCGGCCACGGACACGATTGATCTCGCGCTCGCAGCAAAGAACACGGACCTCTGCGCCGCGATTTTCGATTACGATCCGCCCTCGCCCAATGCGCAGAACGAGCTTGATTTCAGCGAGGGTTTGGCGTTTGAAAATTTCACGCTCGAAATGAACCCGATGGTGTATGAGCATTCGGACATCGACTATCCGCCGAGCAATAGTCCGCGTCTGCGCAGCGCGGACGCGGATTACTTCACGCTCTTCGAGTTCTCCGCGAAGTACGATCCCGTGCCCACCATGCTCACGCAAGATCACGTCTCAGTCGTGAAGGGCTTCATGGGACAAACCACGGGCTTCAAACGTTCGGTGATCAAAAAGGCCGTCACGATCTTGGCCGACGTGCCAGGCACCGAAGAGGTGAAATACATTCACGGCAACCTCGGTCGCGGCACGTTTACTTTTTATGGCGGACATGATCCCGAAGATTATCAGCACATGGTTTATGATCCGCCCACGCAGCTTTCGTTGCACAAGAATTCGCCCGGGTATCGTTTGATCTTGAACAACATTCTCTTTCCCGCGGCGAAGAAAAAGATGCGCAAAACTTGAGGCGGCGCTGCGTTCTGTCACAACGCACACGCCTCCGCACATGCCACCTCGCAAGACTCTTTCCTCGCATTCAACCGACATCCTCGTTGCGCAAAGCAGAATGGCTTTCGGCAGGAGGAAGCAAACCATTCTGCCAATATTTTTATTGCAGCAAAGCTTTCCTCGGCGCATATTTGCGCGAAATTCAACTTTCCCAAAGGACGAGCATGATGACCATCCGCGAATGCATCATTTTAAGGAGAACGGAATTATGAGCACCGTGCGCGCTTACGAAGAAATCGTCGATTTTATTGCAGCGGGTACAAGCCCGAACAATGTCGTCTCTTATCAACCTTCGCCCGCCGCAAAGGAAAGAGTCACGGATCTGATTTTCCGCGAAAAGATCGGCGGTCTTTCTTTGGAAGAGAAATCCGAATTGGATCATTATCTGCAACTAGAGCACATTATGCGTTTGGCCAAAGCGCGTGCGCGCCAATTTATCGCTCATGAGTAGCTACATTACAAACGAGTTGCGCCATGCCGTCGCCGAGCGCGCGCATCATTTGTGCGAATATTGTTTGATCCACGAAGAAGACGCCGTATACGGTTGCCAGGTCGATCATATTATAAGCCTCAAGCACGGCGGCGCCACGTCATTAGAAAACTTGGCGTATGCCTGCGTGTTTTGTAATCGTTACAAAGGAAGCGACATCGGAACGATCCTTTGGCCCACCCAAGAGTTCGTCCGTCTTTTTAATCCGCGCCTTGATTTGTGGCAGGAACATTTCAAACTTGACGGTGCGGTGCTTCGCCCTTTGACTAACATCGGCAAAGCAACGACGCAGATTCTCGGCATGAACCTCGTTGATCGAGTCCTGGAGCGGCAACTACTTCTTGCAGTCGGGAGGTACCCGCGTCTCAAGTGAGAGCTGCAATAAAATTTTTTATACTTTCTTGATACTGTCGAAGACTGTTCCGTCACGGCAAAGCTGCGGCTGAACAGTTTCCTGATTATTTGCAAACCGTTTGGCGGGAGTTATGACCTACCTCGACTTTGAACTCGAAATCAGCGCCGGTGTTGGGCTGGAGTATCCGGTGCGCGTGGTGCATTCGCCCGCGGGCGAGGCGCGCGCAACCATGCGCTTTCCGTTCGACACGCTCGCGCTCGAAAATCGTTTGAAGGATTTGCAGATTGCGCTGCTCCGTTCCGGCGGCAAGACGCGCAAAATGCCTTTGCCCGAAGAACAGGCCGTGCAGGATTTTGGCCGCGCCTTGTTCGATGCGCTCTTCATTGGCGAGGTGCGCACGCGCTATGACATGAGCTGGCGCGAAGCCACACAAAAAAATCTCGGACTCCGTCTCAAACTCCGCATTCAATCGCCTGCGCTTGCGGCACTGCCGTGGGAATTTTTATTTGACCCGCGCCAAGACGAATACGTTTGTCTCTCGCGCAACACGCCCATCGTGCGCTATCTCGAAACCCCCCAGCCCATTCAGCCGCTCATCGTTGCGCCGCCGCTGCGCATACTCGGCATGGCGGTGAGTCCGAATGATCCGCGCTTGGGGCAACTTGACGTGCAGCGCGAAAAGCAGCGTATGGAAAATGCCACGCAGGATTTGCGCGCGCGCGGTTTGCTCGAACTCACCTGGCTCCCCGGCGAAACCTGGCGCGACCTACACGAGGCCATGCGCGGAGATTCGTGGCATATTTTTCATTTCATCGGCCACGGCGGTTTTGATAAGAGTACCGATGAAGGCTTGATCTATTTGGCGAATGAGCGAGGTGAGAGCGAACGCTTCACTGCCACCAAATTGAGCCGCATGTTGGCCGATCAGCGCTTGCTGAAGCTGGTGTTGTTGAATGCCTGCGAAGGCGCACGCGGCAGCGATCGCGATCTTTTTTCCAGCACTGCCGCCATTTTAGTTCGCCGCGGCCTTCCCGCAGTGCTGGCGATGCAATACGAGATTACCGATCACGCCGCAATTGAGTTCAGTCGCACTTTTTATAAGTTTCTTGCCACAGGCACGTCGGTGGACACCGCCTTGGCAGAAGCGCGGAAGGCTATAAGCTTCGCGGTGACCAACACCATTGAATGGGGCACGCCCGTGCTGTACATGCGCGCGCCGGATGGGAAAATTTTTGATATCGAACGAAAGCAACCAGCGCCCCCAAAAACAGCGCCGCAACCCAAAGCCGCGCCTCCGCCCGCGCCGGTGGTTGAAAAGAAAAAGCCTGTTGCCTCGCCGCCGCCCGCGCCTCGCACAACAAAATCTTCTTCACGAGGTTGGCTTGTGCCCGGCCTCTTCTTGACGGTTGCCGTGCTCACTGGGCTGATCATACAATATGGCGAGTGGGGCCAAACCAATAAACAAGCCATGCCCGCTCGCCCGAGCATGTCGCGCACGGACAGTTTGTATCTCGCCTACATTGCCGAGGGCGATGACTTGTTTCAACGCAACGACTTTGCCGATGCGAAGCGGAAGTATCAACAAGCTTTGGCGCAAAAGGCCGGCGATGCCGCGGCAGCGGCAAAGCTCAAAGCCTGTGACCAGAAATTGAGCGAAGCCGAACGCGAAAAACTTTATACCCAATACTGCAAAGAAGGCAACACGCTTTATCAACAAAAGAAATATGCCGAAGCCCGCGACAAGTTTGAGAACGCGCTCGCACAAAAGCCCAACGACGGTTATGCCACCGCACGCAAGCAAGCCTGCGACGAGAGGCTCGGAGAGCAACAATCTTCGTTTGAAACTTATAAAACTGCCGGCGACCGGCTCTTCCAACAAGGCGAGTACGCGCGCGCCAAAGACCAATATGAGCAGGCGCTGGCTTTGCGTGAGAATGATGCCTACGTGACGAAGCAAATACGCGAATGTGATCGTTTGCAAGCGGCAGAAACAGCCAAGCGCTCGCAGCCGCAAGCAACGCCAACAACGAGCGCGCCCGCCGGCATGGTGCTCATCCCCGCCGGCACTTTTACCATGGGCAGCAACGATGGCGAAAGTGATGAAAAACCTCCGCACCAAGTTTCCGTTGCGGCGTTTTATATGGACAAGTATGAAGTGACCGTGGCGCAGTATCAAAAATTTCTCGCGGCGAATCCTGCGCAAACGAAACCGGACAATTGGACCGAGCAATCGCAGAATGCGAACCGGCCCGTGGTTTACGTGAGTTGGCACGACGCCGTGAAATATTGCGAATGGTTGAGTAAGCAAAGAGGCAAGCGCGTGCGGCTGCCCACTGAAGCCGAATGGGAATATGCGGCACGCGGCGGCTTGAGCGGGAAGAAGTATCCGTGGGGCGATGGGATCAGTGCGACGAATGCGAACTATGATGCGGACAATAGTCGTTCGTGGAATTGGGAAAATGCCAAACGTTATCTTCGTGACGTTGGCAGCTACTCCGCAAACAATTACGGCCTTCATGACATGGCCGGCAACGTGTGGGAATGGTGCAGCAGTTTGTACAAACCCTATCCCTACAGCCGCAATGATGACCGTGAAAATTTGAGCACCACTGGACCTCGGGTTTTGCGGGGCGGGTCGTGGAACGACAATTCCAGCAACCTGCGCTGTGCCCTCCGCGGCCTCAGCGCGCCGACGGACCGCGGCAACGATGTCGGTTTTCGTTGCGCCCAGGACGTTCGTTAAACTCTTCGGCTCTTTACGCTTTTAACGCTTTTGCGCTTTTAAAGCTTTTACCCTTATGAAGCGAGCGCCTCGAAAAATTTTTTGAAAGGTAACTATGACTAGCAAGGAAGACGTGCTCGTGTTATCGTATGACTTCTTAAAGTACCTCATTCCAATTCTATCTAAGTTTCCGCGGGATCAAAAGTTTTTGCTGGCCGATCGCATGCAGACTCGTTCGCCACTCCGCTAGGAGTGGAATGTTTCTAGCAAGCGCGCACACACTCGCTCAAAACTCCGTTAGGAGTGACATGTTTGGTTTTCACTAGAACGGCGCAATCATTCAACAGAGTTTACATGCCACTCCTAACGGAGTTCGGAGCATCATGTGGCGACCTGGCTATAAACATTGCACTCCTAGTGGAGTGCCGCGAAAACGCGCAATTGCTTTCGATACCTTTGCTCAACCACGGCTTGGTCGTGGTTTGTTTTTCATAAAATGATATTTGACCGTCATCGTCAATAATACCCGACCACGGCTCGGCTGTGGTTTGCTTTGAATACGATTACATTGGCAAACATCAGCAGCGCGGTGTACTCCGGTGTAATTTCGCGTCGAACCTCGCCTCTGAATATTTCAGCACAAAGCCTGAACAAGAAGCTACGCAATTCATTTTCCGTATGTACGAAACAGCATGCCCGACAAACTCACCACCCTCGAACAGCAAACGCACCAATTGCGCGAGCAACTGCATTACATTGAAGGCGTCGTGGTCAATGTGAGTCGGCGTTTAGATGCACTGCAAGCCGAGCTTGCCGCGGAGCGCAACAAAAGCACGGCGCCAGTTCCCTCGCCTGCCGCGACAACGCAGGCCGAGCCGCAACCCGCTTTCACTCCACAAGAGCAGCCCCTCGAACCCGCACAGCCCCTTCAAATTCCACAGAGCAGTAAAACCAAAAAACCGAGCCGCGAATGGGAAGCCCTCATCGGCGGCAATTGGTTCAACAAAATCGGCATTGCGGCCATCATACTCGGCGTTGCGTTCTTCTTGCGCTACGCGATTGAGAACGATTGGATCAATGACACCGGCAAAGTGTTGCTCGGCCTCGCGACCGGCTTGGCGTTCATCGCGGGCGGCGAGCGTTTTCAAAATAAGATGCTCAAAGTTTTCGCGCGCGGGCTTACCGGCGGCGGCGCGGCGATTCTTTATCTCTCGCTCTATTTCGCGTTTCAAGTTTATCAAATCATCGCGCAACCGCTCGCGTTTGGGTTGATGGCGCTCGTGACCGCGGGCATGGTCGCGCTTTCGTTGCGTCACACTTCGCGCACGATTTTACTCTTCGCTATGTTCGGCGGATTTCTCACGCCGTTTTGGTTGAGCACCGGTGCAGTGCGGCCCATCGCGCTCTTCACCTACATCGCCATTCTCGATCTCGGCCTCGTTGCCGTGGCGTTGCGTCATAGTTGGCGTTTTGTGAATAGCCTGTGCTTCATCGCCACCACGGCTTTATACTTCGGCTGGTATGAAAGCTATTACACCGCGAGCCAGTTCGGAATCGGCGCAACCTATCTCACCATCTTCTATCTCATTTTCGCCGCGCTCGCGTTTTTCATCAACCTCGTGCAGCGCAAACCCGCGCAACCGCTCGATGCGCTTGCCATTCTCGGCAGCGCGTTCTTTTTCTTCGGCGGCAATCTCGCGCTGCTCGACTCGATTGATGCTTCTCGTTATCATAGTTTGCTTTGCGCTGCAATGGCATTGCTCTACGGCGGTTTGAGCTATGTCGCGCTGCGTCGCGTGCGCGAAGACAAGTTGCTCGCGCTGTTGCTGTTGGGCGCGGCCACGATTTTCCTTTCGCTCTTTTTTCCCTTCGAATTTAATGAACGATGGCTCCCGCTCGCATGGTTGCTGGAAGGGATCGTGCTTTGGCATATCGGTTTATATCTGCGCCTGCTGACATTGCAAGGCCTCGGCAGCGTCGTGTGGGGCATTGCTCTGCTCGTGCTGACCGCAGAGATTCTCGACCGCCCGATTGCGGCAACGCCACGCCATCTCTATGTTACGTTCTTCACCGCGAGCATGGCATTGTTCGCGGCATTCGTCGCGCAAAGCCGGCTGCGGCTCGTCGCGCAGGATACTTGGTCCACGCTGCAACGCGCGCTGGAAATCGCAACTTTGCTGTTGCTGCCTTTTTTGCTCGCAGAGTATCGCAGCGATCTCGCATTGTTAGGTTTCGCCCTCGCGCTTTTTGTTTTTATCAAAACGCCGCAGCTTCAGAGCGCAGCGACGGCCACGGCCGCGCTTTATTTTGTTCCAATCGCTGCCGTCCTCGTCTTCATGAATGAGTTCGATCCGAATTGGATGCCGTTCTCCAGCTATCGGCTTCTTTTGAATCCGCGCTTTCTTTTTTATTGCAGCATCGCCGCCATGCTCGCTTATTATCTTTTGCAAAAAGAAAAGCTCGCGCCTTTTGCCGCTTCGCCCGCGGGCTTCGAGTTGATCCTAAAGTTATGCGGCGCGGCGATTATCGTCGTGCTCTTCGCCGCTTTCAGTTTGGAAACGATGACGTTCTATCAATTCCGTGAAGAGAGCACCGGTGCGGATCTTTACGCGCCCCAACAGTTCACGCTCTCGCTGGTTTGGTCGTTTTATTCGCTCACTTTGCTCGGCTTGGGCATTCGGCAACGCCTGCTCGCGCCGCGTTTGGCCGCACTCGTGATCTTTGCGCTCACGCTCGTCAAGGTCGTGTTCGTGGATTTTTGGCTCATCGACAAACTCTATCGCATCATCTCCGCCATTGCCTTCGGCGCGATTCTCGTTTATGTTTCCTATCTCTATCAACGCCATCGCGACAAAATCATCGCCGTGGTAACGGGGAAGGAAAAGTCGGAGTGACGGATTCATGGAGTGATGGAGTCATGGAGTGTTGGAGTGTTGGAGTCATGGAGTGTTGGAGTGTTGGAGTCATGGAGTGATGGAGTCATGGGACGCTTTTCCTGTGAGGCTCCCAAACTCCAAAACTCCAACAATCCAACAATCCAAAACTCCAACGATCCAACACTCCAACAATCCACAGCCCCAACAATCCACCTCCCTTTGTAGACAAGGAGCCTTTATTTCGTCACCACAATCTAATTCCTCTCACGGCTGCTTGCACGGCGTGCGGGTGCTCGATCTTTCGCGTGTGTTGGCCGGTCCGTTTTGCACGCAATTGCTTGGCGATATGGGCGCGGAGATTATCAAAATCGAGCAGCCGGGCAAAGGCGACGACACGCGCCAATGGGGCCCGCCGTGGTTTCATGGCGAGTCTGCATATTATCTCAGTTGCAATCGCAACAAGAAGAGCGTAACGCTGAATCTCAAACATGAAGCCGGACAAGAGTTGCTTCGACGCATGGCAATACATGCCGACGTCGTTGTCGAAAACTTCAAAGTCGGTGCGTTGCAGAAATATTGTTTGGATTATGACTCGTTGCGCGCGCACAATCCGCGTTTGGTTTATTGCTCCATCACCGGCTATGGGCAAACCGGCCCGTATAAAGATTTGTCGGGTTATGATTTCATCGTGCAAGCGCAGGGCGGCATTATGAGCATCACAGGCGCGGCCGAGGGCGAGCCGTGCAAAGTGGGCGTGGCCATCGGCGATATTATGGCGGGCATGTATGCGGCGAATGCGATACTCGCCGCGCTCTTGCAGCGCGAAAAAAGCGACGTGGGACAGCATCTCGACGTCGCATTGCTCGATTCACAAGTATCGTGGCTCGCAAATGTCGCGATGAACTATCTCGTTTCGCACGAGCCGCCGCAGCGCTATGGCAATGCGCATCCGAATCTCGTGCCGTATCAACCGTTCGCCACGCGCGACGGCCATATTGCCATCGGCGTCGGCAATGACGAACAGTTTCGACGGCTCTGCACGCAACTTGAGCGCGAAGATTTGGCGCTGCATGATGACTATCGCACCAATGCTTTGCGCGTCCAGCATCGCGCCGAGCTAATTGCCGCTTTGCAGCGTGAGTTTCAAAGACAAACGACAGCAGAATGGCTTGCGTTGATGGCAAACGCAGAGATTCCCGCGGGACGCATTAATTCCATCCCGGAAGCATTAAACGAAGCGCAGGTGCATGCGCGTGAAATGGTGCAACACATTCCGCATGCTGCGGGCGAGCTTGTGCCCTTGCTCGGACCCGTGGCGAAATTTTCCGCCACACCCTCTGCGATTCGTTGTGCGCCGCCGCTGCTGGGCGAGCATACTGAGGAAGTGCTGCGCGCATGGTTGCAGCTAGACGCGGAAGAACTTCAGCGTTTGCGTTGCGAGCGCGTGCTTTGAGGCCGCAGACGTTATACCCATTTCGGCTTGGAATGTGAGTCATTGTTTCGTTCCGCTTTTTCAGCGGGACTCGCCATGACGGTTACAACTTGAATTTTGCATTGGTGAAATCGCCAACCTCCGCCTGATGCTGAAGCATCAGGCTAAAAGGTGGAAGCGATCTAAAGATCGCTGATCATCCGTAGAGTGGTAGCCAACTTTAGTTGGCTTGCATCTCCTAGCCTGATGATTCATCATCAGGCGAAGGACGGCGCGAACAAAGTGCAGAATTCAGGTACAAAATAACCTGCAACGAGTATAGCAGCGTTGTTAGGCAAGAAAAAGAGCGCCCCCCTATAACGAATACAAAACTCTTGTCGTGACCGAATCTCTTTTACATCGTCTGCGTCACGATGCGCCGCTGAACTTTGCGCATCGCGGTGCGCGCACGTTTGCGCCGGAAAACACGCTCGCCGCGTTTGAGCAAGCCCTCGCGCACGGCGCGGACGGCATCGAGCTTGACGTGCGCGTGTGCAAAACCGGCGAGTGGGTGGTGATGCACGATGCCACACTCGGGCGCACCACCAATGGTCGCGGTTACGTGCGCCGCGCCTCGCTCGAAAAAATCCGCAGCCTTGATGCCGGCCGCTATTTCAACGAGCGCTTTCGCGAAGAGCGCGTGCCGACTTTGGCTGAAGTTTTAAAGCTCACACATGAGCGTTGCTTGCTCAACATTGAAATCAAAGCATTGCCCACGCTCGCCGAGCGTTATCTCGCAGACTTGATTCAATTGCTGCAGCGCCATCATGCGAGCCGGCGTTGCATTATCTCTTCGTTCAATCCGCTTGTGCTGCGCCGTTTCGAGCGCTTGGCCTCGCGCATTCCCACCGGTTTGTTGTTTACTGCCGGGCTTTCACGGCAAAGCCCGAAACAACTGCTGCAAAAATTCACCAACGTCACCGCGATTCACATGCACACCCGCGTGATGACGCCGCAAATGTTTGCCGCGCTCAAAGCGCTCGGGCTATACGTCATGGTGTGGGGCGCGGACACGCCCGCGCAAATGCGTGCGATGATCGCGCTCGGCGTTGACGGCATCATTACCGACGAACCTTTGGAGTTAAGCAAAATTTTAGGAAAGCGATAGTCGAGATGACTTTTTTATTTCGCGCTCTGTCCCTGCAAAGAATTTCCGTTGGGCTTGGCCTGCTCTTTTTTCATTCCGCTTTTGCGCAAGAATATCTTTGGCCCACGGATGCGAGTCGTTTCATGACCTCCTCCTTTGGCGAATCGCGGCCGCGACGTTTTCATGCGGCGATAGATATTAAAACATGGAATCGCACGGGCTATAAAGTTTTTGCCGCGCGCAAAGGTTTCGTCGAGCGCATCAGCGTTTCGCCTTTTGGTTATGGCCGAGCGCTCTATTTGCGATTGGACTCCGGCGAAACCGTGGTCTATGCGCATTTGGAGCGCTTCCATGAACGATTGCAAGAAATCGTCGAGCGGGAGCAAGAGCGGCAAGGCGCATATCGCGTGGAAAAATATTTCACTGCGGACGAGTTGCCGGTGCAGCAAGGCGAGCTGCTCGCTTTCACCGGGCAGAGCGGCATTGGTGTGCCGCATTTGCATTTTGAAATGCGCGATGCGCAAAACCGACCGATCAATCCGCTGCATAAAAATTTCGGCGTGGTCGATAACGTTGCGCCTTCGATCAAAGCGCTGGCGGTTTCGCCGCTTTCCGCAGAGTCGCTGGTTGATTACGATTGCAAGCCGCGTGTTTATCAACCCGTACTCCTCAATGGTCAGTTGATGCTCACGCAGCCGATTGCGGTGAGCGGCAAAATCGGTTTCGCGGTGGATGCGTTTGATCGCACCACTGGCGTCAACAATCAAGTCGCGGTGTATCGCTATCAACTTTATATCGACCGTGCGCTGCAGTTTCAATCGCAGTTTGATCGCTTCTCGTATTCCGAAAACCGTTTGATCGAACTGGTGCAGGATTATTATCTGTTGCGCCATGAGGAAGGCCGCTTTCACAAACTCTATCGCGAGGCCGCGAATACGCTGGAGATTTATTCTGCACTCAATGCCGCGGACGGCGCGATCCTCATTGCGGAAGAAAACTCCGCGACGTCTCCCCGCTCGAGTGGTGATGCCGGCCCAAGCCTCGCGCGCGGGTTGCATGATTTCATGATTGTCGCCGAAGATTTCGCCGGCAATCGCACGACTGTTTCTGGAAAATTGCTCGCCGGTGCGCCGTATGAAATCGCAGTGACCGCAACCCCGCAGGCCAATCGCACCGCGTTTGAGTTGCGTTTACCGGTGGAGTTCGAAGCGCGAGAAGTGGTATTGCACGCAGCAGCGGAAAGTGCAAACAGCGCACGCAAGCCCGCGTGGCGTGCCGCGCCAATCGAGCGCGTAATGCCAGCGCAATCTTTGCTTGAAGCGCAAACCTTGGCAGCATTGCAGCAAGATTCTGCCGCGCTCGCACTTCCATTGACTCCTCCCGAACGCACGGAACAATTTTGGAGTGCAACTCCGAACGCAAAATTGTGGCGCGTGCAAATGCAAGATCAATACGGCATCTTCTCTTTGCCTACGTTTGTCTTCCCGGAGCGCAGCCTTGAGAACGGCAAGCCGTTTCATTTAGAAGTAAAGAAAGAATTTTTACCCAAAGTTTTGCGTTTGGAAATCAACGGCAATATGACTTTTGCCAATGCTCCGCAAGTTGCCTTCTCTCTGAATGAACGCGAAGTGACTTGCACGGCATTGCCGCATGAACCCAATCGCTATGTTGCGACGATTCCGCTTTTGCAAATTGCCGCGGACTCCGTGTTGCTCACGATCAACGCCACGAGCCGCAATGGCGCGCACGCGCTGTGGGAAGAAAAATTTTGCAACACCACGCTCACGCCTGCGCGCGGCGGTGTGTTGGAGTCGGAAGACGGGCGCTTGCGCGTGCGTTTCGCAGAAGGCGCGCTTTATGAACCGTTGCACGGCCGCGTGGCGTTGGTGGCTTCACGTGTTGCGCATCCGCTCGTGCTCGGCCCGGTTTATCGCGTGGAGCCGCAAGATATTCCGTTTCGCACGCAGGCCGTGCTTGAGATTGAATATCCCGACACGGTGAGCCGTCCGGAAAAGCTTGGCATTGCGGTGCGCAACAACGCGCGTTGGAATTTTGTCGCGAGCAAACGCAGCACGTTCACGCGCACATTATCGGCGGAGGTTGCCGGTTTCGAGGAATACGCGATCATGAAAGATGAAGAGCCACCGGTGCTCGTGGTGCAAACGCCCGTGGCCAATGCGCGCACGAAGACGCGACGGCCGCTGATTAGCTGTCGCGTGGTTGATCAAATTTCGGGCTTCAAATCCGAGCGCGAGATTCAATTGCGTTTGAACGGCAAGCTCATCATCGCGGAATATGATCCCGAACGAGAAGTTGTGCAGTGGCGTCCGAAGCAAGATTTGACGCCGGGCACGCATGTGCTCTCGGCGCGCGCAGAAGATCAATGCGGCAACGTAACCGAGCGCGAAGTAAGGTTCATCGTGCCGTAGCGCTTCGTTTTACAAACAGCCATCACTCAAGCATCGGGCTAGGGAATGTAAGCACCGTGAACGGCGCTCTCACCCAATGGGTGGTTAGTCCCGTTCACGGGACTTTCATCTCCTAGCCTACGGTTTCAACCGTAGGCGGTGGTTGGCGACAGTAGCAATGCAAAATTCAGGCACAAACCGTGGAGTTTTGTTATCTTTCAAACCAGCTCCTTTTTTTCCCCACCTCAAAACAAAGCCTCATCATGCAAACCGTCCCCGTTCAACTCAACGAACGCAGCTATCCGATACTCATCGCGCCCAAGCTGCTGCAGCAACTTCCCGCTTTGTTGGAGCAACATCATCTCGGCACGCGCTATGTGCTCATCACGGATGACGTTGTCGATCGTTTGTTTGCAATGCCGCTCCTCGCGACTTTGCAGCAGGCCGGCCTGCTCGTGCATAAAATCGTTGCGCCAAGCGGCGAGCGCTCTAAATCTTTGGCGACATACAATCGCCTGCTCGGCGAGATGTTAAAATTGCAATGCGGTCGCGATACCGTGGTCATCGCTTTGGGCGGCGGCGTGATCGGCGATCTCGCCGGATTTGTGGCTGCGACCTATATGCGCGGCCTCGATTTCATTCAAATTCCAACCACGTTGCTCGCACAAGTGGACGCGAGCATCGGCGGCAAAGTCGCGGTGAATCATCGTTTGGGCAAAAACATGATCGGCGCGTTTCATCAGCCGCGCCTGGTGCTCATTGATACCGACACGCTCAACACATTGCCGCAGCGCGAAATACTCTGCGGCCTCGCGGAGATGATCAAACACGCATTGATTTGTGATAGCGCGTACTTTCAGTCGTTGGCGCACGACCTTCCCGCTTTGTTGGAATTGCATCCGGAAAAGTTGAGCGCGGCGATTGCGCGCAGTTGCGTGATTAAGGCCGGTATCGTCAGCGTTGATGAAAAGGAAAACGGCGCACGCGCTTGGTTAAACTTTGGACACACTGTCGGCCACGCACTCGAAGCCGCTTACGGTTTTGAAACGCTGCGCCACGGTGAAGCCGTGATTCTCGGCATGTTAGCCGAGACTTACATTTCGCAGCTCACGGGCCGCTTGGCGCGAGCGGAGTTTGAGCTGATCACGAACTTTTTACGCACGCTTCCGCTAACGCTGCAGTTAGCCGGTAACTGTAGAGATGAAATAGAGGATTTCATAGCGCGCGACAAGAAAGCGAAAGCCGGCGCCGTTCGCATGGTGCTCTTGTGTGCGCTCGGAAAGGCCGAGGTGACGTCAGATTGGCCTCGCGGCGCGGGGTTGCGTGAAGCTGTGGATTTTGCCTGTGCAGCTTTTACTCCCGCGATTTAGCCTGCCTGCGCCTCCTGCCTCTGCCGTCCCGTGCGACGCGTTCATCCATACTTTTGCGGTAACCATTGTGATAAACGAACCTTCTTCCAACTCGATGTCTCCCAAGGACACCGCGGCCATGAGCGAGTTGTTTTATTTTTCATTTGCTGACCTGATGGTGAGAGTCGAGTACAATCCCGAGGCCAATGCGCTGCGTTATGCCTCGCATCGTAAGATGACGCTGAATGAACGCGTCGTGGTGGAGCAATATCTGCTCGCCAACGTGGCGCAGAAAACGGACTATTACAAGCAGGCGGCTTCGCTGTTTGTTTATCTCGGTCTGGAAGCGCAATTGGCAAAAGATTTGAATGTCTTTCATCTCAAGAGCACGCTCAAAGATTTGGTCGCCAAAGAAAGCGACGTGAAAGCTTCGGTGGAAGATTTGATCAGTTCCTCGATGCAGAATTATTATTTCGAGCAGATCGGGGATGCGATCATTGCCATGCGGCAAGAGGTGGCGAAGGGATATTCGCACGACCGTGCGTATCCGCTGCGGAAGCGCATGGAAGAATTGGTAAAAGCATATAATGTCTATTCGCAGCAGCAACTCAGCGTCAAACAAGTCGTTCCCGCGGAATTACAACCTTTTTTTGGACTCGAAGCAGTGCCGAAAGCTGCGCCACGCGGCGAGTGATCGGTTGAAAGCAAGGAAGCTTTACAAGGAGATTTTATCATGCGACGTTTCGGTATTCATGTGCTGTTTGGAGCGGCACTTTTGTTTCTCCCACTCCTCGCGCAGGCACAAGGCTTGGGCGGGCGGTTCATGTTCGGTTTTGGCGGCGGTACGCAACAGTTGTATAGTGATCGCGCCCAAACCGGTTTCGGCTTCGGCGGTGAAGGATTGCTCGGTTATCGCTTGAACGATCGTTTCGGCGTGACGCTCGCGCTCGGTTATGCGACGTTGCCGTTTAATGTGCAGACCGGCATCCCCTTCACCTCAATCCCCCTGACGTCAAATTTGATCTACGGCAATTTGCTTTTTGACATTGAATTGATCAATGGCGGCAAGTTTCACCCCTATCTCATGTTCGGCGCCGGCGGTTACAATTTCCAAGTGCAAAACAGCAAACGGTTCAATGACGCCACCGGCATTGG
Organism: bacterium; assembly: GCA_041918175.1. Classification (GTDB taxonomy): domain Bacteria; phylum Zhuqueibacterota; class Zhuqueibacteria; order Zhuqueibacterales; family Zhuqueibacteraceae; genus JABWAN01. The sequence goes on from JAYRWE010000038.1 coordinate 35,783, forward strand.
TGGTTTAGGTTTTCGTTTGTTCGTTTCGCCCAGCGTGGCGTTGAATCTCAACGGCGCGTATCATTACACCACCGCGGATAATTTGGATGCCTTGATTCGCGGCGGCAACGATGCTTATTTCAGCGGCCGTCTCGGCTTGACGTTTTTCAAAGGCGGCAACGCTGCAAGCGGCGAAGAGCGCGAACTCTTCGCTGAAGACGAACAAGCGCCGATTGAAGAGACCGAATCCGAGTCCGACGAATTTGCAGAAGAAAGCGAATCGGTTTCCGAAAACGAATCGACATTCACCTCGCGTTTGGACGCGATGGACCAAGGCGGAAATGCCGACGGCTCGGGCGACATGCAGGAATACATTCGCCTCAAATCACAAGTCGATGAGATCAACCAAGACATTGACAGCAAAGAGCGCGAAATTTCTTCATTGCTCGAAGCCGTAGCGACGAGCAAAAAACAAGTCGGCCGCGCACAACCCGAGAAAGCGCAACCCGCGCCGCCCGTGGTTACCGGCGCAAGCTTCTCGCGGCAATACGAGCAGGCCTTGCAAACATTCTATCGCAAACAGTACACTGATGCGATTCAGATGTTTTCGGATTTGGTGCAGCGCTTTCCCACGCATTCTTTGACCAGCAGTTGCCAATATTGGATCGGCGAAGCCAATTTTCATGCGGGCAATTATCAAGCAGCGGTTGCGGCGCTCAATCAAGTTTTGGATTCCGCGCGCTCCATGAAAAAAGACGACGCGTTGTTGTATTTGGGGCAATCGTATGCGCAGCTTAATCGTAAAGATGACGCGCGCCAAGCGCTCAATCGTTTGCTGCAGGATTTTCCGAGCAGCGAGTATGCTTCCAAAGCGGAAGCGTTGTTGCGCCAGATGTAAAGTTGCCAGCTTGGACGGCCACGGTTTCATCACCAATGTGCTGTGCGGGAGCATGCTCGCGTTGTAAGAATGAAAGCTGCGGGCAGAAACATTTTCACGGGTGCGTGCGCACACCGCCTGCTCTATACTTGCAGGCTTCGCGCCCCGTGGTCGTTCAACTGAGAACTTGCCATGAAGTCACAAAAACTTTTTCTGATCGTTTTTTTCTCCGCCGCTTTGCATTCTGCCGCGAGCTTTGCGCAAAGTTCGCAATGGTATTTCGGCTCCGGTTTGGGCGCGCAACAATGGCGCGGACCGCTCAACGCCATTACGGGCGTGGGCGGCGAGTTGGTGGTGGGCAAGCAACTGTCACGACACGGCGGGCTGGCGCTCAGTCTCGGCTTTGCTTCCTTGCCGTTTCAACAATCCGGCGAAAACAACGGCGTGCAGTTTCTGCGCGCCAATCGCGAGGCCAATTTATTTCACGGCGATTTTTTGGTTGAGCTTCATCCATTGGGGAGAAATTCTTTCTCGCCGTTTCTGCATGTGGGCAGCGGCGTGCTCAATGTGCAAGTCGGTTCGTCCTCGCGCAAAAATTATATCTCCGGCATCTTCGGCGGCGGCTTGCGTTTGCAGTTGTCGCGCGACCTCGCCCTCAATCTCTCCGGCAATTATCATCACCTCGTTGGCCAAGAACTCGAAGGCTTCTCTGCGAATAAAAATCCGGACGGCTATCTTGCCGCGCGGGTGGGCTTCACTTTTTCCGCGCGCAACGGCGAGGAGGACACCAATGAGCCGTGGTTTTCAACTTCCGACACTGAGCTTTCTCCTTTCACAGAGCAACCGAAAGAAATCAGCGTTCCTGCAACGACCGCCGCACAGCAAGACTCTTCTGTTGCAGAAGATGAAGGCTCTTTCTTAGATGAAGAGCAAGAAGAAGAAGAAGAGAAGGCGGAAGCGAGCGAGCCGGAACCTGTTGCGAGCGAAATGACCACCATGCCTGCGCTCGCAGAGGAGCAAACTGCGCCCGCACCTGCACCTGCGGTTGCAGAAGAAACACCTGCCTCTTCCGACCCGTTCTCGAATTTCAATCGCAAGCTCGATTTGCTAGATCGGAAAGCAAACGAAGAGGCTCCGGAGTCGGGTGATGCGCAAGCTTCGCCATTGGGTGATGAACCCAAGTTTGAAGAGTTTTATCCGCCAACCAAATCAAAAGCTGCCACCAATTTGCGCGAAAAACTCTTTGCCGAGGACGCGCCGGAGGAAGAAGTTGACGCTGAAGTAGAGGCCGAGCCTACGGTCACCACCAATCCTGATTTCGAAGCGCGCCTCTCGCGTTTGGACGAGCAGGAAGATTTTCTTTCTCCCCAAACGAAAATTGCCGATGCGCCGGAAGCATTGCCGGAAATCCAACGCGAAGTGACGCAAGTCGAGCACGAGAGCATTGCGCCCCTCACCAACGGAAAAGCTCACAACGAATTTGAGGCGGAAGCAAAACCGGCGAGTACGCCTGCCAATTTAGATTGGCTGACGCAACCGGAGCCGCAACCTAACACGACGATGAGCACGCCCTCGGCGCAACGTACAGAGTCGTATTCGCCCACGCCTGAAGCGGCCGCTCCGCTTCGCAACAAAGCGCAAGAGAAGCCGCCAATGCGTAAAACCGAGCAAGCCGATCAAGAATTGCTCGAACTGCGCGCGATTTTAGACAAGTTGGATAAGGGCGGCGCTTCGCGCTTAGAACAAAGACCAAGTTCGGACAACGCGCTGGCCATGTACTCCGATCCCGAAGTCGCGGAGCTGCATTTGCGTTTGGACGCAATGGCCGGAGAAGAAATTGCGTTAAACAAAGCAACGCAAGAATACGAAGCGTTCAAAGATCGTCTAGGCTTGGGAGAAGAGGTCGCGCCCAAAAACGACTCGGAAGAGTGGAATCGCGAAGGGTTGAAATCGCAACTCACCACGCTCGACAACGAACTGGCGCAAAAGGAAGAGGATCTCAACGCGATTCGCACGGCGCTGGCGCAAGCCACCGCGGGCGGAGCGGCATTGCCGATGCGCACGATGGTGACGCGCGGCAGTTTTGCGCAAGGCTATGAAAGCGCGTTGAACAGCTTTTATATGCAACGTTATGACGAAGCAATCGAAAAATTTTCGCAACTGCTCGCGGAATATCCCACGCATACGCTCACGAGCAATTGCTATTACTGGCTCGGTGAAGCCCAATACGGCTTCGGCGACTACGTGACCGCGCTCGTCTCCTTCAATCGCGTGCTCACGTTTCAGCGTTCCCTCAAAAAAGACAACGCGCTGCTCATGTTGGGCAAAACGTATCTCGCGCTGCAACGTCCGCTTGATGCGCGTGCGATGTTCAATCGCTTGCTTTCGGAATATCCCGCCAGCGATGCGGTGGCCAAAGCGCAGGAGTTGATAAAAGGCATGTGAGCCGTCGCAAATTCGCATTCCGCCTTGCTGCAAAGGCGAAGCATGCTCTTGGGTTAAAATGCAAACGCCGCTTGTCGAGTAATCAGCAAGCGGCGTTTTTGTTTGAGGGCAGCTTAAAAGGCGGCATGCACGCGTATCAAAGTTTCGGCCTCGGATAGCGATTGTGTTTGCTTTAAGCTCGCACGCAGCTTCTGCAAGGTTTCTAGCGCAGCGATCTGATTAACCTGATCGCAGAGGTGCAGTGCCATCACGCCAAATTTGATTTCGAGAATATCAGAAATCATTTCGCGCAAACTCAAAAGCCTTTCTTCCTCGCGGCCTTTTTTTATGCCAACGCGCTCGGCTGTGGTTAATACGGACATGTTTTGTTCCTCCGTCGATTGTTTGATTTCATCGTGTAGTTCGTCGTCTGTAACTTGTGGCAGGGCCATGACGATGTCGATGAACTCATACAGCGCCACAACCATCTCACGGCTCATGCCTCTACGACAAAGCTCCAGCAAAAAATGCTTCTTCCATTGATAACGCTCCTGATCGCTGCCTTGCGTTTCTACGGTTTTCAGGAACGCCATGGTCGCAATGGCAAACGGATTGGAGTCATTCTCCAACTCTTCCCACTTGTCTCGATAGTCAAGCAGCTTCACGACCGGGAACTCAAAGTGAAGCCGAAATCCCCAGCGCGAAATTTCATAAAGGTTCTCGCAAAACCCCGGGGCGTCATCCGTCAACAACACGGCACTGACGAGATCTTCACCATGTCGGTCAAAGATGCGATAGTAACACTGAATACCCGTTTGGAAAAATCATGCTCGCGATAGCCTTGAATCTCAATATGGATCAATAGCCACTTCTCGCTGCCGTCGCGCAGCAAGACTTTCACCAGCTTGTCACCGATCCGTTTGCCGGCTTCGTCTTCTTGCGGCAGAATTTTCTGCAATTCCTTGTCGAGAAATTCAACGCCTTTATCGAAATCAATGGCTTGATGAATTTCGGGAAAGTAGAAAGCTAGAAATTCTGGCAGCAGTTGATCCAGAATTTTTCTCCACGAACTGTCTTGTTTCATGGCTACTCCCATTCAATAAAAAGCCTCGCACGGCGACAATCTAGCAAATAACCTTCCCAGTTCAAGGCTTTTTTTAATTGCTCGCGGCTGCCCACTTTGCAAACACAAACCGACGCCAGCGGCCCCCATTTTCTGCAGTGCCGCACATTGACATTGAACTGCGTTTATCCTACAATCTTTGCGTCTGGCTGTGACACCTCGCATGAGCTCTCCGCAACAAGCGCAAGCATGAAACGCCGCCTCCGCGCGAGCGCTCGCGATGAAATACATCCGCATCGCGCAAGCGGTTCGAGCAACACACCCAGCCGTAAACTTTCCCTTCATTCACAATTTTGGAATACTCGATGCCTGATCTCAAAGAGACGCAAACGCAACTCGCAACCCGGCTTGAAACGTTGCCGGAACTGCAACGCTTATTGTTCTTGATTTGCGCGTTGGCCGGTGAGCCGCTCGCGAAAACAATTTTGCTGGCCACGCTCAATGGCATCGGCATACGCAGCCAGGCCGGGGCGCTCGTGCGCTCGGACGATATTGAGCCGGGGCTTCAGGCCTTGCTCGAGCAAGAGCTTTTGTTGGAAAACAAGTCGGAGCGGCTCGGAGGATTTTATGTGCCGAGTCAATATGCGCTTGCCGGGTTGCGCTTGGCCCTGGCGCATGCGAACGCGGACAAACTCGTAGAAAGAATCCGCAAGGAATTGCCGGCAGAATATTCCTCTTACAAACCCAAGAACATTCCTTTGCGTTATCAGCGCGAAGTGCGCGTGGGGCTTTTGCGCCGCGATCTCGAACATGCCGACAAATACTATCGGGAAGGCGCAGCGCGTTATGCCGCGGCGTTTCAAAACTTCGATCCGTATGAAGAAATTTTTAATCGTCCGTTCGACGCGGAATTTCTGCGGACGTATCCGCCGCACCTTCAAATGGCGCTACTGGAGCGTTACCTTTGGCGAAGAATGTTGCAGTTGGAGCCGATCACGCCATACTTCGAAGAACTGCTCACGCATTTGGCCGCACCGGCGCCGGAGGTCGAAGATTTGGCGCGCACCACCTTCATCGACGTTGCGCTCTGCCAAGGCAAACTCGAAGCCGCGGAACAAACCCTTCCTTCCAAAGCTCACATACTCAATTTCAGCACACAACACGCGACGATCACATTTTTGCGCGGCGAGAATGAACGAGCGGTGCAACTCTTCGAAGCTGCTCTAAAAGAATTGCGTCGCATCAGCAAAAACCGGCTGGCATTTTTTACGAGCTTTGCCGGCACATTCTATTTTCCGGCTTTGCTAAAAGCGCAAACTGGCGAGGCGTTGACCAAGCTAGAATCGGAACTCGACAAACTGAACAATAGAAACGACGCCAATGCCCAAACTTGCAAGCTCTTTGAAATTCCTCTGCTCTTGTTGCAAAGCAATATGGAGCGCGTCAATCGGCGCGTCGATCAGTTGCGTTCCGAAAAAGATCCCGCGCTCCTGTTGTTGGTCAAGGCCGTGACGAGCTTTTGGGTGAATCCGGCGAAGGCGAGAAAATTTTTGCCGGAGGCGCAGTCGTTTTATGAAAAAGCCCAAGCGAACGGCTACGATTGGTTTGCGCTCGAATTTGCCGCATTGTTGGCCGCGCTGTTTCCGGACGAAAGCGAATATGCCGCGGCACGCGATGCTCTGCAGGAAAAGTTGCACCTCAAGCCGCTGCTCGACCTCATCGCGAAAGAAGAAGAATGGCAGCGCGTGTTGAAAGCCGTGCGGCTTCTCATTCCGGATAAAAAAACGCAACCCAGCCCCGCGGCCATTCCCGATACCCGGCTCGCTTGGTTCATCAATTTTAAGTACAACTACATTCAACCCCGCGAGCAGAAGTTGGGCAAAGACGGCCTCTGGAGCAAAGGCCGCAACGTTGCACTCAAACGCTTGCAAAGCCGTGACCTCTCTTTCATGACGCCGCAAGATCACGAAGTCGCGGGAACGATTAAGACCCAGTGGCAATATTACGGCAATGAGCTTCGGTCTTTCGAAGTGCCGAAAGCATTGCGCGCCCTCATCGGTCACCCGTTGATCTTCAACGAGGAGCCACCACATCTCGCGGTGGAGTTGGTGAAAGGCGAGCCGGAGTTGATGGTGCGCAAACAAAAGGACGGCTTTGAAGTGAAATTTTCCTGCGCGGTTTCGCAGACCGGCGTGGTGTTGGAAGAGGAGACGCCGACGCGCTACCGCGTCATCGAGATCAAAGAAACGCATCAGAAACTTGCGGCTGCCTTTGGCGGGGAAAAATTCACCGTGCCCAAGCAAGGGCGCGAGCAATTGAGCGAAGCTTTGACTTCGCTTTCCTCGCTGGTCACGGTGCACTCCGAACTCGAAGGTGTTGGCGAGCAATTGCAAAGCATACCCGCGGAGGCGCGTATTCATTGCCACCTTACGCCGATCGGGGACGGCTTCAATCTCTCCTTCTTTGTGCGCCCCTTCAAAGACGGCGGTCCATATTTTAAGCCGGGCAAAGGCGGCAGCCGCGTTATTGCCGAATTGGGCGGCCAAAAAGTGCAAGCCGAGCGCGACTTGAAACTGGAAAAGAAAAACGCGCGCGCCGTCATTGTCGCCTGCCCCACGCTGCAAGAAGGCGAGCAGGAAGATCATATATGGATGTTCGATGATCCCCAAGATTGCCTTGGGGCCTTGAACGATTTGCAAACGCTCGGCGAGCAAATCATTCTCGCATGGCCCGAAGGACAGAGCCTGCGCATTAGCCACAAAGCGGCGCTGCCACAGGTTGCCATGCGAATCAACCGTGACCGCGATTGGTTCGCGGTTACCGGTGAGTTGAAGTTGGATGACACCCTGCAATTGAAGATTCAAGATCTGTTTGAACTGTTAGAGCAACACCCCGGCCGCTTTATTCCGCTGAATGAAAACCGCTTTCTCGCGCTCACGGAAGAATTGCGCCGGCGCTTGGACGAGATGCGCGTCTTTTCGATTCGCGATAAAGGCGGCGTGCGTTTTCATCAAACCGCGGGCATACTGTGGCAACAATTGACCGAAGATTTGCAAGGCCTGCAAACGGATGAACATTGGCAGGAGCAAAAGCAGCGCATCGAGAAAGCGCGCACTCGCAAGGTCGCGTTGCCTTCCACTTTCAAAGCCACGCTGCGTGAATATCAAGAAGAGGGCTTTCAATGGCTCGCGCAATTGGCGAATTGGGGCGTGGGCGCGTGTCTCGCGGATGACATGGGGTTAGGCAAAACCATTCAAGCCTTGGCATTGCTAATCGCGCGCGCCAAAGCCGGTCCGGCATTGGTGATTGCGCCGGCTTCGGTTATTTTAAATTGGCAAAGCGAAGCCATGCGTTTCGCGCCGACGTTGAACGCACAAGTATTCGGCGCCGGCGATCGCGCGGCCATGATAAAAGAGCTTGGCCCGCGCGATTTGTTGATTTGTAGCTACGGTTTGTTGCATCAAGAAGCCGAACTGCTGCAAACCGTCGCGTGGGAAAACATCGTGCTCGATGAAGCGCAGGCCATCAAAAACGCCTTCACCAAGCGCTCGCAAGCCGCGATGAAGTTGAATGGCGCATTCAAATGTATCACTACCGGCACGCCCATTGAAAATCACCTCGGCGAGTTGTGGAATCTTTTTCACTTTCTCAATCCCGGTTTATTGGGATCGCTGCAGCATTTTAACGAAAAGTACGCCACACCCATTGAAAAATACAAAGACCTCGCGCGCAAAAAACAGTTGAAGCGCCTTTTGCAACCGTTCATTCTGCGCCGCACCAAAGCACAAGTGCTCGAAGAGTTACCGCCGAAAACCGAAATCACGCTCACCGTCGAGCTTTCCGAAGAAGAGAAGGCGCTGTACGAAGCATTGCGCCGCCGTGCGATTGCGAATCTTGCCGGTGTGGAAGCCAAGCCGGGCGAGAAATATTTGAAGGTCTTGGCGGAGATCATGCGTCTGCGTCGCGCGTGTTGCCATCCCAAGCTCGTCATGGCTGAAAAAGAAATCGCCGGTTCGAAGCTGGCGTTGTTCAAAGAAGTCGTGGAAGAGTTGCGCGAGAACAATCACAAGGCGTTGGTGTTCAGCCAGTTCGTCGATCATCTCAGCATTATTCGCGCGGCGGTGGAAGAGATGGGCATTGCGTATCAATATCTCGACGGCAGCACGCCGGTGCCGGAGCGGCAAAAGCGCGTCAACGCGTTTCAAGCCGGCGAAGGCGATCTTTTTCTCATCAGTCTGCGCGCGGGCGGTTTGGGCTTGAATCTCACGGCCGCGGATTATGTGATTCACATGGATCCGTGGTGGAATCCCGCAGTGGAAGATCAAGCCTCGGATCGCGCGCATCGCATCGGCCAGCAGCACCCGGTCACGATTTACCGATTGATAGCCAAAGGCACGATTGAAGAAAAAATTCTCGCGTTGCACAAAGACAAACGCGACCTCGCCGACGGCCTGCTCGACGAAACCGGCGTGAGCGCGAAGCTGCCCGTGGAAGAATTGATGAAGCTGATTTTGGAAGCATGAGAGAGGGCCAATTATGGCCGAACGCGCGCAACGCGAGAGAAAGTCCCCCTTTGAAGGGGGATTTAGGGGGATGTTGGTCACGTGAACAAATCTAAAGGGCATTTTTCGGTTTTATGTTGTTTGGTGTGGGTCATTGCAAGACAATGACACGATGTGGCAACCATACGCCGAAGGCGTTACAGACCTCAGCCCAGGGTGCCCAGCTTCTGGGCACCCTGGGTCCAACAACGCCCAACCCAACGAACTGAGACGAGAACTACATAATGAATTTTGACGATCAAATTCGGTAACGAAGCATACCACCCGTTTCATGTCATTCAGAAGGAATCTTTTTGAGCACTGGCATGAGTCTCCAGCGAGTAAAAAGATTCCTTCTGAATGACAACTCGTGGAGGTGATTGCCGATTTTAAAAGTCAAAACCCATAAGACGACTCTTCATTTCATCAACAGCCGCAACGGGAACAACTCCCACCACAACACCTCCTCACGCTTCGTCCCTTCATTGCAACCGCCACTTGATGCGCGTGTACGCAATGCGAAAGCCGTTGCGCTCCGCGTTGCGTTGCGAAGCGCTGCCGGGCTGCGCACACATCATGGCAAGATCATAGCCTTGCTCCGCGGCATAGCGCAAGCGCGTTTCGAGCAGCGCCGATTGCGCGCCGCGTTTGCGCGCTTGGGGAATTGTGCATGCGCCACCGAGCAAAGCAATGCCTTCGCTCAAACACAATGTGCCGGTCGCGATCGGCTCGCCCTCCCATTCAGCAAAGAAATTTATCGTGTCGGCGCGATGTGCGCTAATTTGCCCAATCTCCAACATAAAATCCGACAACTCACCAAACTCGCTCCAGCCTTGGGCGGAAACGCGCGCGCTCAACTCGGCTTCATCGTCACGCACCGGGCGCACGGTCAGCTTTTTATCAAGCGTCTTTCCCAAAGAAAAATCCTTTGCGATGGGCCGATACATCACGCTGGTAAATTCAAACGCCTCGTAGCCGCGCTGATGGAGTAGTGCAAACAAACTAATATCTGCTAACGGGCTTACTTCATGATAGACCGTCGCGTGCCGGTCGCGGAAAAATTTTTCGAGCTGATCCAATTCCACACTTGTCACTTTATCAAACACACCGAGGCCGAAAGTTTGCGTCAACGGTGAATTCGGGGTGTCGAACATTGCGAACGCACCCGCGACTTCGATCCACATTGCATTGCTTTGAGGGAACAACTGGGCGCGGCTTTCGACGAAGTTCGCATTCGCGCGTCCCTCCGCGCGTTCGAGGCGCTGCGCGAGGTGTAAATCAACAAACGGGAATTGTTCTACGGGCGAAAATGACATGGTATTCCTTGCTTTGTATTTTAAAGTGTATGAAGTAAAACCTTTCTCCTGTAAAAGATCTTACGCGGGAGTTTTGCTGAAAAAAAGACATACTACTAAACCAACGCCTCGCGCCGTTGCTTGAGCATTCCAAAAACGCTTTTTCTTTTAATCAGCAGTTTCTGCGCAAACCATGTTGCGAGTTTCATGGCCTCGGTGCGGCACCGCATGCGTTGCTGCAAGAGTAGCGCGGAGCCAAGGGTGAGCGCGCCAACGAGCACGATGCTCGCATTGATGCCGAAGTGATCGGCGACAAAGCCGGTGAGCAACGCGCCCACGGCATACCCCAAATCGCGCCACATGCGAAAAATGCCGAGGCTTTGCGCGCGTTCTTGCGGGTGCGTGTTCTCCGCAATCGTTGCGAGAAAAGTTGGATACACCATTGCCGTGCCCCAGCCGAGCACGAGCGAGAGCGCGACATAATGCGCGAACGATTGAGCGAAGATCAACGCAACGAGCGCGAGGCCTTGCACGAACATGCCCCAAAACAACATGCTCTTCTTGCAAAAGTGATCGGACATTTTTCCGGTGAATAATTGGCCAATCCCCCACGCCGCGGGATAGATGGCGACGAGGCTACCGATTTCAGCGAGCGAAAAGCCTTGTTGCGTGAGTACAAGCGGCAATAGGCCCCAAGCCAACGCATCATTGAGATTGTTGATGAAACCTGCTTGTGTGACGGAGCCGAGATTGCGGTCGCGCCAGGTTGTTTCCCAGAAAATATTTTTGCGCACAGAGCTTGTGCTCATTGCCGTTTCGCGCTGCACATGTGCGCTCGTATCGCGCACCAAAAGCAAGCTGGCGAAGAAGCCCGCCCACGACAATACTACACCAATATAAAACGGATAAGGCCGCAATCCCCAATTCGCTGCGAGCCAGCCGCTGCCAAACGCAGCGAGCGCAACTGCAATATAGCCTGCAAACTCATTTAAGCCCATGGCCAAACCGCGCTCGCGTTCGCCCACGAGATCGATTTTCATGACCACCGTGCTCGACCACGCAAGGCCTTGATTGAGACCGAGCAGCACATTCGCGGCGATGATCCAATTCCAGCTTGGCGCGAACATGAGCATGAACGGCACGGGCAAACCGAAGAGCCAACCGAGCACGAGTAATTTTTTGCGGCCGAAACGATTGGCGAGCGCGCCGGTGAAATAATTCGTGAGCGCTTTGACGAGACCGAATGCAATGATGAAAGAGAAGATCGCAGTCTTCGCGGCAATATGAAACTCCACTTCGGCGATTTGCGGCAGTATCGCGCGCTCCATGCCTGCCATGCCGCCGACAAACGCGTTGATGAGCACGAGCAAAGTGAATTGCCGCCAGTTTTCTTTAAGGCCGAGTTGGGTTGAGTTTTCTTGCATAGCCTCGTCTCGTTTAGCCGGGATTGATTTGTGTACTCAAAATCTTTGAATGCCGCAAGCTCGTAGCCGTGGGTTGTGTCTCGCTTTGCGGAGGAGCAGTTCGCGTGGCGATGGGATGCCCTCGCTTTGAAGTCAGCGAGGTCGAAGAGGCCACCTCGGTAAACAAGCGAAGAAGAACCCTGGGTGGAGCAGCGACAAAACAAAAAAAGCGTTGAGATGTGATATGCCGATTGCGGCGAGATTGGTGCTTTGAATTGCTTTCACGCCTGGGGCAACATTTCCATAGTTTTTGTAGCCTCGGCCGCTTGCGGGCCGCGATCCAAGCGCATAAATTTGCGGGTGCGACAATGCCCCACAAGGGGGCAGGACTACGAAATTAAGTACCTGAATTTTGCACCGTGCTCATGCCGACTTTCGCCTGATGCTAAAGCATCAGGCTAGGAGATGCAAGCCCCGTGAACGGGGCTGCCACCCAATGGGTGTTTAGCGATCTTTAGATCGCTTTCACCTTTTAGCCTGATGCTTACAGCATCAGGCGGAGGTTGGCGGCATCACGAGTGCAAAATTCAGGAAGTAGCAGTGTACTAGACTAACTTATTCTCCATGGCTTTGGCAATCGCTTCGGCTTGCGTGTGGACGTGGAGCAGCTCGTAGATTTTTTTGATGTGACACTTCACGGTGTTCTCGCTGATGAAAAGTTCTTCGCCGATGAGACGATAGTTTTTGCCTTCGCGCAGTTTTTGTAAAATTTCTTTTTGCCGCTCGGTGAGTTGCGGGGCGGCGGCGGGTTTGCTTTGGAAAGAATTGACCACGAGGCGCGCGATGCGCGGACTCATGGGCGAGCCGCCGGCCACGGCTTCGCGCACGCTTTCCAACAACTCCGCGGGCGCGGTGTGCTTGAGCAAATAGCCGCATGCGCCCGCGCGCAGCGATTCGAAGATCAATGCGCTATCGGCATGCACGGTGAGCATGAGAATATCCAGTTCCGGCCAGCGCGCTTTGATTTTGCGCACGCCGTCAATGCCGGACATGCACTGCGGACGAAAGCGAATGTCCATCAACACGACGTCGGGAAGGTCCTCTTCGAGCGCTTGCAATGCGGTTTCGCAATCGGCATAGCTGCCGACGCATTTGAAATCGGGCGCGCTGTTGATGATGATCACCAAACTTTCGCGAATCTCGTCTTCATCTTCGACGAGGGCGACTCGAATCATCGCTCCCATACTCCAACGTTCCATGGTTCGAAAGCCTCGGGGTTCCAGCCGTTTTGCGCTTGCGGCATTTTGCCGAGGAATTGAATTTCAGTTCCTATTCCCAGCGTGGAGATGATGCGCAATTCGCCGCCAATGGCGCGCGCGCGCTCTTGCATGTTGCGCAGGCCGCGGCCAAGGGTGCAATGTTCGAGGTCGAAGCCTTCGCCGTCATCGCGCAGGCGCAGGGCAAACGTGCCGTTGTTGCGTTTGAGCGAGAACACGACGTTGCGGCAAGAGGCGCGGCTATGTTTGAGAATGTTGTTCATGCCTTCTTTGAAAATGCACGTCACGTTTTGGCGCGTCTCCATGGGCAAATGCGCTTGCTCCAATTCCGGGGCTAGGCCTTCGAGTTGAAAGCGAATGTCGGTGTGATCGAACAGCTTGTCGCCGAAATCTTTGAGCTTGAGCGCGGTGTCGTGCAGCGTGTCTTCTTCGGGATCGAGCGACCAAATAAAATCGCTCATGTCTTTGTGCAGACTCGCGGCCATTTTTATGATGCGCTCGAGATATTCTTCCACTTCAGTCACGCGGCCTTTGAGCTTGCTCTGCAACACGCCGCAGAAGAGCGCAATCTTGGTGATCTTGTGGCCGGACTCGTCGTGAAAATCCGCGGCGATTTTTTTGCGCACGCGCTCGCGTTCTTCTTGCCGCGCTTGCTCCACGGCTTGAAAACGTTGGAAGCGCTCTTCATGTTTGATGCGCGCGATTTCGGCCAAACGTTCGCGCTCACGCTGCAAGCGCATGCGATGCCACGTGTACAAAAGCGCGAGCACGCTAGCCGTGACGAAACCATAAAACCACCACGTGCGCCAAAACGGCGGCGCGACGATGATCTGCAAACTCGTTCCGGCTTCATTCCACACGCCGTCGTGATTCGCGGCTTTGACGCGGAGCGTATACTCACCCGGTTGTAAATCGGTATAGCTGGCAAAATTTCTCGTGCCGGTCTCGTTCCATTCTTCCTCCAAGCCTTCGAGACGATAGGCAAAACGGTTCTTCTCGGTGTGCGCATAACTCAACGCGGCAAACTCGAAGCGCAAAAAATTTTCGGAATGGCGCAATTGCAATGCGGACGCGCGCGAAAGAAGGCGCGGTTGATCAAAGACCGAAACGCTGGAGATGACGACGGGCGGCACAAAGGTATTGCGCGGCAAAGTCGTAGGTGTGAAAAAGTCGCAGCCATTCATGCTGCCGAAGTACAGCGTGCCCGAGGCGCTCTTAAAGCATGCGCCGAGATTGAACATGTTGCTTTGCAAACCATCAGTGGCGTCGAAATTTTCAAACGTCTCGGTTTGGGGATTAAAACAAGAAAGCCCCTTCAACGTGCTGAGCCACAAACGCCCGGATTCGTCTTCCAATATGCCGTAGATCACGCCATTGGGCAGTCCGCTTTTTTCGTAGTACGCTTTGCTTTTGCCGGTCGTGCGGTCGAACAAATTCAAACCGTCGCTTGTGCCCACCCAAAAATTTCCTGCATGGTCTTCGTAAATAGAGAAGACGTAATCATTGCTCAAGGTTTGATGGTCGTTTAGTTGATGGCGATAGTTTTGGAATGTTTGCGTGGAGGGATCAAAGCGATTCAAGCCGCGAAACGTGCCGAACCACAGTGCGCCGCGGCGATCTTCGTAGATCGTATTCACATAATCATTGCTTAAGCTGCGCGCTTGTTGGGGATCGTTTTGATAGCGCGTAAATTTTTTGCGCGTGCGATCAAGCCGATTCAGGCCGCTGCCGTCGGTGCCGATCCACAATTCGCCGTTGCGGTCTTCATAAACACAATTGAGCGCGTTGCTCAACAGGCCTTCAGGCGCGGCGAGAAAGCGTTGCACGCGCTGACGCGAACGATCAAGTGCATTCAACCCGGCATTGCGCGTGGCGATCCACAGCGTTTCCTCATGATCTTCATAAAGCGCAGTTACCGCATTTGAACTGAGCGTGTTCGTGTTTTGCGGGTCGAACCGATAGTGCGTGTATTGCGGCGTCGCGGTCGCAGTGTTCGTGAGCGCCGTAAGCCCGCCGCCAAACGTACCGAGCCAAAGCGTACCGCTGCGATCCTGCGTGATGGCGCGCACGATCGGATTGGCCAAACCGTTGTCATTGCCGGGCGTGTAGCGAATCGATTCAAACTTGGAGCCGCGCGGATCGAACGTATGCACGCCGCCATAATACGTTCCAATCCACAGCAGCCCGGCTTGATCGCGACACAATGCGACGATATTGTTGCTCGTCAAACCGTGCGGGTCGCGCGGCCGCGCAAAGATGCGTTCAATCTGCGTGCGCGCGGCATTGATGCGATTGAGTCCATGCGCGGTGCCCACCCAAAGATTGCCGGCGCCATCTTCAATCGTTTGTTCAATGTGATTGTTGCTCAGACTATTCGCACGCGCGGGCTCGCTTTGCCACCGGCGAAATTTGAGCGCGACTTGATCTTCAACGAGTTCATACAAGCCCGCCTCAGTGCCAAAATAAAGCCGATTTTGCGCGTCTTCATAGATCACATTTACGGCATTGCCCGCAAGCGCGGTGGAATCGGTTGCGCTTTTTTGCGTTACGAGAAAACGCTCGGCATTTTGCTGACGCACAAGTTGCACAAGGCCGCCGCCGGAAGTGCCAAGCCATAGGCGCTTTTTGCTGTCTTCAAAAATATCGCGCACTGTTGCGCGACGGGTGGAGTCGTCGATGAGGGGGAAAGTAAAATGCTCGAAGCGCGCGTGCTTGGTCGCGGAGAAAGTTAAGCGATCAGCGCCTTGATTGTGGCCGACCCAAATTGCGCCGGTGTGATCTTCGCAGATCGCCCACACCGTGTTTTCGCCTAAACTGGCCTCGTCTTCCGCGCGGTGCAAATAGCGCGTGAACTTCTCCGTGCGCGGATCAAAGCGATTCAAGCCGCCGCCCCACGTGCCTATCCAAAGATTGTTGTCGCGGTCTTCGTGAATAGTGATCACATCATTGTATGACAACGAGGTGGAGTCGGTGGGATCATGTTTGAAAGTGGTATAACGCCGCCCGTCGAATTTCACCAAGCCATACATCGTGCCGAACCACATATAGCCGGTGCGATCTTGTTGAATAGCATATACGAGATTATGCGAAACGCCTTCTTCCAGCGAGAGTCGCTCGAAGCGGAATGGAGGGCTTTGCGCGGAAACGCCGAGCGGAGCAAGGCTCACGACGAACGCGAGCAGCGCGAGCAAACATGTTTTGCCGGTCTTCATGATAAAACGATTTGCTTTTAGGTGAACCATCGGATGGTTGCAGAGGAAAGAAAAGCTTTTGTTTGTGGGAATAAAGACGACCGCGTCGCCGAAACGCTCAATTGGAACCGGGAACATTTAGTGCTCGAGGCACAAGCAGGTTGTGGATGAACCAAGCCGGAGAAATTTTCCAAACCAAGTTGGAAGCGCCAATCAAGCCGGGCCGCGCAAGATTTCGAGTTTGCCCTCGATGCCGTTGAGGCGAATATCGAATTGGTTCAGAAGATCGCGTCCGAGGATAATATAGTCATGTGCTCCAACTAGTACCGGGACATGTAAGAAAGTCCATTCATGAAACTCAATATTGATTGTAATTGTAAACGACAGGCAAGTCTATCTCCTCCCATTTCGCGGCGACAGCATTTTGACTGCAGGAAGTTTTTCATCCACAAGTTGTATATAGAGTTCGCCTTTGGGCAGGCGCTCACGAACTTTATGCAACACACTCTGCATTGAAGCACCGACCTCGATAACTTCTTCTCCATAAACCGCGACCCACTTGCCTCTGTGAGTTTTCAACAGCCCTGGCAGCATGCGGAAAAAGGCGCGCTGTTCACGCAGCCATCGGTCTTCTTTGGTTGTGGGCGTCGCAAAGGAAAGAACAGGCGCGTCAAAAATTTGTTCCTGCATTTCAGTCATGTCGATCTCCAATGATTGCGGCGGGCAAAAATTTGTTTAAGCCGTGGAGAAACCTACTGAACTTCGAAATATCTTTCAAGGCCTTTTTCGCCTTTATGCGAGCTTCAGCTTCCCCTTTGCCCCTCTGCTTACGGGCAGCTCGGTCGCTTTCTTGTCGCGCAGGCGCACGCGATAGTTGCCGCCAAGGCCGCGTATGATTTCGAGGACGTGTTTCATATTCACGAGCACGGCGCGATGAATGCGCACGAATTGCTCCGCGGGCAGCTCGCTTTCAAGTTGATTGAGCGATTGATCGAGCAGAAATGATTCGTTGTGCGTGTGGACTTCGACATATTTGTCCACGGCGCGGAAGAAATAAATTTCGTGATAATCGAGCAAACGAATGCGGTCGCCGGTACGCACTTGCAGGCGTTGCAGCGTCGGCTTTTTTATTTCCAACAAAAGCTTTTGTAGTTGCGCTTGCAATTGCGCCTGCTCATTGCCGGTTAAGCGGCGAAGCTTTTCGAGCGCGCGCTGCAAGCGCTCTGGCTCAACCGGCTTGAGCAAATAATCAATCGCGTTGGTCTCAAAGGCTTTGAGCGCGAACTCGTCGTAGGCCGTGGAAAAGATAATGAGCGGCATATGCGTAAGTTGCGCGAGCACTTCGAAGCCGTTCAACTCCGGCAGTTGAATATCGAGAAAAACCAAATCCGGCTTGTGGGTGTTGATCAACTCCACAGCTTCTTCGCCGTTCAGGGCGCGGGCGATGATTTCCACAAAATCGGCAAAGGGCAGCAGCAAGCGCTCGAGCCGCTCCAGCGCGAGCGGCTCGTCTTCCACAATAAGGGTTTGATATTTCATAGACAACGGCATTTTCAATTTGCAGTTTGCACTTGCGTCGCGCCGTTTTCCTGCGCCGGCAGCGGCAATTCCAAGCGAATGCGCACACCGTTGGTTGTTTCGATGGAGAATTTCGCGGCTGCGCCAAAATGCAGCGCCAAACGCTCGCGCACGCCGGCGAGGCCAAAGCCTTCCACAGCCTTGTCGCGATCAAAGCCTTTGCCCGTGTCGCTAATTTCCACAAGACAAGCTTCGCCCGCAAGGCGCGTGCGGAGCATAATGTGCCCGCCATTTTTTGAAGCGGCAATGCCATGCTTCACACTGTTCTCAACCAAAGGCTGCAACAGCAGGCCGGGGATTGGCATCGCGGCCAGGCTCGCATCGCTCGCGATCTCATAAGTCAAACGCGAGCCCAAACGCACTTTTTCAATTTCCAAATACTCGCGGCACAAGCGCAGTTCGTCTTCGAGTTTGATGAGATCGCGATTGCTGGCGTCGAGCGTATAGCGAAACAGCCGCGCGAGGCGTTGCACCATCTCTTCAGCTTTGGCCGGATCAACGGGAATTAAGCTTGCGATGGAGTTGAGCGTGTTGAACAAAAAATGCGGATTGACCTTCGCGCGCAAAGCTTCCAACTCGGCTTTGGTTTTGAGACGAAGCAATTGCTGCTCGCGCACTTCTTTCTCGGCGAGAGCGGCGATTGTGTCGTGCAAGCGTTCGCGCACGGCGAAAAAACTATAAACTACGGCGCCAAAAATAAACGCGAGCACGCCGGTGAGCAGAAGATGCGAAGTGAAGCTCGCCCACGACAGCGGACGCGCGAACCACATATGGAATGCGACCAAGCTGATGATCGTGCCGCACCATCCGCCCAACACGAACAGGCCGGTTAGCCCGAGGAGTTTTGCGAAATTATTTTTGGCGTGGGCGATGCCGGAGCCGTAAACCAAAACAAAGATGGAAACACCGATGGCTTGCGAATAAATGAAATTCTCGAGCAACGTCATTTGCCACGTTTCCGTGCCCGCGCCAACGCCCATCGCGGTCAGCAGCAGCGCAATGAGCGTGTTGGCGAGCAACAACGTGCGAAGATTTTTTTGTGAATTCCAGGGTGCCATAATATAAAATAGCTTTTTTGTTTTCAATTCAAAACACGAAAGCCGAAGTGCTATTTTAGCAAATGTGAAATCCGTGCTTTTAAAGCAAAAACTTTTCCGCCGAGAGATGCCGAAGACACCGAGCTTCGCCGAAAAAAGCTTTTCTTCGGCGAGATTCGGCGGGTAAGCTTTTGGGGGCGCGGCTATGCCGCGCTCGGATATTGTGTCAGCAAACTATCGCGACTGGGAAAGTCTTGGCGGCAGAAGAATGGTCGGCAGAATGATTTCAAAATAATTCCGCGACATCTCATTCCGCCATTTGATTCTGTCGACGCTTCATTCAACCACCGCTTCATATGCACGCGCAGCGACCGCTTTCTTCGTTGCGTTGAAGCGGAGCTTCTCGCGTGTGATAAAATACGTGAGCAGCGTGCCGCCGATGACTGTGGGCCAAAGCCAGCGCACCAACGGCGGCAGGAAGGTGAAGTTTACCACAGAGAACGCAGACACCGCGGCGATATACGAAGCCACCATGCCGGACATGTGATCGAAATACCAGGCATTATTGTTCGACGAAGGTCGCACGAATTTGTAGAGGTCATTGCCGGCCGCGAGCACTCCCAAACAACCAAACAGAATGAGCACGGGATTCAAACGCAAGCCGAACGTGCTGAGGTTGATGCTGCCTTGTGCGATCATGTACAAACTCGCAGCGAGCGTTAAACTGGCCACGGCCCAATCGAGCGTGGTTGCGCCTTGCCCATCAAGCGGGCGTTTGCGGCGCAACGCGCGATAGCCAGTGAAGGCGAGATAGAAGCTGAAGATGCCGATTAAGAAAAGAAAAACGTTCGGGCGATACGCGGCCACGAGCAGCGAGCTGAGCACACTCCCGGTCATGGCCCAGAAATAAATTTTGCCCCATTTGCGATGCGTTGTCCCGCCTTTGCGCGAAGCCAACGCCACGGGTGCAACGAAGAAAGCAATGAACCCTGCACCAATGTGCAGCCAGAGCACGAGGCGAATCATTTGATCGAGCATGAGAGACTCCTTGGTTTTCGTTCTTACGGGTGGGTGATTGTCATTGCGCCACTGCAACTGCAGTGCGCAGGAAGTTTTCCGATTCGAGTTGTTCGAGCATAAAATCCGCAACCTCCGCACGCGCAATGCGCACGGTGCTGATGAAACTGCCGAGGCGTGTGCCGATGCGATATTCGCCGCGCTTATCGGCATTCGTCAAAACGCCTGGGCGAACAATGGTCCAATCAACATTGCTCTCTGCGATGAGGCGCTCCTGCCTCGTCTTGTCCCAAAAGTAGAAAGGCAAAATCACGGGAATGGTGAAAAAAGTGTAGAGCAATCCCATGCGTCCGGCGCTGTCCCCGAGGCCAAGCGAGGTTTCGCACACGAAGCGCGAAACGCCGTGCGCTTCCATCGCACGCAATATGTTGCGCGTGCCTGTGGAAAGAATGGTTGTTGGCATGAAGAAACGTTTGTGCCCGAGCGCAGAGAGCACAGCCTCTTGCTCATGCATGGCGGCTTCAACGGAATTGTAGTCGAGCACATTGCCCTGCGCCACCGTAAGCTGCGGATGTTTGATTTGCAACTTCGAGGGATTGCGCGCGAGCGCGGTGACGGTATAGCCGCGTTCCAATGCCTGCGTCACCAGCGCGCGGCCCGTTCCGCCCGTCGCGCCAATGATGAGTATGCGCGATCTTTTTTTGCGCGCCGGCATCTGCGGGGCGGCGATTTCAGATTTGCTCCGCGCGCGATAACCGGCACGCGCCAAAGCCGCGTTGAATACGAGCGCGTATAAAATGAAAATGGTGAGCAGCGTCATAGCGTGTCCTTTTCATGGGAAGTGAAATGCGAATGTTGGAGACTGCTTTCATGTGCGGGAGAATATACGCGCGAAGCGGCGGGGAGACGCAGAGATTCCGATGAATGGTAGGATCGGGGGGATGAGTGGAAATAAAAAAGGCCCGAGTCTTTCGACCCGGACCTCTTGGCTGTGAGGGGGAGCCACAACTTGTTGCACGCGCCAGCCTGGTGCGTGCGCCGTGATCTATATCAACTCTTGCGACCCTTCCTGGGTCGGCAGATGGTGAAAACGTTTCGACTTGCGCCCGTTAGCATCTGGTTCGCCTCATGCTCGCCAGATCTGAGGAGTGACGCTACTTTGCTAATAGCGACTCATGCGCGGTCGAACACGTCGCAAAGCACACCAATGTCCTATTGATGCGAAAAGGTTAAAACGGAAAAGCGTCCGGCGACATCTTGCGGGGAGCGTCCTTGCTCTCCAACTTCTTGCGGACAAGTCTTGCCACGATGCTGATAGCAGACTCACAGCCCGATGCCGGACGCGCCGTGCCGACAATCCTATCGGCGTTACAACAAAGTCCTGTGGAGAAAATCACGTCCGGCAAGTGCGTGGTGGGTTGGCGAACGTCCCTGCTCGCGGAGGAAATCAAAAACTAACTATCCACGTCTTGTGCCGGACGTCTCAATGCGTCAACCATCCTGTTGGCGCATCTTTCATCCGTTGCCTATATGTTTTGCAACGACCATGCCGCCAAGTCGACCTCTGAAAGAATATTTTTTCCGAGATCAAACGCCGCAGCAAAGTCTTGTTTTCGTGATCAATAGATAGTGATATGCCGGAGTGGAGTAACGAGGGATTGCGGTAGGTCTGCCAGTCACAGTTTCGCAATTGAGACACTTTTTGAAAAACCAGCTACAAATTTGAAATTTGGCTTATTTCAGCTTCATTTCACCCACAAAATTGTAATCCCACTGTTCGTTGCGTTCAAATCGTGGTCATCTATCTTACCACATTCATCGCGCATGTCTTGCGTGTCGGTATCGAACATGCTGTAACTCTCGCCCGGAATTGTGGCTCGCAAGCGTTTGCGCGCGTTATAAGCCCAATCGCGAACCGTTTCTCGCGTGGAGCCGCCGCGTCCGTGGCTACCATAGCCGTGAATGACTTTGAGTGCGCGATATTGGTTGGAGTTGCGAACTTTCAGGAGGAGTGCTTCGAGATCAGCCTCAACCCGAGCCGCAGACCGCGGCGGATGGCCGAGATCGACGGTGAGGACGTAATCAGGGGAGGGTTTCATTGGGATCACCCGTTCAAAAAATTCTTCCCACGAAAATGAAATGCCCTTTGCGTGGCAGCCCAATTTCGTGAGAAGAAGTGTCCTTTCTTGACAACTTTTCTCAAATCATCGTTGCTAAAAGCGAAAGTGGAATTCACTTCGTCAACAACATCCTCCGTGTTTGCACCTGCCCCTCAAATTCCAAGCGATAATAATACATACCGGAGCCGACAAGGCGCCCGTCGAACGGTACTTGATGTCGGCCCGCGCGCATATCGTGCTCGATGATTGTGACGATCTCACGGCCGAGCACATCGAAAATTTTTAACCGCGCAAAGCCGGGCCGGGGCAAATCAAACGCAATGGTCGTAATCGGATTAAACGGGTTGGGATAGTTTTGATAAAGCACAAACGTTTCCGGCACTTCATTCTCCTCCGCAACCGCGGTCGAAGTTGTGGTCTTGAAACGCCACACCTCCGACCACTGGCTTGTGCCGAGCGCATTCAATGCACTCACGCGCCAGAAATAGAAGCGGTTGAACTCAAGCCCGCCCACGCCATGGAAATTGTCCGTCAGTTCTTGCGCCTCGACAACGATCGAAGCGGCGTCGAAGTTTGCGCTCTTTGCAAGCTGGACGCGATAGGTTTGCGCTCCCGCAGTTTTGCGCCAACGCAAGGTAAGCTCAAACGGTAAATTGGGCGTGTTGTTCTCCGGAAAAACGAGCGTTGGCGTTGCCGGAAAACCGGTGGTGAAAGCAAACGTCGGCGAAAACGCACTCGCGCCCGCGACGTTGGCCGCGCTCACGCGCCAATAATAAGTTTGTTGACCCGCCAATGCTGAGACCGCATACGCTGTATCTTCGAGACCGGCAACATTGATCAGGAAAGAAGCGAAACTAGAATCAGTGGCAACTTGCACGCGATACGACGCAGCATTCTCCGGGTAAAACCAGCGCAACGTCACGCTTGCAAGTTGATCCGCCGCGCCATTTGCAGGCGCAGCGAGCAACGGCGTTGCAGGCGCATTGACCAGCAACACGTTGCTCGGCAAACTCTCATTTGCGTTGTGATCAAGCGCAGTAACCGCGAAATAAAACGGCCCGCTCGTGCTCGGCGTTTGCGGGCGATTCACGCGCGTGCTCGTGACGTTCACGATGCGGCTCGGATCAACAAGATCGCTCGGTTGAATGTTCGAGGTCGTGAAGCGATAAATCGCATAACGCGAGGCCGAATCGCCGTCGCTCGCTTGCAGCGGCAAATCCCATTTCAAGCCCGCGGTGCCCGTCCCTGCAATGCGTTCATAGCTCAGATTCTGCGGCGCATTCGGCGCGATCGCATCTTTCCACGCCATCACCGGCGGCAAAGCGGGTGCGTGGAACAAATCGTTCTTCAAACTGTCCGCAAAGCCTTTGTAGTTCTCTCTGAACGTTCGTGCGCGAAAGAAAACGCCGCCGCTTGCGTTGGCGTTGCCGCGATTGGCGCGCACTTGCCGGGGAATTTCATTCGGCGCCCAGTTGCCTCCCGGCTCGCTCGGATTGACCTTGTACGGCGCCTGGCCGAGATAGAAGTGCCGGCTGTTTCTTTGCGCGCCCCACCACGGCATGAGCTTGCCGTAATCTTGGTTGCCGCCGAACGGCCAATAAAGCTGCGGCGTGACATAGTCGATGATTTGGCGATTGAGCCACGCGAGCGCGTCGCAGTAGATCACGTTATAAGCATCGAGGCCCGAGATGCCGGAAGGCACCCCACTCTGCCAAATGCCAAACGGGCTCATGCCAAATTTCACATGCGGCTTCACAACTTGAATGCTGTCATGAATCATTTGAATGAGCAGGTTCACGTTATCGCGTCGCCAATTGCCGCGATCAGTGAAGCCGCGCGAATAGCTCGTAAACGTGGCGTTGTCTTGCGTGGAAATTTGATTCGGCGGATAGGGATAGAAATAATCATCGAAGTGCACGCCATCGACGTCATACCGTCGCACCACATCGAGCACGACGCTGGTCACATACTCACGCACCTGCGGCAAGCCTGGATCGAGAAATTTGATTGTTCCAATTTGAATATCCCAATCCGGGTGCTTCACGGTAACATGATTGGGGTCGTTGGCATAATTGCCCACTTGCCGCGAGGCGCGATAGGGATTGAACCAGGCATGCAGCTCGATGCCGCGTTCATGCGCGGCTTCAATGGCAAAAGCGAGCGGATCATAAAACGGCGCGGGCGCTTTGCCTTGTTGGCCCGTGAGCCAATACGACCACGGCTCAAGCGCGGAAGGATACATTGCGTCGCACTCGGAGCGCACCTGAAACATCACCGCGTTGAGGTTGTGCGTCCGGATTTCATCGAGCAGGCGAATGAGTTCTTCGCGCTGCGCCTCGGGCGTGAGAAACGGCGAAGAGGGCCAGTCAAGATTGATGACGGTCGCGATCCACGCGCCGCGAAATTCGCGTTTAGGAGGAAGCGTTTGCGAAAAGAGAGTGGCGGATTCCAGCAACAACAAAAGCAAACTCGGCAGTAGCAATTTTCTCATAGCGTGTCGAGGAGGTTTTAAATTTCGGGTTAATCGCAGCGTTCTTTCTACCTGAATTTTGCACCCAAATTGTTCTTTGACAGCAATCCGCTAGCGGTTGCGATGCGGACAGGGCATACGTTGGCGCTATGAAGTGATGCCATTTTTTTTGAATCGGCTTTTCATCTTCCGAAGCGCATCTGCCATCG
>JAYRWE010000039.1:0-159975 GCA_041918175.1 bacterium
AAATCGCCAACCTCCGCCTGATGCTGAAGCATCAGGCTAAAAGGTGGAAGCGATCTAAAGATCGCTGATCACCCGTAGGGTGGTAGCCAACTTTAGTTGGCTTGCATCTCCTAGCCTGATGATTCATCATCAGGCGATGGCTGGCGAAATTGTTAGTGCAAAATTCAGGTAGTAAGAATTTCGAAGCGCCGCTGAAATGACTTCCCCATTTTCCTTCAAAGAGAATCGCAAAACCCTCGCCCCTCAGTGCACGTCCGCGCGCGCATCGCGCACAATCTGCCCGCCTTTCATCACCAACACCACCTCCTGCAATTTTTTAATATCAGAAAGCGGATCGCCTTTCACCGCAATCACGTCCGCGAATTTGTTCGGCGCAAGCGAGCCGATGCGATCTTGCCAGCCGAGCAACTCCGCCGCGCGAATCGTCGCCGCTTGCAACGCTTGTGACGATGACATCCCATACGCGACCATCAATTCGATCTCCCACGCATTCTCGCCGTGCGCGAACACGCCCACGTCGCTGCCGCACACGAGATTCACGCCGTGTTTGAGCGCGCGCTGGAACATGTCGCGTTGCGCTTGCACGCGCTGTTGTTGCGCCGCGCGCTCGCTTGCCGGAGCATAACTCGCAATCGCCTCGCGGGCCGCCAGCGTGGGGCAAAGCGCAACATTGTTCTTTGCCATCAATTGCAAAACTTCATCGCTCGCCTCACTACCATGCTCGATACTTTTAATGCCGGCAAGCACGGCGCGCCGAATGCCTTCTGAAGTAGAAGCGTGCGCGACCACGCGATGATGCGTTGCCGCGGCTTCATCGACCGCCGCGCGCAATTCATCGACGGTAAACGTCGGCGCATTCACGCCGCCGTGACGATAGTCCGCATACACTTTGATCCAATCCGCGCCGTGGCCGATTTGGCGACGCACGGCGAGGCGAACGCCCTCAACGCCATCCGCGACTTCCGCGCCTTGCGGCACCTCCCAACGCGGATCAAATCCCGCCGGGCCATAGCCGCCGGTAATTACAATCGCGCGCGTGGCCACTTGTAAACGCGGCCCGATAATGAGGCCCTGATTGATTGCATCGCGAATGCCGACATCCGCATAATCGCCGCCCTCTGTGCCGAGATCGCGCAACGTCGTGAAACCCGCGAGCAATGTTCTCTCCGCATGAACCACGGCGCGCACCGTGCGCAACGCCAGCGACTCTTTGAGCACTTGATCATTCCATGAAGCTTCGTTGTAAGGATGGAGCAGCACGTGACTGTGCGCATCAATCAAGCCGGGCAGGAGTGTGGCATCGCCGAGGTCGAGGAGTTTTGTGTTAGAAGGAAGCGGCGCGTTCGCGCTTTGAATGGCCGTGATTCTCTCGCCGCTGATGACGACGATGCGATCGGTGCGCATAACGCCGGCCTCAGCATCGAACAGGCGCGCAGCTTTGAGAGCGAGAGGAGCGGAAGATTCTTGCGCAAGAAGAATGAGAGGAACGAATAATGCAAACCGCAAAAATTTTACCGAATGGATGAGGGCGTTAGTCATTCCCCCCTTGAGGGGGGCTAGGGGGGTGTTATAGCGGCAACGACGAGGCCCGAGTTTTTTGTTATATATTTGAACACGAACGACACCCCCCAGGCCCCCCACAAGGGGGGGCAAAACAAGGGAACCAAACCACGCACTGAAAACTTTGAGCATTTGCATGATTGGAGATTTCATTTCAACACGCCTCGAATGTTCCAGTTGATATTGATCGTCGTGCGCGCGCGCAGCGTTTGCCATTGGCCATCGCTCGCGGCAAAGAGCCAATCGCCGTCTTGCACGGCCGGGCCGGGATCGCAGCCAAGAGTTGCTTGGCGCGCGGTGTGTGAGAACTCGATGCTGATCCAAACATCGGTGCTCGGCAATGCGAGGCTCTGCGTGAGTTGATGCGTGTTCCAACTATTCGCCTGTGTCGCCGCGCTCACGTCCGCGGAATACAGCAAGCTGCCGGGCATGCTCGCGTTTTGCGCGCCGTAAACTTTCACTGTGCAGGTCGCGGGCTTGTTGGCAATGTAGAATTGAATTGCGGCGAGTGTGCGTCCCGCGCGTGTGCCGATCTGCACGTTCGTGAAGCGCGCCGCGGCTTCATATCTGCCGCCGTTGAGAAACGGCGAAGAGTCTTGTTCTTTGTCGTAATGCAAAAGCGCGTCCTCGTCGTTTTCCGGAGGCACGACTTTGTTCTCTGTGCAAGACCACAACGCACAACTCAAAAGACTCAACAGGCAAAACGTTTTGCAATGGGCGGCAAAGCGAAGCGAGAACGGATTTTTTTGTCTCATGATTATCATGGTTGATCTAAGGGTTCATCTAAAAATAACTTCCCGCGCCATCGTAGTCCCAGCCCCTTGTGGGAGGATGGTGGAACAATGAAATTTCTGTGTTCCATCAACGCCCCACAAGGGGGCGGGACTACGGCATCAGGCGAAGGCGGCGCGAGCACGGGGTAAAATTCAGGTTCTACTTACAAAACAAACCGCAACGTGTATGTTCTGAGTTTGAAAAGCTCATTCGCTAAAGACTGCGCAGTGCCGCGAGCAAACGATCAATCTCTTCCGTTGTATTATAAAAATGCGTCGAAACGCGCAGCGCATTGTGGTCGTTGCGTTTGTGCTCATCAATGTGAATGTTGTCGCGCTCCGCGAGGCGCTGCACCACGGCTTCGGCGTCCGCACTGCCGAATTCGAAAATCGTCGAGCCGGGCGCGGAGAGTTGGGGCGTGGCACCGCTGAGAATTTTTGCGGCGGGCAATTTTTGAAGCTGCGCCTTCAAATAGTCGGACAAATAGCGATTGCGCGCGGCAATCGCTTTGATACCAATTCGTTCGATGAAATTGATTGCCGTCGCGAGCGCGGCCTTCACCGGCAAATCCACGGTGCCGATGGGATCGTAATTCGGTTGCTCACGCGTGGAGTCTGCGTGGTAAATCGATTTCACCTTCTCACGGAGTTCTTCGCGCACGAACAACATGCCCGTGCCAATGGGCCCGAGCATCCACTTGTGCAAACTCGCAGCGTAAAGGTCGCAACCAAGCTCGGACATCTCCACCGGCAGCATGCCCAATGCTTGCGCGCCATCCACGAGCGAGAGCAGGCCGCGTTTGCGCGCCAGTGCCGTCAACTCGCGCACGGGATAGAGATGCCCGCCGCGCGTAACATGACAAAACGCGAGCACGCGCGTGCGCGCTGAAATGCGCTCCGCGAAACGCTGCACCACGTCATCGGCACTTTGCAGCGGACTCGGAATCGGTACCTCCGTGATAGTGATGCCATGATGCTTTGCTCGATATTGCCAAGGTTGCCGTCCCGCCGGATGCTCTTGATTCGTCAACAGCACTTCATCGCCCGCCTTCAGTTGCAATCCCATGATCGCCAAATGCAGCGCCTCCGAAGCATTGCGCGTGAGCACAATTTCAGTTGCTCGCGCGCCGATAAAGCGCGCCAAACTTGGCCGCGTGTTTTGTTGAATCAAACTGCTCAGTTCGTGTTTCGCGGCAATCGGGTCGCGCGAGATCGCCTCGTACCCTCGCGCCACAGTTTGCGCCACGATTGCCGGTGGCATGCCGAAGCTGGCGTTGTTCATGAAAATCACGCCGGGCTTCAGCATGAACTGCGCGCGCACGTTGGCCCAATCTGCATCCGACGAGGACTTGGGCGCGGCGATGGCTTCGCTCTTCGAAGTTATCGCATGCGCGGCCAGCCCGCTCAAGCTCAACGATAAAAACTCGCGGCGTGAGAATGCAGAAGGTGGATTGCTAGATTTCATGCTATCGTTTCTCATCGCACGAAAGAAAAGCCTTTGTTTGCAAAGATGCGAATGACTATCTTTTTTCACCAGCACAAAGCTAGCGCAGACTCAATGCTGTGCGTTCGCCAATGTAAAACAGAAAAACGCAACGCCGTTACATCAGAAGATGGAGAGAAAGTATGGCTTCACAAAATCTTCAAAGCCGCATCACGATAAATCCGAAAGTCCTGCTCGGTAAACCAACGATTCGAGGTCTGCGCATTAGCGTCGAGCAAATTTTGAATGCCCTAGCTGCTGGGATTCCTGCCGATGATCTTTTGCAGGATTATCCTGAGCTTGAGCCGGAGGATATTCGTGCGGCGCTGGCTTATGCGGCGGCTGTTATCACGGAAGAACGCGTCTATGATCTGAAAGCGGCATGAGCATGAAGATCATCATGGATGTCGGCGTGGGCAAGCTTTCGGAAGAATGGTTGTCGCAACAAGGGCATGATGTGCTTGCCACGCGCAATGTGAATCCTCGCATGGGCGATGACGAAATATTAGAAATCGCTGTGCGAGAAGAACGCCTCGCCATTACCATGGACAAAGATTTTGGTGAGCTTGTTTATAAACACAAAGCCGCGCATGCAGGTGTTCTTCTGCTTCGCTTAGAAGAAGCAACTGGCACCGAAAAGGTGCAAATCATCTCCGAAATATTTTTGCAACACAGCGACAAACTGTTTGGCAGCTTTAGTGTTTACAAAAACGGGCGCTTACGAATCCATCCGAGGTAGAGTCCTCATTTACTTTTTTGAACAAAGCGCGTTTCAGCGCTGAGACCGTTACTCACCTCGCCGCTTCCCACCGTTTATCCAATTCTTTCATCGTCTCTTCCAGCGCTTTCACGCCTGCCATCGTCTGCTGCGTCGGCCGCGCCTCCACGCTTTGCAATACGTTCAGCAGATGCAAAAATTTATTCTGCAAGCCGACAACGGTTTCTTTATCAACAGAAACCGCAGTGATGCTGCCGTAAAGAAAGTCGGGATTGCCAGGCAAGCCGGCGCCGCGCAGCGTTTGCAACGTCTCATTCTTCTTCGCGTTGCGTTTCGTGGCGGGATTCTGCAACGCCGCTTCAATCGCTTCACGGATTTTTTGCAAACGCAGATAGCCGTTATAGCAGGCGCGCGAATAATCCGTTTGCAACTGCAAGTCTTCGGCGCTGATATTTACGCGCGGATCGAGACGCACGTCGAGCGTGCGTTCCTGCGCGACGCCATCAACGGTCAAGCGCACGGTGTATTTGCCCGGCGCGACGAAAGGACCGTGCGGCCCGGTGGGCGTATTGCGATAAACCGCGGCAATCGCAAACTCGCGCTCGCTGCCTGGCGGCGGCTCGTGGCGCAAATCCCAAACGAAGCGATGATGGCCTGAGGTGGTGGCAAGAACTTGCGGTGGACGAATCCAATACGTCGGATGTGGGATTGCCGTCGTGTCGATCACCTCGGCTTCGTGGCTACTCGAGAAGCGCCGCACGATTTCATTTTTATCATTCACGATTTCGAGCTGCACGGCTTTGGCATTTTGCTTCAAATAAAAATCGATGACCGCGCCGTCCGGCGGATTTTGCCCGGCAGGCTCTTCCGGCGGCAGCGGCGTATCGGAAAACATATTCCAGCGCACGCGCGTGGCTTGCGGCGGCGTGAAAAGATGCGTCGAGGCCGCCATCGCTTTCGCCACCTCGCGCAGCGGCGCAAAATTATCGAGAATCCAAATCGAGCGGCCATGTGTGCCGATGACCAAATCATTTTCATGAATCACCAAATCGCGGATAGACGAGGCCGGCATGTTCATGCGCAGTGATTGCCAGTGCTCGCCGTCATCAATAGAAAAATAAACCGCGCGTTCGGTGCCCGCGAAGAGCAAGCCCGGCTGTTGCCAATCTTCGCGCACGACATTTACCGGCCCCATTTCGGGCAAACCATTCACAATATGCTTCCACGTGGCGCCGCCGTCGTGCGTGCGAAAAATGTGCGGTCGCATGTCGCTGCGCCGAATCGCATTGATCGCGATATACGCGGTTTGATTGTCGAAATGCCCGGCGTCGATTTGCGAAACTTTGTCCCACGCACGAAGCTCCGGCGGCGTGACGTTCTTCCATGTTGCGCCGCCGTCGCGCGTGATATGAACGAGTCCATCATCCGTGCCTGCCCAAATCGTGTTGACTTCTTGGCGCGATGGCGCAACGGCATAAATCACCCCGCGCCGCGGCATGCTCGCAAGTTGCGGCGTGCGAAAATCGCCGATACTCTCCGGCACTTCAGGTTGTTCGCGCGAAAGATCGGGGCTGATGATCTGCCATTGCTCGCCGCCGTTATTCGTTTTCCATAAGACGTTGGTGGCGAACAAAAGCATCGTGGGATCAGCGGGATGAAACAGCAGCGGCATCGTGCGCAGAATGCGATACTTGCCGGAGCGCAACGCTTCGGGCGCGACGTTTTGCGATTGGCCGGTTTTTTTATTGAAACGCACGATGCGGCCGCCGTACACGATATTCGGATCGCGCGGATCAGCCGCGACGTATGCGTATTCATCCGCGCCCACGCCCATCCAATCGCGAAACGAAATTTGCCCGCCCGGGCCGCGGCTCGCAACGGCAATGGCGCCGCTCTCTTGCTGGCCGCCATAAACGTTATAAGGAAATTGATTGTCCGTGCTCACGTGATAAAGCTGCGCCGTGGGCTGATTGTACCACGAGCTCCACGTGCGACCAGCGTTGACCGTAATCGTTGCGCCTTGATCCGTGGCAAAGAGCATAATGTCCGGCTGCAACGGATTGATCCAAATGCGATGATAATCATCGCCGCCCGGCGCGCCTTTGATCGACGTCCACGTTTTGCCGCCGTCGTTGGAACGATACGAGGCGATGTTGCCGATGAAAACGACGTCCGGATTTTTCGGATGCACGCGCACTTCGGCGAAATCGCTGCCGCGTCCCCACAAGCGGCGATCGCTGCTCGCGAGCGCCCAACTTTCGCCGGTGTCGTCGGAGCGATAGATGCCGCCATTCTCGCGGCTATCAACGGTGGCGTACATGCGTTTTGAATCGCTCGGCGCGAGGCCAACGCCGATGCGGCCGAGTCCTTGCGCCGCAGTGGGCAAACCTTGCGTGAGTTTGCGCCAGGTGTTGCCGCCGTCGGTGGATTTATAAAGGCCGCTGTTGGTGCCGGAAAAGCTCGCGTTCTCCCACGGCCCGTCGCGATGCTCCCACATATCGGCGAAAATAATTTGCGGATTGTTGGGATCGAACTCGACTTGCATCGCGCCGGTGTTGTGGTTAATGTAAAGCACTTTCTGCCACGTGCGCCCGCCGTCCGTCGTGCGAAACACACCGCGCTCTTCATTCGGTCCGTAAGGATGGCCGAGTCCCGCGACAAAAACAATATCAGGGTTCGTGGGATGCACGATGAGTCGCCCGACTTGCTGCACATTAGCGAGTCCGATGTGCGTCCACGTTTTACCGCCGTCAGTGGATTTGAAAATGCCATCGCCAACGCTGAGATCGGGACGATGCAAGCCCTCGCCGGTGCCGACATAAATCACCTCGGGCTGCGACGGCGAGACCGCAATATCGCCCACCGAGCCGGTCGGCGCTTCGTCGAAGATCGGCCGCCACGTGCGGCCAAAGTCATCGGTTTTCCACACGCCACCGTTGTTCACGCCGATGTAAAACACATTCGGCTGCTGCGGCACGCCCACCGCACCGACGGTTCTGCCCGCGCGGAATGGGCCGATGCAGCGATAGCGGAGATCTTGGTAGAGGGAAGGATTGATTGTTTGTGTTACCGCAGATGAAACGAAGAGGAGGAGTAGGAGAAAAGTTTTTGGGCGCATAGGCGGTGAGGTAGTTTGTGTGATGAAAAGCCGATGAGGTTAAATTTTCAGAGGAACTCAAGAAAGGCAATTATAAGCGTGGAGGATGCCACCCAACTTTTACCCAATTCTTGCGCGCGATAACAACATACTCGTTGTTCAATTGCACCGCTGCAACCGTGGCGCGACCACAAGGTGTTTGTCCGATGATATAAACGCCGTCTTCGCTCCAAGCAAAATGCTCTACCCATTTTTGCATTCGCGGATTGAAGAGAGCAACGCGCTCGCCGCTCATCGAGTCAATCGCATGGGTTTGTGCGCCTTTGTAGTCGTTGCACAATGCGCAGGCCAACCATAGATTTGATTCAACCGTTTGCCCATTTAATGAAACCGGGAGAATGTGCTCGACGTGGAGTTTGATGCCACTGATCGCCTGCGCAGTTTGACAAAACCCGCAGCGGTACTTCGCTTGTTCCGCAACGACGCGCCGAAGCGATTCGGGAATATATGGCCGGCTCATTGTTCAGGCTGCGGCACAGAATAGCCGCGTTGGTGCAATAACGCATAGGCCTGTGATTTGAGCACCATCAGCCGTCCGGCTTCGTGATGAAGCGTTTTCAGTTGTTGGGCTTGTTCAATTGAGAGCTTTTGTTCCGCCTTCAAGTCCAGCAGCTCATGCAGCAATGCTTCCTCTTCCGCCCGCATCTGGCTGCGCGCGACACGCCAAAGCTCGGCGTCGGAGAGAGTTGGCAATTGCGCCATTTCCGTTGCTAACTTCGACGAAGTATCTTCTAACGCCGGCAGTGCAGAGTTCAGCATTGATGCGAGGAAGTCCTCAAGGGAGCGATTCAAAAGTGTGGCGGCGCGTTGCGCGCGCTTATACGAGGCTTCGGGCAGTTGCAGTGTGACGGAATTCATTGCTAGACACTCCTCGCGGTGATGGGAGAAATTGCGTGAAAAAAA
Organism: bacterium; assembly: GCA_041918175.1. Classification (GTDB taxonomy): domain Bacteria; phylum Zhuqueibacterota; class Zhuqueibacteria; order Zhuqueibacterales; family Zhuqueibacteraceae; genus JABWAN01. The sequence continues at coordinate 8,595 of JAYRWE010000039.1, forward strand.
GGTACATCGCGCTCCGCCCAAAATCAAGCATTGTACTTTGATGACGAAGAAAAAAATCTTTCAAGCGTTAAGCTCGCAAATAGCCGTTGCTTGCCGGAGCACAAATTACTATCTTTTTCCACAAGCGCAAGGAGATTGAAGATGCAGACTGCCACTCTCAAAGAAGCAACAACCAAGCTCGGCGTCGGGCCTGATGATATGGTGCGTTATCAAATGCTGGGCAATAGCGCGATCATACAGATTGATTTGAAGCTGCCACAGGCTGCGGCTGATAACGGGCAGCAGGCGAAGCCCATCACGCCGTTATCGCCCGAAGAAGAGTTTCGGAGGAAGTATCCCCAAATACCTATCAACCGGCCAGAGCTTTTTGAATTGGTCGGCTGCATGGCTGATATTCCCCCCGGTGTTTCCGACAAGGATCTGATTATCGACGCCCTCGAGAGCATCTATGGGGAAGATGAAAGTACACATTGACATCAACGTCTTCATGGACGTGTTAACCAAGCGCTCCGGTTGGTTTGAGAGCTTCACGGTGATTGACGTATTGCCCTCGCACGGCATCGCCGGGTATATTTCGGCAATGACCATTGCTGTGCTTCAATTTTTACGACTGAAAAAAGTCGGAGAGAGGCGTGCGCGTGCGGAGGTCAAAACGATTGCACAGGGATTGGAGATTGTTCCGTTGACGCCTCAAATAATTTTTGAGGCACTTGACTCTCCCATGCCTGAATTTGAAGACAATATTCAATTCTATTCCGCCAAAGCAATGCAAGTTGACTACCTCCTCACGCGCAATAAAAAGCACTTCGTGCAACCGGACATCTCCGTTGTCACCCCCGAAGAATTTCTCCGCCGCATTGGTGTTTTGAATTGATCCCCCGCAAGCTCGGTTTTCACATTCGGTCAAAAGCATCGGCTGTCTCGCCCCGCCGTCTTCCTCCCACCAAACTTTTTTGAGAGTTTTGCTGCAAGGCTCGTGTCTTACCTTTCGTAAAAAAAAAAAATCGCGGAGGCGATTTGCTTCCGCCAAGCTTTTACGTTTTGTAGATGAACCCCTGAAAAGGTAGGATGGAGCAATGATCTGCGCAAAACCGGCTGTGCGGATGGCGGCCATGTTTTTAGCAACCCTTGCCGCCGCGAGCTTCTCACAACCCAATTGGGTGAAAGAAGCCACGCGAGAAACCACGACACTTTCCCCCCACAAAGATGCGTCTGCTCTGGTTCTACACCATACCGTAGACGTAAACATGTCCGCGAGCAAAACTCAACTTCACGTGCAAAAAGCGATTCGCATTCTCAAGCCCGACGCCGAGGAGTTTGGTCATTTGGTAGAAGCGCTTGCGCCCTTCCGCGAAGTCAAAAATTTGAAAGGATGGACGTTGCGCGCGGAGGGCGAGGTGCGCAATTTGTCGAAAGAAAATATCATTCAATTGAGCACAAGCGGGTCGCGCGATGATGCGCATTTTTTAGCCGCAAATCTCCCGGGCGTTAAAACCGGCGCAGTCGTAGCCTTTGAATATGATATCGAAGAAATCGGCGTGACCAGTTCCTTTCAATCATTCGTGTTTCAAGAGCAACAGCCCGTGCGCTTGGTCCGTTTCTCGGTGCGCGTGCCGCAAGGCTGGGCGTTGCATCAAGCCGAGTGGCATCTCAACGGAATCAGTTTCAGCCGAGAGCCGGGATTGTATGAGTGGACTGGCCGCGATCTCGCCTATCGCGCGGAGGAGCCGCTCATGCCGCCGTGGCAATATCTCGCGCGGCGGCTTGCCGTCGTGGGTTATGATTCGACCTCGCAAGCTGCCGAACATTTCCGCGATTGGTCTGCCGTGGCGAAGTGGTGCGTTGCGTTGCATGACCCCGCGGCGCGCCCGGAGCCTGGCGTTGCGGAAGAAGCGCGACGCCTGACGCAAGGCTTGCAAACGCCGGAAGAAAAACTCAAGCGCATCGCGGAATTTGTGCGCGACGACATTCGCTACGTTGCCGTGGAAATTGGCAAAGAGCGTTGGCAGCCGCGCACCGCGGCGCAAACACTTTACAATCGTTATGGCGATTGCAAAGATAAAACAACCCTCATGCGCGCACTACTCGAAGCGGTGAACATTTCTTCTGTGCCCGTATTGGCCAATACGACTTACGCGGTGAGACCAAGCCTGCCCACGCCGTTTCAGTTCAATCATTGCATTATCGGGATATCTGCGCAACAGTTGCCGCAAATGAGCGCCATGCCGAATGCCATGACGAACGGCTGGTTGTTCTTTGATCCCACGGACCCCACCGCGGGCTTGGGCGATCTGCCCGTGGTGTTGCAAGGAGATATCGTGTTGCTCGCCACGCAAAGTGATACCTTGCTGCACCGTTTGCCGTATCGCGTGGCGGAGAATTTTCGTCGTGCGTTTCGCGCAGAGGCAGCGCTGGCCGCGGACGGTGCGATGAGCGCAACGGTGCGCATCACTGATTTTGGTGACCGCGCTCTGGCCGCGCGTTATCGCCGCAATTTCATGACGCGCGAAAAGCAGGAAGAAGAATGGCGCGCATTCTTTTCGCAAACGATCCCCAATGCCGTCGTGACGCTTTTTCAAAGCGGCGCCGCGGGCGACTCGGCTTGGGTTTCGTTTCAAGTGCAAGCCGAGGGTTACCTCAAGGCGGCAATGCCGTTCTTTTTGATGAAAACAAATTTTTTCCAAGTTTCGCAACCACCGGCATTAACCTCGGACAAGCGCGAGCACCCGATTTGGTTCGGCCCGGCCGAACGCGAAGACTTCAGCATAACGTGGACGCTGGCAGAAGAATGGGCGATCGAAGAAATGCCTGCCGAGATTTCCAGCATAACGCCGGCAGTGCAATTGGAATGTGCAACCCACATGCAAGCGCGCATGCTGAAATTTTATTGCATGCAACAACAAGACGGGCGCGCCCTGCCTGTGGAAAGCTATCCGCTGGCTCGCAAATTAAGTCAAGCCCAAAGTGCAGCCTCGCGAGTTACCGTGTTTTTGAAAAAACGTTAGGGCGGCATTGTTCCAGCGCATTGCCGTGCGCCAATATTACTTTTGGAAAGGAAGTTTTTATGCGTTCTGCAAAAATTGCTTTGTTTGCGCTCATGCTCTGCGGCGCCTCGTGGCGCGCAATGGCGGGTGACGAGTTCAAATGGGAGCCGATTACGGCGGCGGACTGGAGCGTCACTTCGGATAGCACAATCGGCGGCCGCAATGCCATCATGCTTTTTGAAAAGATCTTTGTCGATGATGAAAAGTACTTATCGGACAGCAAAGTCTACTACACAATCTATCGACGCATAAAAGTATTCACCGCCGAAGGCCGCGAATGGAGCGACGTTTCCGTGCCGATGCTAAGTTACAAACAAAAGATCGAGCTGATTCTAGGCCGCACGGTGTTGCCCAGTGGCGAAGAATTTTTGCTCGCGCCCACACAAATTTTTGAGAAAGAGATCATCAAAGCCAAAGGCTTTAGAGTGAAAGAAAAATCTTTCTCGCTGCCCGGCGTGGCCGACGGTTGCATCATTGAGTACGTGATCAAATATCGTTTGCCGCGTGCGCAAAACTTGTGGCTCATTCAGAAAGAGATTCCGCTCCGCTTCGGCGAATTGCGTTGGCGCTTCGCCCGCAAAACAGGTATGTCCTCGCGTTATGATTGGTTTTTCAATTCATTCATGAGCGAGCATATGACGCCGAATCACCTCTGGCTGCCGGAGGATCTCAAGGTGACCGTCAAAGAGCTTCCGACTTTGAAAGCGCCGGAGGAAATCGTGTTCAGCGTGCGCGATATTTCCGCGTTCGAAGACGAGCCGCATGCCTTCCCGGATATTGCGCTCAAAGCACAATTGCGCTATTACTACGGCGGCTCGGTTTCCGCTGCGGCCTATTGGAGCGAGGTGGCGAATGATATGGACACGGTATTTGAGCCTTTTGCGGAAAAAAATAAACGTGTGCAGGCTCTCGTGGCGCAGTGGCAAACGCTGGAGGACGATGACAAAAAAATTGCGGCAGCCTATGATTGGATGCAGCAGAATCTTAAAAACATTGCTTATGAAGACGAGGACGAAACGCCCGCGGGAAATTTTAAGGACAACAAAACCGCGGACCAAGTGCTGCAACGCGGCTACGGCTCCCAACGCGATCTCAGCCTTCTGTTTTATGATATGCTGCGCGAAATGAACATTGATGCGAAGCTGGCTTTTGTAGTCGATCGCGACGACAATATCTTTATTCAAAACGCGAAGTATTGGCAATTCGACCGTGCGCTCGTTGCTGTGAGACATCCTCCCGTGCAGGGCAGGTTTCGTTTTTATGCGCCCGGTGAGCGTTATTTGCCGCCCACGCAAGTGCCGTGGTACAACGAAGGCGTGAGCGCATTATTGCTCGGCTTGCCGGCGCAACAGTTTGCGGCGATACCTTTTTCCGCGCACAATTATAATCGCACCTCGCGCGTGTTTGCGTTGCAGCTTGGTGACGAAGCCAAACTAGCAGGGCAAATGTCAGAGCAGCGCTTGGGACATGCAAGCCGGGAGTTGCATTTGTTGATCGACCAGGCGAACGCCGCGGAGCGCGAGCAGAAGCTGAAAGATAACTTGAAAGAAGCACTGCCCAATCTCGAAATCGACTCGCTCCGCGTTGAAGCCGGCGAGCAACATGGGGCAACCCTCAGGCTCATTTGTAACGTCGCCTTTCCCGAAATCGAACAAGGGCCGGGCAGCCGCATGCTCCTACAGCCGTTTGAATACCTCAAGCACGATGCGAATCCGTTTCAAGCCACGACGCGCAAATCCGCGCTCCTTTTTGATTATAGCCACGAACTCATCGAGGTGATGAATATTGCGCTCTCTGAAGCGTGGGCGCTCGACGCCCTGCCCGCGGACACGGCATTCAGCAATGCGGTGGGGCACTGTGAAATGCGTTTTGTGCAAATGGGAGCCACGATCAGTGTGCAGCGTATCTTCCGTCTGAATCGGCCCTATTGGCAAGCGGCGGATTATGCCGCGGTGCGCAAACTTTTTCAAACACAACAAGCCTTCAACGGCATTGCGCTCGTATTAAAAAGACAGAAAACCTGAGAGACTTCGCCCGCGCACAACGCGAAGAGATTCCAAACCCAAACGCCCGCGAAAAGCACGAAGCTTCTCGCGGGCGTTTTGGCTTTGCTCGGATTGAAAAAAGCACTGTAAGGAAATAGCATCGACATTCGACCAATTGTATGTCATGCAAAGCCGTCTCGGAATAAACCGTTTGCCGCTTCTGTTGCAAACTCAGAATCATTCGTAGCATGTCATGCTTGTGTGCTTCAAGTTTTTTCGCGCGGCGGTTTCGGCTTTTGAAAAAATAATGCGACACCAAATGAGAAAGGAGCGCATATCAGATGCGTAGGGTCTTTTCGTTTCATCTTATAATAAGCCTCTTCATACTCACCGGCTGCGTCGGCACGGATTATATCAACGATCCGCTCATACAAGTCCCCGCTCGTATTGCAATCACGCCGGAGGTGGTGGCGTTGGAAGTGGGCAAAACCGCGACGTTGCAAGCGGCATATTACGACAGCCTCGGCAATCGCGTATCCCCGCTTGCTTTCACTTGGATGAGTTCCGATCCGGCAACGGTATTGATCGATGCGCAGGGAATTGCCACGGCACTTAAGCCGGGACAGGCGCACATTACGGCGCAAGCGCGCAATGTCACAAGCGCGGCAGCTTTGCTCACCGTTGTGGCTGATCCCAATCAAGTGGCGACAGTTGAAGTTTCGCCGGCAAGCAGCATGCTCGCGCTCGGAAGCACGCAGCAATTTACAGCGCTCGTGCGCAATCTGAATGGCGCGGTTCTCTCCGGCAAAACCCTGTCATGGCGCAGCTCGGACGCAACTGTGGCAAGCGTGAACGCCAACGGATTGGTCACGGCGCTGGCTTCAGGAGAAACGAATATCTTTGCGGAAGTGGAGAGCGTGAAGAGTTTGGGCGCGATGGTAAACGTGGTGAGCACGAGCCGCACGGGAACTTTCACAAAAAATCCGAGCACGTCCTATAATGTGAGCGGCACAGCAACTTTGGAGCGGCAAGCGGCTGGCGCGCTGGTGTTGAACTTCGGCAGCAATTTTTCCAGCAGCAATGGGCCGGGGCTGGAAGTCTTTTTATCAACCACGAAAACCGTCGGCGCGAACAGCGTCAACCTCGGACGCTTGCAGAGAACCACCGGCGCGCAGAGTTACAACGTGCCGAACAGCGTAACGTTGACCTCACACGAGTGGGTGATTATTCATTGCGTGCCGTTCAACGTGACCTTTGGTTTCGCGCAGTTGCGTTGAAAGAGCATCGCGTGAAACGCATGCACCCAAAACTATTCGCAAGCCTCATTGGAGAGTATCTATGAAAAGAAGTAGCATGCTGTTGCTCTGCGCGGCCTTGTGCGGCTGGCTCGCCTCGGAAGCACATGCCGGCGCGTGGACGCAAAAGCGCGGGCATGGTTTTTATAAACTGGAAGGCCGCTTCATTTACGCGCAACGCTTTTTCGAACCCGACGGCAAAATCACCGACATTCCAACGTTGAGCGATTACACCTCGAGCTTATACGGCGAGTATGGCGTGAGCCATCGGCTTACGCTCATCGCCTATGTGCCTTTTTACAAACGTATCGCGCTCAATCGCCAAATCGGTGCGCCCAGCGGCTTTGTTTATTTCGCCGGTGATTCGGTTTCCGGGTTTGCCGACAGCGACGTCGGTTTGCGTTTCGGCTTGAAGCAAAACCGCGCGACCGTTTTGAGCGCGCGTGTGATGTTCGGTTTGCCATTGGGAAAAGACGAACAGCAAAACGGCTTGCTCACCGGCGACGGCGAATTCAATCAACTCTTCGCGTTGGAACTCGGCCGCTCATTCTATCCCGTGCCGCTTTACTTTTCCAGCGAAGTCGGCTTCAACAATCGCACGCAAGGTTTTTCCGATGAGTTTCGTTATGCCGCAGAGTTGGGCTACACGTTTTGGGGCAATGCGACGCTTGCGATGAAATTCGTCGGCGTGGCTTCTTTGAAAAACGGCGCAGACAATGTGCGCGGCGGCATGGGCGGCCTCTATGCGAATAACGTGAGCTATCTCGCGCTCGGACCTTCGCTCTTTTTTCAGCTCAACAAAAATTTTGGCGTGACCGCGGGCATCGATGGCGCAACCTATGGACAAAATGTTTTGGCTGCGCCTTCGTACTCGTTGGGAATTTATTTTAAAAACTGAAAGGAAAGTTTTATGTCGAGAAAAGTGTTCATGCGCTTGTTTACGCTGCTGCTGTTGTGTGGCAGCGTTGCCGCGTACGCCGGCTCCGGCGAAAAGCTTGCGATCAAAGGCTATGACACGGTTGCGTACTTCACCGCGAATGCCGCAACCGCGGGCAGTAAAAATTTCGAGCACGTGTGGAACAAGCAAACGTGGCGCTTTGCGAGCAAAGAAAATTTAGAACTGTTCAAAGAAGCGCCGGAAAAGTATGCCCCACAATATGGTGCAAATTGCGCATGGGCCGTCGCGCAAAACTACACCGCGCCGGTCGATCCCCAAGCGTGGGAGATCGTGAACGGCAAGCTCTATCTCAACTACAACAAAGACGTGCAAAAGAAATGGCGTGAAAAGCGCGAAGAATACATCAAGAGCGGCGACAAAAACTGGCCCGGCCTGCGTGCAAAAGAAGAGAAGGCGCAATAGTCCGCGCATTCTCCGTGGGTTTGTGATCAAGAGGGCATTTCAAGAACCCGAGCACACTGCAAGTCTCCTTTGAGATGGTGTTCTCCGGCACGGGCGAGGGCTTCAAAACTGACAATGCACTATCGTTGAGAGATCAAACCACGAATCTGCGCTGGCATGAACATTACCGGATTTTCTTCATCAACCAGTTGGTCAAACCAAAGTCAATTACCCTCTGGGCTATTTGCTTCGGCAAAAGCAATTCTATATTTTTCATTGTCCGTTTGGTGGTCCAATCTCCAATTGGGCTGTGAACCACAAAGTAAAGTTTTTTGAAGTCTTCACCGGAGAATTTGCTAGCGTACTTTTCAAAATCAGACTTGCTTGCTTGGGACTTTATTTGAACTTGGTATCGGGCACCTGTCATCGGCTCCTCCAATTCCAAGTCCGCGTACTTCATAGTTTCGCCTAGCACACTTACTCGCCGCCAGCCGGCACCTCGAAAAAGCAGGTCAATGAGTGTTTCAAAGTCCTTCCAATGAAGCTGCCTTAGACCTTGCTCAATTTCAAAAGTTAGGTTTTCGGCTGCTTTTTCAATTGCCTTGAAAGCTTTGCTCGACTCGTCATTAAGCAAGCGGCGTAAATCGTCAATCTCTTGTACTCGGCATATCGTTCCCCGGAACCCCTGAAGTTTGGATATTGTGCCAGGTATCTGATTGATAATGAGCGAGTGACCATGAATATCCTTGCAATGCCATGTTCCCGAAACCTTGCGATATTTCGAGATCTCGTCCTCGAAGACGCCAGCCTTACTCGGTTTGCACCACCATAATCGTGAAGAATGAAAGGTGATCCAAACATCCTCAGGAGTCGACTCTGTAATCCAGCGCAAAGCGCCATAGTCGCGCGTGGCTACCCCCTTATTCGAGATTTCGTGCTGTAGTCCCTTTTTGATCTTTTCCCAACGACCAGCGTTGATATCGGCCAAACGCGTCTGTGTCCAACCAATGCGAATTTTGTTTTCTTGGATGCTTGACTCTTCCCAGTTCCCTTGACGGCCTAGTTTGATGTAATAGGCATTTCTGATTTCAATAGGTTTCATTTGTCACTCACACAAAGAATTTGGTTGCGGTAAGGAGCCAGCCCAACAGAATTTGTGCGCAACACACGTTACTCCATGCCCTAAACTCTTTTTTTGTTTTGTCGCTGCTTCACCGAGGGTTCATCTCCGCTTGTTTACCGCGGTGGCCTCTTCGAGCTAGCTGACTTCAGAGCAATAGCGACCCACCGCCATTCCAGTATCGTTGCAAAAAGTCATTGCTCTATTTGCGAAGAGAGCATTCGTAAGAGACGGGCGCGCTTTTTTGCGCAACCCCGTCGTTACTTGTGTGCTTCAATTTCTCCCCTCGCGCACTTCGCGCAACGTGTCTTCCAAACGATGCAAAATTTCATCGAGCAGCACGTCCGGAATGTTGAGCGCCGGTTCGAAACGCACAGTTTGCGAGTTGCTCATTGTGCCCGCCACGAGCACGCCTTTGCGAAACAAGCGCGACACCACTTGCCAACCAATCTCCGCGCTCTTGAATTGCATGCCGAGCAACAAACCTTTGCCGCGCGCTGCGGCAATGAGATCACCATAACGCTCTTGCATGTTGGTCATCGCTGCGAGCATGCGCGCGCCTTTGCGCGCCGCTTGGCCGGGCAAATCTTCTTCAAGCGTCACCATGATCGACGCAATGCCCGCGGCGCACGCGAGCGGATTGCCGCCCGTGGTGGAAGAATGCACTTGCGGATCTTTTTCAAACACCGACCAAATCTTTGCCGTGGAAACAAACGCCGCAAGCGGCATCACGCCGCCGCCCAGCGCTTTGCCGAGGCACATGATGTCGGGCTTCACATTCCAATGCTCGACCGCAAACATTTTACCCGTGCGGCCGAGTCCGGTTTGCACTTCATCCGCCACGAGCAACACGCCATAGCGCGTGCAAATCTCGCGCACTTGCGGCCAATAGTCATCGGGCGGAACAATCGCGCCCGCCTCGCCCTGAATAGGCTCAAGCACAACCGCGGCAATGGGCCAGCCGATCTTGTTTGACTTCTGCAACTCAAACTCTAATTCTTCCGCATCGCCAAACTCGACGAAAGAAACATCAGCGAGCAGCGGCTCGAACGCTTTGCGATAGCGCAGCTTGCCCATCAAACTGAGCGAGCCAAGCGACTTGCCATGAAACGCGCCCAGCGAGCTAATGAAGCCATTGCGCTCCGTGTACGCGCGCGCGAGTTTCATTGCGCCCTCCACTGCGTCGGTGCCGTTATTGATGAAGAAGCTGTATTGCAAATCACCGGGCGTGATCTGCGCGAGAATTTTCGAAAGCGCGCCGCGCAGCGGATCGAGCAGCTCTTGGCTCGAAAGCGGATTGCGTTGCAACTGCGCGGCAACAGCTTTCACGATTTTCGGATGCCGAATGCCGGCGTTGTACAAACCATAGCCGCCGAGACAATCAATATACTCGCGCCCGAGATTGTCGCAAAACTTCGAGGCTTGTCCCATCCATTCCAAACACGCGTAATCGCCGGCCGCGGAGACCGACTTGCGCGCCTCGCCCCATTGTCGGTTCACAAACTGCACATGATTCTCCAAAGTCTCCTCGATCATCTTGCGATGATGTCTTTCATCAAGCATCACGCCGGAAATGATGTCCAACCACTTGCGGCATTCGTGGCGCACTTCTTCGTGCTGCGGATTATCGTCATAGAGCTTGGGTTTCGGCGTCGTTTTTTTGATATCGCTCATCGACCGTAGTGAGGTCGTCGTTTGCATTTGTGTCGTAAACATAATGGCTCCTTACTTTCTAATGATCATAAACCATACGTGGCGTCGAGCCTAGCGTCAAATCGCGTTTTGCTCGCGTTTTTTTTCTAATACAAGGAAAAATACGGCGCGCCGACATGAGCAATGCCGAGAGTGAGCACGGGGCAATCGCAAACCGCATCGATTGGAGACACTATTCTCACCCAACGCATGATTAGAACACGTCAGTGCTTTTGATATGGAGAATGAAAGGAAGGAGCGACGTCAACCAAATTTGAGGAGGTCGCGATAGAAGAATTTTTCGTCGTAGAAAACGCGAAAGAGGACGGGCGTAATGGATTGCAGCAACCAGGTGCCAATCGGTTGCCCTTGAGAGTTTCGCATGCTGAGTACGCTCGTAATGGCGTACGGGTTTTCGAGTCTGCGCTGCATGATCGCCTTGGGGTTGATCCGTTTTTATTGCGCTGTCTCAAGGTACGAATTTAAACTTCATCCGCAAGTGACAAGATGGCCTTCTCCATAATGCTCAAGCCTTCGTGCAGTTGCTCATCGTTGATCGACAAAGGCATAAGCGTGCGCAGAATATTGCTGTATGTGCCCGCGGTCAATGAGATCAGGCCAAGTTGACACGCGCGCTTTTGTACTCTCTTCGCGGCATCTTGATAGGGAATCTTTGAGCGCTTGTCATGCACCAGCTCAATTGCGTTCATCGCGCCAATGCCGCGCACTTCGCCGATGAATGGACTCTCCACGGCGAGACGATGAAAATAATCGCGCGTGGTTTCGCCAATCTCGATTGCGCGTTGATTGAGATTGAGCCTTTCCATCTCCGCAATCGTTGCAAGTGCGGCGCGACACGCAACGGGATTGCCGCCAAACGTGCCGCCAAGCCCGCCCTCATGCGGCGCATCCATCAACTCCGCGCGCCCGGTGATTGCGCTCAACGGCATGCCCGCGGCCATGGATTTTGCCATCACAATAATATCCGGCGCGACGTTCGTCCATTCCATCGCAAAGAATTTTCCCGTGCGGCAAAAACCGGTTTGCACTTCATCCGCAATGAGCACGATGCCGTGGCGCTGACAAATCTCCGCGATCCTTTCCAACGCCGCGGCGGGCGCGGGCACAAAGCCGCCTTCGCCCAACACCGGCTCGATGATGAGCGCAGCTATTTTATCCGCCGCAACGTGGCTCGCGAAAAATTCCTCGAAGATTTTTTCATACTCGCTGGCCCAATCAATCGGACGCGCGTTGTGCAGCCAACGATACTCATAGGGATAAGGCAAACGATAAATGTCCGTGGCCATCGGCCCGAAGCCGTATTTGTAGGGCTTCACTTTGCTCGTGAGACTCATGCCCATGAGCGTGCGGCCATGAAACGCATGCTCAAATGCAATTACTCCGGAGCGGCCCGTGGCGTAGCGCGCAATCTTAATCGCATTCTCGACCGCTTCCGCGCCGCTGTTCGCGAGCATGGTCTTCTTGGCAAAATTGCCGGGCGTCATCGCGTTCAACTTTTCCGCGAGCGCAATGTACGACTCATACGGCGTGACGTGATAGCATCCATGCGTAAACGCCGCGGCTTGCTCGGCAATCGCAGCCGTGACCTGCGCATTCACATGGCCCAAATTCATCACGCCGATGCCGCCCGCGAAGTCGATGAACGTGTTGCCATCAACATCCGTAATGCGCGCGCCCTCGGCTTTTGCGATGAACACGGGCGTGGAATTGTACGGGCCGCGCGGCACCGCTGCTTGACGACGTTGCATGAGCGCTTGGCTCTGCGGTCCGGGGACTTCAGTTTGCAAATGAACGATGGGCATGGTCTTCCTTATTCCTTTCGAAAATGCAAACAATAGTGATGCATCGTATTGCTCACCCACGCATAGCGATAGCCGAACGGCGCGAGTTTGAGATCGTCTTGGCACCAGAACTGTTCATGGCACAACGTTAAGCTCCGCCGCAGCGCGAGCGCCAAATCCCACGCGAGCGGATAAATTTTTCCCTTCTTCTTCACGTTCTTCACGATGATCGTCATATAGCGCCCAACGGCCAAGCGCGCTGCGATGCGCTCATAAATCTCCACGAGCGCGTTGAGAAAATTCTCATAGTCATCATAGTTGCCTAAGTCGCGCGCGTCTTCGGAATAGAATTGCAGCAAGCCCGCTTCTTTACGTTTCTGCTGCGTCTCCGCGCCTTTCATACGCAGCATATCCCAATACGGCGGACTCGTGAGCACGTAATCGAATTGCTCCGGCAAGTTTTGATAACTCTCCGCGGCGCTCGCATCGCCGTTGATGATTTGCCATTGCGGCGCTGCGCTTTGATTTGCCACAAATTTTTCCACACGCTGCTGCGCGATTTGGTGAAACTGCGGATTCAACTCGATGCCATACGCCGCGCGGTTTTGCGATAGTGCCGCGAGCAATGTGCTGCCCGTACCGGCCATGGGATCAAAAACGCGCTCGCCTTCGTGCGTGAATTGTTCGAGAAAATAAACCACAAGTGATTCGGGAAACTTCGCCGGATGGAGCAACACACCTTTCTCGCGCGGCGGCGGTTTGGGCACAAACCACGAAGGCTGCGGAGGTACCGCAGCCTTCGTGGCTGCGGCAGGCAATGATGCCTGCGCTATAAAGTTTGAAGCGCTGCGCGCCAGAGACAGAGTTATTTCTTCCTCGCGGCGAAAGTTTAAACAATAGATCACATCTTGCTTCGTTGTCCACATGTTTGGCTGAGTTGCAGCAACGGAAGAGGAGAGCGCGCCGCTCGATAATTTGCCGACATTGCTAATCGTGTTGAGCGTTCCCGCTTCAGTTGCACACCCGATCTTTTCATCTTTCATCGCTAAAAACGCACTCACGCTGCGGCCGATCTGCCACGCGCGCGGCACGAGCCGGCCCTCGTCATCGCCATTGCGCACGAAGAGCGTGAGATAGGCCTGCGGTTTGAGCCGCATTGCCAACTCACGCAACTGCGCCAACCACTGCTCATGGGTTTGCTCGAAGCTTTCTGCCTGCTCGAATTGCGCGCTCAAATCCACGAGCGCATAGTCGAGTTGCAAGTCATGCGTTTCATTTGTGACGAACACAGCTTCGCGCTGCAATTCCTGAATGAGCGGTGTGAGCAGCGCGGCGTTCTCTTGCACAATGCCGATGCGCGTGGCTTGGCCCTCGGCATTTTTCTGTTTGGTGAAAAAGAGCATGAAGTCGCGCGCGGTTTGCGCCGAACCCGCTTGCGGCGAAAAAGTGAACCAACTTTTTTGGAAAGGCAGCCACTCGCGGCTGGTCAATTCGTTCAAACGATTTTTAGGATCGACTTGCGCTTTTGCGGAATTGGTGTTATGCTTAGGCTCGTCGGACATGTGGCTCCGTTGGGTTGCGGTTGTGCAGAAGCAATTTGAGATTGAAAATTCGCAATTGAAAATTTTCAATGCCGTTGTTTTAGCTCAATGCAGGGCTTTTATGAAAGCGGAAGAAGTCATTGCTCTCGCAATTTTGCCGGAGGAAATTGCGGCCGGCATCGCGTACGCGCGGCAATCCTTGCATTACACTTTCGACCGCATGCGTTACGGCGCGAATCCCGAGCGGCGCTTTGGCAACATTGCCGTGGGCAAGATGTGCGAAGCCACGTTGCTGCGTTTTCTGCGGCAGCATGGCGTGCCGCATTCAAGTCGTGAAGGCGCGACGCACCACACGCTGCCGGATAAATTCGATCTGCGTGTGATGAATGAGGTCGTGGATCTCAAAACGTTTCGTGCGCCGGCGCGCGTCGCGAGTTTAGTGCAATGTTTGGCGTTGATTCCCCATCAGCATCAGCATGATCAATGGAGCGCGCGGGCAAAGTATCAACGCTTCGTTTTCGGTTTCTTTCATGGTGATCTGCGCGGGCGCGCGGCAGACGGCCAAGCTTTCGATCCGCAAACGTATATTGTCACGCACACGCCGAAAATTTTTTATGTGACCGCCGCGCCTTCGCTGGCGGAATGTGAAGCGCACTTTGTCGAAGTGGCCGCGGGTACGTCGTGTGTGCAATATCCGAGCGGCACACGCATTCGCAACATGGGCTGCGCGATCAGTGCGTTGCCTTCGTTTCAAAATTTTTTAGAGAACGTCGAAAAATTTTGCCGGAGATGAATATGGCTTTAGGCCTTGCCGAAATTTCTCATATCGAAGCCACGGATGAGCCGATAGTCGCGCCTTTGCGCGAGGCCGTTGCGCGAAGACGCGCGCCTCGTGCGACAGAATCGGCTGCGAAAATCTCGCGGCATGCGTTGAATACGCTCGACCGCTTCAGCCTCATTGCGCTTGCGCCGAAAGCAGGCGAGCATGTTCTCGATGTGGGCTGCGATAACGGCCGCCGCTTCGCGCGCTTTATTCAATCCAAAAGCGTGGTGGTCGGCATCGACTCCGCGCTCGCTTCGTTGCGCGCGGCGCAGCGCAAGTTTCCGGAAAGCTGGGTGCTGCAATGTGCGCTGCAAGACCCGCTGCCGTTTGCGAATTATCATTTCGATGCGGTACTCTGTGCGCTCGCGGGCGAGCATTTGGATCGCATCCCGGCGGTGTTGCGCGAGTTTCATCGTATTCTCAAACCGGGCGGGCGCATTGTGCTCGCGTTGCATTATCCGGATTTGCGCGCGTCGCATGTGAGGGAAGTGTCGGACAGCTTGTATGAAGTGGAGTTTGAATTTCACACGGGCTCGTTTCGGCATTCGGTGCATGATTACACTTCCGCGCTCACCGCGGTGGGCTTTGTCGATATTCGCCAGCATCAAGTCGCGCATCCGGGCAAGCAGGAGAGTTTGTTTCCGACGGAGAGCGAGGAAAGACAAAGCGAGTATCCGACGCAGGTGGTGTTGCAAGCGCGGCGCGCAGTTTAATTCGAGCGCGAGGGAATAGCAAGTGGTTTTTCAGATGAATCTTTTTAAGCACTGGAATAAGTCTCCTGCGAGTAAAAAGATTCCTTCTGAATGACAATTCGTGGAGGTGATTACCGGTTTTGAAAGTCAAAACTCATTAGGAGCCGGAGGTGCTGAAAGGTTTGCGCCTGAAGGCGCTACTACGAACGGTCGCTTGAAAATATCACCTCGGTGGCGGGATGCCATCGCTTTGAAGTCACTCTGCTTTGAAAAGATCACCTAGAGAAACAAGCGAAGAAGAACCCTAGGTGAGGCAGCGACAAGCCATAAAAAAAGTCAATGAGGCGTGAGCAAGATTTTTTGAGAGGAAGGATGCATGCGAATTGCGTTTGCGACAAGTGAGTGCGTGCCGTTTGTGAAGACCGGCGGCTTGGCGGATGTGTGCGGCGCGCTGCCGAAAGCGCTGGCGCTGCTCGGCCATGAGGTGAAAGTATTTTTGCCGTTGTATCAATCCATTCGCGTGCTGGATCATGATTTGACGTTCGCGCATGAGTTTCATAATACGCAGATGCGCGTGGGCGAGCGCACGGTGACGGTGAATGTTTGGTATGGCCGCAACGCTGCGGGCGTGGAGCATTATTTCATCGATTGTCCGCATTACTATCATCGCGATCAGGTTTATACTTCGCATGCGGATGAAGACGAGCGCTTCATTCTGTTGCAAGATATGATCATTCATATTTTGCAGCGGTTCAATTGGTCGCCGGAAGTGTTGCATTGCAATGATTGGCAAACGGGATTGTTGCCGGTGTTCTTGCGCGAGAAATATAATTGGGATCAACTTTTCGCGGCCACGGCTTCGGTGCTGTCGATTCATAATGTCGGCTATCAAGGTCGTTTCGCGCCGGCTGCGGTTGGGCGCGCGGGTTTGAAGTATGATAAGTTTCATCTCGGCGGCGCGTATGAATTTTATGGCGGGTTCTCTTTTTTGAAGGCGGGCTTGATGTATGCGGAGATGATCACAACGGTGAGTCCGACGTATGCGCGCGAAATTCAAACCGCGGAGTATGGCGCGGACTTGGAAGGCGTGCTGCAATATCGCAGTCACGATCTCGTGGGCATTTTGAACGGCATCGATGTGGAGGAGTGGAGTCCGCGCGTTGATCGACATTTGCCGCAGCATTATTCGGCGGAGGATCTTGCGGGCAAAGTTTTGAACAAGCGCGCGCTGCTGGAATATGCGCATTTGCCGTTTCAGGAAGAGGCGCCGGTGATCGGCATTATCACGCGCTTGGCGGAACAGAAGGGCATGGAATTGGTCGCTTCGGTGTTGCCGCAATTGATGGAGCTGCCGGTGCAACTTGTGGTGCTCGGCAGCGGCGCGGAGAAGTATGAAAACTTTTTCCGCTGGGCCGCGGGCACGTATCCGGAAAAGTGTTATGCGTATGTCGGTTTCAACAATGAGTTGGCGCATTTGATTACCGCGGGTTGCGACATGTTTCTCATGCCTTCGCGTTATGAACCGTGCGGCCTGAATCAAATGTATTGTTTGAACTATGGCACGGTGCCGATTGTGCGCCGCACGGGCGGCTTGGCTGATACGGTGCGCGATTATTATGAGTTCAATGAAGCGGGCAACGGTTTTTCGTTTTATGATTTCACACCGTATGCGCTGTGGACTTCGATTCAGCGCGCGCTGGATTTGTGGGAGCAAAAAGAGATTTGGCGCGAAGTGATGCAACGCGGCATGGCCGAAGATTTTTCGTGGAAGCATTCCGCGGAGATTTATTTGGAGGTGTATCGGCGCGCGCGCGGGAAGCGGGTTTGATTTGAAAATTCTGTTGTCTTTGAAACGGCTTTTTTTATACTATGTCCAAATTCTCGGACAGATTTTATTTCTAGGTAAATAACATGCCTTCGTTCAGCTTGGAAGACATCATCGCCACGTTGCATGCGGCCCAAGAGGACTGCGCTCGTCACGAGAAAAAGTACAAGATGCTCTCTGAGCAGTTTTTCAAATTATACTCCCAGGGGCTTCTCGATGATGACGGACTAAATTTTGATTTTGTCGATTGGGCCGGCGCGTACAAAACGTTTTTGAGCAGCCAACGTGAATATGAAAATCGCATCAAGCAGTTTAGCGTCACAGACCAATTATCCCGTCTAAGAAATCATGCCCTGGTCGCTTGAGGCATACGAAGAACTCGTCTATCAAATTCATGATCTTTCGCCGTATGTGCTTTACAGCACATTGGTTTTGAAGCGCCGCGAAAAACTGGCGGCGGTTTTAAGCGGCGAAGTGGTCTTTGCAAACGACCTCAAGCTCGTGGTTTACGAACGGCTGAATTTTGGTTCGCAGGAATCCGGTTTTATTTGGGACTATGGTTACGAGGTTAAAGTCGGTGATGCCGTGCAATATTGGTATGATTCCCAACCCCATCCCAATGATCCGACGCTACAAGCAACCCACCCTCACCATAAACACTTACCACCGGACATAAAACATCATCGCATCCCTGCGGCCGGGCTTTCATTTCGCGAGCCAAATTTGCCTTTTCTCATAGAGGAAATCGTTGCCTTGTTTTTCAAAAAAAACGGCGCTCCTCAAGAATGAGCACGGCCACATGCCTGTCTCCCTCCTAAAATCTCCCCGCGCACTCGTCATCCTCGTCAGCGTTATGATCATTCTTGTGCTCGGCGTGTTCAATTTCGGCAGTTGGTTTTTCATCAATCGCATCGAGGCTTCGCTGGAAGCCGAATTGGAAACGCGTTTGCAAGGTTTGGCGCGCATGGGCGCGGAGTTGGTGGAGAGCGGCGAGTTTGTGACTTATCTTGCTGCCGGGCAAAAATTTTCCGCGAACTTGTTGCTCGCGCCTGCGCTTGCGCGTCTGCCAAAAGAGATTGAAGTGCAACAGATCTTTTTGCTTGATCGCGACCTGCGCGTGTTGGCGAGCAGCAATGAAGAATTATTTCCGCTTGAGCGTGAAGTTGTTTATCTTCGCGAGGACAGCACGGACCTTTCTGCGGCCTGGAATGGCGTGGTGACAGCCTCGGCGATGCGCGTGATTGACGATGCGCGTTTTAAAACGGCATATGCTCCGGTGCGCGGGGCAAACGGCGAAGTGCTCTGCCTTTTTGTGGTGGAAGCCAATGCCGGCTTCTTCAATCTTCTGCTTAATTTTCGCAACGGCCTCGTGCTTGGCGGCGTGGTGAGTTTCATTGTGCTCATCGTCTTTGGTTTTGTGCTCGTTGCCGTGCTTAATTTGTTTTTGCGTGCGCAAGATAATTTGCGGCGCGCCGAACGGTTGGCTTTAATGGGGCAAATGTCGGCCACGGTCGCGCATGAAATTCGCAATCCTTTGAGCATCATTAAAAATACCGCGGAGGTGCTGCGCCAAAAGTATAATGACAAGCAGAAGCCCGATGAGATGTTCGAATTCATTCCCGACGAGGTGCGGCGGCTCAATCGTCTCATGAACGACTTTTTGAGTTTCGCGCGCGATCGCGAGCTTGCGCGTAAGCCCGGCGATTTGGTTAAAACCGTGAGCCGCGCGATCAACATGATGCGCAATGAAGATCAGAGCCACGGTGTGGAATGGCAACTGAGCAGCAATCGTGAAGAGCTTATTGCGGAGTATGATGACGATGCGCTCACACAAGTGTTGATGAATCTCTTTCTTAATGCGAGCCAGGCCATGAATGGCTCCGGCAAAGTGGAGGTGCAAATCGAAGCGCGCAGCAAGGGCCGGGACGACATTCATCTCAGCATTCGCGACCACGGGCCAGGCCTGCCGGATTCAGCCGAAAAAATTTTCGAGCCGTTCTTCACGACGAAGAGTCGCGGCTCCGGCTTGGGCTTGCCTGTCTGCAAACAGCTTATTGAAAAACACCACGGACGCATCAGTGCGGAATCGCAACCTGGAATTGGGACGACAATTCACATATGGCTCCCGTGGTGAAGCAAGGAGCCAAAAAAGAGAATGAGCCAAAGAACTGCCAGTTATCAGTAATCAGTAATCGTGATCAGCAACCAGCAACCAACCATGAACGACTATCGCATTTTAATTGTAGACGATGAACCGCGCCAGTGCGTGGTGATCAAAGCCGCTTTGGAGCCGGAAGGATATGCCGTGGGTACAGCGAGCAGCGGCGTCGCGGCGATCAATGCGTTGAGCACGCATGCGTATGACCTCGTGCTCACCGATCTCAAAATGGAAGGGCCGGACGGCTTGCAAGTGCTCGACTTTGCCAAGCAGCACCATCCCGGCTGCGAGGTGATTTTGATGACTGCGTTCGCGACCGCGCAAACCGCGGTGGAAGCGATGAAGCACGGTGCGTATGATTACATCATCAAGCCGTTTGAGTTGGATGAGTTGAAGGTGAAGATTCGGCATTTGGTCGATAAGAAAAGTTTGGTGGTGGAAAAAGAATCGCTCGTGCAGGAGAATCGCTCGCTGCGCCATGAGTTGAAGCAGCGCTACTCCGTGGAAAATATGATCGGCCAAAGCGGCGCGATGCAGGAAGTTTATAAGCTCATTCACAAAGTTGCGCCGAGCGACGCAACCGTGCTCATTCGCGGTGAGAGCGGCACGGGCAAAGAGCTAGTCGCGCAAGCGATTCACTATCTCAGCCCGCGCGCAGACAAGCCGTTTGTGGCGATCAATTGCGCCGCACTGCCGGAAAACCTTTTGGAGAGCGAGTTGTTTGGGTATGAAAAAGGCGCATTCACCGGCGCGGACAAACGCAAGCAAGGCCTGTTCGAAGTCGCGGGCGAAGGCACGATCTTTCTCGATGAGATTGGTGAAATTTCTCCGTCGATTCAAGTGAAGCTGCTGCGCGCGTTGCAACAACGGCAAGTGCTTCATCTCGGCGGCAGCGAGCCGATTGCGGTGCGCAGCCGCACGATTGCGGCAACCAATCGCGATCTCGAAGCGGGTCTTAAAGACGGCAAGGTGCGCGAAGATTTTTATTATCGCATTAACGTCTTTCCCATCACACTGCCTTCGCTGCGCCGGCGTTTGGAAGATTTGCCGGACATCATTGCGCATTTTCTCAAGCGCGCGGGCAAAGGCCCGGAAGCGCTCACCACCGCGGCGCTCGAAAAGTTGCAGCAATATCCCTGGCCCGGCAATGTGCGCGAATTGGAGAACGTAATCGAGCGCTCGCTGCTCATGGCCGGCAATCAACCCATCGCGCCGTTCGATTTGCCGCCGCATATTCAAGGCTTGCAGCGCTTGCCCACGCAATTCGACATTCCCGAAGAGGGTATCAATCTCGAAGACATGGAGAAGCGGTTGATTCATCGCGCGATTGAAAGGGCGGGAGGGAACAAGAGCCGCGCGGCCAAACTATTGGGTATTACACGGAGAAAGCTCTATTCGATGTTGGAGCGGCTGGGATGAACCGCGAGAAAATCATTGCCACATAATTCTGCCTGATTTAATCCTCAACTTCCTCCTGCGCAGACGCTTCGAGCAAAGCTGCAATGGCGTTTGAAATTTTACTTTGTGGCAAAGTCTTCGAGCGCTCTGCGTTCGCTTGTGCGAACGGCATGCGCATGATGCTGCTCTTTCGAAAAATAAGTATAGATCGCCGGAATCACGTACAGCGTCAACGCGCCGGAGAAGATCATGCCGCCCACGACCGCGATGCCCATGGACATGCGGCTCTCCACGCCCGCGCCGAGGCCGAGTGCAATCGGCAGAATACCGAGAATGGTGGAGAGGCTCGTCATTAAAATCGGGCGAAAACGCGCGACTGCTGCGCTTAACACGGCCTCGTGCACGTTCAATCCATTCTCTTTGCGTTGATTCGCGAACTCCACGATCAAGATGCCGTTCTTCGTCACCAAGCCGATCAACATGATTTGCCCGATTTGGCTAAAGATGTTGAGGGTTTGATTAAAATACCACAGCGAGAGCAGCGCGCCCGCAACCGCGAGCGGCACAGTAAACATGATGATGAAGGGATCGCGAAAACTTTCGAATTGCGCGGCGAGAATGAGATAAGTCAGCACGAGCGCCAAGATGAAGATGAAAATCAAACTAGATGAGCTTTCCGCGAAATCGCGCGCCGCGCCGGAGAGCGAGGTGCTGAAAGACTCATCCAACTTTTGCGCGGCGATTTCATCCATGGCTTTGATGCCGTCGCCGAGAGTATAGCCGGGCGCGAGGCCCGCGGAAACCGTAGCCGCGCTGAAGCGATTGAAGCGAAAAAGCTGCGGCGGATTCGATTGCTCCGAAACGCGAATGAGATTATCGAGCTGCACCAATTGTCCGTCGCGATTGCGCACGTAGAGCGATTTCAAATCGAGCGGCTCGTCGCGATCGGCGCGCTGCAATTGCCCGATGATTTGATATTGCTTGCCGTCTTTGATGAAATAGCCATAACGCTGCCCGCTGAGTGTGAGCTGCAAGGTCTGCGCAATCTCACGCACGGACACGCCCAACGAACGCGCGCGCTCGCGATCAATTTCAATCACCAGCTCGGGCTTGTTGAATTTCAAATTCAAATCCACGGCATTGAACGCGGGATGCGTCTGCGCTGCTTCGATAAACTGCGGCACCGCGGCTTTGAGTTTTTCGAAATTGGGCGCTTGAATGACGTATTGCACGGGCAAACCGAAACGCGCGCCGCCGCCGCCCACGCTGATGGTTTGCTCCTGCGAAACAAACGTGCGTGCCTCGTTGAGCTTGCGCACCGACTGTGCGAGCGCTTCGGCGATTTCGTTTTGCGTGCGCGTGCGTTGCTCGCGCGGCACGAGCGTAATCGTGGCCGAGCCGGAATTGGTGCTGCCGCCACCGCCGCCGGAAGCCGTATTCGCAATAACGTTCTCCACTTCGGGCGTTTCTCGTTTGATCAAATCAATCAAACTATCCATGTACTTGTCCATGCGCTCGTACGAAGTGCCCTCGGGCGCGGTGGAAGTCATACGAAAGCGGCTGCGATCTTCGAGCGGCGCAAGCTCTTGCGGCAAAGTTCTTCCGAGCAGCCAAATCAGCGCGGAGGCAAACACGAGCGCGAGCCAACCGAGCCAACGGCGACGAAGAAAAGTTGCGAGCGAGTTTTCATAGCCGTTGATCAAGGCGACAAAGAACGGCTCGGTCTTTTCATAAAACCAATTATGCCGCTCACGATGCTTGAGCATGCGCGCGCCCAACATCGGCGTGAGTGTCAGCGCGATGAACGCGGAAATCGCGACGGAGCCGCCGATCACAATGCCGAACTCTTTGAAAAGCCGGCCCGTGAGGCCTTGCAAAAAGATGATGGGCATGAACACCGCGATGAGGGCCACCGTGGTTGAAATCACCGCGAAGAAAACTTCTTTCGAGCCTTGCAATGCTGCAGTCACCGGCTCCATGCCGTCTTCGATTTTAGTGTAGATGTTTTCCAACACCACAATCGCGTCATCCACCACCAAGCCGATGGCGAGCACAATGCCGAGCAACGTGAGCACGTTGATGGAAAATCCGGCGAGATACATAATGAAGAACGCGCCGATGAGCGAAGTGGGAATCGCGAACACGGGAATCAACGTCGTGCGCCAATCGCGCAGGAAGAGAAAGATGATGAGCACCACGAGCGCGAACGCAGTATAGATGGTTTCCTGCACTTCGGCGATGGAGCGCCGAATGTATTGCGTGGTGTCGAAGCCGGTGCTCAATGAAAAATCTTCGGGCAGCTCATTTTTGATTTGCTCGATGCGGCGATAAAATTCATCGGCTATGGCAATGTGATTCGAGCCGGGTTGCGGCGTTACGGCAATGGCCACACGCGGACCGGTGAGGCCTTTCGAAATCGATTTCAAATTCTCCGGCGCAAGCTCAGCATAGCCGAGATCGCGAAAGCGCACGAGGCTGCCGTCCTGCTCGCGAATGATGAGGCTGTTGAATTGCTCCGGCGTTTCCATGCGACTCAACGTGCGCACGCTCAATTCCACGCTGTTGCCTTCCACGCTGCCCGCGGGCAATTCGATATTTTCCGCAGTGATCGCATCGCGCACGTCGAGCGGCGTGAGTTGATACGCGGCGAGCTTTGCCGGCTCCATCCACAAACGCATGGCGTAGCGCTTCTCGCCGAAGATGCGAATCTCGCTCACGCCGGGAATGGTTTGCAAGCGCTCTTTGAACACATTGTCCGCAAATGCGCTGAGCTGCAACAAGCTGCGCGTATTGCTGCTGAGATTCATCACGATGATGGGACTCGCGTCGGCATCGGCTTTGGAAACCACGGGCGGATTCGCGTCGGGAGGGAGGTTGCCGATTGCGCCCGCGACTTTATCGCGCACGTCATTGGCCGCGGTTTCCAAATCGACTTCCAACTCGAACTCGAGCGTGATGCTGCTGCGGCCTTCGCGGCTGCTGGAGTTGATGGTGCGAATGCCCGGCACGCTGCTCACCGCTTCTTCCAAGCGCTCGGTGATTTGCGATTCGATGACTTGCGCGTTCGCGCCCGAATAGGAAGTGTTCACGGTGACGATAGCGGGATCGACGTTGGGATATTCGCGCACGCCGAGATAGGTGAAGCCGATGACGCCAAAGAGCACGACGAGTATCGACATCACAAGCGTCAACACGGGGCGACGAATACAAATGGCGGAGAGGCTCATGGGTTGCCTTTGGATATGCAATGCGAACGAGTTGCAAGCAAGATTAGCTTTCAACAGATTTGCTTTGCTGTTAGCTGGCAGCTTTTATCGGTTGGAGAAAGATTTTCTTTTTTTCAACCTGAATTTTGCACCGTGCTCGCGCTGGCTTTCGCCCGATGCTGAAGCATCGGGCTAGGAGATGCAAGCCAACTAAAGTTGGCTGCCACTCTACGGGTGATCAGCGATCTTTAGATCGCTTCCACCTTTTAGACTGATGCTTCAGCATCAGGCGGAGGTTGGCGATTTCACCCATACAAAATTCAGGTTCTATGGAATTGATTTCTTGCGACGCGTCATTCCGCCATGCGCACGGCCATGCCGGGGCGCAGTTGCAAAATCGCGGAGGTGATGAGCGTGTCGCCCGCGGCCAAGCCTTGCGTCACTTCCACGCGCTCCTCGGTGCGAATGCCGATTTCGACTTCTTGCGAAACCGCTTTGCCGCCTCTGGCCACGAACACGCGATGGCCTTTCAATTCGGGAATCAATGCCTCCGCGGGAATGAGCAGTGCTTCTTTTTCTTCCAAAATCACTTCAACGTTGGCGAAAGAACCGGGCAGCAACGCGCCTTCAGGATTGGGGCTGCGCGCGAGCACGTGCAGCGTGCGCGAGGCTTGATCGATCTTCGTATCGCGCGCGTATATCGTGCCCGCGAAGCTGCGCGCGGATTCGTGAATTTTAAAGTTGATCTTCCCGCCGTTTGCAATCGCGACCGCATACTTCTCCGGCACTTTGAAATCGACCTTGACTGTGTGATTGTCCTGCAACGTGGTGATGCGCGTAGCCGGCGTGACATAGCTGCCTTCGCTCAAAAAACGCAGGCCAATCATTCCCGCAAAGGGCGCACGGATTTCGGTTTTGGCGATCTGTGCTTTAATCAATTGCACCTCGGCTTTGGCAATGTTGAACTCTTGTACCGCAATGTTGAACTCTTCCTGGCTCGCGAGCTTTTTCTCGAAGAGTTGACGCTGGCGCTGTTCTTGTTGTTCGGCCAAAGCCTCGCGATATTGCGCGCGTAAAAGCTGCGCCTGCAATTCGCCATCATGAATTTTGACGAGCAGATCGCCTTTCTGCACGCGGCGACCTTCTTGGAAAGAGATGCGCTCGATCTTACCGGAAATTTCGCTGCGCACTTCCACTTCTTCATTGGGCAAGATCGTTCCGACGGCGACGAGGCGATCGCCGAGTTTTTCTGTCTGCACGGTTAACATGCGCACCGCAGTGCCGCTTTCGCGCGACGCGACTTGAACCTCGCCGCGATCATTGCTTTTAAACAGATTCAACTTGGGCAAAGCCAATGCGATTAAAACTACCAATGCGCCCAAGAGCAGCCACATTTTTTTGTTCATCGTTTTTCTCTACCTGGAAATTTATGGGAGGATTTGCGGAATAATGGTACAATAGTTTTTCGGGAGAAACAAGCGCGAAGCCGCGGCAATTTTTGCGAACCATATCGAGGAGCAAGATGCACGCAGCAGGAGAGAGCATGCGCGAGGGCTTGAGATAATGATATCGTTGCTGCTTCCGATTTCATTCACGTTATGCGCCGAAAAAGAGCACGTCCAACGTTATTCGATAAATTTGGCTAGCGTGGCCTGCACGGCCTGCGGGTCGTAAAACTCTTTGACGAGTTCTTCCGCAGTAAATGAATTGAGCGTGCCTTGTTCGGTGTAGCAGAGATAGCGCATACCTTCCGGGCTGGCGTCAAAGCGACCGTCGGGGAGGAGGTCGAGCCATGCGCCGAGACAGAATGAAACTTTGCTTTTTGAAGCACTTTTACAAGACGCTGAAGTATAAAATTTAGAACTAACAGCAATCACTGATGTTTGAGTACGCCTTGCAGCTTTGTTTTAGCGCGCCAAAAAACTGTTCTCACCGCACCATCACTCATGTGTAAGGATTTCGCAAGCGCGCCGAAAGGCAAATTGTCAACAAATCTCGAAAAAATAACTTTTCGCTCAAGCGGAGAAAGTTCATTTAGAAGTTTCTCCATACCTGCTTTTTCAAAACTATCTTTTTCTACTATAAGGGTTGTATCTGTAGGTGTTTGGCTGATGATTTCAAGTGTTTCGTCGAGAGAAATGTAATTTTCTAACAGTTTTCTTCGAATCATACTTGAACGAATTCGTCGTATAGCTAGATTAGTCCAACTTCGGACGTGATGAATTCTATCGAATTCTTGAATGAATAGCAAAACAACATCTTGTGCTAAGTCTTCTGCTGAATAGTGGTTCGGGAATGAGATGGACCTAGCATAAGAGTACGCATATCTCCAGAGAAGTGTGCATAAGTCTGTCTTCGCCCCTGAATCTCCTTTTTGTGCTTGTAATAATCTTTCCTCCCAATCTAAATTATTATCCTCTAAATTGAATGAGTTTTGAAGACTCTTTTCCAGTAGTTCCGCAACTATCTCACGGTCAATCGAAATGATCTCACCTCGGTCGAGCTCTTTTTCTACTAATCCTAATGTATAATCAAACGGCGCTTCTGTAGTCCCTTTGGGTAACCCTGTGCAGTTTCGAAAGGCAGCGTTAGCGAAGGTGACTTTATCAGTTTCAGCATTATCAAAATTACACTCTTCTAAATCTGAGAACTCAAAAGATGCTCCCTGTAAGGCAGCATGACAAAAGTCGGCTTGAAACGCGGTGATATTGTTTAACTTTGCGCTTTTGAGGTTCGCTTTGCTAAAGATTACGTTGGGTAAATAGGTATAATTCAGCCTCGCTTTGGATAGGTTCGCGCCAAGAAAGTTTGCCCCTGTTAAGTCGATGGCTTCTAAGATAATGTCTTGCAAGTTTGCACCATTAAGTTGGGCACCAGCAGGAATACGACCAAAAATCCTATCTTTTAAAGTTGTCATGGAATCTATTTCATCTGTTTCCATTCCACAACGAATTCGCCCACTCCAATAGAGAATCTGCAAAGCATTTTCAGATATATTGGCTGAATATTGATTCGTTAGGATTTTTTGCAGTAGAGATCGAATATGATCTTGATCGTCAGTTAGTGTGATAAAAAAGATAATTTTTCTATCAAAAAGACGCGTATCCAAGGCACGTCTCAAGTTTATTTCATTGGAGAAGCATGAGTATACTTTCCGTGCGAGAAAATACTCCATGAAGGAACGATGCACGAAAGAGAAATTGCCGCCATCATCGCGTTTGAGAAAGGTCGCGGCCTGCATTTCGCGGGCAATGTCATCCACTTCTTCATCCCCTAATTCAATCACTTTGCTGGCGACCAGTTTTTCCACAAAGGGTGCCAGCTCGCGGTAATGAATCGCGTCTTTGGATTCGTGCCACATGCGCCAGGCCAGTTCGAGCATGAGCGACATCTTTACGGTCTTGTCGAGAATCCGGCCTTTGGCTTCTTCACGCTCGATCCAAATGTTGGTGTAAACTGTGTACAGGCTGGCAGCATTGATTTGCTGTCCGGCTTCGAGCTTAGGCAGAGATTTCACGATCATATCGAGCAGCAACGGCCGCTGCGCCAGTTCTTTGAGATTATAGATGGTTTGAATTTTTTGCCAATCCGCGACCGCAGTGTGCGGCCGGGCTTTGTGCAAATAGGCTTTGATTTGCGTGTCGTCGAATTCCTGCAAATACACCACCTCGGCACCGGACTGCTGCCGCAGTTCACGATAGAGATCGGTTTCGATTTCAGAAAGGCGAGAGCCAACGCCGATGAGCTTTGCTTGCTCGTTGCGGTCTTTGAAATAATGCGTGCGGCAGGTGAGAATGACTTTGCCGTTTTGCTCGGCGGCGCGGCGCAACTCGGTGAAGTTGCTTTTGGTTACTTCCCAACGCACGCGGTCCGCCATTTCGTCGAAGGCATCGAAGAGCAGAATGACTTTGCCAAGGCGCACGAGATGCTCGAAGCGCGGGAAGTTGATGCCGGGTAATCCCGCTTTGCTGAAATGGCTGATGATCATGCTTTCGAGAGAGTTCTCTTTGCGCACGTCTTTCAGCGGAATGAGCACGGGCGCGGGGTGGCGCAGCGGATCACGGACAAAACTTTTGGCGAGATTGTAGGCGAGAAACCGTGCGAGCGTGCTCTTGCCCGTGCCGAGATCACCGAGAAGCACGAGAAAATTGCTGTGGTCGCTGCCGAGCCATTTGGCAAAGTGGGAGAGAGCGGGGAGTTTGTCGTCGCTCACTTCCGTGCGCAAATTGGGGCGAATGAACCAATCTTCGCCCAGCCATTTTTGTTCGACCTCGGTTTCGTATTCGGCGATTAAGCTTTCCACGTAACGATCCAGCGGCACCAATTCACGCAGCAACTCGGGATAAGTTGTGCAATCGACGCCGGTTTCTTCAAGCGCGGTGCGCGTGTCCGCGGCGAAACTCTGCGAAGAGACGGCTATCCAGCGAAAGCGCGGCAGCTTCTTCTGCGCGAGATTTTGCTGCGCGAGAATTTGGTTGCGATCCTCGGCGGTGAGGCGCTTGTCTTTGCATTCCACAATTGCTTGCGTGAGCAAACCGCCTTCGCGTTTTTCAATTTGCAAATCAATTTGAAAGCCGTGAAGCTGCGTGTCGCGCTTCACGCTGAAGCCGAGCAGTTCATACAGCTTCGCGACTTCATCTTCGAAGCGTTTGCCTTTCTTCTGCGCGAGACGGCCGCGTTTAGCAGTTTCGAAATCATGTTCTTTGAATTCGAAAGCCGGCTCGTGCTCAAAATCGCGGCGGGGAAGATCGAGCGTTTGCAGCAATTCGCGTAAGTGGAGGTCGAAATCCGGTTGGTTGCGGAAGTCGATATGCAAAATGTTTTGGGAGAGGGGAGGAATGTTGCAGTCTTCAAGAAGGAGAGGAATGAGCGACCGGTCGCTCGCGAGCACGTCTTTGCGTTGAGCGGCAAAGCCCTCGGCCAGCGTCCAAACTTTTTGATCGCTGAAATAGTGCTTGCTCCACACCGCAATCATCTTGCGTGAAGCGGCAATGCCTTGATTCAGCCGATTGATCAAATGATCGCCAGCCAGCATTTCCCACTTATCAAACCACACGCGTACGCCTTCATTGCGCAGGCGCTCGGCAAGTTCTTCGCACCACACCGTGTCCTCACTGGCGTGGCTGAGAAAGACGTCGTATGTAAAGTCGTGTTCGGGCATTGAGCATTCACTATTTTCGAGGGGCGCTATTAAAATCGCACGCACATGATAAAGAATTGCCTTTTCATTTGCAAGCCGCTCGCGAATCGCAACTTGCAAAAGCAGAGCAGTGCAATTATATTGCGCGTAACGGAAGGAGGAAAATATCACAACCCCCCAAATCGTCGTCGTTATTCCGGCATATAACGAAGCGCTCTCTATCGGCAAAGTCGTGGCCGAGATTCCATGTCCGCCGGTGCATGAGATCATCGTCGTGGATAATGCTTCGACCGATCGCACTGCGGAGTTGGCGCGAAATGAAGGTGCGCTAGTCGAATATGAGGCCGAGCCGGGTTACGGCGCGGCCTGTTTACTCGGCATTGCAAAAGCAAAGCAACTCGGCGCGGATTTGATCGTGTTCATGGACGGCGATCACAGCGACTATGGCGAGGAACTTCCCATGTTGATCGCTCCCATTCTCAACGACGAATGCGATATGGTCATCGGCTCGCGCGCGTTGGGCGTGGCGGAAGAGGGAGCACTCACGCCGCAGCAACGTTATGGCAACCAGCTCGCGTGCTTTCTCATGCGCGTCCTGCTCGGCGCGCATTATACCGACCTCGGGCCGTTTCGCGCGATCACAACGGCCGCGTTGAATCAAATCGGCATGACGGATCGCAACTACGGCTGGACCGTGGAGATGCAAATCAAAGCCGCGAAGCACAAGCTGCGCGTGCGCGAAGTGCCCGTGCGCTATCGCAAACGCATCGGCATCTCCAAAGTCTCGGGCACGGTGAAGGGCGTGGTCATGGCGGGATATAAAATCATCTTCACTATTTTAAAGCATGCTTTTAAAAAATGATTCATGCAGATTTAAAGTCGAACTTTAAATCTGCATGAAAAGAATTAGCCGGGCAGAGCAAACCACTCGGTGTTTCAAATCCTCGAAGCGAAGTCTCGGCCAAGCCCTGGCTGAACCCACAGGCTTTTTCTTCCCCAGTCGTCAAAAATTTTGCAACCCTTTTCAACCTACCCTTGTCATAAGAAGCGCAACTCACTCCAGCCAGATTTGGCCGCTTGGCGTTCTTACACGCAAGCATTGTTATTGGCATATTTTATCTTGGAGCCACTTCTTATGAAACGTCATTTACTCGCGCTGCTTTTGCTGCTCACGCCACTGCTGCTCACCGCGCAGACTGCGCCGGAGAAAAAAGTTTATCACACCAAACATGTAAATCCGCATCCGCCGGCGTTGGACGGCAAGCTCGACGATTCTATTTGGGAAAAATTGGAATGGGCCACGGACTTCACGCAACGCGAGCCGGACGACGGCAAGCCGCCCTCGCAACAAACTTCTTTCAAGATCACTTACGACGATAAAAATCTTTACGTCGGCGTGCGCGCGCATGACACGGAGCCGGACAAAATCGTGCGCCGCGTCACGCGCCGCGATCAATTCGACGGCGATTGGGTTGAGATTAACATCGACAGTTATTTCGATCGTCGCACCGCGTTTTCATTTACCATCAACGCCGCGGGCGTGAAGGGCGACGAAGCGGTTTCAAATGACGGCGACAATTGGGACACGAATTGGAATCCGATTTGGTTTGCCGCGGTTGCCATCGATGCGGAAGGCTGGGTCGCCGAGATGCGTATTCCATTCAACCAACTACGCTTCGCGGATAAGGAAGAACAGGTGTGGGGCATTCAAGTGATGCGCCGCGTTTTTCGCAAGCAGGAGCGCTCAGTGTGGCAACACATTCCGCAGAACTCGCCGGGATGGGTGAGTTTGTTTGGCGAGCTGCACGGCATCAAGGGTCTCCAATCTACGCATCGCATTGAAGTGTTGCCCTATGCGGTCACGAGCGCACGCCGTTTTGCCGAAGAGGTCGGCAATCCGTTCGCCACCGGCGCGACGAATAAATTTTCCGGCGGCCTTGATGCGAAACTCGGCGTGACCAGCGATCTCACCATGGACGTCACGGTCAACCCCGACTTCGGCCAAGTGGAGGCCGATCCTTCGCAAGTCAATCTCAGCGCGTTCGAAACTTTTTTTGAAGAGAAGCGACCGTTCTTCATCGAAGGCAACAGCATTTTGGATTATCGTCTCGCGGGCGGCGATGGGCCGTTTTCGAATGATCGCCTGTTTTATTCGCGTCGCGTCGGTCGCGCACCCCATGGTTATCCCGAGTTGCAGGATAAAGAGTATGCGAAAGTGCCGGACAACACTTCGATTGCCGCCGCGGCAAAACTCACGGGCAAAACGAAGAGCGGCATCTCTATTGGTTTGATGGATGCGGTGACGGATGAAGAAGAAGCGGAAATTGATTTCAACGGCCAGCGTCGTCGCGAGGTCGTGGAGCCGCGCACAAACTTTTTCGTCGGGCGACTGCAAAAAGATTTCAACAAAGGGCAAAGCGCGCTCGGCGGCATATTTACCGCAACGCATCGTGACCTTTCCAACACGCCGCTGCACGAGTTAAATCGCGCGGCTTATTCCGGCGGCATTGACGTGCGGCATCAATGGCACAATCGCACATACTACTTCGAAGGCATGGTGGTCATGAGCCAAATTCGAGGCACGGCTGCTGCGATTGCCGCGGTGCAAACTGCGTCGCAGCGTTATTATCAGCGCCCTGACGCCGATTATGTGGAGTTCGATCCCGCGCGCACTTCGCTTTCCGGGCATGGCGGCAATCTCAGCCTCGGCCGCGGCGGCAACAGTCGTTGGCGCGCGAATCTCAGCACTGTGTGGCGCTCGCCGGGTTTGGAATTGAATGACGCGGGATTTTTGCGCCAAGCCGATCGCATTATGCAAAGCGCATGGGTCGGCTATCGCATCACCAATCCGTTTAGCATCTTCAATCGCCTCAACATAAATTTCAATCAATGGTATGGCTGGAACTTCGGCGGGGAAAAAGTTTTTCGCGGCGGCAATGTGAATGGCGGCGGGCAATTGCGCAACTATTGGTTCGTGTGGGGCGGCATTGGCCGCGAAGACGAAGACTTGGCAACGACCGCGTTGCGCGGCGGGCCGGCGCTGCGTATTCCGGGGCAGTGGAATCAATGGTTCAACTTTCAAAGCGATCAGCGCAAGGCGATTCAGGTCGGCATGTTCATGTTCAATAGTTGGAAAGACGAAGGCCACACGCGCAGCCATGAAGTCGGATTGCAGAGCACGTTTCGGCCGATGAATGCGCTCTCGTTGCGTATGAATCCGTTTTACAACTTCAACGACGACGACTTGCAGTATATCACCACCGTGGAGCACAACGGCGATGATCGTTATCTTTTTGGCCGAATCAATCAAAAAACACTGGGCATCACGTTGCGTTTCGATTATAGCATCACGCCCGATCTCACGGTACAGTTTTATGGCCAGCCTTTCGTCTCTGCGGGAAAGTATTCCGAGTTCAAGCGCATTACTTCACCGCGCGCGGACAAGTTTACAGATCGTTTTCATACGTTCGCGAACGAAGTGCGGTATGATGAAGCCGGAGAGTCTTACTCCGTGGATGAAAACGCGGATGGCGCGAGCGATTACACATTTGGCAAACCTGATTTCAACTTCCGCCAGTTTCGTTCGAATCTCGTTGTGCGTTGGGAATACAGCCCTGGCTCCACTGCGTTTCTCGTGTGGTCCCAAGGCCGCACCGGCTTTGAATCGAACGGCGATTTTTCTTTTCGCAACGACGTCAAGGACCTCTTCGAAGTTTTTCCCGACAATGTTTTTCTGATCAAGCTGAACCGGTGGTTCTCGCTGTAAGCAACAAATCAATGAGCCACGGCTTTTATTCAACGCGCAAACCACGGCAACGCCGCGGTTGCGCCTTCCACATAGATCAAGCCTTCAGCGACAGTAGCGTCGCTTGAAGGCTTTTGTTTTTTATGTTGAACCGCCGAAGAATGTTTGTTATAATAGCGCGACCGGCAATTTTATTTCAGCTCAATCAGCGTCTTTGTCGATTGAAAGAAAGGATGCGGGATGAACATCATCGGCGTAATCTGGCTGCCTGAAATTATCGACAAGCTCATTTGGAAGCACAACGTATTTCAAGATGAGGCTGAAGAAGTTGTATTGGGCCGTTCATTGTACCGCAAGGTGAAGAAAGGACATGTGCCGGGAGAAGATCTTTACGCTGCATTGGGCTGCACCGAAGCCGGACGCTATCTGATCGTTTTCTTCATCTATAAATTAACCCATGAAGCCTTAATCCTAAGCGCTCGCGATATGGATGACAAAGAAAGGAGACAATATGAACGGAGATAATAAGTCCATTCCTGACTTCAAAGGCTATGAGGAAGCAGCGGAGTTTTGGGAGACGCATAGCTTGGCCGATTATTGGGAGCAGACCGAGCCTGCGACTTTTGAAGTGTCGCCGCAGTTGCAACGTCGTTTTCTTGTGCCGGTAGATCGCGACTTGATTGGCCGCGCGCAAAAAGTCGCGCGCACACGCGGCGTGAGCACAGAGAGCCTGGTGAATTTACTGTTAGAGCAGCGCCTGCAAGAGCTTGAGGCGCGCGTTGCTCATTCATGATTAACAAAATGCGCACTCCTCCGCAATGTCATTCTGGAAGAACCTTCCCTAGTGCTCGCAATGCCGTTCCTCTCGACCAGCATGCCGAGTGCGAAGGAAGATTTTTTCACAGAGACATGAGGGAAGGAGAGCCACTTCCCGTTATTGCTGCGCGCCTCAGCATGATGCTGCTCGCCTGTCTATATTGCTTGAGCCTCGCCCAAACTTTCCCCGACAGTTCACGTTATCTTGTCACCTTCAGCGTCTCATATTCTGACACCGCCAATTTCACGCGCGAATGGCAACGCGAGCTGCGCGGCGTGCACAATGAAACCGCATGGCGCGCGCGCATGCAAAGCGTGCTCGAAGACTTTGCGCGTCGCGGCTATCCTCTCGCAAGCTTTGTTTTGGATTCCGTGAACACGCGCGAGATTGCGCCGAATGAAAAGCGCGAGGCCGTGCTGCATTTCAATTTAAGCACCGGCCCGCTCGTGCGCATAGATTCGATCATCGTGCGCGGCAATAAAACCACGAAGCCGCATGTACTCTTGCGCGAGTTGCCGGTTCGCATGGGCGATCTGTTCAATCTCGATGAAGTACAAAGCATTCCCGAAAAACTGCTGCGTCTCGGTTTTATTCGCAGCGTGGACCCGCCGGAACTGCGCGTGAATCAAGCCGGGCACTATGTGCTTGAAGTCAACGTGACGGAAGGGAATAGCAACTCGCTCAACGGCGTGGCAGGATATAATCCCGCAGTTGGCAATCAAAACGGTTTTCTCACGGGTTTGATTGATGTTCAGCTTGGCAATCTTTTCGGCACGGGCCGGCAAGCGAATGTGCATTGGGAAAAACGCGGGCCGGAGACGCAGGAGCTTGGGCTACGCTATCGCGAGCCGTGGGTGCGCGGGTATCCGCTTCATCTCTCCGGCGGCTTTCAACAATTGCTGCAAGACACGCTGTATGTCGAACGCAAGTTTGATTTGAGCGCGGAGGCTCCCATTGGCAATCGTCTCGCCGTGCTCGCTTCGTTCATGCGAGAAAGCGTTGTGCCCGATTCGCTTTCCGCGCTGCGTTTCAATCTGCCGGCGAGCAATATCACGAGCGTGTCTGCGGGCTTGCGCTTCGATTCGCGCGATGAGCTGTTCAATCCCAGTCGAGGCTTTTTTTATTCCACCACACTTGCCACGGGCCGCAAACGTGTGCAAAGCGATTCAGCGACAAAAAGCTTTTCACATAAGCTGGTGACGCTCGATATGCAATGGCTCATTCCCACGAAATGGCCGCAGGTTTTGAGCGTCGCTTTTCATGGGCGACAAGTAACGAGCGGCGAGCCGGTGGTTTCGATCACGGATCAAATTCGTTTCGGCGGGGCAACGACGTTGCGCGGCTATCGCGAAGAGCAATTTCGTGGGAGCCGCGTGGCGTGGAGCAATATTGAGTATCGCTATCTGCTTTCGCGTTACTCGCGTGCGTTTCTGTTTTTCGATGCGGGCTATTATTTTCGCGAAGAAGCAGTCGCAGGCTCATCCGCAAAGTTGAAGAGCGAAGCCGTGAAAATTTCTTACGGCCTCGGTGTGCGTTGGGAAACGCCGGTGGGCATTGTGGGTTTGGATTACGGCTTGGGAGAAAGCGATGGGCTTTTCAATGGCAAAGTACACGTGAGCTTGGTGAATAGCTTTTAGGCGCTTGCAGAGCAATGCAAATTTAAAATGGAAAATTTTCAATCTGCAATGCTCTTGCGCCGTGCTAAGCAAAATCCTTGAATGCCGTACACTCGAAATGTGCGCCCTGCCAGCGCGCGGCGTTGCAAACGTCGCGCGCGATTTCATAACGCGGAAACTGGCTCGCGTTCATGACTGCTTGCAGCTCACTCTCGGACAGATAAAACGACTTCAGTTTTTCCGCGACCTTTGCCTTGTAGCCGTTGGGCAGCACCGGGTAAAGAAATTCTGCGAATCGTCTTTTAAGATTTTTGGGATCTTCATGGGATGTGCTGTCTACCACCGTGAAGAACAATACGCCGCCGGGCTGCAACAAACGATAGAGCTGATTGCACGTCTCCAAATCAAAAGGGCTGTGCTCGCCCAACACGCCGATGGAGTAAACGAAGTCGAAGGATTGCTCGGGCAGAGTCATCTCAAAAAGGTTGGCGCAAATCAAATCAATGCGGGGAATACGAACCTGCTCGGCGCGCAGCGGGGTGCGCGCTTCCTGCAGCATGTGAGGGGAAATGTCCACGCCGACGAGATGCTCGACGTTTTCGAGGCAGTGAAACGAACGGCCGCAGCCGCAACCGACGTCCAGCGCTTTGATCTTTCTTCCGAACGAGCGCGAAATTTTTCGCAGCACCTCGAACGTGTGTTGCGGGTTCGTTTCGTCGGCAGTGGTTTCATCGAAACGACGATAATCGCGCGCGCACTGGTCATAATAGTTCTTGACCTGCTGAATCCTCTGCTGATACCGCATGGCAGTCCCTTTCATCGAGCCCCCCTCTCAGCCGGGCCTCGACTGGTCAACCCTCCTTAGCAGAGCCAGCATATTTGATCGTGGCGAACTCCCTTTTCTCGCACGGAAAATGTCGCAACCGCGGGCGAGCGCCTTCGCTTTTTATTTGATGAAGGAACATACCGCTACCACCTTGCCCCTGCGGAAAGTTGTTTCTTGCGCGGAGCGAGGCTCTTGTGGCAAAGCTTTTTTTGAGGGTTTTTCTTTTTCGGGGAGGCCGTTGCGACATCCCTCCAAAATTTTTTGTGTTGAGCGGTGTGGGCGAGTGCGCCTTGAAGCCACAAGTGATTCCCATTTAAAACTTTTTCGTTTATGACGCCATTTCACGCAAAGTATTTTGGTCATGAATTGACGCGGCGCTTTGATTCCGCGAACGTCGAAAAATTCGCGCCCGTGCTCGCCGCCGCGCAAGTGGATTTGAACCCGCACCAAATCGAGACCGCGCTCTTTGCCTTTCGTAATCCGTTATTGGTGGCAACACAGACCGCTGGTCTGTAAAAACCACCAGTCTGGCCGACTGGGTTACGATTTCTCACCAATAGCTGAGACCTTACAAAAATCTGAATTGCTGCTTGACTCTGAAAGATGATTTTGATATAATTGCCCCGTTCAAAAATGTTCTTCAACAAAGTTGCCGGGGTGGTGAAACTGGTAGACGCGCTGGACTCAAAATCCAGTGGGAGCGATCCTGTGCGGGTTCGAGTCCCGCCCCCGGCACAAATAAAAAAGGCGAATCAAATGTGATTCGCCTTTTCTATTTTGATCCTTCCTTATTTCTTCCGCGCTGCCGAAAATCTCTGAATTGCCTCTTGCGCCTCGCGCGATTCAAAACACAACGCCTGCCCCTGAACCTCGAATTTCAGCATCGTTTCAAGAGATTGCTCATATGTTTTCTGCAATCCTTTTTTGATCATGCGCAGCGCAACCGGCGATTTCTCCGCAAGCTCAGACGCCAACTGAAGCGCTTGCGGCATCAACTCCTCATCCGCCACAACCTGATTCGTCAAGCCGAGCGTCAGCGCTTCATGCGCGGAAAGCGTGCAGCCCGTCATGAACAATTCCGCGGCTTTTGCCGGGCCGACGAGGCGAGGGAGGAAGTATGTGCAACCAAGATCAGGGTGCAAGCCAATGCGAATAAACGCGAAACTCATGCTTGCCGATTGCGCCATGAGACGAAGATCGCACGCGAGCGCGAGGCCAGCGCCGCCGCCGACGGTTGCGCCGTTGATCGCGGCAATGATCGGCTTCGCCGCAGCATGAATCATCTCGACCACTTCGCTGCCGGTGGTGACTAAAATTTTTCCACGCGCCAAGTCTTTCGCTTGCGAAAGAGCGTGAAGATATTTCACGTCCGCGCCGGCGCAAAAGCCTTTGCCCGTGCCGGTGAGAATGATCGCGCGCACGCTCTCATCTTCCAACAACTCGCGCAAGGCCACGGGAATCTCCTGCACCATCGCGGCGTCGAACGCATTCATCGTCTCCGGGCGATTGAAGCGCAGAATGCCGACGGCGTTTTGTTTTTCGAGATGGAGGTATTGATAGGTCATTTGACAAAATCCGGTTATGACTCCTAATCAGAAACAAGTTTCATGTCGCACGCCTTGGTAGAGCATCCTGCCGAAAGAATCCTTTTACCCGCTCGGCAACTTCGCCAGTGAGTAAAAAGGTTCCTTCTGAATGACAAAAATAGAGAATTCGCCTTCTCAAAATCCCGCACCGTAATTCCTCTGCACTTCTTCCTTGCTCAATGCGCGGCTGTAAATTGCGACGAGATACAGTTCGCCAAGCCAGGGCCGGTCGCCACTCAACTCGTTCGCAAGCGCGAACCTACAATTCGCATCCCAATTGTCAAAGCTGCCGCTCACCAGCGGGCGATTCGTTGAGTCCGCGCCGTTCAAATAGAAATTCACTTTGCCCGCTTGATCGCGCGTGAACACCACGTGGCAAATATCCGCGACCGATGATCGCTCTTGCGCCGATTGCGAGCCGTTGTTGTCGGTTGCCGTCGTGCGCACACGCATGTGCAAACGATTTTGATTCGTCTGTCCGAGCGTAAAATTACGACGGCTCGTGTCCAGCGAAAGCGTAACGATGTTGGCCGGACTTTGATTCGCAGCAACGTTCGCAGCGCGCTTGAGCCACGCTTCAATCGTTAGCTCATGCGAAGCTTTCATCTTCGTCATCAAACGCGCCGGCGCAGTGGTGGCTTTCAAAATCACCGGCGCATTGAGGCGCAAGCCCGGATTGAGCCACGTCATCGGCTCGGCATGATTGGTGAGATTTTCCATCACGAGATCAAGCGTTGCGCCCGTGCCTGCGAGATCGTGAATCCTTTTGCCTTCGGTCTCAGTGAAAGTGTATAGCGCTTGCAGGCCCTCGAGCACGCGCGGCGAGGGCAATACTTCCACACGCACTTCATCGCTCACAGGCGCAGCTTCGACGTAATCTTGTGCGCTCAAACGCAGCACATAGGTTCCGCTTTGAATGAAGCGCGCTTGCGTGAAGGGCGAGCGAAAGTCGACGAAGCTCACCGCACCCGGGCCGCTCACTTTTTCCCACTTCAATGTCAACGCGCTCGGGGGATCGGGCAGGCCGTCGTCGCTCACGGTGCCTTCGAGTTCGGCGAGGGCGGGGAGCGTGATGGTTTGATCGGCGCCGGCATCGACGCTCGGTGCGGCGTTCGCGGTGAGCGTCAATTCCGTTTCACTCGCAAGCTGGAAACTTGCGCTACGGGTCTCGACGCGGAGTTTCAACACGTACACGCCGTTCTTTGAAAACTGCGCGGTCGTGAGCAGCGCGTTCGCGTCGCTGAAAATAACTTCGCCCGGCCCGCTTACTTTCGACCATTTGCGCGTGACGGTGCCATTCGGATCAGCCAAGCCGAGATCGACTTCTTCGCCATTCAACTTTGCTTCAGCCGGCAAGGTCACGATCAACGCCTCTGCGCTCGCGCGAATGATGGGCGCTTGATTCGCGTAAATCGTCGTGCGCGCGGTGGCAGGAGGAAGATGGCCGTTATCAACGCTCAACTCGAACTCGTATTCGCCATAAACCGGAAAGCTTACTTCCGTTTCGAGCGCGTTAGGATTTGTAATGCTCGCTGCGCCTGGGCCGGAAGTTTGTTGCCACTTGAACAACACGTTCTTAGGCGCGTTATCATCGCCGAGGCCGTCGCTCGTCATTGCGCCGCGCAACGTGGTTTTGTTCGGCACGATGATGCGCTGCGTTTCACCCGCGTCGATAATCGGCGCTTGATTCACGATCACAGTCAGCTCATCGCTCGTGGAGAGTTGTCCGTCGGAAGCGGTGAGGCGCAACACGTAGCGGCCAAAGTTGGAGAAGATTGCTTTCGCATCGAGCGCATTGGCGTTCTCAAACTCCACGCTCGTTGGGCCGCTGGCTTGCGTCCACGTGACGGTGAGTTGCTGCAAAGCCAAACGATCATCGATGAGTTTGCCGAGCAGCAAAGCTTGGTCGGGGAGATTGACGATCATATTCTCGCCCGCGCTCACCACCGGCGGCAGATTCGTGTCCGCGCCAAATTCGAAATTCTGTTTCACTTCGTTCGCGTTCAACGCGCGCGCATAAAGCGCGACGAGATGATATTCGCCGCTCCACGCGCGGTCGAGCGCACTCGTCGTTGCCGGTTCATTGCCCAAAGCGAGAATAAAATTTTTGCTCCAATTCGCAAACGTACCTTTGAGATTGCGCTGCGCAACTTCATTGCCGTTGAGAAAGAGCTTCATCTCGCCCGCAGCATTGCGCGTACAGACGAGGTGTGTGAGCGCATCCGCCACGACATTGCCGCCGGCGAGAGCTTTATCGCTCGCGTTGTTGTTCGTCAAGCTCGTGCGGATTGCGGCGTAGAATTGTTGGCCGCGTTGGCCTAAAATAAAATTGCGTTGCTCCACACCTGAAGCGAGGGTGATGATGCGCGCCAAGCCGGATTGATTTTCACTCGCGGGTTTGAGCCACGCTTCAATCGTCACTTCATTGCTCGCTTGCGCCGCTTCCACCAATGACGCGGTGCTCGCGTTCGTTTGCAAAATCGCCGGCTCTTGCAACGCGAGGCCTTCATTCACCCAAAGCGTTTTGCTTTGATCTTGAATCAACAAAGGCAAGCGCGCCGCAATCGAAGCCACGTCATTCACCACCAAGCCTTGGCCCTCTTTGAAAACATACAACGCTTGCAAATCGCGCGTGACCCGGCCCGCAACGGCAACGGTCAGTTCGTCGCTCACTTCGAACGAGCCGTTGTTCACAGTGAGCCGCAGCAAATACGAGCCGCTCTTCGTGAAGCTCGCGCTCGTGCTCAACGCTTCGTCGTCGTTGAAATTCACTTTGTCCGGCGCATCGACCACGGACCATTTCACCTTAATCGTGCCGCGCTGCGGATCACCGAGGCCGTTATCTATCACTGCGCCCACAAGCTGCGCGCTCACGCGCGGCAAAATTTCTTGATCAAACCCCGCGAAAATTTCCGGCGGACGATTGACCACGATTTCAATGTCATCACTCACCGCGAACAAGCCGTCGTTCACGGTCAAACGCAATTTGTAAAGGCCGCGTTCGCTGAAGCTCGCCGGCGTGATTAAAGCGTGTTTATCAACAAAAGCAACCGCACCCGGCCCGCTTAATTTTTCCCAAACGATAAAAAGATTTTCGAGCGGCTGGCGATTGTTCAACAACGTGCCTTGCAATTCCAGCGCAGCGTTGATCGTGGCGACGTGATACTCCGGTCCGGCGTCGACCGTTGGCAACGCGGGCGCACCTTCGGTTGCAACCAACGCCTCGTCGCTGCGCGAGGGCGCGGTTTCTTCCGAAATGCCGTAATACAGCGCCAAGTATTGAATGATGGCTTCGCTGTGCGGCTGCAATTCGGGATGATAGGTTTTGATCGTATCTCGAATCGCCTGCGCAAATTCATTGAAGCGCGTGAGCTTGTTCACGACGAACGGCTCGAGCAGCTTGATCAACTCGTAATTGCTGTCGATGTCGATTTGCTTCAGCGCGCGTTCGAGCGGCGGCGCTGCGGTGTCGCTGAACTCCGGCAGAATGCGGCTCACGAACGTCACGCGATGCAGCACGCGCCAGCACGCGGGTTTCTTCTCCGCCTGCCTGGCCTCGCGCAACGCGGCCGCGTTCGGATCGTCGCTTTGCTCCAGCCAAATCGGATCGATCACTTTGCTGAAGAACGTGTCGAAGTTGTCGGTTTTGGGTTCGAGATAAAAAGTGAGAAAGCGATACGCATCCACTTTGCCCGGCTGCTTCACGGGTTTGGGATTACGCGGATCGCTGAGGTCGATCACCACCAAACCGTTCTCGTCGCGCTTGTTGATGTCGCGTTCGACTTTGTCGACGTTGAGATCGATGCCGAACGTCTCTTCGGAATCTTCGCTCTTCTTCACCGCGAGATTGAGATGGCCGCCGAACATGAGGCTGAAATCGAACTTCGCTTGCACGCCAAAAACTTGCACGTCGATATTCAGAAACCCGCCAGCCATGCCTTTGAAAGCATATGCGCCGCCGGTGGTCTCTTGCCAAACTTGCATGGTCTCTTGCGTCTCCGCGAACATGCCGCCGTCCGCGGTCCACACATACGTGTTCACAATGTTGCGTTTCTCCAACGTCGGCAGCTTCTCGCGCAAACGGCCGCTCGCCAAATCCGTTGACGAGCCGTACAAACCTTCCTGCCTGCGGCCGCGACTGCCCGCATCGAATTGCTCGTAATACGTGCGCAGCACTTCTTCCTCGCGTTGAATGCGGTTCTTCAGCGCGTACGCCTCAATCGGTTTGAAGTAGCTGCTATCGGGACTGTAGTTGAGCGCGTTGGGATAATTTGGATCGGGCGTGAAACCGACTTTGCCGTCGAGCGTGCCTTGCTTGGTGTAACGCGGATCGATGGGAAAATGAATGATGTTCCAATCTTTCGGAATATCGGGATTGGGCCGCATTTGAAACGCCACGAGCGCATTGTTGTGCGCGAGGCGCAGCGCGAACACGTCCGCGGTTTCCGATTCAACGAGCGCCATGCCGACGTTATCCGGAAGGAAACGGCGGCCCAGCGCGGGCTGCGTGGCTTCGCGTTCAAAGAAGCCGCGCAGCTCAAGGCTCGTGGCTTTGTTGACGGCCCAGCCGCTGCCCACGCTCGCTTCGTTCAGCCAATTCAACGCGAGTTCGAAATTCGCTTTGAGACCGCCGGTGACTTCGGCTTCGAGCACTTCAGTGAGCACGATCGGCGCGGTGGGGATCACGGGCGTGCTCGTGAATACTTGCGCGCCGCCGCCGAATTGCGCCGAGAGTTCGGCTTGCATATCGAAGCCGCTGTCTTTCTCCGCGGAATATGTGAACGTGTTCTTTTGCGTGGCTTGCAACTCGATGCGGCTCGCTTCATTGTAATCGTCAATGTCGCCGATGATGTCAACCGAACGCGTGGTGAGATTTTCGCTCGGCACCGGCGGCGCGCCTTCGATGAAGCCTTTCAATTGCGGCGCGAATTGCACTTGCCCGATCCACTCGGTCACGAGATTGCCGACTTTGAAGCCGGTGACGAGATGCCATTGCCCGTTGAGCACGAACGCATAACAACGTTTGAGCACACCGAGAAGATTGCCCTCGACATCGTATTGCAAATCGCCGTATTCTTGCACCGCGGGCCGGCCTTGCAGCAAACCATGAAACGGCGTGCGAATACTCGCGAGCGCGCTGCGCACTTGCGGCGTGTCTTCGCCGATGGGCGCGGTGGAGAGCACGTAACTCGCGCTGCTCACGCGAAGATCATTGCCGCGCAGCGAGTGATCGGAAAGCTGGTTGTCCCTCTCCGCATCGAAGGTGTAATACGCGAGCAAATCTTCTTTCTCCCCGAGCAAACGGCGGAAGAGATTGTCCTGCACCTGTTCCTGCGTGCGCGCGATTTTCCACACGCGCACTTCTTCCAGCTCGCCTTGAAAAAAATCCTGCTTCGGGTTATTGCCCAACGCGCCGAGCGTGAATTGCGGCGCAACCGCAGCATTGAAATCCGTTGCTTTCTTATTGTCCTTTGGAACGCTTTCGCCGTTGCAATAGAGCCGCAATTGCGAAGCCTCCCATTCGGGATCTTTCATCCATTTCACATTGCCCTTGAAACGCGCGTGATTGCTGCTTTTGGAATCGAACGCCACGCCGCCTTCGTTCTCTTCAAAACGCCACCAGGAGACGAGGCCCTTCTCGAGGCCTTTGATATCCACGCCGAGATTTTCTTTATCACGCGCGACGTTCCAAATGCGGACTTCGCTGAGCACGCCTTTGAAACGCGCCTCGCGCAAGCCCGCGAGAAACGCGCGGCCAATCTCCAGCGGCGCATTGCTGCTGCCCACGTCCGCACCTTCGTATTTGTGCGCGCCTTGCTCCACGAGCGCGCCGTTCGCGTTTCTGCTATAAAATTTGATGTCGTGCCACTTTTCCACTTTCACGCCGATGACGTTGCCCTGTTGATTCTTCTCTTCGGTGGTCACGACGTTGAGCTTGCGCGTCACCGCGATGCGATTGAAATAGCCGCCCTGCACCGCGTTCGCATTCGAAGCGAACTCATGATTGCCGTGCTCCGAATCTTCAAATGCAAAAACGATTTTGCCGTTGTCATCAATGTGCAACGAATACGGCGC
Organism: bacterium; assembly: GCA_041918175.1. Classification (GTDB taxonomy): domain Bacteria; phylum Zhuqueibacterota; class Zhuqueibacteria; order Zhuqueibacterales; family Zhuqueibacteraceae; genus JABWAN01. Next base: position 52,320 of record JAYRWE010000039.1, read on the forward strand.
GTCTTGCTCCGTCCCGTCGTCGATGCGGCCTTTGGCAAGAATGCCGCAGGTGTCACTCGTGCGTTTTTCCAAAAACACTTCGATGGTCAAATCGTCGCTGAGGTCGAGCGTGGTATCGCTGCCGCAATCGAGATACGTGTCGCCGCCGTCAAGCTCCACCGCATAGGATTGATTGTACGCCGCGGCGAGGTGCGTCCAACTGCCGCCCGCGAACACATTCTTGGTTTGCGCGAAACGTTCGCCCACGCCCGCGAAGACTTTATATGCCGGCAGCGGTGATTCAACCTGCGCGGGATTGCCGTTGCGCTCGCCGTGATTTTGATAGCGCGAATAATCTTGCGCGCTGCGATTTTCAAAATGCCAATAGCCCACAAGATCGGTTTCGTTGCCGCCGAGTTGGCGCAACATGTCCGCGTCAATCTCAGCCTCGGTGCGGCCGCGTTTCCAAATGCGCACGTCGTCAATCGCGCCTTTGAATAAACGTACCTGTTCGCCGCCGCGCGCGCCGATGGCCCAATTCGCCTCGACCGTGAGCGCGCCCGTTGTTTCAACGCGCGAGTTTTCCAGCTTGCCGTTGCGATAAATTTTCCACGCGCTGCCGTCATACACGCCCGCGAGATGAATCCAATTCGCGCCGGTCTTGTCCTCCGCGGGAATCGGCATCGTCACTTTGTGATCGGAGCCGTTCCACGAGCCGACTTGATATTGGTCATTGAAGATGCGCAAAAAAACTTCGGAGGAAGTGAAGCCGTGCGCCACGATGTTGCGAATACCGTCGAACGCTTCGGGCTTGATCCACGCTTCCATCGTGATCTCGCCGCTGAAATTCAACTGCGGTCGATTCGGAATTTGAATGTGATCGTTCGTTCCGTCGAACTTGAGCGCGGAGCGCAACGGCTGGCGTTTGAGGCCGAGGGTATATTGTGAAGTAGCGGATTTGTGTTGCAGCACGCGCGCTTGGTTTTGCATCTCGCGCGGTCGCACCCACGCTTCGAGCGTCACGTCGCCCGGCGCGGCAAACTTTTTTAAATTCTCCGCGCTGGTATCGATCAGAGAGGCATAATGCGTTTGACCATCGAAGCTCAACGTATGACCCGGCGAGGCCGCGGTCCATTGGCTCGCCAACGTGTTGCCGCTCTTGCTTTCTTGCTCAATTTGAATACGGCCCTCGGCGCGCAACGCCACCGCACGCACAAGCAACGAGCCGGAGCTGAGATCGCCCGGCACTTTCGTGCTGTTTGCCAAACCGGCATAATCATATTCGATGAAAAATACCGGCAACTCAACACTTGGCGCGCTCGTGGCCGCGCTTTCGACATTGAGGCTCAATGCGCCGCGCTCGGCGCTCGTTTTCACGCGCAAACGAATCTTGTCGAACAACAACGTTGTGCCTTCTGCCAACGCACGGCGCACGCCGGAAGCGAAATGAAGTTTTTCGATTCGGCCTTGCACAAGCTCAACCGTTGCGGAGCCGATGTACGCGCGCTCGCCGGCCAGGCCGCTCAACACGCGGCTGAATTTTTCCGATGCGCGCGGCACATTACGCCACGTTTCGGTGAGGACTTGCTGCGGATCGCTATTCGGTCGCGTGATGATCACCGTGCAGAGTGATTCGTCTTCGGCGTGCGCATTTACTTGAATCGCGAGCCGATCCATTTCCGCCTCGGTCGTGCGCGCAAGGCAACGCACGCTGGGATTGCCGTTCTCATCGAGCAATTGATACTGCGCGCGCTGCGTGAACGTGTTGTAGTAGCACGTGAAGAATTGATCATCCGCGCCGCGAAAATACAGCGCGAGCTTGCCGCCCGAGCTTTCGAACAACAGCGGCGCGTCATTCGTCCACGCGAAGCCGAGCACGCCGCCGGTGAGGCTCAAACCAAACGCGTCGGTTTGCACGAGCGGCATGGCCACGCTCACGCCCTCGTCGAGCAGCACGCGATGTTGTTGCAGATCCGTGCGTTTGTCGCACGCTTCTTTCTCTTTGTCACTGCGTTCCAACTCCTTCGCGCGCCGCACCGTTTGATACTTGCCGCGTTCGCCGTTCAATGCCGCGAATGCCGCATCGCGTTCGTTCTGCGCTGTGAGGCGCGCCTGTCTCGCCGCCGCAATTTTAGCGGAGAAACTCGGGTTCTCTGAAATATCCATGCTCGAAATGCGGTCGTTCCAACTGTCGCCGACGTAGCTCGTGCTGTCAGAAAAAGTCGCGGAGCTGCCGCCGCGATTCGCATGCTGATAGACTTTCACTTGCAACGAATCAGGAATGGAAATGGAAGAAATGCGGTCATTGAAGCCATGCTGATTCAATTGCGTGTAGCCGACGAAACCTTTGCCATACGAAAGCGAGCGGCCGCGATAGCTGCTGTGCTCGTACAACGTGATGCGCGCATGCAGCGGCTCGTTGATCAGCGCTTGTTCCGTCGCGCGTTTGCGGCTCAAGTTCGCACGCGTGTCTTGCAGTGTTTGAATTTTAATTTTGAGATCTTCATAACCGCTCGCGGGCAGCGTGCGCGAGGGGTTGCGCTCTTGCAAAGCCGCGAGAATGACTTCATCGACGCCATTCAACACCGCGATATCGTCCGTCAAATTGATCACGTCTTGATCGAGCGTCGTGATGCTCTGCTCCAAATCGCTCATGCGTTGCAAGCGTTCGTTCACGCTCAAGCCGTCGCGGCTTTCTGCGTTGATCACGGCGAGCGGCAACACATCCGGCGCTTGCGCGAGCTTGCCTGTTGCGCTCACGCCGAAATCCAACGCCGCGATTTCATTGTGCGCGCCGTTCGAAGTTTTCGTCGCAACCGCGAGCATGACGCGGCCGCTTTGTTTGAGCGGCTTGGCCTGCGCCGAGCTTGCATTGGTCTCTTGATGAAAATAGAGCAACGAAGTGAGACCCGATTCAAAGCTGCGGTCCGCCACGCGAAAACTGCTGCGCTGCAAGCCCGAGTTTTCGCCCACCGGCGCCGTGGAAGTGATCCACTCGCCGCCATGTCGCGTGGCGTTGTTCGCGTTGTCGGTTTGATCAAAAACCGTGTCGCCCGAGGCTTCATCAAAACGCCAATAACCCGCGAGACCGATTTCGAGTCCCGTGAGGCGAAGATTCATATCGACTTTGAGCTCATCATCGAAGCGCGGCCGATTCCACAAACGAATCTCATCAATCGTACCGAGGAAAGAGTTGTTCGAAACATTCGAGCCGAAGAACGCAATCGCCGCATCAATCGGTTGCTTGCCTTCCAATGGTTCGCGGCCGTCTTGCTTTTCGCCGTTCACATAAACGTCAACCTCGCTCGCGCGATGCCGCTCTTCGCCGTTGATGAACACGCGATAAAATTTTCCATCGAACGAAACCGCAAGATGATTCCAATCATGAAGCGCGAGCAACGGCCCGGTGGTGAACTCATACCACTTCGCGCCGTCGCCAAATCCCGCACGAATGCTTTTGTTTTGAATCCACACCGAAGACGCAGCGTTCGCGGTGTTTGAGCTGTTGATCAAGCCGCGCGGCGTGTTGTCGTTTGCGGTGGGATAAAGCCAAGCTTCTTGCGTGAAGACTGCGCCGAGTTTGACGCCGGAAGCGAGCGAAAGATAATCATTGCCCGTTTCAAATTTCATCGCCGATTCGGCGCGACTGTTCGATTCCGGCGCTTGCGAGCCGCGCGTGTTGAACAAACCATCGTTGGAACGCTCGACATTATATGAATCAATCGCGCCGGTTTTGTTATTATGCGCAAAGATTTGCCAACGCTGCACACCTGCAATCTGTGTTGGCACCAGCAACGCCGTGAAACGGCCAGCCGTCAACCCGCGCACAAAACGCAACTCCTGTGTCGGCTCAAAGAAATTGTTGTCGTTCATATCCTTCGCGCCGAGGCTATCCTTGCGGCTCTGCGGACGAGTTTTGCTACGGCTGCGTTGAAAACGCACTTCCATTTTCGTCTTCAACTCCGTGCCCGAAAGCACGAAGCGATCCACGAGCAGCGTGGAGTCCACCACCTTCACGGGATTGCCGTCTTTGTCTTTGACAACGTTGCCCTCAGCATCGAGCTTCACGACGTTGTTCGCATCGTTCGCTTCCACCGCTTGCCGGAAAATGAAAACATGCCTTCCATCCGACAGCGCTTGAAATGGCGCATCCGCGGAGAGCCGCGCAGTGGTGGAGAGAAAAAAATCTTTCTCGTCGTCGCGCACAATCGTTCCGAACGGCTCGGCCTTCGTTCCGCCTTTCTTCACCACCGGCAACATGGTTTGATCCGCCACGCCGATGCCCACCTCCGCAATCTCATTGGGAAACCGCAGCTCGCGCGGATTCTCCAACCAATAATTCACGTCGAGCGGACTTTTGATTTCGGTGTTCTTCAAATCCAACACCGAATAAAAAATCCGCCGAGCATCATCGAGCGCGAGCGCGATCACCACGCCCTTGTGCCGAACGAGGGTAACGTGTTTGTAGTTGCGCGTGCCGTAGGTTTTGATGAAGGTGTTAAGCATGGCGGGAATCCTTTCGAATGTTTTATCCTGCGATGATGCGAGTGCAACGGCTTTGAGAGACTGCTACAGAGAATGCTGGCGATGTTTCGCTTGCCGAATGGAGAGGCGTGCGGGGTTATGGCGCGAGAGTTTTGGACTCCTTCTCAAAAAACTCGCGCACTTTTTTCCAATTCACGTTTTGGATCATGTTCGGCATCGGCTCGACCTCGGCGTCGCCAAAATAAGTCAGGCTCGTTTTGACATGATCCATACTCAAGCCGGTGTTCGCGTAACGCTTTTTGAAATCCTCCCAAATAAGAGGCAGCGAGCGGGATTGCGCCTAATAATTCCAAGTCGGATTTTTGCTCCGGAGTAAGGATATCTGTTCGCATTCTTCCGGCTTCAGTTTGAGAATCGTTTGCCACTGCTCCATGGTGCGGTTGCTCAGGCTGCGTAAATAGGTCGAAAGCAAAAGCTCTTTAATCGTTTGATCGCCATACATCTCGCGGGCACGTTGGACGGCTTGGGAATCGCCATACTCTAAAACACGCCCCAGCACGTAAAAAGCGTGTTTCTTGAGATTGACCTTCTCGGGCTTTACTTCCCAGAAGTACTTGTGCCACTCTTGTGGAATCTTTGCCATATTTCGCTCGGAGTATGTTGTGTTCAAAAAAGCTCAAAGCTTTTTGTTGATGAAAAGCTCGAGACTCTTGTTCGCTTCTCTTCTGATCTTCGCTTGCACCGAAGGCAGCCAGCCGAATAACACGCCTTTCACGCCCAACGCCATGCGCGCCCACCGCCAGAGATCGAAAGTGTCTTCGTGTTTGATGATTTTGCCATTCTTGAATTGAAACGACGCATCAATTTTGTTGTGAACTCTTCGTCCGGTTTGCGAGAAAGTGTAGCTCGCCTCCCAATGCGCTGCGCCCGTGCGCTCGTCCGCGCGAATGTTGCTCACCGTGATTTCCAAATCCTTGCCGCGCTCACACAGCATCCGCCACATGGCTTTCGCGCGGCTACCTTGCAAGCGCGTGAACACCGCGTCGGAAAATTCCATCTCGTCATGATAACACGCGGCCATGCCCTCCGCGTCGCGGTGTTGAAAGCAGGCGTAGAATTTTTGGATGAGCTGCTCGTTGGGTGTCATGTTTTATTCAATAGGAGTGAGGAGGTGAGTTATGCGAATTGAAGAACCAAGCTTAGAATAAAATTCTGAAAGCTCTTTTGACTACACACGGATCAAGAGCGCACGCGGAAAAAAAAATCAGCTTGTGTTAGTAATCCGTGTGCCCTGGCCGCAGGGTTTCGGTTTTCAGCGTATCTTAAAATTCGATCAGACTTTTTCTAACAGCAATGCGAGGCCCATGCCGCCGCTAATGCACAGCGTCGCGAGGCCGTAGCGTGATTTGCGCTTGAGCATTTCATGCACAAGCGTGACGGTAATGCGCGCACCAGTTGCGCCGATGGGATGCCCGAGCGCAATGGCTCCGCCGTTCACATTCACGCGCGCCATGTCAAAGTGCAGCTCGCGATCACACGCAATCACTTGCGCGGCGAACGCTTCGTTCAGCTCGATGAGATCAATGTCTTCGAGTTTGAGATTGTGCTTTGCAAGCAGCTTGCGCACCGCCGGGACCGGGCCAATGCCCATGATCGCAGGATCAACGCCCGCGGTTGCATAGCCAACGATGCGTGCGAGCACCGGAGAATTATTCTTTTTCACAAACTCCTCGCTGGCAATGACGAGCGCCGCCGCCGCATCCGTTAGCCCCGAAGAATTGCCCGCGTGCACGGTGCCGTCTTTTTTAAACACCGGAGGAAGCTTGGCAAAACTTTCGAGCGTTACGCCGTCGCGTGCGTGTTCATCGAGCGCGAACATTTTTTTCTCGCCTTTGCCCACAGCCACTTCCATCGGAATCATTTCCTCGGCAAAGCGATTCTCTTTGCGCGCGCGTTCGGCGCGATGTTGCGTTTCCATCGCATAGCGGTCTTGCTCCTCGCGCGAGATGTTGTATTGCACCGCGAGCGTTTCCGCAGTCTCGCCCATGATTTGTCCGCAGAGCGGGCAGAGAAAGCCGTCTTGATACATGCCGTCCACCAGCTTCTCATGGCCGAGGCGATAACCCCAACGCGCTTTGGTGAGCAGATACGGCACGCGACTCATGCTCTCCGCGCCGCCCACAAGCACAACTTCCGCATCGCCGCTTTTGATCGCTTGCGCCGCGCTGATGATTGTGCGCAGACTGGAGCCGCATGCTTTGTTGATCGTGAAAGCCGGAACTTCATGCGGCACGCCGGCGCGTTTCGCAATCTGCCGCGCGGGGTTTGGGCCGACGCCCGCAGGCCGCGCATTGCCCATGATGACTTCGTCTAGTTGCGCGGCCTCGATTTTCGCGCGTTCAATTGCTGCTTTTGCTGCAACTGCGCCGATCTCCGGCGCGGTCATGTCCGCAAGCGTGCCACCGAATTTGCCGATCGGCGTGCGCACGGCGGAGAGGAGGAAGAGGTCTGACATAGTCGTTGATCAATCAATGAGGGTTCGCCGCAACAAAAAATGTTTGACATTCGAAAGTTAAAATCGTATCTCTCCTCGCCCGATCGAATCGCCGGACGCGGCGAAGTAGGCCGGGCCAATTTTGCATCTGGCCTCGAGAGACGTCTCGATGCTTTTTTTATTTTAGATCAACCCCGCTTCCTTCAAACATTTCTCCATCCGCGCAATCGACCTCTCCATATTGCTATCAATCCCAACGGACAAGCGAATCATACCTTTGCTCAAGCCCATCTGCTCGCGCAGCTCTTCTGGAATTTCCGAGGAGGTGCTGCTGCTCGGCGCGCTGAACAACGTTTTGAAATAACCGAGGCTCACGGCGAGATAGCCGACTTTCTCTTCCTGCATTTTGGTCATGAGCACGTTGGCTGTGTTTTCATCTTTCACATCCACAGCGACCATGCCGCCGAAACCGAGACTGGGATTCATGAGATACTTCATCAAACCATGATTGGGATGTTGCGGCAAGCCGGGATAATGAACCTGCAAGCCGAGTTCGTGCAAGCGCTGCGCGAGCAGCATGGCATTGGCGCTGTGCTGCTGCATGCGAATGTGCAAGCTGTGCAGGTTTTTCAAAATGCTCGCCGCGCGCAGACTGTCGAGCACCGGGCCGAGCAACATGGTCGCGCCGCCGTTGATGTCCGTCAGTTGCTCCACGAACTTGTGCGAAGTGCAAATACAGCCCGCCACGCAATCGCTCGTGCCGTTGATGAACTTGGTCATGCTATGCACGACAACATCGGCGCCGTGGCGCGCGGGTGAAATGATCATCGGGCTGAAGGTGTTGTCAATCACGAGTGTGAGACCGTGCTCGCGCGCGAACCGGCTCAAGCGCGGAATGTCGGCGACTTCGAGCAACGGATTGCTGATCGATTCGGTATAAATGACCTTCGTGCGCGAACGCAAAACTCGTTTGAGTTCATCTTCATTGGAGAGATCGATGAATTGCGTTTTAATGCCGAACTTGGGGAGGAAGTTTTTAAGAAAGGCATACGTGCCGCCATAGATCGTCCAACTCGAAATGATTTCGTCGCCGGTATTGCAGAGCTGGAGAATCGTGCTGCTGATGGCGGAAATGCCCGAGGCCGTGACTTGCGCCGCTTCCGTGGCTTCCATTGCGGCGAGCGCTTGGCAAAGATATTTGTTGATGGGATTCCAATGACGCGAATAGAGAAAACAGCCTTCGATTTCATGACTGAATATCTCCTGCATCTTTGCGGGACTCATGAACGTGTAGGTCGAGCTATCGGTGATGGAAGGATTTACATCGCCAAACTCGCCGAACATGAGCAGGTCTTGAATTGCAGCAGCAGGATCGAATGGCATATGCACCTCGACATTAACGGGCGTGAGTAGCTTTCAAATGTTAATCTTTTTCGTCAATAAGAATTTTGCGTTCGCGTGGCGTCAGCGGCCAAATCACGCCGACATGTTCCATATCTTCGGCGGTCAAATTCTTTTCGAGAAGTTTATGAATGCGGTCAAGTCTTTTGTGCTCATCTTGTCGAGCAAAAGAGCGTGAGGTGATTTGGCCCGCAACCCTACTGGTGTCGGTGCGCCTAAGCTCGATTTCGCTGAGAGCAAACTCCTGCGCCAATGCTTTCCTGACCCGCCTCATGAGGCCGGCAAGCTTGTGACTGCTATAGCGATGATTGTTGCGGCGTGTACGCGGCACGTTTTCAAACAGTTTTGTGTGCTCGCTCGGCGTAACGCCGAAAAGGATCGAAATCTGAGCGTGATCTTTCGGCGCAAGGTGGCGATCCAACCGCGTCCAAATTTTTTGAAACCGATCAACTTCTGAAACCCCCTCGAAGGCTTCCGAGATCACCCACCCATAGATTCTGCCGCCTTTCATGCGGCTGAGTTTAACGCCTTGCGGGCGCAATTTTTCTTCGATCACTTTTTTGATACGAATCATGGGCGTGGCCATTTTGACACTCCAATTTTAATGATGACGGTGGCGGCCTTAATGGCTTGACGACAATTCTCTTTGAAAAAATCTCCTCGAATACCGCGATCACGCTTGAGCATTTTCAAATGCCGCTTCACCCGATCTTCGGAGGCGAAACGATAGTTGTTTTGCCAAAGAGGATGCAGGATGCTCAAAGCGGCATTGATTTTTGCATAGTCTTCTACGGTTACATAATTTCTGAAGGCGCTTTTTGTCAGCAAGCGTTGCAGATCGTGCCGTTCGTCAAACTCCGCATCCAAGTAGACACGATAAGCGCGCAACATGGATTCGACCGCAAGGCCGGCGGCATAAAGAGAAAAAGCGTATCGCTCAATTGCGTAAAGCCTGTGAGCGTCGGTCAAACGGTCCTTCGCCGCTTCCAAATAATCTTTTGCCTCAATACGCATTTTCTCTGCTCACTCTCAACTCAAATCTACCCACACGCTTTTGCTCTTCGAATAAAACTCGAACGCGGCCATGCCGCTCTCCACACCGAAGCCGCTTTGTTTGAAGCCGCCGTATGGCATTGCTGCGTCATAGTTGTTATAGGTGTTGATCCACACCGTTCCGGCTTTGATCTCTTTTGCGAGGCGATGCGCTTTTTTGATGTCCTTCGTCCAAATCGCCGCGGCGAGGCCGTACATCGTGTTGTTCGCGAGCTTCACGAGTTCATCGGCGTCGCTGAATTGTAGCGTCGCGAGCACCGGGCCGAAAATTTCTTCTTGTGCGATCGTTGAGTTCGGTTGCACGTTGTCGAAGATTGTGGGTTGATAAAAATATCCCTTGCCGGGCATTGGCTCCGGCTGCTTTCCGCCCACGAGCAAACGCGCGCCTTCTCTCTCGCCAATCGCAACATACTTCTGCACGTTTGCTAATTGCGCTTCCGAAACGAGCGCGCCGAGTCGCGCTTTGGGATCCATAGGATCGCCGGGCTGCATCTTCTTTGCGCGATCAACAACTTTTTCCATGAAGCTATCATAGATCGATTTTTCCACAAACAAACGCGAGCCGGCTGTGCAGACTTCGCCTTTGTTATAAAAAATTCCCATGAGCGCTTGACGTGCGGCAGCTTCGAGATCAGAATCCGCAAAGACGATGTTCGGTGATTTGCCGCCAAGTTCGAGATGCAGCTTCTTCACGGTAGTGGAAGCATCTCGCATGAGTTGTTGTCCCGTTGAAGTGCCGCCGGTGAGCGCGATGCCGTCAACGCCGGGATGCTTCACGAGCGCCGCGCCCGCATTCGAGCCGTGACCGGGCACGACATTGAGCACGCCAGGAGGGAGGTCCGCTTCCATGCCGATTTCAGCGAGCGCAATCGCGGTGAGCGGCGTTTGCGCTGCGGGCTTCAAGATGAGCGTGTTGCCCGCGGCCAATGCGGCAGCAACTTTGCGCGAAGCGAGCAGGAGCGGAAAATTCCACGGCACAATCAAACCAACCACGCCGAGCGGCTCGCGCAGCGTGTAACAAAAGTACGGGCCATTCACGGGAATGGTGTGGCCTTCGAGTTTCGAGGCCGCGCCGCCATAGTAGAAATACAAATCCGCGGAGTAGGGGATATCGATCTTGCTCGATTCGGTGATGGTTTTGCCATTGTCCATCGTTTCGAGTTTCGCAAGCTCGTCAGCGCGCGCGAGAATGCGTTCGCCCATTTTCCAAATGATGCGGCCGCGTTCGGAGGCATTCATTTTTCCCCACGGGCCTTCGAGCGCTGCACGCGCAGCATGCACGGCGCGATCGATATCCTCCGCGCCGCCCTCGGCGATGCTGGCAATGAGTTCGGTGGTTGCAGGATTTGTGGTCGGGAAAGTTTTGCCGCTCGCGGCGTTTTCCCATTTGCCGTTGATGAAGAGTTGGGTGAGCATGGTGTGAGTCAGATAAGATAAGGAGCCAACAAAGAAAACGGGGCAATTGGTCAAAAACTAAGAAGCTTTAAAACTGTTTACAGGAGTAATGGTCTTCTGAAGATGATGAGAAAACTCACCCTGCATCTGCAAGCACTCGCAGTTTTGCAGGACTATCCGATTCTTCCTCGATGAGTTGGCCATCCGTGTTTAAAGTCATGTAACCGATGGTTTGCGGACGGTATGAGAATACTGCTTCCACGTGCCATTTTCCATTCAGCCGAATCGGAGGCTTTACGTCGGTTGCATCACCGACGTATTTGGCCAAATGAATACGAGCTAATCGGCGATTTCTTTGGCGTTCAATTCTTGCTGGCGCACATGGAGATCCTGCTCTTGCGTTTCAACGAAAAGTTTCGCGCCCGGCATCCATCCCAATTGCTTTCCAACTTCGGGCGGAAGCACGAGCGCATCATCTTTAAGTTTGATCGTGACGGTTTCCATGTTGTTTACCTCCTGCGCAGATAAGGTTTGACGAGTTCAACAAAGTTTTCCAGCTTGCCACTGAATGAACAAATGCGCCCGGCCTCGTCATGAAGATGATTGGGAAAGTGCGAGAGCCGTTTGCCACGATAGTCGCGCTCGTGATGCGGAGCAGAGTCGGCGCGGATGATTGCACTCTTGCCGATTTCGATCAAAGAGTAGCTGTAAGATGCAATACGCAACTCGTTCTGAGGAAAGGCATATGTCTCGCGTACTACCAGCTTTTTATGCACTCTGGGCAAAACCATATCCAATTGGATGATATCCGTCGTGATCGCAAGGTGGATTTGCTCTTCAATGTCTGAGATGATGCTCGCTTCGGCAGGGGACAGCTTTTGCAATTGCGAATAAATTTCCCACGCACGATTTGTGACGAGCCATCTTTTGAGTTTATGCGATAACATCAATGCCGGCCTTTTCCGCGCTCAATTGTGATTGCAGCAGTCGAAAATACTGGCGATAGCACGTCGCCCAATCGAGAAAATCTTCCTGATCTTCGGCCGGTGTGCCGACAATGAACTTAAAAAAAACTTCCGACCTCATGCGATATTTTTTTTCATAAGCATGTAGCTCTTCCACCAGTTTGCTGATGGTGCGCTCAAGGTTAGGCTCGAAACTCATCACACGAGCGAAAAATTCTTCTTTGGTTATTTGGGGTGCGGATTTTCGTTTGGGCATTTGCTTGACTCCTTTAGCCATGTGGCATTGTCTTGAATAAGTCGCAGCTTAGGCATTCACTCAATAAACCAGCCACGCCGCGAACAAACAAATCGTACCCAGCGCGATGCCGAGTGCGGGAATATAAAACCAATATAGGATAGCAAGCCAGAAGTAAATTAATCCGAGGCAGGAAGGAGGAACGCCGCTTGGAGAGGGAACGAGAACGATACTCGTTAGCGGTTACTTTGCAAAGTTTCCCTCTCGACGGTCATTCTGAAGAGCCTTCTATGAGCCTAATACAAATCTCGAAACTGGTTTGCTTTCGAAAGCAAGGAAGACTCTTGCAGAATGACAGTCAAGTTGTGGGGGTACAAAGCGGCCGCAGCGAGTATACTTGGAAGGTATAACGCGAGGGCGGCGTTTCGATCATCCATATCGGCCCTCGATGTACTCCGCGGTTTTGGGATTCCTCGGCGCGATGAACATGTCTTCCGTGCGGCTGTGCTCCATGATTTCGCCGAGCAGCATGAACACGCATTCGTGGCTCACGCGGCGCGCTTGCGCCATGTTGTGCGTTACGATGACGATGGTGTAGCGGCCTTCGAGCGTGAGCATCAATTCTTCGATGGCGCGCGTGGCTTCGGCGTCGAGCGCGGAGCACGGCTCGTCCATCAAAATCACTTCGGGCTTGAGCGGCAACAGACGCGCGATGCAGAGCTTTTGCTGCTGCTCAAGTTGGAGCGTGGTGGCTTTGGTGTGCAGCCGGTCTTTCAAATCTTGCCATAGCATGACTTCGCGCAGCGCTTGTTCGACCACGTCGTCCATCTCGGATTTCTTTAGCGCCCGTATGGGATTGTGAATGCGCATGCCAAACACGACGTTTTCATAAACAGAAATCGGAATCGGGTTGGGACGCTGAAATACCATGCCTACGCTTCTGCGCAATTCCGGTAACGATACGTCTGCGTCGTAAATGTTCTTGTCGTGAATGCGGATTTCGCCGGTGGTTTTCACATTGCCATAGCGTTCGTTCACGCGATTGAAGCAGCGCAGCAAGGTCGTCTTGCCGCAGCCCGAAGGTCCGATCAAGCCCGTGATCAAGCCGTGACGAAAACGCAGTGTGACGTTTTTGAGCGCTTGAAAATTACCGTACCACAAGCTGAGATTGTCCGTGGTGATGCTATAGCTTTGGCTCTCGCTCATCCGAAAATTCCATTGACGTATTCATAGGTTTTGCGCGAATTGGGAGTATCCGAAAAAACTTTTTCCGTGGCGTCGACTTCAACGAGATCGCCATTAAAGAGAAACGCCGTGCGGTCCGCCAAGCGCCGCGCCTGTTGCACGAGGTTGGTCACAAGTATAATCGTCATGCTAGTGCGCAACTCCTTGAGCACGTCTTCGATGCGCATGGTCGTGACCGGATCGATGGCGATGGAGAATTCATCGAGGCACAAAATTTCAGGTTGATGCGAGAGCGCGCGCGCGATCGTGAGGCGCTGTTGCTGTCCGCCGGAAAGTTTTGTGCCGAGGCTGTGCAAACGGTCTTTGACTTCTTCCCACAGCGCGGCTTGTGTGAGACAACGCGCGACCAGCTCATCCAGCGCGCCCTTGTCGCGAATACCGGACATGCGCGGCGCAAAGGCCACATTGTCATAGATGGAAAGTGGGAGGCCAACCGGCAGCGGCGCGACCATTCCGATTTTGCGGCGCAACTCGTAAACATTTTTTGTTTGTTTGATATCTTCGCCGTCGATCGTGATGGTGCCCAATTGCAGCGCGCTCGGCGTGAATTCCAGGGTCCGATTGATCGCGCGCAGCATCGTGGTCTTGCCCGATTGCGCCGGCCCGATCACTCCGAAAATTTCGTTGGGAAAAATTTCCAGCGAGACGTTGTTGAGCACTTGTTTCAAACCGTAGCGCACGGTGAGATTGGAGATTGTGATTTGAGCAGAAGGCATTTGGCTCTAAGTCTGGATGCGTTGCAGAATATTGAAATTGAAGACAACCGATTGCTGCGCGCCGCGCATGTTTGGAAATTGCGGACTTCACTCGGGGACCAGCGCTCCGCGCAGCACAACAGAGCTCACCATTTTTTACGCGAGCGCAAATAGACCCGCAGCGTGATCGAGAAAGCATTCACCAGCAGCACCGCGCCGAGCAGCACCACGGCAGTGCCATAAAGCGTCGCCTCGGGCACGCCTTGCACTTGCGTGGAGATCGTGAATAGGTGCATCGACAGCGCCATACATTGATCGAACAAATTATACGCGAGCAGATCGCCTTCGGGAATGGCTTTGAAGAACACCGCGCCCGTGAACATGATCGGCGCAGTCTCGCCCGCGGTGCGCGAAACTTGCAAAATGACGCCGGTGAGAATGCCGCTGATCGAATTCGGCAGCACGATGCTTCGAATCGTTTGCCACCGCGTTGCGCCGACATTCCAACACGCTTCGCGAAACGGAACCGGCACGGAAGCGAGCGCTTCTTTCGTGCTCGCAATGATCACCGGCAGCGTCATGATCGCCAACGTGAGCGCTGCCGCAAGAATGGAGCGCCCGATCTGCGCAAACAACACGAATGCGCCGAGACCGAAGAGCGCATGCACAATGCTCGGCACGCCCGCGAGATTGACCACCGCCAGATTGATGATGCGCGTGAACCAATTTTCGCTCGCGTACTCATTCAAATAAACCGCGGCCAAAACACCGACCGGGGCGGAGATCATGAGCGAGATTACGACGAGATAAATTGTGCCCAATAGCGGCGCCCACAATCCGCCGGCGCGCATGCGATTCACGGGGTTGGTAAGGAGGAAATCGAGCGAAAGGGCGGGGAAAGCTTTATAAAAAAGATAAACGAGGATCAACAGCAGCGGCAGAATCATCATGAGCGCCATGCCAAGAAAGATGAACTTGGCAAGTTTTTCTATCCGCAGTTTTTTATCGACAAATTTGGTCGCAGTGAACATGCACGAGACTCTGTTGGTTTGATTGAAGCGCTAACTTTCAAGCCGTGTTTCCTCTATATGTCATTCTGGAAGAACCTTCCCTCGCGCTCGGAACAAAACTCATTTTGAGATTTGTGCCAAGTGCTAGGGAAATTTCTTCCAAAATGACATGGTAAAGGGGTTGGTCTTCAAATAAAGAATGACGCCACAGTGAGCTCATTTCCTCCGCACGCCGCGCACGATGAAATCCGCAGTGAGGTTCACTGCAAATGTAATCGTGAATAGCAAAATGCCGATGATGAAGAGCACTTGATAATGCTCCGAATGCACCGGCGCTTCGCCGAGTTCGGCTGCAATCGTTGCGGTAAGCGTGCGCACCGAATCAAAAATGCTCGTAGGAATTTTAACCGCGTGCCCGGTGGCCATGAGCACGGCCATCGTTTCGCCGACCGCACGACCAATGCCCAACAACACCGCGGCGAGCAAACCGTTCTTCGCCGCGGGCAAAAGCACGCGATAGATCGTTTGCCATTTCGTTGCGCCGAGCGCGAGCGCCGCCTCGCGATAAGAGTCGGGCACGGCTTTGAGCGCGTCCTCGCCGATGGAAACGATGATGGGCACACTCATCAGCGCGAGGATCACGCCGCTGTTGAGAATGTTCAAACCGATGGGGACATTAAACACGTCGATGATCAAGCGGTTCATCACCGTGATGCCGATGAAGCCCCACACCACCGAGGGAATTGCTGCGAGCAACTCAATCGTGATTTTGAAAATTTCTTTCAGCTTAGGCCCGCAAAATTCCGAAACATAAATTGCTGCGCCCAAGCCAAAAGGCACGGCCAGCGCCATCGCAAGCGCGGTCACGCCGGCAGTGCCGGCGAGCAAGGCGAACACGCCATAGCGTTTGTTGGAAACGGAAGTGGGATACCACTCCGCGCTCAAAAAAAAATCGCGCAGGTTGAGTTGATTAAGCAGGAAGTCCGAGCCTTCGCGAAAGACGAAGAAGAAGATGCCGAACACAAAAAGAATCGCGCTCACACCGCACAAGCGAATGAGCGTTTCAATCACGCGTTCGGTAATGGCTTCCAAGCGGCGAGAGAACCCCATTGCGGATTATTCCTTTCCGTGCGTTTGCAAAGAATCGGGCAACGGCACATAGCCGACATCCGCAAGAACTTTTTGGCCGGTCGCGGAGCGAATCCAGTTCAAGTAATCGTGCATCACGCCGGTCGGCTCGCCGAGCGAATACATGAACAGCGGGCGCGCGATGGGATAAGTTTTCGCAAGTGTGGTTTCAATGGTGGGAGGAAAGGAAGCGTCGCCGGCTTTCTTCGAGACGGATAACATTTTGACCTCAGGCGTGTGATAGCCGAGGCCGCTATAACCAATCGCGCACGCCGTGTGCGCCACGAGATCGACAACGTCTTTGGAACCGTTCATATCGCGCGAGCCGAGCGCAAAGTCGCGCGACTTGCCAAGAATGGCTTCGCGAAAATATTCATACGTGCCGGAGTTGGATTGGCGGCTCACGCGGATGATCTCATCGCTGTCGCACCCAGGCACAGTCACACCGAGCTGCGACCATTTAGAGATCGTTCCGCCCTCACCGTAAATAGCGGCAAGCTGCTCTAACGAAATCTCTGTGAGCGGATTGTCTTTATGCACATAAACTGCGAGCGCATCATAGCCCACCAGAAACTCTTGCGGCGTTTTGCCGGTGTTTTGCTTGGCGCGTTCGATTTCATCTGCATGCATTTCGCGGCTGCAATTGGCAATGTCAACCGTGCCCGCGATCAACGCCGCGATGCCGGTGCCCGATCCGCCGCCGGAAACTTCCACCGATACGCCTGGCACAACCGTTTTATACTCTTCGGCCCATGCCTGCGCGACATTGACCATCGTGTCAGAACCGGAGTTTTGAATAATCGACGATTCGGATTGTTGCTGTGCGGCGTCTTCTTTTTTGCCGCAACTCAAAGCGAGGAAGGTGAAAAAAAAGCAGGCAACACGCAACATAGAGCGGTGAGAACGTAACGACATTTCCTTCTCCTGTTTGATGAAAAGCTATTGACTAAACGTGCAGTGATTTTTTCTCCATGTTATCGTCCTGAAAATGAGATTAATTTTTCTCGTCTCCTAAAATTGCTTCCACCAAATTGCGAATATTCACATCGAGAAATTGGAAGGTCTTCTCATAGGTCTGTTGCACTTCTTGCGGGGAGCCTTGCGTGGTGGAGGGATCCTCCACCTCCCATGAGATCGCAACCGTCTTGGTTGGCGCGGGCGGAAAGGCTTGCTCTGCCTCGTCACTCAACGCCACGATCACTTGATAGTGATCCAAATTTGGAATCTGCGTGATGGTCTTGGCGTAATGACGCGAGGCATTGATGCCTTTGTCTTGTAGAAACTGCAACGTGCGACCATCAACCGTGCTGGGCTTCATGCCCGCGCTGCTAAACACGAATTTCGAAAGCCCGAGCGCGTTGCCGATGCCCTCCGCCATCTGGCTGCGGCTGGAGTTGCCGTCGCCCACAAAGAGCACGCGAAACACTTCTGTGCCGCGATGCTTTTGATACTCCCCTGTGCACATATACAAAACTTCTTCGCAAATATTGCATGCTTGATCCGCCACGCGTTCAAAGCGGCTCGCCATGATCGTCAAGGGAGCCAAAGCTTCGGAAGGCAGTTTGTCCTGCTCGCGTTGGGTGACTAAATCGGCGTGAATGCGATTGCGAATGCCGTCGACCACGGTTTCCTTTTCCATGGTCTTGCGCGCCAAATCCACGTTTTGATTCACGAACGCTTGCAGCGCATCATGCAGCATGGGAATGGCGAGATCGGCAATCTCGACATACTTTGCATACACTGGTTGATAATTCAGCGAATTGATTTTGAGGAAATGCCGCGCGATGCTCTCCGCGTAATCGCCGATGCGTTCGAGTTCATTGTTGATTTTGATCACAGCATAAACGAAACGCAAATGACCCGCCACCGGAAGCTGGCGCACGAGAAACTCCAAGCAAAGGCGATCCAACTCTTTCTCCGCTTCGTCAATGTATTGATCGCGCAAGATCACGGAGTAAGCGAGCGTGCGATTGTTCTCCACCATCGCGCGCAAACTATGCTGCAACGCCAACTCCGCGAGCGTGCCCATCTCGATCACTTTGCTGCGGATGAGGTCGATGTTCTTTTGTAAATTTTCTTCTAATTGTAAAGCCATGTGGTCAAAGCTCCTTGCCTGAGGGCAAATCAATCACTATTCCGATGCACTCACGATTTTGCCATGCTTTTTGAAAAGTATCAAGCGAGAGATGGATTTCTTCGCCTCGCGCCGGATCAATAAAAATAACGACGTTTTCTTCAAAGCCATTTACAACGACGGCGTGGGTTCCTCTTTGTCCTTGAGCATAAGGCAGATACTTCACGCTCAAAAAGACAACAACAGGTTGATTCCGTCGAATGCATTTAATCAACTCATTAAAATCTGCGTGCTCAAAAACGGTTGCCGAGAAGCCCAACCCTGAAATTCCCTCAAAGGCTTCGTATTGATCTATCCCTATTGGCGTCGCTTGGCATGCTTGTACTATCTCGCTCTCAGGCAGGTCGATTCCAAAAGACTTGAGCACGATTCGAATGCACGCCGGAACACATGTGAAATCTTGCTCCTGCTTGAGCAGTGGCAGAACAATTTTCACCGGTAATTGCTCTTCATTTTTTGCGGACTATCTGATTCTTCAGGTAGAAGCTGGCCATCCCGAGAAAAAGTCAAGAAGCCGACGGTTTCATCGCGATAGGATAAAACGACCTCGGCGTGCCATTTTCCGTTTTTAAATACGGGCGTTTTAACGGCGGTCGCGTCACCGACGTATTTCACCAAATACGTGCATGCTATGTCATCGATCTCATCCGCCGTCAACTCCTGCGGGCGAAGCAGCAATCTGCCATTATCTTTTTTCAGGAAAATTCTCGCATCCTCTTGCCAACCTAACTGGGCAAAAACTTCCAGCGGAACTACCATAGCATTGTCTCGAACTTCGCCGGTGAATGCGTTCATGATGCACCTGCTTTCATAAAGGAGTGAATCTGAGGGCAATCGCCTCAGTGCGATTATCTGCTCCCTTTCATTCCACTTTCCAGCTATGCCACCCCCAATTCCTTCTCCACTTCTTCCACAGACTTGCTTTTTCCTTTGGCCGTTTTGCGCCGCTCTGCCAAGAATTTCAGCAAGCGTTTGTTTTGGGCGGTTCGTTTAACCTCTTCACCAAAATCTGGACTGTTGCCTACATCAAAAGCTTCCGATTTTCTGATCGAGGTCGATACGTACCGTTGCCGTGGGCAAAAGATCGATTTTATACATTACGCGATCATGAGCATTTTGCAAATGAGAGTTGCATAAGCTCTCATTTGCAGTTTCATCTTTTCTACTTCCCCGCGAAATTCGCCTTCCTCTTCTCCACATAAGCCGACAAGCCTTCTTTCGCGTCTTCGCTTTGGAAGAGCTGCTGTTGCAACTCGCGCTCAATAGCGAGGCTTTCGCTGAAGGGCACTTCCGCGCCGGATTGCACCGATCGTTTGATCAAGCCCACGGCTTTCGAAGCTTTGTTGGGCGGAACGAACTGCCCTGCATATTCTAAGACTTTTTCCCAAAAACCTTCGGCGGCATAGACGTGATTCACAATGCCCATTTGCTCCGCTTCTTCGAACTCGAATGTGCGACCCGTGGTCATCAACTCAATCGCGCGCGCTTTGCCCACGAGTCGCGCGAGGCGTTGCGTGCCGCCGGTGCCGGGCAATACGCCGAGCGCGACTTCCGGCAAACCGATTTTGCCGCCGCCTTTTTTCGCAATGCGAATGTCCGCGGCCATTGCGATTTCCAAGCCGCCGCCGACGCAGTGGCCGTTGAGCGCCGCGATCACCAACTTGGGCGTTTGCTCCAAGCGCGTCAACGTTTCATTCGCATGCAAACAGAAAAAGTATTTGAAGCGCGGCGTCACGCGTTGCAGCATGCTGATGTTCGCGCCCGCGCAGAAAAATTTCTCGCCCGCGCCGCGAATGATGATCACGTGCGCGCTGTCGTCCATGCGCGCCTGCAAAATCGCCGCATCGAGGTCTTGCATCATTTCATACGTGTATGTGTTTGCCGGGGGATCGCTGAGTTCGAGAATCGCAAAACCGTTTTGCGAAGAGTAATTCACCAGTTTACCAGCCATTGCCAAGCTCCTTTCTGAAACCATTCGTGGGGACGTATTCCGGCGCTATGCGTGCCGTTTTCTATTTTGTCGAGATTAAAAAATACGCGCGAGGTTTTTATGCAGCGTGCTTAGATAGTCAAAAAATGCGTGAATGTCAAGGCCGCGAGCGGCTTAATGACGGTTGCAGTGGGATGAAAAAACATGCGGAGGGATTTTTAAAATGTTTGCTTGAGGCGAACCGGGTTTGCGGAAGATGAGCTGCTGCAAGAGCGTTCGTTTTGAAAACTTCAAAGTCATTGGCTCCCATGAAGATGTTCCGTCAGCGCGTTCCACGGCAACAAGACACACGCAATACGCGCCGGAAATTCATTGACACCTGCAAACGCATTCAACTCGCCCAAGCCTGTAATCGGTTTGGACGGCGAGACGAAGAGCGCGCGAAACGAAGTGAGCAATTCGCGCGTTTGAGCAAGGGTTTGATCTTTCACTGCAACCGTCATCATCGAAGCCGAGGCAAGACTCAAAGCGCAGCCCCAACTCTCGAATTTGATCTCTTGAACTTTGCGCGCCGCGCTCAGTTCGACATACAACTCGATATGATCGCCACACGAAGGATTTTCATGTCGCAGGCGCACTGCGTCGCTGTTCAACTTGCCGAAGTTGCGCGGATTCTTATAATGATCGAGAATTAGATTTTGATACAGCGCTTCGAGCGGCATATTCAGCGCGCAGGTTAACGTGAACGCTTCTTGAAAATTTCTGCAACCTTGCAAGTGAAGCCGGGCAGCACGATGGAAAAATCCAACGTCATCGTTTCTAGCAGGGTCTCAGATTTTTGAGGTGAGCGATAAACCGCGACCGAACGAGTTTTGGGATCGACCACTAACACGAGCTTTGAGCCGTTGGTAAAGTATTCGACGATCTTTTCTTTCAGCTTTTTCTGCCGTTCGCGTGGCGAAAGCACTTGGACTGCAATATCCGGCGCGAAGTAGCCGAAGCCTTCGGGTTCGATACCACCTGAAAACGCGTGCTCAAGACAACAGACAAATCCGGCGAGAGCAAATTGCCGCTGACCATGCGATAACCGGCGCTAGAGCCATAGACTTCTGCAAGGGGAACTTGGTCGAGATATTTGCCGATAAGATATCCAAGATGCGCCGCAATTTTTCCTCGAAGCATCGTGCCGGGACTTTTGACCAACTCCCCATCGATAAGCTCGTATTTGTAGCCGTCCTTCGGCAAACTCAACAACTCCTCGTCGGTCATGAAGGCTTTCGTAGTCATGGTCGAGCCACCCGCAAAGATTTTTTCGTTGCTGCTTTATTCGTTGCCCAAAAAAGTTTTACTGTTGCGCAAAACGCGGAATCGTCGAACCGCACGCCACCGCATGCGATAGTTGCGCATATGCTTCGGCGCTGATTGCCGGTCCTTTGCGCGTGCAATGTTGTTCGAAAAGTTTTTTCAGCGCACTCGCAATCATCGTGTCGGGCCGTCCTTCGATCTCGCGGCGATGCATGACGTAGATTGGTTTGCCGTTTTTGAACAAAGCCATCGCAGGCGAAGAAGGCGGCACTTCCGCGAGGTACGTGCGCCGCACATGCTCCACTGCGGCGCGATCTTGTCCAGCAAACACCGTGACGAAACGATCGGGAATCGTGTGATGCTGCAACGCCAGCGTCGCGCCAGGTCGCGCGCTGCCCGCGGCGCAACCGCAAACCGAATTGACCATGAGCAAAATCGTTTCGTTGTTTTGCGCGGATAGAGTTTGATCCACCTGCTCCGGCGTGAGCAATTCTTCAAAGCCCGTGGCCGTTAATTCATCGCGCATCGGCTGCACGGCGCGGGGATCATACATCGGTGGCAAGTTATCGTTGATATGAATGTTCAAATTGCGCATACAAAATTCTCCTTAAAAAAATCCGAGTTCAAGTTTCGCGGCTTCGCTCATCATCGTTGGGTTCCATTGCGGCTCCCACACGAGTTCCACTTTCGCATCCGTGACGCCAGGCACGGCTTTGACTTTTGATTCAACTTCCAGCGGCAAAATGCCGGCAACCGGACACGCAGGCGAAGTCAGCGTCATGCGAATGTGCGCCTGCTGCGCTTCGTTCAAATCAACATTATAAACCAAACCCAATTCATAGATGTTGACCGGAATTTCCGGATCGTAGCAGGTTTGCAAAGCCCTGATGATGTCTTCGCGCAGAGGGTTGGGGGAGTCGTTGTTATTTTCCATACGAACATCAAAAATTTTTGAGGGGTCAATCAAAAAGTGGAACTGGATAGGATCTTATCATATCATCAACCGTAACGAGGTTGAAATCGTGTACGATCGTTTGACAAACAAGCATGCGATCAAACGGGTCGCGATGTAACGAGGGCAACTTGACGAGGTGAGCAACACTCGCTTCGTCCAATATGAGACTTGAAATTTGATGATGCTCACGTTGAACTGGCAAATAAATTTCTGGAGATTCGGGTAATGGCAGCTTTCCGAGTTGATACTTGATGATTGCTTCCCACACAGACACAACGCTCAGATAAACTTCATTGGAAGAGTCTTTTATGGCATCGCGTTTCGAGTTGTCGAGCCGCTCATCTTTGCTGATGTACCATAGAAAGATGTGGGTGTCGAGAAGTAGCTTCATCGCCCTTCAAATTCCTGTAAGATATTTTCCGGCAGCGGCGCGTCGAAATCATCAGGCACGATAAATTGGCCCGCGCATAAACCGTAGGGGCGAGGTTTAGTTTGCGCGACTGGAATAGGCTTTATTTCAGCAACGGGCTGGCCCGCTTTCAATACGACAAACATTTCTCCGGCTTCGACACGTTGAAATAGAATTGCCACATCACGTTTTGCTTCCTCAAAGCCGATTTGAGTCATCGTTTGAGCTTTCATAATAACCTCACGTTCTTCACTCCGTCGAAGCCACGCTTCCGCCTTCGGCCAACGCCGCGCTCATCGTGTGCCACGCGAGGCTCGCGCATTTCACGCGCAGCGGAAACTCGCGCACGCCCGCGAAGATGGCGAGCTTGCCCAAGCCGTCGAGATCGGGTTCCGCGGCATTGCTGCTCGTGACCAAGTGCTGAAATTTTTCGAAGAGGTGCTTGGCATCAACCACAGACTTGCCTTTCAACTCCGCGGTCATCAAAGAAGCCGAAGCCTTCGAAATCGCGCAGCCCGAGCCTTCGAAACTCACGTCGCGAATACGGCCATCTTCCACTTGCAGATACAAATTAATATGATCGCCGCACAACGGATTGTAACCTTCCGACGTGTGATTGGCGCACGCAAGCTTGCCATAGTTCTTCGGATTCTTGTTGTGATCAAGAATCACTTCTTGATACAGTTCACGCAGATCGTCCATTAGCTCATCACTTTCATGACCGTGTGAATCCCTTGCACGAGCGCATCCACTTCCGCGGTCGTGTTATAAAACGCAAACGAGGCGCGCGAGGTCGCGGGCACGTTGAAGCGCTTCATCACCGGCTGCGTGCAATGATGGCCCGTGCGCACCGCGATGCCGCTCCGATCTAAAATCGTTCCGACATCGTGCGGATGAATGCCTTCGAGCACGAATGAAATCACGCTCGCTTTTTGCTTTGCCGTGCCGATGATTTTCAAACCCGGAATTGCGAGCAGTGCTTCCGTCGCGTATTCCAAAAGCACATGCTCGTGCGCCGCGATTTTGTCATAGCCGATGTTGCTCACATAATCCAGCGCCGCGCCGAGGCCGATCACGCCCGCAATGTCCGGCGTGCCCGCTTCGAAGCGGTGTGGCAGATCGTTGTACGTCGTCTTCTCAAACGTGACGGATTTGATCATGTCCCCGCCGCCTTGATAGGGCCGCATTTTTTTCAGCAGCGCCTCTTTCGCATAAAGCACGCCGATGCCGGTCGGTCCGAAAATTTTATGGCCGGAGAACGCATAGAAATCGCAATCAAGCTCTTTGACATTCACGGCCATGTGCGGCACGGCTTGCGCGCCGTCGATGAACACCGGCACTTTGCGCTCATGCGCGAGGCCGATAATTTTTTTAATCGGATTGATCGTGCCGAGCGAATTGGAAACATGCACAAGCGCGACGAGCTTTGTGTGACTATTCAAGAGCGTTTCAAATTCTTCGAGAATCAACTCGCCGTTGTTGTTGAGCGGCACCACGCGCAACTTCGCGCTCGTATCTTCGCAGAGCATTTGCCACGGCACAATGTTCGAATGATGCTCCATGCCCGTAATGATGATTTCATCGCCGGCTTTGAGATGCGGCCGGCCATACGAGTGCGCCACGAGATTCGCGGCCTCGGTAGTGCCGCGCACGAAAATGATCTCGCGCTCTGAAGCGGCATTGAGGAATTTTTGAATCTTCACGCGCGTGCCTTCATAACCGCGCGTGGCCACTTCGCTCAAGTAATGCACGCCGCGATGAATGTTCGCATTTTCCGCGCGATAATATTGATTGAGCGCATCGAGCACAGCCTGCGGCTTTTGCGAAGTCGCCGCGTTGTCCAAATACACCAACGGCTTACCATGCACTTTGAGTTGCAAGATGGGAAAATCTTTACGCACGCGGTTCACGTCAAAAGCTTCGACGTGTTTTGCGTGAGGCGGGCGACGTTGGAGTGTTTCGGTATGTGTGCTCATATTATTCTCACTGAAAGGACTTGCGACAACCCTCGCTCTCTGTCATTCAGAAGGAATCTTTTTAAGCTCTGGGCAGAATCTCCAGCGAGTAAAAAGATTCTTTCTGAATGACAGTAACCCCAAAAGCTTCGCTACGCTTGTCGAAAGCTCGCATGAACCATCTCATCGAGGTTCTCCGCCACCTGCGGCATGTCGATGCGTTGCAAAATTTCGCTCGCGAAAGCATAGCGTAGCATCGCGTTGGCTTCATCCAAGCCGATGCCGCGCGCGCGGAGATAGAAGAGCTGCTCTTCATCCAACTGCCCGATGGTCGCGCCGTGGCTGCACTTCACATCGTCCGCGAAAATTTCGAGCTGCGGCTTCGAGTTGATATTGGCCTCATCGGAGAGCAGCAAGCATTGGTTCGATTGATACGCATTCGTTTTCTGCGCGTCTTGATGCACCATCACTTTGCCGTTGAACACGCCCTGCGCTTTATCCGCAAGAATGCCTTTGTAATGCTCGTTGCTCTGGCAGTGCGGCATGAGATGATCGATGAGCGTGTGATTATCGACAAGCTGCGATCCGCTCGCCATATAAAACCCGAAAAGATTGCCTTCGCAATTTTCCGCGGCGAGTCGGAGGTTGAAATTGTTGCGCACGAGGCCGCCGCCTAAATCCACGCTGATCGAAGTATACACGCTGTGCTTGCTCTGCTTCACTTCGCGCGCGGCAATGTGATAAGCGTTGCGGCTCTCGTTTTGAATGCGCACGTGCTCAAGCTGCGCGTTTTCTTCCAACACGATTTCCGAGACGATGTTGTTGAAGTACGCGCCTTCGTCCAAGCTATGATAGCTTTCAATGATACGCGCTTGACTGTTTTTGCCGAGCACAATCAAATTGCGCGGATGCGCAACAAAGGCATTGTCGCCGTGGGAAAGATAAAGCAAATGAATCGGCTCGTCCACGATCACGCCGTTAGGCACATTGATGAGCACGCCTTCGTGCGCGAACGCGGTGTTCAGTGCAATGAACGCCTCTTTCTCGAACGCAGCATATTGCGCGAGATGACGCGTGCTCGCGTCATTGCCGTTGCGCAGCGTGCTCGCCAAGTTGTCGATCACAATCTGTTTGTTCTTCGTGAGCACGCGGGAGAGCTTGGGCATGAAACGGCCATTCACAAACACGAGCAGATTTTGCTCCATCGCGCCGAATAAAAACGGCGCAATGTCGTTTTGCGTCAATGCCGGAGCCTCGCTCGCAAGTTTGAACTTGTGGCTCGCCAATGCCGCGACGTTGGTATATTTCCACTCTTCATTGCGCGGCGTGGGAAAGCCCAATTCCGCGAACTTTGAAATCGCCGCGCGGCGTTTTTCATGAAAGGGAAGGGAGGCGCTGCCGTTCAGCTTGCTCTCGAAGAAATCAAAGTTCGAGAGGTACCAGGCTTTGCTATCGGTATCTTGTGTGATGGTTTTTTCCATGATCAATCTTTTAATGTAGTCCCGGCCCCTTGTGGGCCGCTGTTCATGCACGTTTCCTTGCCCCACAAGGGGGCAAGGCTACAAACCTTTCTCTTCGCGAATCCAATCATACCCGCGCTCTTCGAGTTTGAGCGCGAGCGACTTGTCGCCGGATTCGACGATGCGGCCTTTGACGAGCACGTGCACATAGTCCGGCACGATATAGTCGAGCAAGCGTTGATAGTGCGTAATCACGAGCGTTGCGTTGTCTTTGCTCTTCAACTGATTCACGCCGTTTGCGACGATGCGCAGCGCGTCAATGTCTAAACCCGAGTCGGTTTCATCTAAGATCGCGAGCTTGGGCTGCAAGAGCGCCATTTGGAAAATTTCATTGCGCTTCTTTTCGCCGCCAGAGAAGCCTTCGTTCACGGAGCGGCTGAGGAGTTTTTCATCCATGCCCACCACGCGCATCTTCTCTTTCATCAGCGCGAGAAAATCAATCGAGTCCATCTTTCCCTCGCCGCGATGCTCGCGAATGGCATTGTACGCGGATTTCAAAAAGTTCGCGATGCTCACGCCTGGAATCTCGACCGGATATTGAAACGCGAGAAACACGCCGTCGCACGCGCGCTCTTCGGGAGCCATATCGAGCAGGTCTTTGCCGTTGTACGTCGCCGTGCCTGCGCTCACTTCATAGCCTTCGCGTCCGGCCAACACATTCGCGAGCGTGCTCTTGCCCGAGCCGTTCGGGCCCATGATCGCATGCACTTCACCGGCCTTCACTTCAAGGTTCAAGCCGCGCAGAATTTTATTGTTCTCAACTGATACTTCCAAACCTTTGATGCTTAACATGCGCTTCCTTAGTTCAAGTTCTCGTTCCCAATCTCCAGATTGGGAACGCAAGTGAGAGCGAAACTTTGTTTCGCGAGATGGCCTGCACAAGGCTGAAACGGAGTTTCTAAAGCAAGCGCGTTCCCAAACGGAGTTTGGGAACGAGAGTGCGAGTGAACTGATTACTGATTACTGAAAACTCACCCCACGCTTCCTTCCAAACTAATCGCCAAAAGCTTCTGCGCTTCGACTGCAAATTCCATCGGCAGCTCGCGGAAGACTTCTTTGCAATAGCCGTTCACGATCAAATTCACCGCGTCTTCTTTTGAGATGCCGCGCTGTTGGCAATAGAAGAGTTGATCTTCGCCGATCTTTGAAGTCGTGGCTTCGTGCTCAATTTGCGCGCCTTGATTGTGTACTTCCAAATAAGGAAACGTGTGCGCGCCGCAGCGGTCGCCGATGAGCAGCGAGTCGCACTGCGAGAAGTTGCGAGCGTTCTTCGCGCGCGGGGCAACCTTCACCAAGCCGCGATACGAGTTGTTGCTGCGCCCGGCGGAGATGCCTTTCGACACGATGGTGCTGCGCGTGTTGTTGCCGAGGTGAATCATCTTCGTGCCGGTGTCCGCTTGCTGGCGATTGTTCGTGACCGCGACCGAGTAAAACTCGCCGACGGAATTATCGCCTTTGAGCAACACGCTCGGATATTTCCACGTGATCGCTGAACCGGTTTCAACCTGCGTCCACGAAATTTTTGCGTTCTCATCGAGACAAATGCCGCGCTTGGTGACGAAATTATAAATGCCGCCGCGCCCCTCGGCGTCGCCCGGATACCAATTCTGCACCGTCGAATATTTGATCGTCGCGTTCTTGTGCGCGACGAGCTCGACCACCGCGGCGTGCAATTGATTCTCGTCGCGCATCGGCGCGGTGCAGCCTTCGAGATAACTCACGTATGCGCCTTCTTCGGCAATGATGAGCGTGCGCTCGAATTGCCCCGTGTTTGCGGTGTTGATGCGAAAGTACGTCGAAAGCTCCATCGGGCAGCGCACGCCTTTGGGCACGTAGCAAAACGAGCCGTCGCTAAACACCGCGGAGTTGAGCGTCGCGAAGTAGTTGTCGGTATAAGGCACGACCGAGCCGAGATATTTTTTTATCAACTCGGGATGCTCGAGCACGGCCTCGGAAAACGAGCAGAAGATAATGCCTAGCTTCGAAAGCTCTTTCTTGAACGTGGTCGCGACGGAGACGCTATCCATCACCGCATCGACCGCCACGCCGCTCAAACGCATTTGCTCTTCGAGCGAGATGCCGAGTTTCTCAAATGTCGCGCGGAGCTGCGGATCGACCTCATCCATGCTGTTGAGCTTCTTGGCGGATTTCGGCGCGGCGTAATAGATCACGTCTTGATAATTGATGGGAGGATAGGAGACATTGGGCCATTTCGGCTCGGTCATTTTGAGCCAATGACGATAGGCCTTCAAGCGCCATTCGAGCATAAACTCCGGCTCATTCTTCTTTGCGGAGATCATGCGGACCGTGTCCTCGTCCAAACCTTTGGGCGCAACGTCGGTTTCGATGTCGGACGTGAAGCCGTACTTGTACTCACTGCGCGTGAGGTTTTCTATGGTTTCAAGTGTTTCGAGTTCTGCGCTCATTTATCATCAACCTTGATTAGCATGACACATCAAATTCGTGTCATTCAGAAGGAATCTTTTTGAGCACTGGGCACAGATCAAATTGGAGTGTTTCCAGTGCTGAAAAGGATTCCTTCTGAATGACAGGTAGAAGTAGCGTTTGCGTTTCTATGCATTAAACGAATGACCGCAGCCGCAGGTGCGCACGGCGTTCGGGTTTTTAAAGGTGAAGCCCGAGCCTTGCAAGCCGTCGGTGAAATCCAACTCCGTGCCTTCGAGATAGAGCGCGCTTTTGGAGTCCAAATAAATTTTCACGCCATGCTCTTCGAGGACGTGGTCATCCGTGCGTTGATCTTTATCCAACGAAAGAAAATACGTCAAGCCGGAGCAACCGCCGCCTTGCACGCCGACGCGCAAGCCCAAGTTCGGTTCAGTTTCTTGCGCGATGATTTTTTTTACTTCCGTTGCCGCTTTGGGAGTGATTGTTACCATGATGGTCTCCTTGATGATGTTGATGATATAAACGCGAGCGAAGTCGGACTTTGCCAAACAGGCTTTACAGAAACCAAATTGCTCTTTAGCAAAGTCCGACTTCCCCTATATAGGGTTCACACTCTAATTTGAACCAACGGCGCAGGCCGCGCTTGAGATTTGCTCAAATCCGCGAGCGAGATGCTGTTGAGAAAATTTTTAAACTGCGTTTGAATCTGCGCGAACGGCTCTTCGATGTTGCACACGCCTTCGCTGTATTGCGTACATTCGCACTCTTCGCCACTCACCACACAATCGACGATGCCGAACGGACCTTCAATCGCTTCCACGACTTTGGCCATCGTGATCTGGCCGGGCTTCATCGCAAGTACATAGCCGCCGTACGGGCCTTGAATGCTCGCTACAAGCCCGGACTTCACGAGCTTTTGCAAAATTTTGGACATGACCGGTTCGGGAATCTTGAAGCGGCTCGCAATCTCTCGCGCGGTGCAGACTTTTCCCGACTCGAGTTTCTGCATGTGCTTCAGGGCGATCAGGCCGTATTCGGATTTTCTGGAGAGCTTGAACATATGATCTTCAACTAACTAGACTTTTTTGGTCGGGTTTAAGATACAACCGCAACTAGAGGGAAGTCAAGGGGAAATTTTTTGAAAAAAACATATCTTGCCGCGTGTAGTAAGACCAACGTCGCACAAGAGAATTCATGTGAGCAGCTTGGCGGCCATACTTTAAGACGGAGCTACATGATTATGGAGTGGAAATTTTCCCGCAAATTGTTTAGGTTTGCGCACGTTTCAATCCACCATCTTTAAACCAAAGGAGCCACCATGTCTGCTTACGCAAATCCCGAAGTCCTCGTCACGACGCAGTGGGTCGAGGAACACCAAAACGACGCGAACGTCGTCATCGCCGAGGTTGACGTTGACACCAAAGCCTATGAAGAAGGCCACGTGCCCAACGCCATCGGCTGGAATTGGCAAACGCAACTCTGCGACACAGTGCAACGCGACATCATTAAAAAGGCCGATCTCGAAAAACTCATGAGCGAGAGCGGCATCGGTAACGACATCACAGTCGTGCTCTATGGCGACAACAACAACTGGTTCGCGGCGTGGGCGTTTTGGCAAATGAAAATGTACGGCCACAAAGATATTCGCATCATGGACGGCGGCCGCAAGAAGTGGTTGGCCGAGGGCCGCGGCGTGACGAAAGACGCGCCTGCGCCGAAGAAAGCGAACTACAAAGCGAGCGAGCCGGATCAAGCGCTGCGCGCGTATTTGCCGCAAGTAATGGACGCGTACAAGTCCGGTAAAGTCGCGCTCGTGGATGTGCGATCGGGCGACGAGTTTACGGGCAAAATTCTTTCGCCTCCGGGATTGCCCGAGACCTGCCAACGCGGCGGTCACATTCCGGGCGCGAAGAGCATTCCATGGGCGCAAGCGTGCAATGAGGACGGCACGTTCAAGAGCTTTGATCAACTCAAAACGCTTTATGGCGACAAAGGCGTGACCGCGGATAAAGACATCATTGCCTATTGCCGCATCGGCGAGCGTTCGAGCCACACGTGGTTCGTGTTGAAATATTTGTTGGGTTATAAAAATGTGAAGAACTACGACGGCTCGTGGACGG
This sequence comes from bacterium, assembly GCA_041918175.1. Lineage (GTDB taxonomy): Bacteria > Zhuqueibacterota > Zhuqueibacteria > Zhuqueibacterales > Zhuqueibacteraceae > JABWAN01. The sequence continues at coordinate 83,139 of JAYRWE010000039.1, forward strand.
AGTGGGGCAACCTCGTGGGCGCGCCGGTGGAAAAGACGGCGTGAAGTCAGCGTGATTGGATTGCTGGATTAAAGGCTTTCCCAACAATCCAGCAATCCATCGCTCCAACAATCCAATGAAGAAGAGGTGAGTGTGAAATGAAAACCGAAAACTATCGTGTCGAAAAGCAAGAGCTCGCAGGCGTGAGGGTGAGCGTGACGACGTATCAAATCGGCGAGCGCTTTCATTGCCACGTGGCGAACGTTGATCCGGGTGCGACCATCGCGCGCGCGGAGGCGGATTCGAATGCCGAGGCCGTGCGCGAGGCGACAGCGAAAGCGGAAGAACGTTTGCGCAAGAAGTAGAGAATGCAAAATGCACCGCGAATAGAGTCGCGAGAATTGCGGCTCTATTCTTTTCTCTCCATCACCGCGGCAAAGAAGCCGTCGCAGCCGTGGCGATGCGGCATAAGCCTCATGAAATTTCCCTCCGCGAGTTTGGCCAGATCATAACGCTGCAAAATCGCCGACGCCGTGCTGGCGCGAAAGCGCGCGTTCTCTTTTAAAAAAGCCTCAACCACTTGCTCGTTCTCTTCCGCCAGTAAACTGCACGTCGCATAAACCAATCGCCCTCCAATTTTCAGCAGCGGCGCATAATGCGCGAGGATCGCGCGTTGCTTTGCGGCCATCTCGCTCACCATCTCCGGCGTGATCTTCCATTTCGCATCCGGGTTGCGGCGGAGCACGCCCGTGCCTGTGCAGGGCGCGTCGATCAAGATAGCGTCCAATTGTTCGCGTAAATTTTCCGGCAACGCGTTTGGTTCGAGCAATTGCGGGCGCACGTTGTGAACGCCGCTGCGGCGCGTGCGTTTTTTCAAATTCTCCAAACGCGGCGCAATCACCTCAAACGCAAAAATCTCTCCACGGTTTTTCATCAAGCTTGCCAAGTGTAAAGTCTTTCCTCCGCCGCCGGCGCACACGTCGGCCGCGCGCCAATTCGGTTTTGGATCGAGCAACAACGAGATAAGCTGGCTGCCTTCGTCTTGCACTTCAAACCATCCTTCGCGAAAAAGATCGAGGCCGAACAAGTTCGCGCGCTTCGCGAGTTGAATGCCCATGGGTGAAAGCGCCGTGGGCGCACATTCGAAACCGCGCTGCTGTAACTCCGCCAAACAGGCTTCACGCGGGGCTTTCAATGTGTTTACGCGCAGCGTGAGCGGCGGCGCTTGATTCAAGGCTTCGAGCAGCGCGACGCTTTCCGCTCCGAGTTGCGTTTGCAGCGCGGCCACGAGCCAATCGGGAAAGGAGAGCCGCACGCCGATATTATCGCGCGTGATTTCAGCGAGCACTTGCTCCGCGAGTTTTTGCGTTTGGTCAGTGGAAAGCGGCGAGGCTTCGCTCACGCTTTGCGGCGATTGCTGCCCCAAATGAATTTGATAAGCTGCAAGCAGCCACGAAGGCGTCAAATCTTTTTGCGCCTCCACGCGCGCGACAATGGTCTGCAATAAACGGCGATGGCGCAAAATGCCGTACACGTTTTCCGCCACGTCGCGGCGATCATGCGAACCGAGATAGCGCCGTTGGCGGAAGAATATGTCGATCAAGTGATCCGCCGGACGCGCGTCGCGCAGCAAGATTTCCAACAACTCACACGAATGACCGAAGAGGGAGGAAGGTTTCATGGGCAGCAATGTAAAATTTTGTTGCTCATTTGCAAAAGCATATTATCTTGCTTGGCAAACAAAGCGCGAAACGTATTTGCGTCGTTTCTTTTAGAACGATTGAGGCGCGCGAGCGATTTCTTCGGCGCATTTCGATGCAAAAGCTCTTCTGCCGGGTGGCGCTGAATAGTTGCTTCGAAGAAGCTTTGATTTGCAGTGTGCCAGCAAATCGGGGTAGTATCCAAGTAGTTTGATCATTTCCCAAAACAAAATTTTTCCTCCGAGCGGCACCGAAGTCACCGAGCTTCACCGAAAAAAGCTTTTCTTCGGCGACACTCGGCGACTTCAGTGAATTTCGGCGGATGAGCTTTTCTTGTTTAGCTCCGACTCGTCAGGTTATGATTGGCTATGCCCAAATCGAAAAAACGTCGTTCCAAAAGCGCGGGACTTCCGCCCGGCACGCTCATTCACGTCGGCGAGCAGAAGACCGCGCAAGTCAAAATCACTTTGCTCGATTACGACGAAGCCTCGTTGCAGGAGAAAGAGCTTGCCAGCGTGCAGGACTGTCTACCGTTTCGTGATCGGCCCACGCGCACGTGGATCAACATCGACGGCCTGCACCAAGTCGATGCCATCGAGCGCCTCGGCAAACATTTCGGACTGCATCCGCTGGTGTTGGAAGACATCGTCAGCACCGAGCAGCGGCCCAAGCTCGAAGATTTCGGCGAATATATTTTCCTCGTCACCAAGATGTTGAGTTATGATGAAGCCGCGCAGCAAGTCATCACGGAGCAGGTTAGCCTTGTGCTCGGCGGCAATTTCATCATGTCGTTTCAAGAAGGCGCGAAAGACGATTTCATTCCGATTCGCCAACGCATCATCAGCGGCAACGGCCGCATGCGCACGATGGGCGTCGATTATTTGCTCTACGCGCTGCTGGACGCCATTGTCGATCATTACTTCCTCGTTTTGGATAAACTCGGCGAGCAACTTGAAACGTTGGAAGAGACGTTGCTCACCAATCCCACCCAGGCGCAACTCAAAGCAGTACACAAAATCCGGCGCGAGTTCATTCTCATGCGCAAAGCCGTATGGCCGTTGCGCGACGTGGTTGCCACGCTCGAGCGCCGCGAGTCGGCGTTGATCAAGAGCACAACGACGATTTACCTGCGCGACTTGTTCGATCACCTCGCGCGCGTGATCGACACCATCGAAAATTATCGCGACCTCGTTTCCGTGTTGCTCGATATCTATCTCTCCAGCTTGAGCAACAAGATGAACGAAGTCATGAAAACGCTCACCATCATCACCACGATTTTTATTCCGCTCTCGTTTATTGCTGGCGTCTACGGCATGAACTTCGAACACATGCCGGAACTACGCTGGCCTTGGAGTTATCCCGCGGTGCTTCTTGTCATGATCGCCATCGGCGTGGTCATGGTGTTTTATTTTAAAAAGAGAAAGTGGTTCTGAAGTGGAGAGAGAGAGAGAGAGAGAGAGAGAGAGAGAGAGAGAGCTTGGGATTGATGGATTGATGGATTGATGGATTGGTGGAGTGATGAAGTGTTGAGTCCTGGATACCTGAAATTAAAGAGCACAGCGCTGTGTTTTAACAATCCAACACTCCACGAATCCATCACTCCAGCAATCCACCAATCCACCGATCCGGCAATCCACCGATTCAACAATCCACCAATCCAATCATCTTACGCATGGAAGTTTCTCGCATACAAGAAGTGCTGAACACCGCTGTCGCGTTGGCGCGTTTGAATACCGCAGGCGCGCCGGCGAGTTATATTCCGGAGTTGGCGCATGCGCCGCTGGAAATGACGAGCGCGGCAATAACATTATGCCGCGGCGGCGGTCTCGTTGCCGGTGATGCAGCGCAACATCGCTTTACCATGCAAAGCGTGGCGAAAGTGATTCTGCTCGCGGGCATGTTGGAAGAGAAGGGCGAGCAGCAAGTGTTCTCGTGGATCGATGCCGAGCCTTCGGGGTTGCCGTTTTCATCTGCGGCGCAACTCGACATCTTTGGGCCAACGCCTTCGAATCCTTTGTTAAATGCGGGCGCGATTGTTTTGTGCAGCCATATTGCAGGAGAACGGGAAGAGCGGCTGGCGTGGCTGGAGCGCTGGGGAGAGAAACTTTTGGGCGGTCGCGTGCAGATTAACCCGCGCGTGTTTTATTCCGAATTGCAAACCGGAGATCGCAATCGCGCGCTTGCGTATTTGATGAAGAGCAATGGCGTGATTCGCGGCGACATCGCGGAGATTTTGCACACGTATTTTTATCTCTGCTCGATTGAGGCGGACGTGATGCAAGCGAGTCGCATGGGCATGTTGCTCGCCAATCGCGGCTGCGATCACACGGGCGCGCGCGTGCTCGCGGAGCGCACGGTTGCGATTGTCACGGCGATCATGGCGACGAGCGGATTGTATGATGAATCGGGCATGCATCTCGTGCGCACGGGATTGCCGGCGAAGAGCGGCGTGTCGGGTTTGATTGTCGCGGTGGCATTGGGCCAGGCAGGCATTGCGGTCGCGAGTCCGCGTATCAATGAAAAGGGAGGAAGCGTGCGCGGGCACGTGATGCTCGAACATATTTCGCGCGAACTCGGTTGGCACTTTGCGACGCAGCGTTTTGAGTAGTAACTGTTATCTTAGTTTTTAGTCATGGTGAGCGGAGTCGAACCATGATAACGCCCTTCGACTCCGCTATGCGTTTTGAGGTGCTTGCTCGTGGTGGAGAACACCCCCCTGGCCCCCCTCAAGGGGGGAATTATTGTGTGCTCGGACTTTTCAAAATGACGTCGGGAAAGTCTCCCGCATGGGTGTCATCGCAGCACAGCACGCAACGCGTCACAGCTTTGGAGTGGGATCAATCTGCAGCAGCGCATTTATGCGTTTAGAAGCCTTCACTGTGCTGGAGAACACCCCCCTAACCCCCCTCAAGGGGGGAATTATTGTGTGCTCGGTCTTTTCAAAAGCATTCTCAAACATAAAAATGATGATGGAAGATATTGGGCACTGCTCATTTTGCAAAGATCAGTTCAGCAGCGGGATGCAATCGCTTTGAAGTCACCTCGCTTGCAAAGGCCACCGCGGTAAACAAGCGGAGATGACACGCAAGAACGCGCAGCGACAAGCCATAAAAAAAATCAAATGGAGCAAGTCGACAAGCGCATGCACGCTGAGTTTGCTCTAAAAATAAAACGCACGGCTTGTGACCGTGCGTTTTGTTTTATGCGAAACCCAACTTGCAATGACGTTCAATTCGTAGCCGCGGGTTATGTGGATGATACGATACCCCACAAGGGGGTAGGGCTACTTTACCATTTCTAACCTGCCGCGCAGCACGCGGTCATTGACTTCCAGCAGATAAAAGTATGATCCGCTCGCTACGGTTTGTCCGTTGCGATCTTTGCCATTCCAGCGGCTTTCGAAAATGCCGGCGTGCAGATCGCGATCGAGGAGGTTGCGCACCACTGCGCCGCGCACGTCGAAAATACGCAGCCGCACGCGGGCTGGCTCATGCAAACGAAAACGAATGGTCGTCTCCGGATTGAAGGGATTGGGATAGGCGGAAATCTCCGGGCCTGCGGCTTCGTTGGCAACGATCAACTCTGCAGTGGGATTGGCGTTTGCTTTCGGCGCGCTGTTGAGAAAGTGATTATACCAAACATCATTGGTCGTCACATTGCCGCCGCAAAGCATCATGCCGGGGTTCGAGTAAAAAGATTGCATGTAGCCTGCGAGGTCGCCGAAGTTGTCGCTATCGTGTTTGAGCAAGACGGTGGCGGTTTGCGCTTCCAACGAGGCTTCATCGCCAAACGCGCAGGACTTATACTCCGCGAGATTCGGCGTGTAATTGCGCACGCCGAAGAGATAAAGGCGTTGCTGGCTCGCGTTGATTGCAACCACGGGCGAGTTCCATCGATTGCCCACTGCGACTTTATATTTCTGCCAAGTGCCGGCAACGGTGCGTTCATATAACGTATTGCGCACGTCGGTGGGCCCGGCGGCGTTGCTATTGCGCGTAAGCAAATAAAGCTTGCCCTGCGGCGTTGCTTGCGCGCTGATCCATTGATCGCCGCGTTCCACGCCAAAGAAGGTGAGGTTCGCGCTTTCATCCGTCCAGCTATTGGTTGCCGCACCATCTTGATGGCGCAAGAAGCCGTAGTCCACGCCGCCGTTTGCTGCGGTCATGCCATAGAACACGCCGACTTGCGCAACGTTGTTGGGGCGAAACATTACGCCGTCAACCATGCCGCTGCCGCCGGCGAGGCCGGATTTCAACACCAGTGTTGCAGACCACGTCACGCCATTGTCGGTGGAAACTTTGGCTTCGAGCGCGCCGAGATTGATGCGGAAGAGCCAAAGCTCGCCATTGTGCGCGCGTGTCATGGCGAGCGCATGGCCGGTTTTGCCGTGGCCAAAGTCTGCGACGTTCGCGGCGACCATGTCTTCTACCCAAGCCGTGCCGTTATGAAACCAGCGGCTAAACTTGGTGTTCTTCTCGTGCGAGGTGACGAAGTACAACTTGCTGTTGGCAGAATCAAGCACAGCGTCGATGCGCAACGGGGCGCGCGAGTCGAGTTTCACATCGCGCGTCCATGTGCCGGCGTTGTATTTCCAGAGATGCCAATCCGTCAAGACGGAGTCAAACGCAATGAGCCACCACGTATTTTTGAAATGGAAAAGTTTGCCTGTGCCGCTGCGATCCAAAGTTGCATCCGTGGTTGCATGCAACTGAGCGCCAATCGTGCCGCTCGAAGGCGGCGCGGAGGGCAGCGCATTGAGTGTGTAACTCGGCGAAGTGACGTCGCTGGTTTGCACGCTGGTGTGTGCTTGCAAGGTATAACTGCCCGCACTCGTAGGATTCACAACGCCCGCGCTCGCCTCAAAGATCAGCGTGAGGTTGGCATTGTTTGCGAGCGCATTCGGCACGGTCACCAGCGCTTGCCGATTGGCGGGATTCGTCGTCACGCTTGCTGCACTTGCGCCATTGACCAACACCGCTGCGTTGAGCATGCTTGCGGGAATCGTTGTGCCGTTCGGCCAAGTTATCGTGATCGTGCCGCTGTTCGCCGCGAGCGCGCCGAGGCTGCCGAGCTTGAGGCTGATCGTATATTGCGCGGTGCGCGTCACCGTGTCCGGCGCAACGCTCACGCTGTTGACAACGAGCGCGGTTGAAGTGGCTGCGACGATATTATAATTCGGCGAAGAAATGTTTGTAGTTTGCGCGCTCGTTTGCGCCTGCAAAGCATAAGCGCCTGCCGTGCTCGGATTCACCAAGCCTGCGCTTGTGGTGAAAACGAGAGCGACTGCGGCATTGTTTGCGAGCGCATTGGGCACAGTGACCGTCGCTTGTCGATTGGCAACATTCGTGGCTACGCTTGCGGCATTAGCGCCATTCACCGTGGCCGCAGTGTTCGCAATACTCGCAGGCACTGTGGTGCCATTGGGCCATGTGATTGTGATGGTGCCGCTGTTCGCTGCAAGTGCGCCGAGGCTGCCGAGCGTGAGATTGATCGTATATTGCGCGGTGCGTGAAACCGTATCGGGCGCTACGCTCACGCTATTCACCGCAAGCGGCGTTGAAGTCGCGCCCGGCGTGATGCTGTAGCTCGGCGAAAGCACATTCGTCGGTTCAACGGAAGTGTGCGCTTGCAAAGTATAATTGCCTGTGCCGGGATTCACGATGCCCGCGCTATTCAAAAACGCGAGCGAGACTACCGCGCCGTTGGAAAGATCATCCGGAATCGTGACCGCAACTTGCCGCGTCGCCGGTGTCGTCGTGACGGCACTCGCCTCGCTACCGTTTACGGTTACGGCGCTCGTTGCCATGCTCGCGGGAATCGTCGTGCCGCTCGGCCATGTGATAATGATCTCGTCGCTGTTGTCGTTTAGCTCGCCGTTCGCACCCAATGTCAACCCGATGGTATAAGTCGCGTTCAACAATTCCGTCGTGGGATTCACGGTTACGCTATTCACGATCAGCGTGTTGGTTGAGCCGCCGCCGCTCCCACCGCCGCTGCCATTAAGCCCAAGCAGCGCATACCAAATTTCACTGCCACCTTGATCTTCCGCGCATACGAGCAAGCCCGTGCTGCCATTCACACGATCGCGCGGTACGGAGATGTTGTTGTAACCGCCTTTGTCCATCAAATCTACTGCGCTCGCATTGGCCAATGAACCCTCATCGCCAATCGCGCAGCGTTTGTATTGCGCTTTCTCCGGCGAGCCTTCTTGCGTGCCCATCACATATACATGGCTATTGGTTTCATCCACGACCACTGCGGGCCGCGTCCAACCGCCGCCGTATTGCACCACGTAGTTTGACCAACTGCCGCCGCTGCTGCGTTTGAACAGGCCAATGCCCGGGGCCGAACCACCGTCAGGGTGAGTTTTGTAGATGAAATAAAGTTCGTTGTTTTGGCTTACGGCCATGGACATGTGATCGTCGGCATCGGCATTGTTTGGTTGCGGCATGCTGCTCGTTTCATCGCTCCACGTGCCGTCGCTGTCGCCATCTTTGTGTTTGAGAAAACCGTAAATTGCTCCGCTCGCGGTATTCTCCGCATAGCCCACACCGACATAGTTTGTGCCGCCAATCGCAAACGTGACTGCATCCACCAAGCCCGTGCTCACGATGCCGCTCTTCACCGTAAGGATTGAAGACCAACTCGCGCCGTCATTGGTGGATTTCATCGCATCCACTTTTGAGGATTTATATCGAAACGCCCAGAGTTCGCCGTTCTTCGCTTTGGTGAGCACGATGCAATACTCGCCCGTGAACGTAAAGTTCGAGAGCGTTACGGGAAAACCGCCGTCAATGCTGAATGAGCCGCCGCTATAGGTCAAACGCGAGAAGCGCGTGCCCGAACCGGAAGACGTGGCGAGCAAGACATAGAGCTTGTTCGTCGCCGCATCCATGTAACAATCCGGGCGTGTGCTGCTGCGTTCATCTAGCGCAACTTGCGCGGACCAAGTGCTGCCGTTGAGTTTCCACAAATACCACTTTGCGTCCGAACTTTTACGCGCCAGCGTCCACCACGTGCCGTCATGATAAAACGGACGATTTTGATTCGGCTTGTTATAGCCGCCCGCAGAGCCGGTGATCGCAAAATCCTCGCCCGTGGGCGGTGCGCTCGCAGCAGTGATGGCGTACATATTCGAAGTGACCGGCGTGGTCTCTACGCTCGTTGCCACGCTCAAGGTAAAATTGCCCGCGCTGTTCGGATTCGTGATTGCGGTCGAAGGCAAAAGGAGCGAGAGCGCGGCATTGTTATCGAGCGTCAACGACGCGGGCGCCGTTATCGTCACGGTGTGCGCGCCGCTATTGCCGGTGGCCGTGGCATTCACACCATTGATGGTCACGTTGCTCAAGCTGCCGTTGGTCACGCTCGTGACATTGTTAAACGTGAGCGTAATCGTGCTCGTGCCTGCGAGCAAGCGACCCTGCGCGCCGAGATTGCATGTAATCGTGTACGATGCAGCGCTATTCACCGTGTTCGGGCTTGGCGTTACGTTCGCAATTGAAACTTGCGTCGTCGCACTTGTGATCGCATAATTCGGTGAAGTGCCGGAGGTGGTTTGCGCGCTCGTGCGCGCTTGCAGAGTATAATTGCCCGCCGTGGAAGGATTGAGCAAACCTGCACCGCTATTGAATACAATCGACACGCTCGCGTCATTCGCCAAAGCGATCGGCGTGGTAATCGTCACTTCGCGCGTTGCGCTGTTCGCTGCAACGCTTGCGGCATTATTGCCATTCACGCTCACTTGGCTGGCTGCAATGCTGCTTGGCACATGCGTGTTGTTTGGAAATTGTATCGTGATCGTGCCGCTGCCGCTTGCCAACGCACCGCTGCTGCCGAGCGTGAGCGGGATGGTGTAGCTCGCGTTCGTGTTCGCTTCGCTGTTTGAAAGAGAAATAGTTCCGACCACAACTGCACCGGCAGGAGGCGGGCCGCCGCCACCGCTGCCACCAAGCTCGTTGAACCAAATGTCGGCAGTCTCGGCATTATCCACGCAAACCATCAATGTTGTGGCTGCGCCAAAGTTGGGAGCGCTCGGCACGCTGAGATCGACAAAGTCATTCACGCTAGCGCTAAACAAAATCGAAGCAGCCGCATTCGCCAAGCTGCTCTCACTGCCTACCGCGCAGCTTTTATATTCCGCCTGTCCCGTCGCCAGATTGATGCCCATTACATGCAGAGCATTGTTGGCGGGATGCAAAGCCACGGCCGGGCTGAACCATGCTGCGGAAGTATTCACTGCAAACGCTTGCCATGAACCGTTGCTCGCGCTGCGTTTGAACAACGTGTTGTTCGCCTCGCCGCTGCTGGCGCCAATGTTTTGCGTGAGCAAAAAAAGATTATTGGCATTGTCAGCCGTGAGCGCAATCTCATTTGTTGCATGCGCGCTGCCCGAGAGCACAAGGCTCGCAGTCTCATCGCTCCACACGTTGTCGGCCTCTGAGTCTTTGTGTTTGATAAAACCAAAGCGACTGCCCGCGCCGTCTTTCTCGCCATAAGCCACGCCGACATAATCTTCCGATGACGTCGTGAATGCCACGGCATCCGTAACGCCGGAAGTATTCAAGCCGCTTTTGATTGTAATGACAGCAGACCAAGTTGCGCCGTCGTCCGCAGAACTTTTGGCTTGCACGCTCGTGCCGCTGATGCGAAAGAGCCAGAGCTTGCCGTTCTTTGCTCGCGCCATGCTCACCCGGTTTGTGCCGTCGTCCAGGAAGTCGCTCAAACGCAAAGGAAAGCCGCTGTTAATCGACCATGCGCCCGCGCTGTATGTGAGCCGCAGAAAATCCGGCTTCGAATCATTCGAGAGCATGAGGAAGAGACGATTGTTGCCCGCATCGAGCAGCGCATCGGGAATGCGTGACGAAGAAGTGGTCACGAGCAACGTCGGCGTCCACGTACTCGTTGCGACCTCGTGCTTCCAAATATGCCAATCGCTTTCGCCGTCGATGACGGCGAGCGCCCACCATTTGCCGTCGTGATAAAACACTTTGCTTTGGTTGGATTTGTAAAAATCCGAATCTGTATCAACCGAGAGGGGCGCGCCCTGCGCGAAAACAGTATCCGATGCAGCGCCGAAAAACGCGCACAACAGGAGTGCGAAAAGCAGCATGCGCCCCGCAACTCCACGCCGCGTTGTCGCCGTGGTTTTGTAATGGGAGACTTGCAAAGTCATGTGGAAATCCTTTCAGGAAGCAAAAACTGCTGCGGCAAGTTGGTCTTGCCCACGATGCTTTATAAAACGGGTGATGGTCGATAGGTAGTGAGGTTAAACGAGTTGTTCATTTGATCTCACACTTGCTGAGGTGGGAGAAGCAAAACGTGCGGCACAATTCGGCCTTTTCGGAAAGGAAAAAACGACAACACAAAATCGTATGAGAGTACCGCGTGCTCTTCATGCTTGCGGAATGAATGAGAGAAGGGCGAGAGAATTTACAGAAGGTGGTCGGAGATTGAAGGCAGAGTGGGTTCGCTTGGCGAGACAGGCAATTGCACGGCGAGGCTTACAGAAAGCACTTCGCTGCGCTAAACACACGCGTGCAGCGGCGGGCAAAACAATTTATGGTTGGTCCTGTTGTGGAACACGCCTTCGTCTGATGATGAAGCATATGATGAAGACGTGAGGCCACAGCAGCGCAAGAGGCGGGAGGAGCGTCACTCCTCGGTTCGGGGTTTCTTCCAAAACGGATAAATCAATCTCGGCAGCAGCTTTGTGGGAAACTCTTCCATTTTATCAAAGCCGAGGCGTGCGGGTTGCCCGCCGTCTTTCGGCATATACGCCGTGCCGAAAATCCAATCCCACACGCTCAACACCACGCCGAAATTTTTGCCATGATCACCGCGCAAGATGAGATCATGATGCCACACATGCATGCGCGGCGAGTTGATCACATAGCGCAGCGGGCCCCAACTGATATTCAAGTTCGAATGATTGAGATGGCCGATGAGCGTGGTCACAATCGCAATGGGCAAAATCACGTCGCCGCTCACGCCGAGCATGACCAACGGCAGATAGGTGAGGCTTTTATAAACCACGATCTCCATCCAATGAAACCGCATGTTGCCGATCCAATCCAACTCTTCGATGCTGTGATGCAGCTTGTGAAATTCCCAGAGCCATGAAACGCGATGCAACAGGTTATGCACGCACCATTCGAGAAAATCGCGGAACACGAGAAAGACCGTGAATTGCACCCACCACGCGCTGCTCGTGAGAAGCTGCACAGACTCCGGCGGCGTGATAGTCCAACCCAAAAACGTATTGTTGATTTGCTGCGCGACCCAATTGCTGAGATAGGCGAGCAGAATGCCGGCGTAATGCCCGTTGAACACAAGCCAGAAAAAATCCTGCCCGATTTGTTTGCGCCACGCTTTCTGCTCTTTGCGCCACGGCGCGAGGCGTTCGAGTATCCAACAGAAGAGTGAAACCATTAACAACCAGAAGAAGTATCCGCGCGTGTCCCAAATGATGTGCAGCATGATTCGGTTTCTCCGTGGTGTAACAGCTTTTTTTCAGAGGGCGTTTGAAAAATCCCCCTCGAGGGGTTAGGGGGTGTTGCATGATAACGTGGCACTATCAATTGCCGTTCTTAATAAAATCGAGGTCATTCAGAAGAAATCTTCTTAAGTACTGGGCAGTATCGCCGGCGAGTGAAAGGATTCCGGCTGAATGACAGATCGTGGAGGAACTCGTCGATTTTTGAAAGTCAAAACTCATAAGGCCTCACGACGAGCTGAAGCTATTCCAGCACCGCTTCATAACCGGCGGCATACCACGCACGCAAACCGCCGGCGAGATGATAAACGTGAAAACCGTGTTGCGCGAGCAGAGCCGCGGCCGCGGGAGAGCGATCCGCTTTTTGACAATGCACAACCAACGGTCTTGCGCGAGGGATTTTTTCAAGCTGCGGCAACAAACGTGTGTGCGCGATATTCAATGCCCCGGGCAAATGTCCCAACTCATATTCAAACGCCGTGCGCACATCAAGCACGAGCACTTCGTTTTGCGCGAGGCGACGCTGCAAACTCTCCGCGGAGATTTCTTCGAGTTGATTATGTGATTGTGCTGTTCGCAAATGCTCCGGCGCGAGATAGCCCGCGATGTGATCCAAACCCACACGCACCAGATCCGCGACGGCCTCTGCGATGCGATCTTCATTTGCGATGAGATAAAGCGTTTGTTCGGGTTTAATATAAGAGCCGGCGAGCGTGGGGAAATCATTGGTGAGTGGCAGGTGCAACGCGTTGGGCAAATGTCCGGCGCAATAGTCCGCCCATGGGCGCGTATCGATGATTACTTCGCGCGCGGGATCGAGTTGCAAAAGCTGGTGCGCGTGGCATGCGCGCGGCTGTGGCAGCGCGCGGAGCAAAGCTGGGCCGAATTTGTTTTCATGCTTCATGCGGCCGAAATAATACGGCGGCTCCATTTGCCCTTCGAGAATTTCTTCCACAAACGCGGCTGCACTCTTCTGCGCCGCGAGCAACGAAACATTAAACAATTTTTCATAGCCCACCGTGGATTGCAGCACGGAGCCGAGCGACTTGCCGCAAAAACTTCCGGAGCCGTGGCCTGGCCACAGTTGCAAGTAATCGGGAAGCTCCATGAAGCGGCGCAGCGAGTGATAAAGCGTTTGCGCCGAAACTTGCGCCACACCGATTTGGCCCGCTGCGGTTTCAAGCAAATCGGGCCGGCCCACATCGCCGACAAATACAAAGTCGCCGGTGAAGATTCCCATGGGTTTCGTGGCACCGCCGCCGTGATCCGTTAATAAAAAACATAAATGCTCCGGCGTGTGCCCCGGCGTGTGCAGTGCTTGCATTTCAATCATGCCGACTTTAAAACGATCGCCGTCTTTCAACAACTGATGCGCGTAAATCTCGCTGCCGGCTTTTTTATTTAACCAAAAATATTTCCAATCGGCGTCGCCTTCATCGGAGAGATAAAGCCGCGCGCCGGTTTGTTCGGCAAGCTCGCGCGCACCGGAAAGAAAGTCCGCATGAATGTGCGTCTCGGCGATTGCCGTAATGCGCAGGCCCTCTTTGGCTGCGAGATCGAGATAACGTTGCACGTCACGCTCCGGATCAAGCACGAGCGCTTCACCGGTGCGCTGACAACCGATCAGGTAAGAAGCTTGCGCGAGTTTTTCATCGTAGAGTAAACGCAGGAGCATGGGGAGGCTGGTTGCTGGTTGCTGGTTGCTGGTTGCTGCGCGGAGATTGCGCCGCGTTATTTTTTCTTTATAAAAAAATGCCACTCGCCGTTTTCACCTTTGCGCAGCGTGAGCAATTCGTTTTGCGTTTGTTTCGACCAAGCTGCGACATCCAACTCGGAGCCGGGATCGGTGCTGATCATTTCCAAAATTTTTCCGGATTCCAATTCTTTTATGGCCTTGGTGGTTTTAACCAACGGCATGGGGCACTTCAAACCGGAGCAATCGAGAGTTTTGTCGGGAGTATATTCTGCCATGAGCGGCTCCTTTTGATTTATGAATCGAGGGGTTGAAAGCCGTGACCTAAAACTTCCTGCGCGGGCATGACGATGACGAAGGCGCGCGCGTCTTCTTCGCGCACCGCGGCTTTGAGCGCTTTCATTTCATTCACGGTAGTGGCAACCACGAGCACTTCGCGCTCTTGATGCGTGTGCATGCCCTCGCCGCGCAAACCCGTGACGCCGCGTTTGAGATCCTGCAAAATGCGGTGCGCCACGGCTTGCGGCTTGGATGAAACAATGATGCACAACAATTGTTGTCGCCGCCTTCTCCAAATGCGCGCGAAATCCCGCCGAATTGCCGCGCCTTGTGCGGAGGCGTCTTTCACTTCCAGCGCTTGCCAAATTTTGCTGAGAAAAGGAATCTCGCCCGAACGCGGCAGCACTTCACCGGAAGCTTGTTGCAAACCCGCGGTGCCGAGGCCGATGATGAACAGCACGCCGTTGAAAGAAAGCCCAGCAATCAAAATCACCCAACCGGAAAGCGTGCCGACTTGCAAGCGACTGATAAAATCATCAACGGAGGTGGCTTGGTCCGGGTGAATCATGCACTTGAACAGCCACGCCAAGCCGAGCACGAGAAAAATCCACATGTAATTGCGGCGAAAGCGCCGGCCAAATGCCTCCCACATGCTAATGGGAAACTCGGGCGATTGCAGCGATTCGGAAAGCTCTTCGGCCCAATGCGGACGCGGCGCAAACGGCGGCACCAACATGTTGCCGAAAAAATCCGTTTCCATCAAGCGCGTGCGATGCGCCCACAATTCGTAATAACGATAACGCCGCGCTTCGATCCACAAAAAAATCGTGACCAGCAGCGTGTTGAGAATGATGGCGCCGTAATGATGTGAGGGATCGGAAAGCGCGAAGGAGATGGCCGCGCCCGCGGTGATCACAGCCCAGTTCGTGGTGTTGTCGAGGCGTTGCCGCCACACGTTGGAGCGTTGGATTTCGGCGCGATAATAATGCACCATCGCCGTGTTAAATTCCGCGGGCCGCATTTCATAGCCGCGAAATTTCCACACCGGCTCGTGCGCTTCGGTCTTTGTCGCTCCGCCGTTGGGCGGCAGAGTCTCTGTGATTGGCATGTGCTTCCTGTTTTTGGTCGCGGCAAGATAGTGAGGCATCGACTAAATTGCAAACGGTGATTGCGCCGTGCAGCATTTCGCGCACAACGCTTTGCATGCCGCATCGTCTATTAGTGCAATCCCAACCATCCCCACTCGGACTCTGCTCATGCTTTCACATTGGCTGCAACGACGTTGGATAAAATGGAGCCTCGCTTTTCTGTTTTGGACGAGCTTGGGCTTGGTCTTTTCCACGCAAACCTATTTGTATCTCAAAACGCAATATCAAGGTTTCACCTGGCTCAGTGCGCTCAAAAACGGCATGCCGATTTGGTACATTTGGGGCGCGCTGGCGCCGTTGATTGTGCGGCTCGATCAACGCTTGCCCGCGCGGCGGGAGCAGCTTTTGAAACGCATCGCGTTGCATTTGCCGATCAGCATCGTCGCTGCATGGCTGCATTTCATGTTGCGCCTCGGCGTGGAAAAAATTTTAATCGGCAATGTGCAACTCGGCTTTGCCGACTTGCTCGGCAGTTTTCCCATGACGCTGCAAATCTATTGGCTCATTCTCGGCGTGGCCGTGGCGTATGATTTTTTTCAAGCGTATCGCGACCGCGAGCTGCAAGCGTCGCAACTCGAAGCGCGTTTAACCCAGGCGCGTTTGCACGCTTTGCGCGCGCAATTGCATCCGCATTTTTTGTTTAACACATTGAACGCGATTTCCGCTTTCATCGAAAAGTCGCCGAAGACCGCGCGACAAATGACGGCGCACCTCGGCGAGTTGTTGCGTTTCGCGCTCGATCATGCCGAGGAGCAGGAGATCACGCTCGCCGAAGAGCTTGCGTTTCTCGAAAACTATTTGGCGATTCAGCGTTTGCGTTTCGCGGATCGGCTTGCAATTCGTCTGCGCATTGCGCCGGAAACGCTCAATGTGTTTGTGCCCAGCCTACTCTTGCAGCCGCTCGTGGAGAATGCGCTGCGCCACGGCCTGTCCTCGCGCGCCGCGGCTGGAGTGCTCACGATTCAAACACGACACGAGGACGATTCTGTTACTCTCTGTATTGTCGATGACGGCGTTGGCCTGTCCAGCGATTGGCAACACACCGCACAACACGGCGTGGGATTGTCAAACACCAAGGAGCGTTTGCTGCGACTTTATGGCGAGGCGCATAGCTTTAGCATCAAAAATAATGAAGACCACGGCGTCACCGTTGAAATCAAGTTGCCGTTTCGCACCGAATCCAACTCTGCCCATGCCAATGGATACTATTCGCACGTTGATCGTTGACGACGAACCGCCCGCGCGCCGGCGCATTCTCGAATTGTTGGAGCACGAGGCGCAAGTCGAACTGCTCGAACCCTGCAACAACGGCAAGAACGCGATCGCGGCCATTCGCCGATATCGACCCGCGCTCGTGTTTCTAGATGTGCAGATGCCGGAGCTTGACGGTTTCAGCGTTTTGGCGCAACTCGAAGC
This sequence comes from bacterium, assembly GCA_041918175.1. Classification (GTDB taxonomy): domain Bacteria; phylum Zhuqueibacterota; class Zhuqueibacteria; order Zhuqueibacterales; family Zhuqueibacteraceae; genus JABWAN01. The sequence continues at coordinate 99,846 of JAYRWE010000039.1, forward strand.
GGAGGAGAGGCCTGTCACTATTTTCGTGACCGCGTATGATCGCTATGCGTTGCAGGCTTTTGAGGTGCATGCGTTGGATTATTTGCTGAAGCCGTACAGTGATCAGCGTTTTGAGACGGCATTTGCAAGGGCGAAAACGCAACTTCAACCCGAACTTCGCGCAACGCGCCAGCACAAGATGCAGGCCTTGCTCGATAAGCGCGAGCCTCACGCGCCGCCGCAACTTGATCGCCTCGTCATTAAATCTGGCGACCATATTTTTTTTCTAAAAACCGAGGAGATCGATTGGATCGAAGCTGCTGGTGTATATGTCAAACTTCATGTGGGCCGCAAGACGCATCTGTATCGCGAAACCATGAGCGCGCTCGCGAGCAAGCTTGATTCAAAATATTTCGTGCGCATTCATCGCTCGTGCCTCGTCAATCTCGAACGGATCAAAAATCTGCAGCCGCATTCTCACGGCGACTTTCTCGTTTTCCTGCATGACGATACGCGGCTGAAACTCAGCCGCGGCTATCGCGAAACCCTGCAAGCACGGCTCGGACAAACACTCTGATGATCGTCGATTAAAAGTCTTACCCATTTCTAAATCTCGAATAGGTGCGAATGAACACGGCTATAAAAGAATGAGCGTTCATTCGCGTTGATTCGCAGATGGCACAATCCCCACCTCCGTTTCACCTCTTGCCTCATCCCTTTCATTTCACCCGCGCGCGACTCATTTCAGAACGTTGGCATTGCGCGCCTTTATGGTTTAATTTTACCTCGACACAAAGCTCGTGCGAAAATATCACGCGCGGAGCATCTCGCGCAAATGGAGAATGCGGCAACCTCCCCGACGCACGCGACTGCGGAAACCGGCGCATTTCATAACCCGAACGAGTCGGAGCTAAACAAGAAAAGCTCATCCGCCGAAATTCACCGAAGCCACCGAGTGTCGCCGAAGAAAAGCTTTTTTCGGTGAAACTCAGTGGCTTCGGTGTCGCTCGGCGGAAAAGTTTTTGCTCTTTTTGCAACGATCAAACTTCTTCGATACGAATGCGCGCGGCAGCGCCGGTAAAAAAACAATTTTCAACCAATAGATTTTCGCCAACGTACTTTTCAAAAAAGGAGTGTGTTCATGCAATCGCAAAGTCTCAAGCTCTGTTGCAGAGTATGGTTTGCGGCGTTGCTGTTCTTCTTGCCGCAATCAGCATCAAGCCAGAATGATGCTTCCACGGAAACGCAGCAAATCATTGCCAAGATGATTGCCGCGCACGGCGGATTGGAAAAATGGCGCAACTCGCCCTCCGTCAGTTTTCATTCGCATCTCAAAGTTAATTTCGGCAACAACAATTGGGTGCCGTTTTGGGAAGAAGCCACGGTCGATCCGATTTCGCGCCGCGTGTATTCCAAACTGCCCAATCCCGACGGCACGCACGGATTGATTGCATTCGACGGCAAGCAAGCGTGGAGCGCGGGCAATTTGCAAGGCATCAGTCGCGCGCCTGCGCGTTTCACTGCGTGGCGAAATTTTTATTTGTTCAATCTGCCATGGCTCACCGTAGACCCGGGCGTGAATCTCAGCGCGGTTGGAAGAAGCAAAATTCCAGTGCTACCGGATGACGCAAAAGAGTATTTCACAATCAAGCTCACGTTCGAGTCCAGTGCGGGTGACACGCCGAAGGATTACTACATTCTTTATATCGATCCGGACTCATATCTCTTGCGCGCGAGCGAGTATATCATGACATACGCGAGCATGATGCAAGGCGGCGCGGAAGCAAGCCCGCCCTCGGTGTTTGTGTGGGAGAAAACAGAGAAGGTGGAAGGATTCGTGGTGCCCGTTCGGTATACGGCTTATTGGAAAGACAAATCCGTTGCGGTCAAAGATGGAGCGATCTCACATTGGTCGTTTCGCCAACCGTTTGATGCCGCGCGTTTGGTCATGCCCACGGACGGCAAACTTGATGACAGTCGGCCACGCACAGAATAAGCGAGACGTAAATACGAGGCGAACGAAAACCAACGCGAAGGAGTTTTCGTTCGCATTTTTTGTTACGGCAGCAAGTACGACCTTACGCCCTACGATAAGGCTTTCCCAAATCCGCGGGCGCTTGTGCTCCGCCGCGCGTGAGGATCAAAACGAGAAGCGTCAACACATATGGCAACATGAGAAAAATTTGATACGGAACGCCGGAACCGAGCGCTTGAAATTGGAACTGTAGCGCATTCGCGCAGCCAAAGAAGAGCGCGCCGAAAAAAATTCCCCACGGCTGCCAGCGGCCAAAAATCACCAACGCCAAGGCAATGAAGCCGCGCCCTGCAGTCAAGCCTTCCACAAAAGTATTCGCATGCGCGAGCGAGAGATATGCGCCTGCCGCGCCACACATTGCCCCGCAAAACAAAACACAGCCTACGCGCAATCGAAAAATGTTGAGGCCTGCAGTGTCCGCTGCAACCGCGTGTTCGCCGCACGCGCGAATCGCAAGGCCGAGGTGCGTGCGATGGAGCACAAACGATGCAAGCGGAATGATGGCGAACGCGAGATACAGCAACACCGGCTGCTCAAACAAGACGCGGCCAAGCACAGGCAGCTCCGCGAGCACCGGAATCTTGAGCGGAGCAAACCCCTGCATCGTGATCGCCGTGCCGGTCACACCAAAAATTCTGCGGAAGAGAAAACCGGTTAATCCTGCTGCGAGCAAATTGATTCCCGCGCCGACAATGATTTGATCCGCGGCAAAATAAATCGTCAACGTCGCGAACAACGCCGCGAGCAACGCGCCCGCAGCGATTCCAGCAAGCGCGCCGAGCCACGGATTTGCCGCGTAATATCCGACGATCATGCCGGCAAACGCGCCCACGAGCATCATGCCTTCAAGACCGATGTTGATCACGCCGCTGCGCTCGGAAAAAGTCTCGCCTGTTGCCGTTAGCCACAGCGGTGCGGCAAGCTTCAAGCCCGAACGCAGGAGGTTTTCGATTAAGTTCAGCAACATAGTTTGATCGGTGCAAAACGATTAAGAGAATAGTTTTGCCAGCAATCGTTTTGCACTATTGATTCGCTTCATGATCTTCTTTTCAACTCCAACGCGCCCGCCGCTGCAATCGTGAGCACGACCACGCCTTGCATCATGTTGACGAGCACCGCGGAGACATGCGCTTGCCGTTGCATCGCGAGCGCGCCGTTTTCCAATGCGCCAAAGAGCAGCGCGGTTGCGATGAGGGCGAGCGGATGCAAGCGCGCCATCAACGCGACCGCAATGGCCGTATAGCCATAGCCCGGCGAAAAATTTTGATACATGCGATACGTGACGCCGGCCAATTCCATCGCGCCGGCTAGCCCGGCCACCGCGCCGGAAATCGCCATGCTCATGAGTTGAATGCGCGCGACGTTCATTGCCGCGAAGCGCGCCGCGGTCGCATTCGCCGCGGTCGCGCGTAGATTAAAACCAAACGCCGTGCGCGTGAGCATGACGTGCACGAGCAACGCAACGAACGGCGCGCACAACACGCCCGTGTGCAAACGCGTCGGCACAAGCCAACGCGCGAGCCGCAACTCGGGCACGAGTATATCGGTTTGAGGAAAATTTCCCGCGGTTTCCATGAGCGGGCCATTCACCGCATAGCGCACGAGTTCGAGCGCGATGAAGTTGAGCAGAATGGTTGAAACCACTTCGGGCACTTGTCGCTGAAATTTCATCCATCCCGCAAGGCTTGCCCACAAAGCGCCCGCGCTCAGGCTGCACATGAATATCAGCCCGAATCCCATGAACGTTGGCAACGAAGCGAGCCACGGCGCCAGCGCTATTGCTGCAAGCGCGCCCATGAGCAATTGCCCTTCTGCGCCGATATTCCACACGCCCGCGCGAAACGCCACCGCCACCGCGAGACCGGTGAGCAACAACGGCGTGGCGCGCACGACCGTTTCCGCAAGCGCATGGGCCGAGCCGAAGGCGCCGTTGAGCAGCGCGCTGAATGCCTGCAACACTTCATAGCCGCCGAGCCAGAGCAGCATTGCGGCGATCACAGTCGCAACAACGAACGCCAGCGCAGGCGTTGCGAGCGCGCGCAATTGTCGAAGGAGATGTTTCATTTTGAATGTTCAACCACGGCTTGGCCGTGGTTTGCTTTTAAACTGCTTCTGGGGCAATTCGTAATGGCCTCTTTGAATTGTCATCCTGAAGGACCTTCCCTACGCGCGCTTCAAGCCTCAACGCCCAACATCCGTGCGCCGATTGCTTCGCGCGACTCTTGGGCTGAAAAAGGCCCGAGCATTTTTCCTTTAAACAAAACCGCGATACGATCCGCGAGCGTATAGATTTCGTCAAGCTCAGTGGAGATCAACAGGATTGCCGCGCCGCGCGTTTTTTCCGCGAGCAACAACTCGTGAATCCTTTGCGTTGCCGCGAGATCAACACCGCGCGTCGGATTTACCGCGATGAGCGCTTTCGGTTGTCGCATCAACTCACGGCCGACCACAAGCTTTTGTTGATTGCCGCCGGAGAGCGTTTCGACCGGCAATCTCGTATCCTCCGTGCGTACGTCGAAGCGTTGCACCAACTCCGCGCTCCATGCTTTGAGTCGCGACCAATGCAGCCATCCTCGTGTTTGAAACGCGCGCTCCTGTTGCGCGAAGATGGAAGCGTTCTCGTAAATCGCGAGGCCGGGAAACAAACCCATCTCGCGACGATCCGCGGGAATGTGCGCGAAACCGTGTTGCACACGGGCGCGCGTGGTTGCATGCGTGCACTCCCATTCTTCCAGCCACAACTTGCCGTTGGTGCTCTTGCGCAATCCCAGCAAAACTTCGGCAAGCTCTGCTTGGCCGTTGCCATCCACGCCGGCCACGCCAAGAATTTCTCCGCTGTGCAAAGCAAAAGCAACATGATCGAGCGCAAAGCCTCCAAACTTGTTTGGCGCGCACAAGGCCTCGGCTTTGAGAAAAATCTTTTTGGGGGAAAAAGAAAAAGCGCGGCGAGAGGAAAACGCCTCCGCATTGGGTGTGATCGCCGCCGCAATCTCCGCGGTGGTTACGCTGTGCGTCTTAAACTCGCCCGTGATTTTGCCCGCGCGCAGCACCGTGATGCGATCGCTCAACGTTTTCACTTCTTCCAACTTGTGGGAGATAAAGATGAGCGCGTGGCCTTGTTCGCGCAGTTTGCGGAGCAATTGAAATAACTCCTCCACTTCTTGCGGGGCGAGCACCGCGGTCGGCTCATCGAGAATGAGCACGCGCGCGGAGCGCAGCAAAATTTTGACGATCTCCACGCGCTGTTGTTCGCCCACAGCCAGTTCGTGGATACGGCGCGAAGTGTCGAGCGTAATGTTCAAGCGCGCGCAAAGCTCCTGCACTTCCTGCTCTGCTTTTTTCAAACCCTCGCGCGTCAGGCAAAAGCGCGCGTTTCCCAATAAAAAATTTTCCAGCACCGTAAACGTGGGCACAAGCATGAAGTGTTGATGCACCATGCCGAGTCCCGCTTGAATCGCTTCTTGCGGGCTGCGCGGCGCGAATGCTTTGCCGTTAAGTCGCATTGCGCCGCTAGCGGGTTGCAGCAAGCCATACATGAGATTCATCAGCGTGCTCTTGCCCGCACCGTTTTCGCCGAGCACAGCGTGAATCTCGCCTGCGTGAAATTGCAAACTCACGTTATCGAGCGCGCGCGTATTGCCAAAGCTTTTGGAGAGATTGTTGATTTCGAGCAGCGCGGGAGGCATGGGTGTGATGCGTTTAGAGGAAGAGGTGAGAGGGTTTGTGCTCGTAGTCACGCCTTATAGTATTACTCTGAAAAAATTATCTCGACCGCGAAAGTTTTAAAATTGGAAATTGACCATTCACAATTCGCAATTGTCAATTCAACCCGTTTCGGTTGCGGTCGGAGACTGCCTTATGAAATTTGACAATCAAAATAGGTAATCAAGTTCGTGCCCCCGAATCGCGTCATTCAGAAGGAATCTTTTTAAGCACTGGGCAGTATCGCCGGCGAGTAAAAAGATTCCTTCTGAATGACAGCGCTCGTGGAAAGATAACCGATTTTGAAAGTCAAAACCCATTAGGCGTTTTTGCCAATTGGCCACCAACGCCTGAAGGCGTTACTACGAGCGCATCGTTAATACCCCACGGGCAATTCCACTTTCCCCGCGAGTATGCCCTGTTTTACTTCTTCAATTTTCGCCAACACGTTCGCGGGAATTTTATCTTGCAGCTTGGGATTGAGGGCGAGCGAGACCACATTATCTTTCATGCCCAAGCGCATCAGCTCGGCATGAAACGTTTTATCCTTCACGCGCTGCGCCACGCTGACAAATGCTTGCGGCACGTTCAACACGGCGCTCGCCAGCACCACTTCGGGCGCGAGGTCGTTTTGATTTTTATTCGAGCCGAACGCGAACACATTGCCGCGCTCTTGCACGGCTTGAAACACACCGAGGCCCGCGGCATCGGCATTTTGAAAAATGAAATCCGCGCCTTGATCCATCAATGCGAGCGCCGCTTCTTTCGCCGCGCCCACGTCCTCCCAATTGCCGATGAAGCTTTGCACGACGACGAAATTCGGATTCACGGATTTTGCGCCGGCCTCGAGCGCGAGAAAGCCGCTCTTCACCGAAGGAATTTCGAGGCCGCCCACGCAGCCCGCTTTGCCGGTCTTCGACATCATCGCCGTCATCACGCCCATGAGATAAGTAGATTGTACCATTTCAAAAATCATCGGCGCAACGTTGGCTCGCACGGTCGTGCCGCTACTCGTAACGAAAACTGTGTTCGGAAAATCCAGCGCGACCACGGCAGCGGCGTCTTGAAATTCGAAGCCGTGGCCGAAAACGAGGTTGAAATCGCGGCTCGCGTAATCACGAAAGCCGTGCTCGAACTCCGCCGGCGTTTTGACTTCGACTTGCGAAATCTCCGCGCCAAGTTCCTCGCGAATGCGCAGCAAACCTTCATACGCGCTCGCGTTCCATCCCGCATCACTCACCGGCCCGGGCGAAAGCAGCGCGACTTTGAAACCCGCTTGCGACGGCGGTTGCGATTGGCAGGAGAGGAGCAGAGCAAGGGGCAAGGAGCAAAGGGCAAAGAAAATTTTTCGAATAGGCATGAGACGAGCTTTCTGGGTTGGTTTGATTATGAGAGTCGTTCCCATTCATCGAGCGCGATTTGCCGCCCGATGAGCATTGCAACTTCATTCAACATCAAACGAAGTTGCGGCACGGAGTATTCGCTATTTGAGGGAATAGTGAGGCGGTGTTGCGCATAAATCATGTAATGATGCCGAGTGCCCGAATAGGGTCCTTCGAAGCCGAGTGCGCGCAAACGCCGAATGAAATCTTTTCGTTTACACGGCGCCCATCGGCTCATAAGCCGGCTCCTGATTCAAGTCGATCCCATCAATAATCGGCAAGGAATGCTTTAATTTGAAACCGACCAGCAGCCAATCTTCCAAAACTGAGCGCAACTCCTGTTGGCAATGCGATAAAGAATTTGCAAACGCAATGACCCCCAGGCAGGGAGGAATGCGTCCGCTGAACGTGCCGTCTTCGAGTTTGTCATATTCGGCATACGTCATAGCGCGAGTGAGGTACTCGCTCAAAATCGGCTGTAGGACCATGTTGATTTACTCCTTTTCCCGTTCGATCAATAAGGCATCAACAAGATTGCTGTTACCCGAGCCTTTGAGCTTCTGCATTGCAGCAAGCGCTTTTTGCCGCTTCAAAACGCTTTCGACTGCATGAACATCTTCAAATCTTACGGTCAAACGGGTTTCGGGCGGCAGTTGGAAAGAGTGCAGAAAGTTTTGCAGTTCCGAAAGCGTGACGTGTTCAAGCACTGACATTGGTGAAATCTCCTATTGGGCATGCGAGACCATTATTCAGGCGCGAGTATACCATATCGCCCCAGCTTTGTCAAGCCATAATTCCCCTCGCAAAAAATGCAAAGCCATGCCCATTACCGCGCATGGCTTTGCATTTTATTTGACTCCGTAATTCTGTCGCGATCAAATGCAAGCCACGGCCAAGCCGTGGCTGAACATCATCGAACCGAGCGTTAGAACTATCCTCCCGCAATCGAGCCGAGCACAATGAACGGCTCTTTGCCCGAGGCCACGGCTTCGGGCAAAGGCTTGTCGGGCGAGTCCAGCGAGAGATCTTCTTCACAAGCGAAGTAGCGCAAGAACGGCCGGCGTTTGTACGTCACGTGATCGCGGATCGTGCCGCACAACATAGGATAGCGCGTTTCGAGCGCATCGAGCACAGAGCGTTGCGTAACGAGGCCTTCAACCTCAAGCTGAACCTCCGCGCCAGTGCGCGCGAGGTTGCGCAAATGATAAGGGATGACGACTCTAATCATGGCAGTCTCATTCAATAATAAAACTCAATATCCAAAAGCTTGAAGACAGAAAAATGTTGGCAGAAAGATAAAGCAAAAGATTTTTATGCCCTTCACCTTTCTGCCTTCAGCTTTTTGTTAAGCCAGCGTTTGCACTTCCACTGAAAGCACGGGCGGAAGGTCGCGCACAATCGCTTTCCAATTGTCGCCGCCATCGGGCGAGCAATATACTTGTCCGCCGGTGGTGCCGAAATACACGCCGCACTTATCGAGCGTGTCCACGCACATCGCATCGCGCAGAATGTTCACGTAGCAATCGCTTTGCGGCAAGCCTTTGGTGAGCGCTTCCCATTCGTTGCCGCCGGTTTTGCTGCGATACACGCGCAGCTTGCCCTCGGGCGGATAATGCTCCGAATCGCTTTTGATGGGCACAACATAAACCGTGTTCGGCTCGTGCGCATGCACGTCAATCGGAAAACCGAAATCGCTCGGCAAGTTGCCGCTCACGAGTTGCCACGATTCGCCCGCGTCGTCGCTGCGCATCACGTTCCAGTGCAATTGCATGAAGAGCACATTGGGCCGCGTGCGATTCAACGCGATGCGATGCACGCAGAAACCGACCTCAACATTGGGATCGGGAATGTATTGCGACTTGAGTCCGCGATTCTTGGGCTGCCAGGTTTTGCCGGCATCGTCGGTGCGAAACACACCTGCGGCAGAGATCGCAGTGTAGATACGATTGTGATTCGTGGGATCAATCACGATCGTATGCGCGCCCATGCCGCCTGCGCCGGGCGCCCATTGCGCGCCAGTGCCGTGACCTCGTAAGCCCGCAAGCTCGTGCCAACTTTTTCCGCCATCGGTCGAACGAAACATCGCTGCGTCTTCCACGCCGGCATAAACAGTATCGGCATCGTGCAGCGAAGGTTCGAGATGCCACACGCGTTTGAATTCCCACGGATGTTGCGTGCCGTCGTACCACTGATGCGTGGTGAGCGGCGCGGCCGCAGTGTCATAAACAAACTTATTGCTCTCGCCTTTGGGCATGCCCTCGGGCGTGGTGGTCGGCTCGCCCGCGGGCGTTCCGGGTTGATGCCACGTTTTGCCGCCGTCATCGCTGCGTTGAATGATTTGCCCAAACCATCCGCTCGTTTGCGAGGTATAAAGGCGATTCGGATCAACCGACGAGCCTTTGAGATGATAAATCTCCCAGCCGCCGAAATGTGGGCCGTCCACTTTCCATTTGTCGCGCTTGCCATCCGCAGTGAGGATGAACGCGCCTTTCTTGGTGCCGACAAGAACACGCACACTGCTCATGGTTTCTCCTTTTCTCTGTTGGATTCATGAAGCGGATTAGAGAAGCAAAGTCAGAATAAAACTCTGAAAGTTTTTGAGGCTACACATAGATCAAAAGCTCACGCCGAAAAGCCAGTTGAAGCGTTGCAAGAAAAGCAAAGATTTTCCCAACGGATGAAAGCTACTAACCGAAAATTTTTAAAGACCAGGGCTTTTATGCAATCAGCTTTGCTTTTCACCGAGGCAGTAGCAAAGTCCATCCGGCGCGATCACGAAGAAAACTTTGTAAGAAGTGTCGCCGTGCCGATCAATACGGAAGCTAGCTTCTGCTTTTGCCAAGCCATTCGATCGCAATTCCGCGAAGGCGGTCTCGGCATTATCAACTTCAAAGAAACATCCGTCCTGTGTCGGATCGCCGCCATTTTCGGCGAGACCGATTTGAATATCGTCTCTGCCGAGGAAAGCGGAGCGGTATGGAGAATCTTGACGTGATACAACTTGAAACCCCATGACCGTTTCATAAAAAGGAATGGCCGCTTCCAAATTCCCAACCGGCAGATTCATCTTGTCTGCTTGATAGGGATGAGCGGTTTTGAATACTGCTTTCATTTGCTCTCCTTTTCGAATGAATAGCTTACTTCGGCATGCATGATTTTTCCGGCGGCATCTGGGAAGCGGCGCAGCTCGACCGCGCCGAAGGCGGCCTTGAGTTGAAGCATGATTCGAAACCCTGCTGAATTTTGGCAACATGAAGGTTAGAGATAAACTGCGACGCCGTAAATCGGGCCGCAAACAATTGGACAACGGCCCTGCAAGCTACTATTGATCAGCGCCGCGGTCAAGTCCAAAACTCCGGATAGCGCGCCGCCGGTAAGAATCGCGCGCCAATAAAATAATTTGGCCGCGATGATGCGCCTCGTGCGCAACGAAATAAGCAAGAAAATGCGCAATGGCATTGGGAGAATTCAACTTTTTTCGTCATTGAACTTTTTCACCGTCAACACTTTTGTGGCGTGCATTTTTGTGGGCTTAAAAAAACCGTCATTTGCTTTTGCTCGATCCGGCCAGCGCGGCGCTGAGGCCGAGCGCAATATAAGCGCTGCCCATGAAATATCGTTGCCAGCGCAGAAAGCGCAAGTTTCCTTTCAGCCATTGTCCCAAGGTTCCGGCTAACAGCGCATAAAAACTGTCGCTCATAAAAGCCATCATCACGAAAATGCCGCCGAGCAACAGAATTTGCGCGGTGACGCTGCCGCGCGCGGGATCGACGAATTGCGGCAAGAACGCAAAAAAGAACAGCGCGGTTTTCGGATTGAGAATACTCACGAGCACGCCTTGCGAAAAGATCCGCGACAGTTTCTGCGGCGGCCGCGCTTGCAACGTGTGTTCTTCCTCGCGCGTGAGCAGTCTGCGCGCGCCAAGATAAATCAAATAACCCGCGCCAAGATATTTGACGATATTAAAAGCCGTGGCCGAAGACATGAGCACCGCGGAGACGCCAAAAGCCGCTGCCGCAACGTGTACGAGCGAGCCGGTGTTGAGGCCCAACGTCGAGACGAAGCCGGCAGTGCGGCCTTGATCAATGCTGCGTGCGACAATGTAAAACACGGCCGGGCCGGGCATGAGCAAAAATACCAAAGTCGTGCCCATGAACAAGGCGAGGGTCGAGTGTTCGAACATCAAAGTTTTCTCCTGAGGTCAATTCTTCAAAATCTCAACTTCCTGCGGAACGACAAACAACAGCACGCATCCGTTTTCACGCCTTCTTCAAGCAACGGGCGCCATTCTTTTTGACGGCTGCGGGTAATGTCATGCTCGAAATCAGTGTTCATGATTTTTTTCTCTTTTTGTTGCTCGCTAAATCTTCGTTCTGTTCGATGCGTTGCTGCACGATCTTTTTGAGCAGCGCCGCGGGAATCGGCTTTTCCGGCGCGAAGTGAATCGTGCCGCCGGCGTGTTTGAAATTTTTCAGCTCATCTTTGTATAAATTTAAAATCGTCGCATGGCACGCGTAAAAGCTGCAATGGTTCTCCGTCGCGCCCAGGCCCACGAGCACGCCGTGATGTTTGAAGCACGCGATGCGATAGCTGAATTGCTCCTGTGCCTCCGGCGCGAGCTTGCGTATCTGTTGCCGTAATTTTTCCAACGCGGTGCGCACCGGCTTGGAAAACGCGGCGATGTATTCGTCGACTTCATTGCTGGTTTGCGCTTTGAGTGCTTTCGGCATCAATGAGGTCCTTTGAGAATTTTTGAACTCTCTTTTGAACGCGAATGAAGCCGCTCACACGAATTTTTGCGAATTTTTTATTGAGTGCACAGTTTCAAAATCGGTAATCTCCTTCACGACCTGTCATTCAGCAGGAATCTTTTTACTCGCTGGCGATACTGCCCAATGCTTAAAAAGATTCCTTCTGAATGACAGGATATTGGGGACGCGAACTTGATTACCGAACTTGATCGTCAAATTTCATATGGCAATCACTACGAGCATTTATTTCTCTGCGAGTTCTTTGAGCTTTTGCAGCGCCTTGGGCCACATGCCTTCAAACATCTCTTTGAAATCTTCGGTGATGTCAATGTCGACCAAGATTTCGGTGGCGCGACCTTGCTCTCTGAAAGTGTAATTCTCATGCGCGCCAGCCCAGCCCTTCACCGCCTCGCTCGTCGTGTCTTCTTTGCCGTCATTCACCATGCCGAGATGTTCGATGGAAACGAATTCGTGCAAACGATTTTCTGCGATGCGGCTCACCATGCCGCCCATTTTGCCCGTGTTCGGGTCCGGCCCGAGAAAAAGAATTTTGCTGCCTTGGCGCCAATCGCCGACATAATGTGATCCGAGTGTGAAGGCTTCGGTCCAAATGCGATACGTTGCGTCGTCGAGCATGGTGTTCCAAACTTTCTCGCGCGGCGCGTTGATCACGATGGAAAAATGCAGTTTGAGCATTTGTTTCTCCTTTCTTCAAAAGTATACTGTCAAAATTTAAGTGCTTCAAAAATTCTAGACCTTCACCGTTTTCCATCCGCCTTTTTTGAACAGCCACAGTGTGAACAATCCCGCAGCGGTTTCGGAAATAAAGATCGCCCAAAACACGCCGGTGTAATTCATGCCGAGGGTTTTTGCCATTACGTAGGAAAGCGGAATTTGCATGAGCCAGAAAAAGACGAAATTGATCTTCGTCGGCGTGGCGGTGTCGCCGGCGCCGTTGAAGGCTTGCACCGCGACCATCCACCACGCGTACACAAAATAGGAATACGAAACGATGGTGAGCCATTGGCTGCCGATGGCGATGACCTCGGCGTCATTGGTGAAAATGCGCATCAAGTTTTCGTCGAACAGAAAATAAAAAATCGAGACGCCGATCAGAAACAGCATCGTCCAAAAGCCGGTAACCCAGACGGTGCGTTCCGCGCGCTCAGGCTTTTGTGCGCCGAGATTTTGTCCCACGAGTGTGGCAACGGCGTTCGACATGCCCCAGGCAGGCATGAGCGTGAACATCATAATGCGCAACGCGATCGTCGCGCCGGCAACGGCCTGGCTGCCAAACTCCGCGACGATGCGCATCACGAAAAGCCATGAGGTCGTTCCCAAAAACATTTGGCCGATGCCGCCCCAACTCGTGTGAATGATGTTGGTCGCGCTCTCCCAATGAGGGCGAAGATGTGCGCGCAGCACACGAATGTGTTTGCCGCCGCGAAAGAGCACCCACAATTGCATGAGCACGCCCGCGCCGCGTCCGAGGTTGGTGGCGATGGCCGCGCCCGCAATGCCCAACTCGGGAAACGGGCCCCAGCCGAAAATCAATATCGGATCTAAAATAATGTTGATGCCGTTGGCAAACCACAGCACGCGCATGGCAATCGCGGCGTCGCCGGCGCCGCGAAAGATCGCGTTGATCACGAACAGCAGCATGATCACGGCGTTGCCGCCCAACATCCATTGCGTGTAACGATAGCCATGTTCGAGCGTCCACGCATCCGCGCCCATCAACGTGAGCAAATCTTTCGCAAAGAAAATTCCGGCGAGGGCAAAGGGCACCGAAGCGAGCACGGCAATAAAGATCGCTTGCACCGCGGCGAGGCCCGCGGCTTCGCGCTCTTTCTCGCCGATGCGCCGCGCGACGATCGCGGTCACCGACATTGCCAGCCCCATGCCTACGGAATACAACAGAAACATGAACGTTTCCGTCAAACCCACCGTGGCAACGGCCGAGGGCCCGAGGCTGCCGACGAAATAAATATCCACGATGGCAAACGTGGATTCCATAATCAATTCCAAAATCATCGGCACGGCGAGCAGAAAGATGGCTTTGCCGAGATTGATTTGCGTGTAATCCGCCTCCGTGCCGCGAATCGCGTTTTTTAATTCCTGCCAGATGGAAGTGGCGGAGGGCTGCGTTTGATTGGGTAATGCCAGCGTTGCTTCGTGATTCATTGTGTTTCCTTTTTTGCGTCGATTAAAATTTCCTCACGCGCCCTCGTATGCCCTCTGCAATGCGGCGAGATCAAACTTTTTCATGGGCAGAAAAGCCTGGGTCAAGCGCGCGATTTGTTCTTTCGAGCCCAAACGTATCTTCTCTTCCATGTCGACCGGCGCAATTTGCCACGAGAGACCGAACTTGTCCTTGAGCCAGCCGCATTGTTCCGCATTGGGATCGGCGGAGAGTTTTTCCCAGTAGTAATCAATCTCTTTTTGATTATCACAAGAGACCATAAAAGAGATGGCTTCGTTGAAAGCGAACTTGTGCTCGTGCGCGCTGTCCATCGCCGCGAACCATTGGCCTTCGAGCATGAAGTCGGAAAACATGAAGGTTCCTTCTTTGTCCGGCTCCATGCCCGAAGGATAACGCGCGATGAGGCCGCGTTTGGTGTTGTTGAAAACCGAGAGATAAAAGTCGCTTGCCGCTTCTGCTTTGCCGCACACGGCTCCCACAAACAGCAGCGAGGGAACAATGAAAGGCCGCTCTTCGCCCTCGGGATTCGTGAGAATGAGTTGCCACGACAGCCCGTACTTATCCTGAATCCAGCCGTAGCGCTCGCTGAACGGATATTTGTCGAGCGGCATCAGTGCCGAGCCGCCTTGCGATAATTTTTCCCATGTTGCATCGAGATTCAACCGCGCATTCTTGTCTTTTGACGGATCAAAATTCAAGAAGAATGACACCGACGGATTGAACTTGAACAGCGGCCCGGCGCTGATCGACATGAACGGCTGACCGGCAAGCTCGAACGACACGATATCGCAATCGCCCGAGGGCGTGTCGTGGAGCGTATTGATGTTCGTGATTTTGGAATGAGGCAGAATGGCGCAATAGAACTCCGCGGCTTCTTTGGCTTCTTTGTCGTACCAAAGATGCGGAACGATTTTGGATTTGATTGTTGCCATGAGACTGTTCCTCAGTTTTGAATGTTGTCAATCGTTGGGTTGAATAGAGATGGCCTCATCTATTCTTGAATCTCGGCCTCAACGAGTTTAGCCAACAACGTGAGCGATTCTTGCCAACCGAGATAACATGCCTCCGGCGGAATGACCTCGGGCACGCCTTCCTGGACGGCGTGCAATTCCGTTCCGCAGGACACTTGCTTCAAAGTTATCGTCGTGATCATTTCTCCGGGCAAGTTCGGATCGTCGAATACATCCGTGTAGCGTATGCGCTCGTGCGGCGTCAATTCAAGATAGGTTCCGCCGAAAGAGTGGCTCTTGTTGTTGGTGAAATTTGTGAACGACATCTTGAAGGCGCCGCCGACTTTCGCCTCCATGTGATGCACCTTGGCCGTGAATCCGTTCGGTGGAAGCCATTTGACCATTGCGTCCGCGTCCAGGAACGCGCGATAAACTCGCTCTGCCGGCGCGCGAAGCACACGATGCAGGCGAATGGTATTGGTTGGCATGATTCTCCTTTCGATGGTTAATGTGAGTGAATCAACACGAGTCTAAATCTGTGCTGCGAAAGCAAAACTTTTCCGCCGAACGACGCCGAAGTCACCGAGATTCGCCGAAAGAGTTTTTATTCGGCGACACTCGGTGACTTCGGTGAAATTCGGAGGAGAGCTTTTCTTGTGGGCTTGCTTTGGTCAAATGACGCCGCGAATGATTAACCTTCTAACCGAAGCCGCAGCTCTCGGCAAAGCGTTGTGCATGCGAATGAGCGAATACTGCAAACTCGACGCAACCACCGCATCGCGCAGCGGCCAGAGGCTCGGCACGAAACGCAGTTCGACGCCGCGCTTCAGCAACTCGGCGATGGGGTCGTCAAAGATTTCGATACGAGCGGGCACAACGGACACGCGGCTCACAAAATAACCGGCGCACTCGTCAATACAAACGCCTTCTTGGCCAATTTTTTTCCGTTGACTTGAATTTCGATCTCATGTTTGCCGGGATACAGCGTGCGCGTCGTCATGCGTTCGCGCAGCATGTGGCGTTTCGAAACGGGAACGGGCTGATTTTTCGCGAGCGCGAGCTTGGCGAGTTTAAAAACTTTTTTGCTGTTCAGCTTTCCCGCCTTGTTTTGGAAATAGAGAATGTAGTCAATGATCACGTTCGCCTCTTCGCGGGAGGTGAGCGTAAATGAAAATTCCAGCGCCGTGTTCATTTTGACTTCTTCCGGCGCGCGAAACTTTGACACACTAACTTGCGGCGCGTGAGAAAATCCGAGCATGCGCATGGCTTTCGGGTTGCCTTGCTTGACGAGCGTGCGGAGCGCATGGCGGATGAGGTAATCCATTTCTTCCGGATTTTGTTGATGAGATTTCTTCCATCTGGCGAGCGTGTTCAGCGCCAACTCGGGATCAATTTTTGAAATATCGTTGATATGATTCGCGACCGAGCGCGTGACAAACCGCGTTCGATCAAAAAATAAGTTGTCGAGTATCGGCAACGGAGCCGTTATCGGAATATTGATTTTCTGCGACCACGGAAGTTTCAGGCGCGTGCCTTCGCTGGCAAGCCTGCGCACGTGATAGTGGGAAGCTTTGCTCCACTTTAAGAGCGCCTGCAGCGTCTCTTTTGGAAACGCATTGAGGAAATATCGAATCGCATCTTCCGCAGAGAAGCGTTGGGTTATTTCATGCAGCGCCGCGAGCGAGAATTGCAGATGTTTTTCCGTGCAGCCGTAGCGCGCGACGTATTCGTTATACGGAGCATAGATGAAATCTCCGAAATCGCCATCGGAAAGATCCGGATTGTTCGGCGGCGGGAGCGCGCGAAGCATGAGGCGCACCGCCTGCTCGTAATCCTCCGGCAGGAATTGTCTGAGGCGCTCCGCGATCCACGAAATCCGCGCCTTCAATTCCAGCTCGGGAAATTTCGCAACCACCTCGCGCACAAACTCGTCCGTGTTGAATGACGAATACACGCGCTGGATTTCTCCGGCGATCTGCTCGACTTTTGCTTGGTTGAACAGAAGGTCTTTGAGGAGCACTTTTTCTGTCATAGATTTAAGCAATTCGTACTAAGAAGTTTGATCGTTGCGAAAAAAGAAAAATCTTTTCCGCCGAGCGACACCGAAGCCACCGCGTTTCACCGGAAAAAGCTTTTCTTCGGCGACACTCGCTGACTTCGGTGAATTTCAGCGGATGAGTTTTTAGCGTGACTGAAAATCCGCGCTAGACTCGCAGCGAACTGCGGAAGCCCCTCGCGGCATAGTAAGATTCCGCGCCGTTGTGATACACGAAGACATGCTCATAGCGGCGATCACAAAAGAGCGCACCGCCGAGTTTTCGAATCGCAGCAGGGGTTTTTATCCAACTCGAAGTTTTCGTGTCGAACTCGCCAAGCTGCTGCAGTTCGCGATATTGTTCTTCGGTTAAAAGCTCAATGCCCATGTCAGCCGCCATGCCCATCGCGCTCGCTTTCGGCTTGTGTTCTTTTCTCGACTCCAGCGCTTCGCGGTCGTAGCACACGCTTCTGCGGTCTTTGGGACTTTCCGCGGCGCAATCATAAAAAATGAATTCGCCCGTCTTTTTATCATGACCCACAACATCCGGCTCGCCGCCGGTTCTTTCCATTTCATGGAGGGACCACAGTTTCTCCGCATTCGCTTCCAGTCGGGCTTGCACTTTCGCCCATTCAAGTCCTTTATGGCGGTTCATGTTTTTTTCAAAACGCGCTTGCAACGCGCTGAGTAGTTCCTCGCGTTGTTTGGCTTTCAGGTCTTTTGGTTTTGGCATTTCAGTTTTTGCCTTTCGGTTTCATTTCAAACGCACCAGCTTGCCTTTGCGACGCACGATGTTTTTATAGTCCCACTGAATGTCGCGCGCTTTTTTGAGCCAACGTTTGAGCGCCATGAGCTTGATTTGGCTCGCGTCTGTATATCGCGCCTCTGCGGCTTTGAAACTGCCTTCGTTCTGCAATTCTTTCTCTTCAAACGATTGGCCGCTCCAAAAGAGCAAGCGCACGCATGATTTCAACTTGCTATAACCGACAACCGGATTGCCCTCCAAAAACCAAACGGGATGAGCATGCCATATTTTATTTTCCGCCTCCGGCAGAATTTGGTCGATGGTTTCGGCAAGCAACTCGCAAATCTTTCGATCCGCCGCAACCAGTGACTTGTTGTATTGAATGGTGTCGGGGTGCATTGAAGCTCCTTTGATTGATCAAGCCGCTTTTTTTAATGTATTGCATCATCTTTGAACTCCACTCCGAATCATACGCTCACTGACCCGCGGGTGGTTGCCACAGCTCGAGCTTGTTGCCCTCCGGATCAATGACCCAGCCGAACTTGCCGAACTCCGACTCCTCGACCTTATCAACGACGTTACAACCTTCGTTGCGCAGAGCCGCAAGCACAGCATGCAGATCGGCGACGCGATAGTTGACCAT
Organism: bacterium; assembly: GCA_041918175.1. GTDB lineage: Bacteria > Zhuqueibacterota > Zhuqueibacteria > Zhuqueibacterales > Zhuqueibacteraceae > JABWAN01. Next base: position 118,271 of record JAYRWE010000039.1, read on the forward strand.
GAAAGACGCTTGACTCGGCTCAAAGTAATTCGTGTTGGCCTTGAACGGACTCCACACGGTGGTGCCGACGCCGGTCGGGTTGTCGGGAGATGCCCAGCGAAACGCGGCGCCGCCCCAGTCTTCGATGTTGACGCCCAAGTGATCTCGATACCATTCGGCAAGAGCCTTGGGGTCTTTTGATTTGAAGAAGATGCCGCCAATGCCGGTCACTCGTTTCATATTTAATTCCTTTCTGATGATTATTTATTGAAAGCAGAGGTTAGCGTGGTTCGAGCCAAATCCTGTTTATTGCAGTGCAACGAATCATTGCCGCAGAATCTTCTCCATCGTTTTTCCTTTGGCAAGTTCATCAATGAGCTTGTCCAAATAGCGAATCTTTTGCATCAGCGGATCTTCGATTTCTTCGACGCGCACACCACACACGACGCCCTTGATGAGCGCGCTATTCGGATGCATGCGTGGCGCTTGAGCAAAAAAAGTCTCAAGATCGTTTTCCTGTTCGATTTGCTGTCGTAATCCCGCTTGGTCATAGCCCGTCAACCAGCAAATGATTTGATCAACTTCTTCCTTCGTGCGATTTTTGCGTTCCGCTTTTTGAATGTACAGCGGATAAACACTCGCAAATTTAATGGCAAAAACGCGATGCTTCGTCATTGTCATTCTTCCAGTGGAGCAGGTTCAATGCACGTGTTGTTTGCAGCGCGCTGATGCCGCGCTTCATGGGCGACCGCGCAGTCGTTCGTCAATCGAGTCGGGCTGCTCGCTGCCAGCATAAATGAAATTCGTGGCGCCGGCGCAGCAACCGCATGCAAGCGCAAAGTTAGGCGCGACCATGCTGTCCAAAGCGCCGCTTCACCTCTGCGACCGAATTAGTCACAAGCTTCTCGAGCACCGAGTAATCAAGGTCGGATAGTCGCTTGAAATACAGACAAACTTTTCCCATCTTGTGTTTGCCCAACTTGGACAACAATAACTTCTGTTCTTCCCCTTCTACTAGCAGGTAGATCACAAGCTCTCGACCTCGGATGGCAAAGCCCGCCAATGGAGCTTCACCTGTCCGTCCACTGTCGTAGATGTAGCGATAGGAACCATAGCCAACAATGCTAGGCCCCCACATTTTCGGGGATTGCCGAGTGACTTTCTTGAGCAAAGTCATGAGTTGTCGGCAGTCGGCATGTTGTTGCTCACTAGCTCTTGATGCGATGTAGTCATCCACGCTAGCGTTCGTGGGCTTTGTTTTGTTCTCAGTCATGAGGGGATCCGTAATTGTGTGATTTGTGGTGCTCCGCCTAACTTTCGGCTTTTCCGGCGTTGCAGTGTCCGCGAGCAAGCCGAGGTTAGGCCACGCCATTGTCAGACGATTGCGACCTGCCCTGGCCCTGCGGAGAAGGCTTACCTTCTCGGCTCATACCGCATCGCCACCGCTCCCGAGCTGAACTCCAGCCGGCTCACGAGTTTCAAGTCGACCCACCTCGATAGCCCTGCGAACAATGTCGGCCCGTGGCCCACTAGCCTGGGATGCACTACGAACTCGTACTCATCAATCAATCCAAACTCCGCCAACGCCATCGGGAGTTTCACGCCACCCGTGAACAGTCCGTTACCCGGCTCTCGCTTGAGTTGCTGAACGGCCTTCGCCAGATCCCCGCGCACGAGCTCCGCATTCCAATCGACCCGGGCAAGGATGCTCGACACGACGTACTTCTTTTTCGCGTCGATCGTCCGGGCGAAAGGCTCCATCCAATCAGGCCTCGCTCTCGTCCGCGCGGGCGGCCGGAATGCTGCCTCCATCATTTCGTAAGTCACCCGCCCAAAGAGGAGGGCATCAGCTTGGTCGAGGTTCTCGACCGCGTGACGATGCAACTCTTCGTCCGCGGGAATTGCACGATGATCGCAGCACCCGTCCAAAGTGACGTTGATAGAATACCGAAGTGGTCGCATTACGTGCTCCTGAAAGCGCCTAACGATGCGGTTAGGTGGCAGCAGTGTCATTCTGGGCTGCGCCCTTGAACGAAAGCCAGATTACCCACGCACCTAAAAGGATGTCTACGCCAGCACAGAATGGCGGCCACCAGGCAGGAACGCCACTATTGGAAATGAATAAGGGTCGCAAGAAATCAAAGACGCCATGCAGAAGAATGCCGGTGCCTACTAGCACGGGCAACATTATCCCTCCTGCTATAGCTGCGATGGAGAATACTGAGGCCACCACAATTTCCTCCACAATGCCCTCGCCGGACATAAATGCAAATAAGACATAGTAGGTGGCTATAACGATCAAGATGGTGGGATAAAAACTTCGATCTTGATCGGAGCGAGTGATTCTTGCACCAATGGCAAGAACGATGGCTAGACCTGCACCAATCAACAATGGGAGCAAATTACACCTCCTGACACCTAATAATGATTATTCGACTGGACGAAAACTATTTCAAACTCTCCGCCAGCTTGTCGAGACACTGGCTCAAGCCTTGTTCGGACATTTTGCGCATTTGACCGAGCGTCCAGCCGTACTCGATCGCGGTGAGTTCCGTTTTATCTCCGATGCGCTTGAAAGCAAGAATGGAGGGAATCGCTTCCGGAAAATCCGCGGGCAGACCATTGGGCGAGAGCGTTCGTGTTGCTCATTTTTTCTTCTTTACTTTTCGGCGAAGCTTTCGCTCTTTGATTGAAATCGAGCGCCAATTCAACCCAGTAATCGAAATCTTTTTTAGTTTCCATACCTGCTGCGCTGACATAGACATAGCCTTTATACTGCCGCCCTTTCATCTCCATTGTCCGGCAACCTTTTTTCGCGAGCGCCTTTTCGTGCAACTCCGGATCGATACGAACCATCATTTCATCGTTGCCGGCGCTCAGACACATCTTGCCGTTTACCATAAACGTGACGCCACGAAACATTTTTTTCTCTTTCACCTCGGGCAAGTGGGCAAGCGCTTCACGAATACGATAGATCAGCTTTTCATTATCGGCCATCGGAGCCTCCACGGGAATACCAGTTAAATGAAATATCCATATCATGGTCATGCCCGTGTGCCTTCATCTGGCATCCACGAGCTTTCAAAATTTGATTGCCAGCCTAAAACACGCGGGAATGACGGTGCGAGTGAAATGAGAAAATTATTCCATCGGTGATCTTTAACTCTCGTAGCGTTTCTCTTCGCGCAAGCCGTTCTCAATCGGTCGCACTTCAATACTCCCGAGGCGCGCAGATGGCCACTTCGAGGCGACGGCAAGGGCCTCGTTCAAATCGCGCGCTTCAATCAAAAAAAAGCCGCCGAGCGTTTCTTTTGTTTCCGCGAAGGGGCCGTCGGTAATGGTGACCTTGCCGTGGCGCACGCGCACCGTGGACGCCGTGCGCACACTTTGCAACGGCTCCGCGAGAATGAGATAACCACTCTTTTTCAGCTCTTCAACGTACGACAGCGTCTCCGCCCGCAACGCGCTCCACTCGCTGTGCGACAGAGCGTTGAGTTTGCTCTCTTCTTCGTAGGCCATGCCGAGATATTTCATTGTCTCTCCTAAAAGTTGTTTTGCTCGTGTTGAGTTTTCTTATCGATCATCAGACCGCGCGAGTATGATTTTGATGTCAAGGATCGGCGTGCCGTCAACGGCTTCCATGGGTGCAATCATGTGCGCCTCACTTTTGTGTCGTTATCTGCGCGCGCAAACGTTCTTCCTGCTCGCGCAACTCGGGCGTGAATTCCGCGCCGAAATCTTCCGCTTCGAACACGGGCCGAATTTCGATTTCCGATTCGCCGGGCATCGGGTTGGGGCAGCGCTTGACCCACGCAATCGCCTCTTCCATGGACTTCACCTGCCACAACCAATAACCCGCAATCAACTCTTTGGTCGAATGAGAAGAGAGTAAATCGACAAGCCGGATAGAATAATTTATAAATTATTCGGCGCTCACTTTTTGTGGGGATTTGGCACCCGCGCGGAGCAACGCTTCAACGGTGGCGGCATAGTTCCCTGTTTCGCGGTGCCAGCCATGCTCCGAACCGTGAATGGCCCAACCCATTGGCGTCGCATTGAAATCTGCGTCCGTCACTTCCAACGGCGGATTCTGGCGCAAGATAAGTTCGGCCATCTCTGCGTTGCCATGAAATGCGGCCCAATGCAGCGGCGTCGCGTTATGTTGGCCACGCGAATCCACGGGCAAGCCCATCGCCAGCATCAAACGAACAGCGTTCAGATTATTGTTGCGCGCGGCGTGAGCGAGCTGGCGAAGATCCGTTTCGCGCAAACGCGCAACGAGATTGGGCGCAATGGCAAGCAGGGAAGAGGCTGTCGCCTCGTCGCCCAGCCAACACGCCTCGAGCAGTTTGATTTCATCCGGACTCTGTTGCATGAGAAATTGGAAGACGTGTTCATGGCCAAAATCTTTGGCGACTTGATGAGCTGAGACGTACCAGCCGAGCGTCCATTGGTAAATCGTTCCGCCCGCTTTCCCACCAATCATCGGAAAATACTCATCACTCACGCGCAGGCGGATTGCGTCCGGATCGGCCTCGAGATGTTTGCGAACGAGCTCGAGATCGCCCAGCGCCGCTGCCATCAGAAGATCCGTCTTGCAGCCGCGCGAGATCAAATAGCGCGCAATGTCCTGGCGGTCACGCACCATCCACTGCGCCGGTGTGGATTCATGATCCACGTCACGTGCGTCAATCGCAGCGCCGTGATCCAACAAATATTGCGCGATTTCAATCGTGTTCGCAAAGTGCAGCGGCGTTTGGCCATCGCCGCCGCGTGCGTGAACCAATTCAGGATCAGTCGTCGCGACGAGTTCCGTGAGTTTTTCCAGCAAGCCCAAGCGCGCTGCAGCATGCACATCGATTCGCGCGCCGCGCTCAATCGCATACAAGGCCAGCTCACGGCTTGCGAGGTGCAGCAATCCGAATCCGCCTGCCCACCAACGGCTCTTTGCGTTAATGTCAGCGCCGGCTGCAAGCAGCACCTCGAGCATTTCACGGCTGCGCACTCCGAGAATCACCGGCGCGTCAAAGTCAGCCAGTGGCTCATTGATTTTGGTTTTTAAATCCGGATGGCGCCCGAGCAATTCACGGACACTTGCAGCGTCATCCTGGTGGAATGCTGTTTTGATTTGTTCGATGGCGTTATTCATTCTTTGCTTAAATCTCCACTGATGAGTCGAACCGCAAATACTCGGTTCGGTTTGCCATCGAAATTTTTATTGTCGTGAATGATACGCAAACGCCGTCTCCTTATTGAATTGCCTGGATTCCTGCCGGTCTTCACCGCCAACGCGGCGCATCTCCTCGCGCCACTTTTGGGGGTGAAGCTGGGCTAGCCAGACGGTCTCGAACAACGGCACGCGCGCGCTGCAATGGAACGGCTCAGCCAATAGATCGTCGTTCGGCGGCGTGTTGAATCGACCGGAAGCTTTATTAAAAAATTCTGCGTTCGGCAGGAAAGAGCTGGCGTTGGAATGCAACGTTGTCCACGAACTTGCCGGTCGCGTATTAATTTTTTGAAGAGGCTGTGAGGGCAGATAGAAAATGACGGTGTCCACCACGCCAATGCCCTCGCAATACTCTGTCTGCCGCTCCGTGTCCAATTGCTGAAAATCACCCAACCAGTTGTAGGCGGCTTCGGTCATCAACACATATTCTTGTAAGGGCACCGAGTTTTTGAGCAGGCGATGCGCCAAAATCACATCCATGCCGAAGAGTTTATCGAAACCATAAATATGCTCAAGCGCGACTTCACCGGCGTGGATGATGACTTTAAGCCGTAATTTTTGGGCATTGCGGGCGCACGAATGTAAAGCACAGAGCCGGTGCAAGGTTCGGTCAAACGCATAGAAGAAGCTCAGCACTTGTTTTTTGACCGCAGCCAGTTCTTGCGCGTGATCACCATTTTCTTGGCAAAGCGCATAAAAGAATAGGGCGTCTCCCTCCACTTCGGCTAATTTGAGCGGCGGCGCTGCGGCGGAAATAACGGCCTTCAGCAGTTCCACCACCACCTGCATGGCGTCGCTGGAAGCGTTCTCGTGCGATTTCATGAATTGAGTAAAGCCGCTAATATCGGCAATCACTAACAGGGCTTTGTGAGTTGACGGTCGCAATTGTGGCATGTTTTGCTCCTCTCAGCCGGTGAAAAAAAAATCTATATTTTAAACGACTTTTATCCTGGGTCTACAATATAAGAACGTCTTGTGTCAACCCTATGTCACAACATTTAGCCGTGACAGCGTGAAAAACCTCGTTTCCTTATTGGCCCATTCTAAAATATAGTCGTTCGGCTGAGTACAAAATCGACATGCCACGATCACTTCAATACAAACGCCTTCTTGGCCAATTTTTTTCCGTTGACCTGGATTTCGATCTCATGTTTGCCCGAATACAGCGTGCGCGTCGTCATGCGTTCGCGCAACATGTGGCGTTTCGAAACGGGAACGGGCTGATTTTTCGCGAGCGCGAGCTTGGCGAGTTTAAAAACTTTTTTGCTGTTCAGTTTTCCCGCCCTGTTTTGGAAATAGAGAATGTAGTCGAGGTAATCCATTTCTAAGGTCTTTGATGAGCACTTTTTCAGCCAGGAACTTACACCTTTAGCGAGCAGCGCAAGCCTCTCGCGGCAAACACTTCTGCGGCCTGCCGGGCTTTCCGCGGTGCAATCATTAAAAATGAATTCGAAAGTTGGCGCAGTTTTACCACAAATAGCACAAAATACTTTTCGATGTCAAGCTGCGCGCGAAAATAAAATCCATTTTCCCTCTTGTATTTCTCCCTCGCGCTTTTATATTCCCGCTTCGCTTTTTAAACCAGCAGGCTTCGCAACAACCTCTTGAGGGTCATCGTGACGGAACAGGATTTTTTAAAGCTCATTGCAGCAGAAGAGCAGCTTCGCCTCGAGCAAGTGCAAGCCACCGTGGCTTTGCTCGATGAGGAAAACACGGTCCCCTTTATCGCGCGCTATCGTAAGGAAGTGACCGGCAATCTCGATGAAGTGAAGGTCATCGCGATTCAAGATCGCATGCGTTATCTCCGCATGTTGGAAGAGCGCAAACAAACCGTGCTCAAATCCATTGAGGAGCAGGGCAAGCTCACCGAAGAGTTGCGCGGCAAAATTTCAGCCGCACTCAAGCTGCAAGAAGTCGAGGATCTTTATCTGCCCTACAAGCCTAAAAAGCGCACGCGCGCGACCATTGCGAAAGAGAAAGGCTTGGAGCCGCTGGCGCAGCGCATGTGGCAGCAACAAGATGTGGACGGCAATATCGAAGCGATTGCAGCCGAGTTTATTAACGCAGAAAAAGGTGTGGCGACTTTCAGCGAAGCGCTCGCGGGCGCGAACGACATCATCGCGGAATGGGTGAGCGACGACGCGGAAACGCGCAAGCTCGTGCGCGAACTTTCGTGGGAGCACGGCAGCTTGCGCTCCGAGGCAAAAGACGAAAAGAATGTGGATGTGTATGAAATCTACAAAGACTATCGCGACTTGTTGAAGAAGGTTGTGCCGCATCGCACGCTCGCGATCAATCGCGGCGAGCGCGAAGGTTTTCTCAAAGTGGGCATCGAAGCGCCGGCGGAGGAGTTGGTCATGTCGGTGGAGAAGAAGTTCGTCACGAATCCCAAGTGCATTTTCACTGAGCACAATCGCGCGGCGATCAAAGATGCGTATGAGCGTTTGATCGCGCCGGCCATTGAGCGCGAGTTGCGCAATCAACTCACCGAACACGCGGACGGTCATGCGATTGAAATTTTCTCCGCGAACCTGCGCAACTTGCTCATGCAGCCGCCGACGAAAGGTCATGTCATTATGGGCATCGATCCCGGCTTTCGCACGGGCTGCAAAGTCGCGGTGATTGATCAAACCGGAAAATATTTGGAAGGCGAGACGATTTATCCGCATGAGCCGAAAAGCCGTTGGGATTTTTCCAAAGAGCAATTGCGCGGTTTGATCAAGAAACATGGCGTGACCATCATCGCGATTGGCAACGGCACTGCGAGCCGCGAGACCGAACAACTGGTGGCCGAGGTGATTCAAGAGCGGGCGAGCCAAGAGCCGGAAGCGACAGTCATGTACACGATTGTGAACGAAGCCGGCGCTTCGGTCTATTCCGCCTCGGATTTGGCGCGGCAGGAATTTCCGGAATTGGAAGCAGCGCAACGCGGCAACATTTCCATTGCGCGGCGCTTGCTCGATCCGCTTTCGGAGTTGGTGAAGATCGATCCGAAATCCATTGGCGTGGGGCTTTATCAACACGACGTGAATCAAACGCAGTTGGCGGAATCGCTGGATCGAGTTGTTGAGTCGTGCGTGAACAACGTCGGCGTGAATTTGAACACAGCCTCCGCGGCGCTCTTGCGTTACGTGGCCGGCGTCACGCGCACGACTGCGGAGAAGATCGTGAAGTATCGCGACGAGAAAGGCGCGTTCAAAGCGCGACACGAGTTGATGGAGGTGAAAGGCCTCGGGCCAAAAGCCTTCACGCAGTGCGCGGGCTTCTTGCGCATTCCGAACGCGGAAACGTTTTTCGATTCCACCGCGGTGCATCCGGAATCTTATTCCGCGGCGGAGCGCTTCCTCACCATTTGTGAAATGAAGCCGGAAGATTTTCGGCAAAAGAACACGTTGCCGGAGAGATTAAAAGCGCTGAAGAAAACGTTGGATCAAATCGCGAGCGAGTGCGGCGTGGGTTTGCCGACGTTGCAAGACATCATCGCCGCGATGGAGAAGCCGGACCGCGATCCGCGCGAAGAAGCGCCCGCGCCGATTTTTCGCCAAGATGTTTTGAAGATGGAAGATTTGAAAGAGGGCATGATCTTGAAGGGCACGGTGCGCAACGTGGTGGATTTCGGCGCGTTCGTGGATATCGGCGTGAAGCAAGACGGCCTCGTGCATCTTTCGCAAATGTCTTACAAGTACATCAAAAGTCCGCTCGAAGTGGTCGGCGTGGGCGATGTCGTTGACGTGCGCGTGTTGCGCGTAGAGTCGGAGAAAGGGCGCATCGGTTTGAGCATGTTGCTCGAAGGCGAACGCAAAGCGCCGGAGAAAACGGAGAAATCCGCAAAGCGGCACGAAGAAAATGGCAATGGCAAACCCGCGCCGCGTGGGCACAGCGGCAAGCCGCACGCACGCGCCGAATCTGCACGAACGCACGATGAGCGCAAGCCGCCGCGAGGAAAAGGGGAGCGCGAAAAAGCGGAAACCGCACGCTCGGAAACACGCAACTTCAACGACTCGTTACAGAAGTTAGTGCGGAAATACGGCAGTAGATAAAAGATAATAGCAACGGAGTTCGCAGCATTCTTGCGGGCTCCGTTTTTTATTTCTCCCCGACGGCTCTCGATGTGGAAAATTCAGATAGCAAAGGTCCGATTCCGATCTGAACGTTTTCAAATTCAAGCTCGGAGTTTGCCGTAATGAAAATTGCTCCCAACAGCTTACGCTTCAAGATTAGCTTCGGCTATTTCGTGCTGGTGTGCATCATTCTCGCCACGAGCATTTTTTCGGTATTCAACTTTACGCGCTTGGGTAATTCGGTCGGCCGTATTTTGGGCGACGGCTATGAAAGCAACTTGGTGGCGGAAAATATGGTCAAGGCGTTGGAGCGGCAAGACAACGCGCAGGTGTTGATGTTTGTCGAAGACGTGGAAAAATCGCAGAACTCTTTTCGCACGCATCGCGACAGTTTTCTAAAGTGGTATCAAAACGCCAATGAGGGGCTTAATCTGCCGATCAAACCGGTGATACTCGATACGATCATCGCGGAGTATCGCGCCTACCTGGTTGTCTCCGATTCGTTGTATGCACTCTCATTGAATCCCCAAACGCAAGGCGCGGCGCGTGCTTATCAAGCTGCGGTGGTGCGGCCCTTGGTGTATAAACTCAAAGAGCATTGTTTGCAATTGCTCGAAGCGAATCAAGAAGCGTTGCGCAAGGCGCAGATGCGCGCGGAGGATTTGGCCAAACGCACGACGTTTGCGGTCACCGTCGCGGCCATCATTGCGGTGTTGCTCGGCATCATTGCGAGCATGCAGTTTACGCGCAACCTGCTCAAGCCCGTGTTGCAGCTTACGAAAATCGTGCGGCGCATGAAGCGCGGACATCTGCATCAAAAAGTCGATGTTACCGAGGACGATGAAATCGGCGGGCTGATGCGCGAGTTTAACAAAATGACCGAGCGCTTGCAGGAATATGAAGAGCTGAATATTCATGAATTGATCACGGAGAAGAAAAAGTCCGAAGCCATTGTGGCGAGCATTCCCGAGCCGGTGATTGTGACAGACAAAGCGCAAGGCTTGGTGTTGATGAATCAAGCGGCTGCGGGCTTTTTGCAAGCGATGGGCGAGCATAAAGAGGGCGAATCGTTGCAAGAGGCGATGAAAAACGAAAAATGGGCGAAGCTGCTAGGCGGAGCAGTGGAGAACGGCAAGTCCGAGGAGTTGGTGCATATTGCGCACGGCAAAACTTCGCTTTATTTTCGTCCGCGCCAAACGCGCATCATCGATGAACAAGGCCGCATCGAATGGATCGTCACGCTGCTCGAAGATGTCACGCGTTTCAAGCAACTCGATCAAATGAAGTCCGAGTTTATCGCAACCGTGTCGCATGAGTTTCGCACCCCGCTGACCTCGATCAAAATGGCTGTGGGCATCTTGCTGGAAGAAGTGCTCGGACAACTCAATGCGCGGCAACGCGACTTGCTCTATGCCACGCGCGATGATTGCGAGCGCTTGACCAAGCTTGTGAAGGAACTGCTCGATTTTTCGCGGTTGGAATCAGGCACATATCAACGGCGCAGTGAAGTGCTCGATCTGCGAAGAGTGCTTGAAGATGCGCTGGCGCCGTTGCGGTTGTTGTTCCAAAAACAAGAAGTGCAGCTTCATCTCGCGCTTGATCCGCAATTGCCGGCGCTGTGGGGCGATCCGCAGCAACTTTCCTGGGTGGTGAATAATCTTGTCAGCAATGCGTTGCGCTATACGCCGCCGCAAGGGCAAGTGGCAATCTCAGCCCGGTGCGAGCAGGACATGGTGCAAATCGAAGTGGCGGATACGGGACGCGGAATTCCCGCGGAGGCGCTCGAAACGATCTTCGATAAATTTGTGCAAGTGAAAGATGCGAAAGAGAGCACGCCCGGCAGCGTCGGTTTGGGCTTGGCCATCGCGCGCGAAGTGGTCGAAGGCCATGGCGGCAAGATCAGCGTCGCGAGCGCGATCGGCAAAGGCAGCACGTTTTATTTCACTCTTCCTTTAACCCCAGATGGAAATGGCCACGACTCCTCCGAAAGTCATCGTCGTTGATGACGAAATCAATATTTTAAAAACCATCGGCATCTGCTTCGATTCCGTCGGTTTTGACACCAAGCTTTTTTCCAAGCCGCTTGAAGCGCAGGCCGTCTTGCGCGAGGAAAAATTCGATCTCGCGTTTTTCGACTTGAAGATGTCGCCGATTGACGGCATGGAGTTGCTCAACGAAGTGCGCACACTCGCGCCGGAAACCACGGTTATCATCATCACCGCGCACGGCTCGATTGACAGCGCGATTGAAGCCGTCAAACGCGGCGCGTATCATTATCTGCAAAAACCGTTTGACTTCAAAGAACTTCAACTTTTGGCGTTGCGGGCGTGGGAGCATCATGAACTGAAAAGCGAAGTGCGCGGCTTGCGCCAACGCTTGGCCGAGACCAAAGACCGCGCCTGGGGCGGTTTTCTCACGCGCAATCGCGAGATGCAAAACGTGCTCGAACTTGCCGCCACGGTGGCGGAGAGCGATCTCAGCGTGTTGATCGAAGGCGAGAGCGGCACGGGCAAAGAATTGGTTGCGCAGTTTGTGCATCAAGAGAGCGGCCGCAGCGCAAAGCCTTTTGTCAAAGTTAATTGCGCTGCGATTCCGGAGAATTTGCTCGAAAGTGAGTTGTTCGGCCATATCAAAGGCGCATTCACCGGCGCGCTGAAAGATCGGCAAGGGCGTTTCGAGTTGGCGCACACGGGCACGATCTTTCTCGATGAAATCGGCGAGTTGCCGCCGATGATTCAAGCGAAACTGTTGCGCGTGTTGCATAATAAAGAATACGAAAGGGTGGGGGAGAGCCACACGCGGCAAGTGGACGCGCGCGTGCTTTCGGCCACGAATAAAAATCTCGACGAGGCTTTGAAAGAAGGAACGTTTCGCGAAGACTTGTTCTATCGTTTGAACGGCGTGCGGCTGAAGCTTTTGCCGTTGCGCGATCGCCCCGAAGACATTCCGTTGTTGCTCGAACATTTCATTAAAAAATTTTCCAAAGACACGCCGTTTGAAATTTCGCCCGAGGCGCTGAAAATTCTGCGGGCATATCGTTGGAGCGGCAACGTGCGGGAATTGGAAAACGTCATGCAGCGCGCCCTGCTCGTGGCGCGCAACGGCGTCATCGAGCGCATGCATTTGCCCGAAGAATTTCTCGCGGCAACGCAACGCGCCGATCATACGCTCACGCTCGAAGAATTGGAGAAGCTGCACATCACGCGCGTGTTGCAACAGGCGCTGGACTATCAACAGGCCGCGGAGATTTTGGGCATCGATCCGGCAACGCTGTGGCGCAAACGCAAGAAGTATGGTTTATGAAAATCGCGATTGCAGCAGACTTGCATTGGGGCATTTCGGCGCGCGGCGATCGTTGCACGCTGCGGCTCGCGCAACGCGTTGCGCAACTTGCTCCCGAGGTGTTGATCCTGCTCGGCGACACCGGCGTCGAAGAAGAGTTGGGCGCGTGCTTAACGCTGTTCGAATCGTTGCGCGGTGTAAAACTGCTGGTGGCGGGCAATCATTGCATTTGGTCGCATACCGGCGCAAGCTCGCTGAAAATCTATCACGAAATCATTCCGGCAACTGCGCAGCAGCATGGCTTTCATTATTTGGATGAGAAGCCGTGGCGCGCGCCGGATGGCTCGTTGGCGATCGTGGGAAATATCAGTTGGTACGATTATTCATATGCCTCGCCGGTGATTGCCGCGAAATATCCCGAAGTGGAGGCGCTCTATCGCCGCAAAAAATTTCTCAACGGCTGGCACAATGACGGAAGATATGTTCGCCTCGGCATGTCGGACGCTGCATTCACGCAACACGTGCTTGCGCATTTGGAAACGCATCTCGAAGCGATGAGCCAACAAGCCGAGACCCTGCTTGCTGCGATTCATCACCCGCCGTTTCCAGAATTGTTTTTCCCCACCAAAGCCCGTCCCACCGATGACGATCTGATCTGGCTTGCTTACACGAGCAATCGCACGATTGCAGAGTTGCTGCTGCGTTATCCCAAACTGCGTTATGTGTTTTGCGGGCACACGCATGCGGCGCGCGCGGCGATGATTGGAAAACTACGCGCGTTCAACATTGGCGGCACGTATGATTGGAAGCGCCTCGCTGTGCTCAATCTTTCCTCGGGCGAAGTTGCGTTCGAGGTCTTTCGCTGACTCTGCTTAATTTTCCCCAAACAGTCTTTCCCTCGAAATGGATCTGTCGCGAAGGCGGTTTGCCAAGGCAAAGCAGACGGTCTCGCCTTGCATCTTGCAATCTTGTCGTGCAATTTTCAATTGCACAATCGGGCTTTGAGAATCAGTCTTGAACGCAGTGTAACTTGAATTTGCGGGGAGGAGGTTTGCATTTTGCAAAAGGAGAGGGCCAGGCTTCGCGCCGGGAAGGCGCTAAATGGTTACTTTTTAATGCTCCTGTATTTTATCCAAGCTGGCACTGGCATTGCGTTCGAAAAGATAAATTTCCACCGTGATAAATTTTCCGTAAGACTGGCTTTTCCCCTTTTTAGGAGGCTGCTATGTCCGTTAAGGTAACGACGCACGACAACCTCAGCATTGCGGTGATCGAGCCGAAAGGCAAAATCATTGGCGGTGAGGAAACGGATGACTTGAAAGCGAAGATGACAGATCTACTCGCGCAAGGCAACCGGAAGTTGGTGATTGATTTGAGCGGGGTCAGCTACATCAACAGTACCGGTATCGGCGCATTGGTGCATGTCTACACGTCCTATACCAATGCGGGCGGCAAAGTGAAGCTCAGCGGTATGGGCAAGAGTGTGCAAAACATTTTCGTGATCACCAAGCTCACGAGCGTGTTTGATACCGAAGAAACCAAAGAAGACGCAATCAAAAGTTTTCAAGCCGGTTCCTAAATTCACCCCAACCCCAAGAAAGGATCGAATTCCATGAAGCAATCCCTCTTCACGATCGTGCTCCTCGTAGTCTCTGCGGTGGCCTCGGTGTTTATCTATTTTAATCTGCCCAAGTTTATTCAAGACGGCGGCTATCTCGTAATTTCCTTGATCATGCTCACGATTTTGGTGACGGCGTTTGTGTTTGAACGCATCTTCTCGCTGCGCAAAGCCCAGGGCAAAGGCCAGATCACGAGTTTCTTAGGCAAAGTGCAAAAGATGGTGAATAGCGGCGACGTTGATGGCGCGATTTCCGAATGCGACAAGCAACGCGGCTCCATGGCCAACGTCATTCGCACCGGTTTGGAACGCTACAAAACCTTGCAAGCCACGGCCAGCTCGATGGAGCAAAAAGAGATGTTGGAAGACGTGAAGCATTCCATTGAAGAAGCAATGATGCTTGAAGTGCCGTTGCTCGAAAAGAATTTGATCGCGCTTTCCACCATCGCCTCGATCTCCACAATGGTCGGCCTGTTGGGCACGGTGCTCGGCATGATTCGCTCGTTTGCCGCTATGGCCAAAGCCGGTGCGCCCGATCCGGTGCAGCTCTCGCTCGGTATTTCCGAAGCGCTCATCAACACTGCCGGCGGTTTGATCGCGGCCATTATCGGCATCTTGGCGTACAATTTCTTCACGACCAAAGTCGACAATTTCACCTATATGATCGACGAAGCCAGCTACTCAATCGTGCAATCCTTGGCGATCAAACGTCGCGGCCACTAACTCGTCGTCCTGCCCCCTTGTAGGGCATTGATTCGACCGCGGATTTATTGGCTCGACAGCGCCCCACAAGAGGGCGTGGCTACGAATAAATCGGCACCGTCACGAATCCCGAATTTTTTTAAGGTGAAACTACATGGCAGCGAAAAAGAAACCTCGCGTCGGCATTAAGATGGACATGACGCCCATGGTGGACGTCGCGTTCCTCTTGCTCACGTTCTTCATGCTCACCACGCAGTTCAAACCACCAGAGAGCGTGCAGATCGACCTGCCCAGTTCGCACTCCGCGTTCAAACTGCCGGAGACGGACGTGATGATCATCACGGTCACGAAAGAAGGCCGGATCTTCCTCGGAGTGGATCAGCAACAACTGCGCGTGCGCTTGTTTGGCGAAGAGTTTCGCCTCAGCGCCAGCATCGAAGTTGAAGCCAAAGCGTTGACCGATCTGTTGATTCAAGCGCGTATCGCCAATCCCAAATTGCGCACGGTCATCAGCGGTGACGTAACCGCGCCGTATGGCATCATCGAAGATGTGATGAACACGTTGCAAAAAGTGAAAATCAATCGCTTCAATCTCGTCACCGAGCTTGAGAAAGCTTAAAAGGAGCTTATCATGGCTGCTGTAGAGAGTGGACAACCACGTGCCCACGGTAAGGGCAAAAAGAAGAAAAAGCGCCGTTTAGGCGTTCGCGTTGATATGACCCCGATGGTGGATGTCGCCTTTCTTCTCTTGACTTTTTTTATGTTGACGACTGTATTCAGCAAACCGCAGACTATGGAAATTACGCTGCCGCCGGATGAAAAAACCACGGTGGAAGTGGCGGAGTCCAATCTGTTGACGCTGCGCATCAAAGCCGACGGTTTGATTTTTTATAACATTGGCAATGAAAAGCCGGAGCCGTTGCGCTTTGAACAAGTACGGCCGTTGTTATTGGAGCGTAGTGCTGCCAACCCGCGTTTGATCACACTGGTCAAAGTCGATCGCGACGGCACCTATAAAATGTTGGTTGACATCATGGATGAGTTGAACCTCGCGAACATCACACGGTTCAGCATCGCACCCATGTTGGACGTCGACAAGGAAATCTTACTTAAAGCGGGCGTCTAAACGAGGAGAAAAACCATGTCGCAAAGTATTCTTGCCGCGTATTTTCCCTATGGAGCCCCGGAGTTGGTGCAGTACTATCAGCGCTTCATGACCAAAGGGTTGATTATCGCTGCTATTCTGCACCTCGTCGGAGTCGGTTCCTATCACGCGCCGGATTGGCTGCGTGCGCTCGGCATTATCGGTGAAGAGCCGCCGCCCATGCGCACTGTGCGTATCATGAAGTATAGCGAGCTGGGCCCGCCGCCTTCGATTACGAACACCAGTGCTGCGCCCGCGATTTCCGTGGCCGCGCCCTCGGTGCGCCCCAGTGTTGGTATTCCCGTGCCGGTTCCCGACGCGGAAATCAACCCGGAGCAAACCATTGCCACGCAAACGGAAATGGCTGAGGCCGTTGGCCCGGTGACCGATGTCGGTGACGGCGGTGGCGGCGTCGCGGTTATTGAATCAGACATTAAGATTGAAGAAGACGGCCCGCCGCCCGATTTCGTCGCGTTTGAAAAAGCGCCCGAGGTCGTGAAGCAAGTTGCCCCGAAATATCCCGAACTCGCGCGTCGTGCCGGTATGGAAGGCACTGTGTTCGTGCGCGTGTGGGTGGATAAAGAAGGCAAAGTGCGCAAGGTTGAAATTCAAAAGAGCGATGCGGAAATTTTCAACCAACCCGCCATCGAAGCCGCAGAACAAATGGTCTTCACGCCGGCAGTGCAAGGTGGAAGCCCGGTTTCAGTGTGGGTCGCGATGCCGTTCAAGTTCAAGTTGAATGCGAAGTAAATTGCCGGCATTGTAAATTTGAAAGGTTCATTTTCAAATTTACAATGCTTTTTGTTATAGCGACTTGCCGGCATTCCTTTCAGTCCGAAACAGAAATAGCCATGGCCAAGACTGATACCTCCAAATACCTCAAATACGCGCTCGCACTTTTCACTTTCAGTTTTGGCGCGCTCTTGCTTGCCGGCGTCGCACTGAAAGAGTTGCCGGAGCAAGTGCGCTACACTTTCGGCGCTGTGCTCGTGCTCATGGGCATTTATCGTTTCGTTATCACTCGGCTGCAAACCTCTCGCTCTCGCGATCTCGATGCGTAAATCGTTTGCGATATTTTCCGCCGCTCTCGTGCTTTTTCTCGGGCTTCTCGGCTGTGAGTTGCCGGTGGAGAAGAACCTCAAAAAGGGTAAGCTCGTCGCTCTGGTTTCCGAGCCGTATGCCGGTTTGCTCACGCAGCAGGCAGCAGAGTTTCATCGCCTCTATCCCGAGACGAACGTCACATTGCACGCGGCCTCCACACGCGAGGCTGTGGTTGCCATGATCAACGATACGGTGCGCGTTATTTGTATTGATCGGCAATTGAATGAAGAAGAATGGCAAGTCGCCAAAACCGCAGAGATCGGCATTGTAGAAACCAAAATCGCTGAAGACGCACTCGCGGTGTTGGTGCATAAACAAAACCCCATGAAGCATGCGACGCTCGCCTCGTTAAAAGACATCGTGAGCGGAGCGAAGACTTCATGGCAAGAAGTACCGGAGTCGAAATGGAACGGCGGCCGCATCGAAGTCGCGCTCACCGGCCGCAATTCCGGCACGTATGAAATTCTCACACAGCGTTTTCTGAAACTGACCGGCGACCCTGTGGTGACACACATCGCAGAGACAAGCCGCGGGGTGTTGGAATACGTTGACGCGCATCCCAACGCTCTTGGTATTGTCTCCTCCGCAGCGTTGCAAGATTCCCTTCCGAACATTCAAGCCTTGTCGCTCGAAGCGGTGGATTCGACCGCGGCGGGCCGTCCTTTCGTGATGTTGCATCAAGCCAATGTGCATCGTGGCTATTATCCGTGGCATTATCCGCTGTATATGTATCGCTTGGAGCAATTCACCGGAATTGCGCTCGGGTTCACGGCGTTCGTCGCGGGCGCGCCCGGCCAAAAGATGTTGTTAGACGCGAAACTAGTCCCGGCAACCATGCCGATTCGAATCGTTCAAATCAAAGAGAACTGAAGCAGCGATGAAATCCAAACTCCTCTTTCTCGGGCTGATGCTGTGTTGCAGCGGAGCGGTTTTCGCGCAAGCGCCGCAAGTGGTGAAAGCCCAACAACTGTTGAGTCAGGACAAGCCGCAAGAAGCGATTGTAGAATTGCGCCAAGCCGTGAGCGTCAATCCGAAAAATTACGACGCTTGGCTGTTGCTCGGCGAAGCGTATCTACGCGTCAATAATGCCGACTCGGCTTTGTTTGCCGGCCGGCAAGCGCGGGATATTGACGGCAAAAATCCCGCGGGCTATGTCGTCACTTCGCGCGCGGAAGCGGCCAAAAAAGATTTCAAAGCCGCGTATGCCAGCATTCGCAACGGTTTGAAATCGAGCAAGAGCAACAACTCTGGGCTATTGGTACAGCAAGGTTTGTTGCATATGGCGCTGGACTCCAGCCAGCAAGCGATGATTTCCTTCTCGCAAGCGAAAGAGGCGGACCCGAAGAATGCGAAGGCCTATGAAGGCCTCGGCGACGTTTATATGAAAATGGGCAGCCCCGGCATGGCCATCATGCAGATGGAGACGTACATTAAATACGACTCCAGCGATGCGGAATTAATGGAGCGACTGGCGAACACCCTGAAGAAAGAACGGCGCTATACCGAAGCGGCGAAATGGTACAATCGCGTCGTGCGTCTAGACACGGCGAAGGCAGCGCCGCTGTTTGAAATGGGCGAGCTGTATTACAAAGGCAAACAATACGTGAATGCCAGCCGTGCGTTTGCCGTCTACACGCGCCGTTTCCCCAACGATGACGCCGGCTGGAAATATTTCATGGAAGCGCTGTATGCGAGCCGGCAGTATAAAGACGCGTTGTCTGCCGCCGAGCGGGTGCACATGAAAGAACCAAACTCCGCGCACGTCGTGCAGATCATCGCCCATTCAAATTTTGAAGTGAAGCAATACGACATGGCGGTGGCTTCGTATCAACAACTCAACAAGCTCGACACCCTTGCGCTTGATGACAAAGAACGTTTTGCGAAAGCTTATATTCAACTCAAACAAGATTCGCTCGCAGCACCGTTGTTGCTTGAAGTGATCAATAAAGACACGAGCCAGTATGATTTGAACAGCGACCTCGGCGGCTTGTATATGCGTATGCGCAAGTGGGATTTGGCCACGGCCGCTTTCGAACGACGCTTCAAACGCGAGCCGAGTCATTCGGCGTCATATGTAAATTATAGCTTGAGCGCCATGGCTTTAGGCCGTTTCGACTCCGCACGGGTTGCGCTGCGCAAAGTCGTGGAAATTCGCCCGGATTATCTGCCAGCTCATCTTTATCTTGCGCGATGTTTCTTCCGCTTGGATTCTTCGCAAGCTTCTATCCGAGAATTTGAATCCGTGATCAAGCTCGCGGACACGGCTGTGGTTAAATATAAAAACGAATTGGCCGAGTCTCATGGTTTCATCGGTTTCATCTATTTGATAGACAAAAAATATCCGCAAGCGTTAGAAGCGCTGAATGCTTCCATCAAAATAAAGAGCGACAATCCGGACACGAGACTGGCGCGCGCGCAAACGTATGCGCTCATGGGCCGCGCGGAAGAGGCGAAGGTGGAATATCGCGTCGTACTCAAATTGAATCCGAATAACAAAACCGCTAAAGAAGATTTGGCAAAATTAGGCGGTTGAGGTCGATCGTGTGCAGCGCTTTGTCGATGCAGCAAAAATTTTCCTAAATATTTCATGTTTGGGAAAATTGTGTACCCGGCTCGTCCGGCTTATGAGATAGGAAGGAACTGTTAACCACCTAAGTGAGAGGGCGCTCTCTATGCGTAACCAAATGATTCGCGTTTCTGTGTTCATGTTGTTGGCGATGACGCTGATGTTGCTTATCGGCTGCGACAATAAGCCGAAACTGCCGCCCATTGCAGGTTGGCAGTCATATCAGAATCCTTATTTCAAAATGCAATTCCGCTATCCCCAAGGCTGGCATGCCGCGGAAGAAGGCGGCTCGGTCAAACTCTATGCTTCACAAGAAGCCGCATTGAAATTTTTCGAAAGAGTCGAAGGCGTGGAGGCGGAAATCTCTTTCGCGAAACAAGACTCGGTTGTGACTTTGGCTTCGTATATGAATGCGATTCAGAACGAGCGCAGCAATGAAGGATATGAGATTCAAGGGTTGGAGTCGCGCACGTTGGATGATGCCGAAGCGAGTGTGCTTTCCTATCGCGGTGCGCTCGCGGAAAAGACCATTTTGAGCGTCGTACACGCCGTGGCCATGAAAGACACGATGATCTTCACCGTGAAATACTCCGGCTTGAACGATCAGTTTGCCGCGTACAAAACGGTTTTTGATACGCTCATGGCCTCCGTAAAATTACCGCGTCCGAGCGCCGCGGTTTCTTCTGCTGATCCTTCGCTGCCGGCCTCCGACTTTGTGGACTTTGACAATAAGTTCCTCAAAGTTTCGCATCCGAGCAATTTCAACCCTTCCACGCCGGCGCCTAAAGGCGAAACGCAATTCTCGCTGCAACTTACGGGCTATCGCCAAGACTGTACGATCCGCGTCGATGTGTTGCCCGCCAAAGGCTTGACGGTTGATAAAGTCGTCACGCAAAACGCCGGTAAATTCAAAGGCGCGAGTGCGCCGAAGACCGCGACGATTTCCGGCGAGAGCGCAATGTATTTGAATTACTCTCCGGCCAAAGACATCAGCAGCCGCGCATACTTTACCGTGAAAAATGACAAAGTCTATCGCGTGATCATGAATTACTTCACGCCGATGCGCGACGATTTCTTGCCGGTGTTTGAAAAGGTTGTGGCCTCGCTGCAAATCAAATAACGCAGCCAGCAGGTTCGTGGAATAGTCGGCCGCTCGGAAAGGTTCGCCAGGCCTTTCCGAGCGGCCGTTTTTTTTACATTGCAGCACAAAATAGAACTTGACATTCGAAGGCAAGTTTCTATCTTGTGGCCTTCATTTTTTTGCGTGCGGCGAGTGCGGCGTTCTCATCCCCATCCACTCTTCATATTTGTTCATGCACTCGGCCCGCTGCGACACCCACTCTGCGAAGAGACTCTCACGCCTCTTCATGAACTAACACAAAATATTTTCAATGCGCTTCGCTTGGCGACTCAATAAGAATTTATTGAGCAGAGCAAGCTTTTTTCTTTTGGGCAGATTTTGAGGAAAACTTATGCGCCAACACCAGCACTGTTTTCTGGCAATGCTCCTTTGCGGTGGAGCGATGCAACTGGGCTTTGCGGGAAAACATGAGGCGTCGGTATCGCGCGACAGTGCGGAACCGACCGCGGAAATGATTGTGGACGATGAAGGCGTGTGGTGTGATGAAATTTTTTGGCGAAAAATGCAAATCGCAAGCAGCAGAGCAAGCGCTGTTGCGATGTCAGTTCTAAAAGAGATCGAGGCTTTGTCGGGCATTCCGCCGGCGGAGAGTCATGCACCGCTGTGGCGTTTGGAATGGCCTGCGCCGGAATTGGTTGCCGCAGACATGGTAATTTATGATCTCATGGGGCAGCCTGTGCGCCGCTTGCCGCGAGAAACGACAGCGAAAACCATGTGGTGGGATGGCAGAAACGACGCGGGCGAATTGGTGCCCGCAGGAAAGTATTGGTATCGCGTGCGCACGGAGACGCGCATCTATAGCAAGATGCTCGTGGTCACGCGTTGAACTCCAATAGAGGTCGTTATGAAAATCGCCGTTGGCAGTGATATGAAAACGCACCTCACGGAAGTCGTGGTGGAAGAGCTGCGGCAAAGAGGTTTTGCCGTTACGATCTTTGGCGCTTTGGTGCGCGAGCCAGCTCCGTGGCCGCGCGTTGCGGTGGAAGTTGCCGCACAAGTGGCGAATGGCGTGTGCGACCAAGCCGTGCTCTTTTGCTGGACCGGCACAGGCATCAGTCTCGCGGCGAACAAAGTGCGCGGCGTGCGCGCAGCACTGTGTCATGATGCGGAGACCGCGCGTGGCGCACGCAAATGGAACGATGCCAACGTGCTCGCGATGAGCCTGCGCGCCGTTTCGGAGCAAGTTGCCAAGGAAATTTTAGACGCATGGTTCACGACCGCGCCGAGCACAGATCGCGAAGACGTTGAATGCCTGGAATACCTTGCAGAGGTAGAGAAGAAGTATTTGCTGCCGGTCAGTGTAAAAGCTTGAATGGTTCTCAGCAAAACGCTGATCGTTTGGCCAAAGGCTTAGTGATATTGCCAGCCTTGCAGTTTACATTTTCTTGTCTGATTTTGATTATTGAACCGTGCAATCTGATCTTGCGCAGCAGAAAAGATTGGAATGGAATCGCTTGTGATCTAGTAAGCCAATGCGAATTTGAAATGGTTCGTTCAATAAGGCATTTCTTGGGTATTCTATCATTTAGGGAAGGCGTAGTTCTGTTCAATCACAAAAAGTGCGATAATTTGCAAAGCAATTCATTATGCTGGCACGAGTTTTTTGAGCTTCATGGGCCTGCTTAGAATTTCACCAATGTTTCTTAAACCGTATGAGGAAAGACATGAAACGACAAACGGCTCATCCGACTGAAAAGAAACCTGCTTTTGATCTCTTCGGGGCAAAGCAGAACAAACAGAATCGCGGACAACAGATTTTGAGGCGAGTGCAGGCTGAAGTATTGTTTTTGTTTTTCATCTTGTTCTTCACTACGGCGGCCCACGCACAAGAACAAGGCCTTACAGCGGCAAAGGGATTACTTCTCGACGCGCCTCCAATACACAATATCCCCGCTCGCAGCAGTATTACCAAGAGTGTTGTCCTTGAAGGAGCACTCGAAAATGCTGATAGCTGGTCTAAAGCAGGTTCTTGGAAGTCCGGCATTTTGCCGGTCACCCCAAAAGCGGCATTCGCGCCGAACTCGTATACGGCCATCAATTTCTCGAATCAGTATAGTAACAATGCCGATGATTGGTTGATTAGTCCAATCATCACGCTTGGGTTGGCAAGCCCTAACGGCCGCTTATTCTTGGAGTTCTCGGAAAAGTTTGAGTTGGAAAGCGGCCATGATCGCGGCTTCATAAAAGCCTCTATCGATGGTGGCTCTTCATGGATTACGGTCAGTGTGCGAGATGGTAGAAGTGATTGGCGAGAAACTCGCGTCGATATCACCTCCTTTGCAAATAAACAGATCAAACTAGCATTTAATCTCACCTCAGATGAGAGCTTTACCTACACCGGTTGGAGCATCTCAAACTTGAGATTTCGCGAGGTCGCGGCTGACCCTTTTACCGCAAAAATGACGAGCTTAAATAGCCAAAACTTTCCATTCATATACATGAACGTGGCGGTGGATACTTTTGGCGTGGGGTTCCCAGATCTGACGAAATCGAATTTCACAGTTTATGAAAATGGCGTGTTGCAGCAAGATTTCTTTGATGTGACACCTCCCGAGGTGGGTGGAGGGGTCAGGTTGGCTGATATTGTGTTTGTCTTGGATGTCACTTCAAGCATGACCGAGGAGATTGAGGCAGTTCGCCAAAATATGCTGAGTTTTGTCAATGCCTTGGACAGTAGTAGCATCGATTACAGAATTGGTTTCGTGGTTTTTGGCGATATCGTTTATACTTACAACAGCGGGAACATGTACTCTGAGCAATCCACGATTCTTTCAATAATAAACAATATTCGGCTCGGTGAACACGGGATTGGGAGCGGCGGCGATATTCCTGAGAATCAATTGGACGCGATGGCAGCCGCCGCAGCGATGAATTATCGCCCTGGCACTCAGAAAGTTCAGATTCTACTCACCGATGCTAATGCTCATGAAGCCGATGGGGTAACAAGCAGGACGGTCAGCTCTCTCATCAGCCTCTTGTCCGCAACCAATATGACGGTCTTTCCGGTATTTGATACGAATCTGGCCGCGCAACGAAATCAATACATTCCAATTGCGCAAGCCACCAACGCCGATGGAGCATATTATCATATCTATGATAATTTCAACGCCATCATCAATAAGATCGGGATTATCATTGCCAACTCTTATCTGGTTCGTTACAAAACCAATAACTCCGCATGTGATGGAACACGGCGCAATGTGGAAGTTCGTGTGAGTTACGAAGGAAATACGGCGGCTGCCACCGGCTTTTACGATCCTTGCTCTGCACCTTTGATAAAAAGAACCCTCGCAACCATCAATCTGAGTAGCACTGCCCAGATCGCTGGCGCCGCGCTGACCATCGCCGCCGAGATCACTGATTCTGCAACTCCGTTTGTGCAGAGCGCTACCCTGTTTTATCGCACGACTGGCGCTACAACGTATGTTTCGCGTCCAATGTCGCTGACGAGCAATAATATTTATCAGGCGATCATTCCTGGAAACGCAGTGATTACGCCAGGACTTGACTATTACATCACAGCGACCGACGGTCAGGTTACCTCATCAGACCCGTCCGTGGATCCGGCGATGGCGCCATATCAGATCGCCATTTTGCCCAATCAGCCGCCGCAGATTACGCACACCCCGGTCACGAGCGGCACGCCTGGCTCTGCTATTGCGATCAACGCCACCGTGATTGACAACACCAATCGTCTCGTTAGCGTGACGCTGTACTTTCGCGCGTTCGGCACACTACTCTTTACCACGGCGAATATGAATTCCGTGGGCGGCAATCAATACTCGGCTACGATTCCCGGCAATGTGATCACCAACGCAGGCGCGGAATATTATATTCGCGCGGTGGATGATTTTAACGTCGCGAGTACACATGGCTTGCATAAGATTAATGTGGGCTGCACTTCGAATCTCTTTTATGATAATTTCTCCGACGGCATCGCCGACGGCTGGGCGCCCAATGTGGCCTCGCGCTGGCACGTGACGAATTTCAATTATTGCGTCGACGTACTCAATCCCAACGGAGATGAGTACACGGTGTTGAATCAAAGCAAACTCGCCGACTTTATATTTGACGTGAAAGCCAAAGCGCTCGCGGCTTCCAATAAAAATTTCTTCATCATGTTCGGCGTGCAGGATTTTACGAATAGCCCGGAGGACAGTTATTATCTCCGCTTTGGCAGCGGCAACACCGGCATTACGCTGTTTCGTAGCGTGGCGGGCGTCGGTTTGCCGCTCGCCTCCGTGCCGGATAATTTCGCGGACGACAATCAGTTTCACAACGTCCGTATCGAGCGCCGCGGACAGAATATTAAAATTTACGGTGACCGGCGTCTGCTTTTGAGCGTGAACGATGGCACGCATGCCACGGGCCATATCGGTTTTGGTTCTTATCAAAGCACGGCCTGCTTTGACGATGTGCAGGTGAGCGCATGCCCCGACTCGCTGCCCGGGCCGGTGGTGTTTGCGAATTATCACATCGACGATGACAATGGCGGCGCAAGCTCGGGCGACAACGACGGTTTGCCCGAAAGCGGCGAACGCGTCGAAATGACCATGGGCCTTACCAATCTCGGGCCGCGTTACGCGTTGGATGTGAGCGCGATTATATCGACGAACGATCCCGACGTCACGATTTTGGATAACAACAACAACTGGCCGAACATTGCGCCCACGACGATGGCGGGCAGTTCAAGCAATTTCGGGTTTCAAGTGAGCAGCACGTTGCAACAAACCAAATACGTGACCTTCACTTTAACCGTTTCCGCTGCGAACGGCGGCCCCTGGACGCAGACTTTTCTTGTGCGCGTTTCCCCTCCTCCTGGCATGCCGGAGCTCGTCGCCGACCGGGTATTTCTGCGCACCGGGCCAAACTCTGGCGCGGAAGTGACGAACCCGGTTGCGGGGCAACAGTATTATGTTCATTTCGATTGGCGCAACGCAGGCGCGCTTGCGGCGAACAGCTTTCGTTTCGAAATCCGGCTCAATAACAGCGTGATCTATGGTTTCAGTTCTGCCAATGCGCCGGGTAATTCGACGCATAATTCGTACGGCCCCTCGCCCGTGGTGTGGCCCGCTGGCGGCGGCGTGATTAGCGGCGCGCTCGACGTGAACAACGTCATCACTGAGGAAGCGGAGAACAATAACAAAGCCTATCGCACGTTCGGCTTTCAAAGCTTCGGCGATTTCGATTTCACCGCGCAAGTGCGCACCACGGAAAATTTCAACAACAATGGCGGCGCGGATCTTTGCTTCGTTTACGGCTATCAGGACGAGCGGCACTATTACTACGTGATGTTCAATCGCGGACTCAATGAAACCCGCGTCTACAAAGTGCGCGACCTCGAGCGCATTCTCGTCGGCAATCTCGGTACGTTCACGATTCCGGATAATAACTATCACACCGTGCGCTTGCTGCGCCGTAGCGGCGATTTGCAAGTGTATTGGGACAACACGCTGCTCGGCGGTACGGCCAATGATCATGAATACGGTGCCGGCGGCCTTGGCGTGGGTTCGTTTAACGACGCCGGGATCTTCGACGATATTTGCGTTAAGCAGGTGGGAAGTACGAATTGCCTGTTCTCGGATAATTTCGAAGACGGCAACGCCAATGGCTGGCTACCGCTAACTTTTACGCGTTGGGATGTGATCACCGACGGCGGCGATCGCGGCTATCGCCTCCATGACACGAACTATGAAAACCTTGAGTCTTTACGACTGGGCGAGTATAGCCTCATCGGACCTTCCACGACCGGCGGGCAAGCCGATCTTGTGGCGCAGCGCATTTTCCTGCGCAACAGCGCGGGCGCGGAGGTTGATGTTCCCACTGCGGGGCAAGCGCTCACAGTGAATTTTCAGTGGCAGAACACCGGCAGCGCCGCAGCGAACAATGTTCCGATTGAAATTCGCCTCAACGGCAATGTGTTGTGTACGGCGAATGTCACTGCCAATACCGGTGAAGTAAAGACCACGAGTTGCGCCACGCCGGTGGTGTTCAATCCCGGTAGCTATTTGTTCGAGGCCACTGCCGATGTCGGAAATCTCATCAGTGAGTCCAATGAGAATAACAACAGCAGCAATCGGCGCTACGAGGTCCCGCGGCCTTGCGGCCCGACTGCTTGCACCGGCCCGGCGCTTTTCCCGGTGTCGCAAGATTCGACCACGATCGGCGATTCGATCACCGGGCGCAACGGCACCACGGTTTGTGTGGACATTCGCATGAAACAGAACGCGATCCCCGTTGATGCTTTCGGCTTTCATGTGCAAGTCAACCCCGCGCAATTGGCTTTCGTGAACGCCTCGGCTGGCGATTTGACCACGGGCTTCACGAGCGTCAACGCGATCGAATCGCCGACCGGTTCGGGCAACATCATTTGCGGCGGCTTCGGCCCCAACGCGATTCCGGTGAATAGCCAGGGCGTGTTGATTCGTTTGTGTTTCACCGTCACCTGCACCACCGGCGTGATGAGCGACATCACCCTCAACAATTTGATTGACGACGTGGCCGGCATGGCCGCATGCTGCAATACTTTCTCTTGCAGCGTGTGCCTCAGCGACGGCGACGTGAACAATTCCAAAACGCTCTCGCCCGGCGATGCGCTATGCGCGTTCAATATTTATCTGAACGGCGGCAGACTTCCCGCGTCTTGTGATGTCCCGAACTTTGACTGTGAGCTGATCGCCGCAGATGTGAACTGTGATGGTGTCGTGACCCCGAGCGATGCATTAGCAATCTTCACACGCTACTTACAAGGTGGATTACCGCAGCATTGCTTTGCCAAAACCACATTGGCGAAATCTGCTGGGAGGCCGTATCGCCTCGCGCTCAAACAGAGCCAAATGATTCTTTCCAGCAATGCGAGTGATGAGTTGCTCAAGCTCACGTTGCGGGTGGATAATCCCGAAGGCTTGCGTGCACTAGGCTTGCAGCTTTCGTATCCCGCGGATAAAGTCGAACCGCTCGCAGTGCAGCGCACGGCGTTGACCGCGAAGTGGGAGAAGTTAGATGGGCAAAGCTTGTGGCCCGGGCAGATGATTATTGGCGGATATGATCCCGAAGCCTTGCCAAACGGAACTGCGGCGGAGGTGTTCGAGATTCTCTTCAAAGTGAAAAACCAGTTCGTGCGTTTGGAAGAGTTCAGCCTTTCAGATCTGGTTGATGATTTCGAGCAAGCAGTTGTGCTCACCGGCGAAGCCGGAGAGCTTGCCGTGGGCGGCACGCCGAGAACTTTTCAATTGCATCAAAGCTATCCCAATCCCTTTGGCGCAGCGCACAGCGGCTTGACCACGATTCGTTTCGATTTGCCGGACAATGATGCCGTGAAGATGGAATTGGCAATCTATAATCTCGCGGGCCAGCTTGTCCGGCAATTGCTCACAGGCACGCGCGCAGCGGGTTCATATGAAATCACGTGGGATGGCAACGATGAGGCTGGCAATCCCGCGCCTTCGGGAACATATCTCTATCGCTTGCGTGCCGGCGGTCACCTCGCAAGCAAGACGCTCGTGCTCGTGCGGTAAAATTGTTCTTGCAATTTTACCCGACCCTGGACATTTTAGCGCCCGTTTAAAACCGCAGCGCGAACCGATGATCTTACAGCCTTGAGCCGTTCTCACGAATTTCGCGCGCGTTTTGACTGAGCAAAAGGAAACCGAACCTTCAATCGCAAACAGGCCGTTGCCCGCGTGCTATGGACTTCAAGGCGAACAAGGAGCTTTAATAAACCGCTAAGACCTTCTCGGTTGACCAACAACCGAGAAGGTCTTTTTATTTTACTGAGTAGCGCAGCTTTGCTAAACTTTTCCAGCTAGCAAAGTTGCGCTGCTCACCGCTGTTCAAAGCAACTTCAAAAAGGGAAGGTGTGTATGGTGCAAAAGTTTTTTACCAAACGAGGCTTTTTCGTCTTGCTCCTGGCAGCGTTCTGTGCTTGGGGAAATATCTCTGCGCACGCGCAATTCAGTTTGAGTGTGCCCGCCAAAACCACGGTGAAGCCGGACGAAGCTTTCACCATTGCGTTGACGCTCACCAATTCCACGGTGCAGAGCATTTCGGCTTTCGGCGCGAAGCTCACTTTTCCGAGCGCGTTGTTGGAATACGATACGGTTTCCACCACGGGTACTCTCACCAACGGCTGGCTCGTCGTGAATGGCAACGAAGCCACCGCGGGTGAAGTGACGCTCGGCGGTTTCAATCTCACGCCCATCACCACTTCCGGCGTGTTGATCAATCTCAAATTCAAAGCTAAGTCCGGCGTGGCGGGCAAAGATTCGTTGCGTTTGACGAGTTTGACCGACGGCCTCGCAACGGCGAAAGCGATCAATGGCGAAGTCGAAGTCTCCGCGCCGAGCACAATTTTTTTCGCCGTCTTGAGCGGCTCGAATGAAGTGCCGCCGGATACGAACACGGCCAGCGGCGGCGGCATGTTTGCGCTCAATGCCGAGCAAGACGAATTGAAATTCAACATTCGCGTCCGCGGTTTAAGCGGGCCAATCACCGCGGCGCATTTTCACAATGCGGCCGCAGGCTCAAATGGGCCGGTGGTGCGCACGCTCACGACCGACTTTCAAGGCGAAGTGGCAAGCGGCGATTGGAAGAGCACGGATAGCGAAGCGCTCACGCCCGGCCTCGTAGCGGAATTGTTGGCGGGAAGAATTTATGTGAATGTTCACACTGTCGCGAATCCTGCGGGTGAATTGCGCGGACAAGTCGTGCTCGGCAAGAAAATGACTTTTGCCACGACGCTTAACGGTGCGCAAGAAGTGCCCGCGGTGAATACCACGGCGAACGGCGCTGCCGTCATGAAGCTCGACTCTGTCGGCGCAAATTTGAGCTTCAACATTGCCGTGAATGGTTTGAGCGGCCCGCTCACTGCGGCGCATTTTCATAATGCTTCTGCCGGAGTGAATGGCGGCGTCGTGCGCGCACTTACGAATGATTTTGTCGGCACAACCGCAACCGGCACGTGGAAAGACTCCGATGCGCAAGCGCTCACGCCCGCGCTCGTGGCGGAATTGCTCGCGGGCCGGCTTTATGTCAATGTGCATACCGCGGCCAATGCCGGCGGTGAAATTCGCGGACAAGTTTTCGCCGCGGACTCGGTTGTCTTTTTCGCAGTGATAAACGGTAAACAAGAAGTGCCGAGCGTGAATACGAACGCGACCGGCGGCGGCGGCTTTGTGCTCAACGCCGATCGTACTGCGCTCAACTATCGCGTGAAAGTCGGCAACCTCGGCGGCGCAATTCAAGCGGCGCATTTTCACAATGCCGCTGCGGGCACGAACGGTCCGGTGGTGCGCAATCTCACTTTCACCGACACCACTTCAATCGGCGTGTGGATGAGCAACGAGACGCAGCAACCGCTCACGCTCTCGCTCGTTGCGCAATTGCTCGCGGGCAATCTTTACGTCAATGTGCATACCGCGGCCAATCCCGGCGGGCAAATTCGCGGGCAAGTGCGCACCGGCGTGGCGATTAGCTTTGGCGCAAATATCAACGGCGGCCAAGAAGTGCCGCCCGTGAATACCGCTGCGGCGGGCTTTGGTAGATTCACGCTCAACGCCGCGGGCACGGAGCTTTCATATAATATCGGCATCACGGGTTTGAGCGGGCCGATGGCGGCCGCGCATTTTCATAACAACTCGGTTGGCAGAAACGGCCCGGTGCGGCGCACGCTCACTCCGAGTTTCACCGGCAACTTTGCAACAGGCGTGTGGAAGAGCAGCGATGCGGAGCCGCTTACGCCCGCGCTTGTGGTGGAATTGCTCGCGAGCAATGTTTATGTCAACGTTCACACCTCAGCCAATCCCGGCGGCGAAATTCGCGGACAAGTTTTGCCCGGCCTTGATCCGGTGGTGCCCATCGGCGTCGCGCGCCAGCTTGCGGATAACACCGCAAACGTAACCACCGAAGGCATCGTCACGACTGTGGATTTTCAACTTTCCAGCGCGACGAACACCGAATACTATTTCCAAGATCAAACCGGCGGTATTCGTTTGTTCGTGCGCGGCAAAGCGACATTCGGACGCGGCACACGCATTCGCGCGCGCAACGGTTTGCTCGCCTCGAATAGTCAGCGCAAAAACATCGAAGCGTTTTTGGATTCCGTCACTGTTATCGACACGCCCGGTTTGCCGCCGGTGCAAGTTGTAACCGTGACCGACTATCTCAACAATCGCGCGAGCATTGAAGGTGAATTGATTCGCATCAACAAAGCGAGTCTCACTGCCGGCACGTGGCCCGCGGTGAATGCGAATCAAACCGTGACCATCAACGACGGCGCGGACTTGGCGATGTTCCTTGATCGTGATACGGACATTGACGGCTCGCCGCAACCTTCGAATCCGTTCGATGTGCTCGGCGTTGCGACTTCGTTTAACGGCACGCCGCAAATTCAACCTTCGTTGCGCGCGGAGTTTTTAACGGCTACGACTTTCTTCGCGACGTTGAACGGCGCGCAAGAAAATCCGCCGGTGAATACGCCTGCAACCGGCGGCGGCATGTTCGTGCTCAATCCCGACGGCACCGAGTTGACTTATAATGTGAGTGTCACCGGATTGAGCGGCCCGATTCAAGCGGCGCATTTTCACAACGCGGCCACGGGCACAAACGGTCCAGTGGTGCGCGCGATCACTTTCACGGGCGAAGTCACGAGCGGCGTGTGGAAAAGTACGGACACGCAAGCTTTGACACCCGCGCTCGTTGCTGAACTTTTGGCGGGAAGAATTTATGTCAATGTTCACACCGCGGCAAATCCCGGCGGTGAAATTCGCGGGCAGGTATTGGTGGGAACCGAGCAGCAATTCAATGCAGCTTTGAACGGCGCACAAGAAGTGCCGTCCGTGAATACCACCGCGAGCGGTGTCGGCTCTTTTAAATTGAATGCGCTCGGCACAGAGCTGAATTTCAACGTGCTCGTTGCGGGGTTGAGTGGTCCGATTCAAGCGGCGCATTTTCACAACGCGGCGCGCGGCGTGAATGGCGGCGTGGTGCGCGCAATTACAAATGATTTCACCGGCAACACAGCCACGGGCATTTGGAAAGCGAGCGACACGCAAGCGCTTTCGCCCGCGCTCGTGGCGGAATTGCTCGCCGGAAAAATTTATGTCAACGTTCATACCGCGGCCAATCCCGGTGGCGAAATTCGCGGGCAAGTGGGCAGCGGCGCAGAGATTATTTTTCTCGCTGCGCTCAATAGCAGTCAAGAAGTGCCGCCCAACAACAGCAAGGCCACGGGCGGCGGCCGCTTCGTGTTAAGCGCGGATAAAACGCAACTCAGCTACACGGTGAAAGTCGCCAATCTCTCTGGCCCGATTCAGGCGGCCCATTTTCACAACGCGGTCGCGGGCGTGAATGGCGGCGTGGTGCGCAACATCTCTTTTACGGATACGAGCGCGACAGGCGTGTGGGCTGCTTCTGATGCGACGCAACCGCTCACGCCTGCGCTCGTGGTGGAATTGCTCGCGGGAAAAATTTATGTGAATGTTCACACCGCTGCAAACCCCGGCGGTGAAATTCGCGGACAAGTGCTCACCGGTGTTCCGTTCAGCATGTCGGCGCAAATCAACGGCGCGCAGGAAGTGCCGCCCGTGAACACTAGCGCGCTTGGCTTTGGCTCGTTTACGCTCAACCCCGTCGGAACCGAGTTGGCGTTTCAAATCAGCATTGCCGGCTTGAGCGGGCCGATGGCGGCGGCGCATTTTCACAACGCTGCGATTGGCCGCAACGGCCCGGTGAAGCGCACGCTCACGAATGATTTCACCGGCAACAACGCGAGCGGCATTTGGAAAAGCTCGGATGCCGAGGCGCTCACGAACGATCTCGTAGTTGAATTGCTTGCTGGAAAAATTTACGTCAACGTTCACACCGCGGCAAATCCCGGCGGCGAAATTCGCGGCCAAGTCATTCCCGGCGCGAAAGCCGTGATGCCCATTGCGCTCGCGCGACAAGTTGCCAACGGCACCGTGGTCACGATTGAAGGCATTGTCACGCGCGCCGTGGGACGCTTTACACGCATGCAAGACGCAACTGCAGGCATGACGATCTTCGAAACCAGTGGCGCGTTTCGCACTGCGGTCGATAGCGGTCGTGTGCGCGATGGCGATCTTCTGCGCATCACCGGCACGATGGCGGAGTTCAGCGCATTGAAAGAAATCACGCCGATTCAAAGCTTCGAAGTCGTCTCGCGCAACAACGCTTTGCCTGCAATACAAGAGGTAACGTTGAGCGAGATCAAAG
Organism: bacterium; assembly: GCA_041918175.1. Lineage (GTDB taxonomy): Bacteria > Zhuqueibacterota > Zhuqueibacteria > Zhuqueibacterales > Zhuqueibacteraceae > JABWAN01. The sequence goes on from JAYRWE010000039.1 coordinate 151,323, forward strand.
CCAATGGCGAGAAATATGAAAGCGAATTGATTCGCGTGAAATCGTTGATTATCACCGGCTCCGCTGACACTGCGTTCGTGGCCGCGCGCACGTACAACGTGTACGATCCCAGCGACACGAGCCGCGCCGTTGCGTTGCGCACCCCGAGCGCGAGCGACACGCGCATCGCGGGCTTGAAGATTCCCAAGAAGTTCATCTTCGAAGGCGTGTTGGGACAATTCAGCAGCACCGACCCCGCAATTGGCTACCAATTGCAGCCCGTGAATCGCACTGATATTGCGATCGACACGAAAGTGACTGAAGGCGAATCGGAATTGCCGGAGCAATTTGCATTGCACCAAAATTATCCCAACCCGTTCAATCCCACCACGAACATTCGTTACGCGCTCCCGCAAAACGCGCGCGTGAAGCTCGTCATCTACAATCTACTCGGCGAGAAAGTGCGCACGTTGGTTGACGCCAACGAGGCCGCGGGCGCGAAGCAAATCACGTGGGATGGTTTGAACGACAACGGCGTGCGCGCGGCGAGCGGCGTTTACATCTACCGCATCGAGGCCGGCACGTTCACGGCGACGAAAAAGCTCATGCTGATGAAGTAAGCATTATTAAAATTATGCTCGCTCGTCAAGCACGGCTCGTATTCCCACACAAAACCTCGTTTGTGTGTGTGCTTGCGACGAGTGAACGCGATCTTTAAAATGCAAAAGGCCTTTTGCGTGAAGCAAAAGGCCTTTTGCTATTTTAGATTGTGGTGACGTGATATTGTCGTTCGCCATTTTTTCTAACAAAGACGATTTGCGAACGCATTACCCCAGCAAGCGCTGCCGCACGATTTCAAAACAAACCACGGCCGCAGCGGTCGAAACATTGAGCGATTCGACTTTGCCGGCCATGGGAATATGATAAAGAAAATCGCACTTCTCGCGCACGAGCCGATGCAGGCCTTGGCCCTCGCTGCCCATGACGAGAGCGAGAGGCATTTTCGCGTCCATAGAATAAACACTCTCCTTCGCTTCGCCTTCCAATCCCACAATCCATAAACCCTGCTTCTTGAAAAAATCGATCGTCACCGAAAGATTCGTCACCTGCGCAATCGGCAAATGAAACGCCGCGCCCGCGGAAGTTTTGATCGCCGTGGCCGTGATTTCCGCACAGCGCCGTTTTGTAATCACCACGCCGTGCACGCCCGCGCATTCGGCCACGCGCAAGATCGCGCCGAGGTTGCGCGGATCTTCGACGCCGTCCAAGAGCATGATCGCCGGCTTGTGGCCGCGTTTATCCTGCCGCGCTTTTTCTAGAATGACTTCGCAATCGACATACTCCACGCCGGGCATGAGGGCCACCACGCCTTGATGCTTGTCGGTTTGCGCCAAACGATCCAACTCTTGTCGGGGGCGCGTTTGCAATGGGATGCGTTGTGCTTCCGCGGCTTTCACCAAATCCGCGAGACTCGCACCGTGCGCGAGTATGATTTTCTTTAACGGCGAGCGCGCGGCCAAAGCTTCGCTCACAGGCTGTCGGCCAAAGATGATGAGATCGGGCATGAGAGTTTGTTTGCTTGAAAGATGAAAAGCGTTTTTTTCCTTTTAAAAAGAAAAGCCGAAGGTGTGGCAGCAATATGTGCGCAAGATTTTTTTGAATGTCAAGGCGGGAGTTCTGAGGGAGAACAGTAGATAAAAAATGGCAGGAGAATCGCCAAGATTCTCCTGCCACAAGTTTGAGCATGGAAACGCTTACCGCACGAGCATGAGTTGTTTGCTGTCGGTGAAATTGCCGGCTTTGAGGCGATACCAATAAGTTCCCGTCGGCACAAATTGGCCGCGCTCGTCTTTGCCGTCCCAAGTCGTTTCATACGCGCCCGGACTGCGTTCGCCGGAAACGAGGCGGCGCACCAACTGCCCGGCGAGATTGTAGATCGCCAACTCGACCGGCGTCTTTGTAGTGCCGACCAAATCGAAACGAATCATCATCTCATTGCCGTGCGCGCTTTGTTTGAAAGGATTGGGATAGCTTTGATGCAGTTTGAAAGCATGCGGCGTGTGCGCTTGCTCCGCCACACGGGTGCTTTCGTTGGTGAAGCGCGCGTGCGCAAAATCATCCACCATGTCGGTTACGCTGAAATCTTCCAATGCCGGCGTGCGGTCTTTTTTATTTGAAAAAATAATTTCAAGCAACTCGCCGAACGCGTTGGCAGCGAGCGGTTTGTCGTTGAATCCGCCGAGGCGCACGATTCCGGGTTCCTGCTTTTGCGCTTCAAGTTGCATCCAACTCGCGGTCAACGCGCCACGCGCAACGCCGAGCAGCTCGAGTTGTTCTGCGGGATAATGCAATTGCAAACCGAACGCGGCAAGCTGCTCGCCATTCGCGATTTGCAAAACCACTTTGAAAAGTTGTGGATCGTGCTCCGCTGCGGCAACGACGCGCGGCGTCAATGAAAGTTGATACGGCGCGCGTGCGCTTGCCGATGTCGTGGTGCGCGCGAAACATTCGAGCGGCGGCTGGTTTTGCAGATAGCGCGAAAAGATGGCGAGCGCATCGCCGGGCGTCGTGGTATTGTCGCAATTCACGTCCGACGCGACGATCTCGCATTCGAAGCCGCTGGCATCGCAACCCGCGGGAACGTTGCCGTTGTTCAAATAAATTTGAAACGCGCACAACGCGTCGCCCGGTGTGAGGGTGCCATCACCATTCACGTCGCCGTCGCTGACGCACGTGACGCATTCGAAGCGATTGCAACACATGCTGAAATTGGCGAGGTCATCTGTGGGTGCGCTCAACACAATGTCGCTCGCGGAAACATTGTCGCAATTGACCGTGAAGCACAGCCGCATGAGCACCCCCGCGCTGTTCGCCGGAATCGCCGTTGTGTTGAAGCCGCCACACGTGAGCACGCCGGAGCCGGCCGATGTTTCCTGTGCGCTCACGGAAATAAAATTCGCAGTGAGATTGCCCTTTTCCACGCTCACAAACGTGAGTTGGCTCGGATCGACTTGCAACTTGAAACCGAATGCGTCGATGGGTTGCCCGTTTTCTTTCAAGCGAATGTCGATGCAAACCGTTTGGCCGTCTTTAGCTTTGATGGTTTGTCCGACGATCGTCGCGCCTTGAGCCACGGGGAAAATCGCCGCGCCGTTGCACACGAGCGGTGTGCATGAGCTTGCGGTAGTGAAACTGCGCGCATTGGAAAACGCGCCCGGGCCGCAAGCATTGCTTGCGCTCACGCGCCAAAAATATTGCGCGCCGCTTTGCAAATTGCTCACGCCGAAATTTGTTGCCGCGATATTGGTTTGATCGACAACCGTGGTCGTGAACGTCGCGCTCGTAGCGACTTGCACGCGGTACGTGCTCGCGCTTGCCGCGGCGCTCCAACTCAACGTGGGATTGGTCGAAACGTTCGTCGCATTGTCCGCCGGCGAAAGCAATGCCGGAGCTGCGGGCGTTGCAGCCACGGCAGTATAAGTCATGGTCAGCTTCAATTTGCTGATGCCGCTCGGATTCGTCACCGTGAAACTGCCCGTGCCGCTCATAGGTTGATTTACGATCGTGCCGGTGATCACGTCTTGCAACACGCCGGTCACGCCGCTCGGCAAATCCCAACTGAGCTTGATGCTCGTGCCCGCGCCGGTTTGATATTTGACTTCATAAACTTTCACGCCGCTAAACTCCGCACTGCCGCCGCGATAATCTTTAGTCGTGCCCTGGCCGAGTTGCGGCAATGCGATGTCATCGCCAACCAACCGCGCATCAAAAATTCCGGAAGGCGGCGCGGGCGGAAGCTCGCTTTCGCCCAATGCTGCGTCAATGCCGTCGGTCGCGGAAGGATGAAGCCCGAGACGCAACGCATGCGTGCCGCCGGCAAGATCCGTGATCGTGATAGGCAGGTCAATGGGCGCGGCGCTCGCGTTGACAATGGAAAACAATGAAGCGCTCACGTCGTTCGGCGCGCCGTCGCTCGCGTCGCTCACGCGCACTTTACACTGTGTCGAGAGCGCACTCGATACCGTCCACGCATAACTACCCAAAGCCGCGCTGACCGTGTCGGTGAGCGTGGCCCACGTTGCGCCGTTGTTGGAAGAAAACTCTACTTTGACTTTTGCGATGCCGCTCGCAGCCCATTTGATTTTTTGCGCGCTGCAATTGGCCCAAAGCTCGCCACCGTCCGGGCTGATCAACGAGAGACTTTCTTGCGGCGCGCCCGCGTAGGTGATGATCATTTTGAGTTTGTTGATGCCGCCGGGATTGGTCACGACAAAATTGCCCGCGCCCGTCATGGGTTGATTGACGACCACGCCACCGAATAAATCTTGCAACAGGCCCGTCACGCTCGTGGGAAAATTCCAACTTATCGTAATGCTCGTGCCTGCGCCAATTTGATAGCGCAGTTCGTGCGTTTTCACGCCGTTGAAAGCCGCGGTCCCGTTGCGATAATCGCGATAGCTGCCTTGCCCCAGTTGCGGCAAGGCAATATCGTCGCCGACAAAACGCGCTTCAAACACGCCCGCGGGCGGAAAGGGAGGAAGCTCGCTTTCGCCGAAAGCGGCGTCGATGCCGTCGGTGGCCGTAGCGGCGAGGCCGAAGCGCAAAGTTGCGCTGCCGCCCGCATTGTCAGTGATTGTGAGTGGAAGATCAAGCGCCGGCGTTTGTGCATGGCTCGTTCGGCACAAAAGCACGAATAGTAACGGTAAAAACGGTATGAGCGATTTTTTCATGATGAGGTCCTCATTGATTCGTTTCATAAAAGACGGCAAGCGCTCGCGCAAGAACACGAACGCAGAGCGCTTGCCTTTTTCGATCTCTGTCTGATTCTCCTCTTGTCCCCTTGGCTCTTTATTTTTTTTGGCTCCTTGTCATTTTACGACGAGCATTTTTTTCAGCTCGCGATAGTTGCCGGCTTGCATGGAGTAGAAATAAACTCCGGAAGCGTAATTCTGCGCGCGAAACTCCACGCGGTGCTCGCCCGGCGGCAATTCTTGATTCACCAATTCCGCGACGGCCACGCCGAGCGTGTTATACACGACGATCTTCACGTGCGTCTTTTCCGGCAGCGCGAAAGAGATCGTGGTCGAGGGATTAAAAGGATTCGGCAAATTTTGCGCGAGCACAAATTGCGCGTTGCGCTTTTCATTAAACAAAACCAGCCGCGTGAGTGGCGCAGCAATGACGAGCGCCTTGCCCTCTTCGAGCTTCTCGTGGAGCAGGCCGCCATTCACGCCGTCTTTGATGATCAGCGTTCCGCCGTTGAGATTGTGCGGCGTGATTTGAAGCGGATACCGCGCGGAGCTGAGAAGAATGTCGTGCTTCTCGCTTGCCAGGCTTTCCACGAAACGATCGCTGCCGAAACGCGCGTCGAAAATGCCCGGCGGCGGAATCGGCGGCAACTCGAAACGAGGATCGCGCTCGTTGTTCACGGCCAAATATAATGTCGCACTTCGGCCTTCACTGTCGCGCATGTGCAAGCGCGGCCAACTTTCATTAACCAACAAATGATCCGGCTCGCCATTGCCTTTCGCGTTTGCGGCAGTGGGAATTTGCAAGGTTCCGGCTTGGCTGGTTTTCACCCAATAACCTTTGCCCGCGGTTAAAGTCGTTGCAGCCACGTAGCCGTTGCTATAGCCGAAGTAATTCGAACTCACGATGCCGCTCGGCGTGCTCGTGATCGCGTTCGTGGCCACGTCCGCATCGAACGGGCCGATGATGTTCCAACCCGCATTCACGGCAATGGTTTTCGGCGAGACGATTGCGCCGGTTATGGCATATGTGCGCGCCGCGTTGAATTTGAGCCAGTAGCCGTTGCCGTTGGCGAGCGTCGAGGCCGTCACATAGCCGTTGTTGAAAGAATAAGCCGGCGAGGCTGCATCGGGAAACAAGCTGCTCACGGCCATGTTCGCCGCGGCCACGGGAATGGAAACGATGTTCCAACCCGCATCCACCGCAACGTTGCGCGTGACGTCGGAGGTGCGCTCGATCTTCAACGAAGTGATGCCGGTGTTCGTCAGCGCGTAGCTGCTTTGCGCTTTCATGTCGACGTTCACGATATTGCCGGTGATTTCGTCTTTGAGGAAGAAACCGCCGCTCGGGAAATCCGCGATATTCCACGAGAACGTGATCGTGCCCGTGGTCGCGGGTTGAAAACGCATGCGCCAAGTGGCGGCTTGCTCGCTGTCGTTGCGATAATCTCGGAGCGAAGCTTGCGTCGCATTGGGCAACTCAAAACGCGCATCAAACACGCCGCTCGGCGGAATAGGAGGCAACTCCGCTTCGCCGCACGCCGCGTCGAGGTTGTTCGTGGCATTGGGGCCTTGTCCCAATGTGATGATGCCGCTGTTATTGCTCACATCGCGCACTGTGATATTGTTTTGCCACGTGAGCGGGCAAGTTCCTCCAATCGTGAAGTTGCCGGGGTTGTTGCCGAACACGCTCGTGTTTGAAACGGATTCCACGCGCACGCGACAGGTGCTTGAGGGATTATTCGGAACGGTTATGCTTTGACTGCCGTCGTTCGCGGTGTTGGAAGCGAGCGTAATCGGAAACGTCGCGCCGCCATCGGTTGAAAGTTTGATATTGACGTTGCCGGTGACATTACTCGAAGTCCATGTCACGGTTTGCGAAGAGCCTACGCTCCACGTCGCGCCCACGGCCGGCGCGGTGACGGTGATGCTCGGCGTGGTTTGCGTTTGGATCGTAAAGTTGCCGGGATTATTGCCGAACGCGCTCGTGTTCGCAACGGATTCCACGCGCACGCGGCAGGTCGTGGAAGGATTGTTGGGAACCGTAATGCTCTGCGTACCGTCGTTCGCCGTGTTGGAAGCAAGCGTGATCGGGAACGTTGCTCCGCCATCAGTCGAGAGTTTGATGTTCATATTGCCGGTGACGTTGGTTGAGCTCCACGACACCGTTTGCGAGGAGCCGACGGTCCATGTTGCGCCCGTGGCCGGCGCGGTGACCGTGATGTTTTGCGGTAATGGAATCGCCGTGACCAGCACTCCGACGGAAGCTTCATCGGGATCATTCGAAGCGACGGCAATGGTGCCGGTTTGGGTCGTGGCACCAACCAAATTCCAATCGACATTTACCGTCACGCTCTGGCTCGCGTTGGGCGCAAGATTGAACGGCGTGGCGGGATAACCCGTGGCCGTCAAAAAATTGCGATTCGAAGAAATGGAATTGACAGTCAACGTGCCGGTTCCGAGGTTTTGAATCAGAAAGGTGTTTGCACCTCCGCCGCCTGCCGCCGCGTAAACGGATTGGATCGCGGCGATATCGCTTTGGGTCAAGCCAGTGACTACGCCGTGATAGCTTGCGTACATCACGGAGTTGGGATCCGTCAAATGTTCCAGGCCGAGGCTGTGCCCGGCTTCGTGCAGCGCCACGGTGAATTGATGAATGTTGCCGGTGAGCGACCAGGTCTCGTCTTCGTCGAAGTGCATGTCGCCCCCAATGGGTTCGGAATTGGGCGGCGCCGGAAAATAGGCGTGCGCGAGCACACTACCGGGCCCGTCAAACGCGGAACCGTCGCCGTGTGCGCCTGCTGCCCAAAGGATGTCGATCGAGCGATTCAGGCCTGTGGAAGAAGTGCGCGTGAAAGTGACCTGCGCATATTGACTCCATTCCGTGAAGCCTTTTTCAACCTCGGCCTCTTCCTGGGTTCCAGCAATGTCCGGCGTGCCGCTGTCGAAATGATACGTAAGCGCGGCCGAGCCCAAGCCCGGGCCGTCCCAACCATCGGCGTGCGCGGCGAAATTCGGAGTCGGACCGTAAAGCGTCATTGCGCCGGAACAAAAATACGTCGGCTGCAAATTCAACAGCCGATCATTGACCGCGCCGAGCCAGGCAATATTCTCGTTTTCCGACAAGCGCGCGAGCACTTCGTTTGTGCCCGTGACCAGGCGGATGTAATCGGGCAAGCTCGGATGAATTTTAAATTCGCCGCCCGCGACGGTGATGACGGCTTCCAACTCTTTCGCGCTCACGTCGTGAAACGCTTCCAATATCACCGTGAGCGTTGCTTGCGCGGAAGAGAGGCGCTGAAGCTGCTCGTGTACCACGTCGCTGTATTTGTCCTCGGGCATGAGCTGCCCGAGCCAGCGAATGGTTGCCATGCGCGCGGCTTCAAAATCGTGCGGCACGCTCGCGACCACGGCGTTGTGCGGAACATAATTGAGCGGACGAATATCATGCTGCGCCAATTCTTGCAAAGAGGGCAGCGAAGTGAATTGCAAGAGCACGTGTTTGCGTTCGTTGCCTTGGCCTTGCGCGAGCGTGAGTGACTCCGCGGGATCGGGCACGAATTGCCGATTCCGCAAGCGCAGCGCAAAACGCGCGTTCGCGAAAGAATTGGCGCCGGTTTGTTGAATGGTCAGAGACGTGGGCGTGACATTGATGTCGGGAATTTGAGGCCCGCCCTCATAAGTTCTGCTCGCGGAATTGTTCGTTTCGTTGGTCTCGGCGATGATGTTGGTGAGATCCAAAACTCCAGAAATGGTGTTCGTGCCCGAAGGCCAGGTGATGGCCGCGCTGCACCAAGTGACATTGTTGGTGTTTGCGCCACCGCTGATGGTTCCGGCGCAAATCGCCGCACCGTTCATCCGCAGTTCCACTTGGAAGCTGTTCGCCGCTGTTGTGCCGGTGTTGCGCCACTCCATGTGGACATAAT
>JAYRWE010000040.1:0-5388 GCA_041918175.1 bacterium
GAAGAGCGTCTGCATTTGAGCCTCGATTATCAAACGCCGGCGTCGGTTCATGCCGCAAAATAAATCGAAAAATTTTCCCAACCCCAGTAAGCCTACGACTTACTGGGGTTGGGAAAAGCCAAAGCCAAAGCCAAAGCCAAAAGACTAACCCCTAAAAGTGTCAACTTTTTTCAGGACGTGACACAGTGATCAGTAACCAGCAACCAACAACCAGTAACCAGTGGTCAGTAACCAACAACCAGCGATCAGAGATTTGTTTCGAGTGCGGCTTCTTCGGTGCTGGGTTCGAGCGGAAGAGCAACGTCGCGCGGTTGCAGTTCGTGCAGATGCTTTTGAATTTTCGCGATGGCATGCACGATGTCTTCCATGTCGCTTTCGGCGCCGAGCAATACGCTTTGCGCGAGCCATACGGCTTCTTCATCGCAGGCTTGCTCGCACACGGGCAGGGCGAGGTCGTTGTAGTTGCGGCCTTCGATCCACGGATATTCGCGCGGATCGAGCGCAAACATTTTTTCGCGATAGAGCGGCGTGTAACCTTTGTATGCGGGAATGCCTTCGGCTTGCAAGGCTTGGAGAAATTTTTCGCGCGGCAGGCCGTCGAAGGCTTCGGCTTCGTAGCGCATGATGTAGAGATGGCGACTGTGGCGTGTGACGCCGGGATGCACGATGAGCGGGCGAATGCCGGGCAACTCACAGAGACGTTGATCGAGATAGTTGGCGTTGCGATCGCGCAGTTGCATGTCGCCGTCAATCGTGGCGAATTGCGCGTTGAGAATGGCGGCGGACCACGCGGTCATGCGATGATTGGAGCCGAGCACGCGATGTTCGTACCACGCGCCTTCGAGACTGCGACCGCAGTTGTTATATGAAAAGCAGCGCTCGAAAATTTCTTTGGAGTTGGTGACGAGCGCACCGCCTTCGCCTGCGCACATGTTCTTGGAAGATTGAAACGAGAAGACGCCGACATGACCGAGTGCGCCGACGCGTTGCCCGCGCCATTCGGAGCCATGTGCTTGCGCGGCGTCTTCGATGACGGGAAGGCCGTGTTGCGCGGCAATGGCGAGAATCGCGTCGAGGTCCGCGGGCTGTCCGGCGATATGCACGGGCATGATGGCCGCGGTGCGCGAGGTGATGGCGGCTTCGAGTTGCGTTGCGTCGAGGTTGTAGGTGTTGGGATCGATATCAACGAACACGGGAACGGCGTTGGCCATGAGCACGGCGCTCGCGGTGGCGATGAACGTGTAGGGCGGGATGATGACTTCATCGCCGGCTTTGACGCCGCAGGCTTTGAGCGCGACCCACAGACCAACGGTGCCGTTGGCGCTGGCGATGCCGTATTTCGCGTGTTGAAATTCGGCGAAGCGTTTTTCAAACTCGGCGACGTGTGCGCTGCGAATGCCCCACACGCCGCTTTCCCATGCAGATTGCAGTGCTGTCAGTTGTTCATTGCGCAAGAAGGGCCACTTGGGAAAAGGCTTGGTGCGCGTGGGCGTGCCGCCGTGAAGGGCGAGGTGAGGCATGATGATCTCCGAATGAAATTATAGACAGCCGGTCTCTATAGATGATGCACAGCTTGAACGTGCTGCAATCAAACAAGAAAAACTTTGTCCGCCGAGCTTCGCCGAAGGCACCGAGTGTCGCCGAATAAAAGCTTCTTTCGGCGAAGCTCGGTGTCTTCAGTGTCGCTCGGCGGGAGGGCTTGGCTTTTTTCTGTGAATCTGCGTTGGCGCTTGAGCAGAAAAATCGGAAAGCAAAGCTAGGAAATCCGCCTGCTTTGTCAAGTTGTTTTTGCCATTGCCCTAGAGTTGCATTTGGGAAATCGGGCTATTATATTGGCCGCGCATTTCGAACGCTCTCTGCATTTCTGTTGTCACACCTCCAACTCGTCGCGAAGTTTATCAAATTTCAGCCCACGAAGCACGCGAAGCACACAAAAGCTTTTTCGCGTTGTTCGCGTATTTCGCGGGCAAGCAAACGGTCGAATAGCGAACTTCATTTCGGGAGCACACGTCATGGAAAAGATCAGGTCCGAGCAGGTCACGCGCGCGCAATTTCAGCCCACGAACGAGAGCAGCGAACGCGAACTCACGCGCGACGAAGTGCTCGCGCTGCGCAATGAGTACATTCCCAATGTCGTGTTCAAATATTATCGCGAGCCGATCAATCTCGTGCGCGGGGAGATGCAATATCTTTACGACGACACCGGCCGTCAATATCTCGACGCCATCGGCGGCATCGTCACGGTGAGCGTGGGCCATTGCCATCCCGAAGTCATTGCGAAGACGAAGGCGCAGATCGACAAGATTCAGCACACGACCACGATCTATTTGCATCCTGCGATGCCGCTGCTCGCGAAGAAGCTGGCGGAGAAAATGCCGAGCGCTGATTTGAAAGTGACGTTCTTCACCAACTCCGGCAGCGAGACCAACGATCTCGCGCTCACGCTGGCGCGTTTGTTCACGGGCAATCTCGACGTGATCACGTTGCGCAATGGCTATCATGGCGCGAGCCTCGCGACGAATAGCATTGTTGGTCACAGCACATGGCGCATGAACGTGCCGATGACGGGCAATGTGTATCAAGCCGCGCCGGGTTATTGCTATCGCTGCCCGTTCAATCTCACCTATCCGAGTTGCGATCTGCATTGCGCGCGCGACGTAGAGAGCGTGATCAAATATAGCACGAGTGGAAAGATCGCGGCGTTTCTTGCGGAGCCGATGCAAGGCGTGGGCGGAACGGTGACGCCGCCGCCGGAATATTTTAAGATCGTGTATGAGATTGTGAAGAAGTACGGCGGCATTTTTATCGCCGATGAAGTGCAGAGCGGTTTCGGTCGCACGGGCACGCATTATTGGGGCATTGAAAATTGGGGCGTGACGCCGGATGCGATTTCGATGGCGAAGGGCATCGGCAACGGTATTCCACTGAGCGCGCTCACCACGCGCAAAGAAATTGCGGATTCAATGATGGGCAAGATTTGGTTCAATACGTTCGGCGGCAATCCGGTTTCGATGGTGCAAGGCCTCGCGACGCTTGAAGTGATCGACAACGAGGGCATCCAAGCGAACGCGCTGACGGTGGGCAATTATTTGAAAGAGAAACTCACGAGTTTGATGGACAAGCATCGTCTCATCGGCGAAGTGCGCGGCATGGGTTTGATGCTCGGTGTGGAGTTGGTGAAAGATCGCAAAACGAAAGAGCCGGCCACGAGCGAAACTGCCGAGGTGATGGAGCGCACGAAGAATTACGGTCTGCTCATCGGCAAAGGCGGTTTGTTCGGCAACACTCTTCGCATCAAACCGCCGATGTGCATCACGAAGGGCGATGCGGATTTTCTCTGCGAGACGTTGAGTAAAGTTTTAGGTGAGATTGAAGCAGCCTAGCACTGCTTTGCTTCGCACCCTTTACAACGAGTGCGGTCATGAATTGGAAATCTCAATGTTCTTTCGTTGCCGCCTTGACCATCGTTATCTTTTGGGGTGGAATGGAGCAGGCGAGGCCGCAATGCAAGCCATCGACGGCCCTTGCAGCAAGCGGCTCTGCGCTCCGTTTATATGAAGCGCAACGGCTCTTTGAACGTGATACGCAGGCGGCACAGCCACGCCGCGACTCCAAAGGGCCTCATGCCTTTTGGGTTCAAGGCGGATTGGGCATCGCGTCTGCGGATATCGAATATCGAAATTGGGTCTCATGGGAATCGTTTCTACATCTCAATGCGAGTGCGCACTTTCGGCGACACCATCGTATGGTGGCTGTGGGAATTGATGATCTGGGCATCGAAGCGTGGGGCATCAAATCTTGGTGGGGAGCTTACGGCATCAGTCATTCGCGCTCGTCGTCGGAGTCGTCGTTGAGTTTGGGCGTTGGGCTTACGCAATGGTATTATCATACGGAAAGCAGCAGAGGCACGATCCGCTCCGACAAGCTTCCAAGTTTGGTGGCAAAGGCGCAAACAATGATTCATTTGCGGCAAATTTTCGGTTTGGGTCTCGTGCTGTCGGGCAATTGGAATAAAGAGTCTCCATATGTCGCCGGAAGTATCGTCCTCGCGCTGGGGCTTTGGAATCTTTAGAATGTTTGGCAACACGCTGCATCGGCAAAGACGGCTTGTTCGGCAACACACTGCGCATCAAACCGCGGGTGTGCGTTACGAAGGGCGATGCGGATTTTCTTTGCGAGACGGTGGATAAGGTATTGGGGCAGGCTGAGGGGATGGTGAAGTAACTTATATTGAGATAGCAATCAAGCAGGCTTTGCAGAAAATAAACGATCTTGCCGCTTTTACAGAAGCCGGCAAACATCTGAGGAGGAAAGCAAATGTCACGTTGTCATCATGATTGGCCCATCAAAGATAGTTGGATGGAATGTCCAAAGTGCTGTGCCGAACACGACCTGCGTGAAGCTGCGGATACGGCGCGCGATATTCTTCAGGAAACAAGACGGCAAAACAGCATTCGGGAAGATATCGCCTCCAGCAGCAGCGCCGTTTCTGACAAAGATTCAGCGCAACACAAAGCCAGCTTCGCGGAAGAGAGGTTGCGAATGGGTGATCTGCGCGGAGCGGTACAACTCATTACCGATGCCATTGCATTGGATCCGAAATTTTTGTCATTCTACCTGCAGCGTGCAAAATACCTCGTTCGTCAAGACAAAGGTGACAAAGCTTTGTCAGATTTGTGCCATGTATTCACAGCGGATCCAGAGATTCTTGTCGAGATGGAGAATCAACAAAAGGCAGGTCGTTTGAATGAGTTTGCTCCCATAAAGAACGATTTGGAAGTAACGATCAAAGGATTTAGAAAAACCGCTAGAGAAACTGCCATCAGGTCGTTGGCTGAAACCGAAAAAGAAATCAAGCGCATGCGGGAGGCATTTTCTCAGAAAAACTGGCCAGATTTTGTGAAAAAAGCGGATGATGAGTATCAACGCCTCATTGCGATAGCGCAAAGCGACTCGTACCTTGATCTTTTGCAAATGCCCAAGCGAGCGCAAGAGAATTTGAAGGCGGCCTCAGAAGCAATAAAAATGTCTCCCAGCGAGCTTGAGAAAAAGCGCCTATACGAATTGAAGAAAAAAACAGAAGAGGTGCTCAAGTCGATAAGTACAACTTACAAGAATGAGTCCGCCGAGGCTGATGTCCTATTCGGTGAGGCAGAATACCTCGTCAAAGAGTCGAAAAAGAAATTGGCTGTTGATTCCATTGACGCATATACCGAAGCTTTGGCGCTTGCAAGAGAGGCTACTAACAACCTGAATTTTGCACTTCTTTTTCGTTCCTTGACAAACGCGCTTGCGAAAGTGTGATAAAACCCCTTTCTTTACAGGACAAAATCACGACTAGCCGCTCTGCCCCTTAACCGCGAAAGGACACCCAGATGGTGGCTGCTC
>JAYRWE010000041.1:0-51115 GCA_041918175.1 bacterium
AAGACGATATTTGCCCGCTTCAATTTCAGATACAACTTTTTGTTTGAAAGCGAGACTGTAACGATAATGCGCTCGCGTCTTTGACATACGCCACCTCCGAAAATAGGTTCAAAAACTGTCAACCTATGCTAGGACGTGACAGAATGACGAACGACAAGCAACGAGTAACCAGCAACCAGAGATACTTCTTGCGAATCAAATAGACGCACGCTATAATCTTTCATGGCCCGGAAACGCGCGAAACGCAATCAGTACGAAGCGCGGTTAATTCAATTGCTCAAACGCCGCTTCGAACAGGCACGGCTCACTGTGCAAGATTATCTCAAAGTCGGCAAGCTGCCGCTTGAGATTGATATGCTCGTGCGTTCCAAGCGCACGCGGGCAAACGCGCGCCTTCCCAAACTCTTTCGCTATTTTCAGCAGCACAATGTGCTGGAGATCAAGACCGAGCAAACGCCGTTGAAGATCGGCGACCTGCTCAAGCTGCAAGCATACACTTGGCTCTATATGGAGCGCGAACAAGTTTATGACGCGGAGCAAGTAACGGCGACGATGATTGCGCATCATTTGCCGGCGCAAGTGCGAGCGGCTTTGCCTGCGCTCAAATATCATCGTGTGAGCAAGGGTGTTTATAAAAACCGCTCCGCTTTCGACTCTTACGTGCTCGATCTTTCCGCGCTGCCGGAAGCTTTGCCGCCGGAGGAGTTGCAGATTTTCATCAATGCCGAACGCAGAGAGCATGTCTTTACTTCTTCTCAAAAAAAGGCCAGGAAGCAGACGATCTTAAAAGCTATAACCGAACTTTATGAAAAGGAGGCTTTGCAGCTTATGGCAAAACTCAACGCAAAATCGCGATCGACGAGAAAATTTGTCGAAGTGTTAGGTCCGGAGAAAGTCGCCAAATCTCTTCGCCAAGAGGAGATCGCATCTGCGATAGACAAAAAGGTTCTGGTAGCCGCAGTAATGAGTAACGAGAAAACGATGCGCTTGTTACTGGCCCAAATTGAGCGCGAACGACTCCTGCAAAAAGTCGAAAAAAAATCACGACGACCTACTCGAAGGCAGCAAACCCAAGCCGCGAGGCCTTGAACGCAAGAAAAATTTGATCAACTCGCCCGTCGTCTGATTCGAAAACATTCCCCTCGAATTGCAAAGCGTGCGCGTGCTCATCGCAACTAGCGCTTGGCAAGAGAGGCTTTACTCGCGGCAAGACAACCATTGAGGAAGGAGCTTTGCAATGCGCGATCACACTGCTTCATCTCAACCCACCGCACCGATCTCCCGCAGAAAATTTATCGGCAGCGCCGCAGCGACCGTTTCGGCGATGTCGCTCGGCTCTTCGTTTTCAAACAACGAAACGCAAACCGCAACAAAGGCGCAATTCAAACTGAAATACGCGCCGCACTTCGGCATGTTTGAAGCGCATGCGGGCAAAGACGTGGTTGATCAACTCAAGTTCATGGCCGAACGCGGCTTCAGCGCGCTGGAAGACAATGGCATGATGTCGCGCCCGGTTGCAGAGCAGGAGCGCATCGCAAAAGAGATGGCGCGCTTGAATATGACCATGGGCGTGTTCGTGACGTATGCAGAGTTCGGCAAAGCCACGTTTGTGAACAACGACAAAGACGTGCGCGAGATGCTGCTCAAACAAATGCGCGACGCGGTCGAAGTCGCGAAGCGCGTGAATGCGAAATGGACCACGGTCGTGCCCGGCATGTTCAGCACGCGCCTCGAATGGGATTATCAAACCGCGAACGTGATCGAACATCTCAAGGCGTGCGCCGCGGTGTTCGAGCCGCACGGTATCATCATGGTGCTGGAGCCGCTCAATGCGTGGCGCGATCATCCCGGACTCTTTCTCACCAAAGTGCCGCAAGCGTTTCAGATTTGCCGCGCAGTCAATAGCCCTTCCTGCAAGATTCTTGACGATCTTTATCACCAACAAATCACCGAAGGCAATCTCATTCCGAACATCGACCGCGCGTGGAGCGAGATCGCATACTTCCAAGTGGGCGACAACCCCGGACGCAAAGAGCCGACGACCGGCGAGATCAATTATCGCAATGTGTTCAAGCACATTCACGCGAAAGGCTTCACCGGCGTGGTGGGCATGGAGCACGGCAACAGCAAGCCCGGCAAAGAGGGCGAGCTTGCGGTGATCGAGGCGTATGTGCAATCGGATGCGTTTTGAGCTCTTGGAGTTGTGGAGTTGTGGATTGTTGGTGTGTTGGACTCCCCTCCTCAAATTGTCACTTCCCTCGTGCTCGGCACAAAGTCGGAAAGAACGTCTTCAGCAAACAAGCTGCTCTTGAAGTGCTATGGCCAAAAAGAAAATCCCGGATAAGTTTCAAGTTTGGATTGAAGCGCGGAAGCGCTTTCATCTTTCGCACGAGCATATTCAAATGGCGCGCGAGTTGGGCATGAATCCCAAAAACTTCGGAAAGCTTGTGAATCATGAACAAGAGCGCTGGAAAGCGCCGCTGCCCGAGTTCATTGCGCGAATTTATTTCAAACGCTTCGGCAAAACCCGCCCCGAGATCGTGAAGCCCGTCGAGCAAATCGTGAAGGACATGAATCGAAAAAAGGAAGAGCGCAAGCAGCGCAGACGCGAAGAGAAAACAACGCTTGCGAAAAAAGGCATTGCGCAGGCGGAAGCTCAGGCCGTCGCGGACCTCGACGAAGCGCCATTGCAAATACCTGCTGCATTCTGATGCGACATCATTAAACCATACAAGGCTCATTTCTTGAACCCGCTCGCCCCTGTGCGCAAACTCTGGTTGAAGTTTTCCTTCCTACTCGCTTTCCTCATCAGCGAGCAAAATGAAAATCATTTATAACGAGGCAGCGAAGGTTGATTTGTTTGCGAATTTCACAGAGACGATTCCCAATACCGCGGTGGGCTTTGAGATGGTTGCGATTCCAGCGGGCAAGTTCACGATTTTTTGCTCAGTGATTCCGCTTGGATTACTTTAACCCCTTCCAATCATGCCCACCCAGACCATTGATGAAGTCCTCTCCGCTCTCGATGCGATCATTGCACATGCCATCGAGCAGCGCAGCCGCTTGGGACTTTTCGCGGTGCTTTATCGCGAGGTCACGTTGCAAGTAAAGAACGGCATCGCGGCCAATCGTTTCCAAGACGGCCCGCGCATGGAGCGCTTGGACGTGATCTTCGCGAATCGTTATCTTGCGGCGTATGAAAATTTTCAAAAGGGCTTGCCCGCAAGTGCGTGTTGGGAAATCGCATTTCGCGCGGCAGAGTCGTGGCGTCCGCTCATTTTACAGCATCTCTTGCTTGGCATCAACGCGCACATCAATCTCGACCTCGGCATTGCCGCGGCGCACACTGTGCCGCGCGACGAACTGCCCAAACTCAAACGCGACTTCGAAGAGATCAACAAAATTCTCACGAGCTTGTTGAACGAAGTGCAAGCCAAGCTCGGCAAGCTTTCGCCGTGGCTGCGCTGGCTTGATATTATCGGCTGGCGCATTGATGAAGCGGCGTTCAATTTTAGTTTGAAAATCGCTCGCCGCGAGGCATGGAAAGTAGCGGAACGTTTTGTGACGTTGTCCTCCGCGGAAGAGTCGCAAGCTACGGTCGAACTCGACAACAAGATTGCGAAGCTCGCGCGGAAAATTTTGTCTCCCGGTTGGTTGATCAGCGGCGTCGCGCTTTGGATGCGCGTGTGGGAGAACAAAGATGTGCGCGGCGCCATCACAGTATTGCAGAAATGAATGCCGCATGAGTAAAAAGAAAAAAACGGCTAAACCTCCCCGACGCGCGCTTGAGCAACCCGCTGCCGAGGCTCATGCAGCGGCGCCTGAACGCAAGAGTCGCGCGGCACACGTCGTTCGCATATTGGGCGCTATTCTCGCATTGGCAGGCCTCGCTTTCACAGCGCGATTTTTTTTCTCTCGTGCGTTTGTCGCACCGCAACTCTCCCTTGCACCTCTTGCTTCGCCCCCAACTGCTTCCAATTCTAGCGCAATCGCTTTCACTGATTTCATCGGCGCCGAAGCGTGTCAAACGTGCCATGTAGAGCAATATGCTTTGTGGAAAAAATCCACGCACGGCAATGCCGGCGGCGAGCCAACGCAAGCGAACGTCATTGCTCCGTTCAACGGCCAGGCTTTGCAATTTAAAGATGCGCTGGTGACGCCGAAACAGAAACCAAACGGCGAGTATGCTTTCATCGTGAAGCGCGAAGGCGAGCCGGAGCAAGAAATGAAAGTTGCCGCGATTGTCGGCGGCGGGCATATGCTCGGCGGCGGCACGCAAAGTTTTTTTATGAAAGCTGAAGACGGAACGCTCAAGTTTTTGCCGTTCGATTTCATTCGCGCTGAGAACATGTGGTTCGTGCAATTGCGCGCGCGCAATGAATGGGTTCCGGTGCATCCGGATATTTCGCTCAATGATCTTGCGAATTGGCCGCCGCATCGCATCCTCGGCGCGGAGCCGCAATTTTCCAATTGCCAAAATTGTCACGGCAGTCAGATTGGAGTGCAATATGATAAAGCCATTGCCCGCTATCGCACGCACTATCAAACGCTGCAAATCAATTGTGAGTCCTGCCACGGCCCTGGACGTCGTCACGTCGAGTTAATGCAAAGCGAAAATACCGCGCAGCTCGCAGACATTGGCATGAAGCCGCTCGCGACACTTTCCAAAGAGGCGTCGCTGCAAGTTTGTTTTCAATGCCATGCCACCAAAGACGTGATGCAAACCGATTATCTTCCCGGAAAAAATTTCGTTGAGCACTATGCTTTAAAACTTCCTATTCTCGGCAGCGCGCCTTATTTGCCCGATGGTCGCGTGCGCTCATTCGCTTATCAAGAGAATCATCTCTATAGCGCGTGCTATCTCGAAGGTTCGATGACATGCGTGGATTGTCACGACCCGCATGCGCAAACCTATCGCGACGTGCGGCGTAATCCGCTCGCGGGGCGATTTGCCAATGAGCAATGCACGAGCTGTCATGCGAGCAAAGCGCGGAATATCGAGCGGCACACTTTTCATCGCGCCAACTCAAACGGGAGTTTGTGCGTTTCATGTCACATGCCTTATTTGCAGCATCCGCTGGTGGGCAACAAGCTGCGCTTTGCGCGTTCGGACCACAGCATTCCGATTCCGCGACCGGCGTTCGACGCGCAACTCGGCGTTGAAAACGCATGCAGCAAATGCCATCAGGAAAAATCTGTGGCGGCACTGCAAACACAAGTCGAAAAATGGTATGGTGGAATAAAGCCGCATCATGCGCAGATCGAAAGCTTCATGCGCGCGCAAAACGTGAGCGATCTCGCGCGCGCCGCGGAGTTGTTGCTGAATGATGCGCCTTCGCATCCCATGGCGCAAGTGGCGAACTTGAGCCGCTTCGTGCAACAACACGCGCAACCTGATATGAATGCTTTCAGCGCAGACCTTCGCGCGCGACTTGAACGATTGGCACAGAGCGAGGACTTGGAAGTGAAAGCGCTCGCGCTCATGACGCTGCACTATGTTGCCGGCAATGAGCCGAGCGTGCGGGAATTTCTCGCAACCGCTTTGCGCGCCGCAGGTGCGGAAGAAAAGGCTTTGCGCCGGCGCTGGGCGATTGCAATGGATTTTCTCGGAGTCGTGTGGGCGAGCGAGCGCCGAGATTATGCGAAGGCCATCGCCGCGCATCGCAAAGCGCTCGAGATCATGCCGGAAGACGAAGTGACCCTTGCGAATCTTGTGCAAGCGCATCACCAGCGGGGGGAATATGAAGAAGCGATTGCGGCATTGCGGGAGGCGTTGCGCCTTCGGCTCGCCTCGGGAAATTTGTATGCGCTCTTGGCGCAGAGCCATATTGCCTTGCAGCAATTCTCTGAGGCGCGCACGGCGATTGCGGAGGGCTTGCGGCTTGAGCCGCAGCATGAAACTTTAAGACAACTTGCCTTGCAAACGCGCAGCGTTTCGCAATAAGGCTCATGCCTTTTGTTGGACGAATGCCGCGGCTTCGTTATCGAGTAGCCAAAATAATTCTCCGGCCTGTGGCTGAATCAGCGACGCCGGCCATTTCATCTCCGGCTGCGTCAAACCCGATATTCCCGCTACAATCTCTGCTTTGGATTTTCCCGCCACCAAAAACGCCACTTTGCGTCCGCGGTTGATCATGGGCAGCGTGAGCGTGACGCGCCACTTGTCGAGCTTGGGCACGAACACTTCCGTCACGCTCTGCGCAGCTTCATACAAAGCCGTGGTCTCAGGAAAGAGCGAAGCTGTGTGCCCGTCTTCGCCGAGGCCGAGGAGGATGAGATCAAAAGCTTTTTCTTCTTGTTGGAAAAAAGACGCGAGCACGGTGCGATACTCGCTCGCGGCTGGTTGCGGCGCTAACTCTGCTTTGATACGATGTACGTTGCTCGCGGGCGCGGGCACATGCGCAAGCAACGCTTCGTGCGTCATGCGATAGTTGCTCTCCGCATGCTCTGGCGGAACCATTCTTTCATCTCCCCAAAACCAATGCACACGCAGCCAATCAATGCGTGTGCGAAAATTTTCTTGCGCCAGCTTTTCATAAACCTCGCGCGGTGTGCTGCCTCCGGAAAGCGCGATCGCGCATTTGCCTCGAAGCCGAATCGCTTCGGCGATCGTCGTCACGATCATTTCTGCAGTGGCGGTGATAAGCTCAGTTTTGTTAGGATAGATGTGAAGACGAGATTGCATACTTGAATCGACTCCTAAATTTTCCAACTCCCAGGTAACTGTCATTCAGTAGGAATCTTTTTAAGAACTGGGCAACATCTCCAGAACGCAAAAAGATTCCGACTGAATGACAATCGCGAGGAGATGGTTATTCACTCGCCGCCTTTTTCAACCAACTTTTCGCTTGCCGAATTTGCGCTTTGACTTGCCGCAATGAAGTGCCGCCTATGGCATCGCGGCGTTCGACGCTGGTGTGCGCGGTAAAGCAGTCGCGAAGTTTTTCATCGCAAAGGGGAGAGAGCGATTGCCAATAAGCAAGCGGCAACTCGTGCAAGCGGCACGCAAGTCGCTCGGCGTGTTGCACCGCATGCGCAACCAACTCATGCGCTTGGCGAAACGGCATGCCCTTGCGCACGAAATAATCGGCGACATCGGTCGCGAAGAGCGCACTGTCGAGCGCCGCGGTCATGCGCTCCGCGCGAAAGCGGCAGGTTTGCAATGCGCCGGCAAACACGAGCAGACACTCTTGCGCGCATTGCAATGCTTCGAACACGAGTTTCTTGTCTTCCTGCAAATCGCGATTATACGTCGCGGGAATGCCTTTTTGAACGGACATCATGCTCGTGAGCAAACCGAGCAGCGTTCCGGCTTTGCCGCGCACGAGTTCGAACGCGTCGGGATTTTTTTTGTTGGGCATCATGCTCGAGCCGGTCGCGAACTTCTCGCCGGGGTCGATGAAGCCAAATTCTTGCGTGCTCCACAAAATAAAATCGTGCGCATAACGGCTGAGCGTCGTGCCGATATCAGAGCAAATAAAATTAATCTCGCCGCAAAAGCTGCGCGTGCCGGTCGCGTCAATGGAGTTTTGCATCACGCGTTTGAAGCCGAGCGTGCGCGCGAGTCGGTTGCGATCAATTGGAAACGCCGTACCCGCGACTGCGCCGCAACCGAGAGGCATTTCATCGATGCGCTCTACAAATTGCCGCAACTGCTCGTTGTGGCGCTGCAAAGCAAAACAGAGTGAAAGGAGATAATGCGCGAGGCGAATGGGTTGGGCTTGTTGCGTGTGAGTGTATGAGGGGAGAATGATTGCTTGCGTTGCTTCGGCGTGCGCGATGAGCGCTTCCACCAACGCACGCAGCGCGGCTTGCAATTCCGGGACGCGGCGTTTGAGATAGAGCCGAAAGTCTGTGACCACTTGATCATTGCGGCTGCGGCCAGTATGAATCTTCGCGCCGGTTGCGCCGACCAGTTCGGTCAGACGGCGCTCCATTGCAACATGAATGTCTTCATCCTCCGGCAAAAAAACAAAACGGCCCGTGCGAAATTCTGTTTCAATTTCACGCAGGCCGCGTAGAATTTTTTTTTCTTCGGCAACAGTCAAGAGCTTGGCCTCGCGCAGAGCT
The DNA here is from genome assembly GCA_041918175.1 of bacterium. Lineage (GTDB taxonomy): Bacteria > Zhuqueibacterota > Zhuqueibacteria > Zhuqueibacterales > Zhuqueibacteraceae > JABWAN01. The sequence goes on from JAYRWE010000041.1 coordinate 8,071, forward strand.
TGCGCCCACGCGCGATTCACGGCAAGATCTTCACGCCACATTTGGCCGTCGATGTCGATGGAGCGGCTGAAGCGCTCCATCAACTCCGCCGGGCCGGTGGAGAAACGTCCGCTCCAAACTTTCACGCGCGACCTTTTTTATGTGTGCGCGCAGAGCCGTTGCGTTTCTTCGAACGCAGCTTGCTTAAATACGCTTCGATTTCTTCCGGTGGCAAACCATGCAAACGGTCTTCCGGGGGCAAGCCTTTCAAACGATCCTCGACCGGCAAACCCTTCAAGCGATCTTCGACCGAAAGCTTCGCCAACAACTCTTCTTTGGGCAGCCAATCGAGATGCTCGCGGGCCGTGTCGCGATAATAATCATCCCAGGTGTATGGCATATTCATACCCTCGACTTGATAGTGTTGAAACAGTTGATTGATGATGCCGCTATTGTCCGAACGCCGCCAACGATAACTCGCCGCAGCGTGTTGCACATGCTCTGCAATGCCGCTATAAAGTTTCCACAACGCATTGCGCTCTGCTTCGGGAACTTGGCTGGTTACGATAATGCGCACGAGCTTGCTGCCCCATCGCGTTTCGTACACGCCGGGCTGAATTAAATTCAGCACCGCCTCTTTCGCCAGTTTCTCCGGTGCGCGGGTGCAGACCGCGTAGAGCTGAAAATCTTCGCTCGGCAAAAACAACTTTGCGGTCGAACTCGCTTGCTTGCGATAGTTCACGTAATGCCCGAGCAGTTCATCCAACGTCCACGCATCGAGCGGCTCGTGCAGCGATTTATATGTGAGCAAATTGAAGCGCCGAAGATTTTCCAAACCGTCCGGCGTTTCCGGCATGGGCTTGCCGGCCTCGCTTTCGATGATGATCACATCTATGAATTGCTGCTTGAGCGAAAGGTCTTTTTCCAACTCGACGTGAAACGCCGTGTCCGTAAAAAAATCCGTCAACGTCAAACCAAAGAGCCGATGCCACCCGATCATATCGCGTTCTCCATTCCATGCGCGACAATAACAAACATGCTAGAAAAAAGCAAGCCCACGTAGAGCAGCACGCAGGCTCATGCGTTGGGCTCAACGATACTCGCTTTTGCCCGTGTTCGCAATGTCGATCAATGCCTTCACGCTCATGGGCAAACCGAAGAGGTTGATAAAGCCCTCCGCGTCTTTTTGGTTATACACCGCATCTTCACTGAACGTGGCAAAGTCTTCGCGGTAAAGCGAGTGCGGCGACTTGCGGCCTTCGACGATCACATTGCCTTTGTACAATTTCAAACGCACCGTGCCGGAAACGTTCTCTTGCGTGCTTGCAATGAGCGCATCCAAAGCTTGCCGCATCGGCGTGTACCATTGCCCGAAATAAACAAGATCAGCATAACGCGGCGCAAGTGTTTCTTTCAAGCGCAACGTTTCGCGCGTGAGCACGAGGCTTTCGAGTTCGCGATGCGCCGTGTAGAGAATCGCGCCGCCGGGCGTTTCATACACGCCGCGCGACTTCATGCCCACCAAACGATTCTCCACAAGATCGATGCGGCCAATGCCGTTCTCGCCGCCGAGGCGATTGAGCGCATAGAGCAAATCCACCGGCGACATGCGCTCGCCATTGAGCGCGACCGGCTCGCCTTTTTCAAAATCCACGGTGATGATCGTCGGCCGATCGGGCGCGGCTTCAGGGCTGACGCTCATGCCGTAAATTTTTTCCGGCGCGGTTTGCCACGGGTCTTCCAACTCGCCGCCCTCGCTGGAAAGATGCCAGAGATTTTTATCATGGCTATAAATTTTTTCAAGCGTCGCGGTGATGGGAATTTTTCTTTCATGCGCATAGCGAATCGCCTCCTCGCGCGAGCGAATGTTCCATTCGCGCCACGGTGCAATGACGTGCAGCCTGGGATTGAGCGCTTTGTACGTGAGTTCGAAACGCACTTGATCATTGCCCTTGCCCGTGCAGCCGTGCGCCACCGCATCCGCGCCTTCTTTTTCCGCCACGAGCACTTGATGTTTGGCAATGATTGGCCGTGCGAATGAAGTGCCGAGCAAGTATTGGCCTTCATACACTGCGCCAGCCTTGAGCGTGGGATAAACAAACTCGCGCACGAACTCTTCGCGCAAATCATCAACATAGAGTTTGCTCGCGCCAGTCTTGATCGCTTTCTCCTCCAGGCCTTCCAACTCTTCGCCCTGGCCGATGTCTGCCGTGTAGGCGATCACTTCGCAATCATAATTTTCCTTCAGCCACGGAATGATGATCGAAGTATCCAACCCGCCGGAATAAGCGAGCACAACTTTGCGAATCTTTTTTTGCATGAGAGGTGTCCTTGAATTATTTGAAGTGAAACCGATACTGACCAACTTTATGTTTCATCACTGGACGATTCAGGCACGATTGGCAAGAGCGCAGAGGTTTTAAAACGGCGCTTCTTCCTCGCCTGCGCCCTGCAACAGCGCGAACATTTTTTTCCACACGCCTTTGCGTTCGGCTTCGGAGAGCGCGGCGACGATCTCGCGAATCTCCAGCGGCTGTTGCGCGCGGAAGGTGACTTGAATCTCATCGCCCTCGAAATCGCGCGGCGGCTTTACGCTGAGCTTCTTGCCCGACGCCAGCATTGCGGCCAACTCTTCAAACTTTTTTTCGAGCGCGCTCAATTGCGGATAACGTTCTTGATGCAGCCACGTGCGCAGCAAAGTCGTGCGTTGTTTCGGCGTGTAATTGTCGCGCACGAACAACTCCTGCACTTGCGGACGGTCAAAAATATCGCGCAACCGTTCGCCGTCGCGCGCAGCAAGGCCGTTCGCATTTTCCAAAATCTCGCGCGCTTCCTGCAACGATACGCGATGCCCGCCAAACAAACGTTCCGCTGCAAAGCGACGATCATCGGGCCGGAGCGGGCGCAGCAAATCGGTGTGCTGCGGCGTGAGCCTTCCTTCCGCGAGTTCGTGCTGCTGCGCTTCCGGCATTTCATGCAAGAAGAGATAACTTTCAACCGCTTCAATCGTGGGCGGCAAGCCGAGCAACGGACACACATCGCGCTGCAAGCGTTCGAGATCGCCTTCCCACAACTCCGCGAAGCGCTGCAGCACGCGCGACTTTTCCACGGCATTCAACGGCCGTCCGCCGATTTGCTCGTGCAAACTATACCACAACAACTCTTCTTCGGTTTTATCGCGCAGCACCAGCGCCGGCACTTCCTTCCAATCAAGCCGGCGGCACGCGAGCGCACGCTTCACACCGATCACGAGTTTAAATCCGCGACCAGCGGGCGTCACCGCCAATGGCTGCTGCAAACCCACGGCGCGCACGGAGTCCAACAGCGGCCCAGGCTCCGGCGGATAAGTAAAGACATACTGCTGCCACTCCGCGGAATCAAGATCGATCTTCGCGAGCGGGAGGTTTTCAATTTGCACGCGCGGCTCCTTTTAAAGGCAAAACGATTATCGGAAAAACTATTTCCTAATGAGTTTTGATTTTCAAATCCGGCAATCACCTCCACGAATTGTCATTCAGAAGGAATCTTTTTACTCGCTGGAAACTCATTGCAGTGCTCAAAAAGATTCCTTCTGCATGACATAATACCGGTGGGGTGCCTCGTTAGCAAATTTGATCGTCAAATTTCATCGGGCAGAGAAATTCTGCCCATCTTTTATTGAATGAACAATGCGCTCTTTCTTTCTGCTTCCGTCATTTCAAAAACATGTCGCAACACTCTTTCTTGCGCCGAAGTTAGTTCGCGTTTGCGACGTGCCATCACGTGGCGCGCCGTGGCGAGCGCCTTTTCCAATGCGTACGCTTCAAAGCTCGGCACGCCGCCCCACGCGAATGAGGGAATGGCTTTGCTCGGATAACCTGCGCCGAACACGTTGCTCATCACGCCCACGACCGTGCCGGTGTTGAACATCGTATTGATGCCGCTCTTGGCGTGATCGCCCATGAACAAACCCGCGAAGAGCGAACCGCTGTCAATGCTCGCGCCGTTGATCTGAACTTTCACCGTGCTATAATTGTTCTTCAAATCGCTGTTGTTCGTGTCCGCGCCGAGATTGACCCACTCGCCGAGATAAGCGTGGCCGAGAAAACCTTCGTGCTGCTTGTTGCTGTAGCCGTGAATGATTGACTCTTCCACTTCGCCGCCGACTTTGCACACCTCGCCGATGGAAGTGCCTTCGTAAATCTTCGCGCCCATTTTGATGGTAGAATTTTTTCCGACATAAAGCGGGCCTTGCAAACTTGCATTGGGCATGATCGTCGCGCCCTCATCAATATAGATCGGGCCGTCCTCAGCATCGAGCACTGCGCCGGGTTTCACTTTCGCGCTCGCTGCGATGAAAATATTTTTCTCATCGAGCAAAGTGACGTTGGGATAAACCTTGCCCAAAATTTTTCCGCCGCGATTGTGGAAAGCAAAGTCGCGTGCGATCTCCTTCGCGTTGGCATTCACCAAATCCCACGGGTAGTTGAGCCAGCGGCCTTCGACTTCTTGCGCAACAATCTCCTCAAGCGAGGCAGGCAGCTTGAGAGTATTATCAACAAAAAAAAGCTTTTCGGGTTTGATAAAAGCCGCAACGGTTTGACCTTTGTGTTTGAGCAGCAACTCCGCGCTCGTAACTTCCGGCAGCTTGGTGTTGAATAAAAAACGCGCATTCACAAACCAACTCGGCGCTTCCGGCAATTGATTGACGCGAGCGTTGGGATGTGCTTCGGCCACGGCCTCGGCGAGATAGTCGCGGCAGAAGAGATGAAGCGGCGCATGCTCAAATTGCCGCGTGATTTTCTCGCGCAACGAAGTCATGCCGCAGCGCAATTCAAACACCGGGCGCGTGAGGGTGAGCGGATAAAATTGCGCGAAGCGCTCGTCTTCAAAGAGGCAGAGATTGGGAGTCATGGGTTCTTACGGTGAAATTCTTTTTCCAATGATTCGAACCTTCGTCGCCGTGATGACGACGAGCAAACCGCGATAATCGGCAAGAGTCGTAGACGAGAGAAAACGTCGAAGTACGCGGTTCATGCGCTCGGCGGTGAGGGGCTTGACGCGAATGACGATAATGCCTGCGTAAGCGCTGGGAGGGTATTCATGGCCATTAGCAAAAATCTTATCGCCTGAAATGAGCACACGGCTTTCACGCCGCGCCAAGTCCGCCACGATGCGATCGGGAATGCCGCTGCCCAACCGAACGTCGATACTATCGACTTGAAAGCCAAACTGCTCCAATAAGCGTTGCGTGGAGCGAGCGATATGGCTGTCAGCCAAAGCCGGAATGCTCATTTGCCATTTTCAATTTCAGCCACGGCGCGCGAAGCAAACCGCACTGCCGTTTTGATGTCTGCACGCGTCAGTATCGGATACTCAAAAATGATTTCTTCCGGCATATAGCCTTCGGCAAGATGATCGAGAATCAGGCTTACGGGAATACGTGTGCCGGCAATAACGGGTTTGCCGCCCAGAATTTTGGGGTTCCGAATAACTTTCGACTTTCGCTCTAATGCTTTTACGCTGTTCATGTTCATTCTCCAAGCTCATTGCAATATAGCCAACCTTGTTTCGAGAAGCAATTTCACAAACAAATCTTCCCCAACACTGTTGCCGCGCTTGCGCCGGTGACCGAGGGCACGTTGCCCGCGTTGCCGGAAACAGTTTCGTTGGCGAGCAGCGCGAAGAGCATGGCTTCTTTCGCATCGCTGGGCACGCCGTATTCGTCCGTGGTAGAAAGCTTTGCGCGCGAAAATTTTTCTTGCAGCATGCGCATGAGCGTGCGATTGTGCGCGCCACCGCCGCTGACGATCAATTCCTCGATTGCGCCGTGGCTATGCTCCAACAAACTCGCGCCGCGCCAAACGCTTTCTGCGGTCAATGCCGTGGCCGTGGCAATCATATCTTCGCGTTGCAGTTGCAACTCGCCGCCGCGCTGCACGAGTTGCGCGACGAACTCAGCGCCGAATTCTTCGCGGCCAGTGCTTTTAGGAATCGCACGCGCAAAGTAGGGATGCGTGAGCAAATGTTGCAACAGCTCGTGCGAAACTTTGCCGCGTGCGGCGACCTCGCCGTTTTTGTCATAAGCTTGATCAAAAAACTTTTGCATCAAGCCATCGACAACCATGTTCGCCGGGCCGGTATCGAACGCGAGCACCTCGTCGAGCGCGCCATTTCTTTTGAGCAGGGTTAAATTTGCGATGCCGCCGAGATTGAGCAATGCGCGCGTGTGCGTGGCCGAACGAAAGAGCAGATAATCCATGATCGGCACGAGCGGCGCGCCTTGTCCGCCAAGCGCCATATCCGCGGCGCGAAAATCGGCAACGGTGATGATGCCCGTGCGCTTCGCTATCACGCTCGGCTCGGCGATTTGTAATGTGCCGCGCGAGGCCACGCCCGCAATCGGCTCGGCATAGGGGAGATGATGAATTGTTTGTCCATGCGAGCCGATTAAATCGACCGCATGCGTTCGAACGTTCGCCGCAGCAATGATCTGCAACGCAGCTTGCGCGAAGCATTCACCCACGGCAATATTCAAGCGGCAAATTTCATCGACCGTGCCTTTGCCGGGCAACGAAGCGGCGAGCACACGCGCACGCAGTTCGTTCGGATAGGGATACGTTTCAAACGCAAGCAAGTGCAGCTTCGATTCTACTCCGCTGCCGGTGATGTGCACGAGCGCGGCGTCAATGCCGTCCGCGGAAGTGCCGGAGAGCAGGCCGAGCACGAGTTTTTCTTTTTTTTGAAAGAGAGAAAGAAGACGATGCATGAGAGAAGATCATGCTCCCGCAACGGCTTAGCCGTTGCATGCTTTTTAAAATCGTTTATGCCAAATTAAACCCCGGCCCAGCCGAGGTGGGAGCAGCGACGAGAACATGCTCCGCAACGGCTTGGCCGTTGCATGCTTTTTGAATTCGTTTATGCAAATTAAACCTCAGCCGGGGTTGGAGCGTTGAGAAAGGTTTTCCAAAAAACTTTTCTCAATTACATGGCCGCTCGCTTGCAATGCGAGCAACGCCGCGCCAATCACGGGTTCGAAGCGCGGGGCGACGATTTGCAAGTGGCTCTGCTCTTCTTCCAACGCTTTCCAAAACGCGGGCAGCAACACCTCGGCGCGGCGAAAGAGTTTGCCTAAGAGCGCAATGGGTATCGCAACATTGGCCTCAAATTTTTTCACTGCTGCGAGCACGAGCTTTCCCAACTCACTTCCGGTTTGCGTGACGAGCAGCTTGGCAACAAGATCGCCCTCGTCTGCGGCGGCGAAAACGAGTGGTGCGAGTTCGGCAATGCGGCCACGATCGAATGCAGGATCATAAATTTGCGTGACGGCCAATTCGATACTCGTCACGCCAAAGTGTTTTTCAAACACCGCGCGTAATTGCGTCGATTCGCCGCGACCATCCCAAGCTTTGAGCGCGGCGTTGAGCGCTTGTTTGGCGAGATAATAGCCGCTGCCTTCATCGCCAATCAAGTAGCCCCAGCCGCCGACGCGCACAATCTTGCCTTCATGCGTGCGCCCGTGCGCAATCGCGCCCGTGCCCGCGCTCACAATGATGCCTGGCCCGCCTGCAAACGCGCCCGTCAACGCCGCGAGCGCGTCGCTTTCCACCACGATTTTTTGCGCGAGTTGCGCCTGCTGCAAAACGTCCGTGAGCAGTTGTCGATCCGCCGGCCGGCCCACGCCCGTGCCGCAAAAACCGGCAAGCGCAATTTCCGCGCGCGCGACTTGAGCTTTGTGGCACAATAATTCCGCGAGCGCAAGCACCGTTGGCGCAATCTCGCCGCGCAGCTTGTTGAAATTGGCCGCGGGCACGACTGCGCGTGCGAGCACAACGCCGTCGTTGCGCAACAAGCAGCCGCGCATTTCGGTGCCGCCGCTATCAATGCCGAGGAGGTATGCTGGCGAGGGCATATTTGCGATAGGCGATTAGCTTTTCAAACTCAGAATAGAATTCCAACTTTTTTGTCACCAACGGATAGGTTATACTCGTTGCGGTTAGTTTTGTTAGTCATGCCCGCGAAAGCGGGCATCCACAAATCCTAGAAAAACTGGATTCCCGCATTCGCGGGAATGACAGTGTGGAGTGAAATTCTAACCCGCAATGAGTATAGTATCGCTAGAATCAATTCTGTGCAAAAAAAGCAAAGTTTTTTCCACCGAGAGGCGCCGAAGACACCGAGCTTCGCCGAAAAAAGCTTTTATTCGGCGCTTCTCGGTGGGTAAGCTTTTGGATTGCGGCTCGTCGTTGGGGTATCACCGAATCAAATTTGACGATGAAGATCGGTCGCGCAATCGGAATGCGACGGTTTATCGTTGCGTGCTCGGCGAAAGCATTGTCCGCGGGAACATTTGTATCGACGCCGCTTGTGGCTTTGGAAAGTATAGCGCGCAGACTGAGTGGCGATGGGATGCAATCGCTTTGAAGCCACCTCGCTTGCAAAGGCCACCTCGAGAAACAAACGAAGAAGAAAAGCAATCACGCGCAGCGACAAGACAAAAAAAGCGGCCAATACGAACCTGGGAATCAAAATGCATTCGACCTCCAACGCCTGAAGGCGTTACTACGAACGTTTCTACGAGCGCATGCTCAAAACCAAACGCGGCTGCAGCGCGCGATAGAGCAAGCAGGCCGCGAAAATTTTTATCGCCTGGGTAGGCAAGAAAACGATTGCGCCGACATAAACCGCGTGCGACAATTTCATCTCTTTGCCGATGATCCAATTGGTATTCCACCACAAATAAAAAACGCCGAGCATGAGCAAGGCGAACACGGCGAGCACGCACGCGAGCACGAGTTGCGGCCACGTTGCCACGGGAAGAAAACTCGCGCGCGTGAAGTTGCGGTGAACCAGCGTGCCGGCAATGAAGCTCGCGAGCGGAAAGCCGAGCAAATAGCCAAACGTGGGTTGCAGCACATAAGCCGGGCCGCCGCCTTTGGTGAAAATCGGCAAGCCGGCCAAGCCCAACACGAGATAGAGAATTTGACTGAGTGCGCCATATTTCGGGCCGAGCACAAGGCCGGAGAGCACCACGAAAAAATCCTGCATGCTCAACGGCACGAGCGGCAACGGCACGCGCAGTTGCGCGCCGACCACGGTGAGCGCCGTAAACAAGCTCGTGAGTACGAGCATACGAGTGTTGGAAGCAATCGTCGTTTTCATCGGCGGGCAATATACAACCGCATGTGAGGAAAGTCAATTGACGCGAAGCTTGCAAATATAATGATCAGCGAATATATTCAATTGTTGACGTCAAGCTTGTCATTCATTCATCTCTAAAATTATGCCGTTCAAACGCACCTCGTCGCGCCGCTGCCTTGTTGGTTTCATCGCTCTGCTTTGGTTGCACCCTCGCCTCGTCGCATTTGGACAAGAGCCGACGCTCTTCTTTCAACCCAAGCTCGGAAAAGTTCACGGCAATCCGCATTACTTCATGCCCTATCGCGAACTTGCGCGTCCGCGCGTCGGCCTGGCGTTGAGCGGCGGCGGCGCGCGCAGCTTGGCGCAAATCGGCGTGTTGCAAGCGTTGGAAGAAAATAACGTGCAAATCGATTTCATTGCGGGCACGAGCATGGGCAGCTTTGTGGGCGGGATGTATGCCTCGGGCTATTCCGCGCCGCAATTGCGCGAGATCGTGAAGCAGATCGCATGGGAGGACATCATGAAGGACACGCCGCCGCGCAGCAATCTCCTTTTGAGCCAAAAGCAGGACCATGAATTGGCTTTGCTGCAAGTGCGTTTCAACGGCCTCAAGCCTGCCATTCCGCGTGCGTTGACTGCCGGGCAGAAATTGCATTCGGTGTTGACCGAGCTTACTTGGAAAGCGAATTATTGGGCAAGCGGCAGCTTTGATTATTTGCGCATGCCGTTCCGCGCGCTTGCCACGGACGTGTATTCCGGTGAGGAAGTGGTTTTGGAGCATGGTTCGTTGAGTGAAGCGATGCGCGCTTCGGGAGCGATGCCGCTGTTGATTACGCCGGTGGAGAAAGACGGCATGCTGCTCGTGGATGGCGGGGTGACGAATAATATTCCCGTGGATATCGTGCGACGCTATGGCCTGGAGATCGTGATTGCGGTGGATGCCAGCTCGAACTTGCGTGCGAAGGAGCATATGAGCGCGCCGTGGGAATTTTTGGATCAAGTCACGACCATTATGCAGCAGGAAAAAAGCGCGCGCCAACGCGCCGCGGCAGATATTCTCATTTCATTTGAAGATTTGTCGCGCACTTCGCTCGATTTCACGGAGCTGGATTCGTTGATCGAGCTTGGCTATGCGCGCATGCGCGAGCAATTGCCCCGCTTGCAGGAATTGCAGCGGATGAGCGATTCCGAGAGCGAGGCCAAGTCGCATTATGCCGTGAAACAGGTGCAATATTCCAACGGCGAAAAAATTTTAGCAGCACACAACGGCGTGAGCATGATGACCGCGCGCGCGTTGCAACGGCAACTCGATAGCTTGTACGCGACCGGTGACTATCAACGCGTTGCGGCAACGCTGGCGCGCGATACGCTCACGTTTGTGTTGACGCGCAATCCCGTGCTGCGCACGGTGCACTTGCTGGGCAATAGCGTTTATGCCGACTCCATGCTCCTGCGTAGCATGAAATCCAAACGCGGCGCGCCATTCAATCATCATCAAGGCAAGGCCGATCTTACCGCAATCATCGAGCACTATCGCCGCGACGGCTATGCGCTTGCTGAAATCAAACGCGTGGATTTCGATTCGACCACGGGCGTTTTGACGATTGCGCTCGATGAAGGCGTGGTTTCACGCGTCGTCGTGGAAGGTTTGCGCCACACGCAAACGCTGGTCGTGTTGCGCGAGTTTGCGATGCGCACGGGAGAAATTTTTAATTCCAAACGCGCGCGTCAGGGCATCGATAACATTCACAGTACCGGCTTGTTTGAAAATGTGACGCTCACGCCTTTGCGCCAAACCGAAGGCGGCGTGAGTGTGCAAATCAAAGTCGAAGAGAAAGCGTACAACCTCGTGCGCGTGGGAGATTATTACCAAAGCGAGCGCGGCAATTTCGCCTTTCTCGAAATCGGCAACGACAATGTTTTAGGCACGGGCAGCAAATTGTTTCTACGCGGCGGCCTTGGCGCACGCGAACAGTCAACGAAAATTACTTGGCGTTCGGATCGCATCTTCAAAACTTTTTTGACGCTTTCGGCAAGCGCGTATCATCGCGTGCAAGAAGATTTTATTTATGAGCGGCAGGCGCTGCATCAAACCTTGGGAAAATTCTCCGAACGCCGCGGCGGTGTGCGTGTGGCATTCGGCCAACAAGTGCGCAGCTTGGGCGCGGTCTCCGCGGCTTTGCGGTGGGAGGAAATTCATTTGGGAAAACTTTATGGCGCGGGCTATCCGGTCGGGACTTCCAACTTAACGGCGTTCGCATTATGCTCAGTGGTGGATACGCGCGACCGCTTGCCTTTTGCGCGGGGCGGTCGATATGTGAATCTTTGCTATGAATACGGCAAGATCGCCGCGCCAGAGGCGGAGTCGTTCATCAAAGCCTCGGCGCACCTTGAAACCTTTCATACGCTCGGACCGCACACGTTGCATGCAAAAGCGCTCGGCGGCGCCTCAGATCGCACCACACCATTTAGCGAACAGTTTCGTCTCGGCGGGCCGGAACAAGTCTTCGGCTTGCGTGATCGGCAATTACTCGGACGGCAATTCGCGCTCGGCAGTTTCGCGTATCGCTATCAACTGCGCAAACGGCCGTTCTTCGATACGTATCTGAGCCTGCGCTATGACGTGAGCGGATTATGGGATGATCAAAACGATGCGTCGTATAAAAAATTTCACCATGCTTGGGGTTGTGCGCTGGCGTGGGATACACCGCTCGGGCCGGTCGGTGTTGCCGTTGGTTGGTTTGAAAATCGGCAACGCCGCGTTTATTTCAACGTCGGCGTGCCGTTTTAAAAGCATCGCTACTTTGCCCAGGAAGTATTTTTTTCCGCCATGCGAAGTTTACGCGCACGCGGAGTGTTTCTTTCTATGAAAGGCCGAAATGACAGCCGACCGTTTGCTGCACTGCGTTTTGCCTTGTTCTCCCGCCAAGTCATGACGCCTTCTAAAATCAACGCCAACATCATTCCTGCCACGGCATCCACCCAATAGTGATACTGCAACACAAAAGTCGAAAGCGAAAGCAGAAGCACCAAAGGCAGCAATGCCCAAAACGTTTTTTTGAAGTCGTGGCGCAAGACCAGCAACATGGTCCACGCGGCCGCGGCATGCGCGCTGGGAAACGCCGCACCGACCACTGAGCCGCGCGCTTGAATTGCCAGAATAAAATCGAAAAAGAACCCGCCCGAAGTCAGTTCGGTGATGACCACTTGCAACGCGTGATGCGGCCCACGCGCGGGAAAGAGCAGAATGCAAATATAGCAGAGATACAATATGCCGCAGAGCCGGTTCATGACTTGCGTAAAGTTCGGCGTCAACGCCTCGGCTTTTCCTTTCTTGGTAAAATAAAAAGCCGCGGCCACGAGCGGGATCATGGGATAATAGGCCCAATATGCAAACGCGAAAATCTCCGTAAGCAGCGGCGTCAAACGTGGTGCGAGATATTCGTAAGCATGTTGGCCGAACAGCGTATAATCGCTTTCGATCAAATACGGCTCCAGCCAAAATGGAAAAAACACATTCACGACGCGCCCAACTTCGGAGAAGAAGAACGTCACGAGCGCAATCGGATACCAATCGCGCACGAAGCCCAGCCAAACCGGCAACCGCGTTTCGTAACGCACTAAAGCGAAAACGAGCATGATCGCAACGAAATGAATGATGCCGAATCGCAAGGTGGTGGCGTCCCATTTGCCCGCGAGCAATGCGAGCACCGGCAAGAGCACCAACACGATAAGCGTGCTTATATCATAAGCGCGAAAATTTTTCCGCCAAGAAGCTTGCGCTCTTAGATTCGAATGCAACACAACAGTCTCCGGAAATCGTGAAGTGGGAAAAGCAGAAGTGGGATTAGACAAAACCATCGTTGTGCTTGAAAAGCGCGGGCCTCCTGCCGACGAATAAAAGCTATCATTTTGCCGCTGAAAAACAAGAGCGACTTGCTTTTCTAAAAAGTTTAGGTAAATTGCCGGTGAATCATTTGAGCCGCTCATCAGCAATCAGGAAAGCCATGAAAAAAGATTTTTTGAGCATTACCGATCTCTCCACCAATGAAGTGTGGTCGCTTTTTGAACTCGCCAAAGAGTTAAAAGCGAAATATATGCGCGGCGAGGCGCATCAATATCTCAAAGACCAAACGCTCGGCATGGTGTTTCTCAAACCTTCGACGCGCACGCGCATCTCATTTGAAGTCGGCATGTTTCAACTCGGCGGCCACGCGCTGTATTTGCCCGCGGATGACATTGGCTTGGAAAAACGCGAAGCCTTCTCCGATGTGGCGCGCGTGATTTCCGGCTATGTTGACGGCATTATGGCGCGCATGTTTGCGCACGCGGATATTATCGAACTCGCGCGTTACGCCAGCGTGCCCGTGATCAACGGACTCACCGATCTCCTGCATCCTTGCCAGGTGATCAGCGACATGTTCACAATTTGGGAATATCGCCGCACGCTTGATGATCTGATCGTCGCATACATCGGCGACGGCAACAATGTCGCGAACTCGTGGATCAATTTGAGCACGCGCTTGCCGTTTACGTTTCGCATTGCCTGCCCCGAAGGCTACGAGCCGGACGCGGAGGTGATGGCCTATGCGCGCTCGATCAATCTGGGCCGCGTGGAGATTTATCGTGATCCGCGCGAAGCCGCAAAAGGCGCGCACGTGGTTTATACCGACGTATGGGCGAGCATGGGCAAGGAGCACGAGCAAGAGCAACGCCGAAGCGATTTCAAAAATTATATCGTGGATGGCGCCTTGATGAACTTGGCCGCGAAAGATGCGCGCTTTATGCACTGCCTGCCCGCGCATCGCGGCGACGAAGTGACGCACGAAGTGATGGAAGGCCCGGCTTCGATCATCTTCACGCAGGCGGAAAATCGCATGCACGCGCAAAAGGCGCTGTTGGTCATGTTGATGGGCACACGCTAGTTTCATTTAAACTTTTTCGCTAGCCCACGAAGCACACGAAAATTCCTAGATGTGTTTCGCAAGCAAAAACAATTCTACTCGAACCTGATGTTGCAATGCCATTTTCCTCTTCCCAACAAGAAGGCTCGGCCAAACTTTTCGCGCCTGAAAGTCTTTTTATTGAGCACGAAGCGCGCGACTATCCGTTGACGCATGAGATACTTGCGCGGTGGTCGCATCTGCCGGTGCAATACATTGATTCGTATCACAACATGGCGGTGCGGCAACTCGGCATCAACCGCCGCATTGCGACGGAAAAACGCGCGCTCATTTTGGCCGTAAAAAAAGGCGAGTTGGTCAAACAGGTGGAACGCGATCTCTTCCGCCCCACGCCCAATGAGTATTATATCATTCATTCGATGGGCTGCCCGTTTGATTGCGAGTATTGCTTTCTGTATGACTACCTCGATCATCAGCGGCCGACTATTTTTGTGAATGTGCCGGAGTTGCTCGCGCGTTTGGAAGAAGTGCTCGACGCGCACACGGGAGGAGACGAACTCGTTTTTCATGCTGGCGAATTTTCCGACGCACTTGCTTACGATCATCTCACCAATCTCTCGCAGCCGCTCGTCGAATTGTTCGCGCGCAAGCGCGGCGCGCGTTTGGAGATGCGCACGAAAAGTGATTACGTCGAAAACTTGCTCGGCCTCGAACACGCCGGTCGCACCGTGATTTCGTGGACGTTCAATGCGCATGAGGTGGCTAAGAGCATCGAGCATCACACCGCCTCTTTGGCGCAACGCCTCGTGGCCGCGCAGCGCGTGCAGGCCCATGGTTATTGGGTGGGATTGCGGTTCGATCCGCTGGTGTGGTATCCGAAATGGCGCGAGGGTTATCGCGAAATGATCGCGCAGATTTTCACGACGCTCGACCCTGCGAAGATTTCCGACGTTTCGCTCGGCGTGTTTCGCGCCACGCCCGGCTTGAAGCACGTGGTGCAACAGCGCGTGCGCCGGAGTTGGCTGCTCGCGGGCGAAATGGTGTTGTGCGCCGACGGCAAATATCGCTACTCCAAACCCGTGCGCCGCGAAATGTATCGCGCGCTGGTGAGTTGGATTCGTGAATTTGCGCCGCAACTGAAAATCGAAAGCTGCATGGAATCGCCCGAGGTTGCGGCAATTTGTGAATTGGAATCGATCGCGGTTTGAGAGTCGGTATTGTGCAGCACCATGCTATACTCGTTTCGGGTGAGAATTACACTCTCCACAGTCATTCCCGCGAACGCGCATGCGCGTCAACCGAAGCGAATGATTCCCCCCTTGAGGGGGGCCAGGGGGGTGTTGGCCGATTGAAAAATGCCTTTTTAAAATTGTTCACGTGACCAACATCCCCCCTAAATCCCCCTTCAAAGGGGGACTTTCTCGCGCTGCGCGCGCTCTGTTGACGCGCATGCGCTTTCGTAGGCATAACCTACAAAGCTAACAGCAATGAGTATAACCTCATCACAAGAACGTGAACAATTTTAAAATGCAAACAACAAGCTCAATCATGTTCGCTCTTGATGCGGTACAAACGCGCAGCGAAATTCTCGCGAGCCTGCAACGCCTCCATCGCGAATCGCAAGCGTTTGTCTCGACTTTGACGGAGGCCGAGTTCTTCGCGCCGCAAGGCGAAAAATGGTCGCCCGCGGAGCAAGTGCGGCATCTCACCAAATCCGTGCGGCCCTTGGCAAAAGCACTGCGTTTGCCGCGCCTTGTGGTAGCGTTCATGTTTGATCGCAAAGGCAAAGCTTCGCGCTCGTTCTCAGAAATCGAAACGCTGTATCGCAACAAACTAAAAACCGGCGTGACCGCGGGCCGGTTTACGCCTTCGCCGCAGCCCGCGCCGAATGATCCGCGCGCACGCCGCGCTGAGATTATACGTTATTGGCAACAGGCGCATCATGCGTTAGAGCAGGCGATTGCAACCTGGCCCGAAGCTGCGTTGGATCGTTATCGTCTGCCGCATCCGGTTTTAGGCAAATTAACCATTCGTGAAATGTTGTTCTTTACGTTGTATCACAACGCGCATCATGTGCGGCAGGTTTATGCGAGGAGAACAAAACATGAATAAAACTGTGTGCATCCTTTTGTTTGATGTCGTACTCGCTTTTGCACAAGAGCCTTTTTCCCTAAAGAAAGTTGCTTTCCAAGTATTACCTCAAACCATGCCGGATACGGCAAAGATTTATATCGCCGGCAATCATGCGCAACTTGGCATGTGGCAGCCCGATATTGTTGCCTTCACGAAAAAGAGCGACAACAGTTGGACGCGCTCGTTTTCGTTTAAAGCGGGTGACAAGTTGGAATATAAATTTACGCGCGGCTCTTGGGATAACGAGGCCGTGAACACGGAAGGCGAGGTGCCGAGCAATTCGATCTTGCTCGTGACGAAGGACACGACCATCGTGGTCGCGATTGCGACTTGGAAAGATTTGCGCCATAAAGTCGAAGGCCAAATCACCGGCACGGTGAAGTATCATCGCAACATGCCAGGCGAAGGCATTCGCGCGCGCGACGTGATCGTGTGGCTCCCGCGGAGCTATGAGACCTCGACGAAACGTTATCCCGTGCTTTACATGCACGATGGGCAAAACATCTTTGACCCGCGCACTTCGTTCATGGGCCATGATTGGCAAGTCGATGAAGTCGCCGACAGCCTCATTGCCGCAGGCAAGATGGAAGAGATCATTATCGTGGGTGTGAATAACACCTCGGATCGCCGTGAAGATTATTCATATACCGACAAAGGTCGTGCGTATATGAAATTCCTCGCAACCACGCTCAAGCCTTTTATTGACGCGAACTATCGCACCAAGCCGGAGCGCGAGCACACGGCCACGATGGGCTCTTCCATGGGCGGTTTGATTTCTTTTCTCCTCGTGTGGCATTATCCCCAAGTGTTTTCGCAGGCCGGATGTTTATCGCCCGCGTTTATCGCGCCCTATGATAACGAAGCCGTGCGCACAGTCGAACGCTATACCGGCGCGGATAAAAAGCTTCGCCTCTACATGGACAATGGCGGCGTCGCGCTCGATAGCGTGTTGCAATCCGGCTGCGACGCGATGCTCAAAGCGCTCGCGCAAAGAGGCTTCAAAGAAGGAAAGAATCTCGCATGGTTTCTCGATGCCAAAGCCGAGCATAACGAGCGCGCATGGGCGCGGCGCGTGTGGCGGCCGATGGTGTTTATGTTTGGAAAGAAGAATTAAGGAAAGGAGTTTCCACATGTCTGAAGTAAAGGCTCTCCCCATGGGCCAACGCAAACGCGTCGCGCTCGTGGCGCATGACAACAAAAAACGCGACATTTTGGAATGGGCGAAATACAATCGCGACGCGCTCGCGCAACACGAAGTTTATTCCACCGGCACCACGGGCAAGATGCTTGAGCGCGAACTGAACATTGAAGTGACCAAGCTGCAAAGCGGCCCCCTCGGCGGCGATCAACAAATCGGCGCGAAGATCGCGGAAGGCAATATCGAATTTCTCATTTTCTTTTGGGATCCTTTAGAACCGCTGCCGCACGATCCCGACGTGAAAGCCTTGCTGCGCCTCGCCGTCGTGTGGAATATTCCCATCGCGTGCAATCGCGCCTCCGCGGACTTCATGTTCTCTTCGCCGCTCATGTCCGGCGAATATGAACGGCAGTTGCCGGATTTTGAAGAGTATCGGCAGCGCCGCATCAACGAAAAAGATTGAGCCGACAAAATTCTCAGCGAGCACACATGCCAAACTACAAACCGCATCACGCCGCACGACTCGAGCAGCTTAAAGGCGCTCCACTCGCTTCGTTCAAGGCGCGCGCCGCCGCGTTTGTGATCGATTTTTTCGCTGCATTTCTGCTGTTTCTCGCCGTGTTGCTCTTGGGCGCAAGAGTCTTCGCTTACTTTAATCTTCTTCCCGCGGACCAAGACTACAATCTCAAATTCGATTTGCAGCATTGGTACAGCATTCTATTCATCGTGATTTACTTCGGCCTCTTCACCCATTGGGGCAACGGCCAAACGCCGGGCAAACGGCTGCTCAAGATTCGCGTCGTTTCATTGACGCACGATCATCTTTCATTGTGGCATGCCATCGAGCGCGCACTCGGTTATGGCGCATCGGCGTTGGAGTTGGGTTTCGGATTCGCGCAATACTTCATTCATCCCAATAAACAAACCGTACATGATCGCATTGCCGAAACCATCGTGATTGAGGAAAGGAAGACGCGCTCGTAGGCAAGCCCGATTCGGCAGGAGAATTTAAAAACGCATTCTGCAGCGAATGACTCCCCCCTTGAGGGGGCCAGGGGGGGCGATTAAAGAATGCCTTTTTAAAATTGTTCACGTGACCAACATCCCCCTAAATCCCCCTTCAAAGGGGGACTTTCTCGCGCTGCGCGCGCTCAGTTGACGCCTATGCGCGAAAGCGGGAATGACAGAGCAGAGTGAAATTCCAATCCGAAACGAAGATATTAGTTCCCGCCGCTCGAAAGCCTTATCGCACCAACCACTCGTAAAATCAAACAGCTTTTTTTTGCTTGTCGCTGCGCGTTCTTGCGTGTCATCTCCGCTTGTTTACCGAGGTGGCCTCTTCAAGCAAGCTGACTTCAAAGCGATTGGATCCTAGCGCCACTCAAACTGCCCCATCGTGCTTTGTTTGATTGTCAAACAAAAAGCTGTCGCCACGAACGTAAGCATTAGAGCCGAGCGCCGGAAGGCGTTACTACGAGCGTATGCGAAATGGGCAGGAGCAAAACAATCCCCCCACTCAATTCTTCGCCGCATTCCTTCGTTTGAAAACTCACCGCAACACATTCACCTGCACATACGAGCTTTGCTCCGGCGAAGCATACACGCGATGCGTCGCTTTGATGAAATCCGCGGCCTCGGCTTGAAAAATATTCTCCACATACTTTTGCGGATTGCGATCCACCAGCGGAAACCACGTGCTTTGCACTTGCACCATCATGCGATGCCCTTTCTTAAACGTGTGCAGCACATCAAGCAAAGCAACATGCACATCCGTCACTTGATTGGGCGCAAACGGCTCGGGCTTTTCATAGCTATTGCGAAAGCGTCCGCGCAGCACTTCGCTCCGCACCATTTGCTGATAGCCGCCCATTTTGACGTGCGCAGGATTGTGCGGCAAGTCGGGATGATGGTCGGGATACACGTCGATCAACTTCACGACCCAATCCGCATCCGTGCCGGTGATCGCCACTTTGAGATGCGCCATCATGCTGCCCGCGAGTGTGAGATCTTGCGCGAGAGGCTCGGTTTGATATTCGAGCACATCGGGCCGGCGCGCGGCGAAGCGTTGATCATCCGTCATGTATTCAATGGTCATGCGCGCCGAGGTGGCTTCCGTAAACGGCACCGGATTTTCAGGATCGCTGATGAACTCATCGAAGGTTTCCGTGTTCGCGAGCGGCGGCGTGAAAGTGAGGCTGCCGTTCGTGTTGAAATAAAGCCGCTGCGGCTCCAAATTTTGCGGCGGCCACTGCGCAAACTTGCGCCAAGCATTCACGCCGGTTTCGAACATATAGGCTTCGGGCAAATCCGCAGCGCCTTTGCCTTTGAGATGATAAAGAAAAAACGGAAACTCGATATGCGCTTGATAAAAATCCGAGGGCGCGGGCGCATCGCCAAAGAAGATGTTGCCCAAAGTGGAGCCATTCCCGCGCGCCCAGCCGCCGTGCCGCCACGGCCCCATCACGATGGTGTTCTTCGCGCCGGGCGTGCTCGCTTCAATCGAGCGATAGATTTTGAGCGGGCCATATAAATCTTCCGCGTCGAACCAACCGCCGACAGTCATCACCGCAGGCTTGATATTTTTTAAATGAGGCGGAAGGCTGCGCGCTTGCCAGAATGCATCATAGTTGGGATGCGCGGCGATGTCATTCCAAAACGCGATGTTGCCTTTGAAAAAGAGCGCGTCGGCGTTTTTAAGCGGCCCAATTTTGTTGAGAAAGAAATCATAACCGTCGGGTGTGCCGGGATCGAAGCGCGGACGGCCCTCGCTTGTCGGCTTGGGGCGCGGATGGCCGAAGTTTGCGAAGAAGTTAAAACCATGCGCCAAGAAGAATGCGCCGTGATGAAAGAAGTCATCCCAAAACCAATCGGCAATCGGCGCTTGCGGCGAAACCGCAACGAGCGCGGGGTGCGCATTTACCAACCCCGCTGCGGCATAGAAGCCGGGATATGAAATGCCCCACATGCCGGCCTTGCCATTGTTATTCGCGACGTTTTTGATCAGCCACGCAATCGTGTCATACGTGTCCGTGCTCTCATCCACCTCTTTCTTGCCCGGCTTGCCCGTGAGCATCGCTCGCATGTTGTCGAACTCACCTTCAGACATCCATCTGCCGCGCACGTCTTGGTAAACAAAAATGAATTTCTCGTGCGTGAATTGTTCGGAAGGCCCCAGCGAAGTTTTGAGATCGCTTTTGCCATAAGGCGCTACGCTGTAGGGCGTGCGGCTCAACATGAAAGGATATTTTTGGCTTTGATCTCGCGGCGTGTAAATGGCAGTGAAAAGGCGCACGCCGTCGCGCATGGGAATGAGCAGCTCTTGTTTGTCATAATTCTCTTGAATGAACTGCGCCGTGCTCACCGTCTGCAATTGCGCGAAGGTGAGTTGTGCCGGCAAGATCAGCATCAGCCACAAGCCGGTCCATTGCCGCAGGTGCAAACGTTTCATCGAACTCCTCCTCATGAGAGTGAAAGACTTTGCAGGGCAATTTGCTTGGAAAAATATAGCCTAGTCGGGAGCCTTAGTCAAGCAATGAGATCAGGCGCGCTATGGGAAG
Source organism: bacterium (assembly GCA_041918175.1). Lineage (GTDB taxonomy): Bacteria > Zhuqueibacterota > Zhuqueibacteria > Zhuqueibacterales > Zhuqueibacteraceae > JABWAN01. The sequence continues at coordinate 28,902 of JAYRWE010000041.1, forward strand.
CGATAACAATGCGGCACGCCACGCGGTGTGCGCAAACATGGGAAATAGCGCTTGACAAAGTATTCAATTCTGCTATATTCTCGGCCACTTTTGCAAAGAAATGCGATACTTTTGGCTCTGGTTTGTCGGCGAGGATTGAGCAACCTATGCTACGCGGTCGCGTCAAGTGGTTTAATGAGGACAAAGGCTTTGGTTTTATCGCGCCGCTTGAAGGCGCCGAGGAAGTGTTTGTGCATTTTTCGGCGATCAAGATGGACGGCTTTCGCACGCTCGCCGAAGGCGCCGAGGTTGAGTTTGAATGTGTGCGTGGTGAAAAAGGTTTGCAAGCGACCAAAGTTGTGGCGCGCGCAAAGTGATCGTCGGTTTATTGATGTCATGATTTTAGATTGAGGCCGGTCGTGAAGTTCGATTCGCAGGCAATTGTAGAAATCGCGGAGGTTTTGCAGGCGGAAGTAAAAGAGCGCGGCAATACTTTTCGCATGGTGCTTGATCACGCCGAGTCCGGTCGTCGGCTTTCGTTGGAAATTTTTCCCGGCATCAGAATGGGACAAGGCAAGAAGCTGGGAACGCTGATTACGGTTTATACCAACTCCGCGCATTTGCAGCTTCATCATTGCACGGGCTATGTCGCCAGCGCGAGCCTCGGCGAAGTTATTTTTATGGCCGAGCACAAAGGACGCGTGTCGGGGTTGATCATCATGAAAGACGCGGGGTGCTCACTCTTTGCGGAGGTGGAGGCCGCCACGCTCTCCGGTGATTTTACCAAACTGGCGTCGGAAATTATGCCCACGGCGATCACGCTTTCCGTCGCGGAAGAGTTGCTTCCCCGCAAACCGCAGCGCAAACCTCGCGCTTCGTCTTCAAAAAAATCCGCGCCGAAAAAATCCGCGATTCGCAAGCGCAAACGCTAGCTCGCCCTCTCATGCAAGAATCCGTGCAGGAATTTCTCGACTATCTTCGCTCCGAGAAACACGTCGCGGCCAACACCATTTCCTCCTATACTTTTGATCTGCGCACCTATACGCAATTTCTCGCCACGCGCGACATTCACACTCCGCAACAAGTGACGCCCGCGGACATCAAAGCCTTTCTCGCGGAATTGACGCGGCTCGGTTATGCCACGACGAGCATCGGCCGGCAATTGGCCGCGCTGCGCATGTTGCATCGTTATCTCGCCGGAGAAAAATATTGCGCGACCGATCCCGCGGAAAACATCTCGCTGCCGCGTCAAAGCCAGAAACTTCCGCACGTGCTCGACATTCCGGAAATTGAACTATTGCTCGAGCAGCCTAATCTTACCACGAAATTGGGCGTGCGTGATCGCGCCCTCTTCGAGTTTCTGTATGCCACCGGCGCGCGGGTTTCCGAAGCGACGGGTCTAAACTTGAACGATCTTTTTCTCCAACAAAATTTCGTGCGCGTCTTTGGCAAGGGAGCAAAGGAACGATTGGTGCCGATTGGCGAGGTGGCAATCACGTGGTTGCATAAGTACCTCGAAGAAGCGCGTCCGCTCTTAGGGCAGAAGCGGCTCAAGCCGGAAGCCGTTTTTCTCAACAATCGGGGAGGGAGAATTTCGCGCCTCGCCGTTTGGTTGATCTTGCGGCGATATGTCAATGCCGCGGGCATTACGAAGCAAGCTTCGCCGCATACGCTGCGGCATTCGTTTGCAACGCACATGCTCGAAGGCGGCGCTGATTTGCGCGCCGTGCAGGAAATGCTCGGCCATGCGAATCTCGGCACCACGCAAATTTATACGCATCTCGATCGGGCTTATTTGAAAGAAGTGCATCGCCAATTTCACCCGCGCGAAAAGCAGTTTGACGCGGCGCGAAAATAATCACTCCGCTTTTCAACGGTCAAAACGTGGTTTGTAAAGTCAGGCTCGCGCGCTTGCTCATCAAGCGGCCGCAGCTTTAGCCAAAGCAAGATCGAAACACTTGTCCCACTTATGAAAACCGACGCCGAACTCCCGCTCCAAAAATTTTATACTGCGCAAGACTTGCCCGCGAATTTCAACGCCGCCGAACAACCCGGCGAGTTCCCCTACACGCGCGGTCTCTTTGCTGAGATGTATCGCTCCAAATCTTGGACGATGCGGCAATATGGCGGCTATGCCACGGCGGAAGAATCCAACGTGCGGTTTCGCTATCTCCTCGCGCAAGGGCAAACCGGGCTTTCCGTCGCGTTTGATTTGCCTACGCAGATGGGGTATGACTCCGATCATCCGCTGGCGCAAAGCGAAGTCGGCAAAGTGGGCGTAGCCATTTGTAGTCTCGAAGATATGGCACGTCTCTTCGCGCAGATTCCGCTCGCCACCGTGACGACTTCAATGACGATCAATGCCACCGCGCCCATATTGCTCGCGATGTACATTGCGCTCGCGAAACGGCAAGGCGTTTCGCTGGATGCGATTGGCGGCACCGTGCAGAACGATATTTTGAAAGAGTACATTGCGCGCGCGACGTACATTTATCCGCCCGCGCCCTCGTTGCGTCTCGTCACCGATGTGATGGCATATTGCGCGCAACACGTGCCGAAATGGAACACGATTTCGATCAGCGGCTATCACATTCGCGAAGCCGGCTCAGATGCGGTGCAAGAGATCGCGTTCACGTTGGCAAATGCGATCGAGTATGCACGGCAAGCGACGCAGCGCGGTCTCGATATCAACGTGTTTGGGCCGCGCCTTTCTTTCTTTTTTAATAGCCATAATAATTTTTTCGAAGAGATCGCGAAGTTTCGCGCCGCGCGCCGGCTGTGGGCTAAAATCGTGAAGGAAAAATTTCACGCCACGAATCCGAAAGCCATGATGCTGCGCTTTCACACGCAAACTGCAGGCAGCACGCTCACGGCGCAGCAGCCGGATAACAATATCTCGCGCGTTACGCTGCAAGCGCTCGCGGCCGTGCTCGGGGGCACGCAATCCCTGCACACCAATTCGCGCGATGAAGCGCTCGCATTGCCCACGGAAGAGTCGGTGCGCATCGCCCTGCGCACCCAGCAAATCATTGCGCATGAAAGTGGTGTCACCGCGGTAGCCGATCCGCTGGGCGGCTCGTATTTCATTGAAAGCATGACGAGCGCAATTGCAACACACGCGGAGGAGTATATCGAGAGAATTGAAGCGCTCGGCGGCACGATTAAGGCCATCGAGCGCGGCTATTTTCAACACGAGATCGGCAAACGCGCGTGGGAATATCAGCAGGCCATCGAAGCGGGCGAGAAGGTGATCGTGGGCGTGAATAAATTTCAGACGCAAGAAACGCAAACGCTCGCGCTTTTGCACGTGGCTCCTCAAATCAGCGCGGAGCAGGCACAACGCCTGCGCGAATTGCGCGCGAGGAGAGACAACGGCAAAGTCAGCGCGTTGCGGCAGGAATTGGAGCGCGCGGCCCGAGGCAACGACAACCTCATGCCGTGCATCATTGCCTGCGTCGAGCATGACGTTACGCTCGGCGAAATCTCCGACTCGCTCCGAACGGTGTTCGGAAAGTATACTGCTCCGAATGATTAGGTTGTGTTCGTAGTAACGCCTTTAGGCGTTACTACAAACTTAAAATGTGACTAGCACATGAGCCGTCGCACTGAAAAACCGTTTTGGGATCCCGATGAGTTGCAGGCCATGCTCTCCACGCGTGTGTTGGGGCGTGAGTTGGTCGTGTTCAATCGCATTACTTCGACCAACGATTTTTTAAAACGGCTCGCGCGGCGCGGCGCGAAAGAGGGTACAACGATTCTTGCTGATGAGCAAACTGCCGGGCGCGGACGTTTGGGTCGTAAGTGGCAATCGCCGCCCGGCAAGGGCTTATGGTTTTCTTTGCTGCTGCGCCCTCAGCTTCCGATTGCCAAAGTCGGTGTGCTCTCGCTCGCGCTCGCGGCGCTTATAGCGGAAACGCTCACGCAACAATGCGGCATGGACTTTCGCGTGAAATGGCCGAACGACGTGCTCATTGGCGGCAAAAAAGTATGCGGCATTTTATGCGAAACACAATTGTCGCCGACGAGCGTCGAAGCCGTAGTTGCCGGAGTGGGCCTTAACGTCCTGCAAGCGGAAGACGATTTTGCGGCAGAATGGCGCGGGCGCGTGACTTCCATACAAATGGCTGGCGCTACGCGTCATGACCGCAAAGCGCTTTTCACCGCGCTGTTGGAAAATTTTGAAAAGAATCTTTTGGGAAAATTAGAGCCGCGCGTGTCGCAACTCCTCTCGCAATGGTGTGCGCGTTGCGAAGGACTGGGCGAGCCGATTACGATCATGCCCGCGCGCGCTGCGGAAATTCCAAGCGCGAGCCTCACGGGCATATTTGAAAACATCGGAGAAAACGGCGAATTGATTGTGCGTTTGCCCTCGGGCGGTTTGCGATTTTTTTCCGCCGGCGAAATTACGATAGCGAGGACCTTGACATGATTTTGGTCGCAGATATTGGCAACACGAACATTACGATTGGCTTGCTTGCAGGGCGCGAGTTAAAAGGCAATTGGCGCTTGAACAGTCGCATCATGCGCACGGAAGACGAGATTTGGATTCTGCTCAAGATGCTGCTGGAATCCGAAGGCTATGCGTTCGCCCAGGTGCATGGTTTCGCGGTCAGTTCCGTGGTGCCGAATCTCACCACCGTGTTCGAGCGCGTCGGCAAGAATCGTTTGCGCGTGCCGACGGTGAATGTGACGGGCGAGCTTGATCTTGGCATTAAAATTTTATACGCGAATCCGCAGCAAGTAGGTGCGGATCGTCTCTGCGACGCGGTTGCGGGTTTTGCGCGTTTCGGCGGTCCGCTCGTAATTGTAGATTGCGGCACGGCCACGACATTCAATTGCATCACGGCCAATGCGGAATATCTCGGCGGCATCATCGCGCCGGGTTTGGAAACCACGGTCACGATTCTGCATCAAGCCGCGGCGAAGCTGCCGAAAGTTGAGTTGCAATTTCCTGCCGCGCTCATTGGGCGCACGACGGAAACCAGCATTCAATCCGGCCTTATGTTTGGTGGCGTGGAAATGGTTGACGGTTTGAATCGCAGATTGAAAAAAGAGTTGGGCGAAAATACGCGCATCATCGCCACGGGCGGGCTGGCAAGCGTGCTCCTGCCGCATCTCACCACCGTCGAATGCGTCGAGCCGAATCTCACGCTCGAAGGCTTGGGGATGATTTTTGAGCGCTGCGCGTGATTGCGTTGGAATTTATTTTGACAAAGTAGTTGGAATGTGCTATTGTGCTTCCGCCGCATACGCGAATAACTTTAGGAGCCGATCATGCAAACCTCAACTCTTCCCGAGTTGCTGCGCCGCGAAGGCATTCCCGAGTATAAGCCGATTTTTTTGTTTCGCAAAGAAGAAGGTCTAGGAGTTATCGAGTTCGCGTTGCCTGGCCCTTCTGAAACAAAACCACAACTGACGCCGGAAGAAGCCTTAAATCAGCTTCGCGCTTTGCAAGTTGACCTCGGACGGTCGACAAATTCAGTGAAAATTATGCGGTCTCACCGCCGGGAGCGCTTGCGGCGTCGCGTGGCGAAACCAGGGAGAAAATAGTATGAGTACCGCCATGCTCGACACCGGTGTGTGGTTCGCGTATTATGTGAAACACGATATTTTTCACCAAGAAGCGAATGCTATTGTTGATGACTTGTTGAGGCGAAAGAAAAAGGTTCTCTTGTCGGAGGTCGGGCGCTTCGAACTAATGAACGTTTTGACGCGCGAACTATTAAATCATGAGCAAGTACGGCAAATAGGTGCAAAACTGCGCAGTTTGTCACCCTATGTTGAGCTTCGCTTCGGTGGAAGTGAATTTTGGGAAGAGGTTCTTCCTAGCAATTTTCTCCGGCTCTTTTTTAAAACTATGGATTTCATTATTGCTTCCTATGCGCTGTATTGGAACGTTGACGAGTTTTATTCTTTCGATGAAAAGCTGAATATAGCAATGCGGCGTCTCTAACCGGAAATTGTGAAAGTAAAAATCAAAAAAGGGAAAATCATTCTTGAACCATCGACACGTTTGTGAAGCAGATGAGGCGCGGAGAGAGAGCAGAAACATATGGATACCGATGACGTTCGCGCTCATAGCAGTGCTATTCGAAGTAAATCGTTCCGCAGTTTTCGCGCAGGAAATGGAGCATCGCACACAACTATTGCAACGCGCATTTGCGGAGTTGCATCGCGAGCGCTATGACAGCGCCTTTGCTATCTGCGAAGAGTTGCGTGTAGTGTTGCCAAATGATCCCGCGGGTGACATCATGGCCGCAAGCGTTTATCAAGCCATGATGCGCGTGTATCGCGTGCGCGTGTTTGAAGCGCAAATGGACAGCCTCTGTCGTCGCGGCGAGCAATTGGCGCAGAAACATGCGCGCAAAGAGAACACCGCGGAAGCGTGGTTCTCGCTCGGCTCGGCCAAAGGCAATCTTGCGCTGCATCGTTTCAATCGCGGCGAATGGGCGGGGGGCTTGCAGGATGCGATTCAGGCGTTGAATGCGATGAAGCAAGCGCGGCAGCGCGATCGCGAATTTTACGATCCCGATTTAGCGTTGGGGCTTTATGAATATTGGAAGAGCAAAAAGCTGGGGATGGGCATGGGCTTGTTTGCCGGCAGCCGGAAGGAAGCGTTGCGCACGATCGAAGTTGTGCAAGCCAAAGCGCGTTATGTGAATCGCGACGCCGAACTGACCTTGCAAGATTTGTATATGCACGAAGGCGATTTCGCGCGCGCTTTGCTGATCAATGAGAAGCTGTTGCCCGAATTGCCCCTGAACGCAAGCGTGCTGTATCATCGCGCGATCTTGCTCGAAAAGGTTGGGCGGAGCGCCGAAGCTTTGCCGGTTTGGGAAAAATTGTATGAACGTATTCAAGCGTTCCCACGGCCCAGCCACTCTTTTCTTGCGGAATGCCAACTGCATCGCGCGCGCATTTTAGCTGAAAGGAATGTCGAGGCGACTCAAATCATCGCGGCGTTGGATTTGGCGGCGACTCATATGCAGCGTTGCGATCGCAAAATTGAAATGTCCGGGCCGTTTGAAGACTTCGATGCGTTGAACAAGAGCATTCGCACGTTGGCTGCGCAGCACGGCCAAACGCGCAGTGCGGTTAATGCGCCAACGGGAAAGCCATAAACGCGCGCCACTTCCTCCGTGGCGCGCAATTTTAAAACTCCACTCAGCGACTGCTGCCCTCTTTTCTTTCCATAAACATCTTCAACAAATCGATCGGCACCGGAAAGATCGTGGTCGAATTATTTTCAGACGCGATTTCGGTGAGCGTTTGCAAGTAGCGCAATTGCACCGAAACGGGGTCGGCGCTCATCACGCGCGCGGCCTCGGCAAGTTTGGCCGAGGCTTGCAATTCGCCTTCCGCGTGAATGATTTTTGCGCGGCGTTCGCGTTCGGCCTCGGCTTGCCGTGCCATCGCGCGTTGCATTTCGGGCGGAAGATCGACGTGCTTCACTTCCACGAGACCGACTTTAATGCCCCAAGGATCCGTGTGGGTGTCGATGATGGTTTGCAATTTGTCATTGATGGTTTCGCGTTTGGCGAGCAGTTCATCGAGATCGGCTTGGCCGAGCACGCTGCGCAATGTGGTTTGCGCAAGCTGGGAAGTGGCGAACAGGAAATCTTCCACTTCGAGCACGGCTTTGCTGGGATCGACGACGCGAAAGTAAAGCACGGCATTCACTTTGATCGAAACGTTGTCTTGGGTAATCACATCTTGCGGCGGAATGTCCATGGCAATCGTCCGCGTGCTCACTTTGATGAAACGTTCGACAAAGGGAATGATGAGCACCAAGCCGGGGCCGCGCGCGCCCACGTGTTTGCCCAAACGAAACACGACCAAGCGCTCATATTCACGCACAACTTGAATCGCCATACTGAAAATCATGAGCACGAAAACGACGATGAAAACAATTCCAAGCGGAGGAAACATAGCGCACCTCTCCTTCCTTTGTTTAAAAACAGAGCATCTGAAGCTGAACGAACCGTAAACGAAATTTTGCTAAACTTGAAAGTTGTAAAGTTCTAGCCGCTTGAAGAAGGCATGACCTCTTCATTGCACGAAACTCTTTCGATTCGAGCAGTTCGCGCGGCGGTGGGATGCAATCGCTTTGAAGTCACCTAGCTGAAACAACACACGTCAGATAAACAAGCGGAGACGACACTCTGCTGGAGCAGCGACGGGCCATAAAAAAATTGCGGGATTCGAGTACGTAAAAACGTTTTCGAGTCAAGCTTCTTTTTTGTTTTGTCGCTGCTTCACCTCGGGTTCCTCTCCGTTTGTTTCTCTAGGTGATCTTTTCAAAGCAGAGTGACTTCAAAGCGATTGCATCCCACCGCCGAAATTGTCTTTTCAAAACCAGCTCCATTCAACACCTCTCCACTTTCACCAGCAAACCTTCAACTGCAAGCACGCGTACTTTTTCGCCCGAAGCGATGGGCGCATCACTGCGACCTTGCCAAATTTCGCCATGCACACGCACGCGGCCCGTCGCAGAAACCTCCGTGAGCGCAGTTCCGATTTCGCCGATCATGCCTTCCGCGCCCGTCACCGCCGGCTTGCGTTGGCTGCGCACCGACATGCCGATGACAAAAGAAAAGAAACCCGCACTCACCAGCGTCGCGGCAATGATCAATTGTTTGGAAACGCGCACCACCGGCTCGAATTCGTTGTTGCCTTCTTTGAACAACATCAGCGAGCCGAGAAAGAGCGCAATCACGCCGCCGATTGAAAGAACGCCGTAGCTGGCGATTTTGATTTCGAGCAAGAATAGAATAATCGCAAAAAGAATGAGCGCGAAACCGGCCCAATTCACGGGCAGCGTTTGCATGGCATAGAGTCCGAGGATCAGGCAGATGCCGCCGATCACGCCGGGCAACACCGCGCCCGGATTCCACAACTCAAAGAAGAGTCCGTAGATGCCGAGCAACATGAGAATGTAGGCAATGTTCGGATCGGAGATACGCTCCAAAAGTTTGTGCCGCCAATTCATTTCATGCACGAAGATTTTTGCATTCGCAGTGGCGAGTTTGGTTTTGCGATTGACGAGTTCGACTTCGCGTCCGTCAATCGCTTGGAGCAAGCTGTCGAGGTTCGGCGCAATGAATTCGATCACGTTTTGCGCGAGCGCTTCGTGCTCGGTGATCGAAACGCTTTTGCGCACTGCATCTTCGGCCCATGCTGCGTTGCGTCCACGTTTCTCGGCAAGGGCTTTGATTTGCGCCACGGCGTCGTTGGTGATTTTTTCCATCATGGTATTGGAGGAATCTCGGGGCATGCCTCCGCCGAGATTCACGGGATGAGCTGCGCCAATATTGGTGCTGGGCGCCATTGCCGCAACATGCGCGGCATAAGTGATAAACACACCCGCAGAAGCGGCGCGCGCGCCTTGCGGCGAAACATAAACGATCACCGGTATTTCGCTCGCAAGCATGGCTTTGGTAATGATTCGCGTCGATTCGAGCAAGCCGCCGGGTGTGTCGAGCGCAATGATGAGCGCTGCGCGATGTGCTTGCGTCGCCTCGTCAAGGGCGGAGAGGACATACTCGGCCGTGAAGGGAGAAATCGGACCGCTCAGATTTACAACCGTAATCGCGCGTGCAGAATCGAGCGGCGCAGCGGCATTGGCAAACCCATGCAGGCCGAACGTAAGGAGCAATATTGAGATGCGTAACATGGCAGGCCTTCATTTTTTATTGAAAAAATAAAACACGAGTGAAAGCAACACGCTGAGAAGAAGAGAAGTCATGAGAGGGAAGTGAAAAGAGAAGTTGCCTTTGCGAAAAGAAATGTCGCCGGGAAGTTTGCCGAGCCAAGAATGCGTTTGAGTGAAATACAGCAAGCTGCCAATGACGAGCAGCGCGGCTCCGATGATCATTAGCAGCTTTCCGAAGTCTTGCATGGCGCTCCTCCTTTTGCAAAGGTAATGATTGCCGCGTGCGCATTCTTGCGCGCGGCGGTGAGACGAACGCAATTTAGCATAATCATGTTATGTTGCAAAAAAAATCTCCAAGTTTGTGCTTGACTTTTGAAGTGAATCTCTTACATTACTCGCGTAATAAAAATCATTGCTGAAGAAAAAATTCCCTGCGTTCCGTGTTATGGGAGCGTTTAAAGAGCCAACACCTTCAATCTGGGAGCTTAGCTCTAGAGCGTGTATTACAAGCCCCATCTCGCTTCGCGAGATTCAGGGGACGTAAAAAACGTTCAGGCGGTGCCCACCGTGTGAAACGCGGTTCTTTGGAGGCCCATAAGATCGGAAGCAGGGATTTTTATTTCCTGCCGCGGCTTTTTCCTCTCGTTCAAATATCCCCCCACAAAAAAAATCTTTTTTCAAAAAACTTGTGAAGTGCGCCGCTCTTTTTCTGTCTTGTCCAACAGATCGGGAAAACAAAACCGGTGCAGGCCTAACGCCAAGTAGCGAGGTAAAGAATCACTCGTTTTACTTCGCGTGTAACCGGCTTTGTTTGGTTCACGGCATCATCATGATGTTGTGAACGGTCGGCCGACTGTCCCGCATACTCCAACTCATGTTTCGAACTTATTGCGATCAGGAGCTAGATTATGCGTACAGTCAAAGCTTTGTTAGCCGCATTGATGTTGTCAGCGTTGTTGGCGTGTTCTGTTTCCTCACCCACCGCGCCCGAAGCGCAGCCGTTGCAGGTCAATTCCACCAATACGGCCTCGGGTGAATGTACTACTTGTCCTCCTCCTCCTCCGGGCGGCGGCGGTTGGTACTAAGAATTGAGCGAGTAATTTGGGCTAGAGGTAATTCCGAAGAGGAAAGCCGTAAGCGGGATGTGACGTGGCGGCGGCGGCTTTCTTTCTTCCTTTGGGGCAGGGAAAAAACGAATCAATTTTTTGATGAAAGCTGGCAGGCATTGGGGCCATGGTCAGCTTTTTTCGTTTCAGTCTTTACGAAAAGAAGCTATCCTTTTTCAGCGCGTACCGCGTTTACGAAAATAAAGAAGGCCGCCGAGGAGCAGGAGTGCGATTGCTCCAAGCGCGAGCGCAACGGGAAGTATTCCAACCGGCTTCTCAAATTCCACCATCCAATCATGGCCGTAGTAATTGAACGCGGCCCAATCCAACACGCTATAGCGCGTGTCCGCGAGCATTTTTAGCTTTGCTGCTTGCAACGCTGCGCTCGTGCTTTTGCCGCGCAGTAGTTCATTGTAATAATGTTCGAAAAATTGCGCGGAAGCATGATTCTCCACTTTCCACAAGCTTGCAATCACGCTCGGTGTTCCCGCAGCGCGAAATGCTTGCACAAAACCTTCAAAACCTTCCCCGTTTAAAAAAGTGCCGCGTGCGGTTTCGCATGCGCTCAAGATCGCCAACCGCGTGGGCAATTGCATTGGGAAAATTTCAAAGGCATGCGCGCGTTCCGGCTCATTGGTGCGGGCCAACAGGGCGAGCACGAACTCTGCGAACAGCGGCTCGCGCGCGCGGCTGATCGAATGGCTGGCGAAATGAAACCAGTCACTTCGCCGCAGCGCTTCGAAGAGCTCCGTTTTGTTGGCTTCGTCTCCCGTAAGCTCTTGGTGAATGCGAATGATTTGCCGCACGGCTTCCAATTCTTTGCGGCCGACGGGCAAGAAAACTTCGCCATCACGCGGCCCAGAACTTTGCGGCGCCTCGACGTGGCTAAAGTTGGGATCAGCCAGCATGAGCACGTTGCTGACTTGCCAACGCGGCTGCGGCGCTTGCAACAAAGATGAAAAAGAAAGCCCATTGCGAATGGCGAAACGATGGAGCAAATACTGCGTCGCTTCGCCGGGCGGCGTAGTCACCAAAAGATCGAACGGCAAGGCGTGCAAAACATCATCGGGCACAATCGCAAGCCGTGTTGCACTTCGGTCTTTGAGCCAATCCACGAGCAAGCGGCGATACACTTCATGCGCTGCGGTTTCATCGAGTCGTGCTTTATAGGTCGAATCTTGCGGATCGGGAGCGGGCGTGAGCAGGGCATGGATCTGCGTCAACAGCGTTTGCAATTCGCCGCGGCCGATGGCGATTTCTTGCGCGTCAAGCGTGGCTCCATCCAAAAAAAAGACGAGCGTATGCGAAGCGCCGACAAAAAATTTCAGCGCCAGCTCATTTCGCGCGAGGAGCATTGCTTGAAATTTTTCCAGCGGAAAAATTTCGTTTTGTATTTCGGTCAAAGCTTGCGGCGGGAACATGCGTGCCATTAGTTGCGCGCGCTCCTGCTCTGCCGCACGAATTTTTCCATCCAGAATCATCTTCTCCGCGGGAAGCAGTTCGCGGGCCTGTTCTAGACGTAACGCTGCTAAAAGTGAATCGAGGCGCACGAGTTGGCGTTTAAAACTTTCATCTTGTGTGCCGGTTTGCAGCAGGCGCGCTTGCAATTGTTTCCGTCGCACAATGAGATCGTGTGCGTTTTCAGTAACCGTCAAAGCTTTGAGCGTCTCGCCCGTGTGCAGATAGGCTTGGCTCAAGCCGAAGTATGCGGTGCGCTCTTCATGGGATAGTGTGGAAAGACCGGAGGGGTTTAGCACATGCGTTTGCGAAGCAATCAAAGCCACGGCCTCGGCATAGATCTCAATCGCACGCGCGCCATTGCCTTGCCGCATGTGCGTTTGCGCGAGCAAAGACAAAAGCTGTAGACGCTGCTTGTATGGCAGTGTTTGCGATTGGGGCATGAGCATGCGGGTTAAAAGCTCTTGCGCGACGCCAATTTTGTTTTCCAATAAATGCGCTTCTGCTAAGAGCAGCTTCAACTCGATACTAAGAAGCTGCGAGTTTTGTTTCTCTGCCGTGGCAATACTCACGCGCAACAACTGTAATGCTTGCCGACGCTTTCCCGTGTGCAGCCATACGGCGCAGAGATGTTGCTGAAATTCTATAAGCTGGTTGGCGGTGCCGCTCTTCTTGGCGAGTTCTGTCCCTTCCAAGATGACCGGCTCGGCTTCATGATATCGCCCCAAGGCAACGAACGCTTTAGCCTGGCCCAGCAAAAAAGGCACGCGATGCAGCATGATGTTTTTTTGGCGTGCGTTGGACTCAAGCTCTTGCAAGTAGGCGAGCGCCTGCTCGTAACGCCCCGCTTCAATATCGATTGCGGCGACAATTGAGAGCATATCCAAATAATACGCTTGCAATCCGATGGAGTCTGCGACCGCCGCGGTCTTTAAAGTATAGGCTACGGCTTCTTCCCAACTGCCAATAACGCGATTGAGGTTCATGAGGTTATAATAGACGCGCAAGAGCGTTGCGCCTTCTGCTAACCGCTGTGCTTGCTCTCGTGCAACCAATAAACGATCGCGCGCCGCCAGCCATTGTTGCTCGTTGATGAGAAACTGACTCGCGGGCAACGCAATGCGGCTCGCAAAAAGCTCGTTTCCGTTTTGCAGCATCAAACTTTCGGCGCGTTGTAATGCCGCTTTGGCTTCTGCTCTCTCTCCCAAAGTGGATTGTGTTTCCGCGATGCCGTACCACATGCGCATGCAGCCTTCGTCGTCGCGGTTAGCTTCGCAGAATTGTAGCCCTTCTTGATAACGGGCGAGCGCTTCGTGATATTTGCCCAAATAGGATAAGTTTCCGCCTAACATATAATAGAGCCGCCAGTGCCGATAGCCCTGCTTTAACAATTCTTCAACCAGCTCACAAGTTTTTCCTGGCTCACGCGCGGAAGAATGCCATTGCGCGAGCGCAAAACGATAGCGCCAGTTGCCGGGATTTTGCGAATTCAACTCGGTGAGCAACTGCAAAGCTTCGGCGCTGCGCTTGGTTTCATAGCTTTTTGTGATAAACAATTCATACGGCCGCAGCGTATTGCACGACGCGGCTAACGCCTTCTTAAGATACTCCAAGCTTTCTGCGCTTTTGTATTCATGATGGCGCAGGATGGCGAGGGCCCCGAGTGCGTCGCCAGTTTGCTGCTCACGCTTGCGCAGCGAATCAAAAAAGGCAAAGCCTTCGCGCCATTTTTTTTGATAAACAAAAAGCATCGGTGCGGCCTCAAAAACTTCCGGCGGGATGGTGTCTCGTCGGAAGAGAATCTGCAAGAGAGAATCTGCTTGGGGATAATTTTTTTGACCGAGCGCATGTAAGAAAGCCCGATACTCCGCGGAAGTGAGGGCGGCGGCCGGCGCGTCTTCCAACGCGGCAACTTTGTTTGCCGCGGCAAAGATGAAAAATGAAAAGAGCAATGCTGCAAACAAATGCGGCGCTTCACGGCGTTGACCTAAAGCGGCTTTCATAAAACCGCGACATTTTTTAATCTGACCTTTAAACATATGCACTTCTTCATGCGAGAGAAAAAAAGCCCGCATCCATTTGTGCGAATGCGGGCTTGACAAAGATCTGAATCTGGCAACCGTGGAAAGTGTGAATTAACGCCACTCTTCCATGATTTCATCGAACGCGGCGCGCGAAGGGCGCACACGACGCTCCGGCAAAAGCGCAAGCGGCTCGTCTACGAGATTTAAGAGCTGCATGAAATCTGGCGCGGCAGGGTTGACATAAAGCACGCCCGTCAACACTTCGCCTTTGTCTCGTGCTTCCGAAAGTAGACGCAATGAGTCGAATTTGCGCGAGGGATTGTAATCCGCCGGCAATTTGCTCAACAAGAGGCGCGAGCCGTCGTGCATCTCGACTTCTTTGGTGGAGCCTTCGGGATATTCGACGACAATATCATCGAAGAACGGCACGAACCCGAGATCGCCCAACTTCTCTTCATGCTCTTTGATGTAATCATAGCTTTTGGTTGAGCCTTCGTGATCATTGAAAGTCACGCACGGCGAAATGACATCGAGCATTGCCATGCCGCGATGCGCAATTGCCGCTTTGAGCACGGTGGAAAGCTGCTTTTTATCGCCTGAAAACGCGCGCGCGACAAATGTAGCGCCGAGATCAATCGCCATCGCGCACGTGTCAATCGCGGGCAAATTGTTGACGACGCCGGTTTTGAGTTTCGAGCCGAAATCCGCAGTGGCGGAGAATTGGCCTTTGGTTAAGCCATACACGCCGTTGTCTTCGATGATATAAATCATCGGCAGATTGCGGCGCATCAAATGCACGAATTGGCCCATGCCGATAGAGGCGGTATCGCCGTCGCCACTCACGCCGAGAATCATCAATTTATGATTCCCGAGCGCGGCGCCGGTGGCCACTGCGGGCATGCGGCCATGCACGGCGTTAAAGCCGTGCGAAGGCTCCAGAAAATAAGCGGGCGATTTGCTGGAGCAGCCGATGCCGGAAAATTTTGCAACGTTATAAGGATCGACGCCCATTTCGAAAAAAGCGTCGATGATGCGTTCTGAAATCGAATTGTGGCCGCAGCCCGCGCAGAGCGTGGTTTTGCCGCCGCGATACGTCGTTTGCTCCAAGCCGAGGCGATTCACTTTTGCTTTTGGCGCGGTGCGAACTTCGGGTTCCGCTAATGTGGTCATGATTTATTTCTCCTGCGCTAAAATGCCCTCGACGATCATGCGGGCGGTGATGGGAAAGCCATTGTAAGATTTTACGCTGTGCATTTTGGTGAGCAGAGGCGCGGGCAACTCGAGACGCAACACGCTAAACATTTGCCCGTCGCGGTTTTGGTCGATAACGTAAACGCGATCATGTTGCTCAATGAATTTGCGCACGTCCTCGTTGAATGGAAATGCGCGCAGACGCAGGTAGCTCGTTTCTTGTTTTTGCTCGTTGCGCAACAGATGCCGTGCTTCATCAATGGCCCAATGGCTCGTGCCGTAGCCGATGATGCCGATCTTGGCTGATGGGTGTTTGTCGATTTCCGGCGCGGGCACGCGCGTGCGCGCGGTTTCAAACTTCTTCGCGATACGATCCATGTTCTTGCTGTAATCGCCGGGGCGCTCGGAATACTTCGCGTTTTCATTGTGGCCGCTGCCGCGCGTGAAGTAAGGCGCGAGGCGATGTGGCGTGCCGGGAAGAGTGCGATACGCCACACCATCGCCGTCCACATCTTTGTAGCGGCCAAAGCTCCCGACTTTCTCAAGCTCCGCGGCGGAGAGCACTTTGCCGCGTTTGATCGGCGCCTCCGGATATTCAAACGCGTCCGACATCCACAAATTCATGCCGAGATCGAGATCGCTCATCACAAACACGGGGGTTTGAAATTCCTCTGCAAGATCGAACGCGTCAATCGCCATTGAAAAACATTCGCCCATGGAATTGGGAATGAGCATGATGTGCTTGGTGTCGCCGTGCGAGAGATACGCCGTGGTGAGAATATCGCCTTGCATTGTGCGCGTGGGCAGGCCGGTGGAGGGGCCGACGCGCTGAATGTCGAAAATCACGACCGGAATTTCGGCGTAGTATGCGAGGCCGACAAATTCCGACATCAATGAAATGCCCGGCCCTGAGGTAGAAGTAAAAGCGCGCGCGCCCGCCCAGCCCGCGCCGATCGCCATGCCCACCGCGGCCAATTCATCCTCGGCTTGCACGATGGCATAAGTCGCTTTTTTCGTTTCGGAATCAAGACGATACCGCTGCGCGTATTCGATGAAAGTCTCGCACAAAGAGGAAGAAGGCGTAATCGGATACCATGTCGCCACGGTGGCGCCGGCAAACATGCAACCCAATGCCGCCGCGGAATTGCCGTCGATGATCAGTTTGCCCGTGGTTTTGTTCATGCGCTCCACGCGAAACGGATCTTGCTTGGTGAAAGTTTGCTGCGCGTATTCGAAGCCGGCTTTCGCCGCGTTCATATTCAAATCCGCAGCTTTTACTTTGCTCTTGAATTGTTTGCGCAACGCTTTTTCGATTTCGGCCATATCGATGCCGAGCAGATATGCCACCACACCGTCGTAGATCATGTTGCGCACCAGCTTGCGCAGCTTGGCTTGCGGACAAACCGGCGCAACGAGTTTATCAAACGGCACCGGATAAAACGTCACGTCCGAGCGCAGCTTGTCGAGGTTCAACGGCGCGTCATACACCACGGCTTTGCCGGGTTCGAGCGTTAATACATCTTCTTGCGCCGTTTCCGGATTCATTGCAACCAAGAAATCGACATTGCCGTGACGGCCGATGAAGCCGTCTTTGTTCACGCGGATGGTAAACCAGGTGGGCAAACCTTGAATGTTGGAAGGAAACAGATTCTTGCCGGAGACGGGAATTCCCATTTGACACAGCGCGCGCAACAACACGAGATTCGAGCTTTGGCTGCCCGTGCCGTTAGCGGTCGCCACGTGAATGCTAAAGTCATTCACGCAGGAATGGCCATTCGACGAAACGTTTCCCGTAGCAGGATGAGAGACAACTTTTTCCACAGGGCGTTCTCCATATTAAACGACATAGTGCAATAACAACAACGAATGTAACAGTTTCATTTACGGTTAAAGTTATTGCTGTTGATTTAATGCTTGTGAGCGTTGGTGCCAGCTTGCAAAAATGTCGCGCAATATAGGTTCTGACTCTCCGAAAATCAAATGCTTTCTTCGAACAAATCGCGCTGCCGGCGTGATATAGCTGAGAGATTTTGCAATTCCGGAAAGGTGTGCAGCAAGTTTGGGGGCGGAAGGAGCGGCGCTCCCGTGCAGGCACTCTGCAGTTGTAACGCATCTGCCAAAGCATAGCCGTGCGCGTGATTGGTAAACACCACAAAGCAGGCAGAGAGATAAGGTAAGAGTTGTTTGATTTTGAGCGCAAAGTTTGTAAGCTCCGCCGTCGAATAGCGCTGCTCTTGGTCGCTTTGGCGTGCATCGCCGCAGCGCACATATGCGATACGTTTGCCCGCAAACTGCGCGCAGGCTTCGGGCCGCAACGCTTCCAGTGCCGCAGTTTGCACCACGCCAATGCCGCGGTCTTGCAAACGCAACAACGTGTCGTACTTTGCCCACGAAGCATGCAGATTTTCCACAAAGAGCGGATACTCTGCGAAAGTATCCAACAAGCCGAGCAGCCAAAGCTCGTTGCTTTCCGAATAACGCAACGTCGAAAGCACCGACACGAGCACAGCGCCGAGCCGTCCGGCCTCATGCAAAGGCGACAGCACCGCCTTCATGAGGCGAATATCGTTTTGCAAGAGCAGCGCGCGTTCGCGCACAAGCTTGTTCCACAAGCGTGCGGTAAAATAAAACGGATGAGCGTCATTCACTTCGCGCAGCCACGCTTGCACGGTCTTAGCTTCCGGCGGATGATAATACGACGCCGTGATTTCGAGCAGATTGAACATTTCGCTCAAGCGCTGCACGACCGCATGCGGCCGGGACGCGCCTTGCGTTTCGAGCAGGCTCTGCCAATGCGGATGATTCCAGCCCGCCACGCCGATGAAAAGTTGGCCGGCTTCCGAAGGAGAATAAAGATGAAGCATGTGTTGCTCGCGTGCGATTGCGTTTAATCTTGCGGCTCGCATTGTATCGCGAGCCTCTTCAACTTGGATCACTCAATGTCAAAGCTCAAAGCGTCGCTTCTCACTGTGCTCGGTTTCATGTTGATCGTGTTCGCAACTTTTGGGTTGAGCCTTCACAGCTATTCCTGGACAAATTGGAAACCCGCGACCTGCATGCCCGAAGCCTGCTTTTGTGAAGCGTTGCGACCAGGCACGATTGCGCAACCTGCGAATACGTGGTCCTCGCTCGGCTTTGTCTTCGTTGGGTTGCTGATTTTGAGCGGGTGCAGCACAATGCCCCGTGCCAAAAATTTTACTGCGATGCACGCGCTGGTTTATGCCGGCGCGACTATTTTCATCGGTCTCGGCAGCACGTTTTATCACGCCTCGCTTACTTTCGTCGGACAATTTTTCGACGTGATGGGCATGTACTTGTTGGGCAGCTTTATCCTGCTCTATAATCTTGCGCGAGTACGTTCGCTGTCCGCGCGGCGATTTGTCATTGCATACCTCGCGCTGAACAGCGTGCTCGCCGTATTGCTCGTTGTTTTGCCGGAGTTGCGGCGCTATCTCTTCGCCGGGTTGATCTTACTCGCATTGTTTTGGGCATATCACCCACGCCGCGTTCCTACCTCGGCCTCCGCGCGAAAGTATCTCGCTGCCGCGTTGACGACTGTGCTGCTCGCGTTCGTGCTCTTTCTGCTTGATCTCACGAAGATTTTTTGCTCGCCGGAAAGTTGGCTGCAAGGCCATGCGCTCTGGCATCTCGGCGGCGCGCTATCGGCGTGGTTGCTCTATCAAGCTTACGCGCATTCGTAGTAACGCCTTCAGGCGTTCTGCTCTTATTGACATGCAACACGCAGCGCGACGAGCCACAACCAAATAAGAAAAAGCCTCACGCAAAGGCGCGAAGGCGCAAAGAACTCCCCAAGTTCTTCTTTGCGGACCCTTTGCGGCTCTGCGACTTTGCGTGAGAGTTTTTGCTTTCCTCAACAGCCTTACTCCCGCGCCAACACTTCCACCGTGGTGTTATAATCCGGAATACCGCAGAGCGGATCAATCACGCCGCGTGCGATCAGCACGTTGCCTTCCGGCCAATGTACTTGCAAATTCCCCGGCTTGATTTCCGCCAGCTTCACCTGCCCGTGATATTCGCCAATCTCGTTGCGCAATAAAATTTTTGCGCCCTCGCGCAAACGCAAGCGCTGCGCATCTTCCACGCTCATCAAAATATCCTCGCGCCGCGCGCCGTTGAGTGGATCAACCTCCGCTTGAATCATGCTATTGAACTGCTTGCCGCGCCGTGTCGTTACTGTGAACTTGCCATTTGCAATTTTATCCACGTTCGGCCGCAACGCCGCGAAGCGCGCGCGCCCATCCGGCGTTCCGAAAACATTGCCTTCACACAAACGCGGCCCGCCCCATTGCATGACGTCGCCTTTGGCTTTCAAATTTTGAATGCCATCATAAAACGGCACTGCGGCCGCAACCTCTTCGCGCACTTGCTGTGCATTCTCAAAGTGAATTTGATTGCGCCGCTCGGGATAAACGCGCTCCGCCATTTCCATAAAAATTTCCCACTCGCTCTTTGCTTCGCCGATGCGGCGGCCCGGAATCTCCGGCGAAAAATAGATGCGCCGCTCCGTCGAAGTTTCCGTGCCGCCGCCGCGTTGCTCATAGCGCGAACATGCGGGCAAAAGCAGCACGGTCTCGCGCGGCTCGAGCAGCATTTGCGGCGTGAGCACGAGGTCTTGATGCACGCGCAGCGGCACACGCAGCAAGGCCTCGCGCACATACTCCGGCTCGGGCAATGTTTCAAGAAAATTTCCGCCCGCGATATAAAACAGATCGAGCGCGCCCGCGTGCGCCGCGTCGATCATTTCCACCGCGGAGTAGCCTTTGCTTGTGCTCACGGGAAATCCCCAAAGCGCTTCAAACTTCTTCGCAGACTCAGTGCTCACGGGCACGCCGCCCGGAAATTGATTCGGCACTGCGCCCACTTCGCCGCCGCCTTGCACGCCGCTGTGGCCGCGAATCGGCATCAAGCCGCATTTCGCTTTGCCGATAAAACCACGGCTGAGCGCGAGATTGATGATGGCTTTCACATTCTCCACGCCGTTGCGATGTTGCGTGATGCCCATGCTCCATACGAACACGGCGCTCTTTGCGCGCGCGAGCATTTCGGCAAAGGCCAGCATCTCCGCGGCGCTCGCACCGGAGGCGCGTTCCAGCATTTCCCACGATTGCTCCGCCAATGCGGCTTGCAATTCCTCAAAGCCGTTTGTGTGTTGTTGAATAAAAGCCGCGTCGATCCAATCGCGCGCGAGCAAATGTTTGAGCACGCCGTTGAGAAACGCGAGATCGCCGCCGATGTGGATTTGAAAAAAACGATCGGCCAGCTTCGTTCCAAACAACGCGCTCTCAAACACCGAAGGCACCCAATACCGCTCCAAGCCCGGCTCGCGATACGGATTGAGCACGACGATTTTTGTGCTGTGCTTCTTCGCATAGTACATGTACTTTGTTGTCACGGGTTGATTGTTCGGCGCATCGCTGCCGATGAAGATGAGCAAATCCGTGCCGAGCCAATCGCTATATGAGCACGTCGAGGCTGGAACGCCGAGCATGTGTTTGAGCGCGACGGTGCTGGGCGCGTGGCAAATGCGCGCCGAGTTGTCGATGTTGTTCGTGCCGAGAAAGCGCGCAACTTTCTGCGCGACATAATAAACTTCATTGGTCAACCCGCGCGAGGTCAGATAAAACGCGAGACGTTCGGGAGTCGTGGCGCGAATCTTCGCGGCGAGGAGGGCATAGGCTTCATTCCAATTGATGCGACGAAAGCCTGCCTCGCCCGCGCGCCGCACCATCGGATAGGGCAAGCGTCCCAACTCGCGCAGCGCCGCGGAATTTTGCGCGAGCAACGGCTGCACGTTTTCCAATACACGAATATCCATCGGCGGAGCAGTGTTCAAACGCATGAGATTGAGGCGCACCATGCACAAGTGCGTCCCTTCAAGCGTGAAATCGCGCATGCCCGTGGTGCCGAGCGCGCAACCATCGCACACGCCATTGCGCAAAATGCGCCACGCATAACGCAATTCATCGCGATTGCGCCACGCGACTTTGAGCATGTCCCAATAATGATTCGGCTTCACGTGACCGAGGCCGTTTGGAATAAATGAAACCCAAGTTGAAGGCGACCAAAACTTCATGCGCGGGAGAGATTCAAATGTGAACGCGGCCGGTCCTGTGGAGTGTGGAGGGCGTTATCCTAAAAACGCAGGCGCATTCTAAGCATGCAAGGTTTGAAAAGCAAGGGGAGGGAGGAGAGGAAGTTTGTAGTAACGCCTTCAGGCGTGCGCAGTTGATTAATCTCCAAAGCTAAAGTGCGGCGTAAGAGTTTAGCCGTTTGAAGAAGAGACGATCTTGATTCGTCATGCCCGCAGTCTTTAAACGGGCATCCACAAAGTGCGGTTCATCTTGAAAACACAATTCGAGCAGTGGGATGCAATCGCTTTGAAGTCACCTCGCTGAAAAAATAAACGTCGGATGAACATACGGAGATGACACCTTGCTGGAGCAGCGACGGGCCATAAAAAAAGTTTGCGGGATTGCAGCGCACAAAAGCGTTTTCAAACAAGCCGCTTTTTTTGTTTTGTCGCTGCTTCCCCGAGGGTTCCTCTTCGTTTGTTTCTCTAGGTGATCTTTTCAAAGCAGAGTGGCTTCGAAGCGACTGCATCCCATCGCCAATCGAACTGCTCCCACTAGCGTTTGAAAGCAATTAGAATCTAAAGATCCAATTTGAAGCAAAAAAAGCAAAGATTTTGGCGGATCAGTGCGCTGGCGCGTGTGCGAGAGCTGGAATCACGTAAAGTTCTCGCAGCTTGAGCGTCATCACCGCGACTTGTTGTCCCAAGTGGGT
>JAYRWE010000042.1:0-150393 GCA_041918175.1 bacterium
CGAATAGCTCACTTGCACATACTCAATCGTAGTGCCCGCGCCCACGCCGCCGAGCGTGAGACCGTTGATCTCGCTGTTCGGCTGAAACGCGATGCCGGGAAATTCGATGCGCACATAACGCAGCACGCCGCTGTTGTCGTTAGCATCTGTGCCGCCATAAATCGAACCCACGCCGCCTTCGATCACTGCTGTGCCGCCGGGAACGTTGATCGGCGCGCGACCGCAAATAATCACACCACCCCAATCGCCATAGTTGCGCTGGCCCGCGGGCAATGCGCTCGTGAACACGATCGGCTGCGCCGCGGTGCCGTCCGCGATGATCTTCGCGCCTTGTTCGACGATCAACGCGCCTTTCGAATCTTTGTCGCCATAAATCACCGTGCCGGCTTGAATGGTGAGCGTGGCGCCGCTCTTCACATAAACAAAACCCTTGAGCAGATACGTGTTGCTGCTCGTCCAACTTGTGTTCGTGGTGATATTGCCGGAGACTTCAATGGCATCGGCATAAACCAGAGGCGCAACGAAGCAGCACAGCGCGAGGAAAGTCGAAACAATTTTGCGATACATTTTTTCTCCTATGGTGAGGTAAAGGGCGAGAGATTGTCACGCAGGAAGTGTACTTCAGGCTTGTGAATCATCAATAAACCCAAGATGAAGAATTCTTTAAACCGCAACTTGAATGGTGTCCAGTTCGGCGTAGTCCAGTTCCGCGGGAACGATTTCTTGCGGCGTAAGCCACATGCTTTCCGAAGAGCCGTCCCAGCGCAGAAAGTTCACTTCGTAATAGGGCCAGCGCCGTGTCGGCAAGCCGACCACGACGCCGTTCACAAAATCTTCATCCAGCTCCGCGAGCTTGACCAATTGCCTGAGTTTAAAACCGATCATGCAATCTCCTTCGACGAATTGTCTGCAAAAACTTCATAAAAATTTAATTCGCGCGCGCTGCGCTTAATCGGCCCAGGCAAAGACTTGCTCCTGGCCGGCTTCGCGCAGCGTTGCGTACACATTGCGATGAATGCCGCGCACTTCCACGGCATGGCCGCGCTTGCGCATGATCTTCGCAAAACGAACAAGTGAGCGTGTGCCTTGCACGCTGAGAATTTTCAAATCCTGCATCTGTAAAGTCCAGCGCGTTGCCACGAAAGCGGAGACCGCTTTGAGAAAATCGAGCAGCGAGTTTGCGCTGTCGCCGGCAATCGTGCCGCGCAACGTAATGTTCACGCGTTTCTCCTGGCCGTACAAATCGAGATCGACCATGGCCACCGAACGCCATTCGGCGCACAACGAGTGATCGACGGAAGCAGACGGAGAGAGAGGCATCGTGATTTTCAGCATGTTGTGTTCCTCCAACATTTGTGAATCCTTGGTTGATGGTTGTTTCATCCGCGTGACAGCCGACCTCCCTTTCGCTGCCTTTCTTTGTTTGCTTGCCCCAAGATACTTGCGCAAGGTGAGGGGAAGATGAATCGCGCATCAAGAAATCGTTAAGCCCTAGCCGCGACACACGTTAGAAGTGCGTCGCCTCCGGTTTTATTAAATGCTTACCGCCGGCGATGAGGCCCCCTCACCGCTTTGCTCATCAAAAAAAGCTTGCAGCGGCGCATTTGCGCGACTATATTGCATGCCAGAAAGCGCATATAGACATACAAAACCATGACCGAACCCTTTCAAATCTTCAAAGCCCTCGGCGACGAGACTCGTTTGCGGCTGGTCCATCTGTTTTTGCAGACGCCGGAGGACCTGTGCGTTTGCGAGATGACGGATGCTTTGAACTTACCGCAATATCAAATCTCCAAACACCTCACCCTCCTCAAAAACGCCGGCCTGCTGCACGCCCGCCGGGAGGGCACTTGGGTCTATTATCGTTTAGATCGCGAGGAATCGCCGCTGTTGCGGGATTTGTTCAGAGTCTTGCGCCGCCATCTCAATCAGCAAACGTTCAGCGCCGACGCCATAAAACTCACGCAGCGCATTGCCCTGCGTGAAGCGGGCAAGTGCGTGGTCGGATTTGTTCCTGTGGTGAAAATAAATCGTCGCTTAAAGCGCAAACCGCGAACGCGAACTTGAGGCAAGCAGTTCGCGTTTGCTTCGATGACTTGCCGCGTGTTGCGTTTATCGGAAGGAGATAAAAATGCGGATCGCAATTTTTTTGGAAAAACTTCAAAGCTTTAAATCGCTGCCCCTCTTCGTATTCCTCAGTATGATAATCGGCATCGCCCTCGGGAAAATTTACGGCATCTCAAACTTCGCACTCACCCCGCCCATCGATGCCATCGTCGCAATTTTTCAAGGCACATATACTTTTTCTTTGGCAAACACGCTGGCGCTCGGCGTGGTGATCGGTTTGTTTCTCATGATGTACCCGGCCATGACCAACATCAAGTTCGAAGACCTCGGGCGCGCCGTGAAATCGCCCAAGCAATTGCTGGTCGTGCTGTTTTTCAATTTCGCCGTCGCGCCGTTTTGGATGCTACTTTTGGCCAATTGGTTTCTCGAGCCGGGCAGCGATTTCCACACCGGCTTGGTGCTCTATGGCCTCGCGCCGTGCATTGCCATGGTGATCATCTTCACGTTTCTTTCGTTCGGCAATACCGCGATGGCCATCGTGCTGGTGGCGATGAATTCCATTTTGCAAATGATTTTGATTCCGGTGTATGCCAAGTGGCTGTTGGGCGAGGTGAGTTTTGACGTTTGGCTTGTCGCTGAGAGTGTCGTGCTCTATCTTGGCCTGCCATTGTTGGCGGGATTTTTTACGCGCCGTTGGGGCGTAAAAAAATACGGCGAGGAAGGTTTTAAGAAAGTGAAGACCTATCTCGACAGCCTTTCGATTGTCGGCCTGCTGTTCACACTCATCGTCATGTTTGCGCTGAAAGGCGATCTCATCGTCGCGGAGCCGGGCATTATTCTCAAGCTGGCCGTGCCGATGACGCTATTCTTTTGGAGCACTTTCGTCGTGGTCTATCTGGTCGGTTGGAAGCTCGGCTTCAATTACAAAGACGCGACCGCAGTGGCGTTTAATTCCACGGGCCGCGATTTTGAAATTGCCATCGCCATTGCGATTACGGCGTTCAACCCCACGGTGGCGCTCGCTACCGTGGTCGGCCCGCTCATCGAAGTGCCGGTGATGCTCGTGCTGGTGTGGTTCGCGCGCGCCACGCAGCAGCGTTTGTTCGGCAGCAAAACCGAACAACAGCCGAGGATCGCCTCTGCCCAAATGAAATCCGCGGCGATTTGATTTGGCCAAAATTTTGACTATCATAAAAAAGAAAAACGAGTTGGTATGAGCCAAAAGCAACGCGTCATTTTCGTCTGCACCCACAACTCCTCGCGCAGCCAAATGGCCGAAGGGCTGTTGCGTCATCTCGCGGGCGAGCGCTTCGAAACTTTCAGCGCGGGCACGGTTGCCACGCGCGTGCATCCGCTCGCTATCAAAGCCATGGCCGAGAGGGGCATCGACATTTCGATGCAGGCCTCTGAGCACATTGATAAATACATGGCAATGAATTTTGATTATGTGATTACGGTGTGCGACAACGCGAAAGAGACGTGCCCCTATTTTCCAACGAGCGGCGCGCAATGGCATTGGAGTTTTGCAGACCCTTCCGCGGCCACGGGAACGGAGGAAGAGCGTCTGCAAAAATTTCGTGAGGTGAGAGATGAGATTGAGAACAAGCTGAAAACTTTTTTCGGAGTAGGTGAAAAGCCAAGGTTGTGAGAGTGGGAAAGATGTGCGAGAAGCAAAATGATTCAGAAGCATCGAGCGCAGGCGCGCAACACAACGAGAGGAAATCATTCAATCGTATGCCCAAACTCTACGAATACTTCGGATTGGTCGTGTTCTTCTTTGCGAACGAACATGAGCCGGTGCATGTTCATGGCCGTTATCAAGGGGCCGAGACGAAGGCCGAGTTGATTGTCCGCAACGGAAAGGTCGTTGAAATTTTATTCAAGCCCGTGCGCGGCCGGGAACCTTTACCGCAGAAGCAAATGGCTGACTTTAAAGAATTGGTGGCTCGTCACGCCGAAGAGATCGTGCAGAAATGGGTAGATTTTTTCGTGCTCGGCAAGAAAATCAAAATCAAGGCGATTAAACGGAGGTTAAAATGAAAACCATTAAAGTAACCGAGTTTCCGGCAGAGGAGGCCGAGTTGATTGAAATCGTCAAAGCGGAGTATCTTGAAGGCTTCAGCCTTCGCCTGTGGTTCAATGATGGTTCCCACAGAATCGTGGATTTCGGCACTTTTCTGCGCACAGCGCGGCATCCCTCGCTGCAAAAATATCGCGCCGTAAGCCGATTCAAAAAATTTCGCATCCTTTACGGCAATTTGGACTGGAATGATTATGAAATGTGTTTTCCCGTGGCGGATTTGTATGAAGGCAAGGTTTGAGGGCGACACTTTCTGTAACGAAGCAGATAGGCGGCGAGGCGGCGAACCCCATTGCCGCAACAAGCTCAAGCGTTTCCTAAAAATCGCGAATTGATGCGAGAGCAACATGAGCGGTCATTCGCGGTTTCAAAGTTTTTGAACCAACAGAACATTTCACTTTCTTCGACGAAGGCCCAACCATGCCCAAACGCATTCTAATCGTCGACGACGAGCAGGACATACTCGACCTGCTCCGTTTCAATCTCGAAAGCGAAGGTTATGAAACCGTTATTGCGGGAGACGGCCTGCAAGCGCTCGAGCTCGCGAAACAACGCCCGGATCTCATCATTCTCGACGTCATGTTGCCCGGCAAAGACGGCTGGGAAGTGATGCGCGAGTTGCGGCAGTCGCAACTCACGCAAAACATTCCGGTGATTTTTCTCACGGCAAAATCCGGCGAGATCGATGAAGTGGTGGGCCTGGAATTGGGCGCGGATGATTACGTCGTGAAGCCGATCAGCATGCGCAAACTGCTTGCGCGCGTGAAAGCCGTGTTTCGCAAGGCGCAGCCCGCGGTCATGGAGCAAGACAAACCCATGCGCTTTGGCGCGGTTGAGATCAACACGTTGAACTACACGGTAGCCATCGCCGGGAAGTCGGTCTCCTTCACCAAGAAAGAGTTTGAGTTATTGGTCTATCTCGCGCAGCGCCCCGGTCGCGTGGTCACGCGCGACACCTTGCTCAACGAAATTTGGGGCGATAACGTAGTGGTGATCGACCGCACGATTGACGTGCACATTCGCAAAATTCGCGAGAAGCTGGGCGAAGAGAACATGCATCTCATCGAGACGATTAAGGGCGTGGGCTATCGCTTAAAAGCCGAAGAGTGAGCCATGAAATTTTCACTGCGCCAACGCCTCATCCTCGTTCATCTCCTCCTCTTGCTCATCGTCACCATTGCCGGCGGCTTGATTAGCAGTTATCAATTGGAAAGGTATTACGAAGCGCGGCTCTTTCAACAACTGCAAACGCAGCTCGATGAAATTGAATACTTGCTGGCGCACGCCCCTTTTGCGCGCAACGAAGTCGCGTCGCAATATCGATTGCTCTCCGGCTATGCTCGCGCCGCGCGCGCGCGTTTAACGTTGATCACTGCGCAAGGCGTCGTCGTGTTCGAATCGGAGGTGTCGCACGACTCTTTGCAATTTATTGAAAACCACCTCCTGCGGCCCGAAGTGCAGCAGGCGCTGCGCTCCGGCGTCGGTGGTGATCAACGTTTGAGCGCCACGGTTAAAAAGCGTTTGTTTTACGTCGCCAAAAAAGTAAGCCCGCGCTACCACGCGCAGGGCGCGCTGGTCAATGTCGCATTCGTGCGCCTCGGCCTGCCCCTGGAAGAAGTGGAGGCCGTGCTGCGTGATTTGCGCTGGAAAATTTTCGGCGGCGGTGGCGGCGCGCTGTTGTTGATCGCGTTCGTGAGCTATTGGACTTCTTCCAAGCTCACCACGCCGTTGCGCCAACTCGCGCGCGTCGCGGAGTCCGTGAAGAAGGGCGACATGGAAGCGCGTTTCACCGCGGATTCGCGCGATGAAATCGGCGAGCTTTCGAAATTGCTAAATGATATGCTGGCCAAGCTGCGCGACGATGTGCGGCAAATGCGCAAGCTGCAAACCATGCGCAGCCAGTTTCTCGGCAATGTCTCGCATGAACTCGGCACGCCGATCTTCGCGGTGCAGGGCTACCTCGAAACGTTGCTCGACGGCAAAGTAAAAGACGACAAGCTGCAAAAGACTTTCATCGAAAAAGCCTATCGTCAAACGCAGCGCCTCAACAATCTGCTCACCGACCTCATCGACATTTCGCGCATCGAAACCGGCGACATGAAAATGAGCATTCGCTATTTCGAGTTGGAGGAATGGCTCGCCAAACAAATTTCCGATCTGCAAGCCACGGCGCAACATAACGGTCTCACACTAGAATTGAGCCTGCAACATACGCCAATCAATGTGCTCGGTGACCGCGAGCGTTTGGCGCAAGTCATCACCAACTTGGTGGAGAATGCCATCAAATACAACAATCCGAACGGCAGAGTGGAAGTGGGGTATAAAGATTTTGTGGAGGAAGTGGAAATCTACGTGAGCGACACCGGGCGCGGCATTGCGGAGGAGCATCTCGGCAGAATTTTCGAGCGCTTCTATCGCGTGGATAAAGAGCGCTCACGCGCCGTGGGCGGCACAGGCTTGGGCTTGGCCATCGTCAAACACATCATTGAAGCGCACGAAAGCCGTGTCCACGTGCGCAGCCAAAGCGGCAAAGGCTCCACGTTTAGTTTTAGATTGAAAAAGATGAATGCGCCTTTGACGCCGGCATAAAGCGCATCAACTTCACCGCAATGTTCACGGCCGCTTCTGATTTTCCTCCCATTCTTTTTTGGGCGCTACGCACGGATCACCCTCAAACTCGGAGCATCGCTTCAATGCACAGACGTCTTTTAATTTTTGCGCTCGCCTTTGCCACCGCCGCCCTCTCCCAGCCGCTTCCCAGCTATTACGCGCGCTATTCTTTTTTGCAGGCCGCACCCGCGGCATTTTCCGACGGACTTGTGGGCTTCGTCAATCCCGCGAATCTCGCATTGCTCAAACAAACGGAGCATCGCTTCTATTGGTCCACGGAAGGAACCGATCCGAGTTCGTTCAATGATTGGGGCTATTTCAGCGGCGCGCGTGGATTGGGCTTTGGCATGATGCGGCAAAATATCAATGGCGCGACTGTGAAGGATTATCGTCTCACCACCGGCTTCGGCACGCGCGGTTTTGCGCTTGGCCTCGGCTATGGTTGGTCGCGCGGTGATTTCGATGCGATGGGCCGCGAGCGTTTGCTCACGAGCGGCGCAATCATTCGGCCTTCGCGTTATCTTTCGCTCGGCTTGCTCGGAAATTTTTCTTTGGAAAGCAACGCGCGCGAAGGCGTGGCCGAGATCGGCGTGCGACCGTTCGGTTCGCCACGTTTGACGCTTTTTGCCGATGCCGCTTTGCAAAAAGACGAACAACTTTCGGATGCACCGTGGAGTGCGGGCGCAGCGTTGCAACTCGCCGCGGGGATCAATCTTGTTGGCCGCAGTTTTAAAGGCGACGCGTTCACGCTCGGCCTCAGTCTCAACTTGGGCCGCGTGGAAGTCGGCGCACAATCGCACTTCGACGCGGAACGCGAACACGCTTTCAATAGCTACATGATTCGCCTCGGCAGTCGCCAACCGAGTTTCACCGAGGCGCTTGCGAAACGCAACCGCCGCTATCTTCCGCTCACGTTCAAAGGCCGTGTCGATTATCAAAAATTTGTTTTCGGTGATGAAGACACGCACCGCTTTCTCGAAATCTTGCAGAGCATTCGCGCCGCGGCGCACGACCATCGCACGGGTGTGATCGCACTCAATCTTTCCACCACGCGCATGATGCCCGAGCATGCGTGGGAAATTCGCGAAGAACTGCTGCGCGCAAGAGAGGCCGGTAAAAAGATTTTCGTGTTTATTGACAACGCGGAGATGACGACCTATCATCTCGCCAGCGTGGCCGATAAAATTTTTATGGACCCCGAAGGCTCGCTCATGCTCGAAGGCTTTCGCCTCGGCCGCACCTATTTGAAAGGCACGTTGGAAAAATTAGGCCTCGGCTTCGACGAGTGGCGTTTTTTCAAATACAAATCCGCGATGGAGAATTATAGTCGCACGAACATGTCGGAGGCCGATCGCGAGCAATATCAAAACTTCGTGGATGATTGGTATGAACTCGTGCGCAGCGAGGTGTGCAGCAGCCGCAAGTTGAGCGCGCAAACTTTTGACGCTCTCATTGACAACGAAGTTTTCTTTCTCGCCGAGCAAGCAATCGCCAAGGGCCTCGTCGATTCGCTCGCGCGCTGGTCCGCATTGTCCGAGACGATTGCCAAGAGCACAGGCCACGGCATGCGCACAGCATCTGCTCGCGCGCTGCAAGCAGATGCTGTGCGCTCGGAATCATGGGGCGAGAAGCCTAAGATTGCAGTGGTGTATGCGCTCGGCGTGTGCGCTCTGGATGAAGGCATTCGCGCACGTTGGCTCGAACAGGTGCTGCTCAATCTCGCAAAGCAATCTTCAGTAAAGGCAATTGTGTTTCGCGTAGATTCGCCGGGCGGCGATGGGCTGGCGAGCGATCTCGTCGCCGAAGCTTTGCTCAAATGCAAAGCGCAGAAACCCGTCATTGTGAGTCAAGGCCAAGTTGCGGGCAGCGGCGGCTATTGGATTTCGATGTATGGCGATCAAATCATTGCCGGGCCGAATACGATCACCGGCTCCATCGGCGTGATTGGCGGATGGGTTTATGACAATGGCTTGAGCAACAAGTTGGGCATGACGTCGGACCACGTGCAACGCGGCGCGCATGCCGATCTCGGCTTTGGTGTGCGTTTGCCGCTGCTCGGCGTGCAAGTGCCCGCGCGCAATCTCACCGCGGAAGAGCGCGAGCGAGTCGCCGGCTTTATGCAAAAATTTTATGACGGCTTCGCGGCGAAAGTAGCGAAAGGCCGCAAGCTTTCTCTCGAGCGCGTGAAGGAGATTGCGGAAGGACATTTCTATTCCGGCGTTGACGGCAAAACGCTCGGCTTGGTGGATGAGATCGGCGGAATGATGACGGCGCTCGCAATGGCGAAACAACGCGCGGGCTTCGCGGCGAACGACGAAGTGGATCTGATCGAAATTCCGCGCACCAAAGGCTTCTTCGATTTCGGCGCGCTCTTTTCGCCGCTGCCCACGCAAGTTTCCGAAGACGCGGTGCTGCACTATCTCAAAATGATGAGCACGCGCCCGGGACAGCCGTTGCCGATGCTCTTGCCCGGCACGTATCCGACGCTGGAATGAAAGCCTCGGTTGAAACCGCAGACTAGGAGATGAAAGTCCCATGAACGGGACTAACCACCATTGGGTGATAGTCCCGCTTGCGGGACTTGCATCTCCTAGCCCCGTGATTCATCACGGGGCGAAAGCTGGCGGGAGCACGGTGCAAAATTTCGGAAGAACGACAGCTTTGACTCGTCCGGCTTTATCCGTGAGAAATTCGATCTCACTCATCTTATACCTCGTGTTTTGCTGGTTGTCTTTTGAATCGGGCCGCTGCTATTTCCGCGTGCGCTTTTGATCCGTGTGCTCCTGCCCATCTAATCCAACTCCAACACTCTCTCCCAATCCTCTTCTTGCGCCCACGCCGGTTGCGCTTTTTTGTCGAGCAAAAAATTTCCCAGGACGAGATAATCCATGTTCGTGCGCATGAAGCACGCATACGCATGCTCCGGCGCGCAGACAATCGGCTCGCCGCGCACGTTGAACGACGTGTTGATCAGCATCGGGCAACCGGTGATCGCCTCAAACTTTTTTAGCAGTTCATAAAATCGCGGATGTTCCTCCCCACTCACGGTTTGCACGCGCGCGGAATAATCCACGTGTGTCACCGCGGGAAATGCCGAGCGCAATACTTTGAGTTGCTCAAAGCCGAGCGCGCCGTTTTCGCTTTGCGGCGTGCGCCATTTTTCCAACACCGGCGCCACGAGCATCATGTACGGACTCGCGCGGTCGAGCCAAAAATATTCGGAGACTTTTTCCGCCAACACCGCAGGCGCAAACGGCCGAAAGCTCTCGCGGAATTTTATTTTGAGATTCATCAACGCCTGCATCTTGGGCGAGCGCGCATCACCGAGAATGCTGCGGCTCCCGAGCGCGCGCGGCCCAAACTCCATACGGCCTTGAAACCATCCCACCACATTCTGCTCCGCAAGTAACTCCGCAACGACAACAGGCAGCTCGACATCATCAAGCTTTTTGCAAGGGAGATTTTTTTCATGTAGAAATGCCGCGAGGGCTTCATTATCAAACGCGGGCCCCAAGTACGAACCTCGCTGACGATCATGACTTTGCGAAGCGCTGCGCGCATTGCCGAGATAACGATACCACGTATACAACGCCGCGCCCAATGCGCCGCCGGCATCGCCCGCCGCGGGTTGAATCCAAACATCGTCAAACGAGCCTTCACGCAAAAGGCGACCATTGCCCACGCAATTCAACGCTACGCCGCCGGCCAACACGAGATGCTTCATCTTGGTTTCGCGTTGAACATGACGCGCCATGCGCAATAAAATTTCTTCGGTCACAACTTGCACCGAGCGCGCAAGATCCATTTCGCGTTGCGTGATCGGCGTTTCCGGTTTGCGCGCCGGGCCGCCAAAGAGTTTCGCGAAGCGCGCGTTGGTCATGGTCAACCCCGCGCAATAGTCGAAATACTTCATGTTCATTTTAAACGAGCCATCGGCTTTCAGATCAATCAACTCGCGCAAAATGATTTCGACATATTTCGGCTCGCCATAAGGCGCGAGGCCCATCACTTTGTACTCGCCGGAATTGACTTTGAAACCGGTGAAATACGTGAACGCGGAGTAAAGCAGGCCGAGCGAGTGCGGAAACTTCAACTCCGCGTGCAACTCGATGACATTATCACGACCAATGCCATAGCTCGAAGTGCACCATTCGCCCACACCGTCGATGGTCAAGATCGCAGCCTCTTGAAACGGCGAGGGATAAAACGCCGAGGCCGCATGCGATTCATGATGCTCGGGAAAAATAATTTTGCCGCTATAGCCCATCTCATTTTTGATATGCTCTTTCATCCACAACTTGCTTTTCAACCAAAGCGGCATGGCCATGAGAAACGAGCGCAACCCGGCCGGAGCATAGGCGAGATACGTGGTAAGCAAGCGCTCAAATTTGATGAACGGCTTATCATAGAAAGCAACGTAGTCAAGCTGCGCAACGTCGAGGCCGCCTTCTTGCAAACAATAACGCGCGGCCTGCGCCGGAAAAACGAAATCATGTTTCTTGCGCGTGAAGCGCTCTTCCTGCGCCGCGGCAATGATTTCACCGTCGCGCACCAAGCACGCCGCGCTGTCGTGATAATAAGCGGAGAGACCGAGAATGTTCATAAAAAAGTTTATTTGAGATGTACCCTCGGGCGACGCACTCGGATCAAAAACACACGCTGCAAAGCAAAGCTTTTTCCGCGTGCGCTTTTGATCTGTGTGTAGCCCCAAAAACTTTCGGCGCTTTATTCTGAGTTTGAAAAGCCAATCGCCTAGCGCCGATACATTTCATCAAACGCACGATGCGCGTGCATCACCGCCGCGCGCATCAAGTCCTCTGCCTGTGCGGTTTCGCGCTGCGCGAGCAAAGCGATGAGCTGCGTCGTGTTCAAATCACGCGCGGCGATCTCGCACGCCTCCCAACTCAAGATGCTGCGCACCACGCGATCCAGCGCTTGCTCGACGTTGTCATACGGCCGCACTTGCATATCGTGACCTTTCCAACGTTTATAGCCGGCCTCTTGCATCAAGCCCGCAATCGCGATGTTCATCCCGTTCACGCGCGCGCCGTGATCGATGTCATACTTGCCCGGGCCGCCGAGAATAATGCCGTCGTTGTAGCCTTGACTGTTGAGATGCGTGTGCAACATCGCATTGCTGTCCAACTCTTCCATCGTATCATACACATGATCGAGGCCAATCATTTCCGAATGCCCGATTTCTTTGTTCACGCCCTTCTTCGTGCGCTGCACGCCAAACTCTTCTTCCAGTCTGCGCCAAAAAAGCAACGCGCTCGCCACCGTGGGCAAGAGCATTGCCGGATGGCCTTCGTTCGGCTTCGGCTCAATGGCAAAATACAATTCCCCTCCGAGCTTGTGTTCATATTCGCAGAGCTTCGCCATGCTCTCTTTCAAATTTTGATACATGCGCTTCACGCCGATAGTCGCGAGATCATAACCAAACGAGCCGTTCCAAATCACAAGCGAAGGCGCTTTGTTTTTATCGCGCGACCATGCTTTGCGCAACGGACCATAGGCCAGCGCAACCGCACGCTCGCCTAATGTCTCCGCGGCTTTGCGCTCATTCGCCTCAAGCGAAGCCATGCCGCCATAAGCAAAGTGCGCGTGCGCCCCGGGCGTCACCATCGCGAGCGCAATGCCAGTTTCATTCAGCGCCGCGGCAATCGCCTCCGCGGTTGTCTCGTCATATTCATTGTCATAGTGCAGTTCCACACCCAGTTCGATATGCTGCGGCAATTTCGGCGCGATCTTTTCTTTGAGCAGATGAATGAACTTCACCGTGCTGAATTTTTCCGCGCGCCATTCCGGACGAATGTTCGCGGGCACGAAACCGCCTTTGCCGGAATGAAACGTCCAACGGCACAAGCTGTGAAGAGAAGTAAGGAGCGGCATGAGGTTCCTTGGGTTGGAGTGGTGAAGTTTTGGGGTAATGGAGTGTTGGTGTTGAATTATTTCGAGAGACTACTTGGCTTGTCATTTCGCTTCAGCAGCA
The DNA here is from genome assembly GCA_041918175.1 of bacterium. Taxonomy (GTDB): domain Bacteria; phylum Zhuqueibacterota; class Zhuqueibacteria; order Zhuqueibacterales; family Zhuqueibacteraceae; genus JABWAN01. The sequence goes on from JAYRWE010000042.1 coordinate 12,750, forward strand.
ATAGATTTTTTTTATGGCTTGTCGCTGCTTCACCGAGGTGTCTTCTTCGCTTGTTTACCGAGGTTTATCTTTTCAAGCGAGGTGACTTCAAAGCGACGGCATCCCGCCGCCTGAAATTGCTTTTCAAGTTGAATGATCAACCTGAATCCCTGCGGTTGCCAAACAATCCGTGTTCGCCGCAACAATCTTCCGAAATTTCTACTCGCGCGCAACATGAAATTCCGGCGCGGCCATGCGTTCTTGCAAACGCTGCCGCCATCTTTCATAAGCTGCGTGATAAGCCGCTTGCTCCTGCGTATTGGGGGCAACGGTTTTAAGCGCGCGCAAACCGACAAAAGCCTCGTCAAAATTTTTGTAAATGCCCGCGCCCACTGCAGCCGCACGCGCCGCGCCTTGCGCGCCTTCCGTGTCGAACAGCTCAATCGTCGCGTTGGTGATCGTCGCAAACGCTTCGCAAAAGAGCGGACTGAGAAACATGTTCGCGTGCCCGGCGCGCACATGCTGAATGCGCAGGCCCATCCCGCGCATAATTTCCACGCCGTAGTTCAACGCAAACACGATGCCCTCCTGCCCCGCGCGCAGCACGTGCGCCCGCTCATGCGTATTGAGATTCAAACCGAGCAACGCAGCACCGAGATTTTGGTTTTCCAATGTGCGCTCCGCGCCGTTGCCAAAGGGCAGAAAGCTCAAGCCCTCTGCGCCAATCGGCGCGCGCGCTGCGAGTGCATTCATTTCAGCATAAGAAACATTCGCGCCGAAATTATTTTTCAACCAACGATTCAAGCTGCCCGTGCCATTCACACAAAGTAACACGCCATAGCGCGGCTGCGCCGCGGAATGATTCACATGCACAAACGTATTCACGCGCGAGCGCGCATCATAATCCGGCTGTTCGCCCACGCCATACACCACGCCCGAAGTGCCGGCAGTCGCGGCCAACTCTCCGGGGCGCAACACGCGCAATGAAAAAGCATTGTTGGGCTGATCTCCGGCGCGATAAGAAATTTTCGTTCCCGCGTGCAGACCCAATTCGCGCGCCGCAGCTTGCGTTAATTCGCCTTGCACCGCAAACGTCGGCACAATTTCGGGAATCAAATCGGGAGAGAGGTGCCAGTGCGCGAGTAAGTCGTGCGCCAAAGTTTGCTGTGGAAAATTCCACAAAATGCCTTCGGACAAACCCGAAGGCGTGGTGCGAATCGCGCCGCACATTTTCATGGCAATAAAATCGCCGGGGAGCATCATCTTGTACACGCGCGCAAAAACTTCCGGCTCATGCCGCGCGACCCATTGCAGCTTCGCCGCCGTGAAATTGCCAGGCGAGTTGAGAAAATTTTTGAGGCAAGCTTCTTCGCCAAATGTATGAAAGGCCTCTTCGCCAATCTCCACCGCGCGGCTATCGCACCAAATGATCGCCGGGCGCAGCACGTTGTGCTGTTTATCAATCAACACGAGGCCGTGCATTTGATACGAAATGCCAAGCGCCTTGATCTCGGCCGGAGCCACGCGCGCGCGCGTTAAAATTTCTGCGGTCGCGAGCTTCACATGCTCCCACCATATTTCAGGATCTTGCTCCGCCCAGCTCGCATGAGGCGCGACAATCGCCATCTCCGTTTTCGGCGAGGTCGCCGCAGCGACGAGCTTGCCGGTTTCAACTTCTAAAAGCGCAGCTTTGATGGAAGAGCTGCCGATATCATAACCGAGCACATACATGCGTTTCTCTTTCTCATTTGCGAAGACGCTATTGGAGTCGTTCAAAAATGCGATAAATCCGCGCGCGGCGCAAGTGGTTTGTGCGCGGCAAATTGTGCTTGCAAAGCCGAAGGGAAATTCTATTTTGCGCGAGGTCGTTTTGCTTCTCAAAATTTTTAGGAGAGTATTGTGAGCTTTCGTGCATGCTTCGCAGCAATGAGTTTCATTTTTATCAGCGGCAGTCTCGCCTCCGCGCAAACTTGGCAAACGCTTTCGAACGTTCCGATTCTCACGCGTTATAACGATGTCTATTTCGTATCCGCGCAGCTCGGATGGATTGTGAATGGCTCCGGCCATGTCTATCGCACGACCGATGGCGGCGCCTCGTGGCAAAAACAATTCGACAAGAGTGGCGCGCATTTTCGCTCCGTCGGTTTCTTCGATGCACAAAATGGCTGGGCCGGTAATGTTGGGCCCGGCGAGTTTAGCGCGACTGACACGACAACACTCTATCGCACGCAAGACGCCGGGCAAACGTGGTCGCCGATGAATACCTTTATCGGCCCCAAACCGCGCGGCCTCTGCGGCATGCACGTTGTGAATGATTCGGTAATTTGCGCCGTGGGTCGTGTGCGCGGGCCGGCGTTCTTCGCGCGCACGATTGATCGCGGCCAAACGTGGCAGGCGCAAGATATGAGCGCATACGCCGCGGGTTTGATCGATGTTTATTTTTTTCATCCCGACACCGGCATTGCTGTGGGTTTGACGAACGTGACGCACAACAATTCCAGCGGCGTGGTGTTGTACACGAACGACGGCGGCAAAACCTGGGTGAAGCGCTTCACCACCACGCGCGCCGGCGAATGGTGCTGGAAAATTTCTTTTCCTTCGCGCAAGGTCGGCTATGTATCATTGCAGCGCAACAGCGCCTCGCCGATTTATATTTTGAAAACCACGGACGGCGCGGAGACGTGGCAGGAAAAACTTTTTTCGAGCAGCTATTACTTCGTGCAAGGCATCGGCTTTGTCGATGCGCGCAACGGTTGGATCGGCGGCAACAGTTCGTTTCCATCTTATCAAACCAAAGACGGCGGCGAAACGTGGCAATCCGCGGGGTTCGGCACGAGCATGAATCGCGTGCGCTTTTGGGGCGATACGCTCGGCTATGCGGTGGGGCGCGTGGTTTACAAATATACGAAGCCGGCAACTGCGGTCGCAGCGCGTGCGCACGAAACGCCGTACGCATTTGCACTCGCGCAGAATTTTCCCAACCCGATTTCCGTGCGCGACTTGGGCAATGCGAGCACAACGATACGTTTTCATCTGCCGCAGCGCAGCAGTGTGACGATCAAAGTGTTCGATGTGATTGGGCGGGAGATTACGCAGCTCTTGCAGGAAACGCGCGAGACGGGCGAGCACATGGTGCATTGGGACGCCGCGGATCGCGAAGGCAACGCCGTGCCCTCGGGAATTTATTTCTACTCCGTGCGCGCGAACGATTTTACGGCAACGAGGAAGATGATTGTGATGGAGTAGAGGGGAGAAGACCGGTTCAAGCAGATTGAAGCTTTGATACTTCTTGTTCCGCTTGCTGCGCATGAAAACCGACGGACGCATCTGCGATATTTTCATCTTCCGCAAGTTTTTCAAAGGCGCGAATATCGTTGTCAGCGACGAGCAGCAGACGCTGCGCAAGGTCAAGGGGCTGCTTCATGAAGAACTTTCCCTTCAGTTAAAGCCCAATATAACGTCGTGCTCGGAAGATGGCCCCAATCTTCCACCTCGGTGATGGAAGCAACAAGAACATCCGCGGAAACACCGAGCGGCCGCAAGGCTCGCCGCAAGCGCGTCATCTCGCGTTGTTTGCTGGCAACGCTGGGCACAATCACTAAAAAGTCCAAATCGGAATTTTCCGTCGCCTCGGCGCGCGCGTATGAGCCAAAGAGGATCACTTTAGTTGGATGCGCCGCCGCAACCAGCAAGCGCACTGCTTCATCAATGGTCTGTTGCGAAATCATGAGCTATGCCTCTGCTTGATCGATTACGAACAAACTAAACTTCTCCATGCAAAGAAGCAAGCCGTAATCCTGTTGCGGCATGCGCCTCGAAAACATCATGCCCGCTCTCACTGCTTATCCGACTCAACTCGATTTATGGTCGATTTTGCTGCTCTTCGGCGCGCTGCAAGGGATTTTCTTTGCACTCATTTTGTTGCGCATGGAGCGCGGCAATCGCGCGGCGAATCGCTTGTTGGCGGGTTTGCTCTTCGTGCTCTCGCTGCACCTCGGCGAATACGTGCTCATCGCTTCGGGTTATTATGTACGCGCGCCGCATGTGCTGGGTCTCACGTTGCCGTGCGTGTTTCTCATTGGCCCGCTGTATTATCTTTATGGCTCTGCGTTATTGCACGCGCGCTTGCCATTCACGCGCAAGCACGCGCTGCATTTCGTACCTGCGCTCTTGTGTGCGCTCGTGCTGCTCCGTTTTTATTTGCAGCCGGCAGAAGCTAAAGCCGCTTTCGTTGCCGAACTGGTGCAGCGTGGCTATGTAATCTTTCCGCTCGATCAGTTTTTGCTCATGGCCTTGAGCACGTTTCAGATGCTTGCGTATTTTTATCTCACCTACACGCTGCTGCAGAATTTCGCCGAACGCTTCAAAGCCGAGTCTGCGCATGCGGAAATTCTCAATCTCGAATGGCTGCAAAGCGCTTCGATGGCGTTCACGTTGTACATGATGCTGTTCTTTGTTGCCTATTTTCAGCTCTTCCTTTTGCAAGCGCATCGACAGGAAATTTTTTATCTCGCCATGCTCGTGCTTTCAGGTTTCATTCATGCCGTGGGCTATCATGCCTTGCGCTATCCTGAAATTTTCTCCGCTACCCGCGCGCCGCGCGCGCCGAAATATCAGAAGAACCCGTTGCCGGAAAATCGCGCGCAGAGTTATGCAGAAAAGCTGCAGCAATACATGGCAACAGCGCAGCCTTTTTTAAATCCCGAGCTAAAACTTTCGGAGGTAGCCGAAGCTTTAAACATGCCCGCCAATCATCTTTCGCAAGTACTCAACGCGGAATTGGGCAAAAACTTTTTCGACTTCATCAATGAGCAGCGCATTGCCGCGGCGCAACAACGTTTGCTTGATCCGCGTTTCGCACATTACACCATCCTCGCCATCGCGCTCGACGTCGGTTTCAACAACAAAGCATCTTTTAACCGCGTGTTTAAAAAAATCACGGGCACCACGCCCTCGGAGTTTATCGCCGCCAACAAAGCGGGGAGCATGCGATCAGCCGAGGCGAGCACACTTTAAAAACAAAGTACCATCTTCCGACTTTTGACCCGTAACAGGTCAAATCTCATAAGGTGCGACGCTCATGCTCTCGGGAAAGATTATCTTGGGCGCGTCAATCACAGTTTGTTTGAACCAACTTTTCGGAGGATGCGTCATGCAACAAACTTCCAAGCTGCAATGGCATCTCGTGCTGCTCGTCACGTTCGGCACGCTGGTCGTGTTGGTGCTCGCGCACGTGTTATTCGTCGCGTTCTATGCGCACTTGATGAATACCGGGCACGATCAAGCTTTTTACAGCGAGTTCGCGCAGCACACGGGCACACCGTTCGTGTTCTTCTTCGCGCCGGTGCCGATCTTTTTAATTGTGCGTTGGGTGGGAAGAAAAGCGCCGCATCTCGCGATGAAGCACGCGCTGTTGATCGTCGCCGTCTCCGTGGCTTTGGATGTCGCCATCATAGCGCTGGTGGGGAAGGCGGCAATGTTGCTCAACGCCGGTCCGTTGCTCGCGCACGCGGCGAAGGTCGCTGCGATGATTTTGGGAGGATGGGTCGTGCAGAAAGAAAGAGCGTAGCTAAGAGATGAGATGAAGTGTCACTCAGGGCGCAGAATTGCAGCCGGGCTTTGAAAATTGCATCAAAGCTCGGCTCTACTTATTGAAGGAGATTAAAATGTCACGCATGATTTTTCCTAAGCGACTCGGCTCGTTGCGGGTTGTAGTTCTAACGGCAATCGGAGGACTTTGCCTGGAAGCGCAAGCGCAAGGCAATATTATTTCTCTTGAGGTCCCAGAAATGCTTGCGGCCAAACCGATAACAATGTGGAGCAAGGTCGAGCGCGATGAGATCGACGAGCGGATACAAAAGCAGCTCGCGCTTTGGACGCAAAGCCAGCTTCTGTCTGATGAAGAAAAAGAGAAGCTTGACGCGATCATCATATTCACGCAGAACGGGAAATTTCTTTTGCCGGACCGGGAGCAGGCGCTACGGCAGCGCGGAGAAAGACCGCAGCATCTTGCCAACGAATTGACTTTCACTTTTAATTCACCGAACCATCCGTGGACCGTGGCGGAGTTGGACTCGCTGCAGAAATGGCTCGGGGATTTTTATTCAGCGGCCAAAGCGATCTATGGCAATCCCGCGTTTAATATTTCAGTGAATGTCAAGAAGGATTCCACGATTTCATTGGCGGGGTTATATTCGGCTTCTTCCAACGAAATGACGATACGGCTTAGCTCCCGCGAGAGATTGGCTGATCGACAAGACGTGATCGTACATGAAATGATTCACGCGTTTCGCGACGATTACATTATAGGTCTCAATTGCTACGAAGAAGGCATGGCGCGCTCTGCGGAGGTGGAGGTGCTTAATCAACTGCAGCAATATCCCCGGTACTGGAACACAAATCACAGCTATACATACGACGTTTTTTATGACGCATTAAACGAACCGGGAATTGCAAGCAAGAATGGCAACTTTTTGGGTGCAACTGGTTTACGAGTGTTACGCTATCAACTATCCGGCTATGCCTGGGCCAAGGCTTATTTGGAGAATGCGCTCTTCTTCGTCAATTTCAATCAAGCATATTATGCGCAAATGCTCTTTGATCCCACAACGCAGTTCGATGCAGCCAAGCTTAAGAATCTCGTAGCTTCGTTTACGCCGGCAGTGGAGCAGAAAGGTTTCGAGGTTTGGTATGACCAGCAACACGTATTGAACGTGAACCCGGACGGCGGCTATATTCTCTATCAGCGCACAAATCAATATTCGCTTGATTACTTTTTCCGGGATGCGGTTTTGGGCACTGAAAACTCGCAAGCCGGTGCCGCGGTGCAGTGGACGGTTTATGGCTTCAATAATGCGCTGCTCGACAGCGGCAGCGTCATCACCAATTTTCTTGGAACGGCCTTTTTTGACCCGAGATTGCAGGGTTATTTTGGAAAGATCAAAATCGTCGTCGCCACGACGACTCCCGACGGCCCGGTGCAAGAAATTTCTTATCGCCCCTATTACTTCGGCACTCTTAGCGAGGACGAACTTGGAGTCTTTGGCGTGATCCCCGAGCAAACCCATGGAATCGTTACACTGCGCTCTTTAGACGAGCCTTCTGCAAGCGCCACGCAAGCGCTCATCAATGGCGCTTTTTATTTTCCTCAGTTCGAAAAAATCCGCGGCCGCTTCGAGTTGATTTACACCGCGCCGGATAGCCAACAATTCCAGCGCATTTTCACCAAAGACGCGAGCCATTATTTCATCGGCAGCGTAGAGCCGCGCGTTGCAGTCTGTTCAAGCAACGGCGACGTGAACGGCGACGGCGTGTTGACGCCCGGCGATGCGTTGTGCGCCTTTCGTATTTACCTCAACAACGGTAAACTGCCAAGCGACTGTGATGCATTGAATTCTTTGTGCGAATTGGCCGCAGCCGACGTAAACTGCGACGGAACAATCACACCAGGCGATGCGCTCGCGATCTTTATGCGCTACTTGAACGGCCTGCCTCCGCAAAATTGCTTTGCCGCAGCGCATTCAAGCATACCCACGGTTTCGCACTAGTGATTATAGAACTTGAGTGTGCGAACATCTCTGGGGTGCCAGCTTCTGAATAATCTGCCGCACAATCTTCCTCGGCGACAAGGCAACATCGAGCGTCAGCGCTTCTCGCGGCGCTTCCAAAGTTTCAAATTGGCTGCGCAGCAATTGCGGCGGCATGAAATGCCCTTTGCGATTTTGCATGCGTTGCGCGATGAGTTCGTAGCTGCCCTTTAGAAAAACGAACTTCACCTCGTTGGCGTTGACTTGCAAACGCTCGCGATACGCTCGTTTGAGCGCAGAGCAAGCGAGCACAAAAGAATGCTGCGCGCGCAATGCTTCGTCGATTAATTCGCTCATGGCCGCGAGCCACGCCGCGCGGTCGTCATCATCGAGCGGCACACCGCTGCGCATTTTTGCGATGTTCTCCGGCGGATGAAACGCATCGGCATCGTGAAAGCTCCAGCCCAACTCCGCGGCGAGACGTTTGCCAATCGTGGTTTTGCCGGAGCCGGAAACGCCCATGAGAATGATGATCATCGCACCTCTCGTATGTCGGTAAGCAACTCATAAAATTTTTCCAATACATTCTCGCATGGAATATCTTTAATCAAACCGCCCGGCGCCGCGGGCAGTACGATGCGGCGATGCGTGCTGAGGGGATAGAATTTTTTATAATTCCATTCATGGTTGGAATAAAGCCCGAGTACGGGGCGATCAAAGGCCGCGGCCATGTGAATGATCGAGGTGTCGGGCGAGATCACCAGTTCGGCGCGTTGCAACACGGCGAGCAAGTCGCTCAAGCCGCGTGTGGGGAAATAAAATGAGCGCGGCACTTGCGCTAACAGTTCGGCGGCAAGCGGCTCATCGTGCGGCGCGGTGGTGAGCACAAACGCGGGCGCTTCCGCTTGCATCGTTTGCAAAAACTTTATCCACTGACTTTGCGGCCAATAGCGAATGGCATTCCCCGCGGAGAGATTGACGCAATAATATTGCGTGACGTTTTTCGAGCGCAAAAAAAACGCGACTTCCTCTTGCGCGGCGCTCGGCACAAATAAACTCGGGCGCAAATTCTCGGTGGTAATGCCAAACGCGCGCAAAGCCTCGAGGTTGCGACGCGCCACATGGGTGTGATGCTCCTCCTGCGAAAGCAAACCCACGTCAAAAACATTCTTCCCTCCGGTTTGATTAAAACCGACCTTCACGTGTGCTCTTGCCCATTGCGCAAAAATTTTTCCCTCGCGCGAAAAGTGATCCTTCGGATCAATCCACCAATGATAATATTCTTGTTTGAGCGCGATGAGCATTTTCACCGTGTCGAAGAACTTTTTCGAATAAACAAAAACGCGCTCGATTTCCGGCTGCATCTGCGCGAGCGCGGCGTTGTGCCGGCTTGCGAGCACATGAATGCGGCACGACGGATAGGTCTGCCGCAGCGCGCGCAGCATCGGCGTGGCCAAAACAAAATCGCCGAGGCGACCTAGTTGCACGAGAAGAATGCGTGGATTCGTCATGGAGTTAATGTAACGATCCTGCGGAGATTTTGTAAGGCAAAAATTTTCTACGGGGAAAAATGTTTTTGCCGTTGGAGGGAAATTTTAGTATCCTGTTTGCGCATGCGCGATCTCATCGCACCTTCAACTCACGCCGCTTCGTTTCGAAACTTTTCACCACGCAGGGAGCACCTATGAAAGTCTTGCAACTCATGTCCGAGCACAATCATGAAGAAGTCGTTTTTTGCCAAGATAAAGATTCCGGTTTGCGCGCCATCATCGCAATTCATGACACCACGCTCGGGCCCTCGCTCGGCGGCACGCGCATGTGGCCTTATAAAACCGAGGAAGAAGCTTTGCACGATGTGTTGCGGCTTTCGCGCGGCATGACTTATAAGGCTGCAGCCGCGGGTTTGAATTTGGGCGGCGGCAAAGCCGTCATCATCGGCGACCCGCACAAAGATAAAAACGAAATGCTCTTTCGCGCATTCGGTCGATTCGTCGAAGGTCTCGCGGGCCGTTATATCACCGCGGAAGACGTGGGCACGGAAGTGCGCGACATGGAATGGGTGCGAATGGAAACGCAATGGGTCACGGGCATTTCGGAGGCGCTCGGCGGCAGCGGAGATCCTTCACCGGTCACCGCGCGCGGTGTGTATCATGGCATGAAGGCCGCGGTGGAAGCGGCTACTGGCTCGCCTTCGTTGCGCGGAAAAAAAGTGGCGATTCAAGGCGCGGGACACGTCGGATATTTCCTTGCGGAGTTTTTGCACAAAGAGAAGGCGAAAATTTTTATCTCCGATATCAAACAAGATCGCGTCGAAAAAGTCGTGAATGACTTCGGCGCAACCGCGGTGGAGTTGGAAAAAATTTACGGCTGCGAATGCGACGTGTTTGCGCCGTGCGCGCTGGGCGCGATCATCAACGACGAAACCATTCCGCAGTTCAAATGCAAAATCATCGCCGGCGGTGCGAACAATCAACTCGCGGAGGAAAAGAAGCACGGCAAGCTTTTGCAGGAAAAGGGCATTTTTTATGCGCCCGATTATGTCATCAATGCCGGCGGCTTAATTAATGTTGGCAACGAAGTGGAAGGCTATAATCGCGACAAAGCATTGAAGCAAGCGGAGGGCATTTATCACATCGTCAAGCAGGTGTTCGAGCTATCGCAAAAGGAGAACATTCCCACGAGCGTGGCTTCCAATCGCTTGGCCGAGCAACGCATCGAGCAAGTGGCGAAACTCAAACGCATGCACGTGATTCGTCCGCCGCAAAAAATGCGCGGGCAGAGATATCAGTGGTGATCTCCATCCCGATCAGCCACGGCTCGGCCGTGGCTTCTTTTTTTGTGTTGATGAAAAGCCTAAGCCACGGCTTGGCCGTGGTTTCTTTTTTTGTTGATAAAAAAACAAAGCCACGGCCAAGCCTTGGCTGAACGGAGAAATGAGGAGGGGTAATGTCCAATTTTCCCGAAGCGAAGCTGCACGAGATTTGGCGCAGCCAAGCGATTGCCGCGCAGTATTTGAAAACCGAAGACGGTCTCGTGCTCGAAATCATCAATCCCGGCCAATACAACTCCGCGAGCGGGCCGGACTTTCGCCGCGCGACTTTGCGCATTGACGGCAAACTCGTCGAAGGCGACGTCGAATGCCATCTGCTCGCGAGTGATTGGGAAGCACACGGTCATCAGCGCGATCCGGCGTACAATGACGTCGTGCTCCATCTCGCGCTCGACTCCGGCGCGGCCGCGATTGCCATCGTGCGCGAGAACGGGTTGCGCGTGCCGCAAATGCTGCTGCCGAAAAATTTCGTGCGCGCGTTCGACGTGCATCCCGCCACGCTCCTCTCCTGCCCTCTAAGCCAAACTTCTCCCGAAAAAATTTTCGCGACCGTGCATCATGCCGGCGGGTTGCGTTTGCAGGCAAAGGCCGAAGCGTTCGCGGAGCAGGTGCAGCACAGCTCATGGGATCAAGCGGTCTATCGCGGCCTCGCGGAAGCTTTGGGTTATGACAAAAACCAAGAGCCGTTTCGCAAGCTCGCCGAGCTATTGCCGATTGATCTGCTCTTTGCCGAGTTGCGCAATGCGCGCGAGCACGCGCCGGAAATTTTGCTCGAAGCCCTGCTCTTTGGCGCCGCGGGATTTCTCGCGGAGCAAACCGCGTTGCCCGAATCCGAGGCCGAGGCTTTTATCAAACCAAGAAAAGCGTTGTGGGAAGAGCTGCGCCACACGCTGCAGATTCGGCCGCTGCGCTTGGAAGCGTGGCACTTCTTCCGTCTGCGTCCGCAAAATTTTCCCACGCGTCGCCTCGCCGCGCTCGGCCAATTGCTTTTGAAATTTTATCGCAACGGAATTTTGGAGCATCTTGCCGCAACAGTGCAGGCGCTCGGCAATGAGCCGAAGAAGCTCATGAGCGAGCTGGCGCAGTTTTTCATTTGCCCGGCACAGGGCTTTTGGCAATCGCATTATGATCTGCGCAGTCGCCGGGTTGCAAACCGCTCGGCCATTGGCGACTTGCTGGGCCGCGAGCGCGCACTCGACATTCTCGTGAACGTTATGCTGCCCGCATTATGGTTTTATTTCCGCGCCGCGGACAATGCCGCGCTCGCCAATCAAGTGCAGGAGGCGTACGGCCTTTTGCCCAAGCTGCAAGAGAACCAAATCACGCGCGCCATGCGCGAGCAGCTCTCGCGCAAGTTTGCAGTGAGCGCAAAGCTCGGCAAATTTGCGCGCGATCAGCAAGGCTTGCTCTATTTGCAAAAGTTGTATTGCCGCCCGTTGCGGTGTGAGGAGTGTTTGCGGTTGGGATGAAGCTCCGTTTCAAACGCGTGCGCGTTGAAACGGAGCAGGCAAAATGGGGTCGGTAAATCAGTTCAAGCTCGGCGCGCCGGCGTTCGATTGTTGCCGGAGCGTGCCTTCCAAAACGATGCGATACGTGCCGGTGTGTGGATCGAGGCTCGCAATCGCAGCATTCCATTTGGAAGAATCTTCGATGATTTGTTCGAGGTTCTGTTTCAACGCAGAGGAAGAAGCAGGAAGAACTTCGATAAGATCGAGTTCGCGGGATTTGAACGGGAACATGTGTCGGACCTCCATGTCAGGCATAGTTCTTAATTTAGTGACTTAATCTCGGCAGCAGTGCGCCATACGACCTTCTTCCTTGAAGGCCAGCATGCGATCCGCCGATTTTTTGAAAAACGGGACGCAATAAAAGGATTTTAAATTTTAGTTGCAAGCTAAAGTTTGGCAATGAGTATTCCGCGCAGAGGGCGAGATCAATATGAGACTTCGGGGAGGTATTGCGGTGAGAGGTTATAAAAATTCTGTTTTATCATTAACTCCGCGCGTTGCTGAGTCTTGGCATCATCAGAACGCAAAGCAGCGCGGATAATTTCCGGATGGCTTTCGAGTAAACGTTTCATGCTCGCGCGCGGCTCATTTAGATATGCGCACAGCATTTCTTTCACGGCCGTGTCGAAATAGCCGGCGCGGTGCAAATGCTCAAAGAACGGCGCGCCGAGTTGAATGAGATGAAACGGTGCGACGCCGTGCTGCCGTAAAATTTTTTCCCCGCCTTGTCCACGATCGACAATGTTTATCGCCCAACACAACTCGCCGCCGCATTGTTGCACCGCCGGAAGCCATGCGCGCGTGTAACTCGAAGCCTCCGTCACCAAATCCGCGACGTGCAAAACCTTCGCGCCTTCGCCCTGCGATAATGCCTCGCACGTTTTCTGTTTTGATGAAAACAAAAGCGCTGTTTGATCTTTGAAAATAGCAAGCATCGGCTTATTGAGTCGATGCGCCACCATGAAAGAGAAAAACCAATCGCGCCGCTCCCCGCCGGAAACATAGGTGATGTGCTCCGTCCCAATTTGCGTTTGGGCCAATGCGACAGCGTGATCAATCACCGTGCGATAGCCCTCGTCTTCCTCATAATTTTTTTGCGTGCGTTCTTGCAATGCGATGAGCAAACCGCGACGATCATGCGTGTGCTGATCGATGAACGCCAAAAGCTCCTCCGCCTTTTGGCGATTGCCATAAAGAAAATGCCCGTTGAGATAAAACGGCCCAATCGTGCCCGACGTATACCAAAACGGCTCAAGCGCCGGCGCGATTTCCAAAGCTTGCGTGGAGAGGAGGAGATCAAAGAGGTTGGGGGAATTCATTGAAGTGCCGTGAGGGTTTGATAAAGCTGGCTTGTTATAAGTGGCTCGCGCTCTTTGATACGATCCGGCATATTGAATTGGAGCAGGAAAGCCGTAACGCGGCCACTTGCAGTCAATGGAACGATCTGCGTATAGTTCATTTTAAAATGATCGGTCCAGCGTTGCCGCCGTGGATGAAAAATGGCTGCAAGTTCTCCGGTCTCAATATCAATCGAAGCGATGTCGCTACCCTTGTGCTTGTTGCAGTGCCAACAAGCTAGCGCCAAGTTTTCCGCGATAGAAACTCCGCCATGTTTACGCGAAATAATGTGATCGATCTCATGAACAAAGAAACCGGGTAATTCAGGAAAGAAGCAGTACTCGCACCGGCCTTGAGCGCGTTTATAGACGAGTTGCCGCAGTTCAAATGAGAGATTGAGGTCACCCATCGGATTTAAGCAACTTTTAGGTGTGCCAGCGCATTGATTTTTGCTAGACGCACTTGATGCTCTAGTTTATCGTAGCGCTCCCATTCCACCTCTTCTTCGCTCGATAAACCTTCGTTGCGATTTTTTTCTAACAAATAAGAAATGCGCGATTGCAACGCCGGAGATGGGCGAAGCGTCAAAACCTCTTCCGGCGATAAAGAACCTTTGAGTCGCTTTAACACGTCATCGACTTCATCAAAACCGTTGGCGGACACAGGTTCTACTGCCCGCAAGCCAAGTTCCAAGATGAAAGGCAATTGCGCTTGATGCGGACGCAAGCGCGTTGCCAACTCTTCGGGAAGATCGAAGGTGACTTCCATATTTCTACTCCTTTTGCTTATTCCCAACTCGCGTGAAAGACGCCGGGTTTATCCACGCGCTCGAACGTGTGCGCGCCGAAATAATCGCGCTGGGCTTGAATGAGATTCGCGGGCAGGCGCGCGTTGCGATACGCGTCATAATACGCGAGCGAAGCGCTCATGGCCGCGAGCGGAATACCAAGTTCAATGGCCGTCCGCACCGCGAAGCGCCACGCCTCTTGCCGCGAGCTCACGGCTTGTTGAAATTCGGAATCCAACAGCAAGTTGGGCAGTTGCGGATTGCGTTGATACGCCACCGTGATGTCGTGTAACAGCCGCGCGCGAATGATGCAGCCGGCACGCCAAATCTTCGCGATCTCGCCGAGCTTCAAATTATACTTGTACTCATCCGAAGCTTTTTTCAACAAGCTCAAGCCTTGGGCATATGAACAAATCTTCGAAGCATACAATGCCGCACGCACCGCGGCGATCAACTCTTTCGCCTCGCCTTTAAATTTTGCACTCGGCCCGCGTAAAATTTTCGAAGCATGCACCCGCTCGTCTTTTTGCGAAGAAAGAATGCGCGCATCCACCGCGGCCGTAATCGTGGGAATGGCCGAAGCGAGATCGAGCGCATTTTGCGTGGTCCATTTGCCCGTGCCCTTTTGCCCGGCTTTGTCGAGAATCACATCGACGAGCGGCTTGCCTGTGTCTTCATCGACCTTTTTAAAAACTTTGGCCGTGACTTCGATGAGAAATGAAGAAAGCTCGCCGCGATTCCATTCCGAAAAAATTTCATGAAACTCTTGCGCGGAAAGGCCGAGCGCTTGTTGCAACAGATCATAAGATTCCGCGATGAGCTGCATGTCGCCGTATTCGATGCCGTTGTGGATCATCTTCACATAATGGCCGGAGCCGCCGGGGCCAAGATACGTCACGCACGGCGCGCCGTCTTCTTGCGCTTTCGCGGCGATGGCTTTCGCAATCGGCTCGACTTCTTTATACGCGGCCTCGGAGCCGCCGGGCATGAGGCTCGGTCCCCAGAGCGCGCCTTCTTCCCCGCCGGAAACGCCCATGCCGAAATAATTCAAACCCTGTGCTTCGAGTTCACGCGCGCGGCGCTCGGTGTCGGCGAAATAGGAATTGCCGCCATCGATGATCAAATCGCCTTTATCTAAATGCGGCACGAGTTGCGCAATGGTCGCGTCCACGGGCGCGCCGGCTTTGACGAGCAGCATGATGCGTCGCGGTTTTTCAAGCGCTCCGATAAATTCTTCGATGGAAAATGTGGGCCGAATGTTTTTGCCCGCGGCTTTCGCGGCGATATATTCTCTCGTGGTGTCGGGCGTGCGATTATAAACCGCGACGCTGAAGCCGTTGCGCTCCACATTCAACACGAGATTCTGCCCCATCACGCCGAGACCGATCAAACCGAATTGTTGTTTGGACATGTTGCGATCAACCTTTCTGATTTATTGCGCCGCCGCTTTTTGCTTTGCTGTGGGCCACTCAAAAATTTCCATGACATTCAACGAGAAGCCCGGCAGCAATTCCGGACAAGTCAAAGCCTCTTTCACCCATTTGCGATCTTCGGGTGTGACGACCATCACGCCTTTTTGCATGGGATCAACGAACCACACGAGGCGGCTGCCATGCGCAAAATATAACTCCGCCTTGTCATACAGATCGCTCCAACCATCGTCGCGCGAGACGATCTCGATTGCCAAATCAGGCGCGGTGCTGCCGTAACGTTCGTCCTTGAAACTCTCATTTAGAATAACAGACAAGTCCGGCACGCGCCCTTCGTGAGGCTTCTCCGGCGAAAAACGCACGGTATACTCAGTGCGAACGATGCCAATGGGATTAGCGTTAAAATATATGCCCAAGGCTATACAGAGTCTCGCTTGAGCATCGGAGTGTTTATTGTCCGGCATTTTATATTCTACTCTCCCGTTAATTAACTCAAAGGGCCTTCCGTTGGCTATCTTGATGGCCTGTTCCAGAGTTAGCTTAACAGGAGGTGGTGAAGGCGCGGGCCGTGGACGTGTGACGGTCTCAAACGTCATCGGTTCCTCAAAAATTGCTTCCATGACTTCCGGCATAATTTGACCTCATTAAGAAAAGTTTCGTTCAGAACGTGCTCCAAAATATCAAAAGCTCAACACGTTAATCAAGCTAAAATTGCTTCCGCTCAAAAACTTGCCGAGCTTGGTGCGCAATTCGGAGGTGGTGGAATCGACATTGGCCAGAGTCGAGCGCAGATGCGTGGCAATCTCGTCGTCATAGAGCAGTTGCCCGAGGTTGCCTTGGCGATTGTTGATTTGCGTGGTGATGTCATTGAGCGTCGCGGTGAAATGATCGAGGCGTTGCATGGTGCGATTGAACGTGATGAGCGTGCTGTCCAAATCCGCGCGACGCTGCGTGACGATTTCGCGCAATTGGCCCGAGGTTTCATCGACATTGGTGAGCGTGCGGCGAATCACACGATCATTGCTCGACACCAACTCCCGCAAAGCCGAGGTCGTGGCTTGCAAATCAGCGAGGCTCGCAACGAGCGGGCGGCGCACACTGGATTCATCCAGCATGCGATGCACGAGCGTGAGCGTCGTGTCCACGCGCTTGGTGAGATGCAACACTTCAATCGCCAATTCGGTGACGCCGACGAGCGCTTCGGACATGCCGCCGCTAGAAGTGCCGGGCAACGGCGCGGTCAAGCTTTCGGGAAAGATTCTTTCGCCTTTGCCCCCGGGCATGATTTCGATTTTCTTGCCGCCCATCATTTCAATGGGCGCGATGGTCGCGCGATAGTCGCTGTAAAGTTCAACGTCGCGGCTCAGTGCGATTTCAATGATGGCTTGGCCTTTTTCGAGTGCGATGCCGGAGACGCTGCCTTTGCGCACGCCATTGACCGAGACCAAATCGTTCGCGCGCAGGCCACCGGTGTTGGGAAAGGAAAATTTGACGTGATATTGATCCGAGGCGAGATTGTAATTCTTCCCCCAAATGATGCCCAAAACTAAAATCAAAATGCCGGCAACGACGGTGACGCCGACAAACAACTCCGTGGTGCGACGATCTTGCGACATTTTACTTACGGCTCTTTAATTGTTGTTTCAACCAAATTCCAATACTTCGTATTCTTTGTAATCGTCTCCATATAATTCTCATCAAGCTCGCCGGTTTCATTTACCGGCAAAATAAGTGCGGTTTTGGCGAGCTTTGTTTTATAACACTGCCTGCCATACGAATATCGCCACTTCACCATGTTTATCATCAAGGCAATGAAATATAGAGATGCCAGGGATAGCTTAGAATAATATTTGTTGGCTGTACACATCACTACATTGTCAGTTGCAATAAATGGAATCGGCTGAACAAAAGCATCACCAGATACAGTAGAAACCGTTATTGTCGAAGCGTTAAAAATTTTCGCATTATCGGGCTTATCAAAAAAACCGACTAGGCCATTATCTGTGCCTACGCGTGAGATAGTTGGGTATTTCCCTTTATCAAGAGATGCAATAGAATGAAAATGCCCTCGTTCTAGACTGAAGAGATCGCTCAATTTGAATTCTTTCCATCCGAATGGTTCAATTGGTGAAGTTTCTGCTTGTTGAGGAGGGAGAGAATTGAATTTCGCTTTGTCAATTTTTATTAAGAAGGAAAAAGCTTCTCGTAAACTCAACTCAAGTCCGCTTAAGATTTCTTCTCTCGTTGGCCTATGCTGAAATAAGTAGGCTTCCGGTACGAGTTCTAATTGCGAATCGGTGAAGTCAATAGGAGAGGTTTGTTGAAATTGTAGAATCTGAGGAATAGGATACGACGGGTTTCGAATAAATGCTTTTAAGATATTTTTTACTCTAGCAAAATCATCGGATACATTAGCAGAGGGGAGCCTTTTCCCTTTGCTTTTCAGCAAACCATCATTTAAAGCACGGACCCAGAGTACGTTTTGTTCCAATGGGTGAGGAACTCCTTTTTTAAGGAATACGCCGATAGGTGTAACACTGACAGGATAGAAAAGGTCAATCGGAAAAGTGATAACCGAAAGCAACGTATGCTGTTTCAACAAATGCTCTTTCCGCCAGCGCAAGTATGCCCCAGGGCGAACCATAGCTGAGTATGGCAATATAGAAAAAAGTATACCTCCGTGTTGCAATTGCTTTAAAGCATGATCTACAAATTTAAATTCCTTCTCGTCGCTTCTTTTCAGCGAAAACGGAGGGTTCATCATGATTTTAGTAACAGGAGGGTTGGACGAAGGGTAGGATACGAATTTCGCAGTTGGAATTCCTGAATCCGTACGAGGTTCTAAATAGTTTGCAAAACAATTCCCGTCTTTAATGTTATTTTTTCCATCTCCTCTGAAAATCATATTCACAACCGCTAACGCAGCAATACGATCATCTTGCTCCATACCAAACACTGAATGTTGTTTGAAGCGGTTTACTTGAGAGACATCTGCGTTTTGCTTAACATAGTCTAGCCCAGCAACCAAAAAACCACCAGTTCCGCATGTTGGGTCGTATAAAATATCTCCAGACTGTACATCGATAACATCGGCAATGAATTTAGTAACATGTCTTGGAGTAAGAACGATCCCCAAGTCTTGAGCCCAATTTGCATATTTCAGAAATACTTCATAAAACGCACCAAGCCAATCATCGCCTGACTGCATTGCCGATTTGATGTTAAGAGCGTATAATTCTTGAAGTGTATCGACCAATGCCTTTTTCATTTTAACATGGTTGTCTCGTGTCGTCGGCAAAGAAATTTTAATATGATTAAAAAACTCACTTTTCCCTTGGCGCCGTAAAACGTCTTCGACACGACTATTGATATCTGTTATTAAGACCGTCGGGGCGCTATCAAGGTTAGGTCGGGTATCGCTTAAGGTTGTAAGGAGGAGACTAGCCATGACACCCGCGCGTTGATGAGGGTTGACCGCCCCTAGATGCAGAATTTCATTTATACGTTCTGCGCGGGCCAAAAACAGTTTTAGGTTTACTTTTGCATTTTCAATATTTGCTTGATTCGTCTCTAAAATGATCTGAGTTTGATCAGGTGACAACAGACCCGTGGCTTCGCTACCGTTTAGTTTGACTGGGAAATATTCTTGTCCATTAAAGAATAGGGTTTTAATCAAAAACGATTCAACGTTGTTGCCCGCAACAGCGGAGATAAAGCGAACTTGAAAGCGGTCACTGTTGTTTAGTTTGTCCGCGTATGCTTTCACCTCTTCTATTGCTTGCTCAAATAGCGCTTGTTTACTTTTTGCCTCAATGACCCATAATGCCTGCTCACTAATTTTTACAATATACTCGGGCCGATCCAACACAAGGTGCTTTTTGATCTCGGGATTCGAAAGAGCTTCATTTTGTGTGTAAACTTGCCCCTGGGGCGCATGTTCTGGATTATGAGTATCCCAACCGGCTTCTTTCAAACGCTCTTTGATGTAGATGTAGCTGTCGACTTCCGTTGGTGCTGGCTTTTTAGGCATTGCGCGCTCTCCTCTAAGACTTGTGGGAAGCTTATGAACCACTTCGCTGAAACTCTTTTTATGGGATATTTCATTCAAAATCTCTCTGCAAATACTTCTCAAGCTCAAGATGGTCTTCGGTCTTCTCTTGAATTTTGCGCACGAGGCGTTCGTTGAACTCGCGCGCGGGATGCGTGCCCGCGATCTTGAGCAGTTGATTGAGCGCGATGACCTCGGCGATGACCGTGATGTTTTTGCCGGGAATGATGGGCAATCGCACATAGGGCACTTCGACTTCGAGAATTTTCGTTTGTTGTTCCACCAAGCCCACACGCTCGTAATCAACTTTATTGTCCCACTCTTCCAAATGCACTTCCACCTCGATGCGTTTTTGTGCGCGCACGGCGCGAATGCCGAACATGCTGCGCACGTCGATAATGCCGAGGCCGCGAATCTCCATGTGATGTTGCAGCAACTCTGTGCCTTGCCCGAGGAGGATGCCTGCGGTCTTGCGGCTAATGACGACCACATCGTCCGCAACGAGGCGATGGCCGCGCTCAACAAGATCAAGCGCAATTTCGCTTTTGCCGATGCCGCTGCGTCCGGTAAATAAAACACCGATGCCGTAGACATCCACGAGCGAACCGTGCACGGTAATTTTCGGCGCAAACCGTTCGTCGAGAAATTCGCTGAGAATATGTGTGACCGTGGAGGTATCCTTGACGCTACGAAAGAGGGAGATGCCGCGCTTGTTGGCGAGTTCCACCAACTCGGGTGGTGCGAGGTTGCCGCTGGTGATGATGAGGCATGGCATGTCGAAATTGAGCACGGGCTTCAGCGCTTTGTTGCGCTCTTCGGGCGTCATTTCTTCGAGAAAACGCAACTCGGTATTGCCGAGAATTTGCAAACGGTCATACGTGAAAACTTTGATGAAACCCGAGAGCGCCAAACCCGGGCGATGCAATTCGCCTTCTTTGATGACTTTGCGAAAACTGTATGTGCCGTTGACGATTTCCAAAGCCAACGGGCGTTGCATCACGTTGTAGAGCGCACCGACAGTGAGGTTTTCCATTTTTGAACGTCCTTAAACTGACATGCAACGAGGCAAGCACGGCAAAGCAGGAGGCTTGATTTTACCCAAAAAAGAAAGCTGCCCAGAAGCCGGGCAGCTTTCATGGAGGCATACGCAATTTTACATCGCTTGAGCAAATTGGCCTTCTTCCGCGAAAGCCAGGCCCGCTTTGATGGTTCCTTTCTTATGACGTTTCTCTTTATACTTCATCACTTGCCGCTCGAGCTTGTCGACCGCGAGCGTGATCGATTTTTTCATCGACTCGCTCGGCTCTTTCGCGCTCAAGCGCTGGCCGAACACCTTGAGATTGATTTCCGCTACCCGGGTTTGTTTTTCCCAGGATAGAATAACTTCACCTTCAATAATGCCGTCGTAATACTTTTCGAGTCGCGCCACTTCGGTCTCCGTGTACGCTTTGATGTCGTCCGTCAGTTTGAAGTGTCGGGCCGTGATGTGGAGTTTCATTTCGACATCCTCCTCGCATTAAGAGGTTCAAGGTGCATGATTAGCCTCCAGGCTAAGATGGATTAAAGTCCTGCCATCGAATTTAATAATGCAGGCAAGTTCGTTTGAGCTTCCTCCTTCCTATTCACTCTTACGATTGCTGCTCGTGCGGTGTTGCGGTGCGTGCGCGGCACGCGGGTGAGCTAGATGATAAACCTTTTGCAAACGTTGCGGCGTTACGTGCGTGTAAATTTGGGTCGTATCCAAACTGCGATGCCCGAGCATTTCTTTGACGGCCATGAGATCGGCGCCGGCGTCGAGCAAGTGCGTAGCAAAGCTGTGACGCAAAACATGCGGATGTGCCTTCTCCACGTTGTCAACTTGTTCGAGATAGTGACGCACCGTGGTATAAACTTCTTGCGCGGTGATGCGCCTTCCTTTTGCCGAAAGGAAAAGCGCGGATTCGTCATCTGCCGCAAGCAACTCACGCCGAGAGGTGCGCCATTGTTCCAATGCCTGTTTCGCGGCGCGGCTGATCGGCACAATACGTTCGCGCGCGCGTTTGCCGAGCACGCGCACTTGGAGGTTGGAAAAATCCACCTTCTCAAGATCGAGATCGACCAACTCCTGCCGGCGCAAACCAGAGCCATAAAACAATTCGAGTATCGCGCGATCGCGCACGCCGAGCGGCATCGTAAGATCGGGCAGATTGAGCGCTTGCTCCACTTTCTCCGGCGTCAAGAAACGCGGCAACTTGCGTGCGCGTTTCGGCGAAACCAAATTCGCCGTGGGATTTGTTGCGAGCGCACCTTCGGCGACGAGATATTTACAAAATACGCGCAACCCCACAAGCTTGCGAGTGATCGTCGCCGCTTGCCTGCCCGTGCGCGAAAGCGTGCTGATATAGCTGCGAATCAGCGCACGTGTGAAACCCGGCGCGTTCTTTTGCTTTTTCCAAAAATCGCCAAAAAGCCGCAAATCGATGCTGCGTGTTACAATCGTGGCGGCAGCCGCGCGGCGCTCGACTTTGATATACTGCAAAAATTTTTCGCACCACGCTTCGAAGTTATCAAGCGCCAGCGGCTGGCTCATACAAATCCTCCACCGTGCCTTCTAATTCATGTTTGCATTTGGGGCAACGCACGTGCGCGCCCTTGGCCTGCGTGTAACGTTCCTCCGTGTAAGGCGAGCCGCATTGCGGGCATGGAATTTTCACCGGCTTGTTCCAACTGACGAAGTCGCAATCCGGATAACGATTGCAGCCGTAAAACGTGCGGCCGCGTTTCGATCTTCGTTCCACGACTTGGCCGATGCAATTCTCTTTCAAACACGGTACGCCAATCGGAAACGGCTTCGCGGTTTTGCACTCCGGATAGCCGCTGCACGCGATGAAGCGACCGTAGCGGCCGACCTTCACCACCATGTCTTTGCCGCACTTCTCACACTTTTCACCGGTCGCGACTTCCTGCAAATCGAGCGGCTTCGAGTGTTTGCAATCGGGATAGCCGCTGCACGCCATGAAACGGCCGTTGCGGCCCCAGCGAATGATGAGTTGCTTGCCACACTTGGGGCAAACCTCATCCGTGGTTTCTTGCAGCGTTTCTTTAATCGAATCTTTATTCTCTTCCGCGGCGGTGACGACTAGGTTGAACGGCTCGTAAAATTCATTCACGACTTGGAGAAATTTTTTCTTCCCGCTTTCAATCAAATCCAACTCTTCTTCCATGAACGCCGTGAACTTCACATTGAAAATTTCCGGAAACTGCTGCACTAAAATACGGTTCACGGTTTTGCCGAGGTCGGTCGGCGCGAGTTGGCGGCCCTGCTTCTCAACATATTTGCGCGCGGTGAGCGTGCTGATAATCATCGCATACGTGCTCGGCCGGCCGATGCCGAGCGTATCGAGTTCCTTCACCAATGTGCTCTCGTTAAAACGCGCCGGCGGTTTGGTGAAATGCTGCTCGGAATGAAGATCAAGCAGCGTGAGCATTTCGCCGATTTCCAAATTCGAAGGCATCGAGGATTTTTCGCCGTTCCCGCTTTCGTCTTCATCTTTGAAATCATCGAAAGCTTGCAAGAAGCCACGAAAGAGGGTGATCGTGCCCGTGACGCGCAGCAAAAATTTTCCGGCTGCGATGTCAATGGAAGTTTGCTCTTGCACCGCGGCTTCCATTTGGCTCGCCACGAAGCGTTGCCAGATCAATTCATACAAACGAAACTGCTCTGCGCTCAAAAAGCGTTTGATCGACTTGGGCGAATACTTCATCGAAGTCGGCCGAATCGCTTCGTGCGCGTCTTGTGCGCTGGATTTGACTTTAAAACGGCGCGCCACTTTCGGCAAATACTCCATCCCATAATCATTCGCGATCAATTCGCGCACAGCGGTGAGCGCTTCCTCCGCCACGCGCACGGAATCGGTACGCATGTAGGTGATTAAACCGACGCTGCCGGCTTCGCCTAATTCCACGCCTTCATAAAGCTGCTGCGCAATCATCATCACGCGCTTGGCCGTAAAGCCCAAACGCTTCACCGCCTCTTGTTGCATTGTGCTCGTCGTAAACGGCGGCGAGGGCTGGCGATTGATTTTCTTCTTTTTTATATCCGCGACTTTAAAAGTTTGCAACCGCAACTCGCTCGCGAGCGCTTGGCATTCGTTTTCGGTGTCAATCTCCGGCTTGTCTTCGCCGATCTTCACCAAGCTGGCAAGAAACGGCGCGGTCTTCTTGCCTTTCAGTTCCGCGTCGATGCTCCAATATTCTTCCGGAATGAAGGCATCGATTTCAGCCTCGCGTTCGCAAATCAAACGGAGCGCGACGGATTGCACTCGGCCTGCGCTGAGGCCGCGATAAATCGTGCGCCACAAGATCGGGCTGACCTGATAGCCGACGAGCCGATCCACCACGCGCCGCGCCTTTTGTGCATCCACGAGATTGACATTGATCTTCATCGGATGCTCAAGCGCCTGCTTCACTGCGCTCTCGGTGATCTCGTTGAACATCACGCGAATGATGTTCTCATTGTGCTCGCCGATCTCTTCCGCAAGATGGCTGGCAATCGCCTCGCCCTCGCGGTCCGGGTCGGTCGCAATATAAACGTGATCGACGTTGCTCGCGGTTTTGCGCAGATCGGTGAGAATTTTTCCTTTGCCACGAATGGTGATGTATTCCGGCTCGAAGCCGTCTTCTAACGCAACGCCGAGCCGCTGTTTGGGAAGGTCTTTAACGTGCCCCACGGAAGATTTGACGGTGAAATCTTTCCCCAAAAACTTGCCGATGGTTTTGGTCTTTGCTACGGATTCAACGATGACTAAGGCTTTGGCCATGATTTAGACTACCAATGATTCTTTCTTTTGCTTTCACAGTAGCCCTGCCCCCTTGTGGGGCATTGTGCAACCGCAAATTTGTTAATCGCAACAGCCGCCCACAAAGGGGCGAGGGCTACAAAAATGATGAGCGCTAACGCACGAGCATCAGCTTCGCCACTCTGCGCTCTTCGCCGAAGCGAACTTCGGAAAAATATGCCCCACTTGCAACAGTTTTACCGAGATGCGCCCGGCCGTCCCAAGTTATGCTGTGCTCGCCCGCGGCGCGGAAGCCGTGGCTAAATTCGTTGATCATTCTGCCGTTCGCATCATAGACGCGCACGGAGACAATTCCAGCGGTCGAGAGATGGAACTTGATCTGTGCGGAAAACGCGCTGGGGTTGGGGTAAACATTGAGACCAATAACAGCGGGCAAAGATTTATTTGTATCTGTGCTCAACTCGTCTACTCGAACCGAAGTGATTGTTCCAAACTTCCGACCATTTATGATGGCGCCTAACAATTCAAAATGACCGCTTTCATATACGTCATAATACACACCAATGCTGTCAAGTAGCAGAACATCGTTATAAGACCAAACGCCTGTGTCGGGCAAGGTGTAGCTACTCAGCCAAACGCTCTGCCAATTACGCCCGCCAAAATTTTGAAATCCCAATTCGTTGACTTGAACAAAACCGGAGTCCGCTATAAAACCGTCATAACCATATCCCGGATACGGCCAAGTGTCTCCTATTTCTACTTCAAGTTTATATAACAAAAACTCATCGTATGCCGTCGAATCCGGAGGAATGAATCTAGGCATGGCTTGAAATACGCATTGCTCTTCAATACGCTGAAACAAGAATCCCGAACTCAAAACGCCGGATATCTTTATGGCCTTATAAACTTTGCCATTCGATAAAATGGAATCCCCAACAACTCTGCGTTGCTGTTGAATAAAAAGTGGCGGCCCTTCACTATATGCCCACAGATCGCCGTCGTTCAGGGGATAATGAAACACGGCTTTATTTTGCGCGAAGGCTCCGGCGCTCCACAGCAAAGATATGGCGGCATAAGCATGCGCAACTCTTCTCATAAAACTTCTAATGCTCAAATCTGATACTGAAAAACTTCCGACCGGCGCGAGATGGAACCGGAGCTTTCCTCCGCCCGTTTCCGTTTGGCCGAATGAGGATGAATAGGTTGGAATAGGCCAGACCGAACGGGCGCGAACGAGGCCGCGTTCCCGAGCCTATCAATGAATGGTTTTGGCGTCGTCTAAAAGGAAAAACGGATTCGTGTTGGCAGACATGGTTTCAGGATTGAACAACGCCACGGCCGCAAGCGATTTGATTTCCGCCTCGCTCACGCGGTGCATGCCCGACATCATCGCGCGTTCAATCACAAACTCGATTTGCACGTCGTTGAGCAAACGCAATTGTTTGAGTTGCAAAAGATAACCATACGCCTCGCGCGCAATCACCATGCGCTCGGCTTCATGCAAAACTCTAAACGAGCCTGCGAGTGTGGCGCCCGTATTTTGCATCAACTCTTCGCTCTCGCCATTATAGCGCTCGAAGAGCCATGAGAACGCAAAGCTGATTTCGTGTTGCGAATAGCCGCGCTGCAAAAGATCGCGGGAAATGATTTCCAGCTTATCCGGCTGCGCTTGGTTGCCGCCCATCTCCGTCATGATGTATGCTAAAATTTCAACGACACGTTCGTTCATTGCGGTCTCCGACAAACCTTGTTTTGAATTGGCGGCAATCTATTAAAAAAAATCCGAAATGCAAGCGGTTTATCCGCTGTGAGCAAATGTTAACCAACGCTGCGTGTGCTCAACGTTGACAATCGAGAGAAAAGTATGTATGTTCGCCGTCGTTGCGCTCCACTCTAGCAAAAGCGCAAAAAGAGTTTAGGACAGAAAGATGCCGCTCGTTTCTTTTTAAGATGGGGCTGCCTCAACTTCATTGGGCGAAATCTAAGCTCTATTTTTCTGCTCCGCATTTTTCTGTCTTCGCGTTTAAGATTTTGGATCCCGTTTAAAAGGAGAAGCATTGTAATGAAGCTCAAACTCAGTCAAACTCTCGTCGCGTGCGTGCTTGCGATTATGTGGCTTTCAAACGCAGGCGCGCAACACGAGCATCACGGCCAACAAGCTGCCGCCAAGATGGAAATGCTGTCGCCCAACAAAGCCGTAGCCGTGCTCGTGCCCACGCAAGGCAACACCGCAAGCGGCGTGGTCACATTTACCAAAGTGGAAGGCGGCGTGCGTGTCGTCGCGAATATTTCGAATGTGCCCACCGGCGATCATGGTTTTCACATTCATGAGTTCGGCGATTGCAGCGCGCCGGACGGTACCTCCGCGGGCGGGCATTTCAATCCCACGAAGATGGAACACGCCGGGCCAGCCGCGGAGAAGCGTCACGTCGGTGATCTCGGCAACGTTACCGCGAACGCGGACGGCAAAGTCATGCTCGATTATGTGGACCAGCATCTCGCGTTTGCAGGTCCCAACTCGCTTATAGGCCGCGGTTTGATTCTGCACGCGCAACCCGACGATCTCAAAACGCAGCCCACGGGCGCGGCCGGTGGTCGCATCGCATGCGGCGTAATTGGTGTGGCGAAAGAATAGCTGTTGTTGTTCCGGCTCAAATAAGTTTTCACTCGCGAGAACAGAACTCCCACAAAAGCGGCTTACTCGTTTCGTGGGAGTACATTTTTCGCGGGAATTTTTATTTCGCATCTGACTTCTGCAAAGCGCGCATGACTTCTGGGCTTGACCTAAAACTAACACGCACTCTCCTCATTGCGGTGGTGCTCGGCTTGATCTATGTCACCGCGGTACCCTTTGGTTTGATTGCGCCTAAGCGCTATCCCGACAAATGGCAACGCACGGAGCTTGTGCCATTCTATCCCAACCCCGGCGCGCGCCTCACCGGTTCCGATACCTTTGCAAACTTGTTGTTGTTTCTGCCCTTCGGTTTTTTTCTGCAAGGCTGGTTGCAACTGCGCAACTCTTCCGCGCGCATGCGCTTGGGCAAAATTATGCTCTGCGGTGCGCTGTTAAGCGCGAGCATCGAAGTGGCGCAATTCTTTTTGAAAGATCGCTTCAGCTCGATCAACGATGTGATGTTCAACGTTGTCGGCGCGGGAGTCGGCGCGCTCGTCGCGCATTTCTTCTATCAACGCGCCCTCGCGCGCGCATTTCAGTTTTGGGACATGCTGCGTGCGCGCCCCGGCTTGCTCCTGCTCGCTGCATTGAGTCTGTGCTATCTCATTTGGATGATGCTGCCGCTCAACTTCACGCTTGCGCTGCATAACATTCAACGCAAATGGGTGCAATGGCAATATTCCCTCGAACACCTGCGCGTGCTCGCCACGCAACCGTACACGCTCGATCTCCGCGAGTATTGGTTGCTCGTGGTCGTGGAGCATTGGTTGTATGGCTTCGTGCTCGGGGAAGTATATGCGCTGTGCGCACGTTGGTATTGGCCTGCGTCGCGGCAAAATTACTGGCTCGGCGTATTTGTTTTGCTTGCCGGCCTTGCGGGTTTGGCGGTGCTGCAATTCTGCGTTATCGGCGCCAATCCCGACGTGCTCACGCTGCTCGCCTCCGCCTGCGGTCTCATGTGCGGCCTTACGTTGATGCAAGTGCTGACGCGCTCGCGCCATCATGCGCCACAATTGCCCCTCGGCTTTGATTATTACACCGAAGCCGCGCTGGTCATTCCTTACTTTCTTTTTTTTCTGCTGCTCGTTTTACGCCCCGATCTGCCGGATTTTCGCGTCGAGATCCCCATGACCGCCGCAAATGGTGCGCACGCTTCCATGCTCGTGGATTTCGCGCGCCAGCTTGTGCAATCGCTGCAGCCGGAAATTTTGCAACAAGGCGGCTCGGCCTATTTGCGTCTCTTTGTCAAGCTCATGGCCGCGAGTATGTTTCTCATGTTCGTGCTGCTCTATCTTTTTCCACAGCACGTGCGCCAAGCCCATTCGCGTGAGCGCGCTTATTTTGTCGGCGGCGTGCTGCTCTTTGGCATTGCCGCGCAAGCGCTGCGCTATTTGCTTTGGTCGGCAAGCGTCAGCCTCGTGGCAGTTGCGGCAATCACTTTGGGAGCAACCTTCGCCGCCATGTTGGCGACATGGTGGCGCACTGAAAAATTTTCGGGAATAAAATCCTCGGAGCCGAGTAGAATAGACTGAAATCAAGTTCGTTTATTCTATTCCATCGAGGATGTCATGAAATCTCTTCTCGCTGTTCTCGTGTTTAGCGCCGGCGCGGCTTTGGGCCAAGGCCTCATCGTCCGCCCTGATTTTCAACCCGCGGCTTTAGAACTTCGTCGTCACACCATGCGTGCGGAAGTTCATGAGCAAGTTGCGGTCGTTACCGTTGAGCATGAATTTTACAACCCCGGCCCAACCACGGTCGAAGGCACCTTCCTTTTTCCTCTTCCCCCACAAGCACAAGTCTCGCGCTTTGCCATGCATGTTGAAGGCAAAGAGCTGGTCGGCGAATTGTTGAGCGCCGAAGAAGCGCGGCGCATTTATGAAAACATCGTGCGGCAAAATCTCGATCCTGCGCTGCTTGAGATGGCGGACTATCGCACGTTTCGCGCGCGCATTTTTCCCATTCCGCCGCGCGCCACGCGCTTGCTCACTTTGCGTTATGACGCCACGCTGCCGCGCGAAGGCAACACCGTCACGTTGCAATATCCGCTGCATGGCGAACTCTCGCAACGCAATGCCGGCGGACCGCGACCGTGGCCGCAACCTTTTCCCGATCCGCGCCCCATGCAGCCCGAATCTTCGCAACGACCGGAGCGCATGCCTTCGCAACAGAGCACGATTCAAATCGAGTTGCGCGCGGAAACCGGCTTGCGCAATATCTACTCGCCCTCGCATCGCGTAGAAGTGCAGCAGAACAACGATCGTCGCGCCACGGTTACGTTTGAAGCGAGCAATGCCAACGAAGGCAAAGACTTTTTACTGTATTACGCGCTCGATGCGAATGCGATCGGCGCAACCTTGCTCACGCATCGCCCCGAGCTTGGCAAGCCCGGCTATTTCATGCTGCTGCTTTCGCCACAAGTCGAATTTCAAGCGCAGCAAATCGCCGCGAAAGATTTGGTGCTCGTGCTCGACACCTCGGGCAGCATGGCCGGAGAAAAAATTTCACAAGCCAAAGCCGCGCTGCGTTATTGCTTGCAGCGTTTGGGCGAACGCGATCGCTTCGGTCTCGTTACCTTCAGTTCCGAAGCGCGCAGCTTTCGTCCGCAACTCAGCGGACTCGAAGCGCGCGAAGATGCGCTCTGGCATGTCGATAAACTCGAAGCCACGGGCGGGACGAACATCAACGAAGCGCTGCATGCTGCCGCGAATTTGCTGCGTGATTCCAAGCCCGAGCAGAGCATGATCATCTTTCTCACCGACGGCTTGCCCACCAACGGCGTGACCGATGAAGCGCAGATTCGGCGCAATTTCAAACAGGCGCAACGTGGTGCAGTGAAACTCTTCTCCTTCGGCGTCGGCTTTGACGTCAACACGCGCTTGCTGGACGGTTTAGCCAAAGAGAATCACGCCTTCGCCGATTACGTCGCGCCGCAAGAGAATCTCGAAGAGCGCGTCTCCACGTTTTATGAAAAAGTGCGCTATCCGCTGTTGAGCAATTTGGAATATGAATTTCGCGGCGCGGACGTGCGCTTGCTCTCGCCCACGCGCTTGCCGGATTTGTTCAAAGGCGGGCAGATCATTCTCGCGGGGCGTTATCACAGCGCCGGGCGCGTCACGCTCGCATTGCGGGGACAGACGAACGCACGGCGGCAATCCTTCCAATATGATTTCAATTTTCCCGAGCGCGAACGCGAGCGTGAATTCGTCGCACGCCTTTGGGCCACGCGCCGCGTCGGCGATTTGCTCGAAGAAATTCGCATGAACGGCGAGAACGCGGAATTGAAGAACGAAGTCGTCGCGCTCGCCCAAGAGTTTGGTTTGGTCACGCCCTATACTTCTTATCTCGTGCAGGAAGAAGAGAGCATGCAGCCTGTTACGTTGCAGCGTTGGGGCGAACGAAAAATGTCTAGCGTTCGCAGCCGCGAATCGCAAGCCGCGCCGCAGATGGCGGTTCCTTCCATGTCGCAAACTTCCGGCGCGGAGGCCGTGGCCATGAGCAAATCCATTCGCGCCATGAAGGACGCTGAGGTTCTGGCCGAGGCGCCGCGCGCGCGCGCCACTACGATTCAAGGCCGCGTGCTTACGCTTTCCTCCCAAGAAGTGTGGCGCGACAACGAGTATCGCGACGGCACTCAAACCCTCAAAGTCGTTTTTGCCTCCGAAGCTTATTTCACCTTCTTGCGCGTGTATCCCGAGGCGCGTGCCTTCTGCAAATTAGGAAAGAAAGTGCTCTTCAAATTTCGTGGGCAGTTTGTGGAGATCGGCGAGAACGGAGAGAAACAGATGAGCGAGGAAAAGCTGCGCGCGGTGTTCAAATAAGGTGCGCTCTGCCACGGCCAAGCCGTGGCAGAGCATTCTCGAACGTGAACTTCAATTTTCAAAAGGCTCTTTATGAAAACAAAACTTTTGGCTATTGCCATTCTTTGCTGCGTGGCCTGCACTACTGCTTTTGCGCAAACCGAGATCAAATTCACCACGCTCTTCCAACACAGCCAGAGCAGCCATGAGCAAAAGAAGAATTACGTTATCCGCTCGCAAGTCGATTGGCAAAAGCTGTGGCAACAAATGCAAGCCGCGGCCTTCGTTCCTCGCGACGCGCGCACGGATTCCCTTTTAAACAAAATCGATTTTAGCAAGCAGATGATCATCGCCGTGTTTCAAGGGCAAAAGCCTTCAGGCGGATACGGCATCACCATCACCAAACTTGTGCGCATCGGCAACCGTCTCGAAGTTTTTATCGAAGAAAAATCTCCCGGCGCGGATTGCTTCACCACGCAGGCGCTCACGCAGCCGTATCATGTGATCGTAACAGAGAAGAGCGCGCTGAAAGTGGCGTTCACAACACGACAGAGCACGAGGGCATGCCGATGAAATTTTTCGCTTGGGGAATGAGGCTGCGGAGTGCTACGAAGAGGACAGTGTTTTTATGGATGCGCTTCGGCAGGAATAAGCGCGAGCACGAAATCCCAAACGTTTTGTGCGGCGGCCAAAGCTTCGTCAAATTCTTCGCGCGAAGGATCGATAAAGTCGCCGGGGTAGCGAAATTGCGTGGCAAAGGGAGTGAGCAACACTGCGGATTTGAGTAAGTCGGAAAAACCGGTTTCGTATTGCTGTGCAAAACTTGCTAATAATTCCAGGTCGTGAGTTTTTTCAAAACGCTGATCTTGAAAAACAAGATACGCCTTGAGCGCCTTCTCTGCAGATTGTTGGCAATGGTAAATGGCGCTGTCGAGATAAGGCTCATCATCTCCCGAAAGCATGCGCGCGACCGCGAGATCGCGTTGCGCTTTCAATAACCACGCATAAACCGAAGCGCGCTTTTTTTCATCCATACAAAGCCTTTCCTCGTTCCAACACCTCGCAGATCAAAGACGCATAAACCTGACGATGACGTTCGACCTCCGCACGTGTATATACCAAAACATCCTTGGGCACACCCAAACCCTGCAAGCACCAGAGCGCGCGCGCCGCACGCTTCGCCGGACGCTCGTTGCTCTCCGGCACGATCACCAAGAAATCGAGATCGCTGTCCTCGTTCGGCTTGCCCCAAGCGTGCGACCCGAACAGGATAACCTTGTCCGGCGCAAATTCCGTCACAAGGCGCTGCGTGATTTCTTGCAGTAATTTTTCAGAAACGGTTTTCATGATGCAAAACGTAGCAAACCGAATTACAAATTGCAATCCCTCGTTTGTCTGTGAGCTTGTGCACTCTCTCGCCACATATCTCCGCGCGCTCGTGTATGCTACAACCGCTCCGCTTTCGCTAAATCCCAACAGGTAGATTAAAACAAAACGCCCCTCGACAATCACATGACGAGGGGCGCGTGCATTGAATATTCGTCTGCGACGAACTAGGCCGCGGCTTGCGTGAAGAGATCGACGAAACCTTTGTAACTCTTCGCAACCATATTCACCGCGTCTTCGCGACTGTGCTTCTTTTCGCGATAGCCCGCGAGCGCGTCCCAAAAGATCGTGCGGCCCACGGCAAAGCCAATCACGCCGTCAACCTTCGCGCCTTCCTTCAACCAATGGCGCACCTTCTCGTCATTCTCGCCGCGACCCAACACAATCATGCCGACATTGCTGCGGCCGTTGCTGCGCGCTTGCGCCACGATGGCTTTGTAATCGCTCGCGTTCTCCAAACCCTCGAGCTTCCACACATCCGCCTCAATGCCTGCAGCTTGCAACTCCGCAATCGCTTTCTCCATCAAGCCGGGACGCACTTGCGTGTCATACGTCTTTTTATCTCCGCCCACCTTTTCCAATTGCGCGGGCAACGCCGGCACCAGCAACTCGAACATGAATTTGCGATTGTTCGCGTGGCAATAGTCGCTCAACTTCGCCAAGCGCACCGCTTGGCGTTGGTTCAAATCCTTATCGTCATCCGTGTTGTAACGCACCAACACTTTCACAAACGTCGCATTGAACTTCTCAATGTGCGCGCCGAATTGCTCGCCATACTCAAAATCAAACTCATCTTGGCCGCTCTTCTCCGCGGGCATCGCGGCTTTAATGCCGCTCTTCAGCGCATCAAGCACGCATGCCGAGCCGAATTGCTCATCCACCAAAATCGCCGCTTTGTCCTTCGGCACGCCCTGCGCCAGCGCCGCGCGAAAGCCTTCATACACGATCATCTTATACGAAGCAATCTCCGCGGTCTCCGCTTCGTTCGGGTTGCGGCCTTTGATGCCGAACATTTTCGATTGAAACGAGCCGCGATGATCAAACGGCATCACAAACAACTTGTCATTATAGCCTAAATTTTTCGGAAGCATAGCGTCCTCCTCAATGCTGTGAGATGAAATGGTTATTTGATTACGATTCCGCGAAATGAAACGTCGAAAGCTTCGACCTTTTTCGCGCGTGCGAAGATAGAGAGATTCGTGTTCTTCTGCAAGTGTTGAGTTCGCGCCGAAAAAATTCATGACACGTTTTTTTCCCGTGCCCCTCCTTTCCGTTTTTTTGTCTTGTCGCTGCGCGTTATTGCTTTTCTTCTTCGCTTGTTTACCGCAGTGGCCTTTGCAAGCGGGCGGACTTAAAGCGCTTCGCGGACTGGGAAAAGCAAAGCCAACGCGCTTTGCTTTGAAATAGTTTTGTTTACCCGAAGAGTCCATGGCATGAGGCCTCTGGTCCTCAGAGTGGCCACCAAAC
Organism: bacterium; assembly: GCA_041918175.1. Lineage (GTDB taxonomy): Bacteria > Zhuqueibacterota > Zhuqueibacteria > Zhuqueibacterales > Zhuqueibacteraceae > JABWAN01. The sequence goes on from JAYRWE010000042.1 coordinate 46,298, forward strand.
GCAACCATCAAAATTAAACTTGACTCTCCTCCTTTGCGCCGACATATTCTTCCGCATGCAATCCGATTCTCACTCACCCTTTGGAGGACTATGAAAGCCGCTCGCGTTTTGCTCTTGTGCGCGATACTCGCAGTGCTTTGCTCCTGCAACCGCGCCACGCACGCCCACAAAGATTTCAAACCCACCGTCATTCTCCTCAGCTTTGACGGCTTCCGCAATGATTACGTCGACAAAACCGACACGCCCAACTTTCAGCGTTTGATAAACGAAGGTGTGACTGCGCAAGGCATGCTGCCCGCATTCCCTTCGAAAACATTTCCCAATCATTATACGATTGTGACCGGCCTCTATCCCGCGCATCACGGCATCGTGGCGAATACCATGTTCGATCCGGAGTTCAACGCGATTTTCAAAATCAGTGATCGTAATGCCGTGGGCGACGGGCGTTGGTGGGGCGGCGAGCCGCTGTGGGTGACCGCGGAGAAACAGCGACAAAGCAGTGCGACCTATTTCTGGGTAGGCTCCGAAGCGGAGATTATGGGCGTGCGACCTCGCTATTGGAAACCATACGATGGTAAAGTGCCAAACGCCGAGCGCGTACAACAAGCGCTCGCGTGGCTCGACTTGCCGGCGCCGGAGCGCCCGACTTTCATCACGCTTTATTTCAGCCACACCGATGACGCCGGCCACGATCACGGCCCGGAGTCGCCTGAAGTAATCGAGAGCATCAAAGCCGCGGACGCACTCGTTGGCCAACTCATGCAAGGCTTGGAAGCACGCGGCTTGTTGGAGCACGTGAATATCATCATCACCTCCGATCACGGCATGTCCGCCACGAGCGATGCGCGCGTGATCAAATTGAGCGATTATGTCGCTCTCAAAACCGTGGAGATCGTCGACGGCACACCCGCGGTCACGTTGCGCCCGAAGCAAATGAGCGTGGACTCGCTTTATCGCATGCTCGTCAATGCGCACCCGCACATGAAAGTTTTTCGCCAAGAAGATTTTCCCGCACGCTTTCATTTCAGCGGGCATCGTCGCATCATGCCGCTCATGTGTTTGGCCGATGACGGTTGGTCCATTAACACGCGCCCGCCGGAGAGCACAACGCGCTCATTCAACGGCGGCAATCACGGGTTCGACAATCTTCTGCCCTCGATGCGCGCCACGTTCATTGCGCACGGCCCAGCGTTCAAGCGCGGCCTGCGCGTCGCGCCGTTTCAGAATATCCACGTATATAACTTGATGGCGAAAATTTTAAAGCTCACGCCTGCGCCCAACGACGGCAACTTAGATTCCGTGCGCGTGATGCTGCGATAAAAAGCAAAAACTCTTCCGTCGAGCGGCACTTAGGTGAATTTCAGCGGAGGCACTTTTCCTGTTTGGCTCCGACGCGTTCGGGTTATGCTTGCACCAAAACCATTTCCTCCTCGCCCGCGCGCCTCGTCAAAAGCTGCGGCGTGTCTTGCTCTTGCAGGCCAACTAAATTGATTTGCACGCAGCCGAGTTCGAAGGCTTTGCGAATATTGTGACCGTATCCCAACGCTTGATAAAACGCCGCGGCAAATTGAATGGCCGCGGCATCACCAACAGCTTTGGACATGCCGATCACACAAGGCACGTGTTTCGCGATCTCCGTGGCTTGTGGTTTGGTATAACACGCATTGAGCACCACGCAACGGATTTTGTCATGCAATATCTCAAACAATCGGCTCAACGCGTGAAGCGACGCCGCTTGACTCTCGCCCATTGCACTATCCTCGAACTTCAACTCTCCGGTCACGCCGCCGTGGCCGCTGAAATGCACGATGGCCGGCTCATGGCGCAGCAACAAGCTCTGCAATTCCGCGAGGCGCACGGCCCAATGTTGCGCCAGCTCAAACTTGTCGCGGAACTTGGATTGTTGCAAGGCAAGATCGATCGCGCGCACTTCTTCATCCAAGCGCAAACGCACGGTGTCTTGGGGATTGGCTGCGAGAAAAAGAATTTTGACCGGCTGGTGCGCGAGCTTTGCGCTCAAGTTGGTTTGCGCGAGCGTGTTGACGATGATATCCATGCGCGCGTTTTGCTCGCGATACACCGCAATGACTTCATTCTTCGCCTGCAACTGCGTTTGATACTTTGCTTCGAGCAATGCCAGCCGGTTTTCATACTCCCGAAAAAATTCTTGTTGAATGACGGCCTTGTCGGTTTCGGGCGGGACTTTGACTTTGACGATGAACGTGCCGTCGCTTTTGCGTTCGATGGCTTGCACCGCCAGCTCCGCGCCGTGCTCGCCGTAAGCCACTTGCATTTGCCCGAACACCTGCGTGAACGCCTGCCAGTCAATGCCCTTTTCCGTGAAGATAAAGTTCACGGTGTCGAACACTTTTTCAAACAGCGCCGCGAATTGCCCTTCTTGAAATTCGCCTGCACTGGGCTGGCGCTCGCGCTGACCATTGAGCATGTACACATAGCGGCAAACGACGCCCTTGAGTTGCGTGGTGTGGTCAATGTTCCAATCTTCAATGCACGCGCCGGTGAGATCAGCGCCTTCGAACAGCGCGCCGATGGCATGAACTTTTGTAAGATTCGCGTTGGTGAGATTTGCTCCGCGCAAATCAGCCTCGCTCAAATCCGCTTCGGTGAAATCTACGTTGGAAAGATCAAAGCCCGCGAGGTATGCGCCTTTGAGGTTTTTGCCGGCCAGAGATTTGTTTGGAAATTTGCCGCTTTCGAGCAAAGCGCGGACGGTGTAATCTTCTAAGATTGTTCCAGTGCGGCGAGCGAGGAGTAGTTTTTTCGCGCCAATCCATCGAGTTCGCATGAACTGTGCCCCACGTAAGTCTACGACTTGCATAGTAGCTTCTCTAAAAGTTGCTTCGGTGAGGTCGGCATTGTGAAAACTTGTGCTACCCCAACGTCCAAATACGAGGCCTAATTTGAGAATGATCGTTTGCCTCTCATCCCCATGCACAGCACGCCAGAACATTGTCGCGCTTGCTAGTGCTTGTAGGCCGGCAAAAATTATACTTATGATCAAAACCTCAATACTGACTACTATGAATACGTCTGCTAATGCGACTGAGCCTGCAAATACAACTGCGACACCGAATGCAAATGCGACTGTTGCTGCAAATGCATATGCGATCGCAATTGTGACTGCAAATGTAATTCCGAATGCAACAGCAAATGTGACAGTGAATGCGACAGCGAATACGATTCGTACTGCGAATGGTAATGCATATGCGGTTGCATCAGAGCCAACGAACATAAATGCAAATGCAATTGCGAATGCGAATGCGAATATAATCAAACCAAATCTTAAACCTGCTTCTAAGCCGGAACGGTAGCTTATCATGTAAAAAACTATTATTGTTGGAAGAAACAATATCAGCGCAAGCTTAGATTCCATTGCATCCAGATGACGGAAGGCGCCTATTATTTTCATTATATTAAGAAATGAAGCAAGTGACATGACCGCAAAAGCCATGAGCAAAAAAAACAAGCGGCATGACGTCGCACTCCCGCCCGTGTTTGACTGAAATCCGCGCCGGTCAAATTCGCCCCACTAAAATCCGCGCCGCGAATATCCGCGCCAATGAATTTCGCGCCGCGTAGGTCTTGGCCTTTGAAGGAGCGGCCCCGCAGGTTTTGTCCGGAAAAGTCTTTGGCGGTTTCGGTCATAGGGGTGGCATTCGTGTTTGTGAGGGAAGACGAAGGATCATTTGTTTTGGATGAGAATCGCGCTCCGCCACGGCTGGGCCGTGGCATGCCTTGCACTTGTAAACAAACGCAAGCCACAGCCAAGCCGCGGCTGAGCATTGCTGACTTTGAAAGTCAAAACTCATCAGGTTTGATCGCGAGGCCAATCCGCCCAATGGGTGACGTAAAAAGTTGTGCATGAGAAGCACGCTTTCAACTCCGTTAGGAGTGCGATGTTTATAGCAAGCGCACACGGAATCAAAAAAAAACTCCGTTAGGAGTGGCATGTTGGATTTCACAACGAAAACTGAGCCAATTCAACAAAAATTACATGCCACTCCTAGCGGAGTTCAGGAACATTCACGGGCCTCGCTTCTATAAACATTCCACTCCTAACGGAGTTGGGCGTGGCACGCCATTGCTTTCGGCCAAATCGCGATCAGCGTGCAAAAGTCAGGTTTTATATTCAGGCTGATTCAAGCCGCTTGCCGCGACAACGGTTCGCCGGCGTGTTGTGTGAGATAATCCAAAATCTCTTTTTGCATCCGCTGAATTTTCGCGCAATAGCCGCCTGCAACCATGGGAAATTCTTCCGGATTGGCGGTAACGCGCAACTGCGCGAGCAAGCGCTGAAAGTACGCGATGCGCTCGTGCGTGACTTCCATTTCTCGATCATCTTCTATCACGATCCCACCTCAACCAACTGGCCTGCGGTAATTCCCTTCATTACATGCAATGCCTCGGGGACTAAAGGCTGTAAATCATCAATCCGGTTTGATTTGGCGATCAAGACGATAACACCGATCTTGAAGTTTCGCAGGTTCTGTTGGTGCTTCAAATTTTGATCGCTCGTGACCAACACTTCATATCCTGCGCCAACCGCCAATCCCAGCAGTTTGCCGTTCTTTATACTCGACCAGCCTACCTCCGTGACATGATCGATAGCATGGCCGATGAAATCAAACTTCAGAGGCCGAGGTACGCATTCGTCAAGCAAAACTTTCATGGTAATGGCTCATGAGATATTCGCGACCGGAGGCTTCCAGAAATTTGATGACCTGATCTCTTTTGACCGCGGGGAAATGCTCCAAAAAGACTTCGATATCATATCCGCCTTCCAAGTAGTCGATGAGATTTTTCACCGGCACACGCGTGCCTTTAAAGACCGGAGCACCGCTCATGATCTCCTTGTCGATCGTGACAACATTGGGCAGTAACATAGCGACCTCCTAACAGCCTGCGCTGTTCGTTAAGCAATTCATGTTCAAAGCAACTGCTAGCATCCGAGTTGCGGCAATGTAATGCGGCGGTGCTACTCATGCTATCTTTTTTCCGCCGCTGTTTCGTAACGCCTCACCGATAAAATACCGGATACCTCTCCGGCGCGGCTTCGTGCATCAACTCATACACGGCTTCGAATATCGTTTCGACATTCGGTTTCGACCAATAGTCGCCGTCGGAGCCGTACGCGGGGCGATGCGGTTTGCCCGGCAACGTGCGCGGTTGCGAATCCAAATAGCGATAGCCGTTTTGCTTTTCGAGCACTTCTTGCAGCATATAAGCAGTCGTGCCGCCCGGCACGTCTTCATCCACAAACACGATGCGGCTCGTTTTCTTCAATGACTCGACGATCACGCTGCGCACGTCGAACGGCAAGAGCGATTGCACGTCGATGACTTCGATCTCAATACCCACTTGGCGCAATTTCTCCGCGGCTTCCATCACCACACGACAACACGCGCCGTAAGTCACAACGGTCACGTCGTTGCCTGCGCGCAAAATTTCCGGCACGCCGAGCGGCACGGTGAAAGCGCCGATGTTGTCCGGCAATTTTTCTTTGAGGCGATAGCCATTGAGCACTTCGACGACAACCGCGGGATCATCGGCTTGCAAGAGCGTGTTGTAAAATCCGGCGGCCTGCGTCATGTTGCGCGGCACGAGCACGTGCATGCCGCGCACGAGATGAATGAGTCCGGCCATGGGCGAGCCGGAATGCCACACGCCTTCGAGACGATGACCTCGGCTGCGAATGATCACCGGCGCTTTCTGCCCGCCGGCCGTGCGCCATTGCAGGGTGGCGAGATCGTCGGACATGATTTGCAGCGCGTAAAGAATGTAATCGAGATATTGAATCTCCGCGAGCGGGCGCAGGCCACGCATGGCTAGGCCGATGGCTTGGCCGAGAATGGTGCACTCGCGAATGCCGGTATCGGCCACGCGCAACTCGCCATATTTTTCCTGCAAGCCTTTGAAGCCTTGATTGACATCGCCGAGGCGACCGAGGTCTTCGCCAAAAGCGATGAGGCGTGGATCGCGGGCGAGCGCGGCGTCGAAGCACGCATTGACGATTTCAAAGCCATTGAGTGTGGGCGAAGCTTCCGAATACGCGGCTTTGACTTCGGGCACGCGCAACGCGGAGCTTGCGGTTTCATTATAAAGATGCGAGCCGTAGCGCGCGGCAGTGCGGCCTTCGTATTCTTTTTTAAACAGAAAAAGATTTTGCTTCTCAACTTGCGCCTCGTTGCGGCTGAGGAACAAAGCTTCGTGCAATGTCGTGGCAACATCGCGGCGTAAAGGATTCGCGAGCGCGAGCAATTTGTTTTTGAGATGAAGCAGCTCGTCTTTGTGCCGGGAGTTTTGCGCGAACGTTTCGAGCAACGCTGCGGCCTCTTTGCGCTCGGCCAGAATGGGCGCGAGATACGCTTGCCACGCTTGATCACGAAAATCCGCAACGAGCTTTTGATCTTCCTGCTCGAATGCGTCGAGTTGCGCCGCGGTGGCAATCTCTTCGCTGATCATCCACTCGCGCAGTTGTTTGAGGCAATCAAACTCTTGCTCCCATTCCAAGCGCTCTTTGGTTTTATAACGCTCATGGCTGCCCGAAGTGGAATGGCCTTGCGGCTGCGTGACTTCAATGACATGCACAATCGCGGGCACGTGCTCGTCGCGAACTCTTTCCGCGGCTTTCAAATAGGTTTTGACCAACTCTACATAATCCCATGCCCTCACTTTGTAGAGTTCAAAACCATCGCGACTGCCGCGCTTGCGTTGAAAGCCGGAGAGCAATTCCGAAAGATCGCCTTTGGTGACTTGATGCTCGTTATGCACGGAGATGCCGTAATCATCATCCCAAATCGAAAGGAGCACGGGCGCGTGCAAGACGCCGATGGCGTTGATCGCTTCCCACACCATGCCTTCCGCGCACGAGGCGTTGCCGATGGTGCCAAACGCAATCTCGTTGCCTTTATCGGAAAATTGTGTGAGGTGATGCAGCGACTCCAACTCGCGATACACGCGCGAAGCATAGCCCAAGCCCACGAGTCGCGGCATTTGCGAGCCGGTGGGCGAAACGTCCGCAGAGGAGTTGTACATGTCCATCAAATTTTTCCAAGAGCCGTCCGCACGCAAGCTGCGCGTGGCAAAGTGCGCGTTCATGCCTCGTCCGCCAGAGTTGGGTTCGGCCTCGATCTCGGCGTGCGCGTACAATTGCGCGAAGTATTCGAGAAGCGAACAATTGCCGAGCGCGAACATGAGCGTTTGATCGCGATAATAGCCGGAGCGGAAATCGCCTTTGCGAAACGCGTGCGCGAGCGCGACCTGCGGCACTTCTTTGCCGTCGCCGAAGATGCCGAACTTGGCTTTGCCGCCCATGACTTCTTTGCGGCTGATGAGGCTCACTTGCCGGCTTTGATAGGCAATGCGATAGTCGCGAATGATTTGTTCGGCGCGCAATGGGAGCGCCTCGGCCTTTGGCAATGTGCCATTCGAGGGCTTCGGAGTTTTCATTTGCGCGGAACGTTTTGGAGCCTTTGCAGCTTTGGGCTTTGCAGTCTTGCGAGCAGCGGGCATAGTCGAATCCGAGTTGATGGAAGTTTGGAGTTGGATGAAACGGGAGGGTAGAATTGAGCAGTGTCTGCACGAACCATGAAACGATGTATCATGCGCCGATAGTCAAAACCTGACCGAGTTTAATTATCGAAATAGCAGCGAGAATCAATTCGCGCGTGACTGTTGGAAAACCTTCTTGAAAGTCTTCGATTGACTCCCCGGCGGCAAGATGATCCAGCAAGGTTTGCACGGGCACTCTGGTTCCGGCGAACACGGACGTGCCGCCCATGATTTCGGGGGAGGAGCTGATCACTTTCGATTTCATAACTCAAAACTCCTTTAACACGAGTTTCTTGCGTCGCGCGGCAATCCCTGAAAATTTTTTATATCCGCAAGGACGCTAGACCAACGTCATTTGCGCTTCGGTTTGCGTGCGCGGCAGATCGCGCGGCGTTCGTTCGCTGCGCGGGTCGAATGAATCGAACGTCAGAGTTTTTTCCGCGAGGCGTTTTTTCGACATTGCAATGTACTCTTGATTGAGGTCTATGCCGATCCAATTTCTACCTAAAACTTCGGCAACTTTGCAGGTCGTTCCGCTGCCGACGAAAGGATCGAGCACAAGATCGCCAACATTCGAACTGACTTTGATAATCCGTTCGAGCAGGGCTTCGGGTTTTTGCGTGGGATGGCTTTCGCGCTCGGCGCTGCAATAATGCACGTGCGAAAATTGCCACACGTCACCGGGGTTTGCACCCTGCATGTTGTTGCGTGCGCGATAGTACTTCTGCGGCACACGTACTTCGTCGAGGTTAAAGACAAAATCATTCGTCTTGGTGAAGTATAGAATGTCTTCGTGTCGCGGGGAGAAGCCGATTTTTCTGCCCATGCCTTGGGTATAGTGCCACGTAATCCAGCCGTTAAAGTTCAAACGAAATCTTTCTTCCAACAAAAGAAAAAGCCTTGAGATGAACCTCACGCCCATGAAAATGTATATTGAACCGGTGGGTTTCAAAACCCGAATGGCCTGCGAGACCCATTGGTGAGTGAACTCTTCATAGTCGCGCCAGGCTTTGAGGTCATGATTATTGCCATAGTCTTTGCCCAAATTATAGGGCGGGTCGGCAACCAGCAAATCGATACTGGCATCTTCCAGTTTGGCGAGTTCGGTGCATGCGTCGCCACAAATGAGAGCTTTCATAGATTTTGTTCGGCTCATTTTATCCATTCGTTTTGCCTCGCCAATTTTAGCCAAGCGGTTTTACCTTTTGAGCGAATGTATTTCTCGTCAAGCAGTTTAAGAAATTCCCACGTGCTTCTCTTTTCAAGATCGACATAGTGGATGTCGCGAATTTGCAATTGGCCGGTTCCCAGGGCAGGGTTGTAGGTCAAGTCGGCCGATGAAATATATTTCAAATCATATTCGGCGTGTGAAACGACTTCCATGATTCCTTTTGTCATGCCGGTCGTTTCTTCTCTTTCGCCATAAACCCGATGCTTCAATGAAAGAATCACGAAAAGATAGTCCGGGTCATGAAGATACTCGTTGCGAATACGTTGATAGGAAGTGATGTTGGGACTCTTGCCGGAGGTTGCAATATCTTCTGCCGTAGCTTTCACATCAATGTTGGCGGAGGCATAGACAGTGGTGCCTGCTCTTTTTTTAAACTGTAAAATGATATCAAACGGATCGAGTCGCTTACCAGCCTGGACATTGATAAGTTCATACTCGTTCTCCGCCACGGCGCAGATTTGTTCAAATTGCTCATGCGCCCAGGCTTCCACAAAAGGACCAGCCACTTTGTTGATATTCTCGAGCGGCAGGCCGCGTTTAAGATTGGTGTGAATGAAGATACGATTTTGCCCCGTGGCGATAGCATGCGTCATGATCTGAGCAATTCTTTGCAAGACGTAAGCTGATTGCTCAGCATAAGCCGTGCTTTCGTGCGGAATTTTGAATTTGATTTTCTTGCTCAAGCTAAAACGATGTTATGATTGAAAAGCCTGTAAAATATTTCATCAGCATCAGAAATTATCGGCGCGCAAAATAGCCAACGCACTTTTGAATGTCAATTCCAAACTCCGTGGGAAAAAAGCCTTGACAATCTGAGGTCGGAGTTATATTTTGGCCGCACAATTTTTATCCTGCGACGCGAGACCCAATCCATACTTGCCTTCTTTTTCGACGTAACCACTGGTTCATCCAACCTTATGGCACGTGTACAACTTCGTGACGTTAGCAAAATTTACGACAAAGGTGTGATTGCGGTAAACAAGGCCAATATCGACATGCGCGACAAGGAGTTTGTCGTTTTGGTCGGCCCTTCGGGTTGCGGCAAATCAACCACTTTACGCATGGTAGCCGGGCTTGAAGAAATTTCCAGTGGCGAAATTCGGATCGGCGATAAACTCGTCAACGAGGTGCAGCCGAAGGATCGCGATATTGCGATGGTCTTTCAAAATTACGCGCTGTATCCGCACATGACAGTTTACGAAAACATGGCGTTCGGCCTCAAGCTGCGCAAGTATCCCAAGGCTGAGATCGAGCAGCGCGTGCGCGAAGCTGCAAAAATTTTAAGCATCGAAGAGTTTTTGGAGCGCAAACCCAAAGCGCTTTCCGGCGGACAAAGACAGCGTGTTGCAGTCGGTCGCGCGATTGTGCGCAAGCCGCAAGTTTTTTTGTTCGACGAGCCGCTGTCAAATCTTGATGCGAAGTTGCGCGTGCAAATGCGCATCGAGATTTCGAAGCTGCACGCGCGTTTGGAAACGACGATGATCTACGTCACGCACGATCAAGTCGAGGCGATGACGATGGGTGATCGCATTGTGGTGATGAAAGACGGCAACGTGCAACAGATTGACACGCCATTGAATTTGTACAATCATCCGAAAAACAAATTCGTGGCCGGCTTCATCGGCTCGCCTGCGATGAATTTTGTGACGGGCCGCATCACGCGCGAGAGCGGGTTGTTCCTACACGAAGGAACCAACCGGTTGCGCATTCCGCCGCAATATGAAAATAATTTGTCGGCGTATGTCGATCAAAACGCAGTGTTTGGCATTCGCCCGGAAGATATTCATTTAGCAGAAAGTGCAATTGGTTTAACGCAAAAAGCCGAGTTGTCCGCTACAGTAGAAGTTGTCGAACCGATGGGCAGTGAGATTTATCTGTATCTGAATACCGGAACCAATAACCTCGTGGCACGCATCAACGCCCGCACCGAACCTGCCGTGGGCAGCCGTCTCGCCCTTGTTTTGGACATGAGCAAAGCGCATTTCTTTGACGCCCAAAGCGAAGTCCGTTTGCAAGCGGCGGCTTAACTTCTTACTCGTCTTGTTTGGTTTGATCTTACCGGTTACAATCTCGCACCGCGCGAAGTTTATCCCCAACACGCAAGAGGCTTTCGTTGTCTGCATAGAAATTACGTCAGGTTTGCGCATGTCGTGGCCGTGTTGTGACTCCAATCCATAACCATCAACGACCGCAGCTATTCTCCGTATTGCATCTTTTCCTTTTCACATTCGTCACCTAGACTCCCGTTCGAGGGTCATTTCTAATTTTATCGTCGCGTGTGTTGCGTTTGGCGTTTGGCCCAATGATACGGCTCGCCGCTCCCGCAACGCGCCGCTCAACCTCTAATGTCTAACCAAAAGGGTTTATCATGGACATTGCAGAGCTGAAGGCAATGAAAATCGCCGAGCTCACCAAAGTAGCGCAAGAGCTTAATGTGCAAGGCGCTGCCGGCTTGAAAAAGTCCGATCTTATTTTTCGTATTCTCGAAGAGCAAACCAAAAAGGAAGGCTTGATTTTCGCCGACGGCGTGCTCGAAGTTTTGCCCGATGGCTACGGCTTCCTGCGCTCGCCGGATTATAACTATCTCCCCGGCCCGGACGATATCTACGTTTCGCCGAGTCAGATCAAACGCTTCGGCTTGCGCACGGGCGACACGGTTTCCGGACAGATACGTCCGCCGAAAGAGAACGAGCGCTTCTTCGCGCTGCTCAAAGTCGAAGCCGTCAATTTTGAAAACCCCGACGTTGCCAAGAGCAAAATACTCTTCGACAATCTCACCCCGCTTTATCCGCTCAAACGCATCAAGCTGGAACACGATCCGCGTGATTATACCTCGCGCATTATGAATTTGCTCTCGCCGCTTGGCAAAGGCCAGCGCGGTTTGATTGTCGCGCAGCCGAAAACCGGCAAGACCACGATTCTGCAAAAAATTGCAAACGCCATTACGGCGAATCATCCCGAAATCAAGCTCATCGTGCTCTTGATCGACGAGCGCCCCGAAGAAGTCACGGACATGGAGCGTTCGGTCAATGCCGAGGTTGTTAGCTCGACCTTCGACGAACCGCCCGAGCGCCACGTGCAAGTGGCCGACATGGTTTTGGAAAAGGCCAAGCGTTTGGTGGAATACAGCCAAGATGTCGTCATCTTGCTTGATTCGATCACGCGTCTCGCGCGTGCGCACAATGCGGTTGTGCCGCACTCCGGCAAAATTCTCTCCGGTGGTTTGGATGCCACGGCGCTCGAACGGCCCAAGCGCTTCTTCGGCGCGGCGCGTAATATCGAAGAAGGCGGCAGTCTTACCATCATTGCCACGGCTTTGATCGACACCGGCAGCCGCATGGACGAAGTCATCTTTGAAGAGTTCAAAGGCACGGGCAACATGGAACTCGTGCTCGACCGTCGCCTCTCTGATCGCCGCATGTTTCCCTCCATTGACATCAACAAATCCGGCACGCGCAAAGAAGAGCTTCTGCTCACGGATTTCGAAATCAATCGCGTGTGGATTCTGCGCAAGTTTTTGAGCGAGTTGAATCCCGTCGAGGCGATGGAGTTTCTACTCGAAAGAATGCGCGGCACGAAATCGAATGAGGACTTTTTAACGCGGATGAATTCGTAAAATAAGCGCTTGCTTTTCGGACACTCTCGCGCTACATTCGCCGTCCGAAAAATAAAGTATTCGAACCTCAAGGAGATTGTCGTGAAACCAGATATTCATCCCAAATACGTGATGGGCACCGTGACTTGCGCGTGCGGGAAAGTTTTTCAAGTGCGCAGCACGATCGGCGATCAGCGTATTGAAATCTGCTCGCAATGCCATCCGTATTTCACCGGCAAGCAAAAGCTCATCGACTCCGCGGGCCGCGTGGAAAAGTTCATGAAGAAGTATGGCACCAAAGCCCCGGCTGCCGCAGCCGCATAGCTCCATTGTTTGGCGCAAAACGGAATACGTCTTTTCTCTCTTAGGGGAGGCGTGTTCCGTTTTTTGTTTGTGAAAAGAGCGCCGCGGGATTAGAGACCGTTGAAAATTTGAAATCGCCGTTACTCATCGCAGAGAAAGAAAATAGTCTTCATGTCCGAAAACACTCTCATGGTCGGCGGCCAAGCCGTGATCGAAGGCGTGATGATGCGCACGCCGCAGATGGTCGCCGTGGCCTGTCGCCGCGCCGATGGCACGATCAACGTGTGGAAGAAACCCTATCGCTCTTTGCTCGCGCGCTTCAAAATTCTCGCGCTGCCGATCTTTCGCGGCGCGATTGTTTTGATCGAAGCGCTCGCGCTCGGCTTGCAAGCGCTCACGTATTCCGGCGATTTGTTCGAGCACGATCAAAGCCCGGCGAGCAACGGCAAAGAACCGCGCTTCGCGCCCGGGCAACGCACGCGCGGCCAAAAACTGCAAATGGCGTTCACGCTGATCTTCGCTTTCGGCATCGGCATTGCGATCTTTTTTTATATCCCGCTCGTGCTCACTGACTGGCTCGGCGCGCAAACGAGCTTTTGGTTCAATCTCGTTGACGGCGTGATACGGCTCGCGTTCTTTTTGGGATACATCGCCCTCATCTCGCAGATGAAAGACATTCGCCGCGTGTTCGAATATCACGGCGCGGAGCACAAGAGCATCTTCAATCACGAAGCGAAAACGGATTTGACGCCGGAAAACTCTGCGACGTACTCGCGTTTTCATCCGCGTTGCGGCACAAGCTTTTTGTTGATCGTGATGCTCGTGAGCATTATCGTGTTCATGTTTCTCGGCAAGCCGGAGGGCGTCGTTGCACGCTTGGAACGACTCGCGTTCATTCCCCTCATCGGCGGCATTTCATACGAGTTCATTCGCCTCTCCGGCAAAGGCTTCGGCCATCCTGTGTGGAATTTTTTCATCGCGCCCGGTTTATGGCTGCAACGCTTGACTACGCGCGAGCCGGATCTCTCGCAACTGGAAGTTGCCATCGTTGCGTTGCGCGCCGCGCTCGGTGAGGAAGTGGAGACGTTGCCGAATGTGGTGGTCGAAGGTGCGGAAGAGTTCGTCGCGGAAGCAGCATAACGAGGAGATTCATCATGCGAGATGATTTTGAAATTGGACAAATCGAGAAGCAGTATGACGGCCAATGGGTGGTCGTCGAAGTTACGAAAACAGATAAGCACAATAATCCACTGCGAGGCCGCGTGTTGTTTCATGGCACGGATCAAGATGAAGTTTATGGGCAAGGCACAAGATATCGTAAAGATCATGTTGAGGCCGACTTGTTTTATTTTTATGCTGGAAGTGATACGCTACCCGGTTTTGGGATTATGCCGATTTTTGGCGCTACGCCTTCGAGAGAGGTGATGAAAATCGGCTGCAACCTTGTGCAGTTGGTGCCGGATTCTCAATATGAAAATCGCAGGTAAAGCTTATGCGTGATGATTTGAAAATTGCTGATATTCGCACCCAGCACAAAGATCAATGGGTTGTCGTTGAAATCACCAAAACGGATAAACACAACAACCCTAAGCGTGGCCGAGTTCTGTTTCACGGTCACGAGCAGAGTGAAGTCTATCGCCAAGGCCCTAAATATCGCGAGGCGCACCCCAACGTCAAGCTATATTATTTTTATGCCGGCAATGTCATACCAGAAGGAATAGGGGTCGTGCTTGTCCAAGGCAAATCGCATTAGCGGTTACTTTGATTATGGCGGTGTGTTGCTCGTTCCCGTCTCTTTGAACGGCGATACCTATACTTTCATGGTAGATTGTGGAGCGGCCCATTGCATCATCAACCGCAACTTGTTGGATCAAATTGCCGCTGAAGTTTCCGACACGAAACTAAGGCTTGCTCCAATCGGCAAGCAAACCGTATTAGCTTCGGCCTTAAAGATAAAAGATTTTGAAGTCGGCGCACGCAAACAAAACGACGTAACTGTTGGAATTCTAGATTTTCCCGACGAATTAAAGAAACTCAATGGTCTCCTCGGCATGAACTTCCTCCGCAACTATCGCTTCACCATTGAACCCGACACCGCAACGCTCGTGTTGCGTGAAATACCTATTCGAAAAAAATAATGCTGGCCAAATTAGAAAACCTCGAAAAGCGTTTTGAAGAAGTCAATGCGCTGCTTGCCACGCCGGAAGTGGCGGTAAATCCCAAACTCTTGCGCGATCTCTCCAAAGAGAATCGCGAACTGCAAGAGACCGTCGCCAAATTCCGCGAATATAAAAAAATAATGGCGAGCATTGATGAGAGCCAAAAAATTCTGCGCGAAAGCAACGACCGCGAGCTGCGCGAAATGGCTTCGCTCGAATTGGAAGAGTTGCAGCCACAGCAAGCCAAGCTCGAAGAAGAACTCAAATTTCTGCTCGTGCCGCGCGATCCCAATGACGACCGCAACGTCATCGTCGAAATTCGCGCGGGCGCGGGCGGCGACGAGGCGGGCTTATTCGCGGGCGAACTCTTGCGCATGTACATGCGCTACGTGGAGCGGCAGCATTGGAAGCTTGAGTTGATTTCCAGCCACGGGCAAGGTATTGGCGGCTATAAAGAAGTCATTTTCCAAATCAATGCGCAAGGCGCGTTCGGCAAATTGAAATACGAAGGCGGCGTGCATCGCGTGCAGCGCGTGCCGGCCACGGAGCAAAACGGCCGCATTCATACTTCCGCGGCGAGCGTCGCGGTTCTGCCTGAGGCCGAGGAAGTGGATATCGAAATCAATCCGAGCGATCTGCGTTACGATGTTTTTCGCTCTTCCGGCCCCGGCGGGCAAAGCGTGAACACAACCGACTCAGCAGTGCGCTTGACGCATATTCCGACGGGCCTCGTGGTGCAATGTCAAGACGAGAAGTCGCAGCTTAAAAATAAAAATAAAGCGCTGCGCGTTCTGCGCTCGCGCTTGTTGGAACGTAAACAAGCCGAAGAGCAGGCGAAGATTTCCAGCGCGCGCAAGCAAATGGTTGGCTCCGGCGACCGCAGCGACAAAATTCGCACATACAACTTCCCGCAAAATCGCGTCACCGATCATCGCATCGGGCTTACGGTTTATAACCTCACGGAAGTGATGGACGGCGACATCGGCGAGTTCGTCGAGCAACTCTCGCTGGCAGATCGCACGGAGAAGTTGAAAGAGGAAATTTGATTCACGCGCTCCACCTCGTATTGTCATTCAGTAGGAATCCTTTTAAGCATCGGGCGGTATCTCCAGCGAGTAAAAAGATTCCTTCGGAATGACAATTTTGAAGGGCGCTTACAGAGCAGCAAGGCCTTTGGCTGAACAAGATAAAAACCTCCAAGCATTCAACCCCGAAAACGGGGTTTTTCATCTCATTCGCGCGATCACAAAAAGTTTTTTGGAAGCCGGCATTCCTTCTCCGCAAGCTGAGGCCGAATGGTTGCTCGCCGGTATTTTACAAACCAACCGCAGCGGGCTTCATCAACAAGCGCAGCAAAAGCTTTCAGCAACGCAGCAACACCTGCTCGCGCAATACTTCACGCGGCGTTTGCAGCGCGAGCCATTGCAATACATTCTCGGCGCGTGCGAGTTCTTTGGCTACGAGTTTCAAGTTTCACCTGCCGTGCTCATTCCCCGCCCCGAGACCGAACTGTTGGTTGAAAAAGTGATCGCTGTGCTTCATTCAAAAAAAGAAGCGACGATCGTCGATCTCGGCACCGGCTCGGGTTGCATTGCGATCACGCTCGCTTTGCAATTGCCGAACGTGCAAGTTGTGGCGATGGATATTTCAAGCGACGCTTTGAAGATTGCCAAACAAAACGCCGAGTGCAACGGCGTCGCCGAGCGCATGCGCTTTGTGCAAGCAGATATGTGTGAAGCGAGCACGTGGCGCGAGCTTGCGCAGTTTGATTGCGTTGTTTCAAATCCACCTTATGTTTTAGAAAGTGAGCGCGCGGAGTTGCAACCCGAAGTGCGCGACTTCGAACCTGCGGCTGCGCTTTACGTCGCAGGCGACGGTTTGCAATTCTATCGCGCGATCCTCAAGTTTTGCGCAGCGCATTTGAAGCGCGGCGGCTACGCGGCTTGTGAAATGGCCAGCCAGCGCAGCGCAGCCATCACGAAGTTGTTTCGCACCTCGTCTTTCACCTCCTTTGAAGTCATTCGCGACTATTCCGGTTTTGATCGGCATCTGATTGGCAAAAAAATCTAACAAGGAGTTCACGGTGATCAGCAACAACATTTTTAGAGAGTACGACATCCGCGGTATTGCTGAAGACGATTTGACCAGCGACAACGTCACGCTCATTGGTAAAGCTTTCGCGACGCACATGCTCGCGCATGGTCGCAAGCGCTTGGTGGTGGGCCGCGATCTGCGCCTTTCATCGGATCGTTTGCGCAACGCGCTCGTCGAAGCCATGCTCAATTGCGGCGCGGATATTATCGACATCGGCGTTGTGCCCACGCCCACGCAGTATTTCGCGATCACGCATTTCAAAGCTGAAGGCGGCGTGATGATCACCGGCAGCCACAATCCGCGCGAATACAACGGCTTCAAAATGTCCACCGGCTTGAAGCACGAAGACGGTCACGTGAGCGTCGGCGCGATTTACGGCAAAGAGATTCAGCAACTTTATCACATCATACAAAGCGGCAAGTTTGCAAGCGGCAAAGGTACTTTAGAGATTGTTGATGTCGTTCCGGAATATCTCTCGGCGATCAAACAACGCGTCACTCTCAAGAAGAAATTGAAAGTCGTCATTGATCCCGGCAATGGCTGCGGCGCTTTGTTCGCCCCGCAATTTTGGGAAGACATGGGCTGCGAAGTCGTACGACTTTATTGCGAGCCGGATGGCAGATTCCCGAATCATTTGCCCGATCCCACGGTGATGAAATACATCAAAGACCTGCGCGCAAAAGTCATTGAGACGAAAGCTGATCTCGGCATCGGTTATGACGGCGACGCAGATCGCCTCGGCATCATTGATAATCTCGGTCGTCCCGTGTTCGCAGATAAACTCGTGGCGCTCTTTGCGCGCGATACGCTCACGCGCCATCCCAAAGCGAAGGTCGTGTTTGACGTGAAATGCAGCCAAGCTTTGCCGGAGATGATCGAAAAAAGCGGCGGCGTGCCGATTATGTGGAAGACCGGCCATTCGCTGCTCAAAGCGAAGATGAAAGAAGAGCACGCACCGCTCGCGGGCGAAATGAGCGGGCATATTTTTATCGGCGACGGCTATTTTGGTTTTGACGACGCGATCTTTTGCAGCGGCCGCATGATGCAAATTCTCACGCACTCGGGCAAGACGATGGCCGAACTGCACGATGAAGTGCCATCGTTCGTTTCCACGCCGGAGATTCGCGTTGATGCGACGGACGAAGACAAGTTCAACATCGTTGCCGATCTCGTAGCGTATTTCAAGAAGAGCCATCAAGTGGTTGACATCGACGGCGCGCGCGTGCTCTTCGGCGATGGCTGGGGCCTCGTGCGCGCTTCGAACACGCAGCCGGTTTTGGTGATGCGCTTCGAAGCGAAAACGTCCGAGCGGCTCGCGGAGATTGCGAATTTGTTTAAGAGCAAGCTGAGAGAATATCCCACGGTGAAATTTTCGGAAGAGGATTTTGCGGTGGCGTAGTCAAAAGGCAAAAGCGCACGCAAAGGCGCAGAGACGCAAAGGGTTCACAAAGAAAGGATTTTTTGTAGAAATTTAATCTTCTGAAGAACTGCCTTTGATTTTATAGGAGTCATGCTGAGCGGAGTCGAAGCACAGCACTCTTCGACTCCGCTCAGAGTGACAAAGCTTCAAGGCGCTAAATTCTTACGACTTTTTTTGTTTGAAGTAAAGCCATGAAGAAAAAACCGAACCCCGTGATAGACGATGACCTGCGCCCGCATTATAAATTGCGTCCGCTTTTGCGCAAGGGCGTAGTTGGTAAATATGCGGAGCGTTATCGCGCAGGCACAAATCACGTAACGGAACTTTCACTGAACGCTACAAAAGTACCTTCGGTGAAACTCGGTGACTCAGGCGCCACTCGGCGGTAAAGCTTTTCCACCGAAGCTCGCCGAAGTCACCGAGTGTCGTCGAAAAAATTTTGAGATAAAAATTTGAAATCAAAAAGGAGCACACGTGTCGCAACTCATGGTCAGCATCTCTGGTGTGCGCGGTATTATTGGTCAAGGCTTGACTCCGGAAGTCGCGCTTGCATTCGCGCAGGCGTTTGGCACTTATTGTAACGGCGGCAAAGTCGTCATCGGTCGCGATTCGCGGGTTTCGGGGCCGATGATTCAAAACGTGGTCACTGCGGGCTTGCTCGCAACGGGGTGTGAAGTGATTGATGTCGGCATTGCGCCGACGCCCACGGTGCAGCTCGCCACGGAAAATTTGCACGCTGCGGGCGGCATCATTCTCACCGCGAGTCACAATCCCGTGATGTGGAATGGACTCAAGCTGCTCGCGCCCGACGGCTTGTTTCTTGACGGTGAGCAAGGTGCGCAAGTGCTCGCCATTCGCGAGCAACGCAGTTTCGCATTGAAAACGTGGGATGGAATTGGCTCGGCCTCGGTTTATGAAAAGGCCGTTGTTGATCATCTCCAAAAAGTTTTGGGGTTGAGCTTCATCAATCTCGACTCGATACGCGCGCGCAAATTCAAAGTTGTTGCCGATTGCGTGCATGGCGCGGGCGGTGTGATCGTGCCGCAGTTGCTCGAAGCACTCGGCTGCGAAGCGATTTTTCTCAATCTCGAGCCGCACGGACGTTTTCCGCGCAACCCCGAGCCGACGCCGGAAAATTTAACGCACCTCGGCGAAGCCGTGCGCGCGCATCGCGCGGATCTCGGCGTCGCAGTTGATCCCGACGCCGATCGTCTCGCACTCGTTTCGGAAAAAGGCGTTCCGCTTGGCGAAGAATACACGCTCGCGCTCGCGGTGGATTTCCTGTTGCGCAAACGCCAAGGCAAAGTGGCGGCGAATGTTTCAACCTCGATGGTGCTCGACGACATCGCCGCGAAGTATGGCTGTGCAGTCGAGCGCACGCGCGTGGGTGAAATCAACGTCGCGAAACGCATGCGCGAGATCAACGCGGTGATTGGCGGCGAAGGCAATGGCGGGGTGATTCTGCCGGACGTGCATCTCGGTCGCGATTCGATTGTGGGCATTACGCTCATCTTACAGCACCTCGCGAATTTCAACGGCGCATTGAGCGAGTTACATCTCTCTCTGCCGCAATACGTGATGTGCCGCCGCAAAGTGGAAGTGGAGACGCAAGCGCAAACTGCGAAGCTGTTGGAGAGAATTAAAGACAAGTATAGCAATGAGAAGCTCGACACGCTCGATGGCGTGAAGATTCTGCGCGCAAAATCATGGGTGCAAGTGCGCGCTTCGAACACCGAGCCGATCATTCGCATCATGTCCGAAGCCGCGACAGTGCCAGAGGCGGAAGCGTTATGCGAAGAATTAATGAGGGCAATGAAAGGGTGAGTTGAAGAAGCCAAGCGGATTCTTCATTGCGCGAAGAGCATTAGCATTTCAGAAATCGCACAGGGCGCAAGCCTATTTCCAGCGAATAGAGCCAGATTGGTCACTGTGCTTACGCCAGCCTTCACCCGATTATTCCCCTCGGGTGAAGGTTTCGCAAAATCCTTTGAAACTTTTATGCCCGCAAGGGATCGATCTCCACTTTAATGAGCCTCCATTTTTCCTGCCGAAAGCGTGCGACTGAAAGCAAACAACGCATGCCATGCCCCAACACGATTGCGAGCCACACATCGCTCGCTTGCAAACCGCGCGTCGCTTGTAACACGGCGCACATGCCCAACGGCACGGCGATTTGCGCTACGAGCGAGATATAGAGCGGACTGCGCGTATCGCCGCTGCCTTGCAGACCGCCGGTGTAGACGAGCGCAACCGTGATGAACAATCCTGAAACGCTCAGAAACCGCAGCAAGAGCACGCCAATTTCCACCACAGTTTCGCCTTCCATGCCGAAAGCTGAGAGCAAGAGACGTGGAATAAAAAGAAAAAGTAGACCAATGCTTGTCGCTAGCGTGAGACCAATCATCGAAGCGGCGCGCACCGTGGCTTTGCTGCGTTCGGGTTTGCCCGCGCCGAGATTTTGCCCCACCAATGCGGAGGTCGCTCCCATCAATCCGACCGAGGTCCACGTAATCAAAGAGAAAAGTTCGCTGTAGCCTACGGCGTACGCGGCTTGCGTTTCCGCGCTGTGCGGCAACGAACCGATGAAACGCAATAACATCACACCGGCAATATTCATCGCAATGCCCTGAAATCCCGCGGGCAAGCCGAAGCGAAAGAGCGAGGCGATGATCGCCCAATCCGGACGAAACGACATACCTTTTTCAAAATGCACGCTGAGTTTCCCAGAGAACAGCAAGTAGAGACCGAGGCTTGCAGCCACGCCCGCAGCAATCACGGTTCCCAAGGCTGCGCCTAAAGTGCCCAGCGGCGGAATAGGGCCAAAGCCGCGAATGAGAATGATGTTGAGAATGATATTGAGCACGGTCATGAGCACGCCAAGACGCAAAGGCGTGCGGGCATCGCCGGCCGCGCGCATCGCTCCGCCGAGCAAAAAAAATAGGAGCATGCCAATGCTGCAACCAAACATTACGCGAAGATAGGGCAAGGCTTCGGCTTTGACTTCGGGCGCGGCATGCACGAGTTCCAAAAGCTTCGGCGAAAGAAAATAGCCAAGCGGCGCCATGAGGCCCAGTGCCAGCAGCACGGAAACGAGAAACGCTTGATACACCACACGATTGACTTTATCGTGTTCGCCGGCGCCGGCAAAGCGCGCGACCATCACGCCCATGCCGGAATAGAGCGAGCTAATAAACACGACCACGACGAGAAAAATCTGCCAACTCACGCCGATGGCAGCATTGGCGGCATATCCAACCAGATGTCCGACCATCGTGTGATCAATAATGCCTTGCAAACCGGCAATGATATTTTGCAACATCGTGGGCCAGGCCAATTTCCACACCGATTTAAAAATCGGTCCTTCCGTGAGGCTGCGATCGAATTTTGGTTTTTGTGGTTCTGCCATGATATTCGAATTTGATGCGAAGCAAGCAGCGGAATTGTTGAGCCGCTAATATAGCCGTAAAAAATTCTCTTCCTACTTCGTTTTTCTCATTGATACGCGCGGTTTTCGCCGTGCAGGGTTTGGCCCTCGTTCAATGAGCACGTCTCACTCAAAGCGTCCGTTCCTAAGCGCGAGCAGCGCGGTCTCTGAAATAAACTGCATGAAATTGGATTCGGCTCGAGACGTAGAACCTGAATTTTGCACTCGTGATGCCGCCAACCTCCGCCTGATGCTGTAAGTATCAGGCTAAAAGGTGGAAACCACGCAAGCGGGGTTAGTATCAATCGGGTGGCAGCCCCGTTCACGGGGCTTGCATCTCCTAGCCTGATGCTTCAGCATCAGGCGAAAGCCAGCGCGAGCACCGTGCAAAATTCAGGTAGAAGAACATCGGGCAAAGTGGTATGCTAAAGAGCTGCTACGAGCACTCAGGTCTCGCGGCAGCTCTTTTTTTATGGGAGGGGAGGAAGGAGAGAACGCGCGTAAAGACAAACTTCAATGCGCCAGATCATTGAAAAATTCAATTCTCAAAGTAAACCACAGACTTGAGCAATTGCTCGCGTGAGATTTTTCCGCCACTATACGCTTCGATCTGTTGCTTTTTAACTTGGCACACCAAGCCGCGCGGCTGCTCTGGTGGAGCAAAGCGAAAGTCTGTCGTCACCACGAGCCAGTCGTCGGACTTGAGCGTGCGCAGAGTGTGACCGTAGTCAGCAAGCGCCTCGGCAATTTTGGTGCGAAATCGTCGATAATCTTCTTGCCAAGTCCGGACTCTTTCTTGTTCAACCGTGCGCGCCGTGCGCAGCGCTTCTTCGATGTGGCGATGTGCGTCGCTGGGCGTGGTTGAAATGGCTTCGGCTTCGCCCCGCGAAGTGCGACTGAATGAGTACGAACCATTGTATGCAAAATTGGCTTCGGCAAAAAAGATTGCGCCATAATCTTGTACGTAAAACCCATGCGCCGATCCGGCACGATTGCCCGTGAGTTTATCCAAAATCCCCGACATGATTTCAATATCCGCGTTGTCGTCCACCACTTTCATGGTGCGCATGCGATGGCGAAACTCATCGTCGCTCAATTTGCCCGCGCGCAATGCGCTGAGATCGCCTTTGGTCATCCATGCGAAAAAGTTGCCGGGTCGGGCCGTGAAACTGCCGGCGTCTTCGCCGCTCATTTCGAAGAAGAAAGAGAACTCGGAACCGCCTTCACTGTACACCGCGATGCGTTCATTATCGCTTAATTGGCCGATCGCATCAGCATAGCGCGAAAAAAATTCCCACAGTTCTTCCGTTAAATTCTCCTCGGCATTCGTTGGCGGCTTCACCGGGTTGGCGCCGCGCCCGGTTGCGGCTCGTTTTTCCGCGACCGCACGTTCGCGCATTTCATAAATAGAAACGACCGAAGGCGAGTTCGGAATTTGGAAGAGCACGCCAAAGTTTGGCACATACATCCCGCGCGCGGAAGTGCCGCCAATGCGCATGAAATGATTGGTTTTGCGATTCAGCAAACGATCCAAAACCATTTCCATGATTTCGACGTCGCGCTGCATCCGCGCCATATCCAACGTCCGCGCACTCTGCGCCTGCACCTCGAACACCAGGCCGAGGCCGATTCCGAATAACAACAATGCGAATTTACGTTTCATGACGATTGTCATCTCCGTTGCAAATTGCTTGGCTCTGCGAAAATGCGTAGGCATAACTGCAAGCGATGCCCAGCTTGTTTTTTTATGGCCCGTCGCTGCTCCACCGAGGTGTCATCGTTGCTTGTTTACCGGACTTTTATCTTTTCACGCTAGGTGACTTCAAAGCGATGGCATCCCGCCGCCTTGATTATATTTTCATGCGTGGCTGTGAACGGCTTCTACCGCACGCTCATATTTTTATCCGGCAAGTGCAGCAGAAAAGAAGCGTGACAACTTACCTCGGCGGCGCATTCACGCGAATGAGTTGATCGAGAATGCGATTCGTTTGCTGCAAGCGGGTGTCCGTGCTCTGGCGGACTTCGTCGATGCCGCGACCGACAAGCATGAGATCGTTTTGCCGTTGTCGGTGCAACTCGGAAGTCAGCCCCACGAGGGTGCGCTCCAACTCCTCGCGCTGTTGTTCATAACCCGTCTGCACCAAACGCGCGATGGTTTCCTGATTCTCTTTTACAACCTTCGCGACCAATTGCTGCTTGTCTTCCTCCGTCAAAGTCACCACGGGTTTGGGCGCCAAGCCGGCACGATAGGAAAACTCCCCGTTAGCATAATTGATCTCGAGATTGAAGACGGCGCTCAACAGCAAAGTTGTGATAACGGCAACACCGAGACCAAAACCGAGGCGGCCCCACGCCGGCACATGCTCCGGAAAGAGCACGTGCTTCAGCGCGCCCCGCCAACTTGGGCGCGGCTCCACGAACACGATGTTCTGCGCCGGCTCTTCATCAGGCCAGGCGCGCAGCGTCACGCTCGTACGCTGCAACGCAGCGTATTCCGCGCGGCATTGCGAGCACACGGCGAGATGTTCGCGCACGCGCAGCGCATCTTCATGCGCAATCTCATCATAGAGAAAATCCATCAACAGCAATTTGGTATCATCACATTTCATAGTGTACGACCTCATCGTCTATTTGCCAGCGGCCTAGTACTTTTTTCAACGCATTGAGTCCGTAATACAAACGGGACTTGACAGTATTCACGGGCGCGCCGAGAATCTCGGCAATCTCCGTGAATTTTAAATTTTGGTATTCCTTCATAATCACGACCACCCTCTGCTCTTCCGGAATTTCTTGCAGCGCTTTTTCCAACAAGTCGCGCAACTGGCTCCGGCTCACGACACGATCGGGGTGTTGCTCGTTCTCCGAGTGCAGAGTCAGCATGGAGTTGGTGCTTAGCTCCAATGCGCCCGCTTCCTGCATGCCATCCAGCGATTGCACTTTTCGGCGACGGCGTTGTTTGATCAAATCGCGGCAAAGGTTCGCGGCGATTTGATAAATCCAGGTGGAAAAGCGATCGAGATTTTTGAGCTTGTCCAAGTTACGATAGACGCGCACGAAGACTTGCTGGGTCAGGTCGTGCGCTTCCTCGCGATTGCCGATGTCGCGCAATATAAAGTTGAAAATTATT
This sequence comes from bacterium, assembly GCA_041918175.1. Taxonomy (GTDB): domain Bacteria; phylum Zhuqueibacterota; class Zhuqueibacteria; order Zhuqueibacterales; family Zhuqueibacteraceae; genus JABWAN01. The sequence goes on from JAYRWE010000042.1 coordinate 71,223, forward strand.
TTCTGCCAACGCCACACCAACGTATTAAACGCCGCGTGCTCGCCGCGAAGGAAACGTTCGATCAAATCGCGATCATTCATAACGACTCAAGTTACTGGGTGGAAATTGCATCACACGGTCCGCAGCTTAAGACGCAGCGCCGGGCGGGAAAGTTTTACGCCAGAAGAAGAACGGAGAGAGGCCTTGCAGGTAGCCGGCGCTAGGCGAGGAGCGCAACTTCCTTATCACCCACCAAATTTTTCGAGGAGCGCTTCATTGGTCGGAAACGTTTTGAGCAATTGCAGAATTTTTTGGATGGCCTCTTTCGGCGGGAGATTTTGCAGGCTGCGGCGGAGCTTTTGATAGGCGTCGGTTTTCTCACCGAAAAGTTTTTCCTCGCGCCTCGTGCCGCTGTCGCGCACATTGATCGCGGGATAGAGACGGTCGTTCGCGAGACTGCGGTCGAGCACGAGTTCCATGTTGCCCGTGCCTTTGAACTCTTCGAAAATAAAATCATCCATGCGCGAGCCGGTGTCCACAAGAATCGTGGCAATGATCGTGAGCGAGCCGCCGTTTTCAATTTTGCGCGCTGCCCCGAAAACTTTTTTCGGCACTTCGAGCGCGCGCGCATCGAGGCCGCCCGTCATCATGCGGCCGCTGCCTTGCTGGCCGATATTAAATGCGCGCCCTGTGCGCGTGAGCGAGTCGATGAGCAGCACGACGTTCTCGCCCGCTTCCACTTGGCGTTTGGTGTAATCGAGCACGAGTTTCGCGAGGCGCAAATGATTCGCCACGCTGTCGTCATAGCTGCTCGAAAGCACCGTGCCGTGCATGCTGCGGCGAAACTCCGTGACTTCTTCCGGGCGCTCGTCGAGCAAGAGCGCGAAGAGATCGTGCGTGGGATAATTCTTCGCGATGGCCGTGGCAATGTCTTGCAGCATCATGGTTTTGCCCGATCGCGGCGGCGCGACAATGAGCGCGCGCTGGCCCTCGCCAATCGGCGCGAAGAGATCGATCACGCGCTGCGTGTTTTGCTGCGGCCCCATTTCGAGCCACAGCGCGCTCTCCGGTGAAATCGCGGGCAGGTCTTCGAAATTCGCAAGCTGGGTCCATTCCTCCGGCGACAGGCCTTGAATGGAAACCACTTCGAGCGCGCGATTTTTGCCTTGGCCTTCTTCGGTTGTGACTTCGAGTGTGACGCCTTGTTCGAGGCGATACTGCAAAATCATCGGCGGGGGAATGAACACATCGCCCGGCAAGCGCGCGAAGTTGTTGGAGATTTGCCGCAAGAAGCCGAAGCCTTTTTGCTCCAGTTCGAGTATTCCGGTTTTGGTGTTGGACATGAGTGAAATGAAATCCTAAAGAGTTTTGTGGCAGAATGATTGGAAGCCAGATTTACAAAGTTGTATACGGCGGTCTTAAATAAAAGCGAAGACAGAAAAATGAAGCCTGGAATTGGTTGCGTTAAAGCGAATTCGACACACAAGCGACAAAGGATTTCGCCCAAAAGAAAACGTCAAACATTTTTCTGTCCTCCATGTTTCTGTCTTCAAATGCTTTTGCAGCATGTGCTCAACTGATCGTTGTCGTGCTAGAACTATTTATCGCAATATTGTTCCGTTTAAGTTTTTGCTAGGCGCGTTCGAAATACCGCGCGCGCTCCCAACTTGTCACCACTTCGTCGAACTTGCGTTGCTCCGTGCGAAAGAAGTGCAGATAATGTTCGAGCACCTCGTTGCCGAACACCTCGCGCGCCCACGTGCTGTTTTCCAATTCGCGAATGCCCTCCACGAGTGAGTGCGGCACTTGCGGCAGTTCGAGCGCGTTGTACACATCGCCAATGAACATGCCCGGCGGCTCGATTTGTTTTTCAATGCCGTCCAGTCCCGCGGCGAGCGTTGCGGCAAACGCGAGGTACGGATTCGCATCCGCGCCCGGCGCGCGGCATTCAATGCGAAGCGAAGAGCCGTGGCCCACAATGCGAAAACCCGAGGTGCGATTGTCGCAGCTCCACGCAATACCGGTGGGCGCAAATGAACCCGCGCGAAAACGTTTGTACGAGGAAGGATACGGCGCATAAAACGGAAACAACTCGCGCAAATGCGCCATCCACCCGCCGAGAAAATGCCGAAAGAGCGGCGAAGTTTGCAATGGGCCAAGCGGCTCGTTGCCGGGGAAGAGCGCTTTCGTTCCGGTTTTATCCCACAGGCTCGCATGCACGTGCATGCCCGAGCCCGCATAGCGCTCGTCCCATTTTGCCATGAACGTCACGCTGCAATTTTTTTGCAGCGCGATTTCTTTGGCGGCATGTTTATAGAGCACGTGACGATCGGCCATTTCCAAAACCTCTGCGTAGCGCAAATTGATCTCTTGCTGGCCCGGGCCCCATTCGCCTTTGGAAAATTCCACGGGCACGCCGGAGCGGTCGAGATGATGCCGAATCGCGCCGATGATGAATTCTTCTTTCGTGCCTTGCAAGATGTGATAGTCTTCGATGTATTCGCCATACGGTTTGAGATCGACATATTTTTTGGCCGCGGCTTGAGCAAAAGAATCGGCGAAGACATACAACTCCAACTCCGAAGCGCCCATCACCGTGTAGCCGCGCTCTGCCGCATGCGCGAGTTGTTGGCGCAGAATGCTTCGCGGCGCAACGTCAACCAGCTTGCCCGTGCCTTCGTCATGCACATCGCAAATCACGATCGCGGTTTTATCCAACCAACTCGCAAGCCGCAGCGTTTGGATATCCGGCACGAGGCGAAAATCGCCATAGCCCTTGGCCCAACTCGTGAACGTGTAGCCCGGCACGGGATCCATTTCCATATCGCACGCGAGCAAATAATCGCACGCATGCACCGCATGCTCGAGCACGTGTTCGATGAAATAATGCCCGGTCACGCGCTTGCCCATCAAACGACCGTAGAGATCGGGAAACACGGTGAGCACGGTTTCGACTTGATCGTCGTGGATCATTTGCTTCAGCGTTTCGACGTGCAACATGCCGCGCACCGGCGAGGGGTTCATGCGCTGCCTTCCTTTCCCGGGAGTAGGTAATTGTGAGTTGAACGAATGCAAATTTGAAGAGGCTGCAAGAAAGTTTAGAGAAATGGCGCGGGGAACGGGAGTAATGATACGAAAAAAAAGTCAGGTATCAAGGGAGAATTTAGCGCGCGGCAAGGTTGGTGGCTGTTTAATAAACAGCCTCTTTTGCTAATCTCCATTGCCAATAGCAACTTTTGGAAGAAATCTCCATTGCCAATGGAAACTATTGATCTCCGGCTCGAATAGCAATGAAAGTTTCAATTGCGTCGCAGCCTCGTCGCGGGAATTGCTTCTCTTCTTGCGCTCGCTTAGATTGATTCTTGAGTTATACGCTTGTAGTAACGCCGTGAGGCGTTTGCTGCACAATAACGGCACGCCTAATAAAATTTGATGATCAAACTCGGTAACGAGGCTCACCACCCGTATCCTGTCATTCAGAAGGAATCTTTTTGAGCACTGGAAAGAGTCTCCAGCGAGTAAAAAGATTCCTTCTGAATGACAATTCGTGGAGGTGATTACCGATTTTGAAAATCAAAACTCACAAGGCGTCACTACGAATTTTCAATTGCCAAAGGAACGATTCATGTCACCACAATATTGCCGGTGTTTGCCGGCCGTTCTCTTTTTTGTTTTAATCAAAACCTCGGCGTATGCGCAATCGCCCGCATTCGGCGAGCCAATTGATTGCGGCGAAATCGACGCGCACGCGATACGCGAAGCCTCGGGACTTGTGGCGAGCCGACAGAACGCGCACGTGTTGTGGACGCACAACGACTCCGGCGATAAGAACGTCATCTATGCCATCAATGATCGCGGCAAGCTGCTCGGCGTGTACACGCTCGCGCGCGCGTATGCCCGCGATTGGGAAGACATTGCAATAGGACCGGGGCCGGAAGAAGGCAAGCAATACATTTATATCGGCGACATCGGCAACAACGAAGCGCGCTATCGTGTGCAATACATTCTGCGCGTGCCCGAGCCTGTGGTTACCGCGGAGCAAACGCCGGTGCATGAAAAACTCGACGGCGTTGAAGGCCTTTCGGTCATGTATCCCGAGCGCAACTACGATGCGGAGACTTTGATGCTCGATCCGCTCACAAAAGATTTGTACGTGGTCACGAAGCGCGACTCGAATGTGATTGTGTTTCGCGCGCCATATCCGCAATCCACAACGGAGAAGTTTGAGTTGGAGCAAGTGGGCAAGCTGCCTTTTGCCATGGCCGTGGCCGGAGATATTTCCGCGAAGGGCGATGAGATTTTGATCAAAACGTACGACAGCATTTATTATTGGAAGCGCAGCGCGGGGCAAACCATTGCGCAAGCGCTCGCGCAAATGCCGCAACGCGTGCCGTACTTTTTAGAGCCGCAAGGCGAGGCTGTTGCATGGAAAGCGGACGGCGAGGGATATTATACTTTGAGCGAGGAGCGATTCGGCATTTCAGCGCGGCTGTATTTTTATCCACGAATGAAGCAGGCCTTGCCTAAAAATAAATTGGCGCGCTAACCGACTCCCGCGAAAATGGAACTGCCACGAAAAAATCTTCACTTTCGTGGCAGTTCTATTTTCGTGAGAGCTTGTTTTGTTTCAGTGATCGTTTGTCAATTCCTTTGATGCACGCTGCACAAAAGAGAAACGCCACATTGTTCCTCTAACACCGAACAGTGGCGCTTCTCAAATTTTATCAAACCAATTTTTACCAAAGCAGCTTGCGGACTTCGTGAAACGAGGCGCTATCAAGGCGATAGTAATACACACCGTGAGCAGCCTCACGCCCGGCATTGTCCTTCCCATCCCAACGCGCGAGATGTTCGCCCGCAGACATCATTCGCGAAACGAGCACGCGCACTTCATTGCCCCTCTGATTATAAATCGCCAGCCGCACCGGGGAGGTTTCGGACAAGGCAAAGCGTACCGTCTTCATTTCAAACCAAAAGCTTTGTCATGGCCTACCCTTCCCTAGGTAGACTCGGAGTTTTGCAAACCGTCACATTGGTGCAGCTCGCCGTCCTGAAATTTTCGAAAAATGTACCTGCCCCTCTTCTTTCTTGCGGAATAAAGCCTTGCTCCAATGGTGGAAATTTGTATCTTCGGGTGGACGTAAGGCCATTTCAAAAACCAGAAAGGTGGACACAGATGGCTCTTTTCGAAGTCAAAGGACGAGGCACGGCACTCAATCCGGTGAATCGCTTTGAGTTGATCGACATCGAATATGATGCCGAATGGTTGGAGAGCGGCGAGACGCCTGAGCATAAGACCGTTTACTACGAGGACACCACGCGCTCCATTCTTTCGAAGAACGACAGCCCGGATATCAGCTTCACGTACAGCATCAATCCGTATCGTGGGTGCGAGCACGGCTGCATCTATTGTTATTCCCGGCCTTCGCACGAGTATTTCGGTTGGTCTTCGGGGTTGGATTTCGAGACAAAGATTTTAGTGAAGCGCGATGCGCCGCGATTGTTGGCCGAGGCGTTTCGCGGCAAAAGTTGGGAGCCACAGGTCATCGCGTTTTCGGGCAACACGGATTGTTATCAACCCATCGAGCGCAAGCTGGAAATCACGCGCGGCTGTTTGGAAGTATTCCTGCACTTTCGCAATCCGCTGGGCATGATTACGAAGAACGCCCTCATCGTGCGCGATCTCGATCTCTTGCAAGAGTTGGCGCGATTCAATTTGGTGAGCGTGGCAATTTCCATCACGACTTTGGACAATCATCTTTGCCGCAAGATGGAGCCGCGCACGTCCGCGCCGAAAAAAAGATTGGAGACCATTGCGCAACTGGCCAAAGCTGGCGTGCCCGTGGGCGTGAATGCCGCGCCCATGATTCCCGGTTTGACTGACCACGAGTTGCCGGCAATTCTGGCCGCGGCCGCGGATCACGGCGCACAGCGCGCGGGATTTATTCTCGTGCGATTGCCTTATGCGAACAAGGAGTTGTTCGTAGATTGGCTCAACACGCACTATCCCGAGCGCGCGGAAAAAGTGTTGAGCGCCATTCGCGACGTGCGCAATGGTAGGTTGAACGATCCGCGCTTCGGCAAACGCTTCACCGGCGAAGGCGAGCGCGCCGAGGCCATTGCAAGAATGTTCGAAGTGTGTTGCCAAAAGCACGGTTTGAATCAACAGTTCACGCATTTGACCACGGAGCATTTTCGAAGAGAGGTGACGCGGCAGGGGGATTTGTTTGGAGGAATAATTTGATGAGCGCCCCATGAATCTTCTTGTCAAACAGGCAACTCTAATTTCTCGCGCAGAAACACCCTAATTCTCTTCATCACAGACAAAGCATAACGGGCGTCGGCTTTCGTCGCCGCCTCGCCGGGATAACGAAACTCGACAGCGTACTTGTTCAAGCTCTCCAACAAATCCCGCAGCAGCTCGAACGACGCATCGCTGGGTAAGCAAAGCTCAAGTAGTTTTATAAGATTGTGGATTTTTGGAAAGTAGATCTCCTTGTCCTGCAAATAGGCTTTGACGTACTTCTCCGCGCATTGCTGGCTATGAAAGCACACGGCTTCGTGATTCGGCTCTTTGCGAACTCTGAACTCACGTTGCGCCGTGCGAAAATCGCCTTCCGCCTTTTCAATCCATTCTTGCGTCAGCGCGTTCATAGAGCACCTTGCCTTTTTCCACAATTTCCCGCAAGAAAAAATCTCCCATTGCAATGCGCTCCGTCAATTGCTGCGGGCGGCGCACCATGAGATCCAACGCGAAATGATAATCGAGGGCGCGCGCAATAAGCATGGCCTGTTCGACGTTGCGCCGCGGCGAATCCATCACGACCAATAAATCCACGTCGCTTTCCTCGCTAGGATTGCCATAAGCATGAGAGCCAAAAAGAATGATACGCTCCGGCTGAAACTTCGCCACAATCTGCTGCACAACCGACTGGATCGCGCGTTCCGGCGCTCGTTCGGCGATTTTTAAAACGGCTTCGTTCATTGCACTTACCATTCGCGAAGGAACATTTGCGAAAAGCTACAGCACGAATCGCACGATGTCAAGTATTTCTATTGCAGGTTTCGTTCCGGGAAATTCATTGCATCCCAAAAGCATTTTGTGGATATTCGCCGCCACAAACTTAGGTGCAAACATGTCGAAGAAAACTATTCTGTTGCTTCTCGGCGCGCTGATTGTGAGCGTCGGCGCGGTTCTGCTCTATTCCACCACGCGCGAAACACAAAACGCGGTGCTGATGAAAATCGCGACGATCAAAGGCACGCCGGAAACCGGAGAGATGGTCGTCATCTTACAAGAGACGAGCGGCAACCGTATTCTGCCGATGTCGATTGGGCAGGAGCAGGCGCTCGCGATTCATCTCGGCCATCAAAAAGTCGCGGCGCCGCGACCACTCACGCATGATCTCATGGCGGAAATGATGAAAGTCGCGCAGCTCAAAGTCGAGCGCGTGGTCATCACCAAGCTGCAAGACGGCACGTATTATTCCGAGGTGCGCATGCAGGCGGGGAATAAAACGCACGTGCTCGACGCGCGACCGAGCGACGCGATCGCGCTCTCGTTGCGCGTGAACGCCGCGATCTACGCCATGCCGGAGTTGCTGCAAGAAACGCTTGAGTACTCGGGCGGCGAGGAGCATTCGCCGCTGACCGAGATTGCAACTTGGGGTTTTGCCGTGCAAGCGCTCACGCCGGAGCTGGCAAGTTATTTCGATAATCAATCCGGCGTGCTCATCGCTGATGTAAATGCGGACGGCCCGGCGGCAAAAAGCGGCGTGCTTGCGGGCGATCTGCTTTTGCGCCTCGGCGATTTGCCCGTGATGCGTGTACAACAAGTGGTCGATCATTTGGCGGCGCACGACACGACGCACACGCTCGCAGTGGAAATCGCGCGGGGCAAAGAGCGGCGCACGCTGGTCATCACACCGGCGCAATAAATTTTTGCGTGACGTTTCTGTTGCTTGCATTTGCTGCGAGGCTTCTATATTATTCGCTCCTAGCAAGGCTTGCGGCGTTTGCCGCTAATGAACGCAATATATCAAAAGTCATCACTACGAATCTAGCATTTGAATCAAGCATAACGCCACGGACGACGAATACTTTGAAGGAGTCAAATATGTTGTTGCGGCATTACCTCGTTGTTCTTTTTTCTTTCTCTAGCTGTCTCGCCTTCGCTTCTCTTCCTCCCAAAAAATACGGCGAAGATCTCACTACCAAAAATCTTGCGGCACACAGCACGTTTCATTATGAGTTCACGCGCACGCTCGCACGCGCCGCGGGCTTCAGCGCGACCGAGGCCGAATCGCTTGCAGTAGCCGATGAGGCCACGGATACGGGCAGCTTCACGGGCGAAACCGGCGTGACCATCTCGCTCAACGGTACAAAGCGCGTGAGCAATGTCGGCCAATATTGGCACTTCGCGCGGCGCGATAGCAACAACGCGACGAATGAATATCTCTATCCCGGCAGCCGCAACACTTGCTCCTATTTCAGCATTCCGCCGCGCACCTGCCCCGGTGATGAAGCAGAGTTGGATGAAATTGAAAAGTGGGCGGTATATGCGAATGATGCACCGCAGCCCGGCGTGCCGCAAGTTTCGCTCGACGCCGGCAAGACATTTCAAGCCGTGAGCGGAAAAAGTTTGTTCGCGCTCGCGATCTATCTGCATGCACTCGCGGACTCATATTCACATGAAGCGTGCATGGCCTCTGCACGCGTGCGCACGCACAAGCCGCTTCCGCCCGAATGCTCTGCGGTGCATTGGCATATGAAAGCCGAGTTTGGCAGCGACCCGGAAGTTGACAAAGGTGTGAGCTACACACGCGAAGCCGCGCACGCCACGTGGCTCGCGCTCAAATGGTTTCGCGAGAAAAACGGTTTGGCCGGCGCGCCTTTGTGGAGCGATGAGCAAGTCTATGGCTTCATCGAAAATTGGATCGCGCTCGACAAACCGCTCGATCGGCGTGAGCTTGCGCTGCAGGCATTGGCTGAGTTGCAATAGTCTTTGAATAAGCTTGCGAAAAATCTCTTTGACTTTTTAAACCGCGCGCTTATTTTGCATTCGACCTTTAGGGGTGTCTCGCAAACTGCGTGACTGAGATCATACCCTAAGAACCTGATCCGGATCATACCGGCGTAGGAAAAATGGTCGCGACGGTTCGTTACATTATTCGTAGCGCCGCGCCTCTCTTCTGAGGCGCCGGCAATGATGCACGTAGCGCGGCTCATCAAAAGCCGGGACTACAAGCTCAATGCGCGTGCCGAAGCTTGGCCATGTTCCAAAGCCGGAAGTTTTTGGAATGTGGCTTTTTTATTTGTGAGGTGAAGCATGCGAAAGAAAATCATGAATTGGTGCGCCCCGTTCTTGTTGTCAATAACCATCGCGCACGCGCAAGAAACGGGAACAATCGCCGGCGTTGTCATTGAACAAGAAAGCGGCCGTCCGCTTTGGGGCAGCAGCATTCAAATTGAAAACACGAAAAAGGGCGCAGCGAGCGATGCGCAAGGCCGGTTTCGCCTTGTGCGTGTGCCCTATGGCCAAATCGTTTTGCTCGTAAGCCATGTCGGTTACGAAAGCCAACGATTGCAGCTCACGCTCACGCAGGCGGAGCTGCAGGTGCACTTTCAACTCAAAGCAGCGCCGATTATTTTTCCCACCGTGACTGCGCTTGCCACACGCGCCGCGGAGCGCGAAACGCCTGCCGCTTTTGCCACGCTTGCGCCCGAGGAGATTCGCGTGCGCTATCATGCGCAAGATCTGCCCGTGCTCCTCAGCGAATTGCCTTCCACGAATTTCTACTCCGAAAGCGGCAACGGCCTCGGTTATAACTATCTCTCCATTCGCGGCTTCGACCAGCGCCGCATCTCCGTGCTCATCAACGGTGTGCCGCAAAACGATCCCGAAGATCACAATGTATATTGGATCGACTTCCCCGACTTGCTCGGCAACACCGCAGATGTGCAAGTGCAGCGCGGCGCGGGAAGCGCGTTTTATGGTCCGCCAGCCATCGGCGGCTCGGTCAATGTCATCACTGCAGCGCCCCGTGCCGAGCGCGGACTCGCGGCCTATTTCGGCGCGGGCAATTATGGCACGAAAAAATACTCTCTCGCTTTTAATAGCGGCGCGGTGGGGAAAAAATATTTTATCTACGGCCGCGCCTCGCGCATTCAAAGCGCGGGCTATCGCGAGCGCTCGTGGGTTGATCTCAAAAGCTATTTCTTCGGCGCCGCAGCCACGGGCAAAAACTCCATCACGCGTTTGCATATTTACGGCGGCCCAATCAAAGACCATCTCGCTTACTACGGCATTTCCAAAGCGCAGGCATTGCAACGCGACACGCGTCGCACCAATCCCATTCGGCGCTCCGACGAGATTGAGAATTTCAATCAACCCCAAGCGCAACTGCTGCACGAGCACGCGCTCAGCCAAAATCTTCGTGTAAACAACACACTCTTTGGCGTGCGCGGCTATGGCTTTTTCGATTACGACGGCTCATGGGCGCCGCTGTCTTATTTTCGTCTCACGCCAGAGTACGGCTTTGCCGTGAATGGCAATCCCGAAGAAGTGTTTGTCGACAGCGTGCTCATTCGCGCTTTTGTCGATAACCGGCAAATCGGTTGGTTGCCGCAGATAACTTATCGGCACGCTCGCGGGGAAATGATTTTCGGCGCAGAGCTAAGGCGGCATCGTTCGTTGCATTGGGGGCGCATACAAAACGGCGCAACGGAGTTACCCCAAGCAGTGCGCGGAGAGTATGCGGGGCGCAATTATATCGGCACGCGGCGTTATTATGAATATCGCGGCGGAAAAGACATCGCGTCAGTTTATGCGCACGTGCTCTATTATCCGCAGCCGAAGTTGAATTTCGTGCTTGATCTCCAGCAGGTCTCTTTGCGCTACCGCCTGTATGATGAAAAATTTCTCGGCACGGCGTTTACGCGGCCCTATCATTTCCTCAATCCGCGCGCGGGCGTGAACTACAATGCGACGGAGCAAATCAATCTCTTTGCGAGTTTTTCGCGCACCTCGCGCGAGCCGCGCTTGAAAAATTTTTACGACGCAGCGGAAGCGAGCACACCCGCAAGCTGGGGCGCGGTCGAACCACAGTTTGCCTTGCAGCCCAACGGTGAATTTGATTTCAACCAACCGCTCGTGCGCCCGGAAAAACTGCACGACTTCGAGTTCGGCGCCGGCCATCGTTCCGAGCGTTTGCAGGCTCAGCTCAATCTTTTTTATATGAACTTCACCGATGAAATCATCAAGAGCGGGCAGTTGGATCGCTTCGGCCAACCGGTGACCGGCAATGCTGAACGCACGCTGCATGCGGGCATTGAAATGCAAATCGCAGCGCTACTCACTTCTGCTTTGCAAGCAAGCGGCAATCTCATGCTTAGTCAAAACGAATTGCAGGATTACGTCAGCTATGCCTGCGGCGAGAGCGCGCAAAACTTGGCGGGCAATACCATTGCCGGTTTTCCCAACGTGCTCGCGAATATGCGGCTCACCTACACACACCGCGGCTTTACGGCCTCACTTGCAGCGCAACACGTGGGCAAGAAGTATACGGACAATTGCGGCAACGAACAAAACACGGTGTCGCGCTTTACCGTTTTTCATGGTAACGCGGGTTATGAATTTCGTCGCGGCGTGCTTTCCCGCTTGTTGTTGCAACTTCATGTGCAAAATCTTTTCAATCGGCTTTATATTGCGCACGGAGAAGGCGAGGAATTTTTTCCGGCGGCAGAGCGGCAAGTGTTTTTCAACTTGAAATATGAATTATAGCCATGAGCCAACGCACTGCGCTCATCATCGCCAACAGCATTCTGCCTGCCGCGGAAATTGTCGCGCCATGTCGTGCGCGCGCGGATCTCATCATTTGCGCGGACGGCGGAGCAAACCGTGCACGCGACCACGGCATTGTGCCCGACTATATCATCGGCGACCTCGATTCGCTCACGCATGAAACACGAGAGGCCTTTGCACGCGCCACGCTCGTGTCACGCCCGAGTCAATATGCCACCGATCTCGAAAAGACGCTGCTATTTGCCGCGGAGCAAAAAATCACGCGTGCGTTCCTAATCGGCATCACCGGTTTGCGTTTTGATCATCAACTCGTCAATCTGAATATTGTCGAAAAATTTTGCGGGCAAATAGACTTGGAGTTGCACGACGACTTCGGCGTCGGCAGCTTTATTGTCGCGAGCGCCGCCACCAAAACGCAAACGTTCGACACATTCGCCGGCCAACAAATTTCTCTCCTCGCCTTTCGCCGCGTGGAAGGCATAACGACCACGGGGTTGAAATATCCGCTCAACGACGAAGCGCTCGAATGGGCCGTGCGCGACGGTTTGAGCAACGAAGCGCTCGCGGAGGAATTTTCCGTCAGCGTGCGTGTGGGAAACTTATTTTGTTATCGCGTTCGAAAAGCCAGTGATCAGTGATCACTGTTCACTGATCACTGATCACTGTTCACTGATAACTGATAACTGTCCACTAACAACCACCATGTCCCCTCTCGACTACACGATTATCGCCCTCTACTTGCTCCTCTTGCTGTATCTCGGCTTTCGTCGCTCGCGCGGCGCGGACAAGGGCTTGGAGGAGTATGTGCTCTCCGGCCGGCGCTTGTCGTTGCCTGCGTTTGTCGCGACATTGGTGACGACATGGTATGGCGGCATTTTGGGCGTGGGAGAGTTCACGTATAGTTACGGCATTTCGAATTGGCTCGTATTCGGTGTGCCGTATTATCTCTATGCTCTCCTCTTCGCATTTTTCCTCGCCGGGCGCGCGCGCCGTGAAAAAGTGCTTACCATTCCGGAGCAGTTGGAGCGCAGCTACGGCAAGTCCGCGGGCCTCATTGGCGCGCTCTTCGTTTTCATTCTGACAACGCCTGCGCCCTACGTGCTCATGTTGGGCGTGTTGTGTCAAATCTTATTTGCCTGGCCGCTGTGGCTCGGCGTGGGCGTGGGCACATTGCTTTCGATCATCTACTCGTTTCGCGGCGGCTTCGCAGCCGTTGTGCGCACGGAGAAACTGCAATTCGTTTTGATGTACGCCGGCTTTGTGCTCATTCTTTATTTTGCCGTGACCAAATTTGGCGGCTTCGCTTTCCTTCAACAAAATTTGCCGGCTTCACATTTCGAATGGCACGGCGGCAATTCGCCGCTGTTCATTCTCGTATGGTACTTCATCGCGATGAGCACGCTGGTCGATCCGACTTTTTACCAACGTTGCTTTGCGGCAAAAGATGAGCGCACCGCGCGCAACGGCATTTTGCTCTCCGTGCTCTGTTGGGCTGTGTTTGATTTCATGACCACGGCGACCGGTTTGTATGCGCGCGCGCTCGTGCCGCAACTCACGCATGCTGTGGAAGCATATCCTCGCCTCGCGTTGGCGCTTTTGCCGCATGGAGCGCTCGGCGTCTTTTATGTCGCCATGTTCGCGACGATCATGTCAACCGTGGACGGGTTTGCTTTCACCTCGGCCATCACATTGGGGAAAGATATTTTGGCGAAGTATTCGTTTGCGCGAAGTGCGTTTTTTTCATTTAGAAAAAAACCGTGGGCAGAAGATTCCCCCCTTGTGGGGGGCCTGGGGGGTGTCGCGCAGGATCGTGCAGAAGTACAAAATGCTAGCAATAGAATGACAAAGCCTCTCAATGAAATTGAAAGCGATTCACGCATCGAAGAACACCCCCCTGCCCCCCTCAAGGGGGGAATACTCGTGGAAAACGAAATCACGCGCCTCACCCAGCTCGGACTCGTGCTCACCTTCATCTTCGCGATTGCAATTGCATTGTGGGCGCAGTCCGTCGTGGCGATATGGTATCAACTCGGCACGATCGTAACGCCTGCGCTTTTGTTGCCGTTGGCGAGCAGCTTTTCGCAGCGATGGCGTATGCCTGCGCGCATCGTGCCAGCTTCGATGTTAACGAGCGCAAGCGTGACGGCGATTTGGATGTGGAGTAAATATGAGGGAGAATATTGGTGGGGAATTGAGCCGATCTTTCCGGGGTTGCTATCGGCCGCGCTCTTTTTTGTTTTCGGCATAAAAAAATCCCACGCGTGAACGACACGGCGTGGGATTTTTGTTTATGTCGAAATCGGTTTGCCAATTTTTATTCGCACAGCAAGGCAAGCCGGAGCGGAGCATTGCACGTCACCGGTTCTGCTCTTTCGTCGCGGAGGCCGCAGGCTCAGGCAGAATTCTCACCGTCTTGCCGACGCTCGTGGCCACAGGCGCAATCGGCGCGAACAAGTCGAGCACCACCCAGGTGCTGCCGTCTTCGGGATGGAAACCGAGACGCGCTTGTTGCACGTTGCCTTTGTTGATCGTGAACGTCTTCGCATCGGGGATGTACACTTTCGGGAAGACGAGCAACGCACGCGGCGGATTGTCCAACAGCTTTTGCGTGAAGCTCAATTCGCCGTTGCCTTCGACCACAATGGAATCGTTGCGCACCGCGACGGTTTGAATCATCGAGGCGGGGTGCAGGCCCGGCTTGTTTTCGCCGGTGTAAATGAGAAACTCGACGCGACGATTGAGAAATTGCTCATCCGCGGTGACGTTGTTGTTGAGCGGGCGCCATTCGCCGTATGGAATCGGATCGACAAAGCGGCCGGAAACAACATTGCGGCGCACGAGATAATTCATCACGCTGCTCATGCGGCGTTCGGAGAGATGGAAATTATACTCGTCCGTGCCCGTGTTATCGGTGTGTCCGGCGATCCACAACTGCGAGCCTTCATACGTATTCAAAATTTCAGCGAGCTTGTCCAACGTGCCGGTCATATCCGTGCGGATGTCGGATTTGTCGAAGTCGAAATTCACGCGCAAGGTGGTGAGCACGTTGCCTGTGCCGGCTTCGCGCGCCACTTCAATTTGCCCCTGCGTGCTCTCCGCGATTTTTTTGATCTCTTCAAACTTGCGGAGCATTTCTTCTTCCAATTTGCTCATGCGATCTTCGACATCGCGCAAACGGCCTTCCGCTTCAAGCGCGGCAAGGCGCGCCTCTTCCGCCTCTTCACGCGCGCGCCGCGCTTTTTCCAACTCCGCATCCGCCGCACCGGAGGCGAAAATTCCCGCCGTGGCCGGCACTTTACCGAAACTAAACGAAAGCGAGAACCGATGCGCTTGCGTGTCGAAAGCTTCGAGCGGGCTATAGGCATAATCCAAGCTTGTGCTGGAGCCGCCAAACCACCCCATTGGAATAATCAAACCGAAGCCCGCACTCCAACGCGAAATTTCTTCGTCGCGAATTTTATAGCCCCCGCGCACGGAAAATAAATCCGAGAGACGTAACTCCGTGCCAGCATAGATGCGCACGTTCTTATCATTCTTATCCGCAAACTTCGCGGCGTCAACCGCGACTTTCCATTTCAAACGACGATCGGGGATGGGCAAATCGAACGCAAGGCCGCCGCGAATGGTTTCGGGCAAACGAAAGGCAGTCGCCGTGGTATCAACGCGCAATTTGCTCAAAGTAAAATTCTGCAGCGTCGCACCAAGTGCAATTCCCTTCCATGCGAAACGAAAGCCCGCATCCGCGCCGAAGGCAGTACCGATTTGATTGACCAAATCTTGCCGCACGTATTTGCCGGAAAGGCCCACGCCCAATTCCGAATTGCTCGGCAACATAAAGCGATAGCCATAACCGAGCGTGAGCGCGAGATCGTGATTGTCAAACGAGAAGCCGGTCGGGTTAAAATTCTCGTCAATTTCAGAAAGCACGCCCTCATCGAAGTACGTCAGATTAGCGCCGATAACGCCGAAGCGTGTGCGCACGGCTCCTTCCAACGCGCCTTGATACGTGTCCTCAATCCATTGGTGATAATGTATGCCAAACGAGCTGTAATCCAATGTGCCGAGGCTGCCGATGTTGTAACGCAGCGCGTTCAAATCGTTCGACAGCGCCGTGGCGGCTTCGCCCATCGCCACTTGCCGCGCGTACGGACTGATGCGTAAGAGCGGCGCGGCAAAATTGCCGGGCAGTTGTGCGTACGCGGTTTCCAAACTAGTGAGCAGCGCGCACAACGCGAAGAGCATGAAACGAGTGTGAGATTTCATAGCTATGATCCTAAAGTTGATCAGCGACATGATAAAATTGTGAATACGTTTCATAAGCCACCTCCCCGGCGTTATTGCACAACCACGAATTTGATGACTTGGCTTCTCGGCTCACTATTCACGAGCACGTCGAATTTCGCGAAGTACGTTCCGCTCGCAACTGCGCTGAGATTGTTGTCTTTCAAACTCCACCAATTACTCACCTCTACTCGTCCGAGACGCGCTGACAAACTAGGACGGCCTTTGAAAAGAATTTGTCCATCTCCTAACGTAGTGACCCGATCACCAGCGAGATTGAAGATTTCGACTTTGCGAATGACCAGTTCGCCGGTCCGGACTTGTGCGCGCAATTTGAAAGGCCTGCCGCTTTGCTGGCGATAGGGATTGGGCGCAATTTCTAAAAGAAACGGTCTGTCTTGCAAGGCATCGACACCGGTCGAATCAATGACGGTCGCAAAATCTTCAATGCGATCAAACTCGTCTTCAAAGCTGGCAGCGATGACATTGCCGACATCGGTGAAGAGCTTGCCATCGTTGCGCACGCTGCCTTCTTTAATCAGTACAATACCGCTCGCGCTGCGAAAATTTCCGGTGTTGAAAACGGTGGGGGTGCCGAAGTTTGCGATTTCCAGCAGCGTAACCGTTTCTTGATCGTTCGTTTGGGGATCACGCAGCAATGCGAATATGGTATCCCGCGCCGTGGGTGAGAGATTGTGATCGGTCTCTCCGAGCACGCGCACAATGGCCTGCTCGCCGATGGAAAGCGTGTCCTGTACTGTGTTGGCAATATTTTCAATTTGAATCGTGCCCTTCACGCGCTGGATGACCACCGCGGTGGCGCTGCTCCGGTCGTTGCTATCACGCGGATCGGTGTAAGACACGAAGAGCGTGTCGCGATCGCGTACTTCAATTTTCTTATTGTTCCGCGTCGGCTCATTCGCAAAGACCAGCGGAATACCGCTGCGCGTGCTAAAGAAGGCGCGATTCGTGGGATCGATACGCAAGAAGAAGGATTCCGTATCACCCACGCGCTTGCTTTGCACTTGTACAGTGATGGTGTCGAGAATGGCTTGTGCGTTGGGATCGGTGAGAACGATGTACGCACTGTCCTTATTGGAATTGGACAAGCGCATAAACGAGAGCGGATCAAGGTTGCGGTTGGCAAATCGAATCTGCGAAGGCCCGAAACGCACGGAGGACCATTCCACTTCCCAATTCAACAATTGCGGCGTAACGAAGGCGTTTTCGGTTTTTAAGAACGCACGTAAACGAATGGCTTGGCGACCGCGCAAGGCCGGCACGCGATCCGGGTCGATCTGGAACACATTGCCAGGCGTTTGCGAAGCGGGAAACTCCGCGAAAGTGTTTTTCGAGATGAGCGTGCCTAAACTGTCGAGAATATCCACTTGCAAAGAAGCGCCGGGCACGGTGGGTAGCTTGGATTGAAAACGCAGTGTGCGCCAAGAGGTGATGATCACATTAGCAGCGTCGCGAATTTCTTTTGACAGCACGCCTCCCGTGGAATCGGCGACGAAGTAATGCGCCTTTACTTTGACTGAGCGCAACAACGGAGTTTCGAGATTGTTTTGCGTTTCGAGCAGAGCGCGAAATTGATAGAAGCTGTCGCCGTCATGCGCCGGATTGATTATTGACGGTTTGATCGTATAATAGTCCGAAGTCCCCGTGGGGCCAAGCCACTGTGCACTCGAGGTATCGCTCAAAACGCGGACGGTACGAAGTTGCAGGCGAATGTTGGTGCCCGCAGGAAGGCTGTCACTCCAAACGATCGAATCAAAATCAACAAGCCGGTTGAAATTGCGTGGAGGAGAAACGTAGGTTTCCGAAGCATAAGAAAGCCGTTTGGTCGCCACAATGTTCGTTGCTTGAGAAGTATTACCAGCAACAATCATTTTACCGCGGTGCACGCCGCGCTCTATACGATCTGCGTCATTAAGACTGAACAACCGATGCGCAAACTCACGAACAAAAGCACCTTGTCGCGTGACTTCAATCAAACGATTGTTCCCTGCGTCGCAAATAAGAATGTTACCATTGTTGAGAAAGTCTGCATCCGTGGGACGATTGAGCAGTGTGCGGGAATTACCGGAGACTCCTTTCACGCCAAACACGGTACGATTAGTGCCGCCACTGCCCACTCTCTGCACCAATTCGATGCGATGGTTAAATTGATCCGTCACGAGATAGACGCTGCCACTAAGGTCACTGGAGTCTACCTCGACATCGACCGGGTTGTTGAAATCGCTTTTGAAACGCCACACGATTGCGCCCGGTCCTCTGCCATTCATAGTCACAGCGATCAAGCGATTGTTCCCGGCATCGCAAATGAGCACTTCCGAACGATTCTGGAGCATTACGGCATCCGAAGGCGCACGTAAAGAATCGGGAGAAATTCGCGCGGAATCTGGGAAGACCCATTCCGCTTTTAAGTTGCTGCTATTGATTTTCCAAATGCGGCCATTGGGGCTGGTGGTTTGTTCGCCCGACTCTTCCGTGATTAAAACTTTCAACGTGCCGTTTTCAAGAAACGGATGAGCATCGACCGGGGCAATCAACCCCCCGGGCACAAAATCGGCGACCACTTTACTGCCACTGAGCGCATTAAAAGTAAATACGCTGCGCTTGAACGAATCGGTAAAAAGGTAAACTTCATCTTCGCCCGGAACGCGGTCAATATCCTTAATGATCGAAACATCCGGCGGCTCTTTGAAGGTGCGATCAATGCCGCTCAAGAACAGTCGGAAATTCTGGCTCTCTTCGATCGAGTCTGCAAGTGTCTTGAGGGTGATTATGCCTTGCTGAGTGTCAATCGTGACGTTGCGTTGCTGCGCAATCGAGTTGGTGTTAAGGAACTCGTCCTGAAACCGCCCGATCTGCGATTGCGCGGCCAAACGCGGCGCGAATAGGGCAAGCATGGCGATCGCCACACTGAGCCGCATAGTGGTTTTCGCAAAATGACGGCACGCATTGCTTGCGCCAGCGTTGCGCTGTAGCACAGAGCCAAGCGCAAAACGAATAGTATGAGTTTTCTTAGGCATAAGATCATCCCATAAGAACGGATTAACAACTTACGAGATAAAACGCGATACCAACGCACGCGTTATCTCATGGGCGATTGCGCGAGAGTTGCACGAAATTTTAGGAGAAAGAGAAGGTAGCCATGTACCTTTTTTCCCCACCTCACTGACATGGCGGAGTAGGATGGCGACTCGGGCGTGCTCAAAGGAGCACTGCGAGGAACAAGAAGACAATCGTCACTTCCTAACGACTGAGTTCGAAGATTGGTGCTGCACGGATCTGGTGTGGCGGGACTATGGTTTTTTTGTGCAGTCGATGATGGGCCTTATGATAAGATTTTTTTGCTGAAAGTCAACAACAACTTTTCATTCTGCCAAACGCGCATTGCCTCAACGTAAATGCTACCGCACGATTTTGAGCAATGCGCATTACCTCCGGCCATCTTTTCGCTTGCGACTTAGCCCCTCGTTTTGTAGCATGCGCGCGTTTGTTTTCAATCGCACCTCATCGCATAAAGAGCCTCCATGAAATTCTACGCCGACCTTCATCTCCATTCGCATTATTCCCGCGCGACGAGCAAACAACTCAATCTCGAACATCTCAGCAAATGGGCGCAGCTCAAAGGCATCACGGTGGTCGGCACCGGCGACTTTGTGCATCCGGGCTGGCTCGATGAACTTCGTAAAAAGCTCGAACCGGCAGAAGCGGGTTTATTCAAACTCAAAAAAGAATTTGCCGAGCTCACGCAGCCCGAAGTGCCGAAAGCGTGCGCGGGCGAAGTGCGCTTCATGCTCACCGTGGAAATTTCGAGCATCTATAAACGCCTTGACAAAGTCCGCAAGATTCACAACGTCATCTTCGCACCGAGTTTCGAGGCTGCGCTCAAACTGCAAGCGCGCCTCGAAGCCATCGGCAACATCCGCTCCGACGGCCGCCCCATTCTCGGGCTTGATTCGCGCGACTTGTTGGAAATTGTGCTCGAAACCGATCCGCTCTCGTTCCTCGTGCCCGCGCATATTTGGACGCCGTGGTTTGCCGTGCTCGGTTCGAAAGGCGGCTTTGATTCGATGGAAGATTGCTTCGCCGATCTCTTGCCGCACATCTTCGCAGTTGAAACCGGGCTCTCTTCCGATCCGCCGATGAATTGGCGACTCAAACAACTTGATCGCTTCGTGCTCGTTTCTAATTCCGATGCGCACTCGCCGCCGAAACTTGCGCGCGAAGCGAATCTCTTCGACACCGAGCTTTCGTATCCCGCGATGTATCGCGCGTGGAAAGATGAAAGCGACCGCGGCTTTCTCGGCACCATTGAATTTTTTCCGGAAGAGGGCAAGTATCATTACGACGGTCATCGCGAATGCAAAACGCGTTTGCATCCGAAAGAGACTGCGGCGCACAACGGCAATTGTCCCGTGTGTAACCGACCCGTCACTGTTGGCGTGATGGCGCGCATTGAAGCGCTCGCTGATCGTCCTGAAGGCGAGCGCCCGCCGCGCTGGCGACCGTTCACGAATCTCATTCCATTGCCCGAAGTCATCGGCGACGCGCGCGGGCAAGCCGCAACCACAAAGGGCGTGAATGAAGTCTTCGAAAGTTTGCTCAAGCATGTGGGGAATGAGTTGCACATTTTGCAAGACGCGCCGTTGGAAGAGATCAAAAAATATGCGGGCGAGATTGTGGCCGAAGGCATTCGGCGGATGCGCGCGAGCGAAGTGAAAATCGCCGCGGGCTATGACGGCGAGTACGGCACGATTCATCTTTTTAGTGATGAAGAAAGAAAAGAATTGCAACGCCGCGCGAGCGCGGTTGAAATAGAGTTTGAAGAGAAACACCCCCCTCAAGGGGGGAATACTGTGGCGCGCGAAGGCGACGCCGATAATTCCCCCCTTGAGGGGGGCACGGGGGTGTCGTCCGCATCAAAGAAAAAAGTAAAGACTTCGAGTAAAAAAAAAGTTGACGAAGCAAGCAAAGACGAAGCCTCGTCGCGCGCATTAGATTTCAGCAATGGCGTTGCAACGCCTGCGTCTCCCCAAGCAGACAAGATGTCTGCGCTCCCCTTGCTCAATCCCTCCCAACAACGCGCGGTGCAACATCGCGGCTCGCATCTGCTCATTGTTGCCGGACCCGGCACGGGCAAGACGCACACGCTTGTGCATCGCATCTCGCATTTCGTGCAGCAAGGCACATCACCCGAAGCAATGCTCGCCATCACTTTCACCAACAAAGCCGCGGAAGAAATGCAGCGCCGCCTGCGCGAGCATTTGGCCGAGGCTGTGACTCGACTCACCACCGGAACGTTTCATGCGTTCTGTTTGAACTTGCTGCGTGAGCACGGATTTGATTTTGAGATTGTTGAGGAAGAGCGGCAAAAAGAAATTGCCAAAGCCATTTGGCCAGAAGCTTCGGTTGCGGAGCGACAAACTTGGCTCGAAGAAATTTCTCTGCAAAAGGCGACACGCAGTAGCCCCGGCCCACTGTGGGCCGATGGTAACGTGCATGAGGCAGCGCCCCACAAGGGGGCGGGGCTACAAAGTCCCAGCGCACGTGCACAAAGTTATCAAACCGCGCTGCGGCGCGAACGGCTTTGGGATTTTGATGATTTTCTCCTCGAAGCGATTGCGCTCATTGAAAATGATCAAGCTGTGCGCGAGCGTTTACATGGCCGGTATCATTGGCTCTTCGTGGATGAGTATCAAGACCTCAACCCGGCGCAACATCGTTTGCTCACATTGCTCGTGCATACGAACGCGCTCGTCACTGCGATTGGCGATCCCAATCAAGCTATCTACGGCTTTCGCGGCTCGGAGGTGAGTTACTTCACTAACTTCGCCACAGATTTTCCCGGCGCGATGGAAATGCGTTTGGAGGAAAACTATCGCTCCGGCGCGAACATTCTCTCGGCTTCGGGCCAAGTGATCGAACACGGCGAAGAGACTTTTGCCATGCCGCTCTCCGCGGCGTTGTTGACCGAAGGCCGTTTGACAATTTACGCCGCGCCCACAGAGAAAGCCGAAGCCGAGTATGTCGTGCATCAAATTGAAAAGATGGTGGGCGGCACGAGCATGTTCTCGCAAGATACGCGGCGCGTCGGCCGCGAGGAAGAAGGCGCGCGCAGCTTCGGTGACTTTGCGATTCTGTATCGCCTCAATGCGTTACGAGCGCCGCTCGAAGAAGCGCTCGAACGTTCGGGCATGCCGTATCAAATTTCCGGCGACGCGCCGCTCGTGCAACGCGCGGGCGTGTTGCCATTGCTTGCGTTGATTCGCTGTGCTGTGGGCTTGACTTTTCAAACGAAGCACGTGGTGGAACTGATCGCCATGCTCACGCCCGGCTTTGGCGAAGTGTCTGCGCAAAAGATGCTGGAAGCGTTGCCACAGTTCGAGTTGGAAAAGATGGCGCGCTTTGCCGAAGTTGAAAGCCTCGGCGCAAAAGTGAAGTCCGCGCTTTTAATCACACAACAAAACTTTTTGTTTTATAAAAAGAGCGAGCAAGCGCACGGCCTGGCTCATGCGCTCGAAAGTTTTTATCAAATGCCATTGCTTAAAGCTTTTCTGCAAGAGCATAAAACTCTGCACGAAAATTGGCAGCGCGTGTTGCGCCTCGCGCGGCGGCGCGAAACTGTGCGCGCGTTTTGCGATGCGCTGGCATTGGAAAGCGCGAGCGATCATTTCGAGTCGCGCGCGGAGAAGATTGCGCTCATGACGCTGCACGCAGCAAAGGGCTTGGAATTTCCGGTGGTGTTTATCGTCGGCTGCGAAGAAGGTTTGACCCCGATGCAGCTTGAAACATTGGTGGGCGATCCGGCGGAAGAGCGGCGCTTGTTTTACGTGGGCATGACGCGCGCGCAAGAGCAGCTTTATTTGCTCCGTGCGATGCAGCGCCGACTCTTTGGGAAAATATGTGAGCACGCGCCTTCGCGCTTTTTGTCGGACATTGAGGAGCAACTCAAAGCGTATGAGCATTGGCAGGCGAAGCCGCAGAAGCAGGTTGAGCACGTGCCGGACAATCAGCTCAAACTGTTTTAGTCACGCGGTTCGTTTTGCAAATGCTGCGACTTCGATATTCTCTTCTCTCAATTTTTCGCGCAAGGCCGTGAGCACTGCCAGCGCATTCGGGGTGTCGCTGTGCATGCAGAGCGTCTCTGCAACGAGCGGCACGACGGCGCCGTTGTGCGCGAGGACGCTGTGCTCTTTGATGATCCGCAAAGCTTGCGCGCATGCCGCTTGGGGAGATGATAGAAGCGCATCGGCGTGTGTGCGGCTGCGCAGCGTGCCCTCCGCTTCATAAACACGATCGATAAAAGCTTCGGCAACGACGCGCAAGCCCATCGCGTGTGCGACTTCCAACATGGCCGAGTGCGCCATTCCTACCAAGATTAAATCCCGACTCCATTTTATAATTCCGCGCGCAACAGCTTCGGCGATGCGTTTGTTGCGCGCGGCGAGATTGTAAAGCGCGCCGTGCGGCTTCACGTGTTGCAAGGTCATGCGCTGCGCTTCGGCGATGCGGCCGAGATCGCGCACTTGCTCAAACACGCTCTGCGTGATTTCATTCGCGGTCATGGGCATTTCAATGCGGCCAAAGTTGGCGCGGTCGGGAAAGCTGGGATGCGCGCCGAGGCTCACGCTGTGTTGCGCGCAGAGTGCAAGGGTTTGGGCCATGGTGCTCTCATCTCCGGCATGGCCGCCGCAGGCGATGTTCGCGCTCGAAATCATGCGGATAATGTGCTCTTCGGTGCCGTCGTGCAGAGCGTGCGGACGTTCGCCGAGGTCGGCGTTGAGGTCGATGGTGAAGGCGGTGTTCATTTTGAATAAGGGCTTTGTTTGAAAATATAATTTAGGCGGCGGGATGCCGTCGCTTTGAAGTCACCTCGCTTGAAAAGATAAAAGTACGGTAAACAAGCAACGATGACACCGCGGTGGCGCAGCGACAAGCCATAAAAATGGCTTTTAAAATTGTTCACGTGACCAACATCCCCCTAAATCCCCCTTCAAAGGGGGACTTTCTCTCGCGCTGCGCGCGTTCGGTTGACGTGAATGCCGGTCATGCTGCGGGGCGGTGATTAAGCGAGACGAGGCCAGGCCGCGAAGTTTTACGCGCGCAATTCATCGTGATAGAGCGCGCGGCCTTTGGTTTCGGGGAGAAGTTTCATCAACACTGCGCCGGCGAGAAAGAATGCGGCGGTGAGAGCGAGCGCGCTGCCGATGCCAGATTTGTCCGCAAGCGCGCCAATGGTGAAAGGCGCGAGTGCGCTGAAGGCGCGGCCGACGTTATAAACAAAGCCCTGGGCGAGGCCGCGAATCGCGGTGGGATATAATTCTGCGAGCAGCGCGCCGAACACGCTGAAATAGCCGTGGCCGAAGAAGCCGAGCAAGGGGCCGAGGAGCAGTAGGGAGAGTTCATTGCGCGCGAGCGCGCCATAAAGCGGGGTGAGCACGGCCGCGGCGACCAAAAAGAAAACGAAAACGGGCTTGCGTCCGAAACGATCGGAGAGAAAACCAAAGAGCGTGTAGCCGAGGAACGCGCCGATTTGCATGGGAATGATCCACATGGTGCTTTTGACGAAGGGCAAACCTGCGCCGCCGCTGGCAATCGGCGCGGCGAGAAACGTGGGCAGCCACGTGAACAAGCCCCAATAGGCGAAGAGCACGTTGGTGGTGATCAAGCTTGCGCGCAGCGTGGTTTGGAGATAAGGCGGTTGCAGGATGATGCGCCACGCATTGAAAGTTGGCGCGGAAGTTTTTTTGCGCTGGGCTTGCCACATTGCAGGCTCGGGCACGCGCTTGCGAATCCAAAACGTGAGGAACGCGGGCGCGATGCCGATGACGAAGAGCAGGCGCCAACCATGGGTGGGCAGAATCGTGGCGGAGAGTATCGCGGCGAGAATATAACCGAGCGCCCAACCGGATTGCATGAGGCCAAGGGCTTTGCCGCGATGTTCCGCGGGCCAGGTTTCGGCGACGAGCACGGAGCCAGCAGACCATTCGCCGCCGAGGCCGATACCGACGAGCATGCGCCACAACAACAGTTCGGCGAAGTTTGCGGCGGAGGCGGTCATGGCGGTGAAGAAGGAATAGATGAGAATGGCATACACCAATGCGCGCGCGCGTCCGATGCGGTCGGCAAGCCATCCGAAAAAGATGCCGCCGAACGCGGAGGCGAGCAACG
This sequence comes from bacterium, assembly GCA_041918175.1. GTDB lineage: Bacteria > Zhuqueibacterota > Zhuqueibacteria > Zhuqueibacterales > Zhuqueibacteraceae > JABWAN01. Next base: position 96,472 of record JAYRWE010000042.1, read on the forward strand.
TGGCGGAGGCCAGCGCGCCGGCGGTGGCGTTGCTGAATTGAAACTCGGTGCGAATGGCATTGAGCGCGAAGGCATAGAGCATGACATCCATGGCGTCGAGCATCCAGCCGAGTTGTGCGGCGAAGAGCGCGCGCCATTGCTCACGCGTGATGGTGCGATACCATTGCGAGGAAGGAGAGGTGCTCATGAGGTTGGGCGAATTTGAGTGAGAGTGCTGAATGCCTTTATAGATGCACACGGATTAAAAGCGCACGCGGAGAAAGCGATTTGGGTGATGCACACGGAGCAAAACGCACGCGGACAAAGCGGCTTGGGCGATGCACGCGGAGCAAAGGCGCACGCGCAGAAAGCTTCTGCGCTTTTCGGTGTGCGTTTTTGTTCCGTGTGTTGCCTAACGAATTTCAGTGATCAACAGTTTTGCAACACGATGATCCGCTGCTGCAGATATAATTCACGCGCGGTTTCGTACGCGCTGAATTGAAAGCGCACTTCTTCGCGCGGGCGCAATTGCCCAACGCGCGGCAAGTCGGCGGAGATGACGTGGGCGATCTTGGGATAGCCGCCGGTGGTCGGAGGCTCGACGCACAAAAGGATCGGCTGGCCGTCGCTGGGCACTTGCACCGCGCCGCACGTCATGCCTTCGGTGAGCATTTCTTCGTGAGGCATGCGCGCGAGGGCTTCGCCTTTTAAACGCAAGCCGACGCGATTCGAAGCTGCGGTGACAAGATAAGGCGTGGAGGTGAGAATATCAAAAGCCGCGAGCGGGAAAAAATCCGTTTGTGGGCCGCGCGTGAGGCGCAATAGATTTTTTTCACGCAGATAGTTTTGCGCCGAGGCCGGCGCGCGCAGCGGGCGAAGCGGAAGTGAGGAAGCCCGCGCCACGATTTCGAGTGCGTCGCCTTTTTTCAAAGCCCGGCCTTGCCAGCCGCCGATGCGGGTTTGCACGTGCGTGGAGGCGCTGTTCATCACTGCCGGGATTTTAATGCCGCCATGCATGCAGAGATAGGTGCGCGCGCCGTTGCGCATCGGGCCGCAGCGCAGCGTTTGTCCGGCTTGCACATGCAGCGATTGCCAACACGGCACAACGTCGCGCTCGAGGTGTGCGTCGCACGCTGCGCCGGTGAGCGCGATGAAACTGTCGCATTCAAAAAGAAACGTGCCGCCGATCAGCGTCATTTCAAGCGCCGCGGTGTTCTCCGAATTATAAACCAAACGATTGCCGAGGCGGAATGCAAAAACATCCGCTGCGCCCGCAGGCGAAACCCCGAGATGCGCGAAGCCAAAGCGGCCGGCATCTTGAATCGTGGTTTGAAAACCGGGAGCGAGAACATGGAGAAGTGGCATTCGACTTCATCTGCAAAGGTGGAAGCGATCTAAAGATCGCTGATCACCCGTAGGGTGGTAGCCAACTTTAGTTGGCTTGCATCTCCTCGCCTGATGATTCATCATCCGGCGATGGCTTTGATTCTTTAATCCGTCTATTGCTCTGCCTTCTTCGGTGTCGCTTTGCGCAGCTTGTTGAAGTCGAAGCCGGCGCCGATTTTCACGTCCGCGGGGATCGCCAACTTCTCCGGCGGAATCTGCGCATTGGGCTCGATCTTCGTGGCGACAATCGCGCTTTGCATGCCCGCGAAGTTCGTTTCGTTTTTCAACGGAATGCCGCTCCATACCCAGACTTTGCTGCCAAGCTTTCTGATCTCCCACACGTCGCACGTCTTCCCGAGAAAAGACTCGGTGCCGATCTTTTGCCCGCCCATGTCGCGCAGCATCTGTTCGCCAACCTCGGTTGCGTCTCGGCCTTCGAATTTTTTATAGAATGGATTTTCGATCTTCGTGCCGGTTTTCTTGTCGAGATCAATTGTATAAATCGTCGCACCTTCCATAATGGTCACGCGATTCGTCTTTTGCGCGAAGCTGCCCACTTTGATTTCCGTGCTCGTGTACTTCGCTTCGCGCATGCCGTAATCAACAAAGTACAGCGTCTCGGTTCCGGTTTGCGTTCCGCTTAATGTGTATTCAACCATCGCGGAGGCGACTTGATAGCGTTTGAGGCCGGCTGATTTGGGCGCGGCATTGAGCTGGGCGGCAATATGAGCGAGCAGCGTTACGATCATGACCGCGACCGCGATCCCGTATAACTTCATCCATGAATTTCTCATGCTGCATTCTCCTTATTCGGCAGAATAATTGTTCGGCAAAATGATTCTGCCAAACAATCATTCTGCCGTTTGCTTTTTTCAAGCAAGAGATCAATTCGCTCGCTCCCACGGTCTTCGTGGGAATGCCCTGAGACGCTCTGCGCCACGTTTCATAACGCGAGCGTTCGGGGCTGCATTCCCACGCGAAGCACGGGAACGGGAGAAAAATTAGGTCGCCGTCTCAATGCGCACTTTCGGCGGCAAGCCTTCGCGCAACACTTGCGCAATCACGCCAGCCAACTCGCCGAAATTTTTGTTCATCACGCTCGGGCCGAAGCGGTGCATGTCAATCTCACCCTCGAGCTTCAATTCGTCTTCGAGGTAAATGAGAAAATCGACCAAGTCCAAGCTGTCTTGCAGCAACGCGGTCACCGGCTGTTCGCGCAGCGGAGCGTGGACGGCCTCGGGTTTCTTCGCGGCGAAATACTTTTCCATCACTTTAAAAATTGCTTCTGCTTCCATTTTATCTCTCCTTGCGAACGCGACCATAGATGACGTTAAAACCCGCGCCCATCGTGAGCAAATTGACGGCAGCCTGCGCGGGTGCGGCGGCAGCAACCTCTTTGAGAATATGCGGCAGGCTGGCGCTGCTCATGTTTGAATATTGGCGATAATGCTCAATCGAAGGTTGCAGCGCTTCGGTTGGTATGCCGAGTTTGCGGCCAATGCGCACGAGCAGCGTTATGCCCGCGGGATGAATCGCCCAACGCGGCTCGCTTTTCCATCCCGCTTCGGTTTGATGCAAAGCCTGCGTCACGAAATCGCGCACGTCGCGGTTGAAGGTTTGCTCGTCCGCGAGCGCGAAAGTGTAGTAGCGGCCATAATCCCAGCGAATGAGATCGAGGCCGTGCTCGGCTTGTTGTTGATAGTGCAACTCTTCCAATGCCAGTGCGGTTTCGCCGTGCTCTTTGTTGTTTGAAATCCACATCGCCGCGGCGCCGTCGCCGAAAGTGCAGTTGCCTTGCCAAATATCGAAGCGCGCGCTGGTCATATCGAGCAGCGTTGTGGGCAGCTCAATGGCGAGGAGCAGAATATTTTCAAATGAAGCCTGCAACGCGCGCGCGAGGTTGAGCGCTTTCACGCTGCCGGTGCAACCGACATTGCCCAAGTCGATGAGCAGCGCGTTCGGCTGCAACCACTCTTGCGCGCGTCGCGCGAAACGATAACTGATGCCGGGCATGAGATTGCCGGTGGAAGTCGTCGTGAGCACCGCATCGAATTTAATTTTCGCTGTGGAGAGGAGCGGCCGCAACTGTTCGACTAAAATATCGAGTGCTTGTTCTGCGCCCTTTTGAAACAGCGCGGCGCGGCTGGCAAAATCGTGTGCGTCTTCCAAACGCGGCGCGAACATATGGCGCGTGCGCCGGCCCACGAGCGAGTATTGCACAAAGCTGCGCAATTCCGCGAGCTGCGGCTCTGCCAAAGGCAATTTTGCGAGATGTGTTTCATAGGCGGCGAGCAGATCGGCATTCTCAATCGGATGCCCGAGTGCGGTGGTACGGATGGCGTTAATGTAGCGCATGCGTGTGGTTTTAAGAGAGCAACGGCACGCAACCTGCGCTTGCGATAATGACGACGCAAGTTGCGTGAACGAGGAGGAGATCCCGGCTAATGCTTGGGCAAGAGAATCATTTTACCGTGCTCCTTGCCGACTGGAGTTTCTAAAACATAAAAGTAAACGCCGGCAGGATAAGCATAGCCGTCGAAGCGCACTTCATAATGCCAAGCCTCTTGCCAGCCCTCGACCAGCACAGCCTGCTCTTGGCCCATGGCATTATACAGCGTGAGCTTCACATTGCCAGCTTGCGGCAGATCATAAAAGATTCGAGTTTGCCAAGTAAACGGATTCGGATAAGCGCGTATATCAAAGCGCTGTGGCCCCGGGTTGCTCGCGGGCTGCTCTTCGACGTAATCAAAATAAACGTCGAACACAAAGTCTTCGCCCTCGCGATGAATGTTTTTGAGCGCAATGCCCGTGTGCGGATTACGCGGCGTGCTCGTGCTCGGATTGGTGTAGGGCGTGATCTCGGTGCGGTCGTAATAGCCAAACAAGTCCGAGCCGTCGCCGTTAAAATAACCGCCATACTTTATATCATCTCTCGACAGAAGTGTGTTTGTGACCAAGCCATCCGCCGGAATGATGAAAGGCGTTTCCGGTGCATTGGGGTGTGGCATTTCCTTGCTGACATAGTAAAACAGCAAACCCGATTTCGCTTGTTGCGAAGGCAGCGTCGCATAAGCCGTGTGATGCGTGCGATGCTCCACCACGAAATATTCCGTCGTGCCTTTGATTGGAATTTTCACCGCGCGATTGCTGTGAACGAGATTACTCAACCGCACTTCGCGCGTATTGTTGTCGATGACTTCATACTCCAACCAACCGAGTAGCTTCCGCTCTTGCGCGCTCATTAAGGTGCCGGATTGGCTCGTGTAGACGCCCGCCATCAAATTCCAGCGATACAATCCATCGAGATGCGGCAAACCCAACAAATGGCCGATAGCATGCGCGGCTAACGTGCGCGCTTCCGAAAATGAATAGCTATCGGTTTGATAAGTCCCGCTCTGGGAAGTTATCCCACGAATGTCGGAAGGATCCTTGAGATATGAAAAACCCGGTTCGCCCGACGCTGCAAATTTGAGACGGCTCCGGCAAATGAATAGAATCACATCCGCATTGCCGTCGCGATTATAGTCGAGTTTGCTGAGATTATAGTTCGAAGCGAACCAGCCGAGAACCTGGCGATTGTTAAACCGAAACGCCAGCCAATCGACATCAGGGTTGCCGTAATCCGTCTCGGTGAGCGGCGCGCCGGCATACGTCACCTCATCGCCGTAAAGCCAGAGATTCCCGCCCGACATGTGATAGTAATACGCGGTCAAGCTTTCCGGCTTGCGCGCCAGCTCGGCTTCGAATGTCATCGAGTCATAGGGAACATTGATCAAGAACTCGTTCTTCCACGAAGGATGCGGCATGTCGTGCGGCCACCCCGCAGTGACACTGCCCAATTCGAACTCGTCATTGGTGAGTTTAAAATACAACACGGCGACGCGAAAATTTTTTCCAGGCGGCTTGGCGGGAATCTTTCCGAAAAGGGCGCTTGTGCCGGAGCCGTTTTGAAATTTCGCGACGCTGGCGTTTGCTGCAAACGCAGCAGTCATATTGCACAAGCGCGACGCATTCGTTGCGTTTTCAGATTGGCTGAAAAGCTCGGCACTTGCTGCAAAACACAGAGTTAGAATAAACAGAACAAAGCGGCGCGGATGCATAGAAGTGAATCTCATGATACTCCTCCCTTCGTGAGAATGATAAACAACAGAACGACATTTTATATGGCGGGCTTAAAATTTCCCACAGTGATACAAGGCGCAATGATTGACACGGGTGCTATTCATTATTTCCCAGATACTCCTTAAAATCTTCCAACGGCGCATCGAAATCTTCGGACATGTGAATCATGCCTTTTGCGCTTCCAAACTGCGCGCGTGATGCGTTCTTACCAAACCCCTCATACAACTTGCTCAAACGATACGCATGCTCATCATACGCCGCTTCGAACACGGCATTGGACTTCTCCGCGCCGACGACGGAGGAGGCCGTGAGCACTTTTGGCGGCTTGCCTGCGGCAGTTAAACGCGCGGCAACTTCGGCTTTGATCGCATTCACCATCAAGCAGCCGCCGACCGTGGAGCCGGGCGCAACCGGAAATTCGAGGCCTTCGACGCGCACCATCGCATCGCCCACGGGCGCGCCGGTGTCGAGCACGAGATCGGCAAAGTCCGCGAGCTTCTTTCCCGAAGGATGTTTGCTCGTGCTTGCGTCCGCGTGTTTCGTTGTGATGATGGCCACGACTTTTACGCCGCGTTGTTTGAAGCCCGCTGCCATTTCAATCGGCACGGCATTGCAACCGCTCGAAGAAATCACCAGCGCGGAGTCTTTGGGCGAGAGCACGAAGTTGCGCAAAATTCTTTCGGCCAAGCCGCTCACGTTTTCAATGAACATCGCTTGCCGCTGCCCATTCGCGCCGACCACGGGATTGTGAAACGTCATCGACAGCTCGACAATGGGATTGAAGCCGGGAAACGAACCATAACGCGGCCACATCTCTTCGACGAGAATGCGGCTGTGCCCTGAGCCGAAGAGATGCACCATGCGGCCCGCAAGTATGGTTTCCGCAAACCAATCCGCGGCGCGATTGATCAACGCGTGCTGGCTTTCGACAACAGCAAGCAGCTCACGGCATTTTTGGAGATAAGCGAGAGAGGGTGAGGGCATGATATTAAAATTGAAAAAATGATAAGGAGCAAAAAAAGGTTCGTAGTAGCGCGCTATGAAATTTGACGATCAAATTCGGTAACGAGGCCTCCCGTGTCATGTCATTCAGGAGGAATCTTTTTAAGCACTGGAATAAGTCTCCAGCGAGTAAAAAGATTCCTTCTGAATGACAGTTTTTGAGTGCGACTACCGAATTTGAAAATCAAAACTCACCAAGGCGCAAAGCGCCTTGGTGAGCTTGCGCCTGAAGGCGCTGCTACGAACTTCTCATTTGCCATAACTCACACGATACACGCAATTGCCGAAATCATCCGACACGAGCAGCGCGCCGTCGGGCATGACCATGACATCGACTGGGCGGCCCCAATATTTGTCTTCGATCAACCAACCGGAGATAAACTCCTCGTAGCTCGCGACGCGATTGTCTTGCAACCGCACGAGCGCGACGCGATAGCCCTGCGGCTGCGAGCGATTCCACGAGCCGTGCTGCGCGATAAAAATCTGATTGCGATACTCTTCGGGAAAAGACGAGCCGGTGTAAAAGCGCATGCCGAGCGGCGCAACATGCGCGGGCATTTCGAGCGCCGCGGGTTGAAACGCGCTCGCGGGCAAATTCGTTTTGAACGTTGAATCAACGAGGCCTTTGCCGAAACGATACGGAAAGCCGAAGTGCAAACCCGCTTGCGGCGCGTGATTCAACTCTTCGGGCGGACGATCATCGCCCCATTCGTCGCGACCGTTGTCCGTGAACCACAATTCTTTTGTGATTGGATGCCAATCGAAGCCCACGGTATTGCGAATGCCTTTCGCAAAAATTTCGCGGCCCGTGCCGTCGGCGTTAATGCGCGTGATGGAAGCATACGGCGCGTCGCGCTCGCAGGTATTGCACGGCGCGCCGACGGGCACATAGAGTTTTCCATCCGGGCCGAAGCGAATGAATTTCCAGCCGTGCCACGTTTCGCTCGGATAGCCGTCATTAAGCACCACGGGCTGCGGCGGTTTCGCCAAATGCTTCTCGATGTCATCATAGCGCAAGATGCGATTGATCTCCGCGACATACAATGCGCCGTTGCGAAACGCGACGCCATTGGGCATGTTGAGATTTTCGGCGAGGGTCAAAACTTCCTCGGCTTTGTTGTCGCGATTTTTATCAACCAGCGCATGCACTTTGCCGGGCGCATATTGCTTGCCGTCTTTTTTGCTCACAAACGTGCCGACGAACACCGTGCCGTTATCACCCAAAGCCAACGAGCGCGCGCCTTCGACATTCTCCGCATACAATTCGATTTTGAAACCCGGCGGCAATTTGAGTTGCTTGAGATAATCTTTGATGACGACCGGCATGGGATTATCAACCGCGGCCACGTCTTGCGCGTGACTGGTTGCACCGAGTGCGAGCAGTAAGCTGCATGCTCCGAGTAAACGCGTTTTCAATTTCAAATGCTTGCTCCTTCCTTCTCATGAGTTTGATTTTCTAATGCGGCAACCCCTCATTGGAATTGTCATTCAGCCGGAATCTTTTTACTCACTGGAGACGCAGCCCAGTGCTTAAAAAGATTCTTGCTGAATGACACGACCTCGCGGCTCGTGATTGATTGCCGAAATTAATTCTTCATCGCGAAGCGCGCCGCGCCAAATGCGCCGGCCCAATCTTCGAGTTGCGCCGGAAGAATTTGCACGCGATGGCCGCCGGGGCGCCATTCGACTTCATGCAAAAATTTTTCTAATGGTTGAAATAACGCCGCGCCCGCTTTGCTCATGCCGCCGCCGAGGATGACGGCCTCGGGATCGAGAATGTTGATGAACGAAGCAAGCGCGCAAGCGAGCGCATAGACCGATTCATTCCACACGCGCGTTGCGTGTTCATCGCCGGCAAGGTGCGCGGCCACAAGCTTTTCTGTTGAGGAAAAAAGTCCGTTGCTGCGCGCGAGAATCGTGCAATCGCCCATGAGCAATTCAATGCTGCCGGGCGTGTTCACGATGTCTTTTTCTCCATTTAGATTTAAACAACTGTGGCCGAGATGTCCCGCGCGGCCGATTGTGCCGGTGAGCAGTTTGCCGTGTGAAAGAATCGCGCCGCCCACGCCCGTTCCAAGCGTGAGCAGAATCGCGTTCTCAAAATTTCTCGCAGCGCCGAGCCAATGTTCGCCGAGCAAAGCGGCGTGCGCATCGTTGAGCACGGTCACGGTTTGTTCGCGCTGCAAATAGTTCGTCCAATCAAGCTGCTCCAAACCTTGCATGCGGCCGGGCATGAAGGCAATCGCGCGATGATCGCGCGTGGCCAAACCCGGCGCGGCGAGGCCGAGCCATTTGGCCTTGCCGCGCTCGCCTTCGATGCTTGTGATTAACTTTTTCACATGCTCGGACCAAACCGCGCGTGCATTATCTTCCGTGGCAATGCTGCGTTGCGCGAGGACCTCGCCGTTCACAGCCACGCACACGAGTTTGATATTGGTGCCGCCGAGGTCAATACCGAGGGCAAAATCCATGGTGTAGGATAGAATAGAGGATCAGTTGTTTGGTGCGTGCGTCGTTTGCCTTGCTGTGAGAGGCGAGGCGCGGAAACGGTGCGACAATCGTATTTGCAGAGAATCTGCGATTGCCTTTGCGCGCCTAGGAAGTAATCAGACCGCGAGCTTGGTAATTTGCGTTTGCATGGGCGTGTGAATCTCCGGGCCGTTTGCGCCGATATAGACGTTAATCTCGCTGCGCGTGCCGAATTCTTCCAAATAAACGCCGGGTTCAATCGAGAAGGCGACGCCCAGTGTGAGCAAACGCGTGTCGCGCGTTTCGTAGCTGTCAATGTTCACGCCGTTGTCGTGCGTGAGCATGCCGAGACTGTGGCCCGTGCGATGAAAAAAATATTTGCCAAAACCGGCATCGGTGATATAGCGCCGCACGGCCTCGTCGATGCGAAAACCTTGCAGCGGCTCTCCCGCTTTCGCGTGCTCTTGAATTACGCGCACGCCGGTGTCGCGCGCGCCGGTGACCACTTCAAAGACTTCTTGCACGCGCGAAGGCACGTTCATGCCCGCAAAGCCCATCCACGTGATGTCCGCGAACACCGCGCCGGGGGTTTTCTTCTTCGCCCACAAGTCGATGAGAATGACGTCGCCCTTCTTGATAGGGCTGTGCTTGTGCGCGGTTGGCGCATAATGCGGATTGCTCGCGTTGGCATTCACGGCAACGATCGGTGAGGCGTCGCTCATGCAATCACCCGCGGCGATTTTTTCCAAAATAAAACTCTGGACTTCGTATTCGTTGATCGGCTGATTGGCTTGCAGCCGCTTTTCAATCAAACGAAACGCTTCGCTTTGGGCTTCATGCAAAACTTTGGCAGCGGCAATATGCGTTTGCAATTGCTCTGCGCTCCAACGCGCTTGAAACTCTTGAATGAGTTGCGCGGAGGTGACAACATTCACGCCGAGGGAGCGGAGCAATTCAATGGTGCCCGCATCGACATACGAAACCGTGGGCACGTCATTCATCGGCGAGTATTCCATTGCGACAGTAATGCCTTGCGGCAGCAGCGCGCGCAAGTTTGCGGTCATTTCTTGCAAACCCGCGTAGTATTGTTTGCGGCCGGGCATGGGCGGATAATTCGTCTGCTCGATTTTGTGCGCGAGCAAAGTCGGCTCGCCCTGTGCGGGAATGAAGTAATACCAGCGCCGTGTGACGTGATATTTATCCGGCGGCACGAGTTCGCGCGCAATGGCATTGATACTGTGAAAATCATAAATCAACCAGCCGTCCAATTTTTCGCGCTGGAGCATTTGCTGAATCTGTGCAATGGCGTTAAATAGACCGGGCATGCGGAGGTCTCCTATTTTTTGAGGACGCGTTTAAACAATTTCCGGCACTGTGGTCGCGCCGTGGGGGATGAGATAACAAAGCTTGCTGTCGTTCAAGGCGGGCTGCGCAAGCTGTAGAGCGTCGCGCAATGAAGCCGCGGGGGTGAAACCTAAATCTGCTACAAGTTTTTCGGCAAGATGTGTGACGGCCAGCATGCGATAGTCACGCGCTTTTTGTTTGAAAGAAAGCGCCCACACCATCTCCGGCGGATAATGCCCCAACTCTTCCGGCGCGAGCACACGCAAAACTTCCGCGCTTTTGGCGGGAAGCAGATGCGGCGAGCCAAGCCCCTTCGCGCATTCGGCGATGAAGATGATTGTGCCGCCGGGATTGGTAACACGGCAGGCATGGTGCAACGCGCGATGGGCGTCGAGGAGATTACGATCATGCGGAAGGCCGCCGCAACTCACGATCGTCACATCCGCCATTTGCGCGACGGGCACGCGATAAATATCATCGACCATGTGACAGCCCGCAGCATGCGCCTGCAACGGCTCGCCCGCCACCGCGCTCACGACTTGATTGCGATCATTCAACACCGTCTGCAAAAGAAAATTGAACGACAGAAAGCGGAATGCCTCGCGCATGTCTTCTTGCACCGGATTGCCGGTGAGCGTGCCGTCATAACAACGCGGATGCACCCGGCTTTGCGCATGATCGCACGCGAGCATGAGGTTGCGCTCCATGGTTTCGCGGCCGGTGCAGGAAGAGACGAGCAACTCCGGGCCGCCGCGATAGCCGGCAAAAGAATGATAGCCGCTCGCGCCGCAGATAATCACATACTCGGCGTCCACCAACAAACGATTCACGAACACCGGTGTGCCGCGTTTCGTTTCTCCTGCATATTCCAAACTTTTCGCGTCATTGGCGTCGTGATAAACCACGCGCGGATAGCCTTCGCGCTCGCGCTCCGCTGCGATCAAATGCGGCACCCCGTTGCGCCGCGCGCCCCACACACTCGCGACGAGTATTGTCACCTCGCGCATGGACACGCCCAATGCTTTCAAACGACGCAGCAAGAGCGGCAAGTAATACGCGCCGCCGGTGTCATGCGCTTCATCGGGCACGAGCAGCACGATATGGCCGGCTTTCTTGAATAGTTGCGCAAACGGAAAGCAGCCAATGGGCTGGTCCAAAGCCTGATTAATGATCTCTTCCGGCTTTTGCAGCGTGGCGATGCGTTTGGTTTTCAACTCGGCGATTTGTCGCGGCGGACGAAACTCTGCCTCGACGGAGCCTGAGCCGTATTTTAATTTTAAAATCATCTGCGGAAAAATTCTGTGGGCGAGCGCTTCGCGACTTTCACAACGCGCGCGAAAGTATCAGAATTTGGCTACAATGTCAATGCTTTCCCCCAGCGCGCGCGAAGTTTTGCGGCGAAAATTTTTTATCCGCATTTGAAAATGTCCACTTGCGAGACTGTGCCGCGAACACTGTTTTGCCGTGAGACATTTTTTAAAGATTTTTCTGCACTGGCGTTTTTGCGTCAAACAAAAGACTTTATGAAGTTTAGCGCGAAAGCCAAATGCTACACAGCGACCGATTCTTCACTGGCATGTCATGTGCAAAAGAGAAAGGCGTGCACGCAATGAGACAACAAAGCGGCACAACACAAAATCGGCTACCCCATCATCCATATACTTCCATCCTTAAAAAACTAGCTTTTTTAAGGACACCTACCCCAAAGAAGAGGGACGTGGTATCGCGCACCGCGTCCCTTTATTTTTTCTGTAAAACTCTCCTTGTCTTTTGAAACACGGTTCGATACTTTGCTGCACAGCATTGGTTCATTACTTCATCCACGCGCGCGACATGATCTCTCTTCCGGTTCTAAATTCTTCCGCTCCTTCGGCGCCAGCTTCCACGCGCGATAAAATTTCGTGGGACTATGGTAAAGAAGTTTCTTTCATCCAACTCTGCAAAGCGCTGACGTTCAAACGATTGTGGAACGCCGCGCAAATTCTCGCCGCGCTGCTCGTTTCAATGCTGCGCAAACGACCGATGGTTTGGGGCGTGCCGCCGGTGCTCACGATTGAGCCGACGAACGTTTGCAATCTGCGCTGCCCGTTGTGCGTCACGGGCAACGGAACGATGGAGCGTCCGTATGGTCGTATGGAATTCGCCACGTTTGCGCGTTTGATTGATGAAATCGGCGACCGCGTGCTCTACCTCGTGTTCTTCAATCAAGGCGAGCCGTATTTGCACCGCGGCCTGCATGAGTTTGTGGCCTATGCCAAGCGTCGCGGCATATATGTGACGACGAGTACAAACGCGCATTACTTCGACGACGCGACGGCCGAAGCCACGGTGCGCAGCGGTATGGATTCACTCGTGCTTTCGGTTGATGGTGCAGAGCAAAATACATATGCGCAGTATCGCGTCGGCGGCTCGCTCGCGAAAGTACAAAACGGCATCCGCGCATTGGTCGCAGCCAAGCAACGCTTACGCAGCAAGACGCCGTATCTTTATATGCAATTCCTCGTGATGCAACACAACGAGCATGAGATTCCGGCGATGAAGCGCATGGCGCGCGAGTTGGGCGTGGATCGCTTGCTCATCAAAACCACGCAAGTCGAAACGTTGGAAGAGGCGCAAACCTGGCTCCCGCGCGATGACAAGTATCGCCGCTATCACGTTGCGGAGAATGATTTCACCGTGAAGCGCGGCAAAGGCGTGTGCGCGCGGCCGTGGCTCACCACAATGGTGAATTGGGATGGCGGCGTGGTGCCCTGTTGTTTCGATAAGAACGCGCATCACCTCACCGGCGAGTTGCGGGGGGACAAAGCCTTCCTCACAATTTGGCAAGCGGAAGCATACACCGACTTTCGCGATCACATGTTGAAGCAGCGCGATGACATTGACCTCTGCAAAAATTGCAATCAAGGCCTCGGGCTTTTTATCTAAACGGCTTTACCTCTTCAAGCTTCTGCTCTCCTTCGCGATTCTTTCGTACTTGATTTCGCATCTCCATCCGCAAGAGTTGCTCGCGACGTTGCGCGAGGTTCGGCCCGTCGCGCTCATTGCGGCGTGCGGACTGCTGCCGCTAAACCTGGGCCTGCAATTTCTCAAATGGCATTACCTTTTGCGTTGCGCCACGCGCGAAGCCATCGCGCCGCGCCATTCGTTCTACTCGCTCATGGCGGGATTTCCATTGGGTTTGCTCACGCCTGGGCGTTGGGGCGAGTTGGGCCGCGCGTTTTTCCTGCCGCAACTCAACGAACGCAAAACCATGGTGCTCGCGGCGTTTGAAAAAGTTTTCGACTTACTCGTGAGCTTATTGCTCGGCGCGCTCGCTTTGCTTTTTTTGATTAACCAGAAAATGCTTCCGGCAGAATTGTTTGCGCCGCTTGTTGTGCTTTTCATTGTGATTATGCTTCTGCACGTTCTAGCTTTGCACTCCACCGCACGCAAAAGCTTTTCTCGCTTATTCAAAAGCCGCTCAGCTTCGCAGCGTTCGGCGTTGCGTGTGTTGTCGCGGCTTGAACAAAAGAATCTGCTCAAGCTTTGGTTGCTCTCTCTCGCCTTTGCTCTCACCTATTCCTTGCAATTCGTGCTCTTGCTGCGCGGCTTGGCCGAAATTTCTTTCTTGGAAGGTTTCATTGGCGCCTCTGCGACATTTTTGGCAAAGAGCCTCTTGCCCTTCGCGCTCGGCGATCTCGGCGTGCGCGAGGGCGCTGCGGCATTCTTCTTTGCGCGCATGGGCATTGCCTCGCAAACCGCATTCAACGCCAGCCTGCTTCTCTTCCTCATCAATTTGCTCCTACCAAGTTTATTGGGGATGCTCCTCGTTTGGAAACATCAAGCCCGCCCCAAGACCGCAGCTATCGAGTAAAGCGGAACAATGAAATTTCTGTGTTCCATCAACGCCCTACAAGGGGGCGGGACTACGGCGATTTCGGGAAGTAATTTTCAGACGCGCATTTAGGCAACGGGAGGCCGTCGCTTTGAAGTCACCTCGCTTGAAAAGATAAAAGCGAGGTAAACAAGCAACGATGAACCCTCGGTGAAGCAGCGACAGAACATAAAAAACCCACCAATATTGGGGGTATGATCCACGCGCCTCATGCGCTACTTTATCCCACCGCTCAACGCAGCAACAACTCCCACAACGCACGGAGCACGCATGCCCTTTCACATTCTTTCGTCCAAACGCTGCCCCTCACATCTTTCGTTCGCGCATATATTTGTTGTCGTGATCGTGTTATGCTCATTGATCATGACGCAACCGCTCTGCGCGCAATGGCAACGACAAACGAGCGGCACGAATCAAACCCTGCTCGGCGTCGCAAGCTTGAGCGCAGACACGGCCGTTGCCGTGGGCGTGACTGGCATTGTTTTGCGCACGACCAACGGTGGCGATACCTGGAGCCGTCAAACCAGCGGCACGACCAATTTTTTGCGCAGCGTTTCATTTAGCAATGCAAGCAACGGCATTGCAGCCGGCGAGAACGGCATCATTCTGCGCACGAGCAATGGCGGCGCCAATTGGACTCCGCAACCCAGCGGCACGACGATCACGTTTGTGCATGTGCATAGCTTCGATGGGAATGCGGTGACGGCCGTGGGCTTGCAAGGCGTCATCGCGCGCAGCAATGACGGCGGCACAACCTGGTCACCACAAACGAGCGGCATCAATGTCGAACTCACGGGCGTGCATTTCACACATCCGGATACCGGAACGATTGTCGGTTTCAACGGCGTGGTTCTGCGCACAACGAATGGCGGCGCAACGTGGGCGCGCCAAACCAGCGGCGTGACGAGCGCATTGCGCAGTGTGCATTTCATCAACAGCAATACCGGCGTCGCGGTCGGCTTGGGCGGCGTGATTTTGCGCACGACCAATGGCGGCACAACTTGGACGCGGCTAACCAGCGGCACAACGCGCGATCTTTACAGTGTGCATCTCACGCCACGGGGCGCCGGCTTCGCAACCGGCACGGCTACGATCTTGCGCACGATTGACGCGGGCCTCACGTGGCGAGCGCAAACCAGCGGCGTGACTTCTGATCTCTATAGCGTGTCATTGGCAAATGAAAATGTTGCGCTCGCGGTTGGGCAATTAGGCATTATTCTGCGCACGGAAAACGGCGGCGGCACGACAAGCGTCGATGAACATGGAGCAAACACGCCACAGCATTTTCGTTTGGAACAGAATCATCCGAACCCTTTTCGCGGCACAACGCTGATTCGTTATAGCATCATTGAGCCACAAGCGGTGACGTTGCGGGTGCTCGATATGCTCGGGCGCGAAATCATAACGCAAACATTCGATATGCAACACCGCGGCGAGCATGCTTTCACACTGCACGCCGCACATTTGCCCGCAACCGGAATGTACATTTATCAAATCCTCGGTGCACGCGGTGCGCGCGCCGTCAAAACGATGCTCGTACTCAAGTGACTCGCTTCAAACCGAGTGCACCAACGGCATTAAATTATTTCTTACGAAAGACGCCCCATGCCTTACCTAAATCGAAGTTCGAAATTTTTATCCGCACTGCTGTTGCACGGCCTGGGCTTCGCTGTCGCGCTTGCGCAAAATTTTGTGAAAGTGACGGAGCCTGCCAACCCGATTGTCAGCGATCCGAGCGCCTCGCCCAATGCTTTTTCGGGTTGCAGTTGGGTCGATTTCAACGGCGACAACCGCCTCGATTTGTTCGTGAATCAAAAAGCGCTTTATCAAAATATGGGCGGCGGTAACTTTGTGAAACTTACCGGAGCGCTCTCACGGCAAGGCAGCGCCACCGGCAATGCTTGGGCGGATATGGATAACGATGGTGCCGGGGATGTCTTTGTCGCGGGCGGTTCGCCGCAGGGTTCATTTTTATATCGCAATGACGGCAACGGCGCTTTCACCAAATTGCGTTCGGGCGCAATCGGCGACAGCTTGGGCAACAGCGGTTGGACCGCGGCGTGGGCCGATTTCGACAATGACGGCTTGGTCGATCTCGTCATCAGCGCACCGAATGGCGCACCCGGCATCAATCATACGAATCGTTTGTTGCGCAACAACGGCGCAGGCACATTCACGCGTATCGATACCAGCGCCATCGCTGCGGAACTCGGACCGTTTACGGTTCCGAGTTGGGCGGATTATGACGACGACGGCGATATGGATTTGGCCATCAGCGCCGGCCCCATCGCGCAAAAAGGGCGGGATTATCTTTTTCAAAATTTGCTCAAAGAAACCGGCCGCGCTTTTTTTCAAAGAGTCAACACCGGGGCTTTGGCGAACGACACGCGCGACGGCCAACTTTGGAATTGGTGCGACTATGACAATGACGGCGATCTTGATGTTTATATCACCAATGCCACCGGCAACGGCGGCGCGACCGGCCTTGCGAATGATCTCTATCGCAACGACGTCGGCACTTTTCTCAAAATGACCGCGGCGCAAGTCGGCCCGATCGTGAGTGACGCCGACCTTTCGCTCGGCTCGGTCTGGCAAGATTTCGATAACGATGGCGACTTGGATTGCTTCGTCAACAACGACATCAATAATACCACCCAGCGCACCAATCGTTACTATCGCAATGAGGGCAACGGCACGTTTACGCGGCTCGACAATCTTGCCCCCACGACGGTGCGCGCGAATCACTTTAGCGCCGCAGCCGGCGATTACGATGGCGACGGCGATCTCGATCTTTTTATTGCCGGAACCGGATTAGGCAAGGGGCTTTATCGCAACGATCTCGCGAACGGAAATCATTGGAGCAACATTCTATGCGTCGGCAACGCTTCCAATCGCGCGGCCATCGGTGCAAAAGTGCGGCTCTTGGCGAAGCTGCACGGCACTGCGGTTTGGCAACGGCGCGACATTTCCACGCAAAACGGTTTCAACGGCCATAGCGCCCTAAACGCGCATTTCGGGCTTGCCAGTGCAACCGTAATCGACACTTTGAAAATTTCGTGGCCTTCGGGCAGAATCGACGTGCATACCGGCGTTGCCGCGGACCGTTTTTTAATTGCGCGCGAAGGCGAAGCACTGCTCACCACAGTAGGACAGCGCGATACGGAACCGCCGGAAGAGTTTGTGTTAGAACAAAATTATCCGAATCCTTTCAATCCCACGACCACCATTCGCTACAGCTTGCCGCGCGCGGATTTTGTGACGCTCACAGTGTATGATCTTTTAGGCAAAGAGCAAACAACGCTCATTCAAGCTTATCAGAGCGCGGGCCGACACGAAACCCGATTCGCGATCACTGCGCAGATGGCTAGCGGCTTATACCTCTATCGTTTGCGTGCCGGCGATCACGTTACCACGATGAAAATGTTAGTGGTGCAATGACGTGGCCTTCAACTTGTCTTAAAATCCGCCATATGCTATTGCAACGCATTCGGAAAATTTTACGGAGATGCACTCGCATGCAAAACATGAACACCGCGCTTCTGCTGTTCGGATTCTTTACCGCTACGTTGCACGCGCAAAATTTTACAAAGATCACGGACGGCGATCCGGTCAATGCCGGCGGTGCTTCGTTTGGAGCCGCCTGGCATGACTATGACAACGATCACGACTTGGATCTCTTCGTAACCAATATGCGCGGGCAAAACAATGTGCTCTTTCGCAACGATAGGCGTTCCCCTTCGGGAAGCAGCATCCTTGTGAAAATGACCTCCGCGCAGGTCGGAAGCCTCGTTAATGACGGCGGAGACTCGTTTGCGTGCAGTTGGGGCGATTATGACAATGACGGCAATACGGATTTATTCGTCGCGAATTTCAACCAAGCAGGCTTTCTTTATCACAACAATGGCAACGGCGGTTTCGCGCGCATCACCACCGGTCCGATTGCAACCAGCGTGAGCGCATCGTTGGGCAGCAGTTGGATGGACTACAACAACGACGGTCGCCTCGATCTCTTGGTAATCAATGGCAACGCCGGCAATTTTCTCTTTCAAAATTTAGGCGGCGGAAATTTTTCGCGCGTCACTTCCGGTGCATTGGTGCAGGAGATTGCAAATAATCATGCCGCAGCATGGGCGGATTATGACAACGACGGCGACGGCGATGTTTTTATCTCCCGTAATGCCGGGCAGAACAACGCATTGTTTCGCAACAACGGCGCGGGCGGCTTTGATAAGATCACGACGGGTGACGTCGTGAACAACGGCGGCTCCTCGCTCGGCGCGAGTTGGGGCGATTATGACAACGACGGCGATCTCGATCTCTTCGTGGCCAATGCCGTGAATGAAAACAATTTTCTCTATCGCAACGAAGGCGAGAGCATTTTCACGCGCGTGGTCAGCGGCCCGGTCGCGACCGATGGCGGCGCTTCGTTTGGCAGCAGTTGGAGCGACGTTGACAACGACGGTGATCTCGATCTTTTCGTTGCCAATTTGAGCCAGCCGCATTTTCTTTATCTGAATCAGGGCGACGGCACTTTTAGCAAAGTCACCAACAGCGCGCTCATAGCGAACAATAATGAAGCACATGGGTGCACTTGGGGCGATTACGACCGCGATGGCGACGAAGAGGTGTTCATAGCGAACGGCTTCAACACGAATGAAAACGATGCGCTCTTTAGCAATGACGGCAATCTCAATAATTGGATAACGATTAATTGCATCGGCATGACTTCGAATCGCTCGGCGCTCGGCGCGAAGCTTCGTGTGAAGGCCGTCATCAATGGACGCGCCGTTTGGCAAATGCGCGAGTTGGCGCAGCAAACCGGCGCCTATGGGCACAACAGCCTGGAAGCGCATTTCGGTTTAGGTGATGCGGTGATGATTGATTCGTTGCGCGTATTTTGGCCCTCGCAGCGGGTGGAAAATTTCGTTGCGCTCGCGAGCAATAGGTTCATCACCATTACGGAAGGCGACGGCCTCACTGCCGTGAGTGCGCGCGCCGTCGAAGTTCCCGAGAATTTTGCCTTGCTGCAAAACTATCCGAATCCTTTCAATCCCTCCACGGTGATTCGCTATCGCTTGGATATTGCGCAGCACGTGACACTCAAAATTTTCGATGTCCATGGGCGGGAGTTGACGACGCTCATTGATGCCGTGCAAGCGGCCGGGGAGCACAACCTCCGCTTCGTTCCGCCAGCGCGATTCAGCAGCGGCGTTTATTTTTATCGTTTGCAAACGCCCACCGTACAACTCACGCGCAAGATGCTTTTTGTGCCATAACACCCGCGCATCGCACCATAAACCAGGAGCTTGCTTTGCGATTCCATCGAATAATACTTGGCGTATTGGGCCTGGTCATCAGCGGTTGTTCGAGTTCGCCGAATCTCGTCACGCCCCCGCCGCCGGAGGTGCGTTTGGAGGCGCCGCTGAACCTTTCCTTTGAGAGCAACGGCGTCGTTTTGCAAGGAACATTGGAAGCACCGCAGCAATCTGGGCCTTATCCCGTCCTGGTTTTCGTGCATGGCTCTGGGCGCGTGACGCGCAGTTCCTATCAAGCGTTTGCCGATTATTTTTTGCCGCGCGGCTATGCCGTGTTTCGCTATGACAAGCGCGGCGTCGGCGCTTCTGGCGGCGTTTATTCCGAAGTCGGGCCCGCGAATAGCAATACGATTTTGCGCCAACTCGGCGAAGACGCGCATGCTGCGGTGCAAACCTTGAAGCGGTCGCTCTACGTCGATTCCACCCGCATCATCCTCCTTGGCGCCAGTCAAGCCGGGTGGATCATTCCGGTTGCGGCAACGCTCTCGCAAAATGTCGCGCTCGCCGTTTTGATCGTCAGCCCGACGGTTACGGTCGGCGAAGAAATTTTTTATAGCAATCTCACGGAGAACACCAATTTGAGCGACGAAGAAATTTCGCGGCGATTGGCAAGCTTTTCCGGCGTGCGCGGCTTTGACCCCGCGCCGTTTATCGCGCAAATGCGTATGCCCAGCGTGTGGATTCTCGGCGGCAAAGACCGCAGCATCCCGACGCGCGAAAGCATTCAAATTTTAGAGAACCTCATCGCGACTTCGAGCAAGCCGTTCACGATTAAACTATATCCCGAAGGGAATCACAGTTTGATCAATCAAAGCACCGGGCAAATCGAAAATTTTATTGAATACACTGCCGCTTGGCTCGCAGAAAAATTTTTGGTTACGCATTCACGCAGATAAAGATCTGCCGAAACTCTCCGCACCGCGCTGCCTAACTCCGAACCTCAAATGGAAACGGAAAAAAATCGTGTTAAAACTGCAAAACAGCTTCATTGCCCTGATGTTGCTATTTAATTGCAGCACGCCCGAGAAGAGCATGCGGCAAGAGCAGATCGAGCCGCCCGTGCTCGAAGTAAAAATTCCGGAGGAAGCCTCGGGTACGATTGCTTTCGAAAATGTCAATGTCGTGCCGATGACGAGCGCGAGCGTTCTTTCCAACCAAACCGTGCTCGTGCGCGCGGGCAGAATCGTCGAAATCGGCGCGGCCGCGCGCGTTGTGCTGCCGGACAGCGCGATTCGCATTGAATGTGCAAATCGTCTTTATCTCATGCCCGGCTTGGCCGATATGCACGTGCATATGTTCGATCCGAATGAGTTGCTGCTCTATCTCGCCAATGGCGTGACCACCGTGCGCAATTTGCATGGTCTAGGCTCACATTTGGCTTGGCGCACGAGCTTGCAACGCGGCGAGCTATTAGGCCCGCGACTTTACACGAGCGGCCCGATTGTCGATGGCAATCAGCCGGCGCGCGCAACCAACCGAGTTATTCGCACCGCAGCCGAAGCGCGCAGTGTTGTGGCGCAACAAAAGCAGGCGGGCTATGACTTTCTCAAAATTTACGACAATGTGCCGCGCGCGCTTTATGAGGTGCTAGCGGAAGAAGCGCGTCTCAAAAATTTGCCGATGGTCGGCCATATCCCGACGCCCGTGGGCATCAATGGCTTGCTCGAAGTGAAAGGTCAAAAAGGCATCGAACATGTTGAAGAGTTTTTGCCGTTTTACAATGATGGGAGAGTGACGAGCGGCGTCGTTGAAATGGCGCAGGCTTTGGCCGCAGCGCAAGTGTGGGTTGTGCCCACAATGGTCGTGCATGAAAACGCGGGACAACAACATGAGAATTGGCCTGCCCTACTCGCGCGCGCCGAGATGCGTTTCATGAATCCGCAAACCATGACGGAGTGGGGCTGGATTCCGACCGGCGAAGGCCGCGCGCGCACGCCTGCGGGAGTGGAGCGTTATCGTCGCACCATGTCTTTCTTTCAAAACACGCTCGTGCCGGAGTTGCATCGCGCCGGCGTGAAGCTGCTGCTCGGCACGGATGCGCCGGTGGCCGCCATCGTGCCGGGCTTTGCAGTCATGAGTGAGTTGCGTGCGTTTGTGCAAAGCGGACTCTCGCCCTATCAAACACTCGAAATCGCAACGAAGAATGCCGCAACGTTTGTCAACGCGGAGCATGAATTCGGCACCGTGGAAGTAGGCAAAGCCGCGGACTTGCTTCTGCTCGCGGGCAATCCATTGCTTGATATTGAAAATGTCGCGCAACGCGCCGGCGTGATGGTGCGAGGGCGTTGGCTTTCGGAGAAAAAAATGAAAGAGAAGTTGGAAGAGTTGGCGAAGTCGTATGGGAATTGAATCGGCAAGCGGTGCTGCAAAGACTTTCGCCTGATGCTGAAGCATCAGGCTAGGAGATGCAAGCCAACTAAAGTTGGCTACTACCCCTACGAGTGATCAGCGATCTTGTGAAGGTTGACGATCAAATTCGGTAATGCCGCCACATTCCCCCCGTGCTCTGTCATTCAAAAGTAAACTTTTTGAGCACTGGGATGAGGGCCAGCGAGTAAAAAGATTCCTCCTGAATGACAGGTTCAAATGAAGCGATTACCGAATTTGAAAGTCAAAGCTCATTGGGGCGCTTCCACCTTTTAGCCTGATGCTTACAGCATCAGGCGGAGGTTGGCAGTATCACGAATGCACAATTCAGGTACTAAAAGTGTTTCGATGACAGAAAAATGTGAATTGTTCGCTTGAGTGCCCCGAGCGCAACCTCCCTCGCAAAATTAGGCTTTATTTTTCTGTCCTCCATTTTTCCGTCTGAAGCTTTTGCTTCAAAGCCGAAGATCATTTTTGAAAGTGCAACTCTTCCTCACACCAAACGCTCGCGCAGCGCTTTGGCCACGGCTTCGGATTTCGAATGCACATGCAGCTTCTCGTAAATGTTCTTGATGTGAAAATGCACCGTCTGCTCGCTGAGAAACAGCGTGTGCGCGATCATCTTATAACTCTGGCCGCGGCAAAGCTGGGTGAGCACTTCGGTTTCGCGCGGCGTGAGCGGAGAGCTTGTTGTGCGGCGAAAAGAATCGACAATCATGCGCGCGACGTTCGAACTCATGGGCGCGCCGCCGGTGCGCACTTCGCGCAACGCCGCCAACAACGCGGCGGGCTTTGTATCTTTCAAAAGATAACCCGTAGCTCCCGCGCACAGCGCTTCGAACACCAAGGCATCGTCTTTGTGAATCGTGAGCATGATCACGTCCGTTGTAGGCAGCAACTGTTTCACTTTTAGTGCGCCCATGATGCCGCTCATGCCGGGCAATTGAATATCCATCAACACCACCTCGGCCGGCTCCCGCTCCAATCCCGCCAACGCCGCTTGGCAATCGCCATATTTTCCCACGCAGCAAAATCCTTCCGCTTCATCGATCAAAGTTGCCAAACCTTCCCGCAGTTCGTTGTCATCTTCTACGACCGCGACGGAAATCAGCATCGTTGCTCGCACAGAATCTTTTCCGGTTAATGCGCTCGTCATGAGTCGGCTCGCTTCATCAATTTCGAGGGCGGCGTCACATGCGCATGCGCGGCACGCGGCATGGTCAACACAAGACAGGTTCCGCGCTCTGCTCCGGCAGAAATTTGCAAGGTTCCTCCCAACTTGCTTGCGCGCGCGTGCATGTTCGCGAGGCCTCGGCCATTGCCATTCGCATGGCCGTTTAAACCCAACCCATCGTCGCGCAATTCAAAACACAAACTCTCGTTCATCACGCGGATTCCGAAAACCACGTGCCGACAGAAAGCGTGTTTGAGCGCATTGTGCAAGCCTTCTTTGAAGATCAAAGTCACGTGCCGCTTGGCGTCCGCGGTGAGGCGCGACTGGCGCAAGCCTTCATGCAAGCCGCGCACGTGCACTTGCACGTCGGTGCGATCAAACAACTCTTCTGCGAAGTTTTTGAGGTAGAGCACGATTTCATAGACGGAATCTTTTTCGGGATCGAGGCTCCAAATGAAGTCGCGCGTTTCATGAGAGAGCCGCTGCGCATCATCGATGATTTTTTCCAAATAAGCCGCAACCTCGCGCGAAGCGCCGTTGAGTTTGCGCTTCACCAATTCGCTGAACAGAGCAATCTTGGTCAAGCGATGTCCCAGTTCGTCGTGAAAATCATTCGCGGCTTTTTTGCGCACGCGTTCGTTTTCATTGCGCCGCGCGGCCTCCACCGCCGCGAATTGTTTGAGCTGCGTGCGCACACGCACGTGATGCACGGCCATGAGCGCTCCGGCAAAGCAGAATACACACGCCGCAAGAAACCACCACGTTTGCCAAAACGGCGGCGTAATCACCACGCGCACGCGCGCGCCCGTTTCATTCCACACGCCGTCGTTGTTCGAAGCTTTGGCGCGAAAAACATATTCGCCGGGCGGAAGATTGGTGTAACTCGCATAACGTCGCGTGCCCGAGTAGATCCATGCCGGATCGAAACCTTCAAGTTGATACGCGTATTGATTCTTCTCCGGCTGCGTGAAATCCAACGCGGCAAATTCAAACGCAAAAAAGTTTTCGCGATGTGTGAGCTGCAAAAAGTCTTCTTCGTTGCGCTCGCGTTGCAATGAACGCGGGCGATCAAACACGAGGCAATGCGTGATCGCAACTTTCGGCGCGTGCGGATTGTGCCGCAGGTTTTCGGGATAAAAGAGATTGAAGCCGTTGATGCCGCCAAAAAGCAATGCGCCATTGCGCCGCCGCGCGTACGCTCCGGCATTGAACATATTACTCTGCAAACCATCGGAGAGATCGAAGTTCAACACGCGCGTTGTGGCGGGATCAAAACGCGAAAGCCCTTGATGCGTGCTCAACCACAGTTTGCCGCCCGCGTCTTCGGCGATGCCGCAAATTACGCTATTGCGCAAGCCCGCTTGCACGTCGAAGCGAGCAAAGGTTTCGTCATCCGCCGCAAAGCGATGCAGCCCGTTGCCGGTGCCAATCCAAATCGTTCCACTGCGATCTTCGTGCAATGCAAAACAAAAATTATTGCTCAAGCTCTTTATGTTTTTCGCCTCGTGTTGAAATCGCGTGAGCACGGTGCGTGAACTATCCCAACGCAGCAAACCTTCATAGGTGCCGATCCATAACGCGCCGCGCCGATCTTCCAAAAGACTTAAGACGTAAGCATGCTTTGCGCTATCGAGCGCGAGTCGAGTGAAGCGCTCCGTGGCGCGTTCATATTGATGGAGGCCGCTCGCCGTGCCCACCCAAACGACGCCGCGCCGGTCTTCATGCAACGCGGTAATTTGATTGCTGCGCAAACCATGCAACTGCGTCGTGTCGTAGCGATAGAGTTGCATCGCTCGTCGATCAGGCGCAATGCGATTCAAGCCGTTAAAAGTTGCTACCCACAGCGTGTTGGTGTGATCAACGAGCAGCGCGTTTATGACTTGCCCGTTGCCAAATGTTTTTTGCGCCGAAGGCAAAGGCTGCGCGCGAAACAGTTGTTGCGCGTCATCAAACCAGTGCAAGCCCGCGGCGGAACCGATCCACAATACGCCGCTGCTGTCTTCACCAAACGCGCGCACGTGATTATGCGTCAGCCCGCGCGAGTTTGGTCGCCCCACGGCAAAGTGCTCGAAGTTACAGCGGCTCTCGAACATTTTGTAGATGCCCGAGTGCAATGTGCCCACCCACAACGCGCCGCTCTCGTCTTGGCACAGCGCGGTGATGATACCGCTGCCGTTGTTGTTCGCTGCGCCGGGTTCGAGATAACGCTGAAACGCATTGCGCGTGCGATCATATTGGTTCAAACCGCGATTCGTGCCGACCCACAACTCGCCACTGCGGTCTTCATAAATGAGGCGAACGCCATCGCTGCTTAAACTCGCCGGCTGCGCCGCGTCGTGACGAAACGCATCAAAGTTATTTTGCCCGGCATGCAAACGCTGCAAGCCATTCCTTCCCGTGCCGACCCAGAGCACGCCGTGCCGATCTTCGAAGATCGCGCTCACGTGTTCAGCAAGTGCGCGTGCAAAACGAGGTTGCGCGGGAGCGAAACGATACAAGCCGCCGGTTGTGCCGACCCACAGCACGCCGTTGCGATCTTCGTGCAGCGCGGTGATATGATCTTCGCGCAAACTGTGGGCGTCGCTCGCACTGTGCTTAAAACGCGTGCAGCGTCCGCTTTCTTTTTCAAAAAGATTCAGACCTTCGGATGTGCCGACCCACAATTTTCCGTCGCGTGCGGGCGCAATGGCGAGCACGTTGTTATGTGTCAAGCTCGTGGCCTCGTCGCGGCGATGCACGTAACGCGTGAAGCGATTTTGCGCGCGCTGCCATTGGTTCAAACCGCTCGCGGTGCCGATCCAAAGAGTGCCGGCATCGTCTTCA
The DNA here is from genome assembly GCA_041918175.1 of bacterium. Classification (GTDB taxonomy): domain Bacteria; phylum Zhuqueibacterota; class Zhuqueibacteria; order Zhuqueibacterales; family Zhuqueibacteraceae; genus JABWAN01. The sequence continues at coordinate 122,327 of JAYRWE010000042.1, forward strand.
AAGAGGCATTGGATATCATCATTCGAAAGGGAGGTGCTGTCGCGGGGATCGTGACGGAAAGTTGTGTAAGTGTAGCCGTCGTATTTCACCAAACCGAACATAGTGCCGAACCACATGAAGCCGCTGCGGTCTTGCAGGAGGCACGACACAGTTTGATGCGAAACGCCGTGCTCAAAAGAAATCGGCTCGATGCGATACGCGCGGCTCTGCGCGAGCAGCGCATACGGGAGCAGCAGCGCACAAACGCACAGGCGAATAGTTGAATGCAGTTTTTGCAGCAGTATGCTTTTCATTCGACGTGGTGACGGAGAATTGCAGTTTTCGCAACACGCGCATGTCGCAAATCGCTTTTCGCGGCATGCACGTGCTTCGTGGGCTGAAACGTGACTTCGCATCGCGCCCGAGTTGGGTCAGTAACGCCATGCGCTTCGGCCTCTGCTCACTCATACCGCAATGCCTGCACGGGATTCGTGAGCGCAGCGCGCAGCGCTTGCCAACCAACGGTGATTGCGCCGGTCATAAACACCACAAGCAGGCCGGGCAGAATGACGCTCGGGCCAAGCGTAATGCGAAAAGCGAACTGTTGCAACAATAAATTTGCGAGCCACAGGCTGAACGGCACGGCAATCAGCGCGGCCACGCCGAGCAGTATCATATAATGACGCGAGAGCAGCAGCACGAGCTGCGACACGTCCGCGCCCAACACTTTGCGCACGCCGACTTCTTTGATCTTCGTCTCCGCGGTGAACGTGGCAATGCCCAACAAGCCGAGCATTGAAATGGTGAAAGCCAGCAGCGAGAGAAAGCCCACCATGAAAATGATATCGCGAAACATTTTGTAAACGTCCTGCAGCACTTCTTCATAGAATTTGTATTGCAGCGGATGCGCCGAGTCGAGGGCTTTCCATTCGTTCGTGCAATGCGCAATCACGCTAGCGGCATCCGGTCCGTTAATTTTGAGATTCAACACGCGCCACGACTCTGGATCATGGCGTAAGAGCAGCGGCTGCAATTCATACACGAGCGGTTTGAAGATAAAATTCTGCACCACGCCTGCAATCTGCACGCGCTCGCTGTCGCCGATAATCAGCGTTTGCCCAATCGCTTCCTGCGGCGCACCGAGCCGAAAACGCTCTAAAAATTTTTGATTGACCAACACGCTGGCTTGATAAGTCGCCTCGGCTTTGAAATTATTTCCCGCCGCGAGCGTCAAACCAAAGTTCTCAATGAAGCGCGCATCCACGCTGTAATCGCGCACGGTGATCGGCTCCTCGCTTTCCGTTTTGCGAATGTCAATCGAGCTGTCTTCCCACGTGCCCATATTGTGCGAAGACGCGGAGTAATTCGTCACGCCGGAGTGGCGCGCCATGGCTGTGGCGACGACTTGATACGGCCGGCCTTGTAGATCAACGTTGATCACGTTTTGCCACGCGAAGCCATAATCCAAACGCAACGCGTAATCGACTTGTTTGTACATCACGGTGAGCACAATCACCAGCACGAGGGCGAGCGCGAATTGCAACACCATGAGCGCTTTGCGCAAAGTGATGCGCGCAAAGAAACGAACCTTCGAGAGGTCTTTCAAAACTTGTGTGGGTTGAAAAGCGGAGATGAGGGCTGCGGGCAACAGTCCGGCGAGGCTGCCAATGAGAATAGCAAAGCCGATAAAATAGAGATAAATTTTGGCGTCGATCACGAAATCAATTTCCAAAGACTGCGCGAGCTGCAATTGCTCGAAACCGGGAATGAGCAACGCGCGCAAAAAAATCTCCGCGCCGGCAAGCGCCAAGAGCGCCATCAAAATTGCTTCGCCCATGAACTGATAGAACAAATGCGCGCGCGAAGCGCCGGTCACTTTGCGAATGCCGACTTCTTTGGCGCGTGCGAGGCTGCGCGCGAGCGTGAGATTGGTATAATTAAACACCGCGGCAACCATGCCCACGAGCGCGAGCACACCAAGAAAGACGAGCACGATTTGCGGCATGCCCTTGCCGAGATTGTTCGAGAGCACCGGGCCGGGCGTGATCTTGTTCAACGGTTGCAACTCGAACGAATAGCCTTGATCGCGCGTTTCCAATTTCAAGTTGCCGTAAAATTTTTGCGGAATCTTGACGAGCGCAGGCTGCACATCTTCTGCGCGCGTGCCGGAGCGCAGACGCACATAGGTGTAGCTCATATAGTAATTATTCCAATCATCCAGCACGGGATTGATGCGCTTTTCTTTTTCCAACAAAGGCAAAGCCAGCGCGGAACCGAGCGCTTCAAACTCCAGATGCGTTTTGCCCGGCGCTTCTTTGAGCACGCCGGTCACCACAAAGTCGCCGCAGCCCTCCACGCTGAGGGTTTGCCCGAGCGGATCGTTTGCACCAAAAAATTTTTGCGCAGTTTCATGCGTGAGCACGATCGCATTCGGCGCGGCCAATGCCGTGGCGGGATTGCCGCGCTCCAGCGTGAAACCGAACACATTTAAAAAATCCGGCTCAGTGAAGAAGCCGCGCACACGCACTGTCAGGTCTCCGTGCTTCGCTTCGCCCTGCAAACCTTCTGCGAGGCGCACGACGTTTTCAATCGCCGGGCTTTCGCTTTGCAATGCCGCGCCGAGCGGATAGGGCGAGCTGGCATACGGCTCCGTGCCGCCGTCTTTGCGATGCGCAATCGTGTTCACACGATACAACTCTTCGCCGCGCGGATGAAAGCGATCAAAGCGGTTTTGGTCATTGATGAGCACAATCACCAACAAACAAAACGACAAGCAGAGCGCAAGGCCGAAGAGGTTGATCACCGAAAACAGCTTGTGCTTGCGCAAATTGCGCAACGCGATTTTGAAGTAGTTTTTGAGCATCAGAGCCGTCCGTTTGTTTGGTTCGTTATCGGAAAAATTTTCTTACCACCGTGAGACGTTTGTGCAAGCATAAAGGTTTATGCGGGAGTGTCGCGCAAACCGATAGAAAAAACCTCGCGGCGAGCAACAAAGCATATACTCGTTACAGGTTGGTTTGTAAGCCCCCTCAACCTGTCATTCTGAAAGAACCTTCCCTCGTGCTCGGAAGAAACTCAAGCCCTGAAGCGCGTCGCGAGCACTATGGAAGTTCCTTCCAGGATGACATCGCTGTAGAGTAGAATTACAAATCAACCCGAAAGCAGTATAATTTCGGCCGCACGCAATGTGAGTGTGGGAGAACAAACAGCGCCGACGTCGTTCGCCTCGCCCATATTCGTGCTTGCATTCTTTGCCGCACTTTGCGTAATTCTGGAAACGCTAATTCCAAAATGAGGCGCAAAATGGAAACGTACATTCCAAGATTTTTTCTCCCGCCGAATCGCAGTTTTTTTCTCTTTGGGCCGCGCGGAACCGGCAAATCGACTTTTTTGCGGCATCATTACCCCGAGGCTTTGTGGATTGATTTGCTGAAGCCCGACGTTTTTCGGACCTACGCAGCTCGCCCCGAACGCCTCATCGAGGTGGTGCATGGCAATCCCAACAAGAAAATCGTCATCGTCGATGAAGTGCAAAAAGTGCCGGAATTATTGAGCGCCGTGCATAGCTTGATCGAAGAGAAGGGCAAAAAAACTTTCATTCTCACCGGCTCCAGCGCGCGACGGCTCAAACGCTCCGGCGTGAACCTTCTGGCGGGAAGAGCCGTGCTGCAAACTTTTCATCCTTTCCTGCTTGCGGAATTGCAGCCCGCGTATCCCTTTGAGCAGGCGTTGCAATACGGCTTGCTGCCCATCGTCGTTGGCGCGCACGATCCGAAAGAAGTTTTGGAGGCTTACATTGCGTTGTACGTGCGCGAAGAAGTGCAAATGGAAGGACTCGTGCGCAACCTTGGCGGCTTCTCGCGTTTTCTCGAAGCGATCAGTTTTTCGCATGCCGGGCTATTGAATGTGAGCAGCGTGGCGCGCGAATGCGAAGTGGAGCGCAAGGTCGTGGAAGGATATATAAAAATTCTCGAAGACATTCTCCTCGGTTTCAAGCTGCCGGTCTTTTCCAAAAAAGCGAAACGCAGTTTGGTTTCGCACGCGAAGTTTTTTTTCTTTGATGCCGGTGTGTTTCGAGCGTTGCGTCCCAAAGGTCCGTTAGATCGACCGGAGGAAATCGACGGTGCGGCGCTGGAAGGTTTGGTCTTGCAACATCTTCGCGCGTGGAATGCCTATCGCGGCAATCCGTATGAATTATTTTATTGGCGCTCGCGGCACGGCGTTGAAGTGGATTTCGTGCTCTATGGCGAAACGGGCATCTATGCCATTGAAGTCAAAAACGCCAAACGCGTGCGGGAGGAAGATTTGACTTCCTTGCGCGCGTTTCAAGAGGATTATCCGCGCGGTAAAACACTTCTGCTCTATCGCGGGCAAGAAAGGTTGCTACGAAAAGATATTCTGTGCCTGCCCTGCGCGGATTTTTTAAAACAGCTCGCGCCGAATAAAGATTTGTCCGCGCTCGTGTGATGCCAAGACTCACTTCATAAAAGCAGAACTCCCGCGAAAGTGAAAAGTCGTTTTCGCGGGAGTATGCACTCGAAGTTGCTTTAGCTTTGGCTCTCGCCCGTCTCACTTTCCGCGCACGATGTTGATTAATGCCTCCGCGGCGCGCGGATCATCCGATTGTCCCAGCCAAAACATCGCCTCTTTACGAATCTGCGGGTTCGCGTGCGTGCGCGCAATGTCGATGAGCAGCGGCGTGCCTTCCGTGCGCGGCAGTTGCGAAAGCGCGAACACCGCGTGCTTCTGCACTTGATATTCATCTTTATTCACGGCCTGCTGCAGTACGGGCACGGCTTTTTTGTTGTGCGTTTGCACCAACCAGAACAACGCCTCTTTGCGAATCTCCGCGCGCTTGTGCTGCTCCGCGAGTTCGATCAAAAACGGCAGGCTTTGCGCTTCCGCCAGTTGCGTGACGACGAAGACCGCGTGTTTCTGCAGCTCAAAATCCTCGTGTTGAAATATCTCTTTCAAGGCGCTCACGGCTTGCTCGCTGTGCGTCTGTCCCAACCAAAACAGCGCATCCCTGCGCACTTCGTGCGAGTTTGCCGCCTTGACCAAAGCTGCGAGCGCAGCTAAAGCCTCAGGGGATTTCGTCTGTGTCAATGCGAAGACGGCCTGTTTGCGCACTTCTTCCGAGCGATCGCGCTCTGCGGTTGCTTGCAGCAAGGCAATCGTCGCGCGATCGGCATTTTGCCCCAAGAAAAACGCGGCTTGCTTGCGCACGTCTTCCTCCTCGCGACTCTGCAAAATTTCGGCGAGAAATGTTTGGCGCTCTGCGGAGGGGCCGTGCGTGCCGACAACGCCAATCAACTCTTCTTTGGTTTGTCCGCTCTGTTGTTTGCGATAAAGTTGTTTGAGCCAATTCAAACTTTCGGTTTCCGGCACACGACCGAGCCAGAGCACCGGGCGGTTCTCAAAATCCACGGCAAGCGAAAACGAGCTTATTGCGATTTCCGCAAAGTCCTCGCGACCGGGCATATGGCGAAAGAAGAAACCGATTTCTTTCAACACTTCGCGTGCGTCCGCCTTGCGCCATTTTTTGCCGCAGGGCAGCGAGTCTGGCGCGGGCACGCCGTTGATCAACATGGAAAGGCTTTTGCCTTTGAGATAAACACAATCGTCTTCGATGTGCATCGAACCGATGAACGAATGGCTCGACATCATTTGTTGGATGCTATAGCCGATCCACGCGCCTTGTCGCGGATATTCTTTGCGCGCGTATTGCTCGGCCCAGGCCCAGCGTTGCGCAAGCGCGGCATTGGCCTCGGGCGCGCGAATAATCTGCTGCGCGTGCAAGGGGGAGGCCGTGCAGATGAAACTCAACACAAGCGCGCTCGCTCTCGCCAAAATCTTCTTGGGCGCACGAACAAAGCATATCATGACTGTTCCTTCCGTTTAACTGGTGGGAATTATAGTTGGCTTGGCGGTAGGACACAGGAAGCGCGGAGGAAGTTGTCGCTTTTTTTGGTGGTACTTCATTGCTTATTTACAAAAAACTGTGCTTCAGGCAGCCCCGCTTATCGGCAACGACTCAATATTCGAACCCCACAGAATGCCACTGATACAAAAACCCCACGAACACGAGCGCGGCCAGCGTGAAGCCGCTGAAATAGAGGCGCGCCGGTAAATGGCCTCGGCGCTCGTGCAAGATTTTTATCACGAAATAGAGCAGAAGGGGAATCAAGGCGATTAAAACAAATGCTAGGTGCGGCCCGAGGCCGGCTACTTCACGTTGCAAATCAATATTCCCCCTCAAACCTCGGATGCACCCACAAAAACTCCTGGCGTTTGTTCATCACCCGCACGAGGCCGCCGAAGCTCGAGTCTCTGGCTTTGAGCAGCGCGTGCAATTCGCGCAGAGTCGCGCCGTGCGCACGGGTTTCTTTGCCGTGTTCGAGTGAGATCGTGTCCGCACTTCCCATGAGCTCGCCAATCGCTGCGACTTCGTTGATACTGGCATCAATCACGCTCTTGCCAAAGTCGAGTTCTTCTTCAATCGCTTTGAAAGCCTCGTCATTCAAATTCAGCTTGATGCCGGAAGTCACCACCGGCAAAACGAGACTCAAGGTGCCCGTCACCCATTTTAGGTAGGGCGCAGATCTTTTGAACCATTCGCGCTCTAGCTCAATTTCATACATGCCCTTCTTTTTATCTCCATACAATTCGGGCAGCGGGCGGCGGGAGTGTTCACACCACAACGTCAGGCGAAATTTGGCGCGCACCCATTGCTTCGGATTGAAATGGCTGCGATCAACCGGCACAAGACTAAAGAGGCGCGGGCCTTCTTTCGCTTCATCGGTGAAGACTCGAATCATGCTCGCATAATTCTGATCAATCTGGCTCAAGATGCGTTGTGTGTTGACATTCACTTCGCCCAACTGGTCTTTGACTTGCGCAAACTGCCGCAGCAATTCATCAAGCGAAATGACCGGCGTTGCCGCGGGCGCATTGAGCAACAAGCTGTCGATGCTCTGCCACTCATTGCAAATGGGGCAAGGCTGCTCGGGCCGTCCGCGCCGTTTGTTCTCGATGAGCTTCGCGACTTCGAACAATCCCAAACAGGGCTTGGGGTTGAGACATGGCACGGTCACGTCGCAGCGCAGACCTTCCCAAAAACTTTCCACGAGATATTTCACTTCTTCGGTCAGCATGGCGAGGAAACGCTCGGGATACGGCGCGCGCACGGTGATATGAACGTCGTTGCCTTTGTGCTCAAGAAAAGCGCGGCCATTATAAGCATTATCCAACACCAAGCCGCGCTGCCAATGCACGCTGTCGTGGTAGTTCGCACGACCGAGCGAGTATTTGTGCAAACGCACGATCAATTGATAGAACAAACCCTCGGCCGTGGCAGACTGGCCTTTGTCATCCACGATGCGGCAGATTTGCACTTGCTGCGCATCGCCCGATGCCACAGCCGCCGGCCATGCTCTTGCCAAATCTTTTTCTGGGCGAGTATCGGGCACGAGTTGCGCGATGAGGCTCTGCGGATCAGCCGCGTTCTTTGCAAAAGGATCAGCCACGCGATAAGAAAGATCGAAGCGCTCCATCAACCGCAAAAAGATTTCGTGGAGATTCGGCGGATAGCGGAACACTTGCTCGCGTTTGGCGTCATTCCACAATTGCCCGAGACGAGAGAAACGCACGAGACCGTGTGCGTTGCGCGTGGTTTCATCATCCAACACAAAACTAATGGCAGTCGCCAGCCAATCGGGCTTGAGCACCACGAGGTCGCGCAAAGTCGGATCATGCTCGTAATGAATCAGATGCCCGAGACGATGCGAGATAGTAACGAACAACCGCGCGATTTCATCATCCATCTTGTGCTCACGGCAGATCGCCAGCACGCGCTCCAATGGCAGATACGCCTCGCCGGTTTTCTGCAAAGCCTCGCGCGCGTCTTGAAAACTTTTCGGCACGCTGCGCCCCACTTCAGGCAGAGTTGAAGCGACGCCAGCAATAGCGCGTTTAAGTTCTTCGATGCCGCGCCGTTGGCTGCTTTCATCGGGCTTGCTCTCGACGTGGAAGAAATCAAGCACCGTGTCCTTGCCAAAGAGATCCCACAACTCCTGTAGATCGATATCAGGTTGACGTTGTTGCGGCCCGCCGTGCGTGGCGACCACGAGAATTTTTGCCGTTGGCTCGCGGTGTTTGACCAGTTTGATCCATTCTTTGACAAAGCCCTGCTGCGGCCCTTCGCGCGGCTTCCACACCACGAGATAAACCGCGGGCGCGCTGAAGAACAATTGATGCGTGGGACGATAAACGCGCTGGCCACCGAAATCCCAACCGTTGAGGGTGATTTCTGTTTTGCTATCGGGGTCAATGACTTTGACGGGTTTGATCTCGATGCCGTGCGTAGTGGGGCGGCCTTCCTCCCATGGATCACCGCGCAGTGCACCGAGCAGACAGCTCTTGCCTACTTCGCCTTCGCCGACGAGTATGAGTTTAGCTTCGTTGAGAATAATTTGGTCTTCAGCTTTGGTACGAAGGTAGGCTTTGACGGCGTCGATGCCTTGTTCGTATGCCGCCCGTAGCTCGGGGTTGAGGGGATTGTTGCGGAGGTCTAGCCGTCTTAAATGATCAAGCTTGACCAGTGAGGCCGGAAGTTCGGTGATGTGGTTATTCCCAAGATACAACTTCTGCAACTGTACAAGCTTCCCCAACGATTCAGGTAAGATCGTCAACTGGTTACTAGAGACTTCCAATGACTGCAACAATATGAGTTGCCCCAGTGACTCGGGCAGATGCGTTAGATTATTTTCATAAAGTTCCAACTTCTGCAAATGCGTAAGTAGACCCAATGAATTTGGTAGTGATGTGAGCTTATTTTGAGAGACATTTAGTGACTGCAACTGTTTCAAATTTCCCACCACTTCTGGGATTGCTTCCAGTTGATTATTGAAGAGGTTCAACGATTGAAGCTTCACGAACTCGCCCAGCGAATCTGGCAATGCTGTAAGGAGGTTCTTGTATAAGTCTAATGACTCCAGTTGGGTCAACTGAGCTAGCGATTCCGGCAGCGACTTCAGACGGTTTTCAGAAAGCTCCAACTCCTGCAAATGCGTGAACTGACCCAGCCATTCTGGAAGCAGTGTCAGCCTGTTATTGGAAAGTTTTAATGACCGCAGTTGCGTTAGAAGCACTAGAGAGTCTGGCAACGTCGACAATTGGTTATTGGATAGGTCCAGCCACCGTAATTGCGTGAACTGTCCAAGCCACTCTGGTAGCGCTCTCAGGCGGTTGTTTCCGATCTTCAGCGAACGCAAAAGTAAAAGCTCACTCAGTGACTCCGGTAATTCGGAAAATCCTATATTGCTCAGGTCTAGTTCCGGTAAATTTGAGGACTCTCTACCAAAGAGTGAACCAAAGAATGAATTCGCCATCCGTTGAGTTTTAATTTTCTCTTCCGCTCTGCGATAAGCCTCGTCACGTGCCATAGCCGCCTTCTTTCTGGTTTATGTGAACCTGCGTAGAGACGTTCCGGCGGAACGTCTCTACAATGTCCGGCAACACATTCACATTTGGAATGTATCGGCGCACTGTAGAGACGACCCGCCGGGTCGTCTCTACCCTCGGGCGCATTCACCTACTGGTGCGTTTTCACGGCATTCGTTCATTGCTATTTTCACAACGCCAAAAACACCCGCTGCGATCATTTCAAAATTACATAAAAATATTGGCAGGATTGTCTTTGTCATGTTCCCAACGCAATGGGTTATTGATAACGTATTCGCGAATCTTCTGCAATGATTTTTCATCGCGAATGATGTGGTCATAAAATCGCGGCTGCCAGGCAAAATCCCGAAACCCCGCGGCCCAAATGCGTTTGGTGCACACCGATTTGAATTGGTTGATGATCGCGCCGAGGGAATTGGGTTTTAACCGCGCGCTGGGTGCGTTCGCCGCCGTGGCAGAGACGTTCCGGCGGAACGTCTCTACGTTTGGTTCCTCCCCGGAGGTAGAGACGTTCCGTCGGAACGTCTCTACGGCGGTCGGTTTGGATATTTGCATTTGATGCGTGATCACCACAATCCCATGCAAATGATTCGGCATCACCGACCATGCATCCAATTCGACATTGGGTCGCACCTGCGGCGTCTTTTGCCATTCCTCGGCAACGATTTCACCGATGGGTGACAATTGCATTTCACCCGCCGAAATCTCACCAAAGAAACGCGCGCGGTCACGTGTGCAGATCGTGACAAAATACAAACCCTCGCGTGCATAATCCCATCCTTGCAGACGCGCGGATTCGATGCGGTATTTGTTTTGGAATAATGCCATGGAATTCACTGTGGTTATTTTGATCATCACCGTAGAGACGTTCCGGCGGAACGTCTCTACTTCAATCATTTCCAAGAAAATGCGATAAATTTTGCTGTTGTGCCGCTAAACGCCCTTTTGTGTCTTCGGCATTTGCAAATCTACTCCTCCCGGCTCGATAGAAAATATCGAGCGATCTTTGTTTTTCGTCGATGAGGGCACAGTCGAAATCATCGATCTCACCAGCCACTATCAATAGTCAAAACCCGCGCTGCTTCTATTTTCTTTTCTGCTTCGCGATAGGCCTGGTCACGTGTCATAGCCGCCTTCTTTCGGGTTTATGTGAAAGCCCGCTGATGCTGAAGCATCAGTCTGGGAGATGCAAGCCCCGTGAACGGGGCTAATGGTGCGTCACTGAAGCTTAATCCCGCTAGGAATGAAATGTTTATAGCCATGCCTTCCCATTCGCATTTCAAACTCTGTTAGGATGAAACCTGCTGTTCGAACAAACGCAGAAATTCTGCAAACGAAAGCGGCGAGCTTAATGGAATGTGTTGTTGGGGATCATCGAAGGGATGGAGATGCCAGCCGCCGGTATTGTCGGCGCCGAAGAGGCGTTGATTGTTTCCAATCAGAGCGAAAGCCGTGCGTCCAGTTTGCTCGTTATAAAAGGCGTCGATGAATTTATCGAAATGAACGGGCACACGGATATTGGCTGCGGTCGCCGTCATGCGGCGCACAACGGGTATGCCGCACAAAGGCGAAAACGCCGCGACGCGATAAACCTCGCGCACAAAGTCTTGCACGCTCATGGCAGGAGATTGAGCATTTCATGCAGCTTCACGCTATCGGTGTGCGCCGCCTCCCATTCCCAAAAATCCCTTTCAACTTCGTAGGAATGCCGGTTCGCGATCTGCCCGTTTTCCCACGCGCTTTGAAACTGCTCGAACGACATGCCGTAACGCCCGACAAACGTTGCGAGATTTTGCTCCGCCTCTTTCAGCCGGAGCCGCACCAAATCTTTTGTGGCGAGGTGCAAAGCGATATCGAAACGCTCCGCGCCCGTCAACTCCGACAAGATGCGGTGCAAAGGCTTTGAAATCGTTGCTGCTGCGACGTCTATCATGATTGCTCCTTGAGCTTGCGTTTCGTGGGCGTAATTTAGCACGAATACTTTTTGAAGCAAGAGTCGATTGTGTTGTTCCACACCATTCATGCGCTCCGGCTCACCACCTTCACGCCGGCGAAATAGTGATACCCTTTATTCAACTCGTTTGCCATATCCGGCATAAAAAGCCGTATGTTGCTTTTGTAGACCTCGCCTTTCCACAATAAATTATTCAACTCCTTCCAGCAACTTCGCCACTTGCTCCGGCGAGGGCAGCAAACCTTGCAGCTCTTTGGGCAACCGCGATACAATGCGGTAGGTGGATACGCCGATGGGCTTGTTGCTCTCTCTCAAAGCATACTCGACGATCGTCTTGTCTTTCGATTTGCAGAGAATGATCCCAATGGAAGGATTCTCGCCCTCCATGCGAATCAAGTCATCCAAAGCCGCGAGATAGAACTGTATTTTGCCGACGTACTCCGGCATGAACTCGCCGATCTTCGTGTCAATCGCCACCAGACATTTCAAGCGGCGATGATAGAGCAGAAAATCGATGAAGTATTCTTTCGCGCCAAGCTCCAAGCGATGATTGCTGCCGACGAAAGTATACACGCCGCCCATTTCGCGCAAGAACTGCTCGACCTTCGCGAGCACGGCGAGCTGTAATTGACGCTCGCTATGCTCATCGCCCAATTCGAGAAACTCAAAAGTATATTCGTCTTTGATCGCGAGCTTGGCTTGTTGGCGAATCTCTTCCGGCAGAGTTTGATCAAAGTTGGTCTGGTTAAGTAGCGTCTTCTCGTAAGTTTGATTTTCGATCTGATGAATGAGCACATTCTTCGACCAACCGAACTTGCGCGTCATGCGAATGTAAAATTCCCGTTCGAGATCGTCTTTGCACTTTTCTATGATGACCAGATTTTTTGACCAACTAATTTCTCGCACCATCGGTGCGAGTTTTTCGGAAGAGACGTAAGCTTCATAAAAAAGCTTCATCCGCCAAAGGTTTGAAGCGGAGAAACCATTGATGCCGGGAAATTCTTCCTGTAAATCGTTTGCCAACCGCTCCACCACGGCTTTGCCCCATGTCTTTCCTTTTTGCCGTTCGACAATCATCCGACCGATATCCCAATAGAGAGCGATCAATTCTTTATTGACGGCCTTGAGCGCCTCATATTGTGCGGAGCGAATGCGGTGCTTTATTTCGCCGAGCAGCTCGGCGTAGTCTTTTTGAATGAGTTTGTTCATAGTGCCCATCCCTCGAAATTGAAAAACAATCTCTCGTTCCCACTTTTCACGCGTGAACGAGTGGAACAACTTGGCTCTTTGGCTCTTTGGCTCTTTTTCTCTTTTGGCTCCTTGCCTTCACCGCACCACCGCCATCTTCCGCACCGCGACTTCGCCGCCCGCTTCTAATCGCAAAAAGTAAACGCCGCTGCGCACCAACTCGCCTACAGTGTTTGCGCCACTCCAAAACAACGAATGCGGCCCGGCAACGCGCGCGCCTTCGAGCAGCGTCGCGACTTCTCTTCCACTCATGTCGAATACGCGCACCGTCACTTTGCTCGCACGCGGCAACGTGAAGCGAATTTGCGTGGAAGGATTGAAGGGGTTGGGATAATTTTGCTGCAATTCAAAATCAGCAACAAAAGCTGTGGGTTGATCAACCACGTCGGTCACGATTCCCGGCTCCGGTGGCGGCACTCTTTTGCTGGTGTAAATGTGAAACTCACCTGGCTGCAAATTGAACGCGGCTTGCGTGTCGGTCACATTGATCGAATCGCCCAGAAAATAGTTGTACCACTTGCCCGTGCTTTGAAAATTGGGAACGACCGTGCGCGAAGTCACGCCGAAGTTGCCGAGGATGGTCACGTTCATGCTCGCGTGCGTGAGATTGATGCGGCGATCATATTGCCCTTGGCCCACGCGCATGTTCACTTGCGTGGCCGCACTGCGAAACACCTCGTGCTCGTTGCGCAGCTTGAGCAGCGCCGCAAAAACTTTGTAGAGATTCCGGCGATTGGTTTGCGAATTATAATTCCACAGAATCGGCTTCGGATCGGTGCGACCGTTGGTTGGCAGCGCTTGATCATAACCCAACTCGCCAAATTGCCACAGCATTTTCGGCCCGGGCAACGTGAGAAAAAATGCGGCCACAAGCTTCATGCGATTGAGCGCGGTGTTCAACTCTTTCACGTTGTAGCTGCCGCTGTTTCGACCAAACTGCAAATTGCGATACATGAGCCATTCTTCATCGTGGCTCTCCATGTAAGTCACGAGGTGCGGCTGGTTCCAGCCGCGCGTTTTATAAAAGCCCCACGCGAGATCGGAAGAGAAGCCGCTGTCTTCGAGCCAGCCCATGGCCGATTGGCTATACGCGCGATTCAAATTGCCCCAGAGGAGCATGCCGCGTTTGTATTCCGCCAACTCTTTCATCTCGCTGTTGTCGTCGATCAAATGTTCAAGAATCACATACGCCGTGGAATCCACGCTCCAAATCTGATCGGCCATGCGTTTGAGAATCGCAATGCGTGCGTTGTCGCGCGGGCCGCTGTTGCCCGGTTTGTTCGTGAAGCCGCGCGTGAAATCGAAACGAAAGCCGTCCACGCGATACTCTTCCAACCAATAACGATTCACGCGATCGACAAAATCTTTCGTGGCCTGGCGCTCGTGATTGAAATCATAACCGAAGGCAAAGTCGGTGTGCGGCGCGGTGACATTGTACCACGGATTCTCCGGCGCAGGCGGGCCATATGCGCCCGTGCTATACATGCGCACGAGCGGATGCTGACCATACGAATGTTGCAACACCATGTCGACGATCACCGCCATGTTGCGTTTGTGGCATTCATCCACAAAACGCTTGAGATCGAAACGCGGGCCGTAATACTTGTCAGGCGCGAAGTAGAAAGAAATGTTGTAGCCCCAACTGAGGTTGCCTTCAAACTCCGTGGGCGGCAGCAACTCAATCGCATTCACGCCGAGGCGCTGCAAATAGCCGAGCGTGTCGATGAGCGTTTTGTAATCATGGGCGGCAATGAAATCGCGCACGAGCAATTCATAGATCACCAAATCTTTTTGCTCGGGTCGTTTGTAATTCGTCGCCTGCCAATTATAAACGTTCTGCACGGTTTGCAGCACGGAAGCGATCTCTTCGGTTTTGCCGGTGGGGTATTGAATGAGATTCGGATAGGTCGTCGCGCTGATGAAACGATCATTCGCGGGATCGCTGATTTGATCGGCATACGGATCGGCCACGCGCAAACTGCCGTTGATTAAATATTGATAGACATATTGCTTGTTCGGCGTGAGATTGTTGAGCGTGATCCAATAACGGCTGCTGTCCGGCGTGCGCTTCATGAAATACGCGGGTTCGATTTGCCAATTGTTGAAATCGCCGATGAGATAGACAAAGTTTTTGCGCGGGGCATGCAGCACCGCCGTGGCCGTGGTTGCATTCACATAATTCACGCCGTCTTTCGCACCCGCAGGCACCGCTTCGATCACGAGCGGCGGATTGATGATGATGTTAAACGTCGTGCTGTCCGCATTCTGCGCGCCAGTGTTCGTGCGTGCGAGCAGCTTGAGTTTATGGCTACCGCTGCTCAAGCTTGTGAGTGGGATGAAAGAAAAGAGTTTCGTCGCCGCATCATAGTTCGCGCCGAGGCCGGAGTAAATTGTGTTATCGATATAAAGCCGGATCGAGGCCGTGTCAATCGTGCTGTTCTTCGCCGGGAAAAGATACGCGGAGATGCGCGGCGTCGTGCCCACAGTCAAACCGGAAACGGTATTGGGAATGAGATAGTGAATCGCGGGGTTCTTCACATACAAAATCGAGTTGTCATTGTTGGAAGCATTACGCCGCGGATTGAGCGGGTCCGAAAGCCAGCCCGAGCCGGAGCCGTTCTCATTGAACTTGTATTGATACGCGCCGCCCAGGCCACCGCCGTTCACGCGCAAACGGATAGTCTTGAACCAACGCGCGTTGGCCACGTCATAATTCATGCGCGAAGGCGCATTCGCGTTGATCGTGCCGTTGCTGTTCGGTCCCCAATTGTTAAATTCGCCGGGGACAAACACACTGCCAGGATTGCCCGCGGGCTTATAATAAAAAGTGACGTCCACACTGTCTTGCGCAAGCGTAAAACTTTGGCAGGCGAGCATGAACAGCAAAAGCAGAAAGCGTCGAGACATTGGGTACTCCTCTTCATCAGATGAAAGTTCTATTGGCTTCAAAAAGCAAAAGCGTTTGTAAGCGGATAAAGCGCGTTGTTTAATCCGCAGACACAAAGCTTTTGGTGGTAAAAATCACATTGCCTGCAACGAAGATCGCGATTATCTTGCCCTATGTCAAAACAAAAAACCGCTTCCTTTCATGAGCGCGTGAAGCGGCTCATCAAAAAAATTCCGCGCGGCAAAGTGGCGACCTATGGTCAGCTTGCGGCATTGGCAGGCAATCCGCGCGGCGCGCGACAAGTGGCGTGGGTGCTGCACGCGGCTTCGGACAAAGACAAGCTGCCGTGGCAGCGCGTCATCAACAGTCAAGGCACGATCTCATTGCCGCGTTTGGAAGGTTATGAAGTGCAAAGAGCTTTATTGGAAAAAGAAAGAGTGCGTTTTGGTTTGCGTGATCAGATTGATTTGGCGCGCTATCAATGGCAGCCGCGGCCAGCGCGCACGCGAAGAGGCAAGACTTAACTTGCACAATTGGGTGGTTGCGGCTATATTTCGTTGAAGTTGTGAGAATAAAACTTTAGGAGGCTGCAATGCAACAAGCCGCAAAAAAATATTTGACCCCGGAAGAATACTTGGCGTTAGAAGACGCCGCAGAATACAGAAGCGAGTACTACCAGGGCGAGGTTTTCGCTATGGCGGGTGGGTCCTCGGATCACAATCTTATCATTGGGAATTTTTTTGACGGTTTGCGCGACATTCGTAAGACGGGTAGATGTCGGGCTTTTTTCAACGAAATGAAAATTTGGATCGAACAAGCCGAGACGTTTACATATCCGAATCTCGCCATCATTTGTGGCAAGCCGAATTATTACGCAGGCCGAAAAGACATAGTGACGAATCCACTTGTTCTAATCGAAGTGCTTTCTGATTCGACAAAGAGCTATGACCGCGGTGAGAAATTCGAGATCTATCGTTCTTTGCCTGCTTTGCGTGAGTACATTGTGGTCAATCAGTATGCAGTCCAAGTGCAACAATTTTATCGCGAAGCGCCTTTTCGATGGATTCTCACTGAATATCGCGAGATGGATAATATTCTAAAATTTTCTAGCTTCGACTTTCAAATCCCGGTGCGCGACATCTATGACGGCGTCGAATTTCCTCCGCCGCGCAAGAAATAACTTCCTGCTCCGTCACAATCACATCCACGCGACAATCGTGCGGTTCGAGCGGAACTTCAGCAATGATCTGCGCCGCAAACGCGAGCGCCACTTTCGGCGCGCGAATCTCTGCGAGCAAACGATCATAATACCCGCCGCCGTATCCCAAACGATTGCCCTCCCGATCAAACGCCAACCCCGGCACAATCATTAAATCAACTTTGCTCATGTCTTCAAACGGAAGCGCGTCACGTTCGAGGCTTGGCTCTAAAA
The DNA here is from genome assembly GCA_041918175.1 of bacterium. GTDB lineage: Bacteria > Zhuqueibacterota > Zhuqueibacteria > Zhuqueibacterales > Zhuqueibacteraceae > JABWAN01. The sequence goes on from JAYRWE010000042.1 coordinate 139,289, forward strand.
TGCCGAACGCGCCGGGCGCGAGCGCACCGAAATGAGGAATGAGATAGTGCTCAAGTTGGTGCGTGGAAGAAATAACTTTGGGCGCGATGACTTTTTTCCCGGCTTGCAACGCATTGCGCAGTAATTCGTGATTGTCCACTTCATCTTGCCATGCGACATAGATATGAATCATTTCTGCGCTTCGATAGCAATCCAACGCTGCGAGCGTTTGAATGATGGCGCGGCTGGCTTGCGCGCGAAATTCCGGCGAGAGGCTGCGACGCAGTTGACGCATGCTGCGGCGCAGTTCAGCTTTGGCAGGAGAAGATTGTTGCAGAGACATTGTTCACAGCTTATTTGTTATCATAAACACTCGTCGCAAGCGAATGAGAGAAACGAGCACCGGCGGATTTGCTCAACAAAGCTTTTTCGTCGAACGGCGCTGAAGCAATCTGCGCTAGAAGGCGTTACTACGAACTTCACTTCCGAATAAACTCCACGCGCTGATTCATCTTGTTGCCGTCCACGGTGCCGGCTTCAACGAGCGGCCGCGTTTCGCCCCAGCCTTTGATGGCAAGCCGATCGGAAGGAATGCGATAATTTTCCACAAACCAATCTTTGAGCGCTTCAGCGCGCGTTTGCGAGAGCTTGACATTATCGCCCTGATCGGGCAGTTCGTTGTCGTGGCATTCGATAGAAAAAGAAAGCGAGGCGTCGGCCTGCAACAGCTCTGCGAATTGTTTGAGCGTGGGCGTGGATTCCGGGCGAATGTCATTTTTACCGGCATTAAAATAAATGCCGTACGCGACAATCTTCCCCGAGGCCGTGAGTTGACTTTGCAACGTAGCCGGGCCTTGCGCGACGCAAAAGTTGGTAATCATGCACACATCATCGCTCTCTTCATCGCCTTGGCCGGGCATTAAAACTTCAATCTGCGTTGCCGCAAAACTGCCGGTCTTCGGAATGTTGATGACCTGCCATTTGTCGATATAAGCTTTGAAGCCGCCGCCGTCGGCCTGCACCGCAAGGTGATGCACGCCGCTCTTCAACTCTACGCGCTTCTCCGAAGTCAATCCGGTGGACATGCTGAAGAAAATTGAAAACGGTTCGAGCGTAATCGAAGCCCACTCCTCTTTGTCTTTGCCGATGAAGTCCACCCGATAGCGGCCGCTATAGCCTTCGGTGAGCACGTTGAAATTCATCTCGAGCGTGAACTGCGGCGTGAGCTTCAACTGCGCGGGCGAGACGGTTGTTTCTGTTCGTGCATGTAGCCAGAAAATTTCTCCGAGTTTTTTCACTTCCGCTTTTCCGCCTTCTGAAGCTTTCCAAACCTGCGGCGCATCGCCCGGCTTGTCGCCGCTGAAATCATCATAGAATAATACTTGCTGGCCTGGAATGTAATCATAGCGCGTCCAATCAACGGTGGAAGTGTCGGCGGTTTGCGCAGCGAGAAAAGTGGGAAAGCAAAACAGGACGGCGGATAGAACGAAAAGACGCTTCTTCATCAAAACAAACTCCCGAGGGTGAGTAAACACGATGTTTTTGACAACGCCGCTAAATTAACAGAAATAATCGAAAGCACAAGAGCGAGATCGTTTTAAACTTCGGAGCCTATGCTTGACATTCCAGCGTGATCTGTTTACTTTGAACCTCACCAGCAGAGCAACTTGCGCGCGCAGCCGAGCTTTTGATCTTATTTCGCGAGGAGAAAAGTTTATGCTACGTCGGCTCTTTGGTGACGACGCCGCGGAAAACGATGCGCACTTGTCTGAATACTTTATTGAAACGCCAGCTTATCGCATGGCGCTTTCCGGTGAAAAACGTTTCATCGTCGGGCGCAAAGGCGCGGGCAAGAGCGCCATTTGCCAGCAACTGCAAAAGCAATTGCCGCAAACCGGTGCGTTGTGTTTAACGCTCGCGCCGCAGCGGCTGCAATTCACCGCGCTCAAACTCGGCTTGCGCGATTTGTCGAAGTGGGGCAATGAATCCGACACGCTCTTGCAACGCGTGTGGTATTACGGCCTCTTGTGCGAGACCGCTCTGCTTTTGGTGCGACGTTTTAAAAAAGATTACGATTCGGATTTCGTCAAGCTCGCCGCGTTCATTGAAAAGCATTACAGCTATAGCGAGCCGAGCGCGTTTGCGCGTTTGCTCAAAACCACTTCGCATTTTCTCGAACAGTTCGAGTTGCGCCTCGGCCCGGTAAAGATGAAGAGTTCCAATCGCGCTTTCGACCCCCTTGCGCTGGAGATGGCGCTGGATAACTTGCGCGTGCCGCTCGCAACGTTCATTGCGCGGCATTTGCCGCAAGGCGTTTTTATTTTGATCGACAATCTCGACGAAGGTTGGGACAATTCGCCGGAGGCCAATGCCTTCTTGCGCGGCTTGCTGCTCGCGGTTTATGAAATTTGCCAGCCGAATATTCCCGTGCGCGTGCTCGTCTTCTTTCGGTTGGATATGTATGATTGCGTAACGCGCCAATTTCAACACATCGACAAGTATCGCCAGTTTCAAGAGCACATTTATTGGGGCCGCAAAGAAATGATGGAATTGGTGGCCGAACGCCTTAGCGTCAATTTGAGATTGAAGCTGGCTACGAACACGAGCGAGGTGTGGGCTAAAGTGTTCGAGCCAAGCGCGGACTTCAGCGCGATGGATTATATTATTGAACGCAGTTTGATGCGTCCGCGCGAGGTGTTGCAGTTCTGCCGTTTGGCCGCGGAAAAGGCGGATCAACGCGAGCACGAAAAAATTTTGCCGGAGGATTTGTATGACGCGGAAAAAGAATTTTCACGCTGGAAGATCGACGATCTGTGCAACGAGTTCTTGTTCGCCTATCCCGGACTGAAAGAAGAAATTCTGCAACGCTTCTATGGCGTGCCCGTGCGGCTCTCACCGGAGAAGCTACGCCACTTGCTGGAAGACGCGCTTACGGATCCGCGCAAACGCGAGCGTCCGGCTTGGATCGAGACCGTAAGCCACACGGACATGCTCGCGCAAGTTCTTTACGACATCGGCTTTCTGCGTGGAAGCGGTCAAAATAAAATTTGGCAAAGCTCGCAGCACCCGGATTTCGATCTCACACGCGCGGAAGCTTTCAATGTTCATCCCGCGTTTCGCAGCTATTTGCGCATTGGATAGTCGCGGCTTGTTCCCAAACAGAGTCTGTGAACGAGAACAATACGAGGCCACGCAACTGCCTTGTTCCCAAACTCCGTTTGGGAACACACGTGCGCAAGCAACTCTGTTGCGAATGCGTGCAGGATTTTTTGAAACAGAGTTTCAAAAACAATTGCGTTCCCAAACAGAGCTTGGGAGCGAGAACAAATTAAAATGAGGAAGCTCATGCACGTTCTCGGCATTGACATCGGCGGCTCGGGCATCAAAGGCGCGCCGGTTGACGTTCACAAAGGCCACCTGCTCACGAAGCGCGTGCGCATCGCTACGCCGCTTCCGCCCACGGCGAAAAAGGTTACCCAAGTGATTCATGACCTCGTGCAATCTTTTAATTGGCAAGGCAAACTCGGCGTGGGTTTTCCCGGCATCATTCGCGACGGACATATTATGACCGCGGCGAACATGCACGAGTCGTGGGTGCAGGTGCATGCCGAGAATCTTTTCACCGAGCGCACGCAATGCCCGTGCACGTTGATCAACGACGCGGACGCCGCGGGTCTCGCGGAGATGCACCACGGCGCGGGCAAGGGCCGCAAGGGCAAAGTTATTATGCTCACGTTCGGCACGGGCATCGGCAGCGCGCTCTTTCTCGACGGCAAACTGGTGAGCAACACGGAGTTTGGCCATTTGCAATTGCGCGGCAAAATCGCCGAGGCGCGCGCTTCGGACCGCGCGCGCATGCAAAAGAAGTTGAGCTGGAAAGTATGGGGCAAGCGCGTCGCGGAATATCTCGCGCATCTTGAATTGCTCTTCTCGCCCGATCTCTTCATCATCGGCGGCGGTGCGAGCAAGGATTTTGATCTCTTCAAAAAAACACTCAAAGGCTTGCACGCGGAGATCGTGCCCGCGCAACACGGCAACACCGCAGGCATCGTCGGCGCAGCCATGGCGGCGAGTGGAGCTTAAAATGGATGGATGGATTTGTGGAGTGTTGGAGTCATGGTGCGTTATCTTGCTTCAGGATTTATTTGTTTCGTTTTTCCCAATGTCATCCTGCAAGGAACTTCCCTCGTGCTGGAGAAATAAGAGTTGCGGCGAGCGCGAGGAAAGGTTCTTGCAGAATGACAATTGCTGCGGAAATTACAAAGCGATCGACAACGAGCCTAACACTCCAATCTCACGCACATAACACTTCAAAATTTTGACGCGATCTCATGTCCTCTCTATCTGCCCCGCCGATCATTCCAATAAACGAAACCCAACGTCTCGCTGCGCTGCGACGCTATAACATTCTCGACACGCCGCCGGACGGCGCGTTTGATCGCATTACTTCGCTGGCTGCGCGCTTGCTCAATGTTCCCATCGCGCTCGTCACGCTTGTGGACGAAGATCGCATTTGGTTCAAGTCGCGTTATGGTGTGGAGGTGCAGGAAATCCCGCGCGATCCGGGGTTGTGCGCTTCCGCGATTCTCAGCGGCGAACTTCACAACATCAGCGATGCTTTGCACGATCCGCGCACGCTCGCCAATCCGCTCGTGGCCGGCGAGTTCGGCTTGCGTTTTTATGCCGGCGCGCCGCTCGCCACGCACGACGGCTTCAATTTGGGAACGCTCTGCGTGATCGACAAGCAACCGCGCGTGCTCGATGAACCAGAAAAAAATATTTTGCACGATTTGGCCGCGTTGGTCATGGATCAAATCGAGCTGAGGCTCGCGGCGCGGCAATACGCGCGCGCCGAAGAGGAGCAGTTGCGCATCGTGGTGGAAGGCACGGCCGCGGTGACGGGCGAAGATTTTTTTCACTCGCTCGTGCGCCATCTGGCGCAGGCACTGCGCGTGCGTTATGCGTTCATCACCGAATGCTTCAGCGAGCCGAGTCCGCGCGTGCGCACGCTCGCGTTTGCGCAACACAACGCGTTTATCGAGAACATCGAATACGAGTTGGAGGGCACGCCGTGCGAGTTCGTCATTGGCGGCAATGCGTGTTTTTATCCGGATAAGCTCGGAGAAATTTTTCCCAAAGAGAAAGGCATTGCTGACTCCTACCTCGGCGTGCCGCTCGCGAATGCCGCGGGCAAAATCATCGGCCATCTTGCGGTGCTTGATGAGAAGCCCATGGCGCGCGGCGACGAAGCGCGTTATCTGCCCATTCTCAAAATTTTCGCGGCGCGCGCCGGCGCAGAGTTGGAGCGCAAGCAGGCAGAACGCGAAACGCGCAGCACCGAAGAGCAATTCCGCGCGCTGTTTGAAAACAGCATTGACGCGGTGCTGCTCGCCACGCCGGAAGGCAACATCATTGCCGCGAATCAAGAGGCCACGCGCATCTTTGGCTATAGCACGGAAGAGATTTGCCGCGTGGGGCGCACGGGGTTGCTCGACGCCACGGATCCGCGCCTGCCGCAATTGCTCGCAGAACGCGCGCGCACCGGCCGCTTTCAAGGCGAATTGAATTTCAAACGCCAAGACGGCAGCATTTTCCCCGGCGAGGCTTCTTCCGCTTTTTATAAAGACAAAGCCGGCGAAACCAAAGCCAGCGTGATCATTCGCGACGTGACCGCACGCAAACACGCGGAGGATGAATTGCGCACGAGCGAAGAACGCTTCCGCACGCTCTTCGAGTCCGCGCCCATCGGCATCACCATCAACAATGCGGAAGGAAAATTTCTGCAAGCCAATCGCGCGTTCGAAGAAATGCTCGGCTATGCCGAGGCCGAGCTGAAGGCGGCGAGCTTCAAAGAACTCACGCTGCCGGAGGATCTCGCGGAGAGCAAAATCGTTTTCGGCGAATTGGTCGCGGGCAAACGCTCGCATTTTAACATTGAAAAACGCTATCGCAAAAAGAACGGCGAAATTTTCTGGGCCAACACCGTGTGCAGCGCGATCCGCGACCGCGAGGGCAAGTTCGCGTATACGTTTGCGATGATCGTGGACATCACCGCGCGCAAGCAAACGGACGCGGCGCTGCGCAAGGCGCACGACGAGTTGGAGGCGCGCGTTGCCGAGCGCACGGAAGAGCTCTCGCGTTCCAACGTTTTGCTCACCAAACAGATCGAAGAACGTTTGCTCATGGAAGCCGCGCTCAAAGACGCGAAAGAAGCCGCGGAGACCGCCAATCGCGCGAAGAGCGAGTTTCTCGCGAACATGAGCCACGAGCTGCGCACGCCGCTCAACGGCATTCTGGGCTATGCGCAAATTCTAAAGCGCGATGCGGCATTGCCTCGCGAACACAAAGAAAACGTCGAAGTCATTCAACGCAGCGGCGAGCATTTGCTCACGCTCATCAACGACGTGCTCGATCTCGCGAAGATCGAAGCCGGCAAATTCGAATTGCAGCTTGCGGATTTCAATCTGCCCGACTTGCTCAAGAGCGTCACGGAAATCACGCGCGTGCGCGCGGAGCAGAAGAAGCTCGCGTTCGTGTTCGAAACACTTTCGCCCCTGCCCGCGTTCGTCTCCGGCGACGAGCGGCAACTGCGGCAAGTGTTGCTCAACCTGCTCGCCAACGCCGTGAAGTTCACGGAGCACGGCGGCGTTTCGTTCAAAGTGGGCGCGGTCGAAAACAACGGCGCCACGCGCTTGCGTTTTCAAGTGGAAGACACGGGCATCGGCATTCCGCCGGAGCGTCTCGAAGAAATTTTTCTGCCGTTTCAACAAGTGAGCGAACTGCGCCATCGCGTGGAAGGCGCGGGGCTTGGCCTGGCGATCAGCCGCAAGCTCGTCGAACTGATGCACGGCGCGCTGCACGTGCGCAGCGTGATGGGTCAAGGCAGCACGTTTTGGTTCGAGTTGCCTTTGCCGGAAACACAAGCAGCGAATCGCAGCGCGTTCACAACGGAGCAGAACGTCGTCGGTTATTTTGGAGAGAAGAAAAAGCTTTTGGTGGTGGATGATAAAAAAGAAAACCGCGGTCTGATGTGCAAGTTGCTCGCCCCTCTCGGCTTCGAAATGTTCGAAGCGGCAAACGGCGCCGAGGCCGTGAGCCTGCTCGCGCGCGCAACGTGCGACTTGGTGTTGATGGATCTCGTCATGCCCGTAATGGACGGCTTCGAAGCCACGCGCCGCATCCGCGCGCTGTCCATCGCTACTCGCATTCCCATCATCGCGCTCTCCGCGAGTGTGTTCGAGCACAACCGCCAAGAGAGTCTTTCCGCGGGCTGCGATGATTTCATCGCCAAGCCTGTGCGCCTCGACGTGTTGTTGGAGAAGTTGCAAACGCATTTGCGCTTGCAATGGCGCTACGCGGAAGAAGCGCGTGCTTCGCTCGAAACGACAGCCGCGCCACAGATCAACGCCCCGCCGCGTCCTGAACTTGAAGCTCTCCATCAACTCGCCATGATGGGCGATCTCAGCGGCATCTTGTTTAAGCTCGATGAGCTTGTGCAACGCGACGGGCAGTTCGTTGCATTTGTGGAAGAAGTGCGCGGTTATGCGAAAATGTATGACATGAAAAAAATTCGCGAGTTGCTGAAAGGATATTTGGGTTAGCAGATCGACAAACGCAAACTATTGACCACGACACCGGTGCAACAACTCAAAGCCAGAAGGGACGAATTAGCCCCTCGCCACAACCCGAACGAGCCGGAACCAAAAGGCAAAAGCTCATCCGCCGAGCTTCACCGAAGTCACCGCGTGTCACCGAATAAAAGTTTTTTGGGGGGAGTTCTATGTTGATTGGTGTGGGTGAGTGCGTGACAACGTTGTGCTAGCAATCATACGCCGAAGGCGTTACAGACCTCAGCCCAGGGTGCCCAGTTTCTGGGCACCCTGGGAAACAAAACACCCAATCCCAAAGAACACCGAAGGTGTTCAATAAAAATGCCCTCCTCGGCAAGACACGTGACGAAAATGCACAACGGGCCGGCAGCCACGTCATCTTTTGTTGAACTCTTTCAGAACTCTTGTGGACGTGATGGTTGCCCGAGGGTGCGCTGCGCGCGACCCTCGGCTTTGTGGTTAAACACCTTCGGCGTATTGAGGTGGCCCACACAGAACCTTTTTCATTGAGCCTCGGTGTCTCTCGGCGGAAATGCTTTTGCTTTTCATTGCGGCTTACGGACAAAAGACCAAGAACCAAACACAAAAGACAAATGACCACGGACACTCTTTTAATCGTCGACGACACACCCACGAACATCGGCGTGTTGTTCGAGTATCTCATGAGCAAAGGTTTCAAAGTGCTCGTGGCGCAAGACGGCGAGAGCGCGCTGGAGCAATTGCAATTTGCGCGGCCCGATCTCATTTTGCTCGATGTGCTCATGCCCGGCATTGACGGCTTTGAAACCTGCCGCCGTTTGAAAGCGCAGTCCGCGACGAAAGATATTCCCGTCATCTTCATGACTGCGCTCGCGGAGACCGTGGACAAAGTGCGCGGCTTCGAAGCCGGCGCGGTGGATTACATCACCAAGCCGATTCAGCACGAAGAATTGCTCGCACGCGTAACCGCGCATCTCACCATTCGCAAACTGCAAGAGAGCCTGATTAAAAAGAACGAGGCTTTGGAAAAAGAGATTGCAGAGCGCGAGCGCTTGCACCATGAGAAGACTTATCTGCAAGAAGAAATCAAAACGCATTACAACTTCGAAGAGATCATCGGCGCTTCTGGGGCAATGCAGAAAGTTTTTCAAAACATCGAGCGCGTGGCGGCCACGGACACAACCGTGCTCATCACCGGCGAGACCGGCACGGGCAAAGAACTGGTGGCGCGCGCGATCCACAATCGCAGTCCGCGCAAGAGCAGCGCGCTCATCAAAGTCAATTGCGCCGCGCTGCCGAGCGGCTTGATCGAGAGCGAGTTGTTCGGCCATGAGAAAGGCGCATTCACCGGCGCGACTGCAAAGAAGAAAGGCCGCTTCGAGCTGGCCGACGGCGGCACTATCTTTCTCGATGAAGTCGGCGAGCTGCCGCTGGAAACACAAGTGAAGCTGCTGCGCGTGCTGCAAGAGCAGGAGTTTGAAACCGTGGGCGGCACGAAGACGATCAAAGTGCATGTGCGCGTGATTGCCGCAACGAATCGCGCGCTGCAAGAGGAAGTGAAGAAAGGCGCGTTCCGCTCCGATTTATTTTTCCGCCTCAACATCTTTCCCATTCATCTGCCGCCGCTGCGTGAACGGAGTGAAGACGTGGCGTTGCTCGCCGACAACTTTGTGAAGAAATTCGCTGCGAAAGCCAATAAGCGCGTGCATGCAATCTCTCCTGCTGCGCTCGATTTGCTCAAACACTATCACTGGGCCGGCAACGTGCGCGAGCTGACAAACGTGATCGAGCGCGCGGTGATTCTGTGCGACGAGAGCGTGCTCGCGCCCAAGCATCTCAATCTCACCACCGCGGCGACGATTGGCGAGGAGGAAGTTTGGGACATGGAAGAAGTGGAGAAGCGGCACATTTTGAAAGCGCTCCAACGCACGCGCGGACAAGTGGGCGGCGCAAACGGCGCAGCGCAATTGCTCGGCGTGAATCGCACGACGCTGATTGCGCGCATGAAGAAGCTGGCGATTGGCGCGGCGAGTGAAGGAAGGTGACACAGTTTAAAATATTCCATTCTCGGCCGGGCCGAGGTTTTATCGTATCTGAATTTTGCACTTCATTCGCGCCACCCTTTTTCGCCTGATGCTGAATCATCAGGCTAGGAGATGCAAGCCAACTAAAGTTGGCTACCACCCTGCGGGTGATCAGCGATCTTTAGATCGCTTCCACCTTTTAGCCTGATGCTTCAGCATCAGGAGTTATTCCGTTCAAAGTCAAGAGAAGAATCGGCTTTGAATGTGGATAAGTTTTCCGAGGTGACACTCTGGCTACCGCCTGGAGTCTGCACTCTTTGCGGCATTTATGGTTTCAGCGTTTTGGAGTTGCTTTCTCTTGTTCTTTTGACGGCGTGAAATCGGTGCGTCCTCATCATATTTTTGCAGCCGCCGACTTTTGTCGGGCTTTTGATTTGTGCGGCCTGCCACATACTTGGCTTGATTCGCCGCGTCAATGTTCGCATCGAACGGACGCTGGTGTTTGAGAATGCCATACACGATCCGCAAAATCTTGTGCATGCACAAACCAATCGCCGCCATCTTGGACATGCCCCGCGCCACACTTTTTTCAAAAAGCGCTTTGATGAACGGGTTGTGGCGAATCGCGGCGAGCGTGACCATGAACAAAATCGCGCGCGGCTCGGAGCGGCCTTTTTTGCTCATGCCGATGTACACTTTGCCGTCGCCGCTGACTTTATACTCCGGATGCAGACCAAAGCAGGACACGAGTTGCTTCGCTTTTTCAAAACGTCCGACTGCCACAATGTTGAGCAAGAGCCCGATGGCGGAGAACACGCCGATGCTTTTGAAACTGCGCAGCAACTCCACTTGCGCTTTAGCTTCGACATAATGCTGTGTGAGCAGCTTTTTCTGCTGCGTGATCAAACGTTCGAAGTTGAGCGCTTGTGTGGCGAGCATGGCGATGACTTGGCCTAAAATCGCATCGCTTTGCCCAATCCCCTGTTGCGCAAACGCCACCAGACGCTCGGCCTTCTCGCGCGAAACGTAAGGCACCTCCATCAGGCCGGCCACGCCCGCGGCCTGGAGCGCGTTGTACGTGGGATAAGCCGCGAGCACGTGCAACAGCCATTGCGGATAGCCTTCGCGACAAAACACCAACAGCTCCGGCAGGTTGCTATACAAGAGCGATTCGAGTTGATTGGTGAGTTGCGTTTTTTGTTTGGTCAACATGCGAATGACGGTCCACATGCGGCGCAAGCGCGGATACGCGTCGGTTTCATAACGCACTTTTTCCGGATGCGCAATGAGATATTCCGCCACACTCAACGCGCTGAGCGGATCGGTTTGATTGCGTTTGAGCCCCGCGGCGCGATTGGCTTTGATCAACGAAGGATTGAGCCGCGCCACTTCGAGCGGCAGCGTGTCTTTGAAACCGCGCAAACACGCAAACCAGTTGTTCTCATAGCCGCCGGTGCTTTCCACGCCCGCGCGAATCTCGGCATCGGGATGTTGCGCGAAGAAGTCTTTGAGC
>JAYRWE010000043.1:0-4024 GCA_041918175.1 bacterium
GAGAGTGAATACTCAACGCTTTGCTTCTTGTTCCCAAACTCTGTTTGGGAACACACTTGTTGAAGAAACTCTGTTTCCGATGCGACTCATACGAACGAGAGTACGTGGCGCTTCAATAGTATTTGAAACAGAGTTTCAAACGCAATGGCGTTCCCAAACGGAGTTGGGGAATGAGAGTGAATACTCAACGCTTTGCTTCTTGTTCCCAAACTCTGTTTGGGAACACACTTGTTGAAGAAACTCTGTTTCCGATGCGACTCATACGAAAGAGAGTACGTGGCGCTCCACGTGTATTTGAAACAGAGTTTCAAACGCAATGGCGTTCCCAAACGGAGTTTGGGAACGAGAGTGAATGCCTTCAGGCATTGGACGTTCATGAACTTTGCACGCTTGAAGGCGTTACTTCGAGCCGCACTTCTTTTAACACGCCGTGCTTGTCTGCCTTTGCCAATTCATCGAACAAGCGCAGCGTGCGTTTGACGATGCCCGCGTCTTGGTTGATGGCGCGCGCGCTGCGATACGCCGCAATAGCTGCGGCAACGTGCTGCGGGCCTTCGCACAGCGCGAGGCCGGAAAGGGCGAGGGCTTTGGCATATAAGGCATCATAATTTTGCGCGCTCTGCGCCAACATGTGCTCGGCGTGTTGCACGGCCGCGGCGAAGGCCTCTGCGGGCGCGAAGTCCGACTGGCGCTTGGGGGGCTCTAAACTTTCAGCAGCGGCGTCGTGCGCAAGTCGGACTTCAATAACGCCCAACAGCGCGAGGACGTTGTGATTATTTTGCGGCACATCATGTCGCCGCGCTGTTTCGGCCGCTTCGCGGGCAGCGGTTAAATTACCATCATAAAGATAAGCAAGCGCAAGAGTGTTATTGCCATTACTGCCGAGATTTGGCCTGCTGATTTCATTCGCAATCTGGACACACTCAAGTGCAAGTGGTATGGCTTCGGCATAACGACCATTGTCAATTTTTATTCTCGCCAATTCTGAAAGCCGAAAGCCTTCTCCATATCTATATCCAGTTTCGCGGGCAATAGTTAATGCCTGCTCAAAGTAAGCGGTTGCTAGTGCTATTTGGCCTAAATCGACAAACAAACTGCCAAGTCCGCTAAGCGACGAACCTTCATTAGTCCGATCCCCAATCTCGCGGCTAATCACTAGGGCCTGCTCGTGATATTCAATCGCGCGGCGCGTTTCGCCGAGAGCGGAATAGCAAAGGCCGAGGTTGCCAAGAACGCTTCCTTCGCCGCTTCGATTTCCGATCTCACGCATAATCGCCAGGGACTGCTCGAGATATTCCATCGCGCGGCGCGTTTCGCCGAGAGTGGAATAGCGATTGCCCAAGTTGCCGAGAGCGCTTCCTTCGCCGCTCCGATTTCCAATCTCTCGAGCAATCGCCAGCGCCTGCTCGTGATATTCAATCGCGCGGCGCGTTTCGCCGAGAGCGGAATAGCAACCGCCGAGGTTGCCGAGCCATGTGCCTTCGGCTTGGCGATTTTTCATTTCTTGGGCGCTCTTGTGTGCCTGCTTATAACAGGAAATCGCACGTTGCACTTGTCCGATGCAATAATACACCCAACCCAAATTGCCAACGCTTCTTCGCTTCATATCCGGATCATTGAGCTTGCCTTGTAAATTTTCGTACAAAGTAATCATCAGGCGATAATGCCCCCATAAACCCAAGTAGTCGTCGTCAATATTCGTCAGCACCTCGGCAGCGGCGTCAAAATCTTCCGCGGCGCAGCGCAGGTCGATCTCGGCGAGTTGGGCGGCTAAATCGGCCAGCGTTTTCCAATGCTCGCGCGGCAGCCGGGCTTCGGCAAAATAATTCGCGCCACGGTCCGCAAGGGCAATGTGCGTGAAGGGCGTTTTGCCGTCCAACACCTCGCGGTCGCTTGCTTCTCCGCGCGGCACACGCGAGAGCGCATACTCGCGATCGACCGGGTGCAAATAATAACGGCCCGCCTCTTTGCGGACAAAGTGCATATTCACCAAACGGCTGAGCACGGGCGCGCTATCCACGCCGGTTAAAAAAGGCTGGAGCACATAATCCACGGCAGTCGGCGTCACGGGCCGGGCGTAAATCGCCAAAGCTTGCATGACGTGCGCGGCAATGGGGTCGAGGCGGTCAAATGCTTCGCCGACCAAATCGCGCACGACGTTTTCCGGTAGGGGCGCACGATCGTGCGCCCCTACGTTTTGCAAAATTTCGCGCAATGTGGTATCGCGATCCGCGGAGAGAATGGCGAACAAGGCTTCGAGCGCGCGGGGAAAGCCGCGCGTACGGGTGCGGGCTTGGGCGAGCAAATGCTCGGGCGCGGTTTTCAAGCCGACCTTCGCGTCCACATCGAGCTCGCGCAAAATATTTTCGGCAAAGGGCGAGTCCAGGCCCTCATCAAGATCGAGGCGCGTTTGCCGTCCGGGCTGCACGAGCGCGAGACTGCGAGGCGCAATGCGCGTGGTGATGATGACTTTGAGGCCATGCGCGGGCGCGTGCAACAATGCGGTGAGCGCGTCTTCCAACTCCGCGTCGCGCAGGCGCAGCGTTTCGGCGTTAACTACGTCTTCAAAATTATCGAGCAGCACCACAAAGCGTCCGGCCGGAAACGCCGCGAGCAACGCGCGCATTTTCGCGTCCGTGCTCGCTTGCGGGTTTTTATAAACACTGTCCACCTGCTGCGCGGTTACGGGCGGCAAAAGCTTGAGCACGTCGCTAAAAAGATCGGGCACATTCACGCGGCGCGAGCCGACCGCGCTCAAATATACGATACCCTCCACTGCGAGCGGGCCGAGGTCATCGGGCAAGTGGCCGTGTTCGAGCGCTTTGAGCAAACGGCACGCGAGCGCGGTTTTGCCGGTGCCGCCGCGTCCCACGAGCGTGAGCATGCGGCGGCTGTCGTCGCGCAGAAAGTCGGCGATCAATTTGGTTTCAATGGTGCGATCTTGAAAATAACTCGGCGCGGTCATGGGCGGCGGGTTGATGAACTTCGCGCGCGCTTCCACGCTGCTCGGCTTTTGTGGCTCGCGCTCGCGCTCCAATCCCGCGGCAATGCTTGCGGCCACGCGCTCCGCCGCACCTCGGGGATCATCGACGATGCGCTGCTGCTCGCTGATTTGCTTTTGCAGTTGCGCGAGGTCGTCTTGAATGCGAGCGGTCTGCGCAGGATCATGCGGGCGGCCCATGGCATACTGTGCATCGGCAAGGCGTTCTTGCAGCGAATGCAGCACGCCCGCGGGCGAAGTCCGCCATTGCAGATGTTCACGCAAGCGCGCCAATGAAGTCTTAAAGTCGCCGGTGAAATCAATACGCTCGCGTGGCTCAAGCCGATACGGGAGTTCGGCCTCAGCGTGTAGCCGAAGTGGAATAACGGGCTTCTTGTATTTGAGCGCGCGCATCCATTCCTGTTTGCAGCCGGATTGGTCCATAACGCTGTCGCGCGTCATGATGAACAATAGCGTCGCGCAGGAACGAATGGCCTCGACGATTTGTGTGTCCCAATCGATGCCGGCGTGGCTCTCGCGCTTATATAGCCAAACTGGAATCGACGGCGGCCCGGCTTGCAAGGCGTCCGCCAAGTGCAATGCAAAAGCTTCCGCTTTGGGATCGGCAAAAGAATAACTGATGAAATGATGATTCTGCTGCATAAACCGCCTCCCGCAAGGGTATGTGTGATCAGAAAAATAAAGCCATGGCTCAGCCGTGGCTGAACAGCAACAAGGTCTAAAGAAATGTGACGATTAAAATCGGTAATAGCTAATTTGAACTCATCCCCCGGCCCCTTCTCTTAAAAAGAGAAGGGGAGAAAAGCTTGTCCGAGCGCTGGAACTCCTCTCTTTTCGCAGGAAAAGTCGATTTTCAGAATCTCAAATCGACTCTCCCCCTTCTCTTCTCAAGCTGGTCTTTACCCACATTTTGAATGCTGGACACAGGTGGAAATCATAACATGCCACTCCTAAAGGAGTTTAATCACAGCTTGTGGGTGATTCTCTATAAACATGGCACCCCTAACGGGGTGCTTGATAAAC
>JAYRWE010000044.1:0-11795 GCA_041918175.1 bacterium
CAACGTTTCTGGCAGCAAAAAAATTTTCAGCTGTCGTCTGTGCAAAGCGACATGCAAAAAGTCCCACGTATTTTACTCCGTCGCATGACCGACGCGCTTTGTTACACCGCTTGACAAAGAACTCTTTGGATAAAGTCCAGCGAAGAATCCGCTTACAAAAAAAGCTTTTGGGTTGCGGTTCGTCCGCATTGTGCATTTCGAGTTCGCGGCAACATACGCCTGGAGGCGTTACTACAAACGCATTTTTTCGATCAATTCACCGCTGTACCCTTTCAAACCCTCATTAAGCAAGTGGAGGTTTATGATGAAGCTGAGGTACGCAATACTCTCCCTGGCTCTCTGCGCGGGAGTCCTCATCGGTTTAGCGCCGCAAGCGAGTGCGCAATCGCGTCTCGTCGTGGAATGGGAGCAAACTCCCGGCAGCGACGTGCCCATCGTCAATGCGCTGCGTGATGCGATTGCGAATGATGCGAGTCGCCCGGCCGATCGTGTGTATGTGCTCAAACGCGGCGGTTTCTATTGGATCACGGACCGCATTCAGAACTCGGATTTTCCGCTGCGCATTGAAGGCGAAACGCAAGCCGCGCCCGGCCAACAAGATTTCGGCCCTGCCATCATCCAACGCGTGGCCCGCGCCGACGGCAGTTCGCCCGACGGCACGATGTTCGAAAGTTTGCACGATCTTTCGGTGAAGAATGTTTGGCTCATGGGCCAAACCGATCAAGGCGCGCTGGGCAACTATGAGCCTATTAAATTGCTCGGCGACGGCAAGCGCTACACATTCGATAACGTGGTTTTCGACCGCAATGATTGGCATCATCTCGGCCCCGATGGTCCGAATAATGATTTCTTCATCACCAATTGCAAGTTCCGCAACATCTTTGGCCCGACGCAAATCTGGGAAGGCCTCGGCGTGCGTTTTGAAGTCGGCGCCGACACGGTCGTGATCGAGAACAACACGTATTTCAACATCGGCTTCACGCCGTTTCAATCGGAAGCCAATCCCGTCAACTATCTGCGCTTCAATCACAACACGCTCGTGAACATTGGCCGCTCGTTCCAAGCCGGCGCGTTGTGGAAAGAAAGTTATGTCACCAATAATTTGTTTGTGAATTTCTTCTGGCATGGCGAGAGCGAAGCGCAATACAGCGATCCCAGCCGCGTCGATCCTTACACCGGCTTCTTCGGCATTGGCAGCTTGCCCGCGCGCTTCGGCACCAACTTCGACCGCCAAGTGGTGCTGGCGAACAACGGCTATTGGCGCGATCCGCGCTTCGATGCGTTTGACAACGCGCAAGTGCCGCCCATTCGTCCGCAGCCGTTTGTCAACGATACCACGCTGGGCTGGTTCGATGCGTGGGACAACATGGTGATTCAAAACAACGTCAATGCGAACCCGAGCTTGACCACGTACATCACCGATGCGATCATCAACAACATGACCACCCACATCGCGAATCTCTATGCGAATCCGCAAGTGATTCCGGCGGCGCGTTATTTCTGGGATCTTGGACGCGATGAAGCGAGCTTTGTGAACAGCAACTGGCCCTTGCCGGAAGACTTCACGTATTCCAACACGCAATTGCGCACCGCGGGCACGGATGGTTTGCCGCTCGGTGATTTGAATTGGTATCCCACGGCGAAGCAAAACTTCGAAGCCAACAAAGCCGCGTATGTGCAAGCGATTGAAGATCTCGCTTCCGCGCCGCAACTGCAAATCGTCACTACGCAAGAAGCGGAGAAAATCACGCTCGGCGCCGGCGCAACCGCGCAAACGGTTCCGGGTTTCACGTATTATCAAATGGACGGCGGCGGCTTCATTCAATGGAGCTTCAACGTTCCCACCGCGGGCACCGCGGAATTGGTCGTCACCACCAACTTGCGCGGCAACAGTGATCGCGGCCAACGCATCATCATCAACGGCAAGCCCACGCTGCGCAACAGCAACAACTACGGCGAATATTTTTGGTCGGGAAGTTTAGGCGATCCCACCAACGCTTGGTTCGATTCGCGCATCACGCAAGCCGGCACGGTTGCGGGCACGGGCGTAGCGCTTGATCTGCCGGCGGGCGCAAACACGTTGCGCATCGAGCCTTCGTGGGGCTATCAACATTTCAGCAGCGTGAAAGTTATCGTGGGCGGCGTGACGATTGACCTCACCGCGCCCGATGCCGACGCGCAAGGCGTGATTCCGCATGCGGAAAATCCCGTGGGCACGGCGGTGCCGTGGGCGCCGAGCGGTTTCAAATCCGTTGCGCTCGCTGCGGGCGGAAGTGTTTCGCTCAATGTGACCGCGCCTTATAACGGGCGTTACATGATGCGCATCTTCTATGCTGCAGGCGGTGCGGCTTCGGGCCAAGTCTCGGTCAACAACACCGTGGCGGTGCCGAGCGTGAACTTCTCGGACACTTCGGATGTGTTCACGGATCAATTCAGCATGAGCGCGGGCAACAATACGATCAAGTTGTCTTCGCCCTCGGGCAATGTGAGCATCGATTATCTGCAAGTCATTGCCTTTGTGCCCACTGCGGTCACCGATCGCAGCGAATTTCCCGAAGGCTATGCGCTCAGCCAGAATTATCCCAATCCCTTCAATCCTTCGACCACGATTTATTTCGCATTGGCGAAAGCGTCGCAGGTGAAGTTGGAAATCTATAACGTACTCGGCCAAAAAGTGGCGACGTTGATTGAGAAGCCAATGAGCGCTGGCGGCCACGCTGTGAACTTCGACGCAAAGCAATTCTCTTCGGGCGTGTATTTCTATCGCCTCGAAGCCGGCGAGTTCAAAGCACAAAAGCGCATGTTGTTTGTGAAGTAAAGACCTCTTGGTTGTGAAGTGAAGCTCAAACGGGCGGCGGCATGGCAGTGATGGTCTTGCTGCCGCCTTTTTTGTTTGATTAAACATGCTCTGCCACGGCTTGGCCGTGGCATGTGAAAGATCAAACCACGGTCTAACCGTGGTTGAACGGTTATCAATCCTTTGCAATGTCACCACGAACCACACGTCTCGCACTTCTAGCCATATTGCTCGCGCCGTGCGCCGCGCTCGCGCAAATGTTTGTGCCACGCACGCACGAAACCGGCCTCGCTTCGGTCGCGCGCACCAACGGCGTGGCGCTCGCGGATTATGACGGCGACGGCGATGTGGATGTTTACTTCGTGGTGCAAGACGTGTTCAAAGCAAGCGAGCCGAAAACGTGGAATCGCTTGTTCGCGAATACCGGCAACGGCACATTCGTCGATGTCACAGCCACCGCCGGAGTCGCAGGCCGCAACGCCACGACCGCACAAAATCCGAACGGCATGGGCAACAAGCTCGGCGCCTCGTGGGGCGATTATGACAACGACGGCTGGCCCGATCTGTTTCTCACGCATTACGGCGCAAATCAACTGTATCACAATAACGGCGACGGCACTTTCACCGAGGTGACCGCGCAAGCAGGCATCACCACGCGCGCGACACAACTGAGCAGCAGCGCGTTGTGGTTTGATTATGATCGCGACGGCGATTTGGATTTGTACATTTCTATTTATGCCGAGTTCTTTCGCCAGCCGAGCGAGCGCAACAACAAACTTTATGAAAATCTTGGCAACGGCAAATTCCTTGACGTGTCTGAGGCGAGCGGCGCAGCGGACGACGGCGCGACTTGGACGACCGTCGCGCTCGATGCGAATCACGACGGCTATCTCGATCTTTATCTCGCGAATGACTTTGGGCGCAATAAATTTTATTTGAATCGCGGCAATAAAACTTTTCAAGAGCGCACGAGTGACTTCGGTCTCGAAGATCCTTATCACGGCATGGGCCTCGCGATTGCCGATTGCGACGCGAACGGCTTTTTTGATTTTTATCTCACCAACATTTCGGAAACCGGCAGCGAGCCGGAAACCAATCCGCTCTTTCTCAATAGCGGGCAAAATCTTTTTATCAACAAAGCGCGCGAAAGCGGCGTGGCGCACGCAAATTGGGGCTGGGGCACGGAGTTCTTTGATCTCGAAAACGACGGTGACGAAGACCTCGTTATTGTCACGAACAATTTTCAACCGCAAGCGCCGCGCGTGCTCTTTCGCAATGAATCCGAAAAAGGCGCGGCGCTCTTTACGAACATCGCCGCAGAAGCGAACGTGGCGGATAGCATCGTGTCGCGGGGTTGCGCGGTGTTTGATTATGACAACGATGGCGACGTTGATGTGCTCGTCTCGAATTTTTATGAAGCGCCGTCTTTATATGAAAACAAAACGCCGCGCGGCAATTGGTTAAATGTAAAGCTCGAAGGCGTGCGTTCGCCGCGCGACGCTTTCGGCGCAGTGGTGGAAGTGTGGGCAAACGGGAAGCCGCACAAAAAGTATCATCACGGCGCGCAGTTTTTCGGGCAGAATATTTTGCCCGTGCATTTTGGCTTGAGTGAGGCGCAAGAGGTGGAGCGCATTATCATAAATTGGCCTAGTGGATACGTCGATCAGATTGGAGTCATGGGTATGAATCAAACCGTTCTTATCAAGGAAGGTGAAGGCGTCATCAGTCGCGTGTGGGAGCGCGAAGAAAACGCAGCGCCGCCGGAAACGTTGCGCCTGTTGGGCAATAGGCCGAATCCGTTCAATGCGGAGACGCACATTCGTTTTGCATTGGAAGCCGCGGGCGAGGTTGAAATTCACATCACGGATTTGCAGGGGCGCACGGTGCGAGTGCTCACGGAACACTACACCGGCAAAGGCGAGAAGGTCGTGCGTTGGGATGCGACGGATTGGAACGCGCAAGCGGTCAGTTCGGGTTTTTATTTTTATCGCCTCAAACTCAACGGCGCAAGTGCGAGTCACGAAGTCGGCAAGATGCTGTGCCTGCGCTAGCTGCTGTGGCTCGCATGGAAAAGTTTAAAGAGCGCAGACAGAAAAATGATCGTGCTCAGCCACGGCTTGGCCGTGGCTTGCTTTTGAGTATGATAAGAGAACTTCTCGAATGAGCAGACAAGCTGCAAATCAAAGCTTCCGCGAAGTTGTTATTGGGCAACACACGGTGCCAAAGCTTTTCCACCGAAATGCGCCGAAGTCACGGAGTATCGCCGAGAAAAACTTTCAGAATTTTATTCTGAGTTTGATTCTGTAATTCGCAAAGCCACGCCCCAGCCGTGGCTGAACAGACTTAATGAAAAGATGAACCGTCTTGCCGTTCAAAAAGAGTTGTCCGTAGCGTTGTCATTCGCATGTTTGCTCGGCATATTTGCTTGTCGCGCGAGCAAGCCTGCGACGACGAAAACACTTTTTGCCAAAGACAATCTACTCGCATGGTGCATCGTGCCCTATGACGCCCAAGCCCGCAACGCGGAAGAACGCGCGCGCATGTTGCGCGAGCTGGGCTTCACGAAATTCGTTTATGATTGGCGCGCGCAGCATCTTCCAACTTTTGACGAAGAGCTGCAAGCCCTCAAGCGGCACGGCATCAAACTCGAAGGCGTGTGGTTTTGGGTGGATGGCGGCGGCGAATTGTTGGATCGCAATCACTGGCACATTCTCGAAACGTTGCGGCAGAACGATATGCACATCACGCTGTGGGTCTCGTTCAATCCGCGCTTCTTTGAAAATATCTCCGACGCTCAAAAGCTCGCAAAGGCGGTGCGCGCCGTGCGTGAGATTCGGCGCATTGCCGCGGAAGCAGGCTGCAAAATCGCATTGTACAATCACGGCGATTGGTTCGGCGATCCGCGTCATCAAGTTGAGATCATCGACGCGCTTCAGGCGAAAGACATTGGCTTGGTTTATAACTTCCATCATGCGCACGAACAAATCGCGCAGTTTTCGCTGCTTTTGCAAAGCATGCAGCCTTATCTTTTGACCGTGAATTTGAACGGCATGCGCGCCGCGGGACCGAAGATTCTGCCGCTCGGCGAAGGCGAAAGCGAGTTGGACATGCTCCGCGCATTGCGCGCTTCGTCGTTCAAAGGTAGCATCGGCATTCTCGGCCACGTGGAAGAAGAAGACGCGCGCGTGGTGCTGGAGCGCAATCTCGCGGGCTTGCAAGCATTACTCGCAAAGCTGGGAGATGACGAAGCGTTGCGGACGTATCGCGTTGGTTTGTGATTTTCCTCAAGCTGTCGTTCGGTAAGAATTTTCCCTCGTGCTCGGCGGTGAATCAAGTACGAGGGAAGGTCCTTGCAAGATGGCATGCAAGTGTTGGCAAGTTTCCGACTGTGCTCAAATCGTTTTCAGGAGTGCTCCTATGATTTCCTCTGCATACAGATTGCTCTCGCTCGCGCTGTTTTCATACACCCCACTCCTCTTTGCGCAAGACGCGATTCGTTTAAATCAACTCGGCTTCTATCCGCAAGCGCCTAAGTATGCCGTGGCGGTGAATGCCGCGAGCAATGCTTTTTTTGTGCTCAATGAAACGCAAACCGACACGGTGTTGCGCGGCACGATGGGCGCGGCGCAAGTTTGGTCGCACTCAAACGAGACTGTGAAGCTCATGGATTTTTCCGCGTTGCAGCAAGCCGGAAAGTATGTGCTCGACATTCCCGGGCTGGGTCGCTCGCATCCTTTTTTGATCGCAGAGTATGTGCAGCAACAACTCGCCGTAGCCGCGTTGAAGGGCTATTACTTTCAGCGCGTCTCCACGCCTTTGGAAGAAGCGCATGCGGGCAAATGGAAACGGCCGGCGGGCCATCCCGATAATCAAGTGTGGGTGCATGCTTCCGCAGCAACAGTCGCGCGACCGGAGAACACGATCATTTCTTCGCCGAAGGGTTGGTACGATGCCGGCGACTTCAACAAGTATATCGTGAACTCCGGCATCAGCACCTACACCGTGCTCGCGGCTTATGAACATTTCCCCGAATACTATCGCAATCTCACTCTCAATATTCCCGAAAGCAACAACGCGCTGCCGGACATTTTAGATGAAGCGTTGTGGAATATAGAATGGATGCTGACGATGCAGGATCCCAACGACGGCGGCGTGTATCATAAACTCACCACGGCAAACTTCAGCGGCACCGTGATGCCGCAGCAAGACACGGCGCGTCGCTACGTGGTGCAAAAGAGCACGCCTGCCGCGCTCGATTTCGCGGCAGTCATGGCGCAAGCGAGTCGCATCTTCAAAAATTTTTCCAATGAAAGACCTGGCTTTGAGCAAACATGTCTAAATGCTGCGCTCAATGCGTGGCGCTGGGTGCGCCAGAATCCGAACGTGCGTTATAATCAGAGTGCGCTCAATGCGGCGTATAATCCCGACATCAACACGGGCGAATATGGCGATAGCAATTTCGGCGATGAGTTTCAATGGGCCGCGGCCGAGTTGTTTATCACCACGAAGGCCGATAGCTTCATCAAAGCATACAATCCGCTCGCGAGTTCATTCGGCGTGCCGTGGTGGGGTGGCGTGAACACGCTCGGCTTGTATTCGCTTGCGCATCATCGCGCCGCGCTCGGCAATGCGATGGATACGACGCGCGTCGTGAACTCGTTGCTCAGTCTCGCGCGCGGCTTGCGGGATAACATCGCGCGCTCTGCGTATCATGTGGCGATGGGCGTTTCCAATGGCGACTTTGTTTGGGGCAGCAATGCCGTGGCCGCGAATCAAAGTATGGCGCTGTTGCAAGCGTATCGCCTCACGCGCGATGTTTCATTTCTCAACGCGGCGCAAGACAATCTCGATTACTTGCTCGGGCGCAATGCCGTGGGCTTTTGTTTTGTGACGGGTTTGGGCAGCAAGCGCACGATGCGGCCGCATCATCGCCAATCGCAGGCGGACGGTATTTTCGATCCCGTGCCGGGCTTGCTCGCGGGCGGCCCGAATCCGGGAAGAGAGGACGGTTGCGCTGGCTATATCGGCACGGAGCGCGCGCGTTCGTATGTCGATGACTATTGCAGCTATGCTTCGAATGAAATTGCGATCAATTGGAATGCGCCGCTCGCGTATGTTGCGGGCGCAATCGAAGCATTGCGCTCGCCGAATGGCAAACCGACGAATGTCAAAGAAGGCAAGAGTGAAGCGCTGCCCGAAGGCTTTGGTGTTTTGCAAAATTATCCGAATCCGTTTAATCCTTCGACGCGCATCACATTCTCTTTGCCGCTCTCGGGCGAGGTGGATTTGCGCGTTTATAATCTCGCCGGGCAATTGATCCGCACATTGCAGAGCGCGCCGGTGCAAGCCGGGCAATATGCACTCGCATGGCACGGCGACACGGATGCGGGCGCGCGCGTGCCGAGCGGCGTTTATCTCGCACGTTTGCGTTTGACCGCGAATGGCCGCATGTGGGAAGATTCGAAAAAGATGACGGTCATATGGTAGAAAGTTCGAGAGCTTGTAGTAACGCCTTTAGGCGTTTTTGGTTAATGAGCGTTGAACGCCTGAAGGCGTTACTACAAACGCTTTGCATTGCGGCGCTGCTCCTTCTCTCTGCATGTGCGGAGAAAAAGAATGAAAGCAATGCGCCGCGTGCGCAATATGTTGAGCCGGCGCTCGATCCCATGGCCGCTGCGTTGCTGAAGCGCGCGGAGTGGGCGATGGAGAACGGCGCGTATGCAACCGTGCTCACGCTCTGCGATAAGATCGAGCAACAAGCGCCGCAGCTTGCGCGCGTTTATTTTCTGCGCGGCCAAGCGCTCTCGCTTTTGAATCAACACGAGGCTGCTGCCGCGGCCTTCGCGAAGACGGCGGAGCTTCATCCCGAATTTCCGATGATCCGTTTTCATCGCGGCAACAATGCGGCGCAACGCAAACAGTTTCGCGTAGCGCTGGAGTTTTATCAAGCCGAACAAGCAGCGCTGTTGCCCAATGATGCCGTAGAAAAGAAACGCGCGCTCTTGTTGCAAATGGGGCGTGTGCGCAAAGAGTTGGGAGAGATCGAGGCCGCGCTCGCGGCTTTGCAAGAGGCGGTTGCGCTTGATGAAAAATTTCATGACGCGCACGACGAGCTTGCTCAAATCTATCAGGAGCAGGGCGAGCTAGCGCGTGCGTTGGTTGCGCGACAACGCGCGCTGGAGTTACAACCGGAGAACGGCGATTATGCTTATTATCTCGGCGCGTTGCTCGTGCAGCTTGGCCGGTCAAAAGAGGCGTTGCCATATTTAGAAAAAGCGCAAGCGCAGCGGCCGTGGTTTTATGGCGTGCATTACAATCTCGGTCGCGGCCTGCTCGCGCTCGGCAAAAAGCAGGAAGGCGAGCGGCATTTGGCGATTGCCGATAGCTTGCAAAATCGCAATTCGCAATTGGGCGTGGCGCGCACGAACGCGGAGCAGAGCGGGAGCGGCGAGCAATGGCGCGTATATGCCGACATGCTCGCGCACGACGGCCGTTTCGAAGAAGCGCGCGCGGCTTATCAAACCGCGCGCGTGTTGAACCCGCACGATTCGCTGGCCGCGCAGAAGATTCTGCTGACAGAAAAATCGAGGACAGAAAGATAAAGCTTCTAGTCCTCAACTCAACAAGCTGTAACTAAGCCGGAAAGCCTCTCCGCCGAGGTAGCCGAATGAAAGGCTTTTTTCGGCGAAACTCGGTGTCTTCGGTGTCTCTCGGCGGAAAAGCTTTTCCACCGAAATGCGCCGAAGTCACCGAGTATCGCCGAGAAAAACTTTTGAAATGTTGTTCTCTGTTTGATTGACTTATTCCCCGCTTGTAAAACTGCGTAGATGAATTTAAACGTGATCCCATGAAAAAATTTTGGCGAAAAGATTTTCGCGTTGCTGCCAAGCTCCTGCTCGCGAGCGCAATCATCGGTTGCTCCGGCGCTAGAGTCGCTTCACTCAATCATCCTGAGGTGATGGCGTGGGGCAATTTGAACGGCATTCGGCTTGAAGGACAATTGCTGCCGTTCAAAACGAGCGTGCGCGTGGTGCGCGCGGATTGGATGAAGTTCAACGAGACCGCGAAAGAGCGCGAGCGACAACGGCAGCGCTATCGTCGCGTCGGCGCGCAGCAAGTTTGCTCCGCCATCCTCGACTCGCTCTTTCTCACGCAAACTTTTACGGAAGACCGCACAGGCCGCACGACAATTGCGGTGCAATGCTCCGCGCGCGCAGACACAAACCTCGCGGGCGTGTTCTTTGGTCTCGAGTTGGCGCGCGCGGAGTATGACAGCGGCAAAGCGGAATTGCTCGAAGCGAGCGCGGCGCACGAAGTTGATTTCGCGCACGAACCGAATGCACAGCGAGAATATGCGCGCGCACATGCGAAAGGCGTGCGCATTATCACGCCGAAGCGGCAAGTTGAAGTAACGTGCGCTGCGCAAACCGAAGTCATCATCCGCACGGACAGTTTGCGCACGAATGTGCAAGTTTACTTCGTGCTCCTTTCGGGCAATGTGCGCAAGGCACAAACGGTGCGAAACACTTTCACGCTGCACGGTCGCGAGGCCATTGCGCAGACGCCGGTCACGCTCGCGCTTGATCCTTCGCGACCAGGAAATGTGTTCGACGGCTTCGGCGGAAATTTTCGTTTGCAAAATCCAAAGGCTGATCCGCAAGTCATTCAATATAACCTCGACAATATGCGCGTGGCGTGGGGCCGCGTGGAAATGCCGTGGCAACATTGGCATGCAGAGGAGAATAGCGATCCGCTTGCTGCGGCGCGAGCGGGCAAGCTGCATCCGCGCGTGCGCGCGGCGATGGAGATGGCGCAGCGTTTGGCGCAACGCGGCATGCCCGTGATCGTGAGCGCGTGGTTTCCGCCGGCGTGGGCCGTGCGCGGCGATCCGCGGAATGCCCGCCCCGCGCAGCCGGGCGGCTTGTGGGGCAATCCGCTTGAGGTGCAGAAGATGGAAAAAATTTATGCGTCGCTCGCTTCGTATTTGCTCTTTCTCAAACAACAGTATGGCGTCGAAGCGTTTGCGTTTTCATTCAATGAATCGGATCTGGGCATTGACGTGCGGCAAACCGCGGAGGAGCATGCGCAACTCATCAAAGGTCTCGGCGCTCATCTCGCGCAACTCGGCGTGGCAACGAAGCTCTTGCTCGGCGATACTTCGGATGCGTGGCCGATTGCTTTCATTCAGCCCGCATTGCATGATTTGGAAGCAGTGAAGTACATCGCCGCGGTTTCGTTCCATTCGTGGCGCGGATGTACCGATGAAATTTTAACGCAATGGCGCGAGGCCGCGCAACAACTCATCGTGCCGTTGCTCGTGGGCGAAGGCAGCACGGATGCCGCGGCGTGGACGTATCCGCAAATTTTTTCCGAGCCTTCGTTCGCGCTGCACGAGATCAATCTCTACACGCGCATCTGTGCAATCAGCCAGCCCAAGAGCATTTTGCAATGGCAATTGACTTCGGATTACTCATTGTTAAAAGGCGGCGGCTTGTTCGGCAATGATAAAGAGCCGATGCAACCCACGCAGCGTTTTTGGAATATGAAACAACTCGCGGCCACACCGCCGGGCGCGTTCGCATTGCCCATCACAAGCACGAGCACGACGATCACGTGCGCGGCGTTCGGCAATATCGCAACCGGCCAATATGCCGTGCATATCGTCAACAACGGCGCGCAACGCACCGCGACGTTGACCGGCCTGCCCGCAAGTCTGCGCGAATTGCGAATGTATGTCACCGACAGCGTTCGCGGGATGAAAGCAGGCAAGCGCGTTGTTGTGCGCGAGGGGAGCGCGCAGGTTATTTTGGAAGCGATGAGTTTTACGACGTTGCTGAATGATTGACCGGATAGGTTCTACCTGAATTTTGCACTTCTTTTTCGTTCCTTGACAAACGCGCTTGCGAAAGTGTGATAAAACCCCTTTCTTTACAGGACAAAATCACGACTAGCCGCTCTGCCCCTTAACCGCGAAAGGACACCCAGATGGTGGCTGCTC
>JAYRWE010000045.1:0-99375 GCA_041918175.1 bacterium
AGCGATGGCAGATGCGCTTCGGAAGATGAAAAGCCGATTCAAAAAAATGGCATCACTTCATAGCGCCAACGTACGCCCTGTCCGCATCGCAACCGCTAGCGGATTGCTGTCAAAGAACAATTTGGGTGCAAAATTCAGGTAATAAAATAAACATGGAAATAGATAGATAGAGAAGCGGATGCGTTGTCTCTAATGTCGCAAACAGCAAAGATGGTGCGTGGTCTTAAGCCAAAACAAAATCTCATCCGTGCAATTAAGATTTACGTTAATTTTGCCAGGAATCCTAGAAATAAGGATAAAAGAGCCTTACTTGAAGCGTCAAAAAAAACCGATGGTATCCATGATTGTATCTGTCAGATCGTAATCGAAAATGAAGCCGATGAATCCGTGAAATCGGAGTTGCTTCGACACTATGCCGATTTCCATGACGCACGCAATGATAGGTTCGATCTAATAGAACAACGCTTGCCGCTTCGTGTATGGATGCTCTTAGGTGTATTCTCTTTAGCTTGGCTGTGGGGCTTTTTCTGGCTACAATTCAACTCGGAGTCCTTGTTGGTTTATATCACTTCATGCACGATTTTCTCTGTAACAATCCTCTTTGGCTATGCGTTAGATATGAACAATCCCTTTGCAGGGTTTTGGAGAATGAATTTATCTCCTTTCAAAGACAACAAATATTAAACAGGGTTAGAGCCATGATTCACACTTTCAAAACCGCCGACCAAATCGAAAAGCAGCTCAACGAACTGGAAAAAGAGATGATCGCCGAACAACTATTGGAGCAATATGAGCGTGAAAACGAAATCAATCGTCGCGCTTCTTTTTTTACGCCAATCTTTGTCGCAACACTGTTTACCGCTGCAATCTTATTGATCAATCACCTGCGCGGCTGATTTGACTGTTCTAAAAGGGGCGATACCGAAAGTGATCTCAACAAGACAGCCGCCAGCTTTTAGTAACGTTCCTTTCCTCCCCACCTTGTCTCTTCATAATCCTATTCATACTCCTCCACCGGCGGGCAGGCGCAGATCAAATTGCGGTCGCCGTGCGCGTTGTTGATGCGCCCCACGGACGGCCAAAATTTTCGGGCGCGCACCCACGGTTTCGGAAACGCGGCTTGCTCACGCGAGTACGGTCGCTCCCATTTGTCCGCCGCCACTGCGCTCGCAGTATGCGGCGCGTTTTTCAGCACGTTGTTTTGTTTATCGGCCTGCCCGTTTTCAACCTCTTCAATCTCGCCGCGAATTGCAATCAACGCTTCGCAGAAACGATCCAACTCCGCTTTCGACTCGCTCTCTGTCGGCTCAATCATCATTGTGCCCGCGACCGGAAAAGAAACGGTGGGCGCGTGAAAACCGTAATCCATCAGTCGCTTCGCGAGGTCTTCCACTTCAATGCCGGCGCTCACTTTGAATTGCCGCATATCGAGAATGAACTCGTGCGCCACGCGGCCGTTCACGCCTTTGTAGAGCACGGGATAATGTGGCTCCAACCTTTTCGCCATGTAATTCGCATTGAGAATCGCAAACTGAGTCGCGCGCGTCAAACCTTCGCCGCCCATCATCGCGATGTACGCCCACGAGATGAGCAAAATATCCGCGCTGCCCCATGGTGCTGCGGACACTGCGCCCACGCCCTCTTTGCCGCCGGTTGCGATAACCGGATGCGTGGGCAAATGCGGCGCGAGATGCGCAGCCACCGCAATCGGCCCCATGCCCGGTCCGCCGCCGCCGTGCGGAATGCAAAACGTTTTGTGCAGATTGATGTGGCAAACATCCGCGCCCAATTCCGCGGGGCGACACAGCCCGACTTGCGCGTTCATGTTCGCACCGTCCATGTAAACTTGCCCGCCGTTCGCATGCACAATCGCGCAAATCTCTTTAATCGACTCTTCGAACACGCCGTGCGTCGAAGGATACGTGACCATCAAACACGAGAGCCGTTCGCGATGTTGTTCCGCCTTCGCTTTTAGATCCGCTACCTCGATGTTGCCTTTGTCATCGCAGCGCACGACCACGACCTCCATGCCTGCCATCACCGCGCTCGCGGGATTGGTGCCGTGCGCCGAAGAAGGAATCAAACACACTTTGCGATGCCCCTGCCCGCGGCGTTCGTGATATTCGTGAATGACGAGCAGGCCGGCATACTCGCCTTGCGCGCCGGCATTGGGCTGCAAAGAGACCGCGGCGAAACCCGTAATCTCCGCGAGCCAGGCTTCGATCTGTGCGAAAATTTTTTGATAGCCTTGCGCTTGCTCCCGCGGCGCGAAAGGGTGCAGCTTGCCAAACTCCGGCCAAGTGATAGGCAACATCTCGGTCGTGGCATTCAACTTCATCGTGCACGAACCGAGCGCAATCATGCTCGTGGTGAGCGAAAGATCTTTGCTCTCCAAGCCGCGCAGATAGCGCAGCATTTCCGTTTCGGAATGATACTTATTAAACACCGGATGCTGCAAATAGCTCGAGCTGCGTCGCATCGCGCCGGCATAGCCCGAGCTTGCTTGCGCTGCCAGCTCTTCTATTTTAAAATTAAAAGAAGAACCGCCGAAAATGGCGAGCAAGTCTTGCAACTCTTGCACGCCGCTGGTTTCATCGAGCGCAATGCCGAACGAGCCGTCTTCAAATTTGCGGAGATTGATTTGCTTCTTTTCCGTTGTCGCTAGTATGTCCTGAACTGAATGCTTGACGGCGACGACGCGTAAAGTGTCGAAATAATCCACATGCACCACGCGACAGCCGAGACGCTGCAATCCCGCGGCGAGCACTTTGGTGAGATTATGAATGCGCTCGGCGATTTTTTTGATGCCTTGCGGGCCGTGATAAACCGCATATGCGCCCGCAATCACGGCGAGCAATACTTGCGCGGTGCAAATGTTCGAAGTAGCCTTCTCGCGGCGAATGTGTTGCTCGCGCGTTTGCAGCGACATGCGCAGCGCGGGCTGGCCGTGCGCGTCAATCGACACACCAATGATGCGGCCCGGCAAAAAGCGTTTGAACGCCTCGCGCGTCGCGAAGAAAGCCGCGTGCGGACCGCCATATCCCATGGGCACGCCGAAACGTTGCGAGCTGCCGACCGCCGCGTCCGCGCCAAACTCGCCCGGCGGCGTGAGCAGCGCGAGGCTCATCAAATCCGTGGCAACGACAACGTGCGCGCTTGCGGCATGCGCGCGTTCGCAAAACTCACGATACTGATGAATCACGCCGTCGGTCGCGGGATATTGCACGATCGCGCCAAAGCAATTTTCCGTGAATTTGAATTGCCGATGATCGCCGATTTCAATTTGAATGCCGAGCGGTTTCGCGCGTGTGTGCAACACGGCAATGGTTTGCGGATGACAAGTTTCCGAAACGAAGAAAACATGACTCGCCGGATTCTTTCTTTGCCCATAAAACATCGTCATCGCTTCCGCCGCGGCCGTGCCTTCATCGAGCAACGACGCATTCGCGATTTCCAAGCCGGTGAGGTCAATCACCATCGTTTGAAAATTGAGCAGCGCTTCGAGTCGGCCTTGCGCGATCTCGGCTTGATAGGGCGTGTATTGCGTGTACCAGCCGGGGTTCTCGAGAATGTTGCGCAAAACCACCGGCGGCGTAATCGTATCATAATAACCCATGCCGATGAACGAGCGATAGACTTTGTTTTGCGCCGCAATCGCGCGCAACTCCGCAAGCAATTCGGATTCGGTCAAAGGCGCGGGCAATTGCAAAGGCCTTGAAGTGCGCAGCGAAGCAGGAACGACCGAGGCGATAAACGCCTCAAGCGAGGATGCTTCGACGCTGCGCAGCATCTCGGCGGCGTCGCGAGCGTCAGGCCCAATGTGCCGTTCAACAAAGGTGTCGGTGCGTGCGAGGTTAACGGACATAGTTTGATTCCTTATGGGATGCGATTAAAATAAAAAACGAACTGTGCAGCAGCGTGACAGTTCGCTTTCTCAGCAAAACTTTTTTTATGAAAGAAGAAATCATTGCGTCACGTAGGCGAAGCGTGAAGCCTTTCACGTTTTGTAAACACAGTGACATTGCGCGCGCAAAAACTATTCGGCGATCTTTTGTTTGTATTCTTCCGGCGCGAGCAAGCCGCTCGTGGCGCCGGAGAGTTTCACTTTGAGCATCCAGCCGGCGCCATAGCAATCTTGATTGATCAATTCGGGCTTATCGGCCAGTTGCGGATTGACTTCCGTAACGTTGCCGTTAACGGGCGCGAACAAATCGGAAACGGTTTTCACGGCTTCAATCGTGCCGAAGATTTGCATTTGCGTGACGGCATCGCCGGCTTTGGGCAAATCCACGAAGACAATATCGCCCAATTGGCTCTGCGCATAATCGGTGATGCCGATGGTGGCAATGTCGCCGTCCAACTTGACCCATTCGTGCTCGCTGGTGTATTGCAATCCGTTCGGGACGTTCATGAGAGGCTCCTTGAAATTCGCTGGTTGATTTGTAACTGCTCGGCGCTGTCATTCTGAAAGAACCTTCCCTCCCACTTGACACATCTCCAGAAACAAAAGAAGCACCGAGCACTATGGAAGTTTTTTTCCAAATGGCAATAACAGGGGGTGCGCTCGGCTCAACGTTCTATCATCAATCCAATAATCCATCACTCCAAACAACCTCACGCCGGCACGAAGCTATCCGGCGTGGAAGCCATGCGCTTGAAAAAGTTTTCCACATAGCGCACGTCGAAATTTCCGGATTGAAAATCCGGATCAGCCATGACTTTCTTATGAAATGGAATCGTGGTGTGAATGCCTTCGACAATAAACTCGTCGAGCGCGCGCTCCATGCGCTCGATCGCTTCCGCGCGATTTTTGCCGTGCGCGATGAGCTTGGCAATGAGCGAATCATAAAACGGCGGAATAGTATAGCCGGCGTAGGCGTGCGTATCCACACGAATGCCGATGCCGCCCGGCACATGCCAGGTGTTGATTCTCCCCGGCGAGGGCCGAAACTCGTGCGCGGGATCTTCCGCGTTGATGCGGCATTCAATCGCATGGCCGCGCATTTTGAAATTTGGATTGAGATGCTCGATCTTTTCGCCGCGCGCCACGCGAATTTGCTCTTTCACCAAATCCATGCCGAACACCGTCTCCGTAACCGGGTGCTCGACTTGAATGCGCGTGTTCATTTCCATGAAAAAAAATTTGCCGTCTTGAAAGAGAAATTCAATCGTGCCGGCATTCACGTAATTCACACTCTTCGCGCCGCGCACTGCGGCCTCGCACATTTGTCGCCGAATCTCATCGGTGATCGCGGGCGAGGGCGATTCTTCGATCAGCTTTTGATGCTTGCGCTGCACGGAGCACTCACGCTCGCCGAGCGCAATGATGTTGCCGTGCGTGTCACCGAGCAATTGCACTTCAATGTGCCGCGGCCGCTCGAAATATTTTTCCATATACACCGCGGGATTGCTGAACGCGGCACCCGCTTCGGTTTGCGCTTGATTAAAAGCATTTGCCAACTCGTCGCGTTCGCGCACGATGCGCATGCCGCGCCCGCCGCCGCCCGC
The DNA here is from genome assembly GCA_041918175.1 of bacterium. Classification (GTDB taxonomy): domain Bacteria; phylum Zhuqueibacterota; class Zhuqueibacteria; order Zhuqueibacterales; family Zhuqueibacteraceae; genus JABWAN01. The sequence continues at coordinate 5,509 of JAYRWE010000045.1, forward strand.
GGTGGCTTTGATAATCACCGGATAGCCGATTGCCTCGGCGCATTCGAGCGCAGCATTTATGTCCGGCAAAATGCCGTCGCTGCCGGGAATGGTCGCAACCCCCGCTTTGCGCATCGTATCTTTTGCATACGCTTTATCGCCCATGGCCGTGATCATTTCCGCGGTCGGCCCGATGAACTTGATGCCGCACGAGGCACACACTTCCGCGAAGCGCGCGTTTTCTGACAGGAAGCCATAACCCGGATGAATCGCATCGGCATTGGTTACTTCCGCGGCGCTCACGATGCGCGGCATATTCAGATAACTTTCACGGCTCGGGCCGGGGCCGATACACACGACTTCATCGGCAAAGCGCACGTGCAACGAATGTTGATCGGCTTCGGAATAAACCGCCACGGTTTTGATACCCAACTCTTTGCATGCACGAATCACGCGCAACGCAATCTCGCCGCGGTTGGCTATGAGGACTTTTTTCAAGTTTTAATGACTCGGAATAAAGGTTGGTTGTATTCGACCGGCTGCGTGTTTTGCACGAGAATTTCAACGATTTTGCACGAAAAGTCGGATTCGATTTCGTTCATGAGTTTCATCGCTTCGATGATGCACAGCACTTGGCCTTTTCCTACGTTGCTGCCTTCGCTCACGTACGGCTCGGCATCGGGCGCGGGCGAGCGATAGAACGTACCAACCATCGGCGACTTGATTTCAATTGTATTAGATTTTTCCACGACCGGAGGCGCGGCTTCGGAAGCGGCAGGCGCGGCGGGAGCAGGAGGAGGCGGCGCTGGCAATGGCGGAGCCGCGGGCGGCGGAGGCCCGGGATGGGTGTGGTAATAAATCGGCTCGCGCATATAAAACGGCGCGCTCATAGAATTCGCATTGGCAGGCGCGCTCGCTGCATACTTCGTAATCTTGACTTTGCGGCCCCAACGCGTTACCTCTAGATCCGCCACATCGCTCTCGGCAACAATTTTTACCAACTGTCTAATTTCTTCAACGTTCATGTCGACTCCGATTCATTCTGTGCTAAACAGCCGACCTACTTGCCCCATTCCAATATCGCATGCGTGCTATCCGGCACATAATGGAGCACATACCAAACATCCTATAGAGCTTGCAAGAAGAGAAAGTTGGGGCAAGAAAAGAAGGTTTCCAGTCACGCGCTTGCTAAAAAAACGACGCGAATATAACCGCTGAGTGCTAGAAAGTCAAATGAAAACTCGGCGAGATCAAGACTCCGCGCTTTAGAAACGTTCTTGCTCACCACCAGCACGATCGCAAGGGGCATAAAAAAAGGGCGCAGCACATTTGCCGCGCCCTTGGGGCTGTGATTGGGGAGGGATTCAGAGCAACTAGCGCATGAGCGTCAGCTTGCGCGTTTGCGTAACGCCATTCGCCGAGAGGCGATAGAAGTAAATGCCGCTTGCGACCGCTGCGCCACGATCATCACGACTGTCCCACGTAATGCTGCGCTCGCCCGCGGGCTGTACGCCGTCAACCAACGTGCGCACGCGATGGCCGAGCACATCGTACACGGCGAGGGTTGCGCGGCCGGCTTGCGGCAGCACGAAGCGAATCACAGTTGTCGGATTGAACGGATTGGGATAATTTTGCAGCAGCGTAAACTCGCGCGGTGCGTTGGTGCTCGGCGTGCCCGCTACGCTCGTCGGCGCGGAGAACACGATGCGCAATGTTACGATTTGGCTCTGGCCTTGTACGGTTTGCGCGACGAGATCAACACGTTGATTTGCGCGCAGCGCTTGCGCCGTAATCGGACGATTCTGCTGATCGAAGATCGTCGTGCCGCTCGTGAGTTGCATTGGCAAACCTTGAATCGAAAGTTGATTGCCGAGCACTTGCGAGATGACACCGTTGAGCGCGAGGCGTTGCTCCGCTTTCACACGCGTGGCGAGCAACGTGCCGTCGCCTTGACGCAAGGCTTTCACTTCCACCACCATGCCGAGATGCAGATCGGTAATCTTGATCGGCTGATTGTTGTGATCGAGATAAACCGTCGCGCCGTCCACGCGCACGAGGATATTGCCCACCGTGATCGACGTGAACGAGAGCACATTGATGCTGCCGGTAAACTCGATTTCGACGCCGGCATTGTCCTCGCGCTTCACGCGCAATGCCACCAGAACGCTGTCCGTGAGCAATTGCGCGCGCACTTCCACAAAATCATTTGTGCGCAAATCGGCAAACGTGATCGGCTGGTTTTGCTCGTTAAGAAAAATCGTCGTGTTGGTGACGCGCACTTCGTGACCAAGCATGAGAAAACCCGTGGGGAGCAGGCGCTCGATGCGTCCGCGAATCTCCACGATGCGGTCGATGCCGTCTTCAATATGAATCTTCGTCGCGACCCAGCGGCCGCTTTGGAAATCCGCGCGCACTTCGACGATCATACCCGCGGCGAGTTGGCTGAAGGGAATGCTCACATTATTGCGGTCGAGAATCACAGTGGCGTTCGTCACATAAAACGTCACGCCCGAAACCGTGAGGTTATCCGCGCCCAGAGCGGTGATCAAGCCGCGCAGCTCGATTTCATCGTTGCCAAAATCTTCGCGCTTGATATTCGTGGCGAAGAGACTGCCGTCCAGCAAACGCACTCCACGAATTTCGACGAACATCCCGACTTGGAGCGCAGAGAAGCTGATGAGGTTGTTCGCATTGTCGCGCACGATGGTGGAATCATTCACCGAAAACGTGACGCCTAACACCGTGATCGAATTTGAAGTCAACGCTTCGATAAAGCCGTACAATTCAACTTCGTCATTGCTGCCGTCCTCGACCTTAATCCGTGTTGCGACAAACGAACTGTCCGGGCCGAGATTCGCGTGCACTTCCACCAGCAAGCCGGTGCGCAAATCGGAAAGCGAGATGAAATTGTTGTTGTGATCGAGTATCACCGTCGAACGCACCACGCGCACGGGCAAAGCATTCACCAACACGGTAGAATCTTGCAGCGCGGTAATCACGCCGGTAAATTCGACATCGGTTCCGCCGTTGCGGTCTTCGCGCTTAATACGCACGGCCAGCGGCGGAAGATTGCCGCTGCGCGTTTGGCCTTTAATCTCCACAATCTCGCCGACGTGCAAATCAAAAAACGAAATCGGTTCGTTGTTAAAGCCGAGAATGACGGTTTGATTATTCACCTCGAACAATGTTGCGTCCACGCTCACCTGCAGCTTCAGGCCCGCAGCGCTGCTATCCACGCGAATTGCCGTAATCTTTCCGGTAAATTCGATTTCGTCGCCGCCGACAACATCGTCTTCGATTTTGATGCGCGTCGCCACGACCTCGCCGTTTGCCTGGCGCATGCCTTTGGCTTCGACCAGCATGCCGACTTTGAAACTCGCTAATGGCGTGAGGTTATTGTTGCGATCCAGCAATTCCGTGGCGTTCGTGACCACGAAGTGAATGTTATTCACGATCACAACATTGTTTTGAATGCTGGCAATGATGCCTTTGGTTTCAATCTCAAACTCGGACGAGCGTTCGAGAATGGCGATCGTCAAAGCCCAATAGCGATTGTCGCTGCGCTGCTCCGCAACGATGCTCACTTTCCAATTGTTCATCAAAATGGAGAACGGCTTGATCTGTCCATTCTCGGTGATGCGCGTTTGACCGTCCACAAAGAAGGTCGTTCCGGAGATGCGAAAAAAATTCGTGCCGAGGGAATCAATGCGCCCGACAAGGCCGAGCGTGTCGCTCCCGCCGCCGTCTTGGATGGTGATAACCACACGCGCTTCGAACTTTGCGCCTTGATTGTCTTCCAACTCTGCGCGAAACTCCCACATCGCTTCGCTGCGATTCAAAGCCCCGAGCGGAATGTGGGTTTCATAAGTGCCGTTGAGATTGTTGTAGAACGCGCCTTTGGTGCTATACAAACTGTTGACGGTCTTCAACTCATACTCGTTCTTTTTGAGATCGAGATAGTTGATATTGCGTGCCACGATCAGCGCGTGCAGCGAATCGGAAAATGAAAAGATGCCGTCCGTTGTGGCAAAATCTGCGCGCTTGGAAAGCTGCAGCGATTGCGCCCAACTTTGCGCGCCGGTGAATAACAAGATCGCGCTCAACATGAGCAACATACGGCGCACGTGCATACCATGATTCATGAAACCTCCTTGATTCAGGAAAGAGTAAAAGATAGTGTGATTTTCTGCAACCGGCTTTTCAGTGGCAAGGCGACTTTATTCAAACGCGGTGCCAATTTTTCGCAAACAAGCTTTGGGCTTTTGCTTAAACAAAAACAACGCGACTAAGCGCGACGGCGAAGGGCGGCGCAAACCCCCGCGCAGATTGTGCGCACGCACCGCCAGGTTTTATGAGCACGATCTGCGCGCGCGCGGAGCATTGCTTTTGAAACCCAAAGCGTTATATTGTTGCCACACGAAGGTTTTAAATTTGCAGAACACTTTGCCGAAGCCGCAGTGCTTTGTAGTTCTGTTTATTGTTCAACAAGTATAAAAGCTAAGACGAATTACAACATTCCCCCCGCATGCGATTCACTCACTTTCTTGCGATGATGAGATTGCTACACTTTTATGCGCGACGATGGGCGTGCGGTATGACTTGTTGTGCGCTCTTATCCGCCTGCACCACGCCCGCGGAACATAGCAATCCGCTTGATCCCGAGTCGCCGCGCTTCACCGATAAAGGATCGCTGCGCGTGCGCGTGACGACTTTTTATCCGCCCTATCAAGCGCTCACCGGCGCGCGCATTCTTTTGTTGCCATTGCAGATCGAAGTGCAGAGCGACGCGGACGGCCAGTATACTTTTAACGAATTGCAAAGCGGTGAGTACACAATTGTCGCGTCAAAGGAAGGCTATGACGTCGTGCAACTGGTCACGCAAATCCGCGCACGTGAAATGCAATTCCTCGAGCCGCGTTTGAATGCGTTGCCGCAAGTGTTCGCCGCGAAAATAACGAGCACGCGCCTCACCTCGCGGCAGCCGCCGGTGCTGCGTTTGCTCTTAGACGTGGTGATTGAAGCCACGGACAATGACGGCGCAAACGACGTGAAGCGAGTGCTCGTGCAATTTCCCCAGCGCGCGCAAGTTGACACATTGCAGCGCGACCTCGGTCCGACGCGCTGGAAAAGAATTTTTACAGAGGATGATATTGCGCCGCTGGATCCGCATGATTTAGTCGGCGTGCCTTTGCAAGTTTTTGCGGAAGACGGAGTCGGGAAAAAATCCGCGGCGTTCTCGCTACAATTGGCGCGCGTGATCACGGAGGAGCCGTTGCCCATTTTCCCGCAAAACGGGGAGAGCATCAATCCCAACAATATCATCCTGCGTTGGGAATTGCCGGCGTTGAATTTTGATCATCGCCAAAGCGTCGAAGTGACGCGGCTCGACGCAGGCTTTCCGGTTTCAATTTTTACGGCGAACAATATTCACACAGCCGACACTTTTCTGCCCTATCCCGGCAGGTTGGCCGGCGGCAACTATTATTGGACCGTGAAAATCATCGACACATTCGGCAACAGCAGCCGTTCGCAAGAAGCACCGTTTCAAGTCCAATAGAAGTTTTGAGGGCTGGATTGCTGGAGTTATGGATTGCTGGGAGGCAAATTCCAACAATCCACAACGCCAGCAATCCAATCCACAACTCCATCAATCCACAATTCCGCCCCATGACCGAATTTGACAACCCCCTCGTCGCGCTTTCGACCATCAGCGAGAGCATCAATACGTTGTATGATATCGACGAGGTGCTCAAAAAAATTCTCGATATCGCGTTGCGCACCGTGAATGCGCAGCGCGGCGTGATACTCATCGCGGAGCGCGACGATCCTTCCGAATTGAAAGTTCGTCTCGCGCACAATCTCGACTCGAATACGATTTCCGCACTCGCACCGTTTTCGCGCAGCATTGTTGAGACCGCGATGGCGAACGGCGAAGCGTTGATTACATACAATCCCGAGGGCGACGAGCGCTTCACCGCTTCGACGAGCATTGCCAATCAAAAAATCGTGGCCGCGGCGTGTTTGCCGTTGCGCATTAAAACGCGACGCCTCGGCGCGATTTACATGGACAGTTCGGAAACGCGCGGCAAGTTTCGCCCGGAGATCGAGCCGTTTCTCAATGCCTTCGCGCACCAAGCCGCAATTGCGATTGAGAACGCGCAAATGTACGAGCAACTGCGCAGCGAGAATCGCCGCCTGCGCCAAGCGCTCGCGAGCACGAGCGAGTTCAAAGAAATCATCGGCACCAGCCCGCCCCTGCAGCACGTGCTCGAGATCGTGCGCAGCGTGATGGACACGCCGGCTACGGTGCTGATTCTCGGCGAGAGCGGCACGGGCAAAGAACTCATCGCGCGCGCATTGCATTACAATAGCCGCTTCAAAGACAAGCCGTATCTCGCGCTCTTCTGCGGCTCGTTGCCGGAAAGTTTATTGGAAAGCGAATTGTTCGGCCATAAGCAGGGCGCGTTTACGGGCGCAACCAGCGACAAGAAAGGTTTGTTGGAAGAGGCCGACGGCGGCACAATCTTTCTTGACGAGATCGGCGACATTACGCCCAAGATTCAAACGCTGCTCTTGCGCGTGTTGCAAGAGCGCGAAGTGCGGCGGATCGGCGAAACCAAAGTGCGCAAGATCGACGTGCGCATCGTCGCGGCCACGAATAAAAATTTGCCGGAAGAAGTGAAAGCCGGGCGCTTTCGCGAAGATTTGTTTTATAGATTGAACGTCATCGCGCTGCAAATGCCGGCGTTGCGCCATCGCGGCAACGATATTATCTTGCTCGCACAACATTTCCTGGATCGCGCCGTGAGCAAAAATCAACGCGCGGTTTCCGGCTTTGCGCCGGAAGCAATCGACTGCCTGCTCGCGCATGATTGGCCGGGCAACGTGCGCGAATTGGAAAATACCATCGAGCGCGCCGTGCTCTTGGCCAAAGGAGAATACCTCACGCCCGCGGACTTGCGCTTGCAGCCCGTGCCCACCACCGCGGAATTGCAAACGTTGCGCGATCACGAACGCCGCGTGGTTGAGCGCGTTTTGCACGAGCACAACGGCAACGTCACCGAAGCCGCGAAAGCGCTCGGCGTATCGCGGCGTTGGCTGCATTATCGCATCAAAGAATGGCAAGCTTAAAGAAAGGCTTGGCAGAAAGGAGAAAACTTACGACATTCGTGCGGCTGTGATTTTCGTTTGAGCCTCTTCCCGATGAAAAGTGAAACGCCGCATGCGACTTTCCCGCTTCGCTCTTCCTCTCTTCCTCACGGTGTCGAGCGCTTTCGCGCAGCAGCATCTTTTGCCCACCGTCGATTCTTCTCGTATCGATTATAAACTAAGCCCAGTCGTCGTAACTGCTACACGCGAGGCGCGACCATTAGCGCGCGTGCCGTATGCGATCACCGTGCTCGCACAAAACGAAGTGCAACGTGGTCGCGCCGGGCTTTCGCTCGAAGAAGCATTGCGCACTGTGCCGGGCGTGGTCGTGAACAATCGCAACAATCTCGCGCAGGGGGATCGCATCAGCATGCGCGGCCTCGGCAGTCGTGCTGCGTTTGGCGTGCGCGGAATCAAAATCATGCTCGACGGCATTCCACTCACCATGCCCGATGGACAATCGCAGTTGAACAATCTTGATCTCAGTTCGATTGGCCGCATGGAAATTTTGCGTGGCCCGAGTTCCGCATTGTATGGCAATGCGGCGGGCGGGTTGATCAATTTGCAAACGCAAGCCGCGGCGCGCACGCCTTTGCAAATTCAGCCGCAGTTTCTCGGCGGTGCATACGGCTTACGTAAATGGCAAGCCAAACTCTCCGGTGCGATTGGCAAGCACGATTATTTTGTGAATGTGAGCAAGCTCTCGCTCGACGGTTTGCGCCAGCACTCGGCAGCGAGTTATGCTTCGCTCAATGCGATTGGCCGCCACGAAATTTCTCCGCGTCTCAAACTCACCACGATTTTCAATTATTATAATTCGCCCTATTTGTTGAATCCGAGTTCGCGCTCGCAAGCCGAGCTTGCGGCTTCAGCAACGGCCACGCGCTTCTTTATCAAACAACAAGCTGCCGGGAAAAAATTATGGCAAGCGCAGGCGGGCGCGACGCTGAAATATGGTGAGGCGTTCGAAGTCACGTTGTATGGCTTGTCGCGCGAATTGCTCAATCCGATACCGGGCAGGATCGTGGAGTTGGATCGCACTTCGGGCGGCGTGCGCAGTGTGTTCGGCAAAAGCTTTGACCTCGGCAAACTAGCTGCGCGCGTGCTCGTGGGCGCGGATTATGAAATGCAGGACGATGATCGCAGCGAGTTTGTGAACAACGGCATTCTGCGCGAGCAAGTTGGAAGCATCGCGGCGGAGAAACTGTTTGCGCTGTTGCAATACGGGCCTAAGCTGCTCGATCAAAAAGAAAAAGTCTTTGGCCTTGGGCCTTTCACCGAGTTGGAAGTCGCATTGCGCTCGAATTGGATTGCAACGCTCGGCGGGCGTTATGATCGCTACAAGTTCGAAGCGCGTGATCGTTTGCGCGAAGACGGCGTCGATGCCTCCGGCTCACGCGTGATGGAGCAATTCAGCCCGATGCTCGGACTCACTTTTCGACCGCGCAACGCGCTTTCAATTTACACAAACTATGCGACCGCCTTTCAAACGCCGACAACCACGGAGTTGAGCAACCAACCGACACGCGAGGGCGGCTTCAATCCCGATTTACAACCCGAAACGCTGCGCAGTTTTGAGTTCGGCATGAAAGGCTTGTGGCTGCAAAGAAATTTCGAATGGGACGTGGCGCTCTTTGCGATGAACATCGAGCAGATGTTGATTCCCTATCAAATTCAAAGCGGGAGCAGCGATGAAATCTTTTTCCGCAATGCGGGCGCGGCGCGCAATCGCGGCGCGGAAGTGAGTGGCGCGTGGCAGCCATTGCCACACCTGCGCGTTGCAATGACTTACACTGCGATGGATTTCGAGTTCACGGATTTTGTGATTGAGAGTGCGTCGGCCAGCGTGAGCAACTCAACAATTCCCCCCTTGAGGGGTGCAGGGGGGTGTCGTTGCAGTGATATTGCAAAGCAACACCCCCCTAATCCCCCTCAAGGGGGGAATTCTCTTTCGAGCGCAAGCACGCAACTGGCGGGCAACAAAGTGCCCGGCGTGCCGCCGCAACATGTGTTCGCGAGTTTGCTTTATGAACATGCGAGCGGCGTTTACGCCGAGTTGGAAGCGCAATGGAACGCCGAATATTTTGCGAATGATTTCAACGGGCCGGAGCCAAACAGCAGCGCGGCACGATCAAACTTTAGCAATGCCGCGTATCGCACGGTTGATCTTCGCCTCGGTCTCGCGCGCGCGTTCAAAAAGATCGGCGTTGATTTCTTCTTCGGCGTGAACAATTTTTTTGACGAGCATTACAACGGATCCATCGTGCCGAACGCGCAGGCCAATCGTTTCTTCGAACCCGCGCCAGGAAGGAATTGGTATGTGGGAGGGGGCTTGGCTTTGCCGTAGCGCGGGCTTCCAGTTTAATGCCGCTACTTTTTTAAGAAAGGTATGACAGAAAAATATTTCTGTCCTCCATTTTTCTGTCTTGGCTTTTAAATAATTTTGCCCCAAATCGTTTTGCCTTATTTTAAAAGTTAGTACCTGAATTTTGCACTCGTAATGCCGCCAACCTCCGCCTGATGCTGTAAGCATCAGGCTAAAAGGTGGAAACCCCGCAAGCGGGGTTCATACCAATTGGGTGGCAGCCCCGTTCACGGGGCTTGCACCTCCTAGCCTGATGCTTCAGCATCAGGCGAAGGCCGGCGCAAGCACGATGCAAAATTCAGGTGGTAGCATTGGGCAAGATGCCTGCGCTACGTTTTGGTGCCGCGAACAAATTGCCACATGCTAAAAAAGTATTTTGGATTTCAGCGTGAAAGTGTTTATCTACTGCATGAATCCTTTGCAAGGAACCAAACCCGCAGGAATGAGAGCATCATCTCAACCGCAACGATAAACATGCCCGAGACGTTCATGGCGTCACCCGAATTGGAAGTGAGTAACCTTCCCACCGAAGTCGCGGCGTTGAAAAATAAAGTGGCCAATCTCTCTAGCTTGATCGAGGTGAGCATCATCGTCAACAGCACGCTCGATCTTGATAGCGTCATCAATTTGGTGATGGAGAAAGCGCAATCCGTGATGGCCGCGGAGGCGAGTTCCGTCATGCTCATCAACGAAAAGACCGGCATGTTAGAATGGGAAGTCGCGCTCGGCGAAGTGGGCGAGGAAGTGAAGGACAAAGTGCAACTGCGCGTGGGCGAGGGCATCGCGGGTTGGGTCGCGCAAACCGGCCAACCGCTCATCGTGCCGGACGTGAGTAAAGACTCGCGCTTTTTCAAAAAGAGCGACGATGTGACGGGATTTAAAACGCGTTCGATTCTCGCGGCGCCGTTGAAGGTGAAGAATCGCATCATCGGCGTAGCAGAGGTGCTCAATCCTTTGCACGGTCGGCTCTTCACCGACGATGATCTCGATTTGTTTTCCACGTTCAGCCGGCAAGTGGCGCTGGCGATTGAAAACGCGCGCATGCACCGCGCGATGCTCGAAAAGCAAAAACTCGATCAACAACTCGAAGCCGCCCGCACCATTCAAGAAAGCTTTTTGCCGCAACGCTGCCCGACGGATGGACAAGGGCGCTTCAAAATTGCGGCGCGCTCCATTCCGGCCACGCAAATCGGCGGCGACTTCTTCGATTTTGTAAGCTATGAAGAAGACGCGATCGGCTTGGTGATTGGCGATGTTTCCGGCAAAGGCGTGCCCGCGGCGTTATACATGGCGCGCCTGGTGAGCGATTTTCGCATTCACTCGAAGAATCTCAGCTCGCCCAACGCCGTGCTGCAAACCATGAACGAAATTCTCGTGGAGCGCGGTCGTCGCGGCATGTTCGTCACGTTGCAATACTCCTTGCTCGACGTGGCGAGCGGCAAAGTGAGTTATGCGAGCGGCGGGCATCTGCCTTTGTTGTGGCTGCACGAACACGGCATGCGCGGCGAATACATGGCAAGCGGCGGCGGCGCGCCGTTGGGCATTACGCGCGACACGCGCTTTATTCCGCGCACGCTGCAACTGCAGCCCGGCGACTATCTCGTATCCTTCACCGACGGCATTGTTGAAGCCAAGGACAGTGAAGGCAAGCAATATGCAATGGAGCAATTGAGCAGAAGGCTGCAGCGGAAGTGGACTTCGCCGCAAGAGTTGGTTGATTTCGTGATTCAAGACGTGCAAAATTTCACCGATGGCGCACACCCCCATGACGACCTCACCATTATTGCCCTGCGCTGGGGCAAGGACTAAACCAGCAAGAGCATCGCTATGAACACGAACCCCAATCACGGCGCGCCAAATCGTTTGATCGAGACCGTCGAGTTTCGCCTGTCGAGCGATCCCAAGCTGCTCAAGATCATTCGCGCGGGCGTCGCGCATTTGTGCGAGTTGCTCGGCTTCACGCCGGAGCAGCGCAATCAAACCACGCTAGCGATAGATGAAGCGTGCGCAAACATCATCAAATATGCGTATGAAGGCAAGACAGATCAGCCCATCGAAATCACCGCGCGCCTATTAGAAGACGGGCTGGAAGTGATTTTGCGCGACTATGGCAAGAAGGCGAATCATGCGCAAATCAAATCGCGCGATTTGGACGACGTGCGGCCCGGCGGTTTGGGCGTGCATCTCATTCAAAGCACTATGGACCTTGTTTCCTACGACCCCAGCATCATAGAAGGAAATCAGTTGACGTTAGCAAAGTATAGGAGAGTAAATGCTCAAGATCGTAACGCGTAATCGCGAAGCAGCGACAATCGTAGCCATCAGCGGCGACGTGGATTTGTATTCCTCGCCGCAGGTGCGCAAAGCGATTATCGGATTGACCGAGAAAAAAACGCCGCTCATCATGGTTGATTTGCACGAAGTCGAGTACATGGATAGCTCCGGCATCGCCACACTGGTGGAAGGCTTGCAGCAAGTGGGCAAATACAAAGGCGAGCTCAAGCTCTTCGGCTTGACCTCCGCGGTGCGCGAAGTCTTCGAGTTGAGCCGGCTCGACAAGGTGTTTCAGATTTTCGGGGATGAAGAAGCCGCGGTAGGGAGTGCGGTGAGAAGTTGAAGTGTCGCAAGGCTCTGCGTGAGTCTCGCTCTTGTGTTATTGTGATGGCGTTTTTTTGAAGCGGGAGGTTATGAATGTCGACGATCCAACGCATCCGGCAAAAGGTGATTCGAAAGGATTACTATCTCTCATGGCATGCCGAAGAAGAGATGTTGGATGATTACCTTGCGCGCAATGATATCGAAAACGCCATACTCAAAGGCAGAATCGAACGAAAACTCACAAAGGATATTCGAGGAACACGTTACCGTATCGAAGGTCCGGCTCGGGACGGCAGAGTAATTCATGTGATTTGCCGTTTCAAAGAAGATCGCAATCTTATCATCATCACAGCATATGTTCTGTAACGGAGGCAAGATGATCTGCGAATTTTGCGGCGGCCAAACGGCGAAAAAAATCGTCAGAAGACAGCACTGGCTTAATGGGAAGTTGTACCTCGTCGAAAACGTGGAGGCCGAAGTTTGCTCGCAATGCGGCGAGCGTTATTTTCACGCCCAGATTCTCGACAAGATAGATCGTATGCTCGAAGCCGAGCATGAAGTGAAAGATCGTGTCGAAGTTGAAGTAGTCAGCTTGCAATAGATCATGAACCCGCGAGTCAAAGCCGTCAAGCCCAACGCCGATTATACTTTGACTTTGACGTTTGCCAATGACGAACTGAAAGTTTTCGACGTCAAGCCTTATTTGAGTATCGGTGTCTTCAAGGAACTTAAAGATATGCGCTTGTTCAACTCCGTAAAGCCGTTCTTGGGAAGTATTCAATGGCAGAACGACCAAGATTTTTGTCCGGATACTTTGTACTTGGAAAGCCGTGCGCCGTCTCAATCTCATTTGTAGACGCGGAGTAGAAATATGCCGACAGTATTGTTCATGCATGGATGGCGGCTGTTCTTTTACGCAAACGAGCGAAACGAACCGCCTCACGTTCACGGTCGTAAAGGCGATGCCGATTGCAAATACTGGCTGCGCCCGGACACTTATGAAATCGAAGAAGACCACGCCTATAATATGAGCCCCGCAGACCGTCGTGCGATTCGTAAAATCATCTTTGAGAATTTTGAATACCTCGTGGCTGAATATAAAGCCATTCACAAAGGAGCGAAATAATGGGTAAAATCTACAACGTGCAGTCAGTAGATGCTGACGAGACCCACCTCTACCTCGTCATCGACAACAACGCTTATCGCATCCCGTGGGAAAAGTGTTCCCTCAAATTGGCGCACGCAAGTTTGGCGCAACGAAAACGAGTCGATGTCGCTCCTTCCGGTTACGGCATTCACTGGCCCGAGCTTGATGAAGACTTGGCGATCACGCCATTGCTCAAGTATGCAGAGCGTTTAGAAATGGAAACGGCAGGTTGATACTTTGACCATGCGCACTCTCGGAGCCCTCGGACGTTACTTCATTCACTTTCTCGTGCATCTCGATCGCATGGTGCGCTTGAGCGTCGATACCTTGCTGGAAGGCATCGTCGGCCCGTTTCAAGGGAAGAAGATTCGCTGGCGCGCGACGGTCGAGCAGTTCGTTCGCATCGGCTATGACTCCGTGCCCATTGTGTGCATGATTGCATTCTTCGTCGGCCTCATTCTCGCCATGCAATCCGCGTATCAGCTCAAACGCTTCGGCGCGACGTTGTATGTTGCCGATCTCGTGGGCGTTTCGATTGTGCGCGAACTCGGCCCGTTGCTCACCGCCATCATCATTGCAGGCCGCAGCGGCTCCGCCATTGCCGCGGAAATCGGCACCATGAAAGTGGGCGAGGAGATTGATGCGTTGCGCACGATGGGCATCAGTCATGTCGGCTTTCTCTTCGTGCCGCGCGCGTTCGCGATGATGCTCGCGCTGCCGTGCCTCACCGTGCTCGCGGATTTTGTTGGCATCTTCGGCGGCTTTCTTCTGTCCATCGCCACGCTCGACTTTAGCGTCACGCGCTACCTCAATCAAACCTCTGCCGCGCTCACCCTGAAAGACTTAATCACCGGTTTGATTAAAAGCGGATTCTTTGCATTGATCATCTCCGTGGTCGGCTGCTATCAAGGCGTGACCACGGACGGCGGCGCCGCGGGCGTGGGCAAATCTACCACGACCTCGGTGGTGACTTCGATTTTTTTAATCATCGCCGCGGATGTGTTTTTCACCGCGCTGTTTTTCTCGGCGTTTTAATTTTTGGAGTGTTGGAGTTGTGGATTGATGGAGTATTGTATTGTTGGATGCGGGAAGTGTTGGTGTTATAGAACACATGGCCCCAACAATCCCAAACTCCATTACTCCACCACTCCGATAAGAGCTTATGCCCGCAACCATGCCTGCTGATTCCGGCCCAATCTCTCAACCCGAAGGCGTGATCATTTCCATTCACGATCTCGTCACACATTATGATGGCCGGCCGATATTGCAAGGCATCAACCTTGACATTCGTCGCGGAGAGACGATGGTCATTCTCGGCCGCTCGGGTTGCGGCAAGAGCACGTTGTTGCGACATCTCATCGGACTCTCTGCGCCAAGCGCGGGTCAGATCATCATCAAAGGCTTTGAGCTTACGAGCATGCTCGAAGCCGAGCAAGTGCCGGTGCGGCGCAAACTCGGCATGCTCTTTCAAAGCGCGGCATTGTTCAACTCCATGACCGTCGCAGAAAATGTCGCGCTGCCGTTGCGCGAACACACGAAGCTTGAGCCTTCGACGATCAACATCATGGCGCGCATCAAGCTCGAACTGGTCGGGCTTGCGGGCTTTGAAAATTTCACCCCCGATCAACTCAGCGGCGGCATGAAGAAGCGCGCCGGCCTCGCGCGTGCGATTGCGATGGATCCCGAAATTCTCTGCTGCGACGAGCCTTCCGCGGGATTGGATCCCGTTGTTGCAGTCGGCATCGACAATCTCATTCTCAAACTCAAACGCGCGTTCAAAATGACGACGATTGTTGTCACGCACGAGCTGGCCTCGGTGTTCTTGATTGCGGATCGCATCGCGATGTTGCATCAAGGCCGCATCATCGCGCTAGGCACGCTCGACGAACTGCGCGCGAGTAGCGAACCCGTCGTGCAGCAGTTTTTGAATCGTGAAGCGGACGAAGAAACCGTTGATCGCGAAAGGTATTTGAATAGTTTGGTGGGAACAGATGAAGAAAATTGATTGCGGTGTTCTTAAGTGAGCGCAGTATTCCATAACATGTCATTCTGAAAGAACCTTCCCTCGTGCTCGGAACACATCTCAAAAACAGATTAGGTCGCGAGCACTGGGGAAATTTCTTCCAGAATGACAAGCCCATAATCTCTGCACGTTTGAAAGGTTCTGTCATCTCATGCAATATCACGCCCGCGAAGTCAAAGCCGGATTGCTGGTCGTTGCCGGCTTTATTACCTTCATCATTTTCATCGTTGCCATCACCGGCATTGATTGGGAGCGTAAAGATAAAACCTACACGGCGCGCTTTTCCTATATTGGCGGCATTGATCGCGGCGCAATGGTGCGCTATGGCGGCTTGCTCGTGGGCACAGTCACGGATTTGTATCTCGCTTCCGACGACAATACGCAAATCGAAGTCGTGCTCACGGTGGATGCGCGCACGCCGGTGCGTAAAAGCTCCGTGGCCTCGATTGCTTCAATCAGCCTCATGAGCGAGTACTACATCGAAATCTCGCCGGGCGCGAACGCGGAAGAGATGCTGGATTCGGGCAAGCGCCTCCTCGCGCGCGACGTGCCGCCGCTCACGCGTTTGAGTGAACCGTTTATGAACGTGAGCGAGCAGCTCGCGCTCCTGCTCGTGCGCGCAAATGATTTGATGAACGACGCCAATCGCCAACGCTTTTCGAACTTGCTTTCCAATGCCGACAGCTTGTTCGAAACGAACGCCAAAGAAATCTCCGGCATCGTTTATAACCTCAATGCGCTCACTGAGCAGATGCACAGCATGAGCAGCAAGCTGGATAAGATCATGGGCGAAAACAGCGAAACGCTGCAAGTCACTTTCGCGCAAATGAATCAAACCATGAGCCGCGCGGATTCAGTGTTGCAAGCGTTGCACACGACGATGAACACGCTCAACGCGATGGCAACTTCCAATCAAACCGGCTTGAACGAAGCCATGGAAAATTTTCAAAGCGCATCGCAAAACTTCGAGCAGTTCAGTCGCACGATCAAAGAGCGGCCGTGGAGCCTCATTCGAAAGTCCGCGCCGGAAGATCGCAAACTGCCGTGAACAATGAATGACACCTCCCATCATTGTCATTCCGGAGGAATCTTTTTAGGCACTGGAGATTGCGCCTGCGCTGAAAAGGATTCCTTCTGAATGACAAAGAGGAGTGTCGATCTTTTAAATCCTAACCAAAATCGTCACTCGATGAACTTCCTTCTTTATTTCAAAAATCTCAAGCGCGTGCCAATGGCAGCCTGGCTGTTGGCTGCATCAATACTCCAAGCTTGCGGCGGTGTGCCGGAAACGTTTTATTACACCGTCGCGCCGCTTTCTTTAAAGAACATGAAAGACGGAGCAACGACAAATTCGAGCGCGCGCACCACTGTGCTCGGCATTGAAAAGTTCTCCGCGGAAGCGTTGTATGATGACGACCGCATCATTTATCGCGAATCGCCCTATGAAGTGAAATACTATCACTACCGTCGTTGGGCCGCGCCGCCGCGCCAATTGGTCACGGAAGAAGCGCTCAAACATCTCGAACAGTCGCGCCTATTTCAAAACGTCGTGAGTTTTCCCACGAGCCATCATGTCGACTATGTATTGACCGGGCGAATCGTGTCTTTCGAAGAGTGGGATCGCGGGGCGGAGTGGTTTGGCCGCGTGGCGTTCACGGCGCAGCTTTATGATCCCTCGACGCGCAAAATATTTTGGAGCGAAGTTTTCGAAGCAGAAACGCGCGCCGAGAAGCGCGTGCCCACCGCAGTGGTCGAAGCGATTGGAAAGAGTTTGGAGAAGTGTCTTGCAGATTTGCAGCAGGCTTTGCCGGAAGTTGTGCGGCGTTGAGGCCCGCTGCTTTGCAAGGATGAATTGCGAAGACGATTCACAAGTATTGCGGGTTTATCAAATCGACAGATGACACGATCATCGACTTGCACATCGAATATGATAAGCATTCCTACAGGAAAAGCCTGAAAGCCTCTAAACTAGCTTGCGAGGTGGAAGAGAAAACCGGGGTCACGATAATTTTCCGGTAAAGGCGAGGAGAAGAGAATGAAGCAGTGAAGGCCGACATGCTAGCCGAGCTAGGCTTCACACTCAAATCTTATGAGCACGTAAAGTCGATGTTGAATAAAAAAAGCCAAAGGCTGTGTTTGCCTTTGGCTTTTATTTTAATCGTGCTTCCGGGAGAAGACTTGGCTCTTTGTCTCCTTCTCAATTTTGTCTCTTTGCCCTCATCTCACCAACGACATCTTTTGTCGCGCTTGATAGATCACGCTGCCTTTGTCATGCACGCGCAGCTCGACGAAATACACACCGCTCGCTACGCCCTTCGCATCCCACACCGCTTTGTGCCCGCCCGCGCGCAATTCCCCCTCGACCAGCGTGGTGATCAACTTGCCTTCGGCATTGTAAATTGACACGAGCACTTCGCCCGCCCGCGCCAATTCGAAAGCAATCGTGGTTTGCGGATTAAACGGGTTCGGGTAATTCGGCTTGAGCGTGAAAGCTTCGGGGCGCTCCGCACCGGTCTCGTCAACGGAGACGGTGCCGATGACGAAACTGCCGCTCTTAGATGAAAGCTTCGTGAGATTACTCGTGCTAAAGGCTTCGACGCGCCAATAGTATCTTCGGTCTATGACGAAGCCAGCGCCGGCAGTGCTCAAGTCCAATTTCGTAGCGCTATTCACCGTGCGCTGTATGAAGACCTTTTGAAATTGATCGTCATCATAGTTAACGCTGACCACATAGCTCAACGTCGCGCCGGGATGATCGGGATCGGAAGTCGCCTGCCAATTGAATTGAATGCTGCCCGGAACGACGGAGTAGAGTAAGCCCACCGGCGAGATCACGGTGAAGTCGCGCAGCGGATCAACCACGGCGCGCACGGTGATTTGCGTTGCCACGGTGTCGCGACCGCGGCGGCCATCGGTAACAACCAAGCCGATCGTCTCCGTCCCGTTCCAATTTGGATTCGCAAAGATGTTGAAGTGCGATTCGCTGGTGAAGGCTTTGACGTTCACGCCTTGCGTGATATAGAAAACGAAGTTCTCTTTGGGATCTTCGTTGTCCGCAGCGCGCGCGCGCAATTCGTCCAACGGAATTTGCAGCGTGTCGTCTTCGTTGAAATTGTAGTTTTTCGAATTGAGCCAACGCGGCGGCGTGTTGACGTCACGCACGGTAAACTTCACCACGCGTGAGCCGCTTGCGCCCGTGGGATCTTTCACGGTAAACGTGACGGATTCCGAGCCGGTGAAGGTCGCGCTCGGCGTGAGCATGGTAACGGTCAAACCGTTGATCGCGGGAATGAGTTGCACATTGCCGCTGGCCGAAAGCTCGAGCGTCGCGAGCAGATCGTCCGGGTCTTTCGTGAACGTGCTCAAATCCAAAACCGGAAAGGTGCTGCCGCGATTGATGATTTGTTCCGGCACAACGGCAATGCGCGGCGCGTCATTCACGGGATCGATGGTGAAACGCACTTGCGCACTTGTGGCTTGCGCGCCGGCTGGATCTTTCGCAATGAAATCGATGCGCTCCGTGCCGGCCCATTCCGAATCCGCGGGCGCGATGGTCGCGATGCGATTCAGAATGCTCACAACTAAATTCACCTGCCCGGTTGCGCTCCACGTGATTTGATTGTCCGCGTGATCGGGATCAAACACAAAATTATCGAGCGTAATTTTTTCAAACGGCTTGCCCTCGTTCACGCGTTGCGCCGGAATGGCCGTCACACGCGGCGCATCGTTGACGCCGTTCACTTTGAAAGTCGTGAGCGAAGTTCCAGTATTATTTTCGGGATCTTTTGCCGTGAACGTAATCTGCTCGGTGCCGACAAATTCCGAATCCGGCACGGCAACTTTCGCGATGCGATTGGCGATCGTGACCTTGAGTTTGACTTGACCGCTCGCGGTCCAAGTGATTTGATTGTCATTGTGATCGAAGTCCGTCACAAAATTATCGAGCGTGATGTCCGTGAAGTTCTGGCCTTCTTGAATCGTTTGATCGGGAATCTTCGTGACGTTTGGCGCATTTGAGCCAACGTTAACCGTGGCGGAATCGACGCTCACGCCGCCGTCATCGTCCTTCACTTGCAGCTTCACTTTTTTCAAGCCTGTGGTGGCAAACGTAACGTTCACATTTTGACCGGGCTTTTCAAACGAGCCGTTGTTGTCCAAATCCCACGCATACGTGAAAACGTCTGCCGTGCCCACATCCGTTGCGTTGCCGGAAAGCGCAACGGCTTTATTCACGCCGCCGGCGTATGGCCCGCCTGCTTCCGCCACGGGCGCAACATTCGCAACCGTCACTTGCGCGAGCGCGGTGCTGCGCAAGCCATCCTGCCCTTTCACTTGCAGTTTCGCGGAGCCGGTGAAGTTGTCGAGATAAGTGTGCGACATCTTCGCGGAAGCGCTGCTATCGTCATACACGCCGTCGTTGGTCCAATCCCAACGATACAATGTGATGGGCACGTCGCCAGCGGACTTTGACGCATCGAAGTTAACCGCCGTGCCTTCTTTGCCCGTGTATGGCCCGCCCGCATTCGCCACCGGCGCATCATTCGCAGCTTTTAAAATTCGCAAGTGTACTGCTTTAGATGAAGGATAAATGAGATAAAAAGTATTGTTGCGGCCGCGCACGAGTTGTTTGTCGCGCCCTTCTTCGCCGCCGCATTGGCTGGCGAGCGGCGTGAAGTCAGACCACGTTTCGCCGCCATCCTTCGAAAGCCGCGCGCGCAATTGCCCGCCGTCGGTTACTTGATAGGCCATCACCACTAACTTGCCGTCATCGCTCACGCCCACGGAACCGATGCCGCCGCCGTGATGCCACGGTTGCAATTCGTCGGTATCATTCACGATCACATCGCGAATTTTGGTTTCGCCGTTGTAGCGCACATAGTGCAACGTCCGCGGTCCGTCCTCGTTCGGAAAGCCGGCGGAGCCATAAGCAAAATGCACGTTGCCTGTGTTATCAACCACGACATCCGCATTGCCGTTGCGACCTTTGGCCGTGCCGATATCATGAATGTCCGCATACTTGGGAAGCGTTGCGCCGCCGTCAGTGGAAGCATAATACGTCACTGCACTGCCGCCCACGAGATCATCCGGGCTGCTCAAAATCACGTGAATCGAGTTGTCCTGTGCAACGCTCAACTCCACGCGATCATCGACGCGATATTTGCGCAAATTGGGAATGGTTTGATCGACCACGCCGTTGGTGATGCGAAGATAGGTCGCAACGCCAAATGGCTCGACGCCGTCGGCCTCGCCATGCACCACATGCGCCACGCCGTTGTTGTCAACGTCGAAGCGAACGCTGTACGCGCGCTCTTTGCCTTGCACAATGCGCAGCGGCGCGGTCCATGTGCCATCGGCTTTGCGGCGGATATAAAAAATATCGTACAAGTCTTTCGCCGCATCGACATTGATGCGATAGCACACTTGCGCTCTGCCGGTTTTGGGATCAAACGCGATCGTTGCGCCGAACTGGCCGCGGCCAATCGCATCGCCGTTGGCGGGAGCAATCGGCTCCTGCACCAAAAAGTTTCCTTTCGCGTCCATCTCGGTGTAAATGAGGCCGTTGTTATGATGCACGATAAACAATTTGCCCGAGACCGGATCGATATCAAAATCCGGCGTATAGCCGTTGCCGATCGTAATTGGATCGGTCCACTCTTGCGAAAACGCCAAGCCGGCACAAAGCAAGCCGGACAAAATTAATGAGCGCAGTACGAGACTTTTCATAAGGGTTTCCTAGTAAGTTCTGTTGTCGCGTCGCAGCATGTGCGGCGCGGCTGACAATCCGTAAAACGTTGTTTGGAGCAGGATGAAATACGCGGCAGATGTTTTTGGCTCCGATACCGCTCGCCCTTGCAGCCGGTAGCCAGTGGATTTGTGTGCAGATGCGATTGTTAGAATATTGGCGCTATATACTACGGCAAGAGCCGAACACTTGCGGAGAATAGCCGCGGAACTTTTGATTGACTCACAGGCAAATTTGGTTATATTGCTGCCTTTCGTTTTGTATGCGCAAAGTCGCCGCATCACGCTTCTGTTTTTAGGCAAGAGCCGTGCCCGTATGAAAATCCCTGTGTGCTGCTGCGCGCTCGGGGAATATGCCGAACCGGCATGCGTCACAGGCGCGAGTCATCATGCGCGAATACTGCCTGCACGAGCAGTTAATGAAAATCTTAGCGCGGAGCTTTTCTCCAAACTTTTCCACCGCGCTTCTCTTTCAATGCTTCACCCAGTGTTTGGGCTGTTTTTAAAAATCTGGCCGCGTGTGCATTTTAGAAACGATGTCTCATGATGAAGAAGAAATCGCAGCCCTGCTCTTTCACGCGAAACGACTACTCAAATGGAAACCCAGAACGAAACGATTCTTCCAGCCTTAATGTCTACCGAGCCGCCTTCTCCTCGCCAACAGTTATTCGACGATCTGTTCAATCTTTTTAAACTCACATTGAAGGATAATTGGGAGCGTGCGAAAGTGCTGGAGCATCCGCTCGGTCAACGGCTCGTGCGTTTGGTGCGCGCCACTTTTGAGCAGCGCAAATTCTATCCCGAAGCCTGGCGTACGCAATTCGTGCGGCAAGTCCGCACATTGCATTCCTTCACCGGTTATCGCGACATTCGATCCTTACTTTTTGATTGGTTGAAAAGCAGGCAACTCGTGCCACAAGATTCCGATATGTTTGTATACTCCGACTTGCAAATCCGCAGGCACCTCAAGCGCCTTGCGGTAATTGCGCAAGAAGGCCCAACGCCAACCACACCGTTTCTGGTCAGCGTGCCGCAGAATGAGATGACCATCTTAACCGTTGACAATCCCGAAACCATGGATCGGGACGATGCGCTAAGTTTGCGTGTGCTCAAAGAAGGCTATGAAGTCGGCGTGCATATTCCATTATTGGAGCACGTCGTCTTGCGCGATAGCGCGTGGGATCGCTGGGCATGCGATATCGCCGTTTCGGTCTACATGCCGCATGTGATGATTCCCATGCTGCCGCATGAAATTGCAACGAAACATGCGAGCCTCGATGCCGGCAAAGTGCGCGCAGTATTGTCATTTTATTTTTCCACCGACGGCAAGAGTGCGCCGCAATTTCGGCGTTTGTGTTGTGAAGAAATAAAAATTCAACGCAACGCGGACTATCAGCAAATCGCGCAATGGCTTGCGGCTTCGAAATTGGCGGAGAAGATGGCGGGCAAATGGAAGGTGAAAGATACGACCAAGGTGAAGGAAGCGGAGCTGCACACGGCCGTGCAAGTCTGGATCAATAGCGCGCAAGAGTTGGAGCGCCGACGCATGCAGGCCGGCGGCCGTAAGTTTGATCGCGAACAAATCGACGTCATGGTGGGCAAAGACGGCGTGGTGCAATTGCGCAAATATTCGCAGGGCAGCACCGAACACAAGATGGTTTCGGAATGGATGATCGCCGCGAATCATGCCGCGGCGCATTTTTGCGCGGAGCATGGGTTGCCGTGCATCTATCGCGTGCAAGAATCCGGCGGCGCGAAGGAGAACGAAGAAGGCAGCGAAGGCGTGAATAATTTTGCGCGGCCGCAATCCAGCTTGGAAATGGCGCCCCATCGTGATCTCGGCATTGACGGCTATGCGCAAGTCACTTCGCCGCTGCGCCGCTATTCGGACTTGCTCGTGCAAAGGCAGATTGTCGCCTTCTTGCAAAAAGGCGCGCCCGTGTACGCGCCCGCAGAGCTGCTGGCGCGCGCCACTGCCATCGAAGAAACCGCGCGCCGCATTCATCGCACCGAAGGCAAAGCAGAGTTTTATTACAAATGTGTCTATCTCAACCAGCATCGCGGCGAGACTTTCAACGCGGAAATTTCGTACGCGCCGCCGCCCCTGCGCAATGTCGTGCTCCTGCTCACCGATTTGGGATTGCGCCTTTTCCTCCCGCTCTCGAGCATCAAAGGCATGAATGCCAAACAAATTCCACCCGCCGATTCCCCACTCACCGTGCGAGCGCTCTGCCACAACATGGACCCCGATCGCGGCACGAGCATCTTTCAGATCAAACGCTCGTTCGAGCGCAACGAGTGGCGATGAAATCGCTCCAACGTTCGCAGCGAGCGTTATCCTGCTAAAAAGATTTTCCACGCAGTGCGTGCAAAATTGCAGTTGTGCATTTTCCACACTCTCCGGGAGGATAATAGATGAAGCCCGTCACATTAACCAAAACATTGCTAATCGACCTGCGCAAGCTCATTACCAACGCCAAAAAAGATGTCGCCCGCTCCGTCAACTCCGCGCTCGTGATTTTATATTGGAATATCGGACAACGGATTCGCAAAGAGATTTTGAAAGAGAAACGTGCGGGGTATGGCGAGCAGATTTTCTACACACTGAGTAGAAAATTGAGCGACGAGTTTGGAAACGGCTTTTCTCAAGCCAATTTGTTTCACATGGTGCGTTTCGCGGAAGTTTTCCCCGACGAAAAGATTTTGCAGGCACTGTCAGCAAAATTGAGTTGGAGCCATTTTCGTTTGATTATTTACCTAGACGATGAACTGCAACGGGACTTTTACACCGAAATGTCTCGTGTCGAAGGCTGGAGCGTTCGCACTCTGCAAAAGAAAATCTCCGGCATGCTCTTCGAACGCACCGCTCTCTCCAAGAAACCTGCCGCGCTTGCCAGGAAAGAACTCGCCGCGCTGCGTGAAGAAGACAAACTCACCCCCGACCTAGTTTTTCGCGATCCCTATTTTCTCGATTTCCTTGGTTTGAAAGACACGTACAGCGAGCACGATATTGAAGCCGCAATTCTGCGTGACTTGGAGAATTTTATACTCGAACTCGGCGTGGGCTTTACGTTCGTTGCGCGACAAAAACGCATCATCGTTGATCACGAGGATCATCATCTCGATCTGCTCT
The DNA here is from genome assembly GCA_041918175.1 of bacterium. GTDB lineage: Bacteria > Zhuqueibacterota > Zhuqueibacteria > Zhuqueibacterales > Zhuqueibacteraceae > JABWAN01. The sequence continues at coordinate 29,645 of JAYRWE010000045.1, forward strand.
TCTATCATCGTAAACTCAGGCGCTTGGTCGCCATTGATCTCAAACTCGGCAAATTTCAAGCAGCGGACAAAGGGCAGATGGAGTTATATCTGCGCTGGCTGGAGAAATATGAGCAGCAACCCGGCGAGGAAACACCGGTTGGTTTGATTCTATGCGCCGGCAAATCCGAAGAGCATGTCGAACTCCTGCAATTGAGCAAGAGCGGCATCCGTGTCGCGACATATTTAACCGAATTGCCCCCGCGCGAGCTGCTGCAAAAGAAGCTACACGAAGCGCTCACTTCCGCCAAAGCGCGACTTTTACGCCCTGCCATTGCGCCTTCTCATGAAAAGTATTAACGCTTACCTCCCGCAATACGACGCAATCGAGACCCATCGAATCGTCGTCAACGCGCCGCGCCGCCAGGTTTACGCCGCCGCGCGTGAATTGGATATGAGCCGTTCGCTGCTCATTCGCACGCTCTTCCTTTTGCGCACGCTGCCCGCCTTCTTCGCAAGTGATAGAAAATCTCCGGCCTTGGGCCTCAATTTCGCTGGCTTGTTGCGCAGCGGTTTTGTTTTGTTGGAAGAAACGCCGGAAGAGGAAATTGTGCTCGGCTTGGTGGGAAAATTTTGGACGGCGAGCGGAGGCATTCAAAAAATCGAAGCAAAAGAGTTTCGCGATTTCACCGCGTCCGGCTTTGCCAAAGCCGCGTGGAATTTTTCATTGCATGCACAGGGCAGCGGCGTTATCACACTCATCACAGAAACGCGTGTGCTCTGCACGGATGAAGCGAGCCGCAAGCGTTTCTTGCGCTATTGGCGCTTCGTGCGGCCCTTCAGCGGCTTGACTCGCATAGCAGCGCTTCGAGCAATTAAGCGAACCGCGGAAAGCGCGACGTCAGGCTAATTGCCATGTGATCTAAACGCGCAAAGTTATTTTTCCAAAATAGGCTCAAGGGTCAAGGTGCCATCGCTGAATTTGAGTTGCATATCAAAATTACGTAAGAAATTTAGCCCCAACAATCCATCCAGCCCGCTTTCTTGCGGAAGGTCGTAACATGTTACTTTTAGATTCTCGATGAGGTGATTGGCCACCGACATCTTTTGCACCTGGACTTCGGGTGCATCTTCTAATCCGCCGCCGAAGATCAATCTGATTTTGTTTTCCGGCGTTACGGAGTAACCCAGCGCGACAATGATTTCCGTAGAAACCATCGTTGTGGTTGCACCGGTATCAAGCGCCATATACACAATGCGGCTACCTCTCGGCCCGTAGATTCTGCCAAGCAAATAGATGAGATTTTCGTACGGAATAAAATGAATCGGTGCGCTCATAGAGCAAAGACCTTTTCTTTCGCAATCTCGCCAGTAAACAAGATGGCGAAGTCTCCATGCAGGTTGCGTTGTTCACGATAGATCACGCCGCGATCTGCACTGTGTGCGAGGGGTACGCCAGCCTTGATACGCACACCATTCTCGGTCTCCGGTTGAGCCAAGAGCACCCACTCATTCGGAAAACGTGCTTTGATTTCTTGCCAAATCATGCGTTCCATGTTGCACCTCGTCTGCGATTTGTATGCATACAACTAAAGCATCTGATAAATTTTGATTTTTAAAATCGATAATCGCTTTGTGCTCCGCCACGGCTAAATCGTGGCGGAGCATTACCGCGTTTGAAAGTCACGGCTCATAAGGCGTTATTGCGAACGGCTGCTTTCCAAACACGCTTTAAGCGTATCCCATCCCACATTGCCGCCGCTCAGGATGATGCCGATATGGCGATTGCGCCAGCCGCGTTCATTTTTCAATGCCGCGGCAACCGGCACGGCCGCGGTCGGCTCGATTAAAATTTTCATGCGTTCCAGCACGAGCAACATTGCGCGTTTGATTTCCTCTTCGGAAACGAGCAACACGCCGGCGAGATGCGCGCGCATGATTTCAAACGTAACTTCCCCCGGCGAGGTGACTTGCATGCCGTCGGCAATGGTTTGCGGCACAGGAATCGTGACACGCTCGTTGCGTTGCAATGAGAGAAACGTGTCATTCGCCGCTTCTGCTTCCACGCCGAATACTTCCGCGCGGGGCGAGCAGTGGTGCATTGCAATCGCGCAACCGGAAATCAATCCGCCACCGCCCACGGGCGCAAGCAAAACTTCAAGCTGCGGCGTTTGTTCATAAAACTCCAGCGCGGCTGTGCCTTGCCCGGCAATCACCGCGGGGTGATCATACGGTGGAATGAGCACGCGGCCTTCACGGCTTTGAATGTCGCGCGCAATCGCAGCGCGGTCTTCTTTGTAGCGATCATATAAAACGATTTCCGCGCCGTAGCCGCGCGTCGCCGCTAATTTTGCCGACGGCGCATCGCGCGGCATCACAATCTTCGCTGGCACGTTGAGCAGCGCTGCGGCGAGCGCAACGCCTTGCGCATGATTGCCGGAAGAGAACGCGACCACGCCGCGCAGCTTTTCTTCGGAGGAAAGCTGCGCCACGGCATTGTAGGCACCGCGAAATTTGAACGCGCCGACGCGCTGCAAGTTTTCACACTTGAAATAAAGACGATTGCCGGAGAGTTGATCGAAGTAAGCCGACGTGAGCACAGGGGTGCGATGCGCAATGGACGACAAACGCTGCGCCGCTTGTTGAATTGCATCAAAAGTGATGAGCATGGGCGGACATTTTCCTTGACTTTGGAAGGCTTGATTACTATAATGCGCGCGTTCTGAACGAACGAAGTGGCTGCAATCTATTAAAAATTTTGCAAAGCACAAGGGCGATTAGCTCAGCTGGTTAGAGCGCTGGTCTCACATACCAGAGGTCGGTGGTTCGATCCCACTATCGCCCACTCCTTAAAACTCATTCGATCTCCCACAACTCAGAAACAGACAACGCAAGCACGGGAGAGGCGATGAGTTTTCTTTTTTTACTGCGCGCGCGTCATTCCTTTTCTTCTTCACGACAAATTTTAAAAAGCATCGTTGCCTCATCGTGGTTCACCGCGGCATTTAGTGCTTGCCCCGCTGGTGATGCAACGGCGTTTTATTTTATCCGCCAGCCTCGGCCCAGCCGGGGTTGATTTTTTTATTTCACGAAAGGAGCTGCAAATCTAAACGACATTCGCAACGGTACACTCGTGTTTGCTTCAACAGACCAACTTCATGAACTGCATCAATCCAACAGGAAAGAGAGTACCTATGTCTGCCTCCCGCTTGCCGGAATCGTCTCCGAAAATTTTAGTTATCGAAGACGACTTCGATCATTTGGAATTGTTATCGTATGCGCTGAATAAGTACGCGGTCACTTTGCGCCTCGCCCAATCGGGCTTGGCCGGGTGGAAAATTTTGCAAAGCGAGCGCATCGACCTTGTGATCCTCGATTATTCCCTCCCCGATTTAGACGGCCTTGCGCTATTGAAAAGAATGCGCGCGTTTACACGCAATCACCCCGTCGTGATGCTCACCTCGCACACCGAGCATTGGCTCAAAGAAGAAGCTTGCCGCTCCGGCGTAAATTATCTGATTCAAAAAACCGCGGTGGGAAGTTTTCTCTCCCGGTTAGGCGAGATTGTCGCGCAAGAATTGGGGTTGCGCAAGAGCGCCGCGCCGCCTTCGCTCATGGGCGTGCGCGATTTTGCCGCATATTTGCAGAGCGCGAGGAATTGATGGCGTAACGAGGTCGAGTTTTGCAGAGAGCCATTTGTTGTTGCCCACAAAACTCGATCTCGCCCAAACTCAGCTTCAAGAAAAAAAACAGCGAAAATCTCTCCTTCAGAAGAAATCTTTTTACTCGCCGGCGATACTGCCCAGTGCTTAAAAAGGTTTCTTGTGCTTATGCCTCAAGCAAGGCCGGCGTGGCCTCTTTGTGCGGGCGATGTGTCGACACGCGCAAAGCAACAATGAGCGCAAACACGGAGGCCAAAATACATGCGTGAAAAACCGTGCGCATCGCTTGCGCTAGCCCTTGTTGTAAATGTGCGAGCATCTCGGGTGAAATTTGCGTGCGCATTTCGCGCAGCAAGAGCGAACGAATTTCCGTGATCGCGCCGGAGGGGTTTTGCGGAAAAACGTCGCGCAGCAAATTTCCCAAGCGCAACGCGAGCACCGCGCCGAGTATGCTGGTGCCGCACGCGGCGCCCAAAGCGCGCGAGAAGATCGTCGAAGCGCTGGCCACGCCGAGTTCCTCAGCGCTCACATTGTTTTGCACCGACACCGTAATCGCCGTGGTGACCATGCCCATTCCAAAACCGGCGAGACCGCATCCCACGGCAACGGCAAACAAAGTCGAATCCACGCCGAGGGTGCTGAGAAGAACATTGCCGCCAATCATGAGCACGGCGCCGAGCACAGCAAGGTTCCGATAACCCAAACGATTCACCATATGCCCGGAAGTTATGCTGCCGCTGGCCCATCCAAAGCTAAACGGTAAGAGCACAAGTCCGGCCTCGGTTGCGGGACGGAGCAATACGCCTTGTACAAAAAGCGGCGCGAATATGATTAACCCAAATGCTCCAATGCCCGTGCTGAACGTCGCTAAATTTGCCGCGGCAATTTCCTTGCGCCGAAACAATGCAAAAGGCAAAATCGGCGCGACCGCTTTCTGTTCGACATTGAGCAAGATCATGAGCAATACTGCCAGTGTTAGTAGACCGGCAACCTGCCACGGCAATTGCAATTGATCATAGTTGGTGATGAGATATAGCAATCCCGTAACCGTCATTGCGAGCACTGCTGCGCCGAGATAATCTATTTGCGGGCGTTCTCTTTTGCGCTCGGGTTCATGCAGATAGCGCCCGATAAATGCGAGAGCGAGTAAGCCCAGAGGCAAGTTTAAATAGAAAGTCCAACGCCAAGAAAAGTGTTCGACGACGTAGCCGCCCAGCACCGGGCCGATAATGCTTGCGATGGCCCAAAGCGAGCTGAGCATGCCCTGGACTTTGCCGCGTTGGTGCGGCGGATAAATGACCGCAGTTAGCCCCAACGAGACAGAGAACATGGTGCCCGCAGCAAGCCCTTGCACAATGCGCGCGAGAATGAGCCATATCATATTCGGCGCGAAGCCGCAAAACATCGAAGCCAATAGAAATACGGAAATGCTAAACAGGTAAATTCGCTTGCGGCTGAATTGATCGGAGAGCTTGCCCGCAATGGGTGTGGCAATCGTACTTGCCATGAGATAAGCGGAGAACACCCAGCTATACCAACGCATACCGCCGAGCGCGGCGACAATCGTGGGCATGGCCGTGCTGATGATGGTGTTATCCATTGCGGCAAGGGAGACTTGCAGAAAAATGGCGAGCGTTACCAAGCGCGTGCTGCGTTTGTATAAATCAATGCTCACGGGTAGAATCGAGAGGTGTAGAAGGTGAAGTCGGGAGGTATTGGTCTGCGGCCGGCTCGTGTTTGGCTTCGCTCAGTTTGATCTCTTGTTTATAGTAGTAGTAAAGCCCGACGAGCGTGACCGGAATAAAATTGGCAAGGTGTAGGATAATTGCAAAACCGAGGGACTCGCTTTGCGGTACATTGAATAGGACTAGCGCTTGTTGACAGATCCAATGAAACGAGCCGACAAATCCGGGTGCGGCGGGAACCATCATACCGAGGCTGACCATGACGAGCACAACGAAGCTTGCGCCTAGCGGCATGGCAAACCGTTGATTGAAGCCGAACGCCTCGAGCGTGAAATAAATAATCACGGCATAGAACAGCCAAATCACCACCGATTGCCAAAGGATTGACCAGTAGTGCTCGGATTTTTTGAAAATAGTGAAGCCGTCTAAAAACGAGTGTAAAAGTTTGTGCACCAAGTCGCGCACGCGTTGGGGAAAAGGCTTCATGAAAAAATCGACGATCCGGAGCGTGTCGTGGGTGCGCAGCATGAGAAAAATGATAAATAATGTACAACCGAGCGTGCCGAAGAAAATCACGAGCGCGCCTTTTTCAATCCAAGTCGGATAATTATGAAAGATGATGGAAAAGGCGAGCAGGAGCAAGAGCGAGAGTACGTCGATGAGACGTTCAACAAAGATGGTGGCAAAAGTCGCCATGCGTGAAACGCCGGTGGCTTTGCCGAGTGCATAGGGCCGTAGAATTTCGCCGAGGCGCAGCGGGAAAACATTGTTGGCGTAATAGCCGATCATCACAGAGGAAAACAGCGTGGGCGTATCGATTTTTTTGATTGGCGCCATGAAATAGCCCCAACGCACGGCGCGCAACCAATGACTGACGAACATGAATGCAATGCCGGGGAGTAGCAACCAGTAATTGGCTTGGCGCAAAGAGGTCAGCATTAAATTGTAATCAATACCACGAAAGGCGAGATAGATGAAAACACTGCTGATGATGAGGCTGAGGAAAAGTTTAAGACGCATGCGGACGACGAACTAGGATTGAAAGTGAATTTTGTGAAAAAGAAAAAGCCCTACCCATCTTCACAGCGGCAAATTTTCATTGAAGAGAGGTAGGGCCTCGAATGCAATGAGCGCGAGCGATTAGGTGTCCGAACCTTTGGTTGGCGGGGCGCAACAATCCATGTCTGCGTTTTTTTCGGCGTCACATTTTTTTTGCCCGGCCGGCAGCATTGGCGCGGCAAAGTTCGCAGTGCTAAATCCAAGTTTGGAAATTTCGCTTTCCATGGCCGCGGTGGTGATCAGTGTCGGGTCGAATTGTACTGAGGCGTGTTTCTTTTCATAGCTCACCTCGGCGAAGGTTACGCCTTCGAGATTTTGCAGCATTTCTGCAATGTGGCTGGCGCAAGACGCGCATGTCATGCCTTCGATGGCGATGGTAGCGCTGTTCGAATCTGCAGCACGAAAAAAGAACATAAACGCGACAACGCCAATTACGGCAACGATTCCAACCAGAGATTTTTTCATAACACGCTCATCAAAGTTAGTTTGACTGCAAAAAGTTGCGGCGAATATAAGCCTTCATCGTACGATTGTCAATCGGATTTTCGCTTGACTTTACGCGGGTGCAAAGATATTTTGCCGTTGTTTCATCAACACGAAACAACACCCTTTTCCGGTTAAGGAGCCTTTGATGCGAATAAATCAAGCATTGCCTGCTTGGCGAGCGTGCCTCGGTCTGTTTCTGGGGTTATTTCTCAGCGCCTGCGGCGTGAGTAATGATCCCGAGGAAGTAGCCGAAGCGTTTTGCCATCGTTATTTTGTCGAAATGAATCAAAGCCATGCGTTGGAATTGGCGAGCGGATTGGCCGCGGAGAAATTGCGTCAAGAGATCGACCTACTCAAAGGAGCAGCGCGTGCATTTGAAGGTGGTGAAAATGAGTTTCATCGTCTTAAGCCATACACGGATTACAAGCTGATCAATCGTACGGACAACGGCGAGGCCAACGTGATGTTCATTTATCAAATCAAAATCGAAGCGCGGCAAGACACGACCACGATGCGCCGTGAGCTTGTGCTCAATACCGTGCGCGCAGCAGATGGTCGTTGGACGGTGAGCAATTTCGATCTCCCCACGCGGTGAAAGCGCGAAAACTTGCCTAAGCTTGAAAAGTTTAGGTAGGTTTTGTTTCCGGCCCGTCCGGTTGAGAAAATAAAAAAAACGCCGTGCAAACGTCACGGCGTTTTTATTTTAACCAGACGCGTAGAATTATTCCGACTCAAACCGAAGCGCGGTAAGAATGCGCTTGACAATGTGAATAGCTCTCGGCAAATTATTCGCCATCCAAATCACTCGTTGTCTTATTCATTCAACGGAGCAAGGAGGATACAATGCAATTGGTTTTGTCAAATCACATGATGCGTGCGCTTACACTGGCCGGTTTCGTGCTTGTCGTGTTCACGTCCGGCTTGTTCGCGCAAGGTGTCACCACCGGCGCGATGAACGGCCTCGTGACCGACAGCAAAGGCGGGCCGTTGCCCGGCGCCAATGTCGTGGCCGTGCATCAACCGACGGGCACGAAGTATGGCACCGCTGTGCGCAACGGCGGCGCGTTCAATCTTCCCAACATGAAGATTGGCGGGCCTTATACCGTCACCGTCAGTTACGTCGGCTACAAAACGCAAACGCAGGAGAATATCTTTCTCGGTTTGGGTCAAAACCTGCGCCTCGATTTCACGCTGGCGGAAGAAACGCTCACCACGGGCGTGATTGAAGTAACCGCAGAACAAGATGCGGTGCTCAATGGCGGCCGCACTGGTGCCGCGACCTACATCACGACGGCGCAAGTGGCGGAATTGCCTTCGGTGAAACGCAGCACACGCGATCTTTCGCGTCTCGATCCACGCAGCGACGGCAACTTCAGCTTCGGCGGTAGAAACTGGTTGTACAACAATATCTCGCTCGACGGCTCGTATTTCAACAATCCGTTCGGCCTCGACGACCCCGCGCCCGGCGGCCAAACCGGAGCGGAGCCGGTGCCTTTCGATGCCGTCGCGCAAGTGCAAGTTTCCGTCGCGCCGTTTGACGTGCGTCAAGGCGGTTTCACCGGCGCAGGCATCAACACCGTGACAAAGAGTGGCACGAATCAATTGCAATTTTCCGCGTATAGCTTTTTGCGCAATGAAAGTTTGCTCGGCAATAGCGTGCGCGGGCAGGACGTGATTGCCGATCCCAGCCTCTCCTTCAATCAATCCGGCATTACGGTGAGCGGCCCGTTGGCAAAAGACAAACTGTTCTTCTTCATCAATGCCGAGCTTGAGCGCCGCGATGATCCCGGTTCAAACTTTGTCGCCGATCGCGACGGCAATGTGCAATTCGGGGAATCGCGCGTGCGCGCCTCGGTGATGGATCAGATTCGTAGCCGCATGCAACAAGTTTATGGCTATGATACCGGTCCGTACGAAGGCTACATTCACGAAACCAACAACGAGAAGCTGCTCGTGAAGTTGGATTGGAACATCAACGACAAAAACAAGCTGGCGTTTCGTTATAACCTTCTCGACGCGCGCCGCGATTTGCCGCCGCATCCGTTTGTGCTCAGCGTCAACAACACCGGTCGCGGCCCCAATTCCAGCAGTTTGCCGTTTCAAAACGCGGGCTATCAAATCAACAACGATCTGCACTCGTTCGCGCTCGAACTCAATAGCCAAGGCAGCAAGTTTGCGAATCGTTTCTTTGCGAGCTATAATCGCTTCCGCGATTTTCGCGCGCCCTTTAGCGATCCCTTTCCCACTATCGACATCGGTGAAAACGGCGTGACCTATACCACGCTCGGGCACGAGCCGTTTTCGATTAACAATGTTCTCGATCAAGACGTGTTTCAACTCACCAACAACTTCAGCATCTTCTCCGGCAAACACGTCTACACGCTCGGCGCGACGTACGAAAGCTATTCCTTTTTCAACTCGTTCAATATCTTTCGCCATGGCGTGTTCTTTCTGCCGTACTTCGTCGATTTTCAAGGCGACGGCATTCCCGAAGGCAGCACATTTTTCACGCTACAAGATTTCTTGAATGCCACCAGCGGTGCGACTCCCATCAAATTTCGTGAGATGGTCGGTAAAGGCCCGTTCAAAGGCGAGACCATCGACGTCGGCCAGTTATCGTTTTATGCGCAAGATGAATTTCTCATGTCGAAAAAATTCAGCCTGACCTATGGCTTGCGCGTCGATGTGCCGATTTATTCCACCGATCTCGTGGACAATCCTTTCTCGCGCGGTTTGAATGCGCTGGATGAAAACGATCAAAAAGAAACGGTCGATCAAAGCAAGTTGCCCGACGCCAAGTTCATGTTCTCTCCGCGCGTCGGTTTCAACTGGGATGTGAATGGCGACCGCTCCCTGCAAGTGCGCGGCGGCACCGGCATCTTCACCGGCCGCGTGCCCTTCGTATGGATCGGCAACAATGTTTCGAATCCCGGAGCAAATCCGAATCTCTATCCCGCCATCAGTGCGGATCAAAACAAAACTTCGGATGACGCGATTCTGCAGCAGTCATTCGATCTCAACGCCATGGTTTCGGATTTCAAATGGCCGCAAGTGTGGACGAGCAATCTCGCGCTCGATAAAAAGATTTTTTGGGATATGCTCGGCACCTTGGAATTTATTTACGGCAAAGATCTCAACTCCGTGTTTGTGCGCAATGCCGATCTCGTGAAACCCGTGCGCACGTTGCGCGACGGTCGGCCCTATTTCGGCGGCGCGGGCAACAACGAGTTGAATGCCGATGGCGGCGCGGGCATTTACGTGATCGACAACACGGATGAAGGCTACAACTTCAACCTCACGGCGCAATTGCGCAAAAACTTTGAGAGCGGACTCAGCTCCAGCTTGGCGTATACTTTCACGCAAGCGAAGAACAATTTGAAGTCCACGGAAATTGCGAGCGTGTTGTGGCAAAACCAACCCGTGCAAGGCGATCCCAATAAGCCGGAGTTGAGCTTCTCGGAATTTGGGAATCGGCATCGCATCGTGGGCGGCGCGACGTATAAGAAAACGTGGTCGAACAGTTTAGCCACGCATTTTGGTTTGTTCCTCGAAGTCGCCGACGGCAATCGTTTCGCGGGCGCGGGCGGCAATCGTTATTCGTTCATTTATGCGGGTGACGTGAACGGCGACGGGCAAGGCGGCAACGATCTCATCTACATTCCGCGCAACGCCGCGGATGCGAATGAGATCATCTTTAAAGACATCACCGGCGGTAGAACTGCGGCGCAACAAGCGCAAGCGTTCGAAGCTTTTATTCAACAAGACAAGTACCTCAGCTCGCATCGCGGGCAAATTGCCGAACGTTTCGGCGCCGTGAATCCATGGTTCAGCAATATCGATCTGCGAATATTGCAAGACTTCTCGATCAATTCCGGCGGCAAGAAGCACACGTTCCAATTGAACTTCGACATTTTGAATGTCGGCAATTTGATCAGCTCTGATTGGGGCGTGCGCAAAGCCGCAAGCCCGGCTGCCACTTCGCCGCTGCAACTCGTCGAGTTCAATCAAGCCGGCGCGCCGGTGTTCAACTTCATCGGCCCGAGCGAAACTTACATCGACGATCCCAGTCTGTTTTCGCGCTGGCAAGCGCAAATCGGTTTGCGCTACTTCTTCAATTAAACCAAAAGCTTTTTGGTTAAATAAAAAAACGCCCCGGCGAATCAAATCGGCGGGGCGTTTTTATTTAACAAGGAAATGATCGAATAAGATTTCTTGGCGTTTTGGTTGAAGGGCAGTGGACGCCCAAGGCGGCACTGCAAAATCTTATTTTCACTCTTTCGTGCTTCCGCAGCCATGCACCCAGTGGCGCTCGTCGCGGCCGAGCAAAATTTCTGCGGCCCGCGGGCCCCATGAGTTCGGTTTGTAGCTTGCCATGGGCGGCGCGAACTTGCCGGCCCAGCCGGAATGAATGCTATCAACCAACTTCCAGGCAAGCTCGATCTCGTCGCTGCGCGTGAAGAGCGAGGCGTCGCCGTTGAGCGCATCAAGCAGCAGGCGCTCATAGGCCTCGGGAATCGCGCCTTCGCCGAAAGATTCTGTGTAATGAAAATCCATGTCCACCGGCTGCACTTGCATGCCTTTGTCCGGCACCTTCGTGGTGAAGAGCAAGTGAAAACCTTCGTGTGGCTGCACGCATATGCTCAAGCGATTCGTGAACATGCTGTCTTGCTCGTTTTGCAATTTGAAAAGCTGCTGCGGCGGTTGCCGAAATTGAATCGTAATCTCCGAAGTTTTTTCCGGCAAAAATTTTCCGGAGCGCAAATAAAACGGCACGCCTTGCCAGCGCCAATTATCGACGAACAACTTGAGCGCGGCATACGTCGGCGTCGCGGAAAATTGTTCGACGCCCGGCTCGTGCATATAGCCTTCATATTGCGCGCGCACGGTGTATTCCGCCACATCTTTCTCGCCGATGGGCCGCAGCGCGCTCAACACTTCGACTTTCTTGTTGCGCAGCGCATCGGCTTCATATTTGTGTGGCGGCTCCATCGCAATGAGCGTGAGCAATTGCAGAATGTGATTTTGAAACATGTCGCGCAGCACGCCGGCCTTGTCGTAATAACCCGCGCGATGCCCAACGCCCACGGTTTCCGAAACCGTGATCTGCACGTGATCGATGTAATTGCGATTCCACAACGGCTCGAAGATCGCGTTGGCAAAACGGAAGACCAAAATGTTTTGCACGGTCTCTTTGCCGAGGTAATGATCGATGCGATACACTTGATGCTCGCGAAACGCGCGATGCACGGTGCGATTCAACTCCATCGCGGAGGCGAGGTCGCTGCCGAACGGTTTCTCGATGATGATGCGGCGAAAGCCCGCGCCCTCTTCTTCTTGCGACATGTTGCTCTCGCCGAGCAGCGTTGCGCCGGTGGGATAAAACTCCGGCGCGGTGGAGAGATAATAAAGCCGGTTCGCGCCTTCGGGCGCAATGTTCGTGATTTTGTTTTCGAGTCCGGTATACGCCTCGGCTTTGGTCATATCGCCAGGTTGATAAAAAAGCATGGGCGCGAAGGCTTGCCACTTCTCGGCGTTAAATTCCTTGGGCGTGAACTGCTGCAAAGCTTCGCGCATTTTTTCGCGAAAGCTTTCGTCGCTAAACGGGCTGCGCGCCATGCCCACGATTTTCGTGTTCGCGGGCAAGCGGCCTTTGCGAAAGTTATTGAACAACGCGGGCACCAGCTTGCGTGCGGTCAAATCGCCGGAGGCGCCGAAGATGACAATTACGGTGTGCTTCACGGATGCAATCTCCTCGAAAAAGGTTTGTCAAAATAAAAAAGCGCACAAAAGTCCTCGGTTGTACGCCAGAATGATATTCGTTGCGGCTTGGTTTGGAACTCCCCTTTCACTCTTGTTCCCAAACTCTGTTTGGGAACGCGCTTGCTTCGGAAACTCTGTTTCCATTCACTTCGAACAAATGCCATTTCGTTGGCTTTTGAATGCTTGTTGCCTCGCCGACGGATATTGAAACGGAGTTTCATTTGCAATTGCGTTCCCAAACAGAGTTTGGGAACGAGTGGATCTTAACTCGGTTTCCATTCACTTCGAACAAATGCCACTCGTTAGCTCTTGAATGTTTGTTGCCTCGCCGACGGATATTGAAACGGAGTTTCATTTGCAATTGCGTTCCCAAACGGAGTTTGGGAACGAGAGAAAAGGTTTGTCAAAATAAAAAAGCGCACAAAAGTCCTCGGTTGTACGCCAGAGTGATATTCGTTGCGGATTGGTTGGAAACTCCCATCTCACTCTCGTTCCCAAACTCTCAGCCTATGTGAAAACGCTTGATTCACAGTCAGGCTGAGCGGAGTCGAAGCCCGTTATATGGAATTTAACCCCCTTCGACTTCGCTCAGGGTGACACTTTCATACAGGCTGGGAGTTTGGGAACGAGAGAAACAAATTGTGCTCAGCGCAGCCATTCTTCTCGCAACAAACCGTAAATCAACTCATCCACTTTCTCGCCGTCTTTGGTGGCGTGTTGGCGCATGCGGCCTTCCAATGTGTAGCCAGCTTTTTCGAGCACACGCGCTGAAGCAGGATTCCACGCATACACACAGGCGTAGAGGCGATGCACTTCGGCGTTTTGAAACGCATAATTCGTGATCGCGCGCACGGCTTCGGTCATAATGCCGCGGCCCCAAAACTCTTCGCCGAGCCAATAGCCCAAGCCTACAGTGTGGCGATGCACGTCACCGCGCGGGATGAGACTGATGCCGCCCACGGCCGCGCCTTCAGCTTCAATGGCGAAATTTACTACTGGATTTATCTGGCTCACGTGTTGAATCCATTCTTCCGCATCTTTCATCGTATACGGAAAAGGAAACGCGTCGCGCAGATTGCGGGAGACGTTGCGATTATTGGCATGCTGCACCAGCGAAGCCTCATCGCCGGGCTGCCACGGGCGGAGCAACGCGTGCGTAAGTTTGAACTCCATTTTCTATCCTAAAACTGCTGCGTGTTTTCCAACTCATGCGCCGTGCTCGCACACGGTTGCCAACTCTCGCGCGAGAATGGCGAGATAGCGAAGCGTGTCGGTGTTAAAGGTGCGCGTGTCGTGGTTGGAGCTGATGTGCAATACGCCGAGCACGTGGCGCGCGTTCATGATCGGTACTGCGGCCACTGCTGTAATTTTGCCATCGGTCTCGCTCGCATCATTCTTACTCCAAAGTATCGGCGCGGCGGTGGTGCAACATTGTCGCGCCCATTGCCAATCCGCGGGTTCCACGCCCGCGGCAAGCATGAAGCTTTGCGATTGTTTTTCCCAGCGACCGATAAAGACTTCCTCACATTCCAAAACCTCGGTTATTTCCGCAGCAATCAGCGCGCAGATTTCCCGCTCCGGCACACGCGCTTCGACCTTCAGCGCGAGTTGCTCCAACAGACGGAGCGCGCCGCTTTGCTGCGTGATGGTGCGAGCCACACGTTTGCTTTCGGTGATGTCCGTGGCGACAATCATGACGCTGCTCAACACCGCGTTGTCATCAAAGAGCGGCTCGACATTCACGCGCAGCCAAATGTAATCGCCTTGGGGTTTGTGCAAACGCAATTCATGCGCGCGAATCGGTTTGCGGGTTTTGATCAAATCCTGCATGAGCTTGCCGATCAATTCGCGATCTTCGGCGTGCGTGTAGCGATACAAATCTTTGCCAAGCATCGAGCGGCCGCGCGAGTCGAATATTTGGTTGAAGGCGTGATTGGCAAACGTGATTTTGCCTTCCAAATCCGCGGAGAGCACGAAATCATTCAAGCTATCGACCACGGAACGGAAACGCGCCACGGTGCGGCGCAATGCGTCTTCAGCTTCTTTGCTGCGCGTCATGTCCGTCACTGCGCCGAGAATGTGCTCCACTTCACCCGCGGCGTCGCGCAGAAAAGTAAAACGGGTTTGCACCCAGCGCGTTTCGCCGCCGCGCGCACGAATGCGATATTCGAGCAAGCCTTCTTGCGCATCGCGCTTGGCAATAAACTTCCCCAGCTCGTCTTGCACGCGCTGCTTGTCGTCGGAGTCGATAATCGTGAACCAAAACCAATTGTCGTTGAGAAAGTATTGCTCGGTATAGCCCGTTACTTTTTCCACCGCGGGCGTGCAAAATTCATATTGCAGGCTGCTCTGCTGCACTTTCGCGCTGAACAAAAAGTCCGTGATGCGCGCCACCATGTTTTGATAGCGCTCGGCAATTTGCCGGCGATTTTGCTCCGCGCGGGTGTGCGCCGTGAGGTCGCTCACGAGCGCAACCACACGATCGACTCGCCCCGTGCGATCATACATGGGATAAAGAAAATGCGAGATGACTTTGACCTGCTCGGCGCTGTCGTCGAAATTGAGTGTGGCGAGCGGCACCGGCTTGCGCGTTTGCAGATTCACGGCAAGCGGCGGAATTTCCACGGAGGTCCCTTTATATGCCTTCACGAAATGACGGAGCACATCGCTTTCGGTATAAAGCTTGTCTTTGAAGAGATTGAATTTCTCCATCAACTCATTCACGGAGGCGACGCCGATCAATTGCAAATAAACTTTGTTGAAGCGCTCGGCCACGCCGGTGCGATCAAACACGGCAATGCCGGTCGGCGCCTGCTCAATGAGTCGTTTGAGAAAATCCTGCGCATCGGCGAGTGATTCATCCACTTCTTTGCGTTGGGTAATATCGCGAAACGTGGCGAGCGCGCCGCGCACGCGTTGTTGCGAATCCCAAATCGGCGAGGCGTTCACGGAGAGGATGCGCAACTTGCCGTTCTCTTGCCGCACACCGAGTTCCATGTTTTCCACGGCTTGTTTCAAATGCAACGCTTTAAAGAGCGGCGAATCTGCAATGGGAAGGCGATTGCCGTCGGGCAAAGTGAGGCGAAGCTTGGGATCATCCAAACGCAATCCTAAGAGCGTGCGATCAAACAAACGTTCCGCCGCGGGATTGCAGCGCGTGACCAAACCGTCGCGATTATAAATGATCAAGCCGTCGAGCATGGTGGAAAGCACGGACTCCAATTCGCGATCCATTTCCGTAACCGTATTCACCACGTCAAACACAGGCCGCGATTCGCCTGCGGGCGCGGCTTGCTCGCGTAGGATGCGCGTAACGTACAGCGCGGCTCCCGGCGCGAGCACGAGCGTCGCAAAAAATTTGATGATGAGTTGCGTTTGGATGAAAGCAGGCCAGCGCGCATCGCCATAAAACGCGATGGTCGTAAAAAATATGCCGTCAAGAATGAAGACCGTGCCCAAAACCAATGTCAGCCGCAATCCACGCGGCCAGGAAGGCCGAAGATTCGCCAGCGCTTGATAAAGAAAGATCACCAGTGCGAAAGAGAAGAACAAGGCGAGAATGGCGGCACCGGAAATACGCCACTTGTGTTCAAATAAACGATCCGGCAATTTGTTGATCGCATAAAACGCTTCTTCCATGCTGACGAGGCGAATAATCTCTTGCAGGAATAACACAAAAAAATATCCGCCTACGAGCACCGCCAAAAAACGGCGTGCGTATTTCGTGCCGTCGCAAACATAGACGATCAACAACGCCACGAGGATATTCGTATAAACCAAGACGGAGAGAATCGGAATTGCGAGGTCCCAGGCGCTAAACTTGACGAGGGGAACGACGCCCGCAAAGAAGGAAAGACAAAAAACGCTGAGCAGACCGAAAGCACCGAGCCACATCGTGCCGAAGCGGCGTTGCCAATAATGCGCGAGGAAAACCAAAATTTCCACCGCCAACATAGCGAAGCAGACGCCGAGGAGTAAAGAGATATGTTCCATTTGCAGCAAAAGAAATGAGCCGTGCGGAGATACGTGTTGGTTGCGCGCCGAAAGCATCCGGCATGCGGCGAATTTAGCAAAATATCTCCGCTATGCAAGGAAGGAATCATTCATTGCCGGAGCCGAGTTCCGACCAGTTGGGAGAGTGGCGAATGTAAACCTCGACGCGACGGTTCATGTTGCGGCCTTCAGGGAAGTGATTATCGGCAAGCGGCTCGTCTTCGCCAACGCCGCCATAAGTCACGCGTTGCGGAGCAATGCCATAGGAAACGAGAATCTCAAACACTGTTTTCGCGCGCTGCAGCGAGAGCCATTGATTCGTGCGCGCTTCGCCGATGTCGTCGGTATGGCCTTTGATCACGCACGTGGCAAACGGATCCAGTTCCAATTTCTCCGCAATGCTGTGCAGCTTCAAACGCAACTCGCGCGAAAAGCTGCCGAGTTGATGTTCGCCAAAGCCGAAGAGAAAAATTGGAATACGCTCCACGCCGACTTCGTTCAAGCGCCGGCGATGGCGAATGCCGATCGGACGCAGCGCAGTATTTGCCGTTTGGCCCAAGGCATCCTTCAGCCAAAGCGAATAATAGCCGTATTGTTCTGCCGCGAAATCGTCGTTGCTCGTGTGCGCAGCGTGTTTTTTCACCAACGCATGCGGCCAGGCCCAGCGAACCGTGTCGGGCAAAGTCTTTTCTCCGGCGAGCACCTCCACCGTGTCTCGCGCGCTGTTGAGAATCGTAATGCGCCACGCTGCCACGCCCGCTTCGGCCACGGAGTATTTGGCGACGAACCCGCAATATTGCGGTTGCGCTTCTACTTCTTTCTTTTCCACCAACAACGGCGCGAGAATGAGATTGCCAAACGGCGGCGGCGCGCTGATGCTCACACGCTGCCATTCTTCCTGCACCGAAACATTGTTGCGCACGGCGCCGACTTCCGCGCGTTGCGGCGGCGTGATTACGACCTGCGTGGCGAGCACGCCCAAACTGTCGACGAGATAATCTCGCACGGCCTGCGCGCGCGCGTTGGCGAGTGTCTGCCAATCTTTTTCATGCGCTCCGGCCGAGCTTGCGCCGATGAGCGTGATGCTTGCGTGCGGGTGTTGGCGCAAGCGCTCCGCGATCAAATTCAGCGCATTGCGATACACCACATTGATCTCGCGCGCATTCTCCGCGACAAAAATATTTTGTTTGGGGCTTAACACATCATAACGACTGCTCGCAAGCGCGCTTTGATTGGTTGGAAAAAAGATGCGCGGAATGATCGGCAATTCATCCACCACGTTGCGCACTTCGATCACATCGACACTATCAACCGTCGTAAAAATCTCCGGCGCGAGTTTGGGCATGGGATTGACGCGCACATGCAGCGGCAAATGTTGCACGCGCTCGCCCGCAGTGGCCGTGACGATAAAAGGATAATCGCCCGGCACAAGCCCGCGCTCGGAGTGCAGCGCCAAAACAATCTCCGCATTTTCGCGCACTTCGTTTTGTGAAAAACGCGGGCGCAAATGCGGGGGCAAATCCTGTGTCGTGAGCGTGATCGGCGTTTTGAAATCATCGCGGCGTAGAAGCGTGAGATGATAGATCGGCGTGTCGTTGGGCAAAACCACACGCGAGGGCGGCATGGCCTGCAAGAGAAAATCCGGGCGAGTTTCAGCCGCGGTGCGCGCGCGCCCCGGCATGGCGAGGCTCACGCCGATTTCATGCGAGCCGGCGCTCAACAAGTTGAGATCGTTCGTCGCCATTTGAAAGCTGTAGAACAGCAGCGCACGTTCATGTACGCGCAATTGCCCTTCAAGCGTTGCATGCTCCCGGCCCACACTCGCACGCAGTTTTCCCACGCGCGGCGCAAACGCTTCGAGGCCGAAGGTCGGACGCCACGTTTCGCGCAGATATTCCACGCCGCCGTCGAGGCGCAGGAAATGATGCGTGTAGCTTGCGCCGAGCAACGCTTCCAGCGGAAGACGATACGCCGGAGGGGTCATTGCCAAGTTCGGACGGTTCCAATGAAACAGCGCAGCGCCGAGAGAAATTTTATCGGTGAGTTGACTCATCACGCCGAGGGCCGGATCGAACACGGTGCGCGAATGTTCGCGCTGAAACACCGGATCGTTGAGATCGATCAAATCGAATTGCGCGGTTTCATATCCGCGCACGAGCCAACCCACGTCTAGGCCGAGCGCGAGTTGCTCGTGGAATTGATAAGCGAGCGCGAGACTCATGCGCGCGTCGCGATACCACGGCGAGTTGAGCCAACGCACGTGCGCACCCACACCGAAATTGGTGCGCGCCACGCTCGGCCAATTCACCGCAAGCAGCGATTGCCGCAGAGCAAAGGTGTTGTTCGCAAGCGCGCCGGGGTGAAGCAATTTCAAGCCGAAATAAGCTTGTGCCGGCAGCAGCGCCGCGCTCGCAGGGTTGAAGAAGAGCACGCGCGAATCATGCGCCAACGCGGGATTGAGCACGCCGGAAAGTTGCGCCTCGACCGGCTCGTGATACAACAGGAGCAGCGCGACGATGGCGACGAAAAGAAATCCCCCTTTGAGGGGGGCAGGGGGGTGTTTTGAATTACCCAGCTTCATGTTCAAAAGTATTATTTCAAACTTTGTAAAAATTTAGCCTTCTGAAGAACTGCTTTTGATTTTATAGAGTCATGCTGAACGGAGTCGAAGCATGGCGCTCGTCGACTCCGCTTTGGCAATGTTCTTGGAGCTTATTTTGAAAATACAATTTCGCGGTGGGATGCAATCGCTTTGAAGTCACTCTGCTTTGAAAAGATCACCTAGAGAAACAAACGAAGAGGAACCCTAGGTGAAGCAGCGACAAAACAAAAAAAAGCGCATCATTCGAAAACGTTTTTACGTGCTTCAATCCCTCGATTTTTTTATGCCCGTCGCTGCTCCAGCAGAGTGTCATCTCCGCATGTTTATCTGACGTGTGTTGTTTCAGCTAGATGACTTCAAAGCGATTGCATCCCGCTGCTCGACAGGTAGAACTTTTGGTTCGTTCGTTTATGATGACGCTTCAAATTGCGGCGCACGGCTGTAATGAGTGGTGATTTTTAAATTGAGAATGCTCCGCCGAGGCTTGCGTTTGTTTGGAGAAGCAAGGCATGCCACGGCACCGCCGTGGCGGAGCACAAATTGATTGCCGACTTTGATCATCGCGCGAGCACGATATGTCCGCTCGCGAGGTTTTTGCCGCGTTCTTGCAGCGAGTACAAATAGATGCCCGGCGGCAAAGAACGTCCGTTGCGATCGCGCCCGCGCCAAACGAAAACGCCGGAGGGCAAATGCTCCTCTTGCACCACAGCGAGGCCGTCGACGTCAAAGATGCGCAAGGCGGGCGCGCTCAAATTCAATGTGGAGAAATTAAACTCGACCGCATCGTTGAAGCCGTCTTCGTTCGGCGTGAAGGGATTAGGCCGCACGGTAAATTCGCGCACGAGCGGCGGCGCAATTTCCACCAACAGGCTTTGTTGATTGTTGTTCTCCGAAAGCTCGGCGAGGCGATTATCCGCATCAACCTGCAAAATGATTTCATGTCGCCCGGCATTGGCAAAACGCACTTGCCCAAGCACGGCTGTGAGTTGACCCGCGGCCTGCGCAATGAGCACGGTGTCTTTCACGCTCACGCCGTCGGCGAGCAAACGCGCGCGCACGGGTTGCGTGACTTCATCTAAAGCGTTGCGCACTTCGCCGACAATAGTTGCGAGAACGCCTGCGCGCAATTCGCCATTTGGTTGCATGCGCTCTGCAATCAAATCATAAATCGGCGCTTCGACGCGAAAGGCGTATTCCACGGGCGGCATTACGTTGGGTGGGGCAGATAAATCTTGCGCGGCAATACGCACGCGCACGTCTTGCCCTTTGCGAAAAGGCGCGGCGGGTTGATAAAAAGCAAACCAATCATTGCGGGTGCCGGAAAGTTTGGGTTTGACAATCGCGCCGTCGATCTCGAGCACGAGCGTGTTGGAATCAACGCCGGCGATTTCGTCGCGCAGATGAAAGGAAAGGGCGGTGGTTGCGGCAACTCGCTCCGCATTGCGCGGCGGTTGTAGGTCCGTGAGAAACGGCGGCGCGAGGTCTTGCACGACGGAGAAAAAATAACTCTCCTCCGGCATTTCATTCGGCGGGAAAGAAAGATCGCGCGCGCGGATGCGCACGGTCACTTGTTCATTCAACGCAAAAGGCTGCGGCGGTTGATAATGCACAATGAGATCGCGCAACGTGCCGTCGAGCACCGGTTTGACCGCGACGCCATTCACTTCAAGCGCGAGCGCAGTGGAATCGACGCCGGCAAACTCATCGCGCACGTGAAAAGAGATCGCCGTGTTGGCGGCCACACGTTGCGCGTTGCGCGGCGGCATATGATCGGTAACGAATGGCGGCGTGACATCTTCGACGATATAAAAAGAATAATTTTCTTCGGGCATCACATTCGCGGGCTGCGCGAGGTCTTGCGCGCGCAGCGTGACGCGCACCTCTTCGTTATAATGAAAAGGAGACGGCGGTTGATAGCTTAAGAGCACGCGCTTTTCATTAAACCCAAAAAGCTTTGGCGCCACGCGCACTGCATTCACGAACATGACCAACGCCGTTGTGTCAACGCCGGCGCCGTCATCATGCACTTCCACGAGAATGGGAGTTTCCGGCAACACGTTGCGCGCGCCGATCGCGGGATTGTGGCCGCGGGTGAAGGGCGGAACAACGTCGAGCATGGCGGGCGTAATTTGCAACGTCAACGTATCGGTGGTTTGCTGCGTCGCACTCACGGCAGTGACGACAAAATCATAATCCCCGGGCAACGCGGTGTTGCTCGTGGCAATGGCGAGTTGTGCGCTTTCTCCCGGGCGAATTTGCGTCGTTGAAAAAGTAAAATTAAAACCCGGCAGGCTCGGCGAGAGATTCAGCCTCGCTTCTGCGTTAAAATTTCCGCGCGGGAGGATTTGCACAACGGCATTTGCGGTTGCTCCGGCCAAAAGCGTTTGTTTGCGCGGCTGCACGTCCAGCGTGAAGCCGGAGCCGAAGCAATTCGGCACGAAGAGCGTGCGCGTCACTGCGTTGCCCGGTGCGTCGTCGGCAAAGACTTCAACGCGCACATGAAAATTCGAATCGAGCGCAGCACATTGCGCCGACACTTTCCACGTGGTCGCGCCGCTCGCGCGCGAAAGCAAATCGCGCGGTGTGAGTTCTTTGATCTCGTTTTCGCCCACAGCGAGTCGCAGGCCATTGGGCAAAAGCAAACGTGCACGAACATTGTGCGCCGTGGCGAAACCGGTGTTGGTGACCAAAGCGCTCACGGTAAAAGGATTCGGGGTGAGCGTATCGCTTTGCACAATCAAACGCTCCGGCGCAATCACCGAAAGCGTCAACGTGTCGGTGCGGCTCGAAACTTCGCCGACGCCGTAATAGGTGCCCAGCGTGCGCGATTCGCCAGGGCCGAGTTGGGCGGGATTCCAACGCAGCAGCACGGCGCTGTCATTGTACGGAATCGTATCGGGTTTAAAACTCCATTGCACTTTGCTGAGATTGATCCAATCACCGATGGCGATAAGGTCGGGCCGCGTTGCGCGCGCGCCGGTGAGTGTGAACTTCGCCACAAGTCCGGGCGCGGGCGGCAAGTTTTCAAACGCCTGCAAAAAATCGGGAACGTCGATGTCTTGGAAAATAATTTCATCGCTGCGATAGCCAAAGTTGGTGAGAAAGGGCGTCCTATCGTTGTCGTTTACTTTTGTATCCAATTCCAACAGAAGCCCGACCTCGTGCGCAACGGCCGTAGGGTTGGTGAGCACGTATTGAATGAAGATCGCGCCGGTGGAGTCGCTGTATTGCTCCGGCAGCAAACGCTGTTCGAGCAATAATTCTTCAAAGCCATACAAGCACACGAGCGCGCCGTTGCTCAAAATTTCCGGAGCGCGCAACAACGTCAACGCCGGCAATGACGTGCGCGCCGGTTCGTTGCTATAGAGCCGGCCGTCGAGCCAGATATTGAGGTGCGAACGATAATCTGCAAAGGGAAAGTCATACAGCAGCGCGCGATCATTCGCGGTGCCGATGCTGAAAAATCCGGAAGCGCCGGCCTGTGCGGCAATGACGCTGTTGCCGGTGCGCAAGTTGGACGAAGGCGAGTATAGTTGAGACGTTTTGCGAGGGAGCAGCGTTCCGCTTTGTCCGTGGGCGACGCTGAGAAAAGAAATGACGACTGCGCCCACAAGGCTGGGCGCCACCTTCCACACTATCCGCATCCACACTCCCGGTATGACGTGAATTATCCGGCCTGGACCACGTTGGGCAAATGTTAGGAAGGAACCAAAGGTCGGAGTTGGAATGATTCTGTTTGCAGTGATGCTCCCAATATACAAATGTCACTCACTTTGTCAAGCGCAAATTGGCCGCGCAGGCCATGCGCACTGCGGGCGGAAAAAATGGCCGAAAAAAAGATTGACTACTTCCAGGGCTGATGTGTATATTGGCCGCGCTTTTTGAAAGCCGGAGGGCTAGACCTAATTGGTAAGGCGGCGGTCTTGAAAACCGCTGGGCTTATAACCCATGGGAGTTCGAGTCTCCCGCCCTCCGCTGTGTGCAAATTTCCAATCGAGAGTTTGCAATTTAAAATTTCCCATTCGGAGAGGTGCCTGAGTGGCCGAAAGGAGCCGCCTGCTAAGCGGTTGTAGTGCCAAAAGTGCTACCCAGGGTTCGAATCCCTGCCTCTCCGCTCTATAATGTTCAATTTAAAATTTGCAATTGGCAATTTTAAATTGAACGATGATTCGCTGGAGGAATGACTGATGATCTCCGTGCGCTTTGCACCAAGCCCGACGGGCTATCTTCATATTGGCGGTGCGCGCACTGCGATCTTCAATTGGCTCTACGCGAAAAAGCACCACGGCAAGTTCTTTCTCAGAATCGAAGACACGGACGTAAAACGCTCCGGCGAAGAGATGACGCGCGCCATCATTGATAGCTTACGCTGGCTCGGGTTGGATTGGGAAGGCGAGCCGATCAAACAATCGGACCGCATGGCAATTTATCGCGAGCATGCGAAGCGCCTGGTCGAAAGCGGGCATGCGTATCGCAGTTTTACTTCCGAAGAGGAAGCCGCGGCCGTGCGCGAGCGAATGGCGAGCGAGAAAAAGACTTTCATTTATCGCGAACACTTTCCCAAGCCGACGCCGGGACAAGAAGCGCAATGGTTGGCGGAGCAAAAGCCTTTCACGATTCGCCTTGAAGTGCCGCTGGGTGCGACGGAGTTTGATGATCAAGTGCAGGGCAAAGTGAAGTTTGAGCACGCGGTCATTGATGATTTCGTTATCCTACGCTCCGACGGTTTCCCGACATATCATCTCGCGGTCGTGGTCGACGATCACGCGATGGGTATTACGCATGTCATTCGCGGCGCGGATCATATCTCGAATACGCCGAAGCAGATCATGCTTTATCGCGCGTTTGGCTGGGAGATGCCTCGGTTCGCGCACGTTCCGCTCATTCTTGGCGCGGACAAAACTCGCTTGAGCAAACGCCACGGCGCAACCGCGGTCGGTGAATATGAAAAGAAAGGCATTCTGCCCGAAACGCTTTTCAACTTTCTCACGCTCTTGGGCTGGTCGCCGGGCGATGACCGCGAGCTTCTCTCACAAGAAGAATTGATTGCGCTCTTTGACATCAACGCGGTTTCTAAAAGCAACGCGGTGTTTGATGAAAGAAAACTCGCGTGGATGAACGGGCAATATTTGAATCGCGTTGCCGTCGAGCGTTTGGTCGAACCGGTGAGTAACGCGTTGGTCGATGCCGGTCTCGTCTCGCGAGAAGAGTTGACCGAGAGAAGAGATTACTTGCTCGGCGTGATCAATCTATTGCGTTCACGCGTACGAACGCTAAACGAGTTTGGCGAAGCCGGCATATATTTTTGGCGCGAGCCGGTTGCATATGAAGCCGCGGCGCACACAAAACATTGGGCTGAAACCGTCGCTTCGCAGTGGTTAGAAAAACTCGCGGAAGCTTACGGTAATCTAACGGAATTTACCGCAGCGGAACTTGATCGCAGCTTGCGCGTGCTGGCTGAGAAGTTAAATATCTCTGCGGGCAATATGATTCACGCCGCGCGTTTGGCGATAACCGGCTCGGGTGTGAGTCCGAGTTTTTTTGAAGTGATTGCTTTGTTGGGGAAAGAGAGAACTGTTGCGCGCTTGCAAGCGGCAATACGATTTCTCGCGGCCAAAAAATAATTCTGGGGAGTCGTCCAACGGCAGGACATGCGGCTCTGGACCGTAGAATCGGGGTTCAAATCCCTGCTCCCCAGCAAACTCAATTTGGAGTGTTGGATTGATGGAGCAATGGATTTTTGGAGTATAGGGCTTGGCGTTTTGTTTGTAAGGAGCTATTGCTCCGAGTCTCATTTATCCAATCATCCATCAATCCGGTTTTGTTTCGGCGCATTCGTCTAGTGGACCAGGACACTGGCCTCTCACGTCGGGAACACGGGTTCGAATCCCGTATGCGCCACTTGCGTTCGTCGTTCGTCGATGGTGGATTGTAGATCGTGAAGAAGACATGCCTTTAATGATCTACGAGCCACTATCTTCGATCTAGAGTTTAAAAGAAACGTTTGACTTTTTCCAAAAATCTTCTATCTTGCTCCCGCTTTAAAATGCGCCCGTAGCTCAACTGGATAGAGCGCTTGGCTACGGACCAAGAGGCTGAGGGTTCAAGTCCTTCCGGGCGTACTAAGTTGCAACCAAAGACAAGAGAGAATTCGCTCTTGTCTTTTTTTTCGGACGCGCCTTTCGTTATCACTTTGAAATCTGGAGGTATCGCCTTGACGCACGAGCATTGGATGCAGCAGGCGCTGAAAGAGGCGCAGCGGGCGCTCGAAAAAGGCGAGGTGCCGATCGGCGCGGTCGTGGTGATGGATGACAAGATCATCGGCAAGGGCCACAATCTCTCCGAGACTTTGCAAGACGCCACGGCACATGCCGAGATGATCGCCATCACCGCGGCGTGCGGCAACCAAACGAGTTGGCGGCTGGAAGGCGCGACACTTTATGTGACGGTCGAGCCGTGTCCGATGTGCAGCGGCGCAATCTTACTCTCGCGCATCGGCAAGGTCGTGTATGGCGCGGATGATGCCCGCTTCGGCGCATGTGGCTCCGTGCAAAATCCAAACGTGATTGCAAAAAATCCCTTTGGGCCGCCGATAGAGGTGGTGCGCAACATCAGTTACAATGAATGCCAAGGTATGTTAAAAGCTTTCTTCCAAAAATTGCGCGAAACCGCAAACACGGAAGAAGGATAGTATAATAAGCTTCGCCGGATGGGGCAGTAGCTCAGCTGGGAGAGCGGTACGTTCGCAACGTACAGGTCGGCGGTTCGATCCCGCTCTGCTCCACATCGTTTAGCCACGGAATTGCACAGCATCGCGGAATTATGTTTGAGATTTTCGTGCGCTTCCGTGGCTAAAATTTTATAAAGAAGTTTCGACCGGAGAGGTGGCTGAGTGGTCGAAAGCGGCGGTCTCGAAAACCGTTATCGGGGCTAAACCCTCGATCGGGGGTTCGAATCCCCCCCTCTCCGCTTTCAAATGGCAAGCGGCAAAAGGCAAAGAGCATCTTCATAGAAAAATGAAACGCTGTTGTTTTCTTTTTGCCCCTTGCAGTTTGCGATTTGCCCGGAGAGGTGTCCGAGAGGCCGAAGGAACGCGACTGGAAATCGCGTGTAGTGCCAAAAGCGCTACCGTGGGTTCGAATCCCACCCTCTCCGCTATTCCAATTGCAAAAACCTACCTAACTATCCTCCCGTGGGTCTAAACCAAATGACTCGGTAACTCTTGCTTTCCGAGCCGACCAATCGTTTTATTGATACGGATGCCGCCACCTTCGGCTTTTTTTCAGTGATCAATCCTTCCATGAAAAAGTTATTGCTGCTTGAGTTCTGTGCTGGCAAGCTTCTGTCTGTGCCCAATATAAAAAAATCTCGAAGTCATCAAATGCGTGCGTGGCAATAACGCAGGTACGAGCATTCGCCGAATCTTTGCATACGAAGATTTCGTGACCGGCAAGATCAAATTTTTTACTGTCACATTTAAAATAGGAAAAAGGCGAGACTACGCCGGGGGAGGATGTTGGGGACGCTTGCCGTTTTGTGGATAGGGTCGTGTGAGGTCAATATTTTTTACATCTATAATTGTGACGGCTCTTTGCCCGCGTGGTAGCGTCTAGAGCAAGCCGATATCGGCCCTGTTATATGTAAACTACAACGCGACCAGAGACGCGCCCTTTGTATTTAGTAGAGCCGTCAACGTAAACTTCTCCCTGACCGGTGTCAACATCAAAATGAGCCTCGCCATTATCATTTGTATATTCCTCATTCGTAACGCCTCCGGAAAAACCAGAAAGCCAGATTGCAACCCTTGAACCTTGCACGGGCTGCCCCGTGCTTTCCCAAACTACTTTTACTGCAACCATTTCTTCGCCCTCGTAGAAGTCATCGTTGGTTCAATTTTTTGGATGAAAAGATTTTTACTACACACACGACGGGTTTGATAACAATCTTTCTTACCAATTTACACAGTACCTCTGATGCTTCAATAAACTCTGCAATAGGCGGAGAAACCATATAGTACAAAGCGATCAGGCTTCTACCAGCTTTTGATCGGAGTAAGACAACGTCTCTGTAATTACGTAACAAAATTACATCTGGATGGTTTTCTGTTCCATAGGCTGCAGATGCAATAAAACATCGTTTCTTGCTAGATTCTTCCTGTGTGTCTGTTTGAAGATTCTGATTTACAATAGATAAGAACTCTTTGACTCTTCGATTACTGGGATCAAGCAACAATGCTTTTTCAAGTAGTGGTTTTGCTTTTTCATCATTTCCAACATACTGTAAAAGCCATCCAGAACAAAAAAGTGCTTGAATGTTACTGGGTGCAATTTCGATTATTTTATGAGCAATATTCTCTACAGCATCGTCCGATTCATCATCGTCACTTAAGCAGACAATCTTTGCAAGAGCAAAGAGTGGTTGTAGTTTATCAGGGTTTCGCCGGTGGGAGTTGGCTAAAACTTTCCATGCTTCAGTAAATTTGTTTGCTTCAAGAAGTTTCACGCCAGTTTGATAGTCGTGATCATCAAAGTCTTCATCATATGGCGGCAATGCACTGTCAACATTTTTCTTTTTATTGTCTTGAACGAAATCCATAAAAACCTCCTAAAAATTATTTCGTAATACATTTCGTCTTCGAAAGGAGAGTTTCGAAGGAGAGGGCAAGTGCCAATCTCGAGGCAGGTATTTGCAGAAGAATTTTTCAAATGTCAAGCGTCATTTTCCCCCCAAAAAGAACTTGCCTTTCAAAGACTCAGTGTCTATTTTGCCCGCGCTTTAAAAAGGTTGCACAAGTAAGTTTGAGTCGTTCCTTTCTTCTTCCCCGAGAAAAATTTTCGAAAAAATATAAAAGGCCAAGGCCCGCGCGATCGGCGCGAGCCCAACCCCGCCAGGGCCGGAAGGCAGCAACGGTAAGTGAGCAATGATGTGCCGCGGGGCACCTTGGCCTTTTTTTTCATAGCGGTGCGGAGTCCGAATGTCCTACCTTGTTCTCGCTCGCAAGTGGCGCCCCAGACAATTCGACGAAGTCGTCGCGCAACAGCACGTCATTCAAACCATCACCAATGCCATTGAGCAAAAGCGCATCGCTTCCGCGTATCTATTTTCCGGTCCGCGCGGCGTGGGCAAAACCACGATGGCGCGCCTGCTCGCGAAAGCGGTGAATTGCCAAAACGGGCCTACGCCTTCGCCGTGCGATCAATGCAATAATTGCCAAGAGATCACCGGCGGTCGCAGCCTCGACGTGATTGAAATCGACGGTGCTTCGAATCGCGGCATTGATGAAGTGCGCAATTTGCGCGAGGGGGCCCGCTTCGCGCCCACCACGAGCGTAAAAAAAATTTATATCATCGACGAAGTGCATATGCTCACGGACGCGGCCTTCAACGCGCTGCTCAAAATCATTGAGGAGCCGCCGCCGCATATTCTCTTCATTTTTGCCACGACCGAGATTCACAAAGTTCCCGCCACCATTCTTTCGCGCTGCCAGCGTTTTGATTTTCGCCGCGTGCCTTTGCAAGATATTGTCGGCCAACTCAGCATGATTTGCCAAAACGAAGGCGTGCAGGCGGATGAAGCTTCGCTTTTTATCATTGCCAAACGCGCCGAAGGCAGCATGCGCGACAGCCAGAGCTTGCTCGATCAAGTCATTTCATTTTGCGGTAACAACATCAACAAAGCGGAAGTGACCAAGCTCTTCGGCTTGCTTGAACAAGATTTGTTTTTTGAATGCACAGATTGCATCGTAAAAAAAGATTTTCGCCAAGCCGTGGCTTTGAGCAATAAGATTCACGACGCGGGTGTGCATCTCGGAGAATTTTTCGAACGACTCTCCGAGCATTTGAGCCACATTTTGACCACACGTTTAACCACAAGCAACGCGCATCTTCTCGGTCTCGAAAGTTATATCGAGCGCTATCGTAGCACGGCCTCGGTGATGAGCGAGATCGAAGTGTTGCAGCATTTGCAAATCGCCACCGAGGCGCAAACCAAGCTCGCGCGCACTTCGAATCCGCGTTTGTTGTTGGAAATGACACTGCTCAAAATGGTCGCGCTCGGCGCGCCCAAACCGCAGGCAAGCAGCGGCTCGAATGGCAATCCGGCGCCTTCATATTCAACCACCGCGAGCGCGGAGCCGAAAGCGCCCGCCACTTTGCCGCCGACGGTTAAAGTCGAAGGCGTTACGCTTGTGCCGCAAGTCGAGCCCAAAGCCGCGAGCGCGAACAATGCGCTGCCCAAAGCCAATGCCGCGGGTTTAGGTTTGTTCAACGGCGGCATACTTGCGCGTGTGCAAGAAGTGCCGGTCCTCAAAGCAAAGGACGCCAACACGCCGCTCGCAGCGCAGATCACGGACGTTAAAGCGACGCTGCATGTGATTCAAGTGCATTGGCCCAAGATCGTGGAGCAAGTGAAAGCCAAGCGCATTTCGCTCGGCGCGTTTTTAGAAGAAGGATTTCCGTGCGCGATCACGGACGGCACGCTCGAAGTCGGCTTCAGCGAAGCGAGCGATTTTCATTTGAACACGGTCAACAATCAGAAGACGCTCATTCAGCAGATCATTCTCGGCGAGACCGGCTTTTCCGTGCGCATGCACTGCCGCAAAGACGAGCGCGTGGCCGTGGCGCGACAGGCTGCAGCAACGGTTACGTTGGAGTCGCTTGCAATAGAATCTCCGCACGTGGAAGTGATTGATCTACCCGCAATGCCGGTGGCGCATGTTAAAAAAGAGCCGGCTTATACCGTGCAAGAATTATTTCAAAACTATCCCATGGTGCAGAAATTTGTGGAAGCCGTGGACGCAGAGTTTTTGCGGTGTGTGCGGCCATGAAGTCGGTCTGCAAGTGAGGCGCAATTTTATTACGGAGAAAAATTCCAATGAGTCGTGTCGGCATGGGCGATCTATTGAAGCAAGTGCAAAAGCTACAGGAAGACATCAATCAAGCGCAAGAGAGCCTGGCGAGTTTGCGCGCGGAAGGCAGCGCCGCGGGCGGTATGGTTACGGTGATCGCCAACGGCAAGCAGGAAGTGCTGCAAGTGCGCATTGATAAGACCGCGGTCGATCCCGAAGATTTAGAGTTGTTGGAAGACTTGATCATCGTTGCGGTCAATCAAGCGCTGACCAACGCGCGCGAATTGGCAAGCACCCAAATGAGCAAAGTTGCCGGGGGCGTGTTGGGTAATCTCTCCGGCGGCATGAAAATTCCCGGCCTTTAACGCATGGCGGACGAGCCGCAACCCAAAAGCTTTTGTAAGCGAATTTTCAGACAAGTTGAAAACCGCAGCTCTTCGGGCGGCCCCAACGGATAGATTAGCGCCGACTGATAAAGCTTTTGTCTTTTCATCCGTTGGTCTTCATCTATCCGTTGGTGATAAAAAACTTCAGAATTTTATTCTGAGTTTGATTCTCTAATTTGCTTAACGTAACGATGCAGTATTTATCCGGCACGGTTGAAACCGCGATTACAGAACTTTCCAAGTTGCCCGGCATCGGCCGCAAAACCGCGCAGCGTTTGGTTTTTTATATGATGAAAATCCCGCGGCGCGAAGTGGATGATCTCGCCGCGGCGCTCGTTGCGCTCAAAGACAAAGTGCGCACGTGCTCGCAATGCTTCAATCTCACGGACTCTGATCCGTGTTTGATTTGCGCGAACACGGGCCGCGAGCGTGGTTTGATATGCGTGGTCGAAGAAGCGAACGACGTGCTCGCGTTGGAGAAGACGGGCGAATTTCGCGGCCTCTATCACGTGCTCGGCGGCGTGCTCTCCCCGCTCGACGGCATTGGCCCGGATGATTTGCGCATTCGCGATTTGATGCTGCGTTTGCAAAGCGGCGTGAGTGAAATCATTCTCGCCACCAATCCCAATACGGAAGGCGAGGCCACGGCGATTTATCTCTCGAATCTCATCAAGCCGCTTGGATTAAAAATTACTCGCATCGCACGCGGCTTGCCCGTGGGCGGCGATTTGGAATTTACGGATGAAGTCACGCTCGCGCGCGCATTATCCGGACGTGTGGCATGGTAAGCTCGAAGAAAAAACTTCCGGTCGGCCTTTCAGATTTCAAGCGCGTCATTACCGACAATTATTATTATGTCGATAAGTCGCTCTTCATTCAAGAGCTGCTCGATCAAGGCGCGCCGGCAATGCTTATTCCCCGGCCGCGGCGCTTCGGCAAAACGCTGAACCTGTCTATGCTCCGCTATTTTTTTGAGAAGACGGAAGAGGATCACAGCGCGCTGTTTCGCTCTTTGAAAATTTGGCAAGCGGGAGAAGAGTATACTCGGCATCAAGGCCAATATCCGGTCGTCTACTTGACGCTCAAAGACGTCAAAGAGTCTACTTGGGAAAGTGCGTTAGGAAAAATTAAGCGGCTTATTCAGGAGGAGTTTTCACGCCATCGCGAAGTGCGAAACACCGCTTTATCTAGCACCGAGACTGAAAAATACTTCGATGCGATTGTCGGCCTCGCTGCTAGTCAAGACGAATACGAAGATAGTTTGAAACAACTTTGCGGATACTTGGCGCAGCATTATGGCAAGCAAGTCATCCTGCTCATCGACGAATATGACACGCCCATCCAAGCCGGTTACGTCAACGGTTATTATGCCGAAGTCGTCGGCTTCATGCGCAACTTTCTCAGCGGCGGGTTGAAGGACAATGTGCATCTCGAAAAGGGCGTGCTCACCGGCATCATGCGCGTGGCCAAAGAGTCGATCTTCTCCGGCCTGAACAACCTCGGCGTGTTCACGCTTTTGCGTCACGAGTTTGCCAGCAGTTTCGGCTTGACGGAAGATGAGGTTGAAACGGCGCTCGAAAAATTTGACCTCGTCGAACAGCACAGCGAAGTCAAAGCTTGGTATGACGGTTATGTTTTTGGCGATCAAGTTATCTATAATCCCTGGTCGATCATCAATTATCTCAACAGCGCGGATAAAGAGTGCCGCCCCTATTGGGTGAATACTTCGGACAATGCCGTCATCGAGCAATTGCTCACGCGAGGCGGCGTCGAACTACGCGCTGATTTAGAGAGCTTAATCACCGGCGAAGGCATTGAAAAGAGCATTGAAGAGAGCATGGTATTCAGTGAGATCGAGCATAACGAAGATCTTTTATGGAGCTTTCTTCTTTTTGGCGGCTATCTGAAATACGTCGGCAAACGTCCGCACGAAACGCAGTGGCTCTATCGCCTGCAAATTCCCAACGCCGAAGTGCGCCAGATGTATAGCCGCTTGGTGCGGCGATGGTTCGAAACTCGTTTTGAAAATAAAAAAGTGGAATTGATGCTGCTCGCTTTCACGCGCGGCGAGGTGAAAGAGTTTGAGCGCTATTTCCGCGATCTAGTGCTGAACATTTTCAGCTATCATGACTTCGGCAACGAATCGGAAAAAGTTTATCAAGCTTTCACCATCGGCCTGCTCGTATGGCTCGGCGGGCAATATGAGATCAAGAGCAATCGCGAGTCGGGCTATGGCCGCTATGACGTGATGGTCATTCCGCGCGACCTCGCGCGCGTGGGCTATGTGATCGAGTTCAAAAAAGTGGACGCCTACGAAAACGAAACGCCCGAGCTTGCTCTGCAAAACGCATTGTTGCAAATAGAAGAAAAGAAGTATGCCGCGGAGCTTTATGGCCGCGGCCTTAAAACCGTTAAACGCCTTGCCATCGTATTTGAAGGTAAGCGGGTATGGGTGAAAGAAGCTTGATTCGATTTTAAATTTTATCGTGCGTGCTGTTTCCGTTTTCATGATCGCCTCAAACTAAAACGCGGTGAGCGTTATGAGCCTTCCGACCAAATTGACGATCTTGCGCATCTTGCTGACGCCCGTGGTGGTGGCCCTGCTCTATTTCGAGACGCTCTATTTTCGTTTAGCCTCGTTGTCGGTTTTTCTCATCGCGGCTTTGACGGATTGGTTCGACGGCCATCTCGCGCGCAAGCTCGGATATGTCTCGCCGCTCGGAAATTTCCTCGACCCGCTCGCCGATAAAATTCTCGTGCTCTCCACCCTCTTCGCGTTCGCATTCTATGGCCACATCGCCATTTGGATGGTTGTGGTCATTGCCACGCGCGATTTCGTCATCACCACGTTGCGCCTCTATGCCGATTGGAAAGGCCAGCCCGTAGTCACGAGCGCCACAGCCAAATGGAAAACCGCGAGCCAAATGATTGCGGTGTACGTCATCATGTTGTACCTCGTCATTCACGCCTATTTTTCCGGCGCCGATCCCGTGTGGGAAGCTTGGCGCGGCTACATCGACATCATGATGCAATTCGTCACGCTCATCACGGTTTTGACCGCGATTCAATATCTCTTCGAAAATCGTCACCACGTGCGGAGTTTGATGCTCGCCTGTTTGCGCGCCTTTGCTCCCGGAAACCTTGCCAAATAAATTGTCCTCGCTTTCGAAAACGCTCTCCCGCTTTCTCGCCACCGTCGGCTTCATCGGTTATGTGCCTTTCGCGCCCGGCACCGCAGGCAGCCTGGTAGCCACCCTTGCATTTATGCTGATGCCGACTTATCTTCCGCCCGTTCCGTTCACGCTCGCCAGCATTGCGTTCTTCTTGCTCGCCGTGTGGGCCGCGGATCGCCACGCCAGCGCCGACAATCCCGATCCCTCCGAAGTTGTCATCGATGAAGTGATGGGCATGATCGTCGCGATCGCATTCTTGCCGCTCACGCCATTCGTTTTGCTCGCAAGCTTCGCGCTTTTTCGTTTGTTTGATATTGCCAAGCCTTTTCCCGTGCGCCAATTTGAAAAACTGCACGGCGGCTGGGGCATCGTAATGGATGACGTGATGGCGGGCGTGTATGCGAATGTGGTGCTGAGGGCGGGGATGTATTTTTTTGAAAAATTATAAAATGACTTTGTTCAATTGAAGCGAGGTCGCAATGCCTGCGCGAGACGTATACCATGACACGGTAGTCAAAGCTCTAATTGCAGACGACTGGAAGATCACGCACGACCCGTTGGCGATTCCTTACGGTGGTGAAGACTTTTACGTCGATTTAGGCGCAGAGCGAACGACGATAGCTGCCGAGAGGAACGGAGAAAAAATTGCAATCGAGATCAAATCTTTCCTGAGCCGATCGCGAATGAATGATTTGGAAAAAGCCGTCGGCCAATACGATATTTATCACAGCATCCTTTCTAAAATCGACCCTGATCGACTGCTCTATTTGGCTGTTCCACTGCGAATCTATGAAGAAGTATTCTCCGCGAAATTCGGCCAAATGATCATGAGCAGCTTGCAACTTCGGCTTATTGTTTTTGATGAGAAACAAGAGAGGATCTTAAAATGGATAAATTGACTAGTTATCGCGAAGCAGTTCGCAAAGTGATTGAAGAATACGCAAGCTACAAACCATCTTACGGCCAGATTGAAACCGAAGCCATCGTTGATCCCGAAAAGGATCATTACGAGGTCATGCACGTAGGTTGGGACGGCCTTCGTCGTGTGCATGGCTCCGTCGTGCACATCGACATCATTCGCGGCAAAGTTTGGCTGCAATATGACGGCACGAACTGGCCGGTAGCGGACGCTTTGCTCGAAGCGGGCATTCCGCACGAAGATATCGTGCTCGGATTTCAACCCGAAGATTTGCGAAAATACACCGACTTTGCAATTGCTTGAAACTACGCTCCAATCAAGTGCGCGCGCGGAGTATAGATGACCGCTGAAATAATCGCCATCGGCGACGAGTTGCTCATCGGGCAAGTCGTCAACACCAACGCCTCGTGGCTCGGCGAGCAGTTGAGCCGCGCCGGTGTGCCCGTGCGCTTCATGACAACCGTGGGCGACAACGGCGAAGACATTCTCGCAAGCTTGAAGCTCGCGCTCACGCGCGCGGACTTCATCATCGCCACGGGCGGCCTCGGGCCTACGCACGACGACATCACCAAAAAAGTCGTGATGGAATTTTTCGAAGCCGGCCCGCTCGTGCAAGACGAACAAGTGCTCGCGCACGTGCGCGGCATCTTCACGCGCCGCAACATTCCCATGTCACTCGTGAATGAAGAACAAGCCCTCGTGCCCGCTAAAGCACGCGTGCTCTGGAACGCGCACGGCACCGCGCCCGGATTGCTCTTTGAAAAAAACGGCAAGTATTGCGCGGTCATGCCCGGCGTGCCGTTTGAAATGAAAAGCATCACGGCCTCGGGCATTTTGTCTTTCTTGCAAAAGCATGCGGGCGGACAAATTATTCGCCATCGCACCGTGAGAACATTCGGCATCGCCGAATCCAATCTCTCCGAAAAGCTCGCGCCGATTTCGGAGTTAGAGCAACATTGCAAGCTCGCGTTCTTGCCGAGTTATTTCGGCGTGAATTTGCGCATCACGGTTGCGGGCCGTGAGCATGATGAGGTTGAACGCCGTGTCAAAGCAGTCGAAGAAATCATTCTCGCCAAAGCCGGAAAATATGTTTATGGCTACGACGATGACAGCCTGGAAGAAGTCGTTGGCCGAAAATTACGCGAGCAGAAAGTCACACTCGCGCTCGCGGAATCCTGCACCGGCGGCTTGCTCGCGCATCGCCTCACCAACGTCTCCGGCAGCTCGGAATATTTTCTGTGCGGCTACATCACCTATAGCAACGCCGCAAAGATCGAACTGCTCGGCGTGCCGGAAGAGATCATCACACAACACGGTGCCGTGAGCGAGCCATGCGCGCTCGCCATGGCCGCAGGCGCGAAGAAGATGAGCAACTCCGATTACGCCGTCGCGATCACCGGCATTGCCGGCCCGAGCGGCGGCACGCCCGAAAAGCCGGTGGGCACAGTGTGGATCGGCCTCGCGAGTCCGCAGCGTGTGAGTGCAAAACATTTTCTCTTTGCCAATGATCGCATCGTAAACAAAGAGCGTTTCGCCCAAGCCGCACTCGCCATGCTCTATCGCGCGCTGCACGAAGCGGAGTACATGCCGGAGTGAAGTTTTTTAGTTGGAGTAGTGGATTGATGGAGTGGTGGAGTTTTGGAAAAATCTTCTATGCTTCATTGATGCGAAGGAATTTAGTACAATTGAATGGAAGTGCGACACGAGGGCATGACGCGTTTTTGAATAGCTACGCTGAAGCCGACGAAGGACTTTATGACGACTTTGTGGCCCGGTGAGTTTTGGGTGGCGGACATGCCTTTAACATTTTGAGCAATTGGACGCGCCATGTGAAACCGCAGTTTTGACACGCAATGCAACCGCAAGCACACGACAAGCGCGACACGATCCGCGCCTTCATCGCCCTCGAACTGCCGCAAGAAATCAAAGAGGCAATTGCTGATTACGTCGCGCCGCTGCGTGCGCTTGCTAAAGGCATCAGTTGGACAAAAGCAGAGAATGTTCATCTCACACTCAAGTTTCTCGGCGACACCTCCAAGACTCAGCTTGAAGCAGTCACGAAAACTTTGCGCGAGACTTGTACGGGCTTCGCACCCATTGCCGCTAAAATTGCCGGTGCCGGTGTTTTTCCGAACGAGCATCGCCCTCGTGTGTTGTGGATTGGATTTCAAGAAAACTCCGGTCAGCTCGCTGAATTAGCGCAACAAATAGAGAGCGAATGTCGGCGCTTGGGGTTTGAAAAAGAAGAGCGCGGTTTCTCGCCGCACCTCACCATTGCCCGCGTGAAGGAGGGCAAAGCCGCGAACGTGGTGAAGTCCCTGCACGAGTCGCCGTTTCCTGCGCAGCAAATCGTTTTTCAGGAGTGCATGCTGATGCGGAGCGAGCTGCACGCGAAGGGGTCGATTTACACGGCGTTGGAAAAGGTTGCGTTTCGTGTTTGATGAAGCTTATTTTTCTAGAGGGAAGGGTTCAAATGTCAAAACTTGTTATTCCGACTTATGACTCGTTGATGAATCCCATTTTCCAGGCGTTAAAGAGCCTCGGGGGATCTGGTACAATTGAAGAGATTAATGCTAAGGTGGCCGAAATCTCTAAACTATCCGACTCACAGTTGGAAGTTTTGCATGACCCTAAAAAGGGGGGACAAACTGAAATTGAATATAGGCTGGCTTGGGCGCGAACCTATCTCAAAAGATTTAGTGTTCTTGAAAATTCGTCGCGTGGAGTATGGGCACTAACTTCCGCTGGAAGTAAACTCGAACGCATAAACGAAAAAGAAGTGGTCCGTGCCGTTCGCGCACAAATCAAAAAAGAGCATGAAGAGCCCGATGAAGAATTTGAAGAGCACACCGTAAAGGTTACGTGGCGAGAAGAGCTTCTAAAAACATTGATTGGATTATCGTCTTCCGCTTTCGAACGGCTCGTTCAACGAATGCTGCGGGAATCAGGTTTTATTCAAGTGGAAGTTACTGGAAGAAGCGGTGACGGCGGTATCGATGGCAAAGGAATAATGCGCCTGGGAGGTTTACTCAGCTTTCACGTGATTTTTCAATGCAAGAAATGGCAAGGCACGGTCAGTGCGAGTCAAATAAGAGATTTTAGAGGCGCAATGGTGGGACGCGCAGATAAGGGCTTACTCGTCACAACGGGCACGTTCACGAAAGATGCCGTTAGAGAAGCCACTCGTGACGGTGCGCCGGCGATTGATCTGGTAGATGGCGAACAGTTCTTGGATAAACTCAAAGAACTGGCGTTGGGAGTTAAGACGCGAAAGGTTGAAATAGAGGAAGTAGCGATTGACCGAGAGTGGTTTGAGAGTATTTAATACGCGAATGCCATTACAATGGAACTAATGACGAAGGCACAATGAAGGCGGGCAAAATTTTTCTGGCCTCCATCTTTCTGTCTTCGTGTTTTCAATCAACCCTCAATTCACTGAACCACTAACCCGGAAAAGGGGTAGCCATGGAAAAAGATGAAAAACTAAAAGCGCTCGATCTTGCGATGCAAGCCATTGACCGGCAGTTCGGCAAAGGCTCGGTCATGAAGCTGGGCGATGAGCGCGCGAAAGTCACGCTCGACGTTGTTTCGACCGGCTCAATCTCACTTGACGTTGCGCTCGGCGTGGGCGGCGTGCCGCGCGGCCGCATCATTGAAATTTTCGGCCCGGAGTCGAGCGGCAAAACCACGCTCGCGCTGCACATCATCGCGCAAGCGCAAAAGCGCGGCGGCCTCGCCGCGTTTGTGGACGCCGAACATGCACTCGATGCGAGCTATGCGAAGAAGCTCGGCGTTGATACCGACAATCTCATCGTTTCGCAGCCGGACACCGGCGAGCAGGCTTTGGAAATTACTGAAACGTTGGTGCGCAGCGGCGCGCTAGATGTGGTAGTTATTGACTCGGTCGCCGCGCTCGTTCCCAAAGCTGAAATCGAAGGCGAGATGGGCGACGCGCAAATGGGTTTGCAAGCGCGTTTGATGAGCCAAGCCATGCGCAAGCTCGCCGGCACGATCAGCAAGACGAATGTCTGCACGATCTTCATCAATCAAATTCGCGAGAAGATCGGCGTCATGTTCGGCAGCCCGGAAACTACGACCGGCGGACGCGCGCTCAAATTTTACGCCTCGGTCCGACTCGATGTACGCCGCATCGCTTCGATTAAAAACGGCGATGAAGTCACGGGCAGCCGCACGAAAGTGAAGGTGGTGAAGAACAAAGTCGCGCCGCCGTTTCGCGAGGCGGAGTTCGACATGATGTACGGCTCCGGCATCTCCACGGAAGGCGATCTCGCCGACGTGGCCATCACCCTCAACTTGATCGAAAAAAGCGGCACGTGGTTCACGGTGAATGGCGAGCGCATGCAGGGCCGCGAAAATTTGAAAAAGCACTTGCTCGAAAATCCCGAGGTGATGAAAGAGTTGGATCTTAAAGTGCGCAAAGCGAGCGGGTTGATTAAAGATGAGCCGGCAGTTACGGTGGTTTCCAATAATGAAGCGAAGGCCGCCGCTCCGCCTAAACCAAGGCCTACGCCCGCGCCGCCGGTGAAAGCATAAAACAAAACGATTCGCGGCAAAACTATTTTAACTCGTCTTGCTGACAAATAGTTTGGTCTCGCATGTTTGCTTCAAACGCACCTGAATCTTATCCGTTCAACATGCAGCTCACCGAGCAAACCCAAGCCGATCTGTTCGAAGACAATTCTTCGAAGCGAGACGAAGCGTATCGCGCGGCTTTGGCAAAAGCTTATCGTTTGTTGGGCGTGCGCGCGCGGAGTGAGAAAGAGTTGCGTGAGGGGTTACTGCGCTCGAAGTATGCGCGCGAAGTTGTCGAAATGGTTTTGGAAAAATGCCGCGAGCAACATTTCGTCAATGACGCAAAGTTCGCGCAGCAATTTGTGCAGAGCCGCTTGCGCAATCGCCCCATGGGCCGCGAACGTTTGAAGCTCGAACTGCGCAACAAAGGAATCGGCGACACGATCATCTCTTCCACTCTCGATGATGCCTTTGCGCCCGAAGATACGTTGATTCTTGCCAATCAACTCGCCGAAAAGCAGCGCAAGCGCCTCGCAAGTTTGCCGGCAGCGAAGGCGCAGCAACGCCTCGCGGACTTTTTGCGGCGGCGCGGGTTTGATTGGGAGACGATTCAGCAGACGGGGCTTTGGAAAGAGATACAGAGCAGGGACGAGGTTGTTTGAAGAAAACTCATTCAATCGTGTGAGGAACAAGCCGTGGAAAGCGCATTAACTTTTGCTGATGTTTTAGAAGCTGCCGAGCAATTGTCTCTTGAAGAGCAAGAGTCGTTGTTGGAGTTGTTGCAGCGGCGGCTAATCGAGCGTCGACGAGTTGTTTTAGCTAAAGAGATCGAAGCGGCGCGGCAAGAATTTCGTGAAGGCAAAACGCGAGCGATGACGCCGGCTGAAATCATAGCCGAAGCTCTAGCATGAAGCGGGAATTGCAGAGATCTGGTGCGTTTGCTCGAGCACTAAAGAAAACGCTTAAGCGAGAACCTCGCCTTGCCGCCGAGATTGAAGAAGCGCTAGAGCTTTTGTCCAACGATGCTTTCGATCCTCGTTTAAGAACGCATAAGCTGAAGGGCAAGCTTGGCGATTCTTGGGCATGCAGCGCAGGCTATGATCTCCGAATCGTTTTCAGTTTTGTTGAGCAGGGAGAAGCAGAAGCCGTGCTGCTGGAAACGATTGGGACACACGAAGAAGTTTATTGACCACGACAGTGAGATGATTGCGCAATCGCCCCACACAAATGACGGCAAAATACGAGATCATACTTTACTGGAGCGCCGAAGATCGCGTCTTTGTTGCGGAAGCGCCGGAACTGCCTGGTTGCGCGGCGCACGGCAAGACGCAAGAAGCTGCGCTTAAAAGCGTGAAGGAAGCGATGCAGTTGTGGCTGGATACGGCCAAAGAATTTGGCGATCCGATTCCGCAACCAAAAGGGCGAAGACTAATGCTGGCTTGAATTAAAAAATGATTAGCGAAATTGTTTTCACAATGATGATTTGTATTATTGTTCTCGCAGGCCCTTACATGATCTGGTGGATGGAGCGGCAGGAGCGTAAAGAAGAGGAATATCGGAAATCTCACCCGCATTGATCCGCGCACATTTTTTTGCAATCAAGATTAAATTTCACTCAGGAACCCCTCATGAAGTCCAAAGAAGTACGACAAGCATTTCTAGATTTTTTTAAGAGCAAGGGACACACGATTGTCCCCTCTGCGCCCGTGGTGCCGTTGGGCGACCCCACGTTGCTCTTCACCAACGCGGGCATGAATCAATTCAAGAGTATTTTTCTCGGATTGGAGCAACGCGATTACACGCGCGTGGCTGATACGCAGAAGTGTATTCGCGTGAGCGGCAAACATAACGATCTCGAAGACGTGGGCTTCGACACCTATCACCACACCTTTTTCGAAATGCTCGGTAATTGGTCGTTCGGCGATTATTATAAAGCTGAAGCCATCGAATGGGCGTGGGAATTGATCACGAAAGTGTGGGGCTTGCCCAAAGATCGCATTTACGCCACGGTTTATAAAACCGACGACGAGGCTGCGACACTGTGGAAAAAAATTGCCGGCTTGCCCGATGAACGCGTGCAGCGTTTCGCGGAGAAAGATAATTTTTGGGAAATGGGCGAGACCGGTCCGTGCGGCCCGTGCTCGGAAATTCACGTTGATCTCACGCCCGACAAATCCGGCGCGAATCTCGTCAACGCCGGCGATCCGCGCGTGATGGAAATTTGGAATCTCGTTTTCATTCAATACAATCGCGAGGCCGATCGCTCGCTCAAAGAATTGCCCGCGAAGCACGTGGATACCGGAATGGGCTTCGAGCGCGCACTCGCGATTCTCAACGGAAAAAATTCCAACTACGACACCGATCTCTTCACGCCCATCATTGATAAAGTCAGCGAGCTTTCCGGCAAGGGTTATGATTTCGCGAACGGCATGGCGCATCGCGTACTTGCGGATCACATTCGCTGCCTCACGTTTGCCATCTCCGACGGCGCACTGCCTTCGAACGAAGGACGCGGCTATGTGTTGCGCCGCATCTTGCGCCGCGCTGCGCGCTTCGGCCGCAATCTCGGCATGCACGAGCCGTTCATTTACAAACTCGTGCCCTCGTTGGTTGAAATCATGTCCGCCACATTCACGGAGTTGCGCGAGAAGCACGAGTACGTCAGCCGCGTGATCAAAGCCGAAGAAGAGAGTTTTAATCAAACGCTTGATCGCGGCCTGGAAATTTTCGACGGCACCGTGAGCAAGTTGCAAACGGCAAATGGCACGACGATCTCCGGCGAAGATGCTTTTCGTTTATATGACACCTATGGCTTTCCGCTCGATCTCACGCAATTGATGGCGCGCGAGCGCAGCCTGTCGGTTGATGAAGCCGGCTTCAACGTTGCGATGGAAAAGCAACGCGAACTTTCGCGTGCCTCCGGCTCGTTCAAGAGTTTTGAAAATCTTCGCCCGGAAGAGTGGCGCGAAGCAAGCAAAGGCAACGCTTCGCGTTTCGTCGGCTACAGTGAATATGAAATCGCGACCGAGATTCGGCGCGTGCAACAAGAGGGCGACCGCGTATTGCTCACGCTCGCCGATACGCCGTTCTATGCCGAATCCGGCGGACAAGTGGGCGACAAAGGTCGCATCGAAGGCGAGGGTTTTATCATCGACGTGCTCGACACGCATAAAGTCGGCTCGCACATTGTGCATGTCGGCCATCTTGTGGCAGGCAATGTCAGCGATCCGCGCGTGGTCGCAAAGATCGATCGCGAAGCGCGACTCGACACGGCGCGCAATCACACCTCGACGCACTTGCTGCATCGCGCGTTGCGCGACACGATTGGCAAGCACGTTTCGCAAGCCGGCTCGCTGGTTTCGCCCGAGCGGTTGCGTTTCGACGTCACGCATTTTGAAAAAATCAGCCACGGGCAAATGCAAGATCTCGAAGGCATCGTCAATGAGCACATTCGCATGGACTTGCCCATCACCACCACGCAGATGCCGTATGATGAAGCGCGCAAACTCGGCGCAATGGCGATCTTCGAAGAGAAGTACGGCGACATCGTCCGCGTGGTGAAGATCGGCGACTATTCGCTCGAACTCTGTGGCGGCACGCATTTGCAGCACACGGGCGAAGCGGGCATGTTTACTTTGTTGAATGAATCTTCCGCAGCCGCGGGTATTCGCCGTCTCGAAGCCGCGACTGGAAAAGGCAGTGAACATTTGCTGCGCCGCGAGCGTCAATTAAACGAAAGCTTGCGCGCGCTGCTCAATGCTTCCAATGAAGAGTTGGTGAGCAAAGTGCATGAGTTGCTTGAAAGCCGCAAACATTTAGAGCGCGAGCTGCGCACGATGCGGCATAAACTTTCGCAGCAAGAAATCGGCGGCCTCGTGCAACGCGCGGAAATGCTCAACGGTTTTCGTGTGATCAGCGCGCAAGTGGAAGTCGGCGATGCGGAAGAATTGAAAGCCATGAGCGACACGTTGCGCGAAAAGCTCGGCAGCGGCGTCGGTGTTTTGGCCGCAGTGATGGAAGGCAAGCTTTCATTCGCGTGCGTGGTCACGGAGGATTTGATCAAAAATAGAAATCTCAAAGCCGGCGACGTGGTGAAGCGTGTCGCGCAAATCACCGGCGGCTCCGGCGGCGGACGTCCGCATCTCGCATTGGCCGGCGGCAAAGACGTGCAGCGCATGCCGGAAGCGCTCGCCAGCGTCGCGCAGATCGTGAAGGAGATGACCAATCGTTAGAGCAACGGCACATGCTCCGCTTTCCTCTTTTTTTGTTGATCAAGCGGCTGCGGAAAATGTCGATGGGCGGCACAAGCCGAGAGTTGTCGATCAACTTGCAACGCTCTGTGCCTCCGGTTGCGCCGGCTATTTTGTATTGATCGATCCCGACAAGTGGGAGCTTGCGCAACTTGCCGACATGGCCGCGGCCGCGAGCGAAGGCGGCGCGGATGCCATTCTCATCGGCGGCAGTTTGATTCTCGCCTCGAATTTTGACGAGATGGTGCGCGTCATTCGCAGTGCGGCAAGTGTGCCGTGCCTCCTCTTTCCCGGCAGCGTGATGCAGATTTCCAAGCACGCCGACGCCATTCTTTTTCTCTCCCTTGTGAGCGGGCAAAATCCGAATTACTTGATCGGCGAACAAATGAAAGCCGCGCCGATCATCCGACATCTCGGTCTTGAAGCCATTCCCACGGGTTATATGTTGATCGAATCGGGCCGCGTCACTTCCGCGGAGTTCATGAGCAACACGCGCCCGATTCCGTGCGACAAGAATGACATCGCCAAAGCCACGGCGCTCGCTGCGCAATATCTCGGCATGAAGCTGGTTTATCTCGAAGCGGGCAGCGGAGCGCAGCATCCGGTTGCGCTCGAAATGATCACCGCGGTCTCGCGCTACGTGAGCATTCCCGTCATCGTCGGCGGCGGCATTCGCACGCCGGAGCACGCGGCGCAATGCGTGAGCGCCGGCGCCTCGTTCGTGGTCACGGGCAATGTGTTGGAGAAGGATGGAAGCCGAGGCTTGATTCGAGAATTTGCGGAGGCGATTCACGGCGCAAAGCGCCCTTCCACTGTCATTCTGTAAGAATCTTCCCTCGTGCTCGGAGTGAAACGGATATGCC
This sequence comes from bacterium, assembly GCA_041918175.1. Taxonomy (GTDB): domain Bacteria; phylum Zhuqueibacterota; class Zhuqueibacteria; order Zhuqueibacterales; family Zhuqueibacteraceae; genus JABWAN01. The sequence continues at coordinate 73,840 of JAYRWE010000045.1, forward strand.
CTAATGCGCTTAAAGATTTCTATAAAGGCGTTCGGAACTATGACAAGCTTCAAAGAGTTTTCAGAGAAAGCATGAGAGGTGTGATCATGGAAACCACGACCGTTCAACTTAAAATCCCAACGGCTCAATACAAACTTGTCGAGGAAATCGCATCGCAAAGCCGGAAGATGATTGATGAAATTCTTGCCGCGTTTTTATCGGAAAGGATAGAACGCGAAGCGCGTTTGAAGGAAGCACGACAACTCATGCGGCAACTAGGCAAAGGCTTGGAGGAGGGCATGCCTACGCGCGATACTTCTGACAACCACGACGTTTATCTTTACGGCAAATCTCGTCCATGAAACGCATTTTCATCGACACCTGGGCTTGGGTGGCATTGTTGGATCGGCAAGACCGCAACCACGAAAAAGCCGGTCAGATGAATGATAAGTTGCTTGATGACGGATATTTTTTCGTCACGAGCAATTTTGTTTTCGGCGAAGCGCTCACTGCTTTGCGGTATCGTGTTGGCTATGAAGAATCATTGCATTTTCGTGAGGTCTTCACACAACTTATTAAAGGCAGGCTATTAAAAGTTTGGCGCGTCACCGAAGCCATTGAAGATCAAGCCTGGCAGATTTTTACAAAGTATCACGACCAGGATTTTTCGTGGGTGGATTGCACTTCGTTTGCACTCATGAAAAGGGAAAAGCTCCTGGAAGCTTTCACCGAAGACCATCACTTTCGCGTTATGGGATTCATCACACATTCATAAATGACAAGTTTTTGTCAAACTCAGGACGACATGATCGACATACATTCGCATTTATTGCCCGGCATTGACGACGGTTCGGAAAGTTGGGAAGAGTCCATGCGCATGGCGCGCTCCGCGACCCAAAGCGGCACCACCGAAGTCGTGATCACCCACCACATTCTCGATAACACGCACTACAAGCTCGAAGCGGAAATTCTCGCCAAATATGAGGAGATGCAGCAGCGCTTGGCAGAGGCCAAGGTTCCGCTCAAGCTTCATCTCGCCGCGGAAATTTATTATCAGCCGGACATGGAGCTTTCGCATCGCATTTCCACTTTCAACCACAATGGGCGCTACTTCCTCGTCGAGTTTCCCATGCAGGGCATTCCGCGCGGGGTGGATGAAGTTTTCTTTGATCTCATTCTCAACGGCAAGACGCCCATCATCGCGCATCCGGAGCGCAACTTCGGCTTGTTGAAAAATCCCATGCGCGCGTATGATTTCGTGCAACGCGGCGCGCTCTTGCAAATGAACGCCGCGAGTCTCGAAGGCCGCTATGGCGAAGGCGTGAAAGCGCTTGCGCTCGCGCTGCTCAAAAGCCGATTGATTCATTTCATTGGCAGCGACGGCCACAATGATCAACGCCGCCCCATGCGCATCGGACAAGTCTATAACACCATCCGCGAGTTGTGGGGCGAGCGCACGGCCCAGTTGATGTTCTACGAGCATCCGCGCAAAGCGCTGTTGGGCGAAGAAATCAAAGCGCCGGAGCCACTGCCAGTGGAGCCGGTGCAAAAGCGTTCGTCATTCAGCCCAATGAATTTGCTGCGCAAGCTCGTGGCGAAGGGCGCGTGAATTGACAGCAAAAATTTTCAGCCGAAATTCACCGAAGTCACCGAGTGTCACCGAGAAAAGCCTGTTAGGGTTTTTATTTGACTTTCTACAGACAATAGCGTATCTCGGCGTGAAAACTTTTGTTTCTTTACCGCAAGGTTGCTTTGTAGCACGCCTAGTAACTTGTCATTCAGGAGGAATCTTTTTGCTCGCTGGGTATTCATTCCAGTGCTTAAAAAGATTCCTGCTGAATGACAGATAAAGGGGCATAGTTAATCAACCTGCGCTTGCTTCAAACGGGAACATGTCCTCTTGGCGGGCGTTCATAACAAACAAAATCGCTCGCAAACTCTATGTTCGGAATCTTAAACTCCACTCTCCTTTGGGCGCTCGCTGCGATAGCAGTGCCGATCGTGATTCACTTTCTCACGCGGCGCAAGCTGCGCGTGGTGGCGATCAGCACCATTGCCTTCCTCAAACGCCTTGAACGCGAAAACATTCGTCGGCTCAAACTCAAACAATTGCTCCTGCTCTTGCTGCGCATGTTGATCGTCGCGCTGCTCGTGCTCGCGTTTGCGCGGCCTACGTTGCGACAGCAAACTTCCGCACTCGCACAACGCGCCCGCGCCACCGCAGTGATCATTCTTGACAACTCCCTGAGCATGGCCGGCGCACCCGAGGGCATCTCGCATTTGGCCGCAGCGCGTAAGCATGCGCAGAGCATTGCAACCATGTTCGCGAGCGGCGATGAATTGTATCTCATCACCGCGGCGCAGCCCGCGAAGATCATTGCGGGCAGCCCTTTTCTTGAATCGGAAAAATTTCTCGAGGCCGTGAGCGCCGCGCCGCAAACATGGGCAAACACCGATCTCAACGCCGCGTTCGCATTGGGCCGCGATATACTCGCGCGCTCGCGCAACGTGAATCGCGAACTTTATCTGCTCTCCGACAATCGTGCTGCGTTTGCGGCAAATGCGCCCGAACTGCCCGGCGTGCGCGCGTACGCGCTGCGTTATGAAGGCGCGAACGAGAACAATCTCACATTGAGCGAAACGAAGCTTGCCAATCAAATCTTCGAAGCCGGAAAAAGTTTTGAAGTCGTTGCGACCGTCGCGAATCTGGGCGCGCATGACGCGCGCACTCAGCTCGTGCATCTTTATTTGAACGGCAAACGCGTGGCGCAGCAAACCGTCGATGTGCCTGCCAACAGTCAACGTTCCGTCACACTGCGCGCCGTGCCGGACAGCGCGGGTTTCATGAGCGGCAAAGTCATGCTCGAAGATGATGCGCTCGTGCTCGACAATGCGCGCTACTTCACGTTTCTGATTCCGCGGCAACGCCGCATTCTTGCCGTGAGCGAGCGCGTCGATGACTTAGTTTTTCTCCGCGCAGTGTTGCAAGACGAGGGCGCGGGCCAAACGTGGAAAGAGAGCGAAACGAAAAATTTTTCCGCGGAGCGTTTGGAAAACTATGAAGTCGTCATGCTCGCGAACGTCGCGCGCTTTCCCGAAGGCACGGTCGCGCGTTTGCTTCAGTTCATGAACAGCGGCGGCGGCGTGATTGTCTTCCCCGGCAGCGAAACGGATTTGCGGCATTACAACGAAACACTCTTCGCGCAAACCAATCTCGGTGCGTTTGGCGAAACGTTGGGCAGCCTCGAAGCACGCGATAATTTTTTTAAGCTCGGACAAATCGATTTCTCGCATCCGTTGTTTGCGAATGTGTTTGAGCAAAACGCCAAAGGCCCGCAGATTGAATCGCCGCAGTTTCGCTTCGCAGTGCAATTGCGCCCGCGCGCCGGCACGAAATCCGTGCTCGATTTCAGCACGAGTCATCCGTTTTTAGCGGAGCGCCAAATCGGTCGCGGCAAAATGCTCGTCTTTGCCTCCAGCCCGGACCCGCGCTGGTCGGACTTTGCGTTCAAAGGCGTGTTCGCGCCGTTGCTGCATCGCAGCGCGGCTTATGTGATGCAAAGCAACGAAGCGCAACAAGAGCGCGCGCGCATCGGCGAGGAACTGACAACGACGCTGCGCGTGCCGGCGGAAGAAGTTTTTGTGGAAATGCCCAATACCGAGCGTTTGCAGGCGCAGGTGCAAGTGGTCGGGCAAAACTACCAAGTCCGCGTTTCAGAAACGACATTGCCGGGATTTTATACTTTGCAAAACAATAAACAGGTTCTGCAAAAATGGGCGGTCAATTTCAGTGCGGAAGAAATGAGTGCGCCCGTGTTGACGCCGGAGCAACTTTCCTCGGCTTTGGGCGTGAAAGAGATGGTCGAATTAGCAAAAGACGCGGACCTGCGCGCGAGCATTGCAAACGCGCGCTACGGCTCGGAGCTATGGCGTTGGTTCTTGCTCGCCGCCATCATTGCGATGATTGTAGAGATGCTGCTCGCGCGCAGCAGCGTTGCAGAAACGCCTGCGCTTGACGGCAATGTTCGTAGTAGCGCCTTCAGGCGCACACCGCAGCAAACCATCGGCTCCTAAAGGAGCTACTACAAACGTCGCGTTTCATTTTTATTGCAAGGAGCTTTTATCAAACAAAAAACTTTGCACGAAACCGGAACACGCACGCGTGAACGCGCCGTGCTAGTGGGCGTGCTTTTGCCCGGCAATACGCGCGCTGCCAGTGAGGCTTCGCTCGAAGAACTGGCGCAACTGGCTGACACCGCCGGCGCGGAGGTCATCGAAAAAATTTTGCACGCGCGCCCCAAGCTCGATCCGGCGTATTTCATCGGCCAGGGCAAAGCCGAGTTCATCGCCGCGCTCGTGGCGGAACAAGACATCGACGTCGTCATCTTCGACGACGATCTCTCGCCCGGCCAAGCCTCAAATCTGGAAGAAATGTTTGAGAAGAAAGTGCTCGACCGTAGCGGCCTGATTCTCGATATTTTCGCACGCCGCGCTTGCACCAAAGAAGCACGCACCCAAGTCGAACTCGCTCAGTTGGAGTATCTACTACCTCGCCTCGCGGGACAATGGACCCACTTCACGCGGCATGCGGGCGGTATCGGTTTGCGCGGCCCCGGTGAAACGCAGCTTGAAACCGACCGTCGCATCGTGCGCCAACGTATCGCGCATCTCAGCCGCGAATTGCAAAAGATTGAGCGGCAGCGCAAAGTGCGCCGTCAGCATCGCGAAGGCGTGTTCAAAGTCGCATTGGTGGGCTATACGAACGCGGGCAAATCCACATTGCTGAATGCGCTAACTGAAGCGAATGTGCTCTCCGAGAATCGTTTGTTTGCCACGCTCGATCCGACCGTGCGCGCGTTGCGTCATGGCGAGAACGGTTTGCAAAAGGACGCGGGCGAAATTTTGTTGATCGACACCGTCGGCTTTATTCGCAAACTGCCGCACGATCTCGTAGCTTCCTTCAAGAGCACACTCGAAGAAGCGCGCGAGGCGGAGTTGCTCTTGCACGTAATCGACGTCACGCATCCGGATTTTGAGCAGCAGATCAAGATCGTGCGCGAGGTACTCAATGATTTGGAATTGGGCGAGTATCCGGCCTTGCACGTGTTCAACAAAGTCGACGCGCTGCAGGAGCCGGGTTTGATCACGCGCTTGCGCAATGAATACGCACCCGCGGTGATGATTTCCGCGGAGCGCAAAATGTTTTTGGACGAGCTGCAAAAAAGCATTATCGAATTTGCCACCGCGAATGTAATCGAGTTCGAAGCCGAGTTGCCGATTGCGGAGTCGGCCATGCTCGCGCGCATTCATCGCATGGCGCGCGTGCTCGAACGCCGCTTTGAAGATGATCGCGTCATTGTGAAACTCCGCGCGCGGCAACCTGCGGCAGATCAGATTCGGCACTTTCTCAATTTTCAGCCGACGTTGGCGTAATGTTCGTAGTAGCTCCTTTAGGAGCCTCGTGTGAATTGGAGGAGTACGCCTGAAGGCGTTACTACGAACTTTTGAATCATCACTCCCGAAATATTCCTCGCATGCCCCTCCAAATTTTAATCGTTGATGACGAGCCGCAGATACGCGCCATGCTCGGCGGTCTTTTGAAAGACGCGGGCCATCACGTGCTCACCTCGAACTCCGGCGAAGACGCGCTTGCGCTGCTCCAACAACAATCCGTTGATCTTGTGCTGCTCGATTTGCGTTTGCCCGGCATCAATGGCCTTGAAGTGTTGCAGCGCATGCAAGAGCAGCAACTTGCAATTCCGACAGTGATGATTTCCGCGCACGCGGATCTCGAGCTTGCGGTGCAGGCCACGCGGCGAGGGGCATATAATGTTTTGGAAAAGCCGATTCAACCCGAGCGTGTGTTGTTGGAAGTGCAGCACATTGAACATCGCCTCGAACTGGAGCGTGAGCGTGATACGTTGCGCCAACGCGTGGGCGAGGCGGGCGAGATGATCGGCGAAGCGCCGGCCATGCAGCAATTGCGGCATGCGATTCAAAAGGCCGCGCCTTCGGAAGCGCGCGTGCTCATCACCGGCGAGAACGGCACGGGCAAAGAGTTGGTGGCGGAGGCGCTGCATCGCCAAAGCTTGCGCGCTAACGGGCCGTTCGTGCGCGTGAATTGCGCGGCAATTCCGCGCGAGTTGATTGAGAGCGAGCTCTTCGGCCACGAGCGCGGCGCATTCACCGGCGCGATGAAGAGAAAGATCGGTTTGATCGAGCAAGCCAACGGCGGCACGTTGTTTCTCGATGAAGTGGGTGACATGGCGCTCGAAACGCAGGCGAAACTGTTGCGCGTATTGCAGCAGAATGAGTTGCTCCGCGTGGGCGGAACGCAGGCGATTCGCTTCGATGTGCGCGTGCTTGCGGCCACGAACAAAAATCTTGAGGCGGAAATTCACGCGGGACGATTTCGCGAGGATTTATTCTTTCGGCTCGCGGTGATTCCGCTCGAAGTGCCGGCGTTGCGCGAACGCCGCGAGGATATTGCGCTGCTCGCGCAGCATTTCTTGCGGCAAGTGGCGAACGCGCACGGGCGGCGCACGAAAACTTTGAATGCGCCTGCGCTGCAATTGCTCTCCACGCACGCATGGCCCGGCAATGTGCGTGAACTGCGCAATAGCATCGAGCGTTTGATGATTATGACGGAAGAAGAAGTCTTGACCGCGGAGCACGTCAAGCAAGCGCTGCCGGTATTGGCTCATGCGGTTTCGTTTTCGGTTGAGCAAAAGCAAGCAAGTGCAAGCGCGCCCGCATTCGACGAGGCGCTTTCGATGCGCGAGCAATTGGAGAATTTTGAGCAGCGGTTGTTGCGCCATTACTTTGATCTCGCGCAGGGCAATGTGAGCGAGATGGCGCGCCGGCTCCGCACGGATCGCGCGAATTTGCATCGCAAGTTGCAGAGTTATGGGATCAAGTAGCATGGCTCCAAAGTGAGCGAAAGTTTTCTGCGCGGATGAAAATTTTTTGTGGCGGACAATCGCTTTGAAGTCACCTTGCTCGAAGAGGCCACCTAGATAAACAAGCGGAGATGACCCCTCGGTGGAGCAGCGACAAGACATAAAAAGCTTTTATATTTTTACATGGCACATATTGCGTTATGAAACTCTTAGCAACCTCGAGGAGGCGCGCGTCCATACGTTGCTACGCTAGTTCATTTTGTCGGTTAAACTTTTTACGGGAGGATTTATCATGAAGCGCTCAAACAAAATTCGCGCGTTGGCAACGGCGATGATCGCAGTTACGATGCTGGCGTTCGCGTTCAAGCGCAACGGTCGGCACGAACGCTATCGCCCGGGCGATTGGGTGAGCTATGGCGTTTCGCGCTTTATTCATGCGGTCGCGGTGGGGCCGGAGTATGCGTACTTCGGTTCGAGCACGGGCGTGCTGCGGTATGATGCGATTCGCAATCGTTGGCTTGCGCCTTATACGACGAGCGACGGTTTGGCGAGCGATTTCATCACCGCAGTGGGCTTTGATCCGAACACGAGCTTCCTTTGGTGCGCGACAGAGGCGGGCGTGAGTTGGCAGCATCCGTCTTCGCTGCGTTGGACGAATTATTCGAAAACGGAAATCGGGATTGGCGGCAATGAGGACGTGCTTTCGATTGGTTTCACGAGCGGGGCCAATTGGTTTGAAACGCGTTCGCAAATTTTCAAGCAGGACAAATTTGGCAATGTGTTTCTGCCGGTGCGCGAGGAGATTCCGAACGACATTGTTTGGTTCGGTGTGCGCCGCGAGCCAAGGCCGAATCCGGTGCCGCAATTTTTCATGCCGGGCGGATACTTGTTTGAGCCACCGAGCAATGCGATGAATCAATTCGTGCGTTCGTTTGGCGCGGTGCAAGATAATCGTTTGCGGCGCGCGCATGTGACAAGCGCGTTGGAGGACAAGTGGGGCAACATGTGGCTGGGCACTGCGGGCCTCGGTGCGATGCGCGCGGATTTGAATGTGGAGCAAGCGGAGTTGCTGCGTTTTGGTTTGGCGAATGAGCGAGTGGAGGCGTTGCTGTTTGATCGCGACGGACTTTGGATCGGCGGTTTGAATCATGATTACACGCAGCCGAACGATCAGTCGGCACGCGGCATTACGCATTGGGGCAATCCGCTGGAGACGACTTCGTTGAGCACGGATTGGAAATATTTTGAGGCGTATTATAATTTGGAAATCAGCAGCGACGAGGTGCATAACTTCGCGTTGCGCGACCGCAAGCTGTATTGCGCGACAGAGAACGGCATCGCGATTTATGATATCAAAACGGAGCGCTGGCGGCGGCTGCTTTCCGCGGATGGGCTTGCGGACAAGCGCGTGAATGACGTCGCGATTTATGGCGGCTATCTTTACGCGGCAACGGGCTTGGGGTTGAATCGCATCGAGATCGCGTCGATTGGCACCGATACGTTGAAGATCGTGGAGTTGGAAATTGATCGGCTGCGGCACTTTCGTATCGTCGATCTTGAGCGGCAGGAAAATCTTTTGTGGATGGCAACGGAACGCGGGCCGTATGTTTATGACATGAAGAAGCAAAGCGGCGGTTATTTGAATGATCCCGAAGGCCCACGCGATGAATATACCGAGCACATTTCTTTCGCCGACTCAGTGGTGTGGATCGGCACGGCGTATGGCCTCGAAGCGTTTGATACGAAGAACAGAAAGTGGCTGCCCGCGCCGTCGCGGCGACGCTTCACGGAAGCGCGCATCAATTGCATTGAGGCCGGGCCGGAGGTGGTTTGGGTGGGCACGGATGCGGGCGTGTTCAAGTATCATCGCGGGCGCAAGGATTGGGTGCAATACACGATTGCGGACGGTTTGCTTGATAATCATGTAAACGCGATTGTGATGGATGAAGAATTGGTTTGGTTCGGCAGCGATGCGGGCTTGACGGTTTTTCGCTGGCGCGCGTATCATGATTTTGATTGAAATGAGAAAGCCCCTGCGGGGGCTTTTTTGTTCGCGAATGAGTGCCGGTTGTTGAATGCTCCTCGACGGTGTCATTCTGCAAGAATCTCCTCTCGTGATCGGCACTCCCTCAAATTAGGCAAATATTACAACGTTAGGTTCTGCTTGAGTCGCCGCCATAGCTTTAAAGCAAAAGCTTAAGACAGAAAGATGTTGGACAGAAAGATAAAGCGTGGGTTCAGATGAGTGAAGTTCGTCTGTCACACAAAGGAAAAACGGCTAGCATTTTTCTGTCTTCCGTCTTTCTGTCTTTTAAACGCTTTTAGAAAGCGGGTTCAACTTAACGTTGAAGCGCTAGGCTTCAAGCACGAGGGAAGGTTCTTCCAGAATGACAAACTATGAGGCGTCGACAATTTAAAGCAATGGAGCCGTGATGGATCTCTTCGAAAACGAAGCGCGCGAAAGCGTGAAGTTGAGCACACCGCTGGCGGAGCGCATGCGTCCGCAGCGCGTTGAAGATTTTGTCGGGCAGGAGCATTTGCTCGCGTCCGGCAAGCCCTTGCAAGCAACGTTGCAAACGGGCGCGCTCGCTTCGATGCTTCTTTGGGGGCCGCCGGGAACGGGCAAAACCACGCTGGCGAAATTGCTCGCGCACTCGGCGAAGGCGGATATTTACATTTTGAGCGCAGTGACGAGCGGCATCGCGGAGGTGCGCGAAGTTTTGCAGAAGGCGGGGAACAATCGCAAAGTGGGCAAGAGCACGGTGCTCTTCATCGATGAGATTCATCGCTTCAATAAGGCGCAGCAAGACGCGCTCTTGCCGCGCGTGGAAGACGGCACGGTCGTCCTCATCGGCGCGACGACGGAGAATCCTTCGTTTGAAGTGATTGCGCCGTTGCTCTCGCGGTGTCAAGTGTATACGCTGAAGTCGTTGAGCGATGATGCGCTCGTGCAGCTCATTCAACGCGCACTGCGGCACGATGGGGTTTTGCAGAAGTCGCACGTAGTGATGGAAGAAGAGGCGCAACGCGCGCTCGTGCAACTCTCCGGCGGCGATGGCCGGGCGGCGTTAAATGCGCTTGAGCTTGCCGCGAAGCTCACGCCCGTGAATCAATCCGGCAAGCGGGAGTTGACGGCGGCGCGATTGAGCGAGGCGGTGCAGAAGAAGGCGATCCTATATGATCGTCAAGGCGAGCAACATTATGACACGATCTCGGCGTTCATCAAAAGTGTGCGCGGCAGCGATCCGAATGCCGCGCTGCATTATCTCGCGCGGATGTTGGAGGCCGGCGAAGATCCGAAATTCATCGCGCGGCGTTTGATCATTCTTGCGAGTGAAGACATTGGCAATGCCGACCCGACTGCACTCACGCTCGCGACTTCGGCATTCACGGCGGTGACGTACATCGGTTTGCCGGAGGGCGCGTTGGTGTTGGCGCAGGCCACGACTTATCTTGCCTGCGCGCCGAAGAGCAATGCTTCGTACCTTGCGATCAAAGCCGCGCGGCAAGACGTGCGCGAGAAAGCGCTCGCGCCGATTCCCATGCACATTCGCAATGCGCCCACGAAGTTCATGGCCGCGGAGGGTTATGGCGAGGGCTATGATTATCCGCACGATCACGTTGGAAATTTTGTGGAGCAAAAATATTTGCCGGAAAATTTGCAGGAAGCATTATATTATCGCCCGACCGCCAACGGCGCCGAAGCCGGCATGGGCGAGCGTTTGCGGGAATGGTGGGAGAAATATCGTAGCGGAGAATGATATTCGTGAATCGTGTGTTCGGTTTTGATGAAGCCTTGTTTTGAGTATGACGAAGCGCGCTGAAATTTTTTTGCTGCCCGACTTGGTGAATAAAACCCGGAGCACATTCGTGAGAATTTCACCCGTGCGGGGAAATTTTGTAAAACACGGATTGGGACTCGCCCTCTTACTAGCCACAGCCTCGATTTCCTTTTCGCAAGATTCGACACGAGTCGTTGCCGACACAGTGTCGGTGCAACCGCCGCGCAGCAAATCCGATATCGACGCGCCGATTGATTACGAGGCGCATGCGGTGGATAATCACGTGGCGGAGCGCCTCACTATTTTGATTGGAAATGCGTGGGTCAAATATAAAAACACAAAGCTCGAAGCCGGCAAAATCACCGTGGATTGGAATAACAACTTGCTCATTGCAGAGCCGTTGCCGGATTCGTTGCGCACGCGGCCCGCAAAGACCGGTGCTGCGCCCGATAGTTTGGCGAAAGCCGAAATAGGCTTGCCGACATTTTCCGACGGCGGCGATCGTTTGGTGGGCGATAAGATGGAGTATAACTTCGCGACGGAGCGCGGGCGTGTGTTGCGTGGGCGTACGGAATTCGAAGGCGGCAAATATTCCGGCGAGCAAATCAAGCGCGTGGATGAAAAAACGCTCAACGTTTCAAACGGCAGCTTTTCCACTTGCGAGCTTGACGAGAATCCGCATTTTCATTTTCGCAGCCGCAAGATGAAAATCATCGTGAACGATAAGATCATCGCCAAGCCGGTCGTGTTTTATCTCGGAAAAGTCCCGCTCGCCATTTTGCCTTTCGCATGGTTTCCGCTACAAACCGGAAGGCACTCGGGCCTGATCATTCCGCGCTACGGCCAGAGCACGCTCGAAGGCCGCTACATTCGCGGCTTGGGATATTATTGGGCCACGAACGAATATATGGACGCGCAAGCCACGGTGGATTTCTTCGACCGCGCCGGCTGGGTTTTGAACGGCTCGACGCGCTACAATCATCGCTTGAAAAATTTTAACGGCGCGATCAGCGGCACATTCACGCGACAAGATTTTGAATTGCAAGACCGCAAGGAGCGTTACTGGCGTTTGAACGTTACGCATGCGCAGCAATTGGGACAACGCTCGCGGTTAAATGTCGCGGGCAGCTTTTATAGTTCGAGCAATGTGAGCAGTTTTTTCGGCAGTACGCGCGACGAGCAATTGGCGCAGCGCATCACTTCGAACGCAACGTACTCCACCAACATTGGCAGCGGCAGTTTCAGTTTCAATCTCTCTGAATCCAAAGATTTGAAGAATGGCTCGTTCCAACGCACGTTGCCGCGCGTCAGCGTGAACTTCGGACAGAAGCAGTTTTTTAATTCACAAAAAAAGACCAAACGCAAAGGCGCAACCACGCTTTCGAGCAATACAGAAGAGCGCCCCTGGTATGAAAATTTATATTACAGCTATTCCGGCTCAGGCGAATACAACATTAGCCGCAGCTCTACGGCGGGCGCAACCAAACAAACCATCGGCCGCGCGAACCATGCGTTGGGTCTTTCGCTGAATAGCCGCTACTTCGGCTGGCTCACATTTGGGCAAAATTTGCCGATCACTTCGGATTGGTTTGATCGCACGCGCTCCTATTTTGTCGTGGACAGCAGCGGTCAGAATCAAGCAGTCGCCGGCTTGTTGGAAAATAAGTCGCCGGATTTTTTTCTGCCCACTTATGAAACGGACTCGCGCGAAGTGCGCGGCTTTTTTATGCGGCACTTGTTCAGTTATTCCGCCTCGGCGAGCACAACCGTGTATGGCACGTTTCAACCGCGTATTGGGCCGGTGCAAGCGCTGCGGCACGTGGTGCGCCCGAGCCTCTCATTTTCTTTTCGTCCGGACTTTTCCGATCCGCGTTGGGGCTATTATCAAGAAGTGACTTTGCCGGACGGCACGAAACAAAAATTTGATCGCTTCGGCGGCACGCTCAGCGGCAAGCAGATGAGCGTGAGCGGTTCCGTCAGCAATCTTTTTCAAATGAAGACCGGGCCGGAAGACAAGCCGAAGAAAATCGATTTGTTCAATTTGAATTTTTCGAGCGGTTATAATTTTGCGGCGGGAGCATTCAAATTTTCGCCGCTCAGTTCTTCGCTGCAAGCGAATCCCGCGCGCAATTTGAATGTGAGCATTTCAACGTCTCATAGCTTTTATGACTATGATAGCCTGGGCACAACGATTCCGAAGCTTCTTGCGGAGCGCCAAGGCTGGCTCACGGCTAAGTTTCTGCGTTTGACGAATGTCGGGATGAATGCTTCGCTGCGTTTAGAAGGACAGGGCGGAGCAACCGGCGCTCCTGCCGCGGAGAGTACAGTAGAAGAAGAGCGTGGGCTTCCCGGTTTGAATGAGCCTTATCAAAATTATTCCTACCAAGACACGAACATTCCGTGGAGCGTGAGTCTCGCGCTGTATTTGAATTATGAACTCAACAATCCTTTCAAAAAAAGCAAACGCGCGCAACTCAGCTTACAGCAAGGCCGCGTCGCCTTGACGAAAAATTGGGACGTCTCCGTCTCGGGGCAATTTGATCTCGTGGAGAAAAGCGTCGTTTATCAAAACTACTCCATTCATCGCAACTTGCATTGTTGGGAAATGCAATTGAATTGGACGCCTTCGGGCTTTCGCAAAGGATTTTATTTGCGCATCAATGTGCGCGCGCCGAACTTGCAGGACATCAAGATTGAAAAGCGCGGTGGCCGCGACAGTGTGTTCGGAGGGTATGGAGAATTCTAAACGCAAGAGAGAATTTCCGCCCCACACAACGATTGCGCTTTTCCCACCCTGCAAGCTATCACCTTACCTCCAGCCTGTAACGCCCGCTATATGTATCCCTCGGTGAACCTCTCTTTCTGCTCTCGTTTTGCATTTGCGCCGTGCGCCTCGCAAGAAGAAAAATTGGTTCACCGAGAATGATACACTGTAAAAGCGGCGTTTTATTCAGGCTTCCATTTTCGAAAACAATGGAAGCCTGTTGCTCTTATTTCACGAACGTCATCTTGCGCGTTTGCGTGAACTTCGCTTCGCCGTTTGCGCCTTGCACGGTGAGCCGGTAGAAATAGATGCCGCCGGCAACCGCGGCGCCCGCATCATCGCGACCGTTCCAGATCACTTGATGGCGGCCTTGAGCAAATGCACCATTGACCAACTCGCGCACCACTTGGCCCGAGAGCGAATACAAAGTGATCGTCACGCTGCTCGCTTCCGGCAACGCAAAGCGAATCCCAGTTTCGGGGTTAAACGGATTCGGATAGTTTTGCTCCAACTGATAACTGGTCACTGCGGACTGATCACCTTCCACTTCATACACCTCGCCTGCGGTCTTCGGCAAATTGCCCGGGCCCGGCAAAGTGCCCGGCGAATCGTGATGCAGGAACAAGCAGTCATTGCTCACGAGAATTTCTTTCGCGCAAATCGTGCCGCGCAGTTGCGAGTTCTTCACCAGCGTGACGACGGCGTTCGGCGCGTTGAAGTTGCCGAGAAAATATCCTTCGCGGCCCCAATTCGCCACAGTGCTTTGCTTGGTGTTGAACGTCACCAGCTTGCTGTCGCTCTCGCCGTTGGGCAACAAACGAATCTCGATTTCATGGCTGAATTGGAGATTGGTGACCACGTTGATCGTGACCGGATTGCCGCTCGAAAGATCGATCTCGATCACGCTGTTGTTTGCCGTGCTCGAATTGCGCAGCTCGTTGAAGTAATAATCACCGCTCCGCAGTTTGAGCGTGCCGCTACTGTTGAGCGTGACAATACCATAAGAACCCGGCGCGAGCGTAAGTGAACCGCTGCTCGGCACGGTTTTGTTCGAACCGCCCGCGGAGTACGTCAAGCTCGGCAACGACTGCGCAGGCACCGAGCCAATTGTCTTCGTGCCCGTGATCGTGCCTGAGTTGCTGATGCTCGTTTGCGATTTTACGTTACCGTTAATGGTGTTCTGCGTGTTGATCGTAATTTTCCCAATCGCGGTGAGATTGGAATTGTACGTGCTCGGATAACCTTTCTCCACGATGAGCAAGCCGTTGGAGTGAATATCACCGCCGGGCGTGCTTTGCTTCGTGCTCTTCAGCGTGACTTTATTGCCCACGAACACAAACGGCTTCACATTCAACACCGTCACCGTCACGGTCACTTCATCGGTCGCGATGGTATTGAAGCCATCGGTCACGGTGAGCGTGTACGTGGTGGTCGTGATCGGCTGCGCGAGGGGATTCGCGGCATTCGGGTCATTCAAGCCCGTGGTGGGCGACCATTCATACGTGAATGGCGCAACGCCGCCGAGGGCTGAGGGACTGCCGCCAAGCGTGGTTGATCCACCGACGATGATTGAACGATCCGCTCCGGCATTGGCCGTTAAAGCATTCGGATTTGTGATGGAGACGCTCTTGAACGCATAAACGACATCGTTCGTGTTGCCGTCGGTCACGTACACTTCCACCAGCATGGGTAAATTCGGATTGCCGGTTTCGATGAGCACGGGATTTCTGGTGTTCGCATCACCCGGCGGAGGATTATCACTCGGCTCTTCGGTAATCGTGCCGTTTGTGACCACCCACAGGAAAGTGGGATTGCTAACATCTGTGGTGACGGTGTAGCTGTTCAATGAGCCTGGGTCTACCGGATCGGGGCCGCTGATGCTCGCGCTCTGCATCGCATTCACCGTTACAGCGACATTGTCGGAAGCGATGGCATTCATGCCGTCTTTTGCGGTGAAATGCAAAACGTAATTGCCCTTTGCCGTCGGCGTGAACACGGTTTTCGCCGCGCTGCTGTTGCTGAATTGTGTACCGCTCGCGTTCGGGCCGGAGGCCACAGACCATTCGTATTGGTAAGCGCCGTTGCCGCCGCTGGCAAAACCGTTGAGCTTGGTCGCCCCGCCGCTGCGCGGCTGATCATTACCGGCATTGGCAGAAAGCGCGGCCGCCGTACAAGTCGTCCCGCTGGTCACACCGCCCGGCGTGACCCAGTTAGAAGTCGCACCGGCCAGCGCGAAATTATTCAGCGTGCCGTTATTGCCGCCGCTCGTCATATCGGTCAGCGTGGTCACACCGGCGTTACTTTCTTCGGAAAGACCGTGATTGAATTTGTAGTAAGCGACGAGGTTTGCTTCGGCACCGGTCAGCTCGCAATTCATCTTCGCCTGAATATCGGCCTGGCTACGCACCACGTTCCAGATGCGGAATTCATCAATTTTGCCTTTGTGATATTCACTGGGAACTGTCCAAGCCCCAATGGTCAAACCCGAGAGAGCAACATCAGGTCCGTCGGAGATGGTTCCGGATGCGACTAAAACGCCGTCCAGGTAAACGCCCTTAAAACTGCCGCCGTTTCCTTCAGAGACCAATGCGACGTGAGTCCACTTGTCGAGATAGGGCGTATAGCTTAGACTCAATTCCCCATCACCGAGACTGTATCCATAATCCCAGATTAACTGGCCGCCAGCATAGGGCACAGCCGCCAAAGCACGGTTCGGGTTGTTTGTGCTGCCAATGGTAAAGGCAATTGCGGCGTGCACATCGCTGCTTGCGACATAGTTCCAAAATTCAACCGTGATGGCTCCGCCAGTAGGCCACGAAAAACTCGAGGCGGTGACATAATCATTCACCCCATCAAACGCCAGCGCTGCGCCCGGCGGCGGAGGCGGACAGGAATTCCCGGTGGTCACACCGCCCGATGCGACAAAGTTGGAAGTGGACCCGGTGAGCGCAAAGTTGTTGAACGTGCCGTCTTGCCCATTTCCGGAAGCATCGGTCAGCGAAGTAATGCTCGTGTTGTTTGCACCGGCAAAGCCTTGGTTGAATTTATAATACGCCATCAACCCGGCCGGCGAGCCGCTCAATTCGCAATTCATCGAAGCATTGATTTGAGTGGCGCTGCGAGCATAGTTCCAAAAGCGGACTTCGTCGATTACGCCGTTGAAGTTGGCAGTTCCAGTTTGAGGGTTGGCGCCAATGGCAAACCCATTCGTAGGCGTGTTAGGCGTGGCGGAAAAACTGTGTATCAGGGTGCCGTCCTTATAAATACTCCACGAAGTTCCACTGCCGACCAGAGCAAGATGAGTCCAAGTCCCTATTGTTGGACTAACTCCTGTGCTAGCCACAGTAACCGAACCCAACAATCCGGCTATGTTGCCGCTGCCATCGATTATTATTCCGTATCCGGAAGTGCTGGTGTTTCCGTTATAAAGAATCGTTTGACCGACTCCACCAGCGTATTTCACCCAACCCTCAAGCGTCACATTGCTCGTCGCGGTGGAGAGCAGAGAAGCTGATACGTAATCATTCGTCCCGTCAAACGCCAGCGCTGCGGCAGAGGGCGACACCAAGTCCGTTTCCCACAAGCCGCGGCCAAACGTGCCCGCGCGCAGCTTGCCGCTGCTCGCATGAACTTCCAATTCGCTGATCTTGACGTTGGGCAGGCCGGTTTGATAAAGCTGCCAATCTGAAAGCGTGTTGTCGCGATAATATACGCCAACATCGGCGCCGGCATAGAGCGCATCCATGCCGCCGTTGTTGTGATACACGATAGTGTTGAACGGCAGATTCGGCAACGTGCCGGAGTAATTCGTCCAGGTCGTGCCGCCATTGGTGGAAGCATAAACTTTACTGCCGCTGAGATAGCCGGAAAGCGTGATCCAAATTTTTTGAGGATCATTGCTGGCCACGGCGATTTGCTTGTAAGCCGCTGCCGGCAGCCCGGCGGTAATGTCGGTCCAGTTCGTGCCGCCGTCGCTGCTGCGATAGACGTTCGCGGTTTTGCTCACGTAGATATAATTCGCATTCGATGGCGCCACTTGCAAATCGACGATCGTAGCGGTGTTCGCAAAGCTGGAGAGCTTCGTCCAGCTCGTGCCGCTGTTCGTGGTTTTCCACACGTTGACGTAACCGGCGTACAACGTGGTGTTCGAAACCGGATCCATCACATACGGCGTCACCCACCCGCCAGTCTCCGTGATGTTGCTTTTAATGGAAGACCACGTCACGCCGGCGTTGCTCGATCTTTTCAAGCTGCCGTTTTGGGTACAGGAATAAACGATGTTGGAGTTGGTGCGATCCACGAGGCATTCCGCGCCGTCGCCGCTCAAGAAACTGTCCCAAATGTTCGAGCCGCTGTAACGGGTGATGGTGTTGTCTTGCGCGCCGCCGTAAACCAGATTGGCGCTATTGGGATCGCTGCCGATGCGATAATACTGCGTGGTGTTCATGCCCGCGCTGAGGTCGCTCCACGTCGTGGCGCCGTCCGTCGATTTGTAGAAACCGCCGTCGGTACCGGTGTAGATATTCGAGCCGTTGAATTCGAAGAGATGCACGTCGGCATGCACGTACGCATTCGGATTGGTGTTATAGACCCAATGCGTTTTGTTGGTCCAGTTCACGCCGCCGTTGGTGGATTTCCAAATGTTCACACCGCCGACATAAACCTCATCGGCGTTCGTGGGCGAAACGTTAAAGGCGATGTCATAAAAGCCTTGCCCTTTGCCGGCATCGGAGCCATCGGTTTGATAGCCAAAAATGTTGGGCGTGGTGGATTGCGTCGTAAACGTCAAACCGCTATCGGTCGAACGATACAAGCCGAGGAAACTGTTGTCCGCGGATTTGCTGGCGAGAATATAGACGTAATTCGAATTCGCCGGCGTCACCGCAATCGCGAAGCGATTCATCGCATTAGAAGGCAGCGCCACGGAGGTCCAGTTGTCGCCGGTGGCAGTCGAGCGATACATCAGCGTGTTCCACGCGGCATAGACAATCGTCGGATCGC
This sequence comes from bacterium, assembly GCA_041918175.1. Classification (GTDB taxonomy): domain Bacteria; phylum Zhuqueibacterota; class Zhuqueibacteria; order Zhuqueibacterales; family Zhuqueibacteraceae; genus JABWAN01. Next base: position 92,265 of record JAYRWE010000045.1, read on the forward strand.
CCGGCTTGAATTCAATATCTTTCCAACTGCTGGAAATTTTTCGCACCCAGTTCGTCCCGCCATCCGTGGTCTTATAAATACCATCGGTCGTGGCGGCCAAAATGATATTGGAATTGGTCGGGTGCATGAGCAGCTTGTAAATTTTGCGGCTTTGCGTAATCGTCCAGTTGAGGCCGGTGGTGTTCCAGTTCGCGCCGCCGTCGGTTGATTTGAGCACGCCAATGCTGTAGGTGTCGCTGCCGTCATTGTCGCCGGTGGCGAGGTACATCACGTTCGGATTGGAGGGATCGATCACGATGCTCGACACTCCCAAGACCAGCAGATTGTCGGTGTTCGTGCTCCAACTCGCGCCGCCGTTCGTGCTTTTCCACAAACCGCCGGCCGGTGTGCCGAGGAAGATCGTGTTCGGATCGGTGGGGTGAAACGTGATCGCCGAAACGCGACCGAGGCCAGGCGCCACGCTGTTTGAAGTGAGCACCCACGAGGTTGGGCCCAGTGAGGTCCAATTGGCCGAGGGAATGGCTGCGGTTACGGATGCCGGTGTGGCCGCGCCCTTCATCAGCGCGCCGTAGCGTTGCTGTAAATATTGCTGAAAAGCTCTAGCTTCCTGACCCGGTTCCGGCAGGATGCCGCTGGGATAAACGCGCGGTTCCATCCAATATTCCCAGCGTTTGAATTGCGTATAGCCGGTTCCCTTCTTCTCATCCTCAAATCCCTCCTCATCACCTGCCGCCGCCTTTTGCAGCAATTGCGCATTGGCTTTGTAAAAGCTGCGCTGAATGTCATAAAAATTCGCGCCGGTTTCTTGCAACTCGCGCCACTCTTGGGCCGAGCCGGTGCCAAACATTGCGACCAGCCACGCCATGCAGGCGAGGGCGGCCAATCGATTGAATACTGCTCTTCTCATACAGCCTCCGAGTTAAAAGATTAATGGGATAAATGGGTAAAGCATCAAAAGTTCAAATGCCGGACGAGTTGCCCGCGATTGACGACGAGGCGACTCAACCGGATTTGATTGTCTTGCAAAAGTATTGGGTTGTGCTGGGAGAGAGCGGTCCGCCTTGACAGGATTTTAGGGGACCTCGAAAACTGCTGAATATCACACTGTTCGCGCAGTGATAGCAACAGGGTGGCGCCATGATTTTGGCAGCCCGACACATTACTGGAACGGAGCAGAATTTCGTTTTCGCCACTGCGACGGCGTCATGCCAAAATCCTCCGTGAAGCATTGCGTGAAATAAGCCGCGCTGCGAAAGCCGCTGCGATAGGCCACTTCTGTAATCGTCAACTTCGCGTGTTGGAGCAATACCTTCCCGCGACGCAAACGCGCAGCACGCAGCAGAGCACTCGCTGCGGGCTGGCGCAGAGCGTGGAGATTGCGATACAGTTGGGTGCGACTGAGACCGAGCTTGCGGCTCAATGCTGCCACGTCGAAGCTTTCGTCCTCGAGATGTTTCTCGATGGCCGCCAAAACCTCGGCTAAGAAATCTCGATTGCGCGTCATGGGCAAAAAAAAGAAATGCGGTCAACCTCACGCGTCTAGGCCCGCGCTGAGGTGACTATTGGGAAAGACCGTGCATGATTTTACTCTTTCGCGGCCCCATGCTGGTGTTCCAAGGTCATGCGAATCTCCGTTTCCAGTTCCCGCAAAAGCTCCTTGCATTCAGCTTGCTGTTGCCCAAGTTGCCGCTGCGTTCGTTTCGAGAGCCAAATCCAAAAAGCCAGCGCCTTTGCCGTTTCTTCATACTCCTGGCAAACGGCTCGAAAGTCGGGATCAGCCCGAAATAAACGCTGAATCCCTTCGCGCCATTGAGGAAAATGTTTTTCTAAACGCTTGGGCATGTTTGCACAATTTTAAAGGAACAATGCTCGAACTGAGATTAAGGTAGGAAAAAGGTGGGAGGAGAGCTTTCAACCCCGTCTCAAAAGCTTGCAATATGATCTCATGCAGGGTGATTTTATGGCGGGTTGCGTACTGCTAGCCATAAAACCACCGAGGCCTTCAAACCATCATGTCGCCCACAAGCCGCTCAACTTTTTTTGGCAAGAAAATCCTTGGGCGACATGCCAAAGTGTTCACGGAAACACTTTGTAAAATAAGCGTGACTGCTAAAGCCGACTTGGTACGCGATCTCAGTGATTGTGCCAGCACCCTGTTTTAGCAAATCCGCTGCGCGTTCCAGACGCAGCGCTCGAATAAACAGGCCCACGGGCTGTCCGGTCAATGCCCGCAATTTGCGATAAAATTGGGCGCGGCTCATCCCCATCTCTTGTGCCAAGTCTTCGGGGGAGAATTGTTCATCTTCAAGATGCGCTTCGACCGCGGCCACGGCTTTTTGCAGAAACGCCGTGTCAAAGGAGGTAATGTGAATCTCGCTCGGCCGCAGCAGGATTTGCTGCTGGAATTTTTCCTGCATCTTGTGCCGGAGGGCAATTAAGTTCTTGACTCGCATCCGTAGTTCGCGCGCTTCGAATGGCTTGGTCAGATACTCATCCGCGCCGGTTTGCAGGCCTTCGAGTTTATCCTCATGCTCGGCTTTGGCCGTAAGCAAAATCACCGGAATGTGACTGGTCTTCTCGTTGGATTTCAGATGCGCGCACAATGAATAGCCATTCATTTTCGGCATCATGATGTCGCTGATGACCAAATCGGGAATGCTCTCCAGCGCCAACTGCAAGCCTTCGGCGCCGTCTCGGGCTTCCAAAATTTTGTAGTCCAAACCCAGCTCGCGGCGAATGTGTGCGCGCATGTCAGCATTGTCTTCAACGAGGAGAACAATAGTTTCGTCGCCGCCTGCGGTGCGATCTTCGAAATGAGTTTGCTCGTCATTGCTCGGCTGCTCCGCGACGTTGTCCTCATGAAGGATCGCGGTCAACTGTGGCGGGCGCGCGGTCAACGCTTCAGCCATCATCTCCTCCGCGTGCAAATGCGCATTGCCCAGGGGCAATCGCACCGTCACTTCCGTGCCGCGTCCTTCTGCGCTCGTCAGCTCGATTTGCCCATGATGCAATTCCACTAGTTCTTTTGCCAGCGACAAGCCAATGCCCGTGCCTTCAAGCTGGCCCGCGTTGTCCGCTTGATAAAAGCGCTCAAAAATTTGGGGGAGCATCGCTGCGGGAATTCCGATGCCGGTATCGCGCACAGTGATCACCGCAAAGGCCGGAGCAGGCAGAGTCGACGAGATGCCGCTGGAACTTCTCTGCGCCGTCGGAGCCAACTCTTGCGTTAGCCGCACTTCCACGGTGCCGCCTGCGTGCGTGAACTTCAACGCGTTCGCCAGCAAGTTATAAAACACTTCCTCGATTTGATCGCGATTAAACCACGCTTCGAGCGCGTCCGCCGGAGCTTGGAAGTGCAATGCGATCTTTTTCGTTTGCGCCAAAGCTTCAAACGGCGCCACGCAGTTTTTTAAACAGTCATTGAGATCAGCCGCGCGCGCGCGCAAACGCATTTTGCCGGAATCGAGCTTCACCAAAGCGAGCAACTGATTGACGAGCCGCAGCAAGTTCGCGGCATTGCGGTGCATCATGCGCGCGTCCTCGCGCGAGACGTATTTTTCTTCGTCACGTAACACGCGCTCCAGCGGGCCGAGAAGCAGCGTCAACGGCGTGCGAAACTCATGCGAAATATTCGTGAAGAAACGCGACTTCACGCGATCCATCTCCTGCAATTGCAGTGACTGTGCTTTCAGCCGGTGATTTTGTTCGCGCACTTGTGCGGTACGTTCGTCAATGGTGGCCTCCAATTGCAAAGCCTGCTGCTGCAAGGCCTGCACGCGCCAGCGCACCAAACCATAGATGCCGGCGCCGCCGAGCAGCAGATAAATGCCATACGCCCACCATGTGCGATACCACGGCGGCAAAATTTTAAAAGCAAAAACGCCATCACGACTCAAGCGCGCCGCCGCATTTTGCGCACGCACATGAAAACGATAGCCGCCTTCCGGCAGATTGGTGTATTCCTTTTTCGTCTCTGCCGTCCATTCCGACCAATTGTCCTCAAAGCCTTCGAGATAATATTGGTAACGTGTCGCCGTAACTTCGTCGAACGTGGGCGCGGCATATTCGAATCGCATCGCGTTGCGCGCATATGCGATCGCGGGCTTGCGTTCAACCTCCGCACCGCCATACACCACCGAATCTCCCTTTATCGTTACCCGCCGCACCAGCGCGGAGAACGCAACCGGCGCTGCTGTTGGGCTTGCCGCATCATAGCGTACCAAGGCTTCTTCACAACCAAACCAGACAACGCCGGGCGCGGCCGAGTCGGAAAAGATGGATTGCAGATATCCAAATTCGCTGATGCGCGAAAACGGCTGGGGATTCCAGGTATAGTTGCCATGTGCATCGCGCACGGCCACGCCAACCTCATCGCGATTGCGATAATTGTGCATCATCCAAATCTGCTTTTGCGAATCTTCCGTTAAGGAAGTGAAAGTCCGATTGGTATCGGCGAAGAACGCGCCCAAACTGGAGTCAATTACAAATCTGCGGGTTTTCATTTCAAACCGACGCAGCGCTTTGGTGGTTGCGAACACAATGCGCCCTCCCACCTCATGCGGCGCGCTCCATCCTTCCGGCAGGCCGTGCTCCGGCCCAAAGTGCTCGACCCGAGTTTCCGTCGCGAGGGTTTGCGCCCACATGCCGCGCGTTTCTTCGGGCAGCGCAACGCGCGCGAGACCGTTGGGATAGGTTGCCACCCACACTGCGCCGGTGGAATCTTCGACAATGAAGCGCACGTCGCCCGTCACTCCGGGAACTTGCAACAATTGCGGCTGTTGGCTTTCGCCTTCGAGCAACACCGCCAGTGCGTCCATCAATCCGACATAAACCCGCTGGGGGAATTTACGCGAGTGATATAATACGCCGGGGCTGCGTTTATCAAGCACCAGCGTGCTGCCATTGGCGCTACGGCGAGAGAGGCCTTCACTGCCGCCGACCCACAGCACAGCGCCGAGCGAAAGCAGGACGCGCGTTTGCGCGGTCGTTGCCGGAATCATTTTCAACTCGGGTGTGCTGCCCGGCACCGCAGCCTGCGCGAGATAAGCAAGCCCCGAGGAGGTGCCGACATGCAATTGTTCCTCATGTTTGGCAATGCTGTAGATTCCGCCGTCCAGGCCGCGCGTTTCCTGAAACAATGAGAGCGGAGTCGAAGTTTCGATGCGCACCACGCCGCCGTCTGTTCCCAACCATAACCCGCCCTCACGATCCGCGAAAACAGACAAGATATTTTCATTGTGCAGCCCCGCGGCTTTATTCAAAATTTGTAAGATGCGTCCGTGCCGATCCATCAAAACCACGCCGCCGAACAGAGTAGCAAACGCATAGCGGCCATCGGGCAAAGTGGCGCCGGCAGCCAAATTATTTTCGCGCAGAAAAGCGTCTACTTCGGAGGGAAACGGAACCAACGAGACCCCATCGTACACATACAGTCCTTGCGCTCGCGTGCCAACCAGCATGCGTTGCGCACGCGGTGCGGGCGCCGTGGTATCTCCGACAAACGGCAGCATCAGCGTGACAGTGCTCTTGGTAATCTCTGCGTGAGGCAAAATCACTCGCAACGAATCTTCCTGCAAATCATAGAGCCGTTTCGCATAAGAAAAATATAGCTGGCCATAAACGGAGTGGATTAAATAGAATGGTTTCTCCGGCTTCCAAATTTTTGCTCGCCATTCTGCAGAAACGGCGGGCGTTTGGGTTGCTTCGCGTTGCAGCCGAAACAGCCCGCGCGCGGTTTCGAAGAAAATGCCTTCGGGGCTTGCCACGGTTTTCCAAACCTGACCAAATTCGCGTTCCGTGCGCGGCAAATACTCGAGCAAAGAAACGTAGCGTATTTGCCCGGAGCCGTCCGCAGTGAGATAGCCCAGTTCATTATTGCCGCCCACAAAAATTTGCCCTTGTGCGTCTATTGCCAGCGAATAAGCTTCCGAAAGCCCGCGCAATTCTATTGTGCGCCAAGCCGCGCCGTCATATTCCAGCACGCCGCCATTGTTCGCAAAATACATTACGCCGCGATGATCTTGCACTATTGCCCAATTTTGCGGCACGCTGTGATAATCTTTGGGGCGAAAATTTTGTATGAACGGCAATCCCATTTCCGCTCGCGGCGCAACGCGCTGCGGCTTCGCAACGTTTGTCACGCATGTGGAGAATGCTAGAAACAGCGCCCAGCACAGCGTCTTTGTTTGCCGAGGCCACACGTTCGAAATAAGGCCGCGTCTTTGAATGCTCGAATGAGTTGCTTCCAGCGTTGTCATCGTTAGGCCCGTATACAATGTAAAGATGAAGCGCCATTGTAGTCCTCGCCCCTTGTGGGCGGATGGTGGAACAATGAAATTTCTGTGTTCCATCAACGCCCCACTTTTAATATATGAGGGGGCATGACTGCGGCGATTTCGGGAAGTTATTTTTTGATGAACTCTAAAGTTGCTCGGCACGACTGCTCACTAAGGGGCGGAATGCCGCCGCATTCGCGCGGAGGCGCTTCGGCCTTGCGAATTCATGCTGACCAAAACATGTCGTCCTAACTGCCATGCGACAGCAATCATCCGGCTTAAATGAGTGAAACCGGCTTGCACCGTTTGCAAAAAACAATTTCAGGAATTGCGCCGCGGCCAACGTTCACATACAGCCGCGAAAGCCCGCTTGCGGGATGGTTTTCCTTGGAGGCAACGAGGGCGCGCCTTTACGTAAACCCAAAACGCGCATACTGAGGGGCAGCATTTTAACCAGAAACAATTAAAATGCAAGAAGGAATATTGAGAGCAAGTAATACCTCAGTTATTGGTGGAGAACGTAACGCAGACCTCTTGTCCAATGTCAATAACTTTTCAAGCCTGTGTATTTCTTTGAATCTAGAGGACAAATTCACCCCAGAGGACAAACAGCCCTCTTGAATTTTACCGTGATCTTTTTATCAAAGGAGCATGACAACCACTCATGCTCCGACGAAGCCTCTTTATGATGCCGAAACGCTGCTGCCGATTTTTGGCAAGCTGTTGCCTTGTTCCTACATTCAACAATTAATCGATAAAGGTGAAAAAAAGTTTTATCAGCGCATTTTTACTCCGCTGGTTTTGCTCTGGTGTTTAATCTATCAACGACTGAACGC
>JAYRWE010000046.1:0-11143 GCA_041918175.1 bacterium
GTAGGGTTTGCGTCCCAACGCTTTCGGCGGCGCATGCCCAAAGCCCAAGTCTTCCAGATCAAGGTCGTCAACAAAGGCGTCGATGACGCGGACGGGGTTTTCCGGCGAAACGTATTCGTCCAGCGTTTCCGGCAAGCGCAAAGTTTGATTGCGGTTGACGCCTTGAATGTAACGCATCACTTCCTCCTTTGGTTGTTCGGTAAGAAGATACACTGTCAGAGGAAGGAAGCGCAAGGTACATTTTCACATAGGCTGAGAGTTTGGGAACGAGAGTGAATTCTCATCGAAGCGGCATCATGCGACTAATCACTCGCATGATGCTCGAAGGATAGGCCGAGGCGCGGTTCAAAAAGTGGTTGGATTGAGCCGGTGAAATTCTTAAGCTCACACATAGTTGAACAGCACATTACTTCATGAGGTATGAACATGTCCTTCGCAAAAGTAGCCGATCTGAGCATTGACGATTTCAAAAGTTTAATCCGAGAAACCGTCTCCCAAACAATCATCGACATGCTCAACAATCCCGACGAGGGTTTGGAGTTGCGCGAGGATTTTAGCGCCAAGCTGCGCCAATCACTGGCAGAAGTCCAAATCGGCGGCAAAACGACGCCGGCGCACGAAGCGGCTGCCAGGCTCGGGTTAGAGTGGTGACATGTATCAAGCCGAACTCACAACCAATGCCGAAGCCGATTTGGCGCGATTGGACAAGAGCATCGCTCAACGGGTTCTTAAAAAATTGCGCTGGATCGCAGAGAACTTTGAGGCCGTCAAACATGAAGCCTTAACCGGTGAATGGGAAGGCGTATTCAAATTGCGCGTCGGCGATTACCGTGCGCTTTATACTTTCGATCCTTCACAACAAAAAATCGTCGTGCACTTTGTTCGACATCGTCGCGAAGTTTATAAAACGAAGTAAGCATTCCAACATTCCAAAGAGTTTTCTATCGGGGACCTCCCCATGCCCAAAATCTTCCTCAGCTACAGCCACAAAGACGAAGAGTGGAAAGACCGGCTCGTTGCGCAGCTTGGCGTTTTGCAAATGCAAGGCTTGCTCGAAATTTGGGAAGATCGCCAAATCGCTGCGGGCGAGGACTGGCTGCCCGCCATCACCACCGCGCTGGACTCCTGCCACGTGGCCGTGTTGCTCATCAGCGCAAACTTTCTCACCTCGAAATTTATTCTCGGCGCCGAAGTGCCGCGCCTGCTCGAACGCCGGCAGAACGAAGGCGTGCGCGTTATTCCCCTCATCATCAAGCCGTGCGCGTGGCAAAAGGTCGCGTGGCTCAAACCCATTCAAGCGCGACCCAAAGACGGCCAAGCTCTCTCCGGCGGCAATGACCATCAAATCGATACCGACCTTGCGGCGCTCGCGAACGAAATCGCCGAACTCTTGCATCGCTCGCCCGTCGCCTTTCGCTCTTCACCCCTCGCGCCTCCCCCTTCGCCCTTCGCGCCTCTCCCTCCTGAAAAACTTTTCACCGCCAAGCTCCCCACTACCTCCGGCGCACTCTTTGGCCGCGAGCAAGACCTTCGGCGATTGGACGAGGCCTGGGCTGATCCGCACACGCATATTCTCACGCTCGTGGCCTGGGGCGGCGTGGGCAAAACCGCGCTGGTGAATGAATGGCTGAATCAAATCGCGCGGGACAATTATCGCGGCGCGGAGCGCGTGTATGCGTGGTCGTTCTATAGTCAGGGCACACGCGAAGAACGTCAGGTTTCCGCGGACGAATTTTTGGCGCACGCCCTCAAATGGTTTGGCGATCCCGATCCCAAAGCCGGTGCGCCGTGGGAAAAAGGTGCGCGTTTGGCGGCGTTGCTTCGCCAACAAAAAACTTTGCTCGTGCTCGACGGCTTGGAGCCTTTGCAATATCCGCCCGGACCTTTGCACGGCCAGCTCAAAGACCAGGGCGTGCAAGCGTTGCTGAAAGAATTGGCGGGCGACAATGCCGGCTTGTGCATTGTCACCACGCGCGTGCATGTGGCGGATTTGGCGCACAAAACCCAAGGCCCGGTCCTGAAAGGATCAGTGCAGGCCGTTGCTTTGGAAAATCTTTCGGCAGAGGCCGGCGGCCAACTCTTACGGCATCTCGGCGTGTACGGAACCGCGGCTGAGCTTGCCGAAGCCGCGGCCGAATTCCACGGCCATGCGCTGGCGTTGAGCTTGTTGGGCAGTTATCTGGCCACGGTGCATGAGGGCGAAGTGCGCAAGCGCGATTTGATTCCGCACTTAATCGATAAAGAAGAACAGCCCGGCTATCATGCCTATCGCGTCATGGCCTCTTACGAGCATTGGCTGGCCGCGACGCCGGAATTGGATCTGCTTTATCTCATGGGACTCTTTGACCGCCCGGCCGCCAAAGGCGCGATGGATGCGCTGCTCGCGCCGCCCGCGATTGCAGGATTAACTTCCAACCTGCAAAACTTGCCCTTTGCCAAATTGCAGTTTGCGTTGAAACGTTTGCGCGAATTGCGCCTGCTCGCTGAAAAAGATACGAGCCGCCCCGACGGTGACCGAGCCAGTCGAGGTCTGGACTGCCACCCGCTGGTGCGCGAGCATTTTGGCGAGAAGCTCCGCCAGCAAAACCCGGCAGCTTGGAAAGAAGCGCATAGCCGGCTTTATGAATATTACAAAAAACTGCCTGCCAAAGAATTGCCCGATACATTGGAAGAAATGGAGCCGCTGTTTGCAGCCGTGGCGCATGGGTGTCAGGCGGGCAACCCTACTAAAGTTTGGGAAGAAGTCTACTGGCCCCAAATTAATAGAGGAAATGAAGCTTACAGTGAGCATAAACTTGGTGCCTTTGGCGCACATCTTTCGGCACTTTCTAATTTTTTCGAGATATTGTGGAGTACACCAGCAACTGGTTTGTCGGATAGTAGAAAAGCACTTGTATTGAGCTTTGCCGGCTTTGGTCTGCGGGCGCTGGGCCGTTTGCGCGAGGCCGCGCAACCCATGCAAGCGGGAATGGAGTTGCTTGTCAGTCAAGAAGATTGGAAGCGTGCAGCCGCAAATGCCGGCAACCTCAGCGAACTCTATATCACGTTGGGCGAGGTCAGCCAAGCTGTGGCTTCTGCCCGCCAGAGCGTGGACTTTGCCGACCGCAGTGGGGATGGTTTTCAGAAAGAGGTTGCGCGAACTCAATCGGGCGATGCGCTGCATCAATCCGGTGAGCTAACGGAGGCGCACAAATTCTTTCGCGAAGCCGAGGCCATGCAACAGCAAAGGCAGCCTGAGTATGCTTACCTCTATTCCCTGCGCGGCTTTCAATTCTGCGATCTGCTGCTGAGTCAGGGGCAGTATCAGGAGGTGCAAAAGCGCGCCCGGCAAACGATTGAAATTGCCAATCGAAATCATTGGCTTCTTGACATTGCTCTGGACAAACTCTCCCTCGGCCGCGCCTTTCTGCTGCAAGCGCTAACACCCCCCTTAATTCCCCCTCAAGGGGGGACTCGCAGCAATTCCCCTCTTGAAGGGGGAACTCGCAGTAATTCCCCCCTTGAGGGGGGCCAGGGGGGTGTTGCGCCTATTGCCTCCACCGCGACCGCCTTCCTTTTCACCCAAGCTCGAGATTATCTGCAGCAAGCCGTGGCAGGCTTGCGGGAAGCTGGAAGACAAGATATTCTGCCGCTCTGTTTATTTGCACGCGCCGCCTGCTATCGCGCGCAAAATGAATTTGCCCTCGCCTCAGCCGATCTCGAAGAAGCGCGAGAAATTGCCGAACGTGGCGAGATGAAATTGTATTTGGCGGATTATCATTTGGAGGCGTGCCGGATGTGTTTGGCACAACATGCCGCAAATGCACCCGGCGTAGAGACGTTCCGGCGGAACGTCTCTACCGTTGCCATTTCCACACCCGTCGGTTCCACCACCGATCATTTATCCGATGCCCGGCAACACCTCGCCACCGCGAAAGAGATGATCGCGCAAATGGGCTACGGCCGCCGCACGCCGGAGGTGGAGGAGTTGCAAGAACAACTGCGCTCAATCAAAACGTAATGCAGTCATCCACGTTGCATATAGAAAATCCCATAGGGATGTCATGTTTATAGAAACGCGCTCCTCTCTCATAAATAAACCGCGTTAGCGGTGACATGTCACGCCGCTGGCGTTTCGCGCAAGAGCGGATCGTGATTATAGAAACATTTCATCCCTACGGGATTGCGCGAGTCACAAACCACGATGCGCTTTGTTCAAGAAAACCCTCACGCAATAGGAACCCTCGTGCAAAAAACTCCGCTCCGCTTTTTTCTCATGCTTGCCTGCTTGCAGGCGACTCTCCTCTTCGCGCAATCCCAAGAAAAAACTCTCACCCTCCTCCACACGAACGATCTGCAATCGCGGCTGCTGCCGTTCGGGCCGAATCGTGATTACACGCCGGAGACGTTGAATGACGATCACACGATTGGCGGCATTGCGCGCATGGCCACGCTCATTCATCAACTCAAACAGAAAGCGCCGGAGCGCACATTGCTCATTGACGGCGGCGATTTTTTGATGGGCACATTGTTTCATACGATCGCGCGCGAAGAATCGCCCGAGCTGCGCCTCATGCACATGCTCGGCTATGATGCGATCACGCTCGGCAATCACGAGTTTGATTTTATGCCCGAAGGCTTGGCGCAAACCATTCGCGCGGCGCACGCGCACAATGCGCTGCCGCCGTTGCTCTTGGCCAATGTGAGCTTTGATGCCACAGACAGCCGCGATGACGGCTTGGAGCAATTGTTTTCTTCTGGCCTCGTGCAGCCGTATCGCGTCATCGTGAAAGCAGGCGTCAAAATCGGCGTGTTTGGCTTGATCGGCAAAGACGCCGCGGAAGTTTCGCCGTTTGCCGCGCCGCTGCGGTTTGATGATCCCATTGCAACGGCGAAGCGCATGGTTAAAATTTTAAAAGAAGAAGAACAAGTCGATCTCATCATTTGTGCCTCGCACGGCGGTGTGTGGCGCAATGAAGGTAGCGCCGAATGGGCGGGCGAAGACGTGGCGCTCGCCGCGGCCGTGCCGGAGATCGATGTGATTGTCGGCGGGCATTCGCACACACCGTTGCCCGTGCCGATTCGTGAGGGCCGCACGCTCATTTTGCAAGCCGGTTCCGAAAGCCGCTTTGTGGGCGAGTTGAAGTTGAAGCTCGCGACCCGCGGCGTTGTGTTTGAAAATTATTTGCTCCACGCCGTGACCGATAGCATCCCTGCGGACAGCGCGATGCAAGCCGAGGTGCAGCGGCACATTGCGCGCATCAATCAAAACGTGCTCGCGCCGCAGGGCTATGCGTTCGAGCAGGTTTTGGCGGAAACGGATTTCGATTTGACCATTCGTGAAGACAATTCGAATCTCGGCAATTTGGTGAGCGATGCCATTCAATGGCGCATCATGCAACTCCAGCCGCACGAGCCTGTGATCACCGTAGAATCAAACGGTTTGATTCGCGATGATCTCTTGCGCGGGCAAAGCGGCTTGCTGCAAGTCTCGGATCTGTTTCGTATTGTGCCGCTCGGCCTCGGCATGATTGACAGCGCGGCCGGCTATCCGCTTGTGAGTTTTTATCTCACTGCCGCGGAATTGAAGCGCGCGATGGAGGTGGTGACGAGCGTGTATCCGCTCAAAGGTTCGAGTTATTATTTGCAGCCTGCCGGTTTGCAATTCTATTTTAACCCGACACGATTGCCCTTTGATCGCATTTATGAAATGACCTTGATCGGGCCGCACGGCAAGCAAGATCGTGCGCTCGCGCTTGCTGATCCGCGTTTAATCAAAGTCGGGTGCAATATCTATAATGCGACCTTCATCAAGCTCATCGGTGATTTCACATATGGCTTTTTGCAAATGACGCCGAAAGATAGTTTGAGTCGGCCGATTGCGGATCTCAAAGAAGCGTTGGTGGATGCGCGCCCCGATTTGCCCGGCGTGCAAGAGTTGAAAGAGTGGCAGGCGTTGCTCGATTACGTGCGCACGTTTCCCGACACGGATGGCGACGGCGTTCCCAACATTCCAGAGCGCTATCGCAAGCCGCAAGCGCGCATCAACCAAGTTGCGAGCCTCAGTCCAAATTTGCTTTTCAGGAACGCGACCTCAGTCATGTGGGGCGCGACAGTGAGCATGTTGGTGGTGATTGGTTTGGTCGCTGCAATAGCTGGCTATAGTTTTAAACGAAAGCGGAGAGCCGTTTGATTTTGCAAACCGTGCTTTTCGCAAAATGTTGTTTCGGGGGGAATCTCACGTCTGCCGCGTAGAGCTTGCGCGACAATGTTCCCGCATGAAACTCCTACCTAAAATTTGCCGTGCGCCGTTGTCCTCTTCAAACAGCACCTTCGTGATTTTTCTCGCGAGGCGTCTGCGATGTAATATTTTTCGCTAATACGTCGGCATTGATGGTATTAGAGAAAGAGTCTGAATTGCATTGGGCCGAGTTGGTGTTTTTGCGAGGATACAAATGAAGATAAAACTCTCGTTGCACACGCGCATTGCCGTGCCGTTGATATTTCTTACACTTTGGGGTTGCGAGACGAATGATTTGGATAAAGCGGTGACGCGTGAAGCCGCAGAGCAATTGGCCGTAACCCAGTTGCCGCAAGGTTATATCGTAGGAGCCGCGCAGGAAATAGATTTGGGGCGGCAAGTGTACAAGATCTTTGTGCAGAACAAAGCAAGCGCGGTGCGGGTGATGATTGATGTTGCGACCGGCCGGCTGATTGAAGTAAAAGACGCGACGGATGAATACCTGGAAGCGCTTGCCAATTCCGAAAGCGTGTTGGAGCCAGTGAGCCTATCGCATCGTGACGCCGCGGAGTTTGCGGCTTTAAACGCCATGTCGGGTGCGGTGCGTAAGTGGAGAGTGCTACTGGATGAAAACGGGCGAATGATTTTTCGTTTTAATATCGTGAATAAGCGTGGGCAGGAGTATCGCGCGACGATTGATGCGCGCTCGCAGGAAGTTTTGGAAATAGTGGAAGTGGATAATAAGAGTTGAACCGCGTTTCTTGTCTGTAGCAAGCAGCAAGTGCTACAATGATTCGGCGCTCACTCGTGAAGATTTTTTAAGAAGCGCGACGTTCGTTGCTTTCGCCGAATGCTTGTTGTATCTTGCGCCCCGTTTGTGAAAAGGACGTCACGACGCGGCAATAAACTTCTCTTCGATATTTCCTCAAATCACTCCGCTTCGGCCTCTCCATTTTCACTTTAGCACAAGCCCAGCAGCTAACCGGCGAAGAGCGACAAAATTTTATCTGCCTTTTTACGCAAGATCTTTTTCGTGAAGCTATTAAAAGCGCGTGAGACGAGCGGGGCAGACAATGGGGCAAACGTCATTGGGCGGTTTGGCCTGGTTGGTGGCTCCATTGGCTTGTGTATTAATTCAATGCCCGAGCAAAAGAATTCATCCGCAGTCGTTCGTTTTGCTCGTACGTGTTTTTATTTTCAATTTTAATCTTGGGCAGAAGTATGCATGCGCTGCCCCACAACAGCCAGGAGGCACAAGATGTACAACGATAGGAATTTTGCGGGAGAGCTCAACATGAAAGCTTACCACACCGATTTCGAAATCGAAGCGGCCGATGATCCGGATGAATACGATGATTCGGGCGAAGCCAATGACCCCAATTCTCCGATTTGGGATAATAGCGAAGTGCAAAGTAGCTATTTTGGCAACGATCCTGCTTCTCCGGATTCGAACGAGATCAGCCAAGACTGACTTGACATTGAGCTGGCGCAGGAGGAACAAAAATTTCACCGGGCCGAATCTTCAGCGTGGAGTTTGCTCTGCTCGGAAGAAGAGGCCCGGCGAGTTTTGAGCGCAATGATTAGTACAAAATTTGACTCGCAAGCAACACCTCACGAATCTGTTTGCGCGCCTCCGACTCGATGGGGAGCAAAGGCGGCCGCGGTTCCCCGCCGAAATATCCCGTCTCATCCAATGCTGCTTTTAAACCCGGCACACCGTAGCGGGCGACAATAATCCTCCCCACGGGCGCTAAACGCTCGGCGAGTGCTCGCGCTTCTTCCCACATTTTTTTCTGCACATACTCATACAATTGCACACACTCTCGCGGCGCAACATTCGCGAGCGCGAGAATCGCGCCCTCCATACCATGGAACAAGCCGGCTAAAAACACTGCGTCCGAACCGAGGAGAATTTGAAAGTCTTGGGGCGTCTTCTCGCGCAGTTCAATAAGTTGCGCGAGGTTGCCGGCGCTGTCTTTCATGCCAATAATGTTCGGGTGCTGCGCTAGTTGCGCCACAAGCTCAACCGACAAGTTGAGATTGGTGAATTTCGGTACGTTGTAGAGCAAAATTGGAAGGGGCGAGGCTTCGGCCACAGCTTCATAATAGCGCCGCAACGCCTCGTTGGAAAAATGCTGGCGATAATAATATGGATTCACGACCAGCGCCGCGGCCGCACCTAAATCCGCAACGCGCATCGTGAGCACAACCGTGGCCTCGGTTGATTCCATGCCCGTGCCGACGATCAGCAATTTATGCGCTGGAATTTCTTGCCGCGCAACGCGCACGACTTCCAGCCGTTCCGCATCGCTGAGCAGCGGCGCTTCGCCATTTGAGCCGAGCACGACATAGCCGGCAAGAGCAGTTTCATTCCAACGGCTGAGATTTTCTTTGAGACGACGCGGGGAAAAATGACCATTCTCAAATGGCGTGGTAATGGGAGGAAAGATTCCGCGAAGATTGAGCAGCATGTGAGGCTCCTTTTAGTGCGATCTGAATGCGGTCATTCCCGCAGCCTGTAAAGCAGGAAGCCAATTGTGGCGGCCGTGGATGCTGGATTAGAGCACTCGGGCATGACCGATCAAATGGGCAAGTTATAAGCGGGCAGGGCAAATTTTTTTCTACAAAATAGTGTTTCGGCTACTCTCTTCCAACGACAACTTTCAGCAACAAAAAGGCGCTCAAATTCTCTGCATTTCTGCAAGGCTGTTGGTAAATGGCAGAGCATATTTTCTATCCCTACTATCGGTCTGCGTGGCTTACGCAAACTTCCGGGGCGCAGTCTTCATGAAACCAAATTAAAATTCTTGAGCAATATCGTTTCGGCTTCATTTCACCTTAGGAGCGCTTCTATGATTTCAATTCGCAGTATGCAGTGCCGTTTTGGCTTTATGCTGCTCGCCTTTGTGATGCTGGCAGACATGCTGAATGGCGCACTTGCCGGCACCGGAGGCTTGACGAGTGCATCTGCAGACTCCACGCGTCAGCATGTGACCGTAAGCGCAGACACGACGACGGATGAAGACTTGGGCTTCGGCGAAATGTCGGTTGCCGGTTTGACGCTGAATGACCTAAGCCTTTACGGCTATTTTGCCACACGCTTTGAGAAAACTTTTGCCGAGCCAGGTTTGGAAGGGAATAGCATTGTGAAGACCGATGCGCCGGCAGAGTTTCTATACCCTTCGTTCAACTTGCTCTTGCAACACCAAATCACTAACAAGTTTAAGGCGTTCGTCAATCTTAATGGTGCGGGCGGAGAGGTGGTGGATTTGCGCAATTTTTGGGGCGAGTATGCGGCCTCCGCGGCATTCAATATTCGCATGGGAAAGATCTATCGCAAATTTGGATTGTACAACGAAATCCTCGACGCCGTGCCGACCTATTATGGCATTGAGCCGCCGGAATTGTTTGACGGCGATCACTTGATGATTTCGCGCACGACGGCGTTTATGCTCTACGGCAGTTTTGGTTCAGGTTCCGGCATTTTCAACTATAGTGTTTCCACGGACAATGGCGAAGGCGGCGCGGCTGAAGGCTTGATCCCGATTGGTTATGACTTCAACTATAAATTTGGCGGCGGCGATTACACCGTCGGCATTTCCGGCTATACTTCCGGCGGCGCAACGACCTCTGACATCGGCGTTGGCGAAGGCTCGCCCAAGAGCGGCGTGCTGCCGTGGATGGCCGCAGATGAATTTTCCGTGTTGGGCGGATACTTCGAAGCCAAAGCCGGCAAAGTGACTTTGCAAACGGAATACTGGCGTGCTTCGCATGATGCGCAACGCGATCCCGATGCCGTCGTGGCGATGATCAACGGCGGTAAGCCGAATGCTGCGCAACGCACCCGTTTTCTCAAAACGCCGAGCGCAGCCGTCGAGGCAAGCAACGTGAGCCTCGCCGCACACTATGATATCAAAACGTGGTATGTGCGCGCCGGGCTTGCGCAAGAAACGCGCATGGGGGAGTTTGCGCCTTATGTGCAATGGGATTATTACAGCAATCCGGAGACGATTGCCAAAAAAACATTCGGCGGGGATAATGAAGCCGGTGTTGCCGATGACGGTGTTTTCAACAAATCCACCGTGGGGTTGGTGTTTCGCCCCACGCCGCAAGTTGCCGCCAAGCTGGATCAGAGTTTCCATTTCTACAAATTCAACGGCGAAGACGTGAATTATTGGGAGATTCGTTTCGACGTTTCCCTGCTGTTTGGTCAGGTGTTTTAATTCACGTCGTTACGCGCAATGCACGACAACGGTATTCGACTGCTGAATGTTCAACCTAGAACTTGGAGACTCTTCATGAAGAAACGATTCGCAACTTGGAAAGGGCTTGCCCTGTTGCTGGTGGGACTGGGACTGGGCTGGGGCAACGTTGAAACGGCGCAGGCACAGATTAGCATCGTGGTTTCGAAAAACGCGAAGCTAGATTCGAACGACGTTAAGAAGGCGGGCTTAAAAGCGATTTACACCGGCAATCAGCTCAAATGGTCGAACGGCAACAAGATCCAAGTGGTCGATCAGGCTGAGACGAGCTTAGGGAAAAAATTTTATGATTTGGTTTTGGGCAAAACGTTGAATCAAGTGCGCAGCCAATGGACCAAGCTCATGCTTTCGGGGCAGGCCTCCGCGCCGGTGCAATGCGTTTCCGACAAAGCAGTGAAAAAGATTGTTGCGAATAACCCATATGCCCTCGGCTATATCGCAAGCAGCGCGGTGGATGAAAGTGTGAAAGAGCTGTTTCGCATTGCAGTGAAGTAGCTCCGTCTTTTCTGCGCGGCATGTCGGTATCCCCTCGGTGAACCCATATCGGAGATGGCGGAGGAAGTTTTTACTTTGTAGATTCAGGCGCCCAATTCTGCGGGAGCAGTTCGGCGAGCTTGTGGTGGGGATGATCGTGGATTCGCGCGAGAACATCTTTGAGATA